>NZ_JAGGPB010000021.1 GCF_018614055.1 Streptomyces sp. ISL-98
GGTCGGTGTATCAACATATCTGGCGTTGACTTTTTGCAAGCGGTTGAGTTCTCAAGGAACGGACGCTTCCTTTGTACTCACCCTCGCGGGCTTTCCTCCGGGCTTTCGTTCGGTATTTCGTGTTTCCGACTCTATCAGACTCTTTCGTGTCCGACTTCCTCGGTGCTTTCCAGTTCTTCGCTTTCGCGTTTCCCTTTCCGGCGGTTCCGACTCTATCAGATCCTTTCGGGCCTGACTCCCAGTCAGCGGGTTTTGTCTTTCCGGCTGTTGGGCCGTTCCGACGTCCAGAACTCTAGCGGATTTCCCGGGCGGCTCATAATCGAGCCGATGGAATGAATTCCGGCATGCCGAAAATCGTCCCGGTCGGGAGTTCGTGCTGAGTTTGGGTTGCCGCATTCGCGGCGGGAGTGGTGTCGCAGAACCGTTCCGGCTCCGTGACAACTCGAAGAACTTTACGGAACGTCGGGGTCCGTGTCAACTCGCCCCAGTGGCCGGTTCCGTAGGGCGGTTCAGTCCAGGTCGGTGAGGCGTCCGCCGGCGTCCGGCTGTGCGTCCTCCACCCTGCGCAGCAGGCGGATCAGCATGTCGCCGAGCGAGGCGCGCTCGTCGCCCGACAGGTCCTGGAGCAGGTCTTCCTCGAAGCTCGACGCCATCCGCATCGCTTCGAGCCACTTCGCGCGGCCCTCGTCGGTCAGCTCCACGATCACCCGTACGCGGTTCTTCTCGTCGCGGTCCCGGGTGACCAGGCCGTCGGCCGCCATCCGGTCGATGCGGTGGGTCATGGCGGCCGGGGTGAGGCCGAGGCGCTTCGCGAGTTCGCCGGGGCCCAGGCGGTAGGGGGCGCCGGAGACCACGAGGGTCTTGAGGACTTCCCACTCGGTGTTGCTGATGCCGAGCGCGGCGACCTGGCGGCCGTACGCGACGTTCATCCGGCGGTTGAGGCGACCCAGGGCCGAGACGACCTTCTCGACCTGGGGGTCCAGGTCGCCGTACTCCCGCTGATAGGCGGCGATCTGTTCGTCGAGGCTCGGCTCCTGGAGGCCGGGCGGCTCTGGGGTCTCAGGCATGCCGCGCAGTATGGCACGCCAGCCGTTCGCCATTAAGTCCTTCAGTGTGTACTGTTGAGGATCTAACTTTAGCTTTGAAGTCTTCAGGCTTCAGCTCTTCTCTTCGAAACTTCGAACTTCGAAACAAGGCAGGTGAGTGTGACCAGGGCGATGGGTGCCGCGATGCACCGGATTCAGATGGGGAACGCGCTGAGTGCGTTCGGTGTGGGGTTCACCGTTCCGTATCTGTATGTGTACGTGGCTCAGGTGCGGGATCTCGGTGCGAGTACGGCAGGTGTCGTGCTCGCCGTGTTCGCGGTGGCAGCCCTGATCGTCCTGCCGTTCACCGGGCGGGTCATCGACCGGCGCGGGCCGCTGCCCGTGCTCGTGGCGGCCGCGGTCACCGCCTCCGCGGGTGCCCTGTTCATGGGGCTTTCCGACAGCGTGCCGACGGCTCTGCTGTCCGCCGCCCTGCTGGGTGCCGGTACGGCGGTCATGCAGCCGGCGCTCGCCACGATGATCGTGTGGTCCTCCACGCCCGCCACCCGTACGCGGGCCTTCGCCATGCAGTTCTTCCTCGCGAACCTCGGCCTCGGCATCGGCGGTCTCATCGGCGGTCTGCTCGTCGACGCGAGCCGGCCCGACAGCTTCATGCTGCTCTTCAGCATTGAAGCGGTGATGTTCCTGGTCCTCGCCGCGATCGGTGCGAGCGTCAAGCTGCCGCGCGCGGTGGTCATCCCCGGCGCCATGCCGCAGGACGACGCCGGGCCCAAGGGCGGGCTGCGGGCGCTGCTGAAGCACCGGGCCATGGTGCAGCTGTGCGGGCTCGGGTTCGTGCTGTTCTTCGCCTGCTACGGGCAGTTCGAGTCAGGTCTTGCCGCCTACGGCACCGAGGCGGCCGGGATCCAGCCCTCGACGCTCGGGATCGCGCTGGCGGCCAACACCGCCGTCATCGTGATCGCGCAGTTCGTGGTGCTGCGCCTGGTCGAGCGGCGGCGGCGTTCGCGCGTCATCGCGCTGGTCGGGCTCATCTGGGCCTTCGCCTGGATTGTCGCGGGATACGCGGGCCTTGGGCACGGCAGCCAGACGATGGCCACGGCCGCGTTCATCTCGACGTACGCCCTCTTCGGGCTCGGCGAGGCGATGCTGTCGCCGACCGTCGCGCCGCTGGTCGCCGACCTGGCGCCGGATTCGATGGTCGGGCAGTACAACTCGGCCTTCGCACTGGTCAAGCAGCTCGCGCTGGCCGTCGGCCCTGCGGTGGGCGGGCCGATGGGCGCGTCGCTGCACGCGCCGTACATCCTCACCTTCATCGTCTTCTCGCTGGGCATCAGCGTCCTGGCGCTGCGGCTCGGCAAGCAGCTCACGGCGGCTCAGGACCGGCCGCTGCCCGCGAAGTCGCTGGTCGTCGCTTCGAGCGCGGGCGCGGGCGTGCCCGAGAAGGATCTCGCGCCGACCGGCTGAATCAGGCCGTGGGCAGTGCGAATTCGCACCAGACCGCCTTGCCGCCTCCCGGCGTACGGCGGCTGCCCCAGGACGAGGCGATCGTCGCGACGATCGAGATGCCGCGGCCCGCTTCGTCCACCGGTTCGGCGCGGCGGCGGCGCGGCAGGTGGTCGTCTCCGTCCGTCACCTCGATGATCAGGCGGCGGTCGGTGCGGCGCAGACGCAGGCGCATCGGCGGGGTGCCGTGCTGGAGGGAGTTGGCGACGAGCTCGCTCGCCGCCAGTACGCCCAGGTCGCAGAGCTCCATCGGGAAACGCCAGGAGGCCAGGACTCCCGTCGCGAAAGCGCGGGCCCTGGGTGCCGCCTCGATGCCGCCGAGGAGCTCCAGCGCGGCGTTGTGGAAGAGCTCGGCGTCCTGGCCCGTGCGGGTGGGGTGCTGGAGGACCAGGACGGCTACGTCGTCGTCGTGGTCGGCGGTGACGCCCAGCGCGCGAATGAGGCGGTCGCAGACGACCTGGGGTGTGCCGGTGGCGCCGGACAGGGCCCTCTCCAGCGCGGCGACGCCCTCGTCGATGTCCTCGCGGCGGCGCTCGACGAGGCCGTCCGTATAGAGGACAGCGGTGGAGCCGGGCGGGAGGGCGATCGTGCCCGAGGTGTGGAGCCAGCCTCCCGTGCCGAGCGGGGGGCCCGTGTGGTCCTCGGCGCGGCGGACCGTGCCGTCCTCTTCGCGGACGAGGATCGGGAGGTGGCCGGCCGACGCGTAGACGAGGCGGCCCTCATTGGGGTCGTGGACGGCGTACGCGCAGGTGGCGATCTGGCTGGCGTCGATCTCGGCGGCCAGACCGTCGAGGAGCTGAAGGACTTCGTGGGGCGGGAGGTCCAGGCGGGCATACGCCCGGACCGCTGTGCGGAGTTGGCCCATGACGGCGGCCGCGCGGACGCCGCGGCCCATGACGTCGCCGATGACCAGGGCCGTACGGCCGGCGCCGAGGGTGATGACGTCGTACCAGTCGCCGCCGACCGCCGCATCCGTACCGCCTGGCTGGTATGTGGCTGCGATGCGGAGGTCGTCGGGCTGCTCCAGCTCCTGCGGGAGGAGCGAGCGCTGGAGGGTCACGGCGGTCTCGCGCAGGCGGCGCTCGCTGGCGCGAAGCCGCTCGGCGGCCTCGGCGTGGTCGGTGACGTCGGTGGCGAAGATGAGGACACCGCCCTCGGGCCCGTGGCTCTCGGTTCCGCTGCCTTCGGTTTCGTTGCCTTCGGTTTCGTCTGTTCCGTCGTCTTCGGCGGTGCCCTGCGTTTCGCTGCCCGGGATCTCGATGGGCGTGCACGTGATCGTGTACGAGCCGCCCTTGGGCACCTTGCGGGACTTGACGGTGCGGGGCGTGCCGCTGCGCAGGACCTGGTCCAGGAGCGGGAGCAGGCCCAGTTCTTCGAGCTCGGGGAGGGCGCTCGCGGCGGGGTCGCCCGGCTCGCGGTGGCCGAAGGCTGCGGCGTAGGCGTCGTTGACGTACGCGACACGGTGCTCGGGTCCGTACACGAGAGCGACCAGGGCGGGGACGCTGCCGAGGATCTCGCGGACGGAGAGGCCCGCCAGGGCGGGCAGGGAGCCTTCTCCTGGCGCGTCGGACCCGTGCTCGGGCTGCCTGCCGTACTCACCTCGGGCTGCCGGCACGGAGCCGCGGTCGGTCCGCGCTGCCGCGCGGCGCTGCGTTCCGGGGAGCCGGGCGCTCCAGCGCGTGAAGTTCACTGACTTTCAAGCCTCATGGTGTCGCGTTGCTGTCGCTGTTGGGGCTGTGCTGTCTCTGCTGTCTCGGCTGTCTCGCTTGTGGTGCTTGCAGCGGGTCACTCTGTGCAGGTCTGGGCCCACCTATGGTCACACGTCCAGTGTGACCGACCGCACTGACAGTCGTCAGTTCGTCTTGGGGGGTTCCGCACCCGCCGCCAGTTCGAATTCGGCGCGCGGATGTTCCAGCGAGCCGAGTGAAACGATCTCGCGTTTGAAGAGTCCCGCGAGTGTCCATTCGGCGAGGACCCGGGCCTTCCGGTTGAAGGTCGGCACCCGGCTGAGGTGGTACGTACGGTGCATCAGCCAGGCCGGATAGCCCTTGAGCTTACGGCCGTAGACGTGCGCGACGCCTCTGTGGAGACCGAGCGAGGCGACCGAACCGGCGTATTTGTGCTCGTAGTTCTTGAGCGGCTCGCCGCGCAGTGAGGCCAGGAGGTTGTCGGCGAGGACCTTGGCCTGGCGTACGGCGTGCTGGGCATTGGGCGCGCACTCCTTGCCCGGCTCGTCCGCGGTGAGGTCGGGGACGGCGGCGGCGTCTCCGGCCGCCCAGGCGTGTTCCGTTCCTTCGATCGTGAGCCTGGCGGTGGCCGAGAGGCGGCCGCGGCCGTTCAGGGGGAGGTCGCTCGCGGCGAGGACGGGGTGCGGCTTGACGCCCGCGGTCCACACGACGGTGCGGGTGCGGAAGCGGGAACCGTCGCTGAGGACGGCGATACGGTCGGCGCAGGAGTCGAGGCGGGTTTCCAGGCGTACGTCGATATTGCGGCTGCGCAGCTCACGGATCGCGTACTTGCCCATCTCCTCGCCGACCTCGGGGAGGATGCGGCCGGAGGCCTCGACGAGGATCCACTTCATGTCCTCGGCCTTGATGTTGTGGTAGTAGCGCGAGGCGTAACGGGCCATGTCCTCCAGCTCGCCGAGCGCTTCGACTCCCGCGTATCCGCCGCCGACGAAGACAAAGGTGAGCGCGGCGTCGCGGACGGCCGGGTCGCGGGTGGCGGAGGCGATGTCCATCTGCTCGATGACGTGGTTGCGCAGGCCGATGGCCTCTTCGACGGTCTTGAAACCGATGGCGTAGTCGGCCAGACCGGGGATGGGGAGAGTGCGGGAGATCGAGCCGGGCGCGAGGACGAGTTCGTCGTACGTGATCTCGATGGCGCCGGTGCCCTCTTCCTCGGTGGCGAGGGTGGTCACGGTCGCGGTGCGCTTGGCGTGGTCGATGGACTTGGCCTCGCCGATGACGATCTTGCACTTGTTCAGTACGCGGCGGAGCGGGACGACGACATGGCGGGGCGAGATGGAACCGGCCGCGGCTTCGGGCAGGAACGGCTGGTAGGTCATATAGGGGTCCGGCGACACCACGATGACCTCGGCCTCGCCGCTCCTCAGCTTCCGCTGGAGGTGCAGCGCGGTGTACATCCCGACGTAGCCGCCGCCGACAACGAGAATGCGCGCAGGTTCATTCACTGTCCCATGACGCAACGCCCTCAGGAGTTTGTCCACAGGCCCGGCAAATTGTGTGACCGGAGGTCTTGCGTGGCGCGGGGTGTGGAAATTCCTCGCCACATCGGAAGGTTTGCAGGTCAGGGGGTGAGGACGAGGGGTGGGAAGGGGCCGAATCAGGAAGGTTCTGGCCCATACTCCGTTCGGGCGGACGCTCCGTGCGGAACAACCCCCTTCTGAATCCACCCCCGCTCAACTATGTTCGTATCTCGTCGGGGCGGCCGGGTATGCGGTCCCGGCCGACTGTCAGGGCGGGGAGTCTCCGGGGGGAGACATCATTACCGGGGGAACGCTGATGCACATTCAGGACTCTCATTGGCAAACTGCCGTCGCTTCGGACGGCAACGTGCGCGCGGGGACGGGAGGATCCCGCTCCGCGCCGCTGCGCGTGGATGCACAGCGCAATCTTGAGCATGTACTGCGGGCCGCTCGCGAGGTGTTCGGCGAGCTGGGCTACGGGGCGCCGATGGAAGATGTGGCGCGACGGGCCAGGGTCGGGGTCGGGACGGTCTACCGCCGGTTCCCGAGCAAGGACGTACTGGTGCGCCGTATAGCCGAGGAGGAGACCTCCCGGCTGACCGACCAGGCGCGTACGGCCCTGGGGCAGGAGGACGAGCCGTGGTCGGCGCTGTCCCGTTTCCTGCGTACTTCGGTGGCGTCCGGCGCGGGCCGGCTGCTGCCGCCGCAGGTGCTGCGGGTGGGCGTCGATGTCGACGCTGACGCAGGTGTCGGTGGCGGTGCCAGTGCCGGTATCGGTGCAGACAGGTCGGCTGTCGCGCTGGAAGAGGCCAGGGTGCCGCAGCAGCGGCAGCCGGGCGTTGCGACGGGGCCGGATCTGCGGCTGGTCGAGCAGCGGCCCATGGGCCTCGTGGCGGACAGCGACGAGAGCGACGACGCGGGCGCCGCGGCGCTGCTCGAAGTCGTGGGCCGGCTGGTGGACCGGGCGCGTGCGTCCGGTGAGCTGCGTGGCGATGTGACGGTGGCCGATGTGCTGCTGGTGATAGCCACGGCGGCTCCTTCGCTGCCGGATGCGGCGCAGCAGGCGGCGGCTTCGACGCGGCTGCTGGACATCCTGCTGGAGGGGCTGCGGTCCAGGCCTGCGTAGGGAGTTCGGCTGTTGTCCGTCGGCTCGCTCGTCCGCCTGGTGGTGGGCGGGCGAGCCGTTCGGCTGTGCGGGACTTGCTGAACGGGGGGTGTTGAACTTGTTGAACGTTCCCCGATCGGGTGAGCGCTAGTGCTCTCTTCCGGGAAAACGCCTCGGACGAGTGGTTGCCGGGTCTGACCGGCTGACCCTGTTGGGCTCTGTGGGATTCTTGGCCGTGTTCCGGTCCGAGGGTGCTTACGGGGGCTTCCGCTATGGGTGTTGAAGGGCGGGACGAGCCGTTCGACCGTGCCGGTGCGGAGCCGGAGGCGCTGCCTTCACCGCAGGTGCCGAGCCAGGGTGGGACCGGCCGGACAGATGGTGACGCCGGGGGCGGGACCGTACTGCCGGGGCCGTGGCCGCCTGCCGGTGATGGCGGTGCCGACGGTGATGGCGTGAGCGTCGTGCCCATGCAGCGCACGCCGTCCTCCGACGCCGCTCTGATCCAGCGGATGCGCGGCGGCGACGACAGTGCGTACGAGGAGCTCTACCGGAGGCACTCGGGAGCAGTGCGGCGGTACGCCCGAACCTGCTGCCGGGACGCGCACACCGCCGACGACCTGACGGCCGAAGTCTTCGCGCGCACGCTGCAGGCGGTACGCAGGGGCACGGGCCCGGAGCAGGCCGTACGGGCGTACCTGCTGACGACGGTGCGGCGTGTGGCCGCTGCGTGGACGAAGACGGCCAAGCGTGAGCACTTGGTCGAGGACTTCGCGCTGTTCGCGGCGCAGTCCGCGCGCTCGACGGAGGTCTCGGACGACGACACGCTGGAGCTGGGCGCCGATGTACGGGCCATGCATGAGGCCGAGCAGACGCTGGCCATGCAGGCCTTCCGCAGTCTGCCGGAGCGCTGGCAGGCCGTGCTCTGGCACACCACGGTCGAGGAGGAGTCGCCGAGCGCAGTGGCTCCGCTGTTCGGGCTGACCGCCAATGCCACGGCGGTGCTGGCCAGCAGGGCGCGCGAGGGCCTCAAGCAGGCGTACCTCCAGGCACATGTGAGCACCGCGCTCACGGCGGGCGGGGACTGCGCGCGGTATGCCGACCGGCTGGGCGCGTATGCCCGGGGCGGTTTGCGGATGCGGGCCGAGCGGGGGCTGCGCAAGCATCTGGAGGAGTGCGCGAACTGCCGGGTGGCCGCCGGTGAGCTGAGCGACGTCAACGCCGGGATTCCCGCGCTGCTTCCGGTCGCGGTCATCGGCTGGTTCGCCGGCGGGTACGCGATCAAGGCCGCCGGGCTGGTGGCAGGTGGCGCTGCGGGGGCTGCCGGGGCTGCGGGTGCGGGTGCTGCGGCGGCCGCGAGCGGGGGGAGTTCGGCGGGAGGTGCGGCAGGCGCCGTCGGCGGGGAGGCGCTCGGTGCGCCGGCGAAGGCGGCGATCGCGGCGGCGGTGGCGGTCACGGTGGCCGCCGGGGTGGTGTTCGCCCTCGCGGGCGAGGATGGGAAGCCCAAGCCGAAGCCGCCGGTGGCGAAGCCGTCGGTCGCGCAGCCCGTCGTGCCGCAGAAGCCGAGCCCGGAGCCGCCCGAGCCGCCTGTGCCTCCGGCGCCCGAGCCTGCGCCGCCCGCGCCGCCGGAGCCGTCGCCGCCCCCTACTCCGAAGCCGACGCCGTCCACGGCGGAGCCGAAGCCGCCTGCGCCGAAGCCTCCGCCGCCCAAGCCGAGCCCCACGCCGACGCCGAAGCCCACTCCCAAGCCGCCGCCCCCGCCGCCTCCTGCGCCGGTCGTCTACCAGGTGAACAAGTTGGAGTACGGGACCTTCGGCGACCACACCAAGCCCGAGGTGCGGCTCGGTGGGAGCAGCTGGCTGTGGCAGCGCTGGGGCATGTCGATCGGCGGTGTGCAGTACGGGCACGGGGTGACGGTGCATGCGGAGTCGTCCGTCACCATCGACCTCAACCGGAAGTGCGCGACGTATGACGCGCTGGTCGGTGTCGACGACATGACCATGGGATTTGGGGCGGTGCGCTTCTCTTTGTACGGGGATGGGGCGCTGCTCTGGCAGTCACGGGTGGTGCGGGCGGGGGAGGCGGCTGTGCCGGCTCATGCGGACGTCTCGGGGCGCGAGGCGATTCGGCTTGTCGCCGAGCCGGAGCTTGCGCATGAGTCGATGGCGTTGGCCGACTGGGCGCAGTCGCGGATCAGTTGCGGTGGTGAGTAGCCGCGGGGGCGCGGGTGCGTGTCCGGTGCGGTGCGGGTGCGGGTGCGGTGCGGGCTGCCTGCGGCACTTTCCCCTCCCCGCCCCTTCCCGAAACTGGGGGCAAGCCCCCAGACCCCGGACGCCCTTCGGGCGTGGTCCTCAAACGCCGGACGGGCTGAATTCAGCCCGCTTCGTCAGAGTGCACGCCTCGGCGGCACTCCGCCCGCCACCGCTCGCTGACGTGGGGCCGCCGTGCCCGTCCAGCATGTGCCCCGGCGCGACACCAGGCGGCGCAGCCACAGCTCCGTGGACACCAGGTCCGCCAGGCCGTCCAGCGGGACCGGCTCGCCGTCGGCTGCGGCGCGCAGTGCCTTACGTACGACGCGGGCCTCGACCAGGCCCGCGTCGGCCAGCAGCGGTGCGTCGAACAGTGCGATCAAGTCGCCGACGGCGGCGCGCAGTCCGGCGCGGGCCGCCGCTGCCGAGGAGGCGTGCGACGTGGCTCCCCAGCCGGGCGGCAGGTCCTGGATGCCTGCGCCGGACAGGACCGCGCGCAGGATTGCGGCCCGGGCGCCCGGCTGGACGCGCAGGGATTCGGGGAGGGTGCGGGCCGCCCGTACGACCTGGTTGTCGAGGAACGGGGCGTGCAGTCGCTGGCTGCGCACCTCCGCCGCCTGCTCGAAGACGCGGTGGTCGGCGGCTGCGCGGGCCAGGGCGGCTCGCGCCCGGGCCTCGCCGGGGCGTTGTACGGACGCGGGCCTGAGGGCCGACTCCCGGAGGCGAACCGATACTTCTGCGAGTGCCTCGCCCGTGAGCCAGCGCGCGGCCGGGCCCGGCCGGGTCCACGCGAGGGCGGCCAGCGAGGCGTCCAGTGCGCCGCCTGTGCCGTTGCCTGCGCCCCTTGCGCCGGGCTCGTCGAAGCGGCGTTCCTTCAGGCGGACCGCAGCCTCCTCGATACCCGCGCGGTACGGCGTACGGGCAAGACGGCGCGCGGCGCGGTAGACGGTCAGCGGGATGAAGAGAGAGTGGGCCGAGGGGCCTTCGACCTTCGCCAGGGCGGCCACGGGGCGCAGGAGATCACGCCGTCTGCGGTCCATGAGGAGGTCGGCCAGGCGGGCGGGGTGGGCGTCGAGGACCTGGCGGGCGCCGTTGCCGGTGAAGTGGTCGGCGCTGCCCGCCACGAGGCGGCGGCGGTGGCGCTCGGCCGTGACCAGGGACGGCCCCGGCTCGTCGGTGAGCGGGCCGCTGTCCAGGTCGGCGTACGGGAGGGCCTCTTCGCCGGCTGCGACGACGACGTGGTGCAGGCGCGGGTTGGCGGCGATGGCCCCGGCTCGCTCCAGTTCGGCTTCGCGGCCCGGCCCTTCGGCGGCCAGGTCGTTGAAGGTGACGGCCAGCAGGCGCTCTCCGGCGCCTGTGCCGTGGCCCAGGACGGTCCCCGGCAGGCCGGGCAGGCCCGCCGCGAGGAGGGCGAGTGTGGCGGAGGCGCTGCCGCCGGAGAGGTCGGCGCCGATGCCCGGTACGGGCCCGCCCCGGGCGGCGCGGCGCTCGGCGGGCCCCATGCCGGGCACGGGCCCGGGGTCGGGCGGCACAGTCTCGGGGGCGTGGCGCGGTGCGGTGAGTCTGGCCCGTACGGCTTCGACGAGAGCCTCGCGGACGCCGTCCACGGCGCGCTGCGGGTCGAGTTGGGGGGCGGCGACGGCCAGGGATGCCACTTGCTCGTAACCGGTGATCTCGCGCGAACCCTCGCGCAGTACGAGCGCGTGCCCGGGAGGGATGCGCCGTACTCCGGCGTACGGAGTGCCGTCGCGCAGCGCCTCGGGTACGTCGGGACATGCGAGCAGCGCCGCGAGGTGGCCGATGTCGAGCTGTGCCTCGATGAGGTCGGCGAGCGGGAGCGCGGCGGTGGCGTACGCGGTGCCATTGGCCCAGGGCGTGTAGAAGACGGGGCGGGCTCCTGCCAGGTCACCGACCACGGTGACGCGGCGGCCAGCCTGGACGACGACCGTATAGCTGCCGGCCCAGGCGGTCAGATGCCGCAGTGCGCCGCCGCGCGCCGCGAAGAGGCCGACGCGCAGTTCTTCGTCGGAGGCTCCGCAACAGCCGAGGACGGCGAGGCGGGTGAAGGGGTCGACGCCGATGGTGCGGACCTCGTCGGGGCGCCAGTCGCCGACGGCCCACAGGGGGTCGGGGTCGCCCCACAGGAGCTGGGAGCCGACAGGGTGCACAGTGCGGGACTCTTCGTCCGAACTGCCGGGCGCATACGAACTGCCGGGCGCATGCGTGCCGTTGGCGGCGCCGGCCGAACCGGGCGTGCCGACCGCTCCCACTGTCCCAAAGCTGGCGGCGACACTGCTCCACCCCACCAACCACCGCATCGCCGCCTCCACAGCCTGTGGACAACCAAACGCACGTACCGAAGCAGCTTGAATCAGCTTCGAACCGGCTTCGGGACCATGCTGCCACGACAACGGGCTGCAGGAGGGTCTACGGAGAGCGTGCGGGCAAGTCAATGCGCCCGCTGCGCAAAGGACTTCGGCGTCTCTGGGCGACAGGCACCATTCAGCCATTCTGAGAGTGCACCGAAGCCACGGGTGAACGCACAGTCCGGGAGGCGCTGTTCACCTCCCGGACCGGTCCGCCGCCCGCGGGGATGTAGGCGGCGGTGTCCCCCAGCCCACTGGATCCAGTGCAGCGGGCCGACCCACGCAACTCCCATGGAAGCGCTCCCGTCCCGGCCGGGCGAGAGCGCAGGCCGGGCGCACGGCCACACAGCGGGAGCACGGGAGGTGCCCTGAGCATTTCTGTAACTACAACAATCTCGCCATACGGAACATCCCCTCTTAACGGTCGGGAGGCGGAGAACTACGCTGGGTTTCCTGATGTCCTGCGCGGGGCGCATATACCGGCTGGGCTGGCCGCGTGGTTGTGCGGGCGGGAAAGCCGGGTATGTCCCGCCGGACGGCCGTCTGTGTCGAGGGGTGGCGCATGTCCAGGGAGCAACGCGGGCCGAACGAAAAGCTCGGCACGGTTCTCGCCCTCGCGGGAATCAGCAACGCCGGCCTGGCGAGGCGGGTCAATGATCTCGGGTCGCAGCGCGGCCTGACACTTCGTTACGACAAGACGTCGGTGGCCCGGTGGGTGTCGAAGGGCATGGTGCCGCAGGGCGCCGCGCCCCACCTCATCGCCGCCGCCATCGGCGCCAAGCTCGGCCGTCCCGTGCCGCTGCACGAGATCGGCCTGGCCGACGCCGACCCGGCGCCCGAGGTGGGCCTCGCCTTCCCGCGCGACGTATCGGCGGCGGTGCGGTCGGCGACCGAGCTGTACCGGCTGGATCTGGCGGGCAGGCGGGCCGGCGGCGGGGGCATCTGGCAGTCGCTGGCCGGGTCCTTCGCGGTCAGTGCGTACGCCACGCCCGCGTCCCGCTGGCTCATAACCCCGGCCGACTCGTCCGTCGCGCGCGACTCCACGGCCGACGAGAGCGCGTCGGACGCGACGCCGCTGCGGGTGGGGCACAGCGATGTGGCGAAGCTGCGGGAGGCGGCGGAGGACGCGCGGCGCTGGGACTCCAAGTACGGGGGCGGGGACTGGCGTTCGTCGATGGTCCCCGAGTGCTTACGGGTTGACGCGGCCCCGCTGCTCCTCGGCTCGTACACCGACGACGTCGGCCGCTCCCTCTTCGGCGCCACCTCCGAGCTGACCCGGCTGGCCGGGTGGATGGCCTTCGACACCGGGCAGCAGGAGGCCGCCCAGCGGTACTACATCCAGGCGCTGCGGCTCGCGCGGGCAGCGGCCGATGTGCCGCTGGGCGGGTACATCCTGGCGTCGATGTCGCTCCAGGCGACCTACCGCGGTTTCGCCGACGAGGGCGTCGACCTGGCCCAGGCCGCCCTGGAGCGGAACCGGGGCCTTGCCACCGCCCGCACCATGAGCTTCTTCCGTCTGGTGGAGGCGCGCGCGCACGCGAAGGCGAGCGACGCACAGGCGGCGGGGGCCGCGCTGAAGGCGGCGGAGGGGTGGCTGGAGCGGGCGCGGGAAGGCGACGCGGACCCGTCCTGGCTGGGCTTCTACTCGTACGACCGGTTCGCGGCCGATGCGGCGGAGTGCTACCGCGACCTCAAGGCGCCGCGGCAGGTACGGCGCTTCACGGAGCAGGCGCTGTCGCGGCCGACGGAGGAGTTCGTACGCTCGCACGGGCTGCGCCTGGTGGTGTCGGCCGTGGCCGAACTGGAGTCCGGGAACCTGGACGCGGCGTGCGCGGCGGGTACGCGGGCGGTGGAGGTCGCGGGGCGGATCTCGTCGGCGCGTACGACGGAGTACGTACGGGACCTGCTGCACCGGCTGGAGCCGTACGGGGACGAGCCGCGGGTGGCGGAGCTGCGGGAGCGGGCGCGGCCGCTGCTGGTGGCGCCGGCGTAGCACTCCGGGCTTGGTTCGGTTCTGGGCTCTTGGTCCGGTTCTGCGCCCTTGGTTCGGTTCTGCGCTTGGTTTGAAGGCGTTGTCAGTGGGTCAGTGCATCATCGGGAGTCAGGGGGCGCTCCCTGGAAGACACGGGCCGGCCTGGGTGGGAGGTGAAGCGGCGATGACGAACGCGACGGCGTACGACTGCGATGTCCTGGTGATCGGCGCCGGGATCGTCGGGCTCTCTGCTGCCTATGCGATCACGCGGGCCGCACCCGGGACGCACGTGGTGGTGCTGGAGAAGGAGCGGGGCCCCGCCCTGCACCAGACCGGGCGCAACAGCGGCGTCATCCACAGCGGCATCTACTACCGGCCGGGCTCGCTCAAGGCGCGTTACGCGGTGCGGGGCGCGGCCGAGATGGTGAAGTTCTGCGCGGAGCACGGCATCGCGCACGAGATCACCGGCAAGCTGATCGTCGCGACGGACCGGGCGGAGCTGCCGAGACTGCACGCGCTGGTGCAGCGGGGGCGGGAGAACGGCATTCCGGTGCGCGAGCTCGGCCCTGCGCAGATAGCGGAGTACGAGCCGAATGTGCGGGGCCTGGCCGCGATCCAGGTGGCCACGACCGGCGTCTGCGACTTCGGGACGGTCGCCGCGCAGCTCGCGGAGAACCTGGTCTCGTCGGGCGCGGAGATCCGGTACGGCGCGGAGGTCGAGGTCGTCGACCGGCGGCCCTGGGGCGTCGCGGTGCGGACGGCGGACGGGGCGGTGGTGCGGGCGCGGGTCCTGGTGAACTGCGCGGGGCTGCACTGCGACCGGGTCGCGCGGCTGGCGGGCGACGACCCCGGGATGCGGATCGTTCCGTTCCGGGGTGAGTACTACGAGCTGGGCCGCCCGGAGCTGGTGCGCGGCCTGGTCTATCCGGTGCCGGATCCGGCGTTCCCCTTCCTGGGGGTGCACCTCACCCGGGGCATCGACGGTGGCGTGCACGTCGGGCCGAACGCGGTGCCGGCGCTGGCCAGGGAGGGGTACGCCTGGTCGGCGATCCGGCCGGGGGAGCTGGCGGGGACGCTCGGCTGGCCGGGGTCCTGGCGCATCGCGCGACAGCATTGGCGGTACGGCGCCGGCGAGCTGCACCGCTCGCTGTCGAAGCGGGCCTTCGCGCGGGCGGTACGGCGGCTGCTGCCGGAGGTGACGGAGGCAGACCTGCGGCCCACCCCGGCCGGGGTGCGGGCGCAGGCGGTGCTGCGGGACGGGACGCTGGTCGACGACTTCCTGATCCGGGAGGTGCCGCGCACGATCCACGTCCTGAACGCGCCTTCCCCGGCGGCGACGGCGTCACTCCCGATCGGGAGACAGGTGGCTCGGCGGGCGCTGGGGGTGTTGGGGGCGGTGTAGGTGCAGGTGGGGCGGTGGCGCGGGGCGCAGGTGTGCGGGGCGCAGGGGGTGCGGACACCCGTGCGGGCGTCGCCGGTCCGGTTGCGGAGGCCGTTGCGGGACGCCGGTCCCGGTGCGGAGGTGCCGTGCGGGCTGCCTGCGCCGCTTCCCCCTCCCCGCCCCTTCCCGGCTGTGACATTTTGCAGCTGCCGCCGCAGAGGGCTCCGGCCCGGACCCCGCTCCTCAAACTCCCCCAAGGACTGCGTCCAGGGGGACCCCAGGGGCTGAAAAGTTGCCGCAGGCACCCGCACAGCACCGCACCCCACCGCACCCCCGCCGCGCCGTAGAATCGGGGCATTGTGTCTGAGTCCTCCAGCGTCCGCCCCGCCGCCGCCACCGCCATCGCCGTCTCCCCCTTCCACCGTGCGAAGGGCGAGCCCCGCTTCCCCGGCGGGCCCGCGCCCGACCCCGCCGGGTCTCACCACGAGCGGCGGATCCGCAGTTTCCAGCCGCGGCGCAGCCGGGTGACCACGGGGCAGGCCGACGCCCTGGAGCGGCTGTGGCCCCAGTGGGGTCTCGACATCGACGGGCAGCGCGTCCTCGACCTCGACCAGCTCTTCGGTGGCCGCGGCCTCCCCGTCGTCCTGGAGATCGGGTTCGGGATGGGCGAAGCCACCGCGCAGATGGCCGCCGAAGACCCCCGCACCGGCATCCTCGCCGTCGACGTCCACACCCCCGGCCAGGGCAACCTCCTCGGGCTCGCGGAGCGCAACGGGCTCACCAATATCCGGGTGGCGAACGGCGACGCGATCATCCTGATCCGCGAGATGCTCCCGCCCGCCTCCCTCGCCGGGCTGCGCGTCTACTTCCCCGACCCCTGGCCGAAGAAGCGCCACCACAAGCGGCGCCTCATCCAGCCCGACTTCCTGACCCTCGCCGCACCCCACCTCGCGCCCGGCGCGATCGTGCACTGCGCGACCGACTGGGAGCCGTACGCCGAGCAGATGCTGGAAGTGCTCACCGCGCACCCGGACTTCGAGAACACCGTGCCGGACGGCGGCTACGCGCCCCGGCCGGAGTTCCGGCCGCTGACCCGCTTCGAGGGCCAGGGCCTCGACAAGGGCCATGCGGTGCATGACCTGTTGTTCCGCCGTAAGTAGCCGTAAGAGGCTGAGTGAGCACTTCACTGACAAGTCACTGAGTAGGTAACCCCTTCGCCAGTGTCAGTGGCCCTCGTTAGGGTCATTGGGTGTACGAGTCGCCTCCGCACCTCGGGCAGGACCCGGCGGTCCCGGACTGTGAGCAGCAGCCGCAGTTCCCCGCCGTACCTCCGCGTGCGCACTGGCGCTACAAGCCGCGCCGCGCATGGTGGCGCAGCAAGGCGGTGCGCGCGGGGGCGGTGATCACGCTCCTCGCGCTCTGCGCGCTGGTGATCCTCGCGATCGTCCGGGACGAGACCGGCACCCACGGCTTCCTGGTCGGCCTCGGTCTGGCGGTGCTGCCGGTGCCGCTGCTGACGGCGGCGTTCCGCTGGCTGGACCGGGTGGAGCCGGGCCCCTGGCGGAATCTGATATTCGCCTTCGCCTGGGGCGCGTTCGCCGCCGCCCTAGTCGCGATCATCGCGAACAGTTTCGCGACCCGCTGGATAGCCACGGCCACCGCCGACCCGACGAGCGCCGACACTCTCGGCGCGACAGTGATAGCGCCGGTCGTCGAGGAGAGCGCGAAGGCGGCGGCCGTGCTGCTGATCTTCCTCTTCCGCAGACGGGACTTCACCGGGATCGTCGACGGCGTGGTCGTCGCCGGTTTCACCGCGACCGGCTTCGCGTTCACCGAGAACATCCTCTATCTCGGCAACGCCTTCGGTGAGGACCAGGTCGCGGGCGCCTCCGGCCTCGCGTCCGTGACCGCGGCGACCTTCTTCGTACGCGTAGTGATGTCGCCGTTCGCGCACCCGCTGTTCACGGTGTGCACGGGCATCGGCTTCGGCATCGCCGCGCTCGCGCCGCCACGCTGGGGGCGGGTGCGCCGTGTCGCGCTGCCGCTGCTCGGCCTGGCGTTCGCGATGGGTGTGCACGCCCTGTGGAACGGCTCGGCGGCCTTCGGTCCGTACAGCTTCTACGCGGTGTACGCCCTCTTCATGGTCCCCGCCTTCGCGCTGCTGACCTGGCTGGTGGTGTGGACGCGCCAGCGAGAGCTCCGCACCATATCCGCCGAGCTGCCCGCATACGCGGCCGCCGGCTGGCTGGCCGCCACCGAGCCGCTCGCGCTCTCCTCCATGCGGGCCCGCTCGCTGGCGCGCGACGCGGCCGGCCGTACGCCCGGCGGCCGGGCGGCGGCCCGTGCGGTGGCCGAGTACGAGGCGTTCGCGACGTCCCTTGCCTTCTTGCGCCACCGGGCCCACCGGGGCACCGTGGGCCCGGACTTCGCGGCCCGCGAGCAGGAGCTGCTGCACCATCTGTGGCAGCGCAGGGATGTGGCCAGGCCGGCGCTGGAGTACGCGGCGCGGGCGACGGGCCGAGTGCGCGTGCTGCCGCCGTGGCCGCCGCACCCCGCGCCCTACCGGGACTACACGGCGTACAACCCGTACCGCCAGCAGTAGACGCACAGGACGTACAGCCACAGACGCGCAGCAGTAGGCGCACAGCACAGACCGGCAGCCTTGGCGTCGGGGGGTGTGCGCCGAGGCTGCCGGGGACTGTGGAAACGGCTGTGTGGAAACGGCTAGACGCTGAGGCCCTTGCCGCGCAGCCAGGCTGCCGGGTCGATGCCGTCGCCGCCGGGCGTGTGCACTTCGAGGTGCAGGTGCGCGCCGGTGACATTGCCCGTGGCGCCCACGCGGCCGATGACCTCGCCGGTGGAGACCTTCTGGCCGACGCTGACGCCGATCGAGGACTGGTGGCTGTACGAGACCTCCGTGCCGTCCTCCAGCTCGATCACCGTGTGGTAGCCGTACGAGCCGGACCAGCCGGCCGACTTGACCGTGCCGCCGTGCACGGCCTTGAGCGGCGTGCCCGTCGGGGCGGCGAAGTCGAGGCCCGTGTGGTAGCCGGAGGACCACATCGAACCGGCCTGGCCGAAGGTCGAGCTGATCGTGTACGAGGAGAGCGGCATGGCGTAGCTCGCGGCGAGCTTGGCGAGGCGCTCCGCCTCGGCCTTGGCCGCCGCGGCCTCCTCGGCCTTCCGCTTCTCCTCCGCGGCCTTCGCCTCCGCCTCGCGCTTCTCCTCGGCGGCCTTGTCCTCCGCGGCGCTCTGCTGCTTGGCGGCCTCGGCGGCGGCCTTCTCGGCGGCCTCCCTCTCGGCGGCCTCCTTCGCCTCGGCGTCGGCCGCGTCCTGCTGCTGCTCGGCCTGCTGGAGGATGCGGGCGCGCAGTGCCTCGCCCGCGTCGGTGGTGCCCTGCTGCGCGTCTGCGGTGGTGACGCCGGCGCTGGTGAGCGGGGCTGCGGCCACGACCGCTTCGCCCGCGGTGGCCAGGTCCGCGGTGCCCGAGTCGTCGGACATGAGAGAGCCGACGCCGGGAAGGGACTTGGCGTCGGGCAGTGAGTCGGCTATCGCGTCGGGAAGGGAGATCGAGACCGGCGGCTTGTCCTGCGCGGTGGCGATGCCACCCGCGCCGACAGCGGCGATGACGCCGACGCCGAGAACGGTCGAGCTACGGCCGATTCCGCCGCGCTGCTTGGCGACGCGGTGACGGCCGCGGACGGGCCGGACGGACTCGGCGGTGGGGTTCCACTCTTCCCAGGTCCCCTCCCCGGCGCCGAAAGTATCGGTGTCGTTCGGCACCCCGTAAGGGGGCAGGGTGGCTTCGGGGGCAGGCCTGTTTGACGCCACGGAGGCGTGCTCCTTTCCTTCCTTCTCGCCTACCGGGTTAGCTGACGGGTTCGGAGCAGGAAGGTCTCCTACGAGCCTCTCCGTACGTACGAGACGTACGAAGGCCGGCCCGATTCACCCCAAGGAATGGTTCCCCGGTTCCCTTGCGGAATTCGGCGCGTGCGCACGGTGCCGTCTCTTGCGACGACTGGGACGACCGCGCTGCGTTATCGAACGTTAATAGACAGGGGGGTCCGTTTCCAAGCTGTTCCGGATGATCGTTAACGGCATCGGCCCGCACTAATCGGGACACAACTGGCCACAATCGGGCGAGTTGACCGCCCCTCAGAAAACATCCTTCCCATGACGGTTCGTCAATTGTTATGCGGAGGGGTGTCCTGCGATTACCCAGCGTCGCGAAGCTAGGTTTCGGGACATGGTTGTCAACAGCACGCAATCCGTGGCCGACCGCTACCGCGAGTTCTCCGTGGAGCAGGCGCAAGGGGTATCTCCCGTTTACGCCGAACTCACCGCCCGCATCAGCGAGGACCAGGACCTCTGCGCCCGCATCGCCACCCTGCCACCCGGCAACAAGCAGCAGCCCAACCTCCTCCTCGGCGCCGTCCGCTTCCTCGGCGGCCCCTACGAGCAGTGGGCCCCGTTCCGTGCCTGGACCCTGGACCACTGGGACGACGTACGCGCCGTGATGCTGGAGCGCTTCACCCAGACCAATGAGCCCGCGCGCTGCGCCACCCTGCTCCCCGCCCTCGCCGCGCTCCCCCAGCCCCTCGCCCTGATCGAGGTCGGCGCGTCGGCCGGCCTGTGCCTGCACCCGGACCGCTACGCCTACCGCTACAACGGCGGCGAGCCACTGGGCAGTTCGCCCGTCACCTTCGACTGCCGCACAGAAGGCCCCGTGCCCCTGCCCACCGCACTCCCCAAGGTCGCCTGGCGCGCTGGCATCGACCTCAACCCCCTCGACACCACCGACGAGGAGGACGTCCGCTGGCTCCAGTCACTGATCTGGCCGGGCCGCACGGAGCGCCCCCGCCGGCAGCTCGCCGCCATCGAGGCGGTACGTACGGCGCCCCGCCCCCGTATCGTCCGCGGCGACCTGGTCGACGAGCTCCCCGCGCTGGCCGCCGAGGCCCCGGCGGATGCCACGCTGGTGGTCTTCCACACCGCCGTACTGACGTACCTTCCGCTCGCCCGCCGCGAGGAGTTCGCCGCACTCGTCCGCGGCCTGCCGGGCCACTGGATCTCCAACGAGCACCACACCGTGCTCCCCTGGCTGGACGCCCCGGCCCCGGACGACGAGCACCTGCTCACCCTCGCCGTCGACGAGCGCGCTGTCGCCTTTACGGCACCGCACGGACAGAGCCTGCACTGGCTCGGTGGACCCGCTTGATGATGTCCACCGTCCTGCGGCGGTCCTGCTGCCCCTCCGCGGGCCGCCCGACCGCCAGCAGGGCCATGTCGTCCGTGGCCCCGCCCCCCGTGTGCAGCCGTACGTCGTCGATGATCGCGTCGAGCAGGTCGCCGGGGCCCGGGAAGAGGCGCCCGCGCAGCCGGGCGGCCGGATCGTAGAAGACGCCCGCCGCGTTCCTGGCCTCCGACAGGCCGTCCGTATAGAGCAGCAGCGTGGCCCCGGCGGGGAACGCGTACTCCTGCGCCTGGTCCGGCCAGTCCCCCAGGCCCATGCCCAGCGGCAGGGCGGTCTCGGTGGGCTCGACCGGCTGGAGGCCCCCGTCGGCGTACAGCAGGAGCGGCTCCGGATGGCCTCGGTTGACCAGCCGTACGACGCCCTCGCCGTGCGGGATCTCGGCGAGGACGGCGGTGGTGAACCCCTCGAAGGCGTCCAGCCCGTCCCGCCGCGCGCCCTCCCGCTCCAGCGCCCGCTCCAGCCGCCGCGCGACCCCTTCGAGCGAGCCTTCCTGCTCGGCGGCCTCCCGGAACGCCCCGATCACGATCGCCACCGCCTCCACCGCGCCGAGCCCCTTGCCGCGTACGTCGCCCACCACGAGGCGCACCCCGCCGGGGGTGTCCTGTACGGCGAAGAGGTCGCCGCCGATGAAGGCGTCCGCCCGCGCGGCCTCGTACCGCGCCGCGATCATGAGCCCGGCGATGCGGTCGGCGGGGATGGGGATCACAGCGCGCTGGGCGGCCTCCGCGATCTCGCGCGCGGAGGCGAGCTGTCGGCCGCTGCGGCGTACGACGCGGTTGATGACGACCGCGAAGGCGGCCACGGTGACGACGGTGACGAACTCGGTGACGGCCACGACCTGCGTCACGGTGCCGTTGTGGATGCGCAGCCCCGCGACGGCAGCGGCCACGACGACGCCGGTCAGCACCGTGCCGTGGAGGGTGAAGAAGGGCGCCGCGATCAGCGGGGCGGCGGCGAAGAGCGGCGACGCGGTGAAGTTGGGCGGAGTCGCGAGGTCGAAGACGCACCCGCCGACGATCAGCAGCGCGGGCAGTGCCCGGACGAACATCCGTGTCGTGCGCACGACACGGCTGCCGCCTCCGCCTTGGTTCCCCACCTGTGGTCTCCTGCCCAGTCCGCACCCGGGTGCGGACGGTACCGCGCCCCACTCAGGCTGGCCGGAGCCGCGCCGCACGGCCAACCGGTGTCGGCCGATCGGGGGACGCGGGGACGCGGAAGGCCTGTTGCGGGCGGTCCGCTTCGGGGCGTCAGTCGGTGAGGTGCCGCTCGGCGTACACCTTCATCGCATCCCGGACGAAGACGGCCGTGCCCTCGCCGTTCCGGTCGTACGTCGCGGTGAAGCGGGGGTCGGCGACGTACATCTCGCCGAGCCCGATGACGTACGAGCTGGACGGCGTGACCGTCACCGACAGCCACTCGACCTGCCGCCGCACGATGTCCTGCACCTCGTCACCGGCGACGTCCTTGCCCTCCTTCAGCGCCCGGGCGAAGTCCTCGCCGATCCGGATCTGCTTGTCCTGGAACGCCTTCTTCTCCCCGGCGCTGAGCGACCGCCACCAGCGGTCACCCTTCTCGTACGCGTCACGCCCCCAGCGCTCGGTCACCTCCTGCTCGTACTGCGTGTGATCGAACCCGTCGAATACTTCCTCGGCCATGAGCTCTTCCCCTTCCTCGGTTTTCCGCAGAGTGGTCCGCACCGAGGCGATCTGTCGCCCGATGCGCTCCCGTTCCTGCTCCAGCAGCGCCAGATGCGTGCGCAGGGCGCCGGACGTGTCCCGCTGGCCGTCGAGCACTTCCGCGATGGCGGGCAGCCCGAGCCCCAGCTCACGCAGCAGGAGAATGCGCTGCAGCCGTACGAGCGCCTCCTGGTCGTAATAGCGGTATCCATTGCTCCCGACCCGGCTGGGCGCCAGCAGCCCCAGGTCGCCGTAGTGGCGCAGGGTGCGGCTGGTGGTTCCGGCTTTGCGTGCGATGTCCTGGATCGACCACTCCATGACTCACACGCTAAATCTTGACGTTGCGTAAAGGTCAAGGGCGAAAGCGCGGAAACGAAAAAGGCCCGGACTCAAAGAGTCCGGGCCTTGATCACTACTTCTTCAGTAGCGGGGACAGGATTTGAACCTGCGACCTCTGGGTTATGAGCCCAGCGAGCTACCGAGCTGCTCCACCCCGCGTCGGTAAACCCAACTCTACGCCATTGGTGGAGCACCGCCGACCACCTGCGGTCCGGCCCCGGCACACGGGCGCGTTCAGCCCCCGTTCAGGTGCCGCGGGTCACAATCGCCGCATGCGGGTTCTGGTCGTCGAGTGCCCTGGGCGGGGCGCGCTTCGAGGTGTCGCTGCCTGGGCCGGCCGGCAGCTGAAGGCCCGTTCAGCTTCGTTCAGGCTCCTTTCAGTGCCCGGCTGCCACGCTCGCCGTACCGAGTCGGATCGGACGAGGAGGCAGCCATGAGAAACCGAAAGCTGAACCTGGCGGCCGCGGTGGGCGTGGCCCTGAGTGCGACGCTCGCGACCGGTGCGTGCGGCGCCGACGCCTCGGAGCCGAAGGCGCGTACGGACTGTGTACGGGTCGTGGACGAGGGCACGGGCGAGCCGACCGACGAATGCCTGCCACTCGCACCCGAGAAGGACCGGGTCGACACGGCCAAGCCGGTCTTCACGCACCCGACCTCCATCACCAACCCGCTCCACCCGAGCTCGGAGGTCAAGCAGGTGATCTACGGCGGCCAGGTCGACGACAAGCCGTTCCGGACCGAGTTCACCCTGCTGCCCGACACCAAGACCATCGCGGTGAACGGTGAACAGGTGAAGGTGCGCACGCTCCAGTACATGGCGCTGTCCGACGGACGCATCGTGGAGCTCGCGCACGACTGGTTCGCACAGGCCGACGACGGCTCTGTCTGGTACCTCGGCGAGGACGTCTTCAACTACGAGGACGGCGTTGTTGCCGACACCGACGGCACCTGGCTGGCCGGAACGACCGGGCCCCCCGCCATGATCATGCCGGCCGACCCGAAGGTCGGCGACGTGTACCGGCCGGAGAACGTCCCGGAGGTCGTTTTCGAGGAGGTCACCGTCAAGGCCGTGAACCAGCCGGTCAAGGGTCCGTACGGGCCGGTCAAGGGCGCGATCACGGTGGCCGAGCTGCACATGGACGGCTCCCGTGAGGAGAAGGTCTTCGCGCCGGGGTACGGGGAGTTCTCCACCGGTACGGAGGGCGAGCTGGAGGCCGTCTCACTTGCCGTCCCGACCGACGCGAAGCCCGGCCCTGTGCCGGAGAAACTGACCGCCCTGTCGACCGCCGTCCGTGACGCGCACAGTGACGGGGCGCCGGACCCGGCAGCGGCTGAGAACATGCGTGCCGCCTGGGACGCGTACCGGACCTCGGACCGTGTCCCGGACCTGCTCACCCGGCAGATGAACCGCGACCTCGACGCGCTCGCCGGGGCCGTGAAGGCGCGCGACGCGGAGCTCGTACACGGAGCGGTCCTGCGGGTCGCCCAGAACGACCTCGACCTGCACCTGCGCTACGAACCCCTCGCCAAGGTCGAGTCGGACCGCATGGACCTGTGGACCCGTCAGCTGAAGCTGGACGCCGAGGCCGACGACGCGGGCGCGGTCGCAGGAACCGTCACCAGCCTCGAACTCACCTGGGACCGTGTCCGGCACAACACCGCGCCCGACAAGGCGAAGCAGATCGAAGACCAGCTGCGCGAACTGCGCGGCGCGGCCGACCGCAAGGACACTGCCGCGGCGGCGGAGTCGGCACCCCGGCTCATGACCGCACTGGCGCAGGCAAAGACCTGAGTCACTCGGCGATCTCGGTCCGTTCCCACCACTCATAGACGGTCAGCCGGCCCTCCGCACTGTCCTGATGGCGCGGAGGGGAGGTGATCTTGAAATGCTCGTACCCGCCGCGGTGCGGAATCTTCAGCTCTTGTCCGGGGGGTGTGATCGGGACGATCCGCTCGTGCAGGTCGTCCGGGCCGCCCTCCAGAAGTGCCTTTTCTGTCATGCCCCCCAGTGTTCCTACCCCTCCGCATCTCCGCATGTCGTGACGACCTCCACATCCCGGGCCAGCATCTCCCACAGGACCGCCCATTCCTTGCTCAGCCCGGCGAAGGCGGCGTCGTCGACCCCGTACGCCGACACGGTGACGGCGACCGGACCGGTGCCGACGGGCTCAGCGGTGTCGAGCGGCTGCTCGGCGCTGATGGCGACCAGGTGGCCGTCGGTGTCGACGAGGATGTGCTGGAAGCGGCTGGTGTGCCAGATCTGGGTGCCGGTGGTCTGCAGGCTGTCCCGCACCATGGCCGCATTGGCCGACCCGGTCAGATACACCGTCCGCCGCGACCGCACGCCCTCCCGCTCCAGCCAGAACCGCAACTGCTCCAGGAAGGTGCGCCAGCCCTCTTCCACCCCGTCGTAACGCTCGTCGGCCGCCGCACCACCACAGACAACGCGCACGACCGTGCGTTCCGGACCGTCAGCCGAAAGCTGGATCTCCTGATCCTCCTCCAGCACGATCCGGTGCTCGTCCGGCACATGCTGGGCGTGATCGACGAAGATGTACCGGATCTCGGCCTCGATCCCGTCGTAATCCCAGCCGAACCATTTCCGGATCCGGTCCGGTTCGGTGAGCGCCTGCCAGACGGTCTCCAACGGCGCGTGGATCAGGGTCTCGACCCGGAAGGCCTTCTGCTCGGTCATGGCTGTCGCTCCTGGTTCGTGTGCGTTCGAGCACCCGCACAGCCACCCTGCTGCCGACGCTCGCCCGTCCGCAACCGGCATCGGCCCGGCGCAGTTCGGAGAGACGACACGCTCACCCAGGAGCCGAAAAACAAGATCAGCCCCAGGCCAGAGGATCTCTGACCTGGGGCTGAGCGGTAGGCCGTGTGGGACTCGAACCCACAACCAACGGATTAAAAGTCCGCTGCTCTGCCAATTGAGCTAACGGCCCTCGGCGAATCACCCCCGAGCATAGCCGCAGCGAGCCCGGCAGCCGATCGGGTATCGGTTGCCGGGCCCGTCGAAGCGTGTACGGAGCCTAGAACAGGCCCTTGTAACCCTGCCAGCCGGTGGCGATCTCGGTACGACCGCCGAAGGAGCCGCGGCCGTTGCCGTCGTTGCGGAAGAGCTTCCCGGCGGTGTCGCGCGCGACGATGTCCGGCTTGCCGTCGCCGCTCAGGTCACCGATGCCGACGAGGGCGTTGTACGAGCGCCCCCAGTCCTTGAAGACCTGCACCCGCGCCTTGAACGTGCCGTTGCCCACGCCCTCGTAGCGCCACAGGCCACCCGACCTGTCGTGCGCAACCAGATCCGCCTTGCCGTCCCCGGTGATGTCACCGACACCGGCGATCCGCCCGTACGTCTTCCAGTTGGTGCCGATCTTCACCCTGGCGTTGAACTTGCCATCGGCCGTACCGGCATGGAAGTACATGTCCCCGGTGGACGCCTGACGGGTGATCAGGTCTGCTCGGCCGTCACCATTGGCATCGCCCGGAGACGTCAGTACGTCGTACTGCCCCCAGCCCGTCCCGATCTTCGTGTACGTGCTCGTCGGCGTGTACGCGGCGCCGCACTTGCCCTTGTACCGCCGCAGGTCCCCGCCCGGCGTCCGGACCAGCAGCTCGTTGCAGCGGTCGCCGTTCGTGTCCCCGAAGGGCACGGCGACGGTGCCTGCGGGCCAGCCCGTACCGGAGTACTTCGTGCCGAAGTTGCCCTTCTCGTGGCCGAGATGGACGGTCAGGGTGCCGGACGAGTTGAGCGTGACCAGGTCGCCGAGGCTGTAGCCGCCCTGGTCGTGGAGGCCCGGGCGGCCGCTGCCCACGCTGATGGAGCCGCTGGTGCTGTACGTACCCGTGCCCTCGACGGCGGTGGCCTTCAGGGTCCAGGTGTGGCGTCCGCTGAAGGTGTAGGCGCCCGTGTCGGTCTTGCCGTCCCACTCGACTTCGACTTCGGCGCCGGGGCCGCCCGTCATGGTGCGTACGGTCCGCCCGGTCGCGTCCTTCACCGTGAAGGTCCAGTTCGCCGGCCTGCTGAGCTGCCAGGTGCTCTTCCAGGCGTGGCTCGCGGATGTGCTGGAGAGGTCGAGGATGGCGTCGTCCAGCTGCGACTCGATCTTCGCGAGGGGCTGGCCGGGGACGCCGCTGGGCACGATGTGGATGAAGCCGGTGGGGCCGACGTACGCGATGTCACCACCGAACTTGTCGACGGACCAAGTCAGCCGCCGCTGGTCGGCGGTGTTCCCGGCCGGCAGGTCCGCGATCGGGCGCGGTGCGACGGCCGTCCCCATGTGGAAGTCGGTGAGCAGCAGCTTCGCGGCCGCCCTGTCATGCCGTACGAGATAGCCGTCGCTGACGAGTGCGGGGCCGGACGGTACGGCGATGGACTTCTTCACCGTACGGTCGTAGACGCCCGCGGCACCGGTCGGACCGCAGTTCCAGTAGAGCCAGCGGCCCACCGCCTGGAGTTCCTTGACCGTGCAGGGAGCGCCGACGGCGAGCGTCTCGACGACCTTCTTCGCTTCGAGGTCGTACGCCGATACGGAGCCGGCGGTGGCGTTCGCGGTCCACAGCCGGCTGCCCCACACCGAGGCGGCGGTGATCGAGCGGGTCAGCCGCACGTCCGTCCCGCGGTACTCGGTGACATCGTCGACGTACTGCTTGGCAGTCGACGCCGCGTTGTAGACGAAGTAGCGGCCGGTGGTGTCGACGATCCGCGCGCCCGTGACCCCTGGTTCGCTGCCGTGATAGCTGTCCGGGCCGAGCCAGATCTGGGCGTATTCCTTGCCTTCGTTGACGAAGACGACTCCGTAGTTGCCGTTTCCGGCGCTGTGGAGCGGCACACAGGAACCGGCGTCACAGGGCACCCGCTTCAGGTGCGCATCACCGCCCGCGTACATGCCGGCGAATCCCATGGTCCGGCGGTCGCCCACCGTCGTGCCGTCAGCGGCTACCTGCCGCGACATGACGTACTGCTCGCCATTCGCGGCGCGTTCCACCGTGTTCAGCGTGCCACCGGCGAAGTCGATGCCCCAGACGCCGTCCGTCTGTACGGGCGTCGGCGACTGCGCGGCGCTCGCGGACGGTGTCGAAATCATGCCTGCGGCGAGTGCCGCCACGGCCAGCGCAGTGGTGCGGCCGCGTGCGTACCGAGCCAAAGAGGGTCCCTCCCCGGGATTCTGAAGAAGACATGGGGGAGGCAGCGGCGTCGCGCGCCGTCGGCGATGTGCATCGAACCGGGCCCCCCGGCCCTGCGCCCCCATACAAGTGCGCGGAGCGTAACAGCAGTTGCTCATGTGGGGGAAGTGAAAAGAAAAGCGGGCCCGCTCGTGGTGAGCGGGCCCGCTTTTGCAGGTCAGCGGCCTAGGCCGCCGGGTTGATCAACTCAGCCGTTGCGCTTCCAGCGCGGCTTGTCGTCGCGGCGGCCGAACGAGCCGGTGCCGGTACCGGTGCTGCCGCTGCTGCGGTGGTCGTCGCGACGGCCCTGCGGGCGGTCGTGGCCACCGGCGCGGAAGCCGCCACCGGCCGGACGGTCGTCACGACGGTCGCGGTTGAACGGACGGTCGGCGTGGCCACCGGCGCGGAAGCCGCCACCGGTCGCCGGGCGGTCGTCACGGCGCTGGAAGCCACCACGGTCGCCACCGCGGTCACCGCCGCGGTTGAAGCCGCCACGGTCACCACCGCGGTCGCCGCCGCGGAAGCCACCACGGTCACCGCCACGGTCGTCACGGCGCTGGAAGTTGCCGCGATCGTCGCGACGCTCCACCGGCTGGGCCGCCACAGCGGCCGCAGCGGCAGCGGCGGCGAGCTCGGCCTCGGTGGCCGCGGCCACCTCGGCGACAGCCGCCTCCGGGTCCTCGCCGCGCTCACGCGCCGCGCGGGCGACCAGGCGGTCGGCCTCCTCGCGGAGCTCGGTCGCACGGCGCTGGATGCGCTCCAGCTCGATGGTGAGCTCCTTGGCCTCGCGCTCCGCCTGCTTGGCGGCGTTGTTCGCGGAGTCGGCCTGGACCTCGGTCAGCGAACGGGCACCGGTGATCTCGGCGACCTCCGGCTCGAACGCGCCCGCCCCACCGACGATGTGGCGCGAGGCGTCGACGCCCGCGTCCTCCATCAGGCGGAAGATCTGGCGGCGCTGGTGCGGCAGCGACAGGGAGACGACGACGCCGGACTTGCCTGCGCGAGCCGTACGGCCCGAGCGGTGCAGGTAGTCCTTGTGGTCACCGGCCGGGTCCACGTTCAGCACCAGGTCGATGCCGTCGACGTGGATACCGCGAGCGGCAACGTCGGTGGCGACGAGGGCGTTGACGTAGCCCTTCTTGAAGTCTTCGAGGACGCGCGTACGGGCGCCCTGCGTCATGCCGCCGTGCAGTGCGTCGGCCTTGACGCCCGAGTCCTGCAGCTGCTCGGCGATACGGTCCGCGCCCAGCTGGGTGCGGACGAAGATGATCGTGCGGCCCTTGCGGGCGGCGATCGCGGCCGTGACCGGCGCCTTGTCCTTCGGCTTCACGACGAGGACGTGGTGGGTCATGGTCGAGACGTTGCCCTGGGCGCTGTCGACCTCGTGGGTGACCGGGTTGGTCAGGTAGCGCTTGACCAGCGTGCTGATCTCGTTCTCCATAGTGGCGGAGAAGAGCATCCGCTGGCCGCCGCCGGGGATCTGGTCGAGCAGCTCGGTGACCTCGGGCAGGAAGCCCAGGTCGGACATCTGGTCGGCCTCGTCGAGGACAGCGACCTGGACGTTCGCGAGCGAGCAGGCGCCGCGGTTGATGATGTCGCGCAGACGGCCCGGGGTGGCGACGAGGACGTCGACGCCGCGCTCCAGGGCGTAGATCTGGTTGCTCATGGACGTACCGCCGCAGACGACCTTCATCTTCAGGCCGAGTACGTCGCCGTACGGCTGAAGCGCGTCCGCGACCTGCATCGCGAGCTCACGGGTCGGGGTGAGGATGATCGCGCGGGGCTTCTTCTTCTCGGTGTGCCCGCCGGCCAGCGTGGCCAGGGTCGGCAGACCGAAGGAGAGGGTCTTGCCGGAGCCGGTACGGCCACGGCCGAGGATGTCCTTGCCGGCCAGGGCGTCCGGGATGGTCGCGGCCTGGATCGGGAAGGGGGCGGTGACGCCGTTCTGCGCGAGCTTGCGGACGACGCCCTCGGGCAGGCCGAGGGAGGCGAACGTCACAGTGGGCTCGGAGTCGGAGTCGGAGTCCGCGTCGACGTCGGAGTCGGCGATCCCGGTCTCGACGATCTCGACGGCCTCTACGGCGTCGGCGATCTCGGCGATTTCGGTGATCTCTACGGCCTCGATGACCGTCTCGTTCTCGGGCATGGCGGTGCGGTCAGTGCTGGAAATGGACATACGAAATGCGAAACCTCTCGGAGTCTCGGCACGCGCCCAAACTCCGTGAAATCGCAAATCAATCGCAAATCGACCGCCTCAGTGCGGTCAGTCACGGTAAGGGAGAGTACGCGCCACGGGGCGCTCCAGGTCCTCGTTCTTTACGAGAACTCAACGGCGCCGGGCAATGGGATCAAACGATCTATAACCATACGCACTCTCCCCCGCATTAGGCAAACCGGATCCCCTACACCGGCCCCACCTGCGGTGATGCCTCCGGCTCGCGCCGCATCTCCCCCCGTTCACCCATCGCCGCAGTCTGCGTGTCCGCCGCCGGCGAGGCCGAAGGAGGCGGCGGGGTCGGCTCCGGCTCGGACGGCGTCGTGGGCGGCGGCTCGGGCGTCACCGGCGGCTCGGGCTCCTCGGGCGGGCGGGTCGCCGACGGCGTGTCCTGGGGCGCCGACGGCACACCGGGACGCGGCTTGGGCCGCGCGCCGCCCTTCCCGGGCGGCTTGCCGCTCTTCGAGGGGGCGGCCGATGCCCCGGGCGACGAGCCGGGGCTCGCGGACGCGTCTCCGGCGTCCTTGCGGTCCTTGCCGCCGTCCTTGCCCTTCTTGCCGTCCTTGCCGCCGCGGCCCCCCGCCGCGCGTTCGCCCGTACGGCCGTGTCCCGTCCCGTTCGCCGCCGTACCGCCTTCCGCCGCCTCGGCCACCGCCCCCTGCCGGGCCGTCGAACGGGACGGCGCCGGCTTGCCCCCCTCGTCGCTCACGCTCATGCAGCCCGCCGACGCCGCCACCGCGAGTGCGGCAGCGGCCAGTCGGACAGGGGCCAATCGGACAGGCTGGGGCAACTGGCGCACGGACGGCACCTCCGGGGCACGGCGAGCGGGATTTCACTGCCCAACTCCCTTTTCGCCGCAAGGGACACGCGTTGCCCCCAAGGCGACGCACGCCACGCGGCCCGGCTACTGCACCAGCCCCTCCGCAAGATCCATCCCCAGAAAGACCGCACCGAGCCCCACCAGCAACGACGCCAGCGCATTCGCCACCGCGAGGAACGTCCAGCCGCGCTCGGCCAGTCGCAGCGTCTCGTAGGAGAACGTCGAGTACGTCGAAAGGGCCCCGCACAGCCCGGTCCCGAGCAGCGCGTACGTCCCCGAGGACACCAGAGCCCCCGTCAGCACCCCCAGCACCAGGCTTGCGACGGCATTGACCACAAATGTCCCCCACGGGAACACCGAATCATGCCGCACCTGCACCGCACGGTCCGTCAGATACCGCAGCGGCGCCCCGACCGCGGCTCCCACCGCCACCAGCAACCAGGTCACCGTGCCGTCGCCCCCACGGCCACCAGCACCCACGTCACCGCGCCGCCGCCCCCGCCCGCGCCACGACCGCCCGCGTCACCACCGCCGCCGCCCACACCGCGCCCATCGCCCCCGCGAACGTCCCCGCCGCGTAAGCCATCGCGGTGACCGCCTCCCGCTCCTCCAGCAGCCGCGCCACATCGGCGGCGTACGTCGAGAAGGTCGTGAAGCCGCCCAGCACGCCGACCCCGAGGAACGGCCGGACCAGCGGATGCCCCCGGCCGTGCTCGCTCAGCAGCACCATGAGTACGCCGATCAGCGCACAGCCCACGACATTGACGCCGAACGTGGTCCACACGCTCCCCGGCCACAGCACCGAAGCCCCGTACCTGGCCAGGCCTCCCAGCGCGCCGCCCGCCGAGACCACCCCGAGCACGTGCCACTTGGCGTGCCCGGCGGTCTCGGCCCGGTCGGCCGGTACATGCAGGTCGACGTCGGGATCAATCGGCTCGGGCACCCTCGCGCTCATCCGTAACCCAGCGCGTGCAGCCGCTCGTCGTCGATGCCGAAGTGGTGCGCGACCTCGTGGACGACGGTGATCTCGGTCTCCACGACGACGTCCTCCCTGGACTCGCAGATCCGCAGCGTCGGCCACCGGTAGATGGTGATCCGGTCCGGCAGCACGCCCGCGTACCACTCACCGCGGTCGGTCAGCGGTGTCCCCTCGTAGAGCCCGAGCAGCTCGGGATCGTCCGCCGGAGGCTCGTCCTCCACAAAGACCGCGACGTTGTCCATCAGTCGCGTCAGTTCCGGCGGGATCCTGTCCAGCGCTTCCGAGACAAGTTCCTCGAACTCCTCACGCGTCATCTCCAGCACCCGGCCATTGTCACCGAATTCCGGCCGCGCGGCGGGCCGCCTGTCCCGGCAGGCAGGCATGGGCACCCGCCCTCATGGGCATACGGGCCCAATGGCCCGCGACCGCATCCGTGCCACTGTCACCCGGCTCCAGCGTCACTACCGCTCCCAACGCACCGCCCCCACCAGCACCCTCGTCCACACCCCGCACCCGTACACCCGGGCACTCGGCCTCACCGCCGTGGTCCTCCTCGGCGCCTGGCTCGGCCTGCTGATCGTCGGCAGCGTCCGTACGCCGGTCGGCCCGATGGACACGAGCATGACGCTGCGCCCGTCCCTGTCCGGCGGCACAAAGATCAACGTCTCCCCGCTCGGCGCGCTCGAACTCGACACCCACGTCGCCCCCATCCGCCTCGACGTGGACGTCGACCAGCTCGACCCGGCCCGCTCCCAGGCCCTCGTCGAGCACCCCGAGCGCCTCTCCGGCCTCCAGAGCGAGGTCACGAGTGACGTCACCGACGGCACGACCGGCCTGGCCCTGCGCTCCTGCGTCGCCGTCGTCTCCGGCGCGACCGCCCTCGGCCTCGCGGTCTACCGCCGCCCGCGCCGCGCCCTGGCGGCGGGCGGCCTGGCGCTGGCCCTGCTGGCCGCGTCGGGCATCAGCGCGTACGCCACCTGGAACCCCAAGTCGGTCCTGGAGCCGAAGTTCTCCGGCCTGCTCTCCTCGGCGCCCTCGGTGGTCGGCAACGCACGCTCGATCGTCACCGAATTCGACGTCTACCAAAAGGAGTTGGCGCGGCTGGTCACCAACGTCACGAAGCTGTACGACGCCACGTCGACGCTCCCCACCTACCGCCCGGACCCGGCCACGATGCGCGTCCTGCACGTCTCCGACATCCACCTCAACCCGGCGTCGTGGCACATCATCGGCTCGCTCGTTGAGCAGTACGACATCGACGTGATCATCGATTCCGGCGACACGATGGACCACGGCGGCGCCGCCGAGAACGGCTTCCTCGACCCGATCCCCGACCTCGGCAGCCCGTACATCTGGGTCCGCGGCAACCACGACTCGGCCGCCACGCAGCGCTACCTCGAAGAACTCGACGGCGTACACGTCCTCGACGACGGCAGGGCGGTGACGGTCGCGGGCCTGCGGGTGGCCGGCATGGGCGATCCGCAGTTCACCCCGGACCGCTCGGTCGCCGCCCAGGGCGACCCGGCCGAACGCATGGCGGGCATCCGCCTCGCCTCCGCCCTGCGCGACCAGAAGCGCGCCGGCACGCCGGTCGACATCGCGGTCGCGCACAACCCGGTGGCGGCCCACGAGACGGACGGCGAGGTGCCGCTCGTACTGGCGGGGCACATCCACAACCGCAGGAACGAGATCCTCCCCCGGGGCACCCGCCTCAAGATCGAGGGTTCGACGGGCGGCGGAGGCCTGCGCGCGCTGGAGAGCGACGAGCCGGAGAAGGTACGTACGTCCGTGCTCTATCTGGACCGCAGGACCAAGCGGCTCCAGGCCTGGGACGAGATCACACTCGGCGGCCTGGGCCTGACGACTGCGGAGGTCAGCCGCCACCTGCCGGAGGAGAACCAACCCGGAGCGACCCCTTCGCCTATTCGGTTTGGCTGACACCGAAACGCCGTAGTACAGTCTCCGACGTGCCCAAGGGCGCCGGTCAGGGCTTGACCGTCCTGAGACCCCAGAGGTTGAAGGAGAAGCGGAACCTCTTTGGGGAAGCGGAGTCACATGCTTCTCACGTCCCCTGGGGCGACAGATGCAGAAGCAGCAACACTAGCTGTTTTGCCCTCATCGTCTAGTGGCCCAGGACGCCGCCCTTTCAAGGCGGTAGCACGGGTTCGAATCCCGTTGGGGGCACGCACAACTGTGTGCGAGACTTGTTCTCGCACCACGCTGGGTCCTGTGGAGCAGTTTGGAGTGCTCGCCACCCTGTCAAGGTGGAGGCCGCGGGTTCAAATCCCGTCAGGACCGCTGCACCTCGCAAGAGGCGCGTGGCTGGGTAGCTCAGTTGGTACGAGCGATCGCCTGAAAAGCGATAGGTCGCCGGTTCGACCCCGGCCCCAGCCACCACACCGAAGACCCCGTCCCACCGGACGGGGTCTTTCGCGTTACCCGTACCCCCAAACCCCACCAACCAGCTCGCCACCCTGTCAAGGTGGAGGCCGCGCCCGCGGCACAGCCGCAATCGGGTACAGCAAATCCCGTCAGGACCGCTGCACCTCGCAAGAGGCGCGTGGCTGGGTAGCTCAGTTGGTACGAGCGATCGCCTGGCTGCGTCCGATTGCGGCTGCGCCGCGGGCGATAGGTCGCCGGTTCGACCCCGGCCCCAGCCACCACACCGAAGACCCCGTCCCACCGGACGGGGTCTTTCGCGTTACCCCTCCCGCTTCTCCGTCGCCTCCCGGCGTGTCCGGCGCCAGGCGCGCAGGGACAGGGTCAGGGCCACCAGGGCCACCACGCCGGTCAGCAGTGCCGCGTCCGGGACGGCCTGGCCGAGGCCGCTCACCCACTGCTCCACCGCGAACGAGTCGTCCACGTCCAGCAGTCCGGGCAGGGCCGTCGTTCCGTCGAATACGAGGAAGAGCGTGCCCAGCGCGATGAAGAAGAGCCCGGACAGCAGCGAGGTGGTGTGCAGTTCGAAGCGGCCGAGCCGGAACGCCCGTCCTCGTAGCCACTGCCGCTTGCCCAGTTCGAAGCGCTCCCACAGCAGCGCCAGCAGGAACAGCGGTACCGCCATGCCCAACGCGTAGACGGCCAGCAGCAGTCCGCCGTACACCGGGGTGCCGCTGACGGCGGCGACCGTGAGGACGCTGCCGAGGATCGGGCCCGCGCAGAAGCCCGCCAGGCCGTAGACCGCGCCCAGTGCGTACACCGAAAGCGCCGTCGTGGGCCGGATCCGGCCGGAGAGGGCGGCGATACGGCGCGACGCGAAGCCCATGCCGAAGATCTGCGCGAGGCCCAGCGCGATGATCAGCCAGCCGCCGGCAAGGACCAGCTGGTCGCGGTGCCCGTAGAAGAGCCGCCCGGCGTACGAGCCGGCCGCGCCCAGCGGCACGAGGGTGGTCGCGAGTCCGGCGTAGAAGATCCCGGTCCTGGCCATGAGGCGTGACGTCGAGTCGATCGAGTACGCGAAAAAGGCCGGGAGGAGGAGGGCGCTGCACGGGCTGAGGAGGGCGAGGAGGCCGCCGAGAAAGGCGGCGAGGTAGCCGATGTCGGAGCTCACTTCGCGGCCTTCTCCGTCTTCGCCGGCCTTTCTGCCTTCTCCGCCTTCGCTGCCTTCGCCGCCGTCTCGATCGCCTCGGTGAAGGTCGCTGCGGGCTGGGCGCCCGCGATCGGCCTGCCGTTGACGAGGAAGGACGGCGTGGAGGTCGCACCCAGCTCGTACGCCTCCTCCTGGTCCTTGCGCACGGCCTGCGCGGCGGCTTCGCTGTCGGCGTCACGCGTGAAACGGGTGATGTCCTTCACCCCGGCCTGCTCGGCGAGCGCCTTGAGCCGGTCGTCCCCGAAGCCCTTCTCCTTCGCGCCGTCGGCATACGCCGCCGCGTGGAACTGCCAGAAGCGGCCCTGCTGCCCGGCCGCCCAGGAGCCTCGGGCGGCCGCCTCGGAGTCCTTGCCGAAGATCGGGAAATTGCGCCACTCGATGCGGAGGGTGCCTGCGTCGACGTACTTCTTCACGAGGGCGGGCTCGGTGTCGCGGGCGAACTTCCCGCAATAGCCGCACTTGAAGTCGGCGTACTCGATGAGCACGACGGGCGCGTCGGGCCGGCCCTGGGCGAGGGGGTCCTTGGCCTCGCGCCGGGCGAGCTTCGCGAGCTCGGCGTAGACGTCGGCCTGCGGGTCGGCGGAGACGTCGGCGGAGGTGGGGGTTGCCGGGGCCTGCGCCGGCATGGTGGCGGTGTACGAGACGACACCGAGGACTATCGCGGCGGCGGCGACGCCCGCGGCGATGGCGACGGACTTGGAGCGGGTACGGGCGGAGGAGGTCATGGGTTCGGTACTCCTGGAGGAGATGCAGGGCGGCGTGGAAAGGGGCGGGGCGTCGGCGGTGGGCGCGGGGCGCGACGAATCGGGGCGCGGTCGCTTGCCGGGGCCGGCGGCGGGGCCTCATTTCCCCACCCCGCCCCTTCCCGGCTGTGACATTTGCGGCTCCGCCGCGTGAGGGGGCAAGCCCCCAGACCCCGGGACCCCCAACGGGCTGACGATGCCCGCAGGAGCGGAGTCTGGGGCGGAGCCCCCACGCGGCGGCAGCCGCGAAATGTCACAGCCGGGAAGGGGCGGGGTGGGGAGAAGCCCCGCAGGGCACGCGCCTCTAAACGCGTAGGACCGACAGCCCTATCGGCGTCGGCGGATCGCGCGGCGGCGGGCGGCGGTCGACCGCGGGCTGCGGGACCAGGGCATCGGCGCCCCAGGAGCCGTTCCCGGCCCTGGCGTCGTACAGGGCGGGCAGCAGCTCGTACGCCGCCCCACTCCGCGGCGGCGCAGCCGGCACGCTCCCCACGCCGTCCCCGTGCTTCTCACGGCAGCCGGGCTCCCGGTCCTCGCCGGAGACGGGGACGGGGACAGAGACGGAGACAGCGACGGGGACGGAAGCGACCACCGCCGTCGCACCCGGCGCTTCACCCACAGGCGCAGGCGTAACCCCGGCCACCGCACACAGCAGCACCCCGAGCAGCACACCCAGCACCCCACCACGCCACCCGAACCCGCGGCTGACCTGCTGCATAGCTCAAGGTCTCCCGTCCGGGCGCATCGCCGCATCGTGTCCCCAGAAGCGTAAAGGGAAATGGGTTCGCCACTCGCAACCGCCGGGTGAGATCCTGAACCAGGTATGTCTACTTCCTTCGCCGACCTCCAGACCGCACTCGGAGGGCTGCCGCTCCGCGACGCCCACCGGCTCGGCCGCCGTCTCGACGGCGCCCGTCGCATCCGCAAGCCCGAGGCCCGGCAGGCCGTGCTGGACGATATCGCCGCCGAGGCGGAGAAGTCCGCCGCCCGCCTGGCACAGCGGGCTGCCCGAATGCCCGAGATCACGTATCCCGAGGCGCTGCCCGTCAGCCAGCGCAAGGACGACATCGCCGAGGCGATACGCGACCACCAGGTCGTGATCGTCGCGGGCGAGACCGGCTCCGGCAAGACCACCCAGATCCCCAAGATCTGCATGGAGCTGGGCCGTGGTGTGAAGGGCATGATCGGCCACACCCAGCCCCGCCGCATCGCCGCCCGCACCGTCGCCGAACGCATCGCGGACGAGCTGAAGACCCCGCTCGGCGAGGCGGTCGGCTGGAAGGTCCGGTTCACCGACCAGGTCAACCCGGACGCGACCTTCGTGAAGCTGATGACGGACGGCATTCTGCTGGCCGAGATCCAGACGGACCGCGACCTCCGCGCGTACGACACGATCATCATCGACGAGGCCCACGAGCGGTCCCTCAACATCGACTTCCTGCTGGGCTACCTCGCCCAGCTCCTCCCGAAGCGCCCGGACCTCAAGGTCGTGATCACCTCCGCGACCATCGATCCCGAGCGCTTCTCCCGCCACTTCGGCGACGCCCCGATCGTCGAGGTCAGCGGCCGTACGTACCCGGTCGAGGTCCGCTACCGCCCGCTGCTCGAAGAGGACCGCGACGACGTCGACCGCGACCAGATCACCGCGATCGCCGACGCCGTCGACGAGCTCCAGTCCGAGGGCCCGGGCGACATCCTGGTCTTCCTCTCCGGTGAGCGCGAGATCCGCGACACGGCGGACGCGCTGAACAAGAAGAACCTCAGACACACCGAGGTCCTCCCCCTCTACGCACGCCTCTCGCACGCCGAGCAGCACCGCGTCTTCCAGCGGCACACGGGCCGTCGTATCGTCCTCGCCACGAACGTCGCCGAGACGTCCCTCACCGTCCCCGGCATCAAGTACGTGATCGACCCGGGCACCGCTCGTATCTCCCGCTACAGCCACCGCACCAAGGTCCAGCGCCTGCCGATCGAGCGGATCAGCCAGGCCAGCGCCAACCAGCGCAAGGGCCGTTGCGGCCGTACGTCCGACGGCATCTGCATCCGGCTGTACGACGAGGACGACTTCATCACGCGCCCCGAGTTCACGGACGCCGAGATCCTGCGTACGAATCTCGCGTCCGTCATCCTCCAGATGACGGCGGCCGGTCTCGGCGACATCGAGAAGTTCCCCTTCATCGACCCGCCGGACCACCGCAACATCCGCGACGGCGTCCAGCTCCTCCAGGAGCTCGGCGCGCTGGACCCCGGGGAGAAGGACCCGAAAAAGCGCCTCACCGAACAGGGCCGCAAGCTCGCCCAGCTGCCCGTCGACCCGCGCCTGGCCCGCATGGTGCTCGAGGCCGACAAGAACGGGTGCGTACGCGAAGTCATGGTGATCGCCTCCGCGCTCTCCATCCAGGACCCGCGCGAGCGCCCGTCCGAGAAGCAGCAGCAGGCGGACCAGCAGCACGCCCGCTTCAAGGACGAGACGTCCGACTTCCTGGCCTTCCTCAACCTGTGGCGCTACGTCCGCGAGCAGCAGAAGGAGCGCGGCTCCTCCAGCTTCCGCCGGATGTGCAAGTCGGAGTACCTCAACTTCCTGCGCATTCGCGAATGGCAGGACATCTACACGCAGCTGCGCTCCGTCGCGAAGCAGATGGGCATCCACGTCAACGAAGAGGACGCGCCGGAGCAGTCCGTGCACACGTCCCTCCTCGCCGGCCTGCTGTCCCACATCGGTCTCAAGGACACGGACAAGAACGAGTACCTCGGCGCCCGCAGCGCCAAGTTCGCGATCTTCCCCGGCTCGGCGCTCTTCAAGAAGCAGCCCCGCTTCATCATGTCCGCCGAGCTCGTCGAGACGTCCCGCCTGTGGGCGAGGGTCAACGCGAAGATCGAGCCGGAGTGGATCGAGCCGCTCGCCCAGCACCTCCTCAAGCGCACGTACAGCGAGCCGCACTGGGAGAAGGACCAGGCCGCCGTCATGGCGTACGAGAGGGTGACGCTGTACGGCGTCCCGATCGTCGCCCAGCACAAGGTCAACTACGGCCGGATCGACCCCGAGACGAGCCGCGACCTCTTCATCCGCAACGCCCTGGTCGAGGGTGACTGGCGTACGCACCACAAGTTCTACGCGGACAACCGCAAGCTGCTCACCGAGGTCGAGGAGCTGGAGCACCGCGCCCGCCGCCGCGACATCCTCGTGGACGACGAGACGCTCTTCGATTTCTACGACCGGCGTATCCCCGAACACGTCGTGTCCGGCGCGCACTTCGACTCGTGGTGGAAGCACAAGAAGCGCGAGGAGCCCGAACTCCTCGACTTCGAGCGCGAGATGCTCATCAACGAGAAGGCCGGGGCGGTCACCAAGGACGACTACCCCGACTCCTGGCGCCAGGGGAAGCTCAAGTTCCGTGTGACGTACCAGTTCGAGCCGGGCGCGGACGCGGACGGCGTGACCGTCCACATCCCGCTCCAGGTGCTCAACCAAGTCACGTCCGAGGGCTTCGACTGGCAGATCCCCGGCCTGCGCGAGGAAGTGGTCACCGAGCTGATCCGCTCCCTCCCGAAGCCGATCCGCCGCCATTACGTGCCTGCGCCGAACTACGCGGCGAAGTTCCTCGATCGCGCCGTACCGCTGCAGGAGCCGCTGCCGCTCACACTCGCCCGTGAGCTGAAGCGGATGGTCGGCGTACCGGTCGAGGCGGACGACTTCGACCTGTCCCGCGTCCCGGACCACCTGAAGATCACGTTCCGGATCGTCGACGAGCGCCGCAAGAAGCTCGCCGAGGACAAGGACCTGGAAGCGCTCCGGCTGAAGCTGCGCCCCAAGGCCCGTCAGGCCCTCTCCAAGGCAGCCGCGGCGACGGCGGGCCCCACGGGCGAGTCCATCGAACGTACGGGCCTCACGGACTGGACCATCGGCTCCCTCAGCCGCGTCTTCGAGGCGCGCAGGGCGGGGCAGCCGGTCAAGGCGTACCCGGCTCTCGTGGACCAGGGCGCGAGCGTCGCCGTACGGCTCTTCGACACTGAGGCCGAGCAACAGCAGGCGATGTGGCAGGGCACCCGCAGGCTGATCCTGCTCAACATCCCGGTGAACCCGGCCAAGTTCGCCTCGGACAAGCTCAGCAACCAGCACAAGCTGGCCCTGTCCCGCAATCCGCACGGTTCGATCCAGGCCCTCTTCGACGACTGCGCGACGGCGGCGGCGGACAAGCTGATCGCGGACCACGGCGGTCCGGCCTGGGACGAGGAATCGTTCCGGAAGCTGTACGACAAGGTCCGCGCCGACCTCGTGGACGCGACCGTACGGACGGTGAACCAGGTCCAGCAGATCCTCGCCGCCTGGCAGGCCTGCGAGCGCCGCCTGAAGGCCGCCTCCAGCCCTGCGCTGCTGGCCAACCTCACCGACGTACGCAACCAGCTGGCAGCCCTTGTGCCGGCCGGCTTCGTCACGAAGACCGGGCTGCGCAGGCTGTCCGACCTGATGCGCTATCTCGTGGCCGTGGACCGCAGGCTCCAGCAGATGCCGACGGCCGTCCAGCGCGACACGACGCGCATGGAGAAGGTCCACGAGATGCAGGACGAGTACGCCTGGCTGCTGGAGCAGCTGCCGCAGGGCAGGCCCGTGCCGCAGGAGGTCCTGGACATCCGCTGGATGATCGAGGAGCTGCGGGTGAGCTACTTCGCGCACGCGCTCGGGACGGCCCAGCCGGTCTCCGACAAGCGGATCGTGAAGGCGATCGACGCGGCGGCGCCGTAACTCCTCCGTCGCCTTGAGTGAGTTCGACCGGACCCTCTGACCTGCTGTACAGTCTGTCTTCGCAACGCCACGCAAAACGGCAGAGCGAATCAAGGTCCTGTGGAGCAGTTTGGAGTGCTCGCCACCCTGTCAAGGTGGAGGCCGCGGGTTCAAATCCCGTCAGGACCGCATAGAATCGATGGCCCGCATCCTCACCGGATGCGGGCCATCGTCTTTGCGTCCCGGAGCTGCCCCCGAGGCCGCGCCCGCGGCCGGAGGCCGCAATCGGACGCAGCAAATCCCGTCAGGACCGCAGTGAATGAAGTACGGAAGGCCGGATCCGCAAGGATCCGGGCCTTCTTGCGTCTTGACGGCGTCACCTGCCGCCGGTAACCAGTCATCAGGGCACCGGGGGTGGGGCCCGCACCTGGAGGTGACGCATGGCGGCATCAACGGCCAGGCACGAGACGCGAGCACTGCTGCGCGCCCATCTGGCGGCCGCGTCCGGCTATCGCCACGTCACACGTCACTGTCCGATCTGCCACCGGCTCCTGAGGCTCGCCATGGAGCCCGAGAGGCCGGAGCCGCCGAAGACCCTCAGGGCGGCCGAGACACCCGCGCCAGCCGACGGCGAAGAGAATTAGCAAGCAGCGCGCCGTGTGACGGGAGTCACCTCACGAGTTTTCGGAACCGGTGGACTTACACCCTCCCTACAACCGCTCAATTTAATATGTGCAATTGCACCCCCTCGCAGGGGGCATTCCGAGGCCGGGAGGGGGTCGCGGGCAAGGCACCCAAAAGGCGGCGGACAGCAGGTCAGAGCGGTCGCCGGGTCGCGTCGGGACGCGCCCGGCCGCCCGGGCGCAGGCACAAAAAAGATCGCGCTGGACCCGGCGGAGTCCAGCGCGATCAACGACGCATCCGTCTAGCTTGAATGTGGCGCCTGTTGGGGCAGGCGCCTGTCGTGTGGTGCTCAGGTGGGCGATCCGAGTTGGGGGACCCGGAGAATGCCCGGCAATGCAGGGTTATGCGGTTGTTCAGGCCTCGCTGCGCTGCTGCGGGATCCCCGCAAGCAGTGCGCGGACCTCTGCCTCGCGGTAACGCCGGTGTCCACCAAGAGTGCGGATGGACGTGAGCTTGCCAGCCTTGGCCCAGCGCGTAACCGTCTTCGGGTCCACGCGGAACATCGTGGCAACCTCAGCCGGGGTCAGCAGCGGCTCGGCGTCGGGGGTGCGAGCGGTCATGAGCGGCCTCCTCGGGAGAACCGAACCATCACGGTTCTTTCCTCTAAATTCTGCACCTTGACCCGCGTTGCCCGAAATGGCGGACGCGGGCCGAGTCGGTTATAGGACGAACGGCTTGTCCTCGGCACTACAACTACACCATCCGTCCAGCCACGTCGGCCAAACCGATGGAATTGCCCTCCCAGGTGTTCATCAGCGACGAAGCCGATGGACCATGCCATAGCGGACAGTCACGTCACAGTGACGATCAGTCACAGAGCGATCAGGAGCCACCAGACCCCCCATAGCGTGCAATGCTGAGCATTCCGCCCATAGTTGGACGGAAGGAGCCCTCGCCGGACTCCTTGTCCTATTTTGGCATGAGGGTAGGGGATGGGCGCAAGAGCCCGCTAAGTGCTGTCCGTCACGCTTGAGGGCAAAGGCCCGGATCAGGACCTACGTCCCGACCATTCGGCCCAGCCAGGCCCAGCCGTTCGGCTCAGTTCGCGAACTGGAGCTCGCGCACCGCACGCCACCGCTCGGTCAGCCGCCCGTACGCCTCACCGGCCGCCGCCGCGTCGTCGTCCCGCAGCGCCGCGATCCCCTCGGCCACATCCGCCGCAGAGACGTCCTGGGAAAGATGTGAATCGGAAAGTACGTGGACAAGGCCCCCGTAGTCGAGCTCGACCAGTGAACGGGGGTGGAATTCCTCCAGCCAGCGCCCCACATCCACCAGGCCCGCGCTGAGCGGCTCCCTGGCCGTCGCGTCGAGATGCTCCCGCAGCGCCTTCAGTGCCCGCGCCACCCGCCGCCGCGCCTGCACCATGGGCGTCCGGTAGCGCAGTACGGGCCCGGCATCCCCCTCGCCGGCCTTCACGTACTCCCGCTCGTCCCCCTCGAAGAGGGCGAACCAGCGCACCGGCACGTGCCACACCGAGCTCCTGATCCACGGCCGCGCGTCCGGGTTGCGCTCCAGCCACCGCTCGAAGTCCGCGGAAGCCTGCCGGCGCACCAGGGGCGGCAGCGCCGCGTCCACCATCGGCTCCGGGTAGAGCTCCGGCAGCTCCTCCAGCGCCAGCCAGCCGCGCAGCCGGGTCCGCCAGGGGCAGACGCACACCACCTCGTCCACCTCGGCCACGAACGCGTCGCCGCTCTCGTGCACCGGTACGGGGACGGGCGGGACGGGCAGCAAGTCGGCCAGGGACCGCCTCAGTTCGTCCTGCGCGGTCGGCAGATCCTTGCGCCGGGCATAACTGGCCCAGTGGCTCCGCTCAGGTTCGGGGAAGGCCGCCAGCGGTTCGTACACCCGCAGATACGAGACGTACGGGACGATCACCGATGACGCCTGGGCCACGCCTGCTCCTCGACTCGGACACTCGGACACTCTGACTCGGACGCCCGGACACTCCGAACGGAGACGAATCGTCCCACGCCTACTCCGCCAGGGGGTGATCCTGAACACTGCGGCCACCCGGGGCCCCGCCAGGTCTTACTCTCTTGCCCATCGGCCCTCCCCACCCGTAGGAGGGCATCGCCGCCTCGTACTTGGGAGTCACCACCGTGACCGACGCAACCGACGGCGTCCTGCACACCCTGTTCCGATCGGAACAGGGCGGCCACGAGCAAGTCGTGCTGTGCCAGGACCGTGCCACCGGCCTCAAAGCCGTCATCGCCATCCACTCCACCGCTCTGGGCCCGGCCCTCGGCGGCACGCGCTTCTACCCGTACGCGACCGAGGAAGAGGCCGTCGCCGACGCGCTGAACCTCTCGCGCGGCATGTCGTACAAGAACGCCATGGCCGGTCTCGACCACGGCGGCGGCAAGGCCGTGATCATCGGCGACCCGGAGAAGATCAAGACGGAGGAACTACTGCTGGCCTATGGCCGGTTCGTGGCCTCCCTGGGCGGCCGTTATGTCACGGCTTGCGACGTCGGCACGTACGTCGCGGACATGGACATCGTGGCGCGCGAGTGCCAGTGGACGACGGGCCGCTCCCCCGAGAACGGCGGCGCCGGCGACTCGTCCGTCCTGACCGCCTTCGGCGTCTTCCAGGGCATGCGGGCCTCGGCCCAGCACCTGTGGGGCGACCCGACGCTGCGCGGCCGCAAGGTCGGCGTCGCAGGTGTGGGCAAGGTCGGGCACCACCTCGTCGAGCACCTCCTGCAGGACGGTGCGGAGGTCGTGATCACGGACGTACGGGAAGAGTCGGTACGCCGCGTCACAGAGCGGCACCCGCAGGTGACCGTGGTCGCCGACACCGAGGCGCTGATCCGCGTCGAGGGCCTGGACATCTACGCTCCGTGCGCGCTCGGCGGTGCGCTGAACGACGCGAGCGTGCCCGTGCTCACGGCGAAGGTGGTGTGCGGCGCGGCCAACAACCAGCTCGCCCACCCGGGCGTCGAGAAGGATCTCGCTGACCGCGGCATCCTGTACGCGCCCGACTACGTGGTGAATGCGGGCGGCGTGATCCAGGTCGCCGACGAGCTGCACGGCTTCGACTTCGACCGGTGCAAGACGAAGGCCGCGAAGATCTTCGACACCACGCTGGCGATATTCGCACGTGCGAAGACGGACGGCATTCCGCCGGCCGCGGCGGCGGACAGAATCGCCGAGCAGCGGATGGCGGAGGCACGCCGCCGCTGACCCTGCCGGGGTCCCGCCGGGGCCCTTGAGGGGTTCGGCCCGCCGTCGGCGAGACATGACTCACCCCCGTCGGCGGGTCGGCCCTCAGGAAGAGGTTAAAATCGCAGTTGACCAGCGAGGACGGGGCTTCTCGCGGGTTCTGTAACGAGGCGTTGCATGCGGGCGGCGTACCGTATGGCCGCGGAAGCAGGTACCGTTGATGCCCTACGGACCGGTCTCTCCAAGGGGAGCCCGTTCCGAATCATGAACGCGTGTCAAGACTCTGGGGCCGTCGAGCCCCGTCACCGAGGGGGTCGAGCCATGGGGCGCGGCCGGGCAAAGGCCAAGCAGACTAAGGTCGCCCGCCAGCTGAAGTACAGCAGCGGCGGGACTGACCTGTCGCGTCTGGCCAACGAGCTGGGCGCTTCGACTTCGCAACAGCCGCCTAATGGCGAGCCGTTCGAGGACGACGACGAGGAAGACGACCCGTACGCACAGTACGCGGCTCAGTACAACGATGACGGGGACGAGGACGAAGAGTCCGGTCCTTCGGCACATCGTCGCGGCGCTTGACGCCCGTACGCCTCGAAAGCATGACCACACCGACCCGGTCCTGGGGCCTAGGCCCCGGACCGGGTTCTGTGCTCCCCCGGGTGACTACTTTGCGTAGTCGCCCGTAAGCGTCGCGCCCGTGGCGTTGTCGCCGCGCTCGGTGATTTCTCCCGCGACCCAGGCGTCGACGCCCCGGTCGGCGAGTGTCGCGAGCGCCACATCCACGGACTCCTCCGGGACGACGGCGATCATGCCGACGCCCATGTTGAGGGTCTTCTCCAGTTCGAGCCGCTCGACCTGACCGGCCTTGCCGACGAGGTCGAAGACCGCGCCGGGCGTCCAGGTGGAGCGGTCGACCGTGGCGTGCAGGTGGTCCGGGATCACACGGGCCAGGTTGTTCGCAAGGCCGCCGCCCGTGATGTGGCTGAAAGCGTGCACCTTGGCGGTGCGGGTGAGGGCCAGGCAGTCCAGCGAGTAGATCTTGGTGGGCTCCAGCAGCTCCTCGCCGAGCGTGCGGCCGAACTCCTCGACCTCACGGTCCAGCGACCAGCCGGCGCGGTCGAAGACCACGTGCCGGACGAGCGAGTACCCGTTCGAGTGAAGACCGGAGGACGCCATGGCGATCACCGTGTCACCCGTACGGATACGGTCCGCGCCCAGCAGCTGGTCGTACTCCACCACGCCCGTACCGGCGCCTGCGACGTCGAAGTCGTCCTCGCCGAGCAGGCCGGGGTGCTCGGCGGTCTCGCCGCCGACGAGGGCGCAGCCCGCGAGGACACAGCCCTCGGCGATGCCCTTGACGATGGCCGCGACACGCTCGGGATGCACCTTGCCGACACAGATGTAGTCGGTCATGAAGAGCGGCTCGGCGCCGCAGACGACCAGGTCGTCGACGACCATGCCGACGAGGTCGTGGCCGATCGTGTCGTACACGCCCATCTTGCGGGCGAGGTCGACCTTCGTACCGACGCCGTCGGTGGCGGAGGCGAGCAGCGGGCGCTCGTAGCGCTTGAGGGCGGAGGCGTCGAAGAGTCCGGCGAAGCCGCCAAGGCCGCCAAGGCCCGCGACTTCAGCGCGCTTCGTCTTCTTCACCCACTCCTTCATCAGCTCTACGGCACGGTCGCCGGCTTCGATGTCGACGCCCGCGGCCGCGTAGCTGGCACCGGTGCCCGCGTGCGGAGCACGCCCAGAAGATTCAGCAGACATTGCTGGGAACTTTCGTGTCGTTCAACAGGGAGCGTTACGGGCGACGGAGCGCTTCGGCGGCCGCGGTGTTCGCCGGACCGGCCGCGAGCTCGGACTCCAGGAGCTGCTTGCCGAGCAGCTCGGGGTCGGGGAGCTCCATCGGGTACTCACCGTCGAAGCAGGCGCGGCAGAGGTTCGCCTTGGGGATGGTGGTCGACTCGATCATCCCGTCGATGGAGATGTACGAGAGCGAGTCGGCGCCCAGCGACTTGCCGATCTCTTCGATCGTCATGCCGTTCGCGATGAGCTCGGCGCGGGTCGCGAAGTCGATACCGAAGAAGCAGGGCCACTTCACCGGCGGGGACGAGATCCGGATGTGGATCTCGGCGGCGCCGGCCTCGCGGAGCATCTTGACCAGGGCGCGCTGGGTGTTGCCGCGGACGATCGAGTCGTCGACGACCACCAGGCGCTTGCCGCGGATGACTTCCTTGAGCGGGTTGAGCTTCAGACGGATGCCGAGCTGGCGGATCGTCTGGGACGGCTGGATGAAGGTCCGGCCGACGTAGGCGTTCTTGACGAGGCCGGAACCGTACGGAATTCCGCTGGCTTCCGCGTAGCCGATGGCCGCGGGGGTGCCTGATTCCGGCGTTGCTATGACCAGGTCGGCTTCGACCGGGGCTTCCTTGGCCAGTTTCCGGCCCATCTCCACACGCGAGAGATAGACGTTGCGGCCGGCGATGTCGGTGTCCGGGCGGGCCAGGTAGACGTACTCGAAGACACAGCCCTTGGGCTTCGCTTCCGCGAATCGGGACGTACGGAGCCCGTTCTCGTCGATGGCGATCATCTCGCCCGGCTCGACCTCGCGGGCGTACGCGGCGCCGCAGATGTCGAGGGCGGCGGACTCGGAGGCCACCACCCAGCCGCGCTCCAGCCGGCCGAGGACCAGCGGGCGGATGCCCTGCGGGTCGCGGGCGGCGTAGAGCGTGCCCTCGTCCATGAAGACGAGGGAGAAGGCGCCCATCACGTCCGGGAGAACCTTTGCGGCGGCTTCCTCAATGGTGAGGGGCTTGCCGTCGTCGTCCGTCTGGCCGGCCAGCAGAGCTGTGACCAGGTCGGTGTCGTTGGTCGCGGCGACCTGCGTCGCGCGGCCGTTCTCCTTGGGCAGCTTGGCGACCATCTCGGCGAGCTGCGCCGTGTTGACCAGGTTGCCGTTGTGACCCAGGGCGATCGATCCGTGCGCGGTGGCACGGAAGGTCGGCTGTGCGTTCTCCCACACCGAGGCTCCGGTGGTGGAGTAGCGGGCATGGCCCACCGCGATATGGCCCTGGAGGGAGCCGAGAGAGGTTTCGTCGAAGACTTGCGAGACCAGTCCCATGTCCTTGAAGACGAGGATCTGGGACCCGTTGCTCACTGCGATGCCCGCGGACTCTTGTCCACGGTGCTGCAGGGCATACAGTCCGAAATAGGTGAGCTTGGCGACCTCTTCGCCGGGAGCCCAGACACCGAAGACGCCGCAAGCGTCCTGGGGGCCTTTCTCACCGGGGAGCAGGTCGTGGTTGAGTCGTCCATCACCACGAGGCACGCCACCGAGTGTAGGCGAGATCGACCACTGGTCCGAATTGGGGATGGCGTCGGGGGCCGGGCGGAGTGCGTCGGCGGGTGACGAGCGGTGTCCGCGTTGACGTCCGGACGCGATTCGGGTGTCCAGGGCGGTGTCCACGGACCGGGACGGTCGCGGCGGACGTCGTGCTTTTCGGCCGGGTCCGCCGCCGCTTCCGCTTCGCTTGTGCCTCCGCTTCCGCCTTGCCGCTACTTGGCGCGAGCGTCCAGGCCGTTGCCGTCCTCTGCGGTGAGGGTCAGGGTGCGGTCGCGCAGCTCATACTTCACCTCGCCGTCGAGGATCTTGAGCAGCGCCCGCTCGGTCTCCATGATCTTGGGCGGGCACATCTTCCTGGTCGTGGCGATCTTGGAGAAGGTGAGCGTGGAGCCGGAGACCTTCGCCTGGCCCGTGACGTTGTTGCAGCCGAGGTTGCCGCCCACGGAGCCGTCCTTGCCGAAGACGAGGTTCGCCTTGCCCGCCACGTCCTTGGGCAGCGACGTGGCGGTGTCGCCGTCGAGCAGCGACTCCACACGCCACTTGGTGCCGACCAGCGGGGCGGCGGCGTCCGGCTTCTCGGCGGTGAGGGCGATCGTGTCGCCCTTGGTCGTGGTCAGCGTCAGTTTGTCGTCCGTGACCTTGGCCTTCAGGGCGCCGCGGAAGGTGCGCTGGAGGTTCTCCTCGAACTTCTGGATGTCCTTCGCGCAGGCCATCTCGGTGGTCTGGCCGGGGCCCACGGTGATCGTGTCGCCCGTGACGTCCACGTCGGCGCCGAACTGGTTGCAGCCGGAGTTGCCGGACGCGCGGGCCTTGCCGTTGCCCTTGCCGTTGTCCCCGTCCTCGTCGATACGGACCGTGGTGCCCTTCGGGGCTGCCAGCTTCTTGCCGTCCACGGTCACGCTGTCGACGGTCCAGTCGACCCCGGCGACCTGGAGGTCCGGCTTTACGGTGCCGTCGCCTCCGGCGTCCGAACCGGACTCCGTGCCGCAGGCGGCCAGGGCGAAGAGGGCCAGGGCGGTGAGGGTGGCGGTGCGGTGCGGGTGGGGGTGGGTTCGCGACGTATCCATGGCGATGTGACGGGGCGAGTGGGGTTTCTGGTTCCAGCGGAACTTTTTCCCTACCCAAGGACCGGCAGCAGCTCCGACAGGTCAGACCGCTCGCCGCTCGCGCTGACCTGCGCATTTTCCAGGGCCGCGCTCCACTCCATCCGCCCCGTGGCCAGGCGGATCCACGTAAGCGGGTCGGTTTCGACCACGTTGGGCGGGGTGCCGCGCGTGTGCCGGGGGCCTTCCACGCACTGCACGACCGCGTACGGCGGAACGCGGACCTCGACCGAGCCGCCGGGTGCTTTCACGGCGAGGGCGTCGGCGAGGAGGCGGGTACAGGCGGCGAGCGCGTGCTTGTCGTACGGGATGCCGAGACCGGTCGCATCGTTCAAGTCGTCGGTGTGGACGATGAGTTCGACGGTACGGGTGACGAGGAAGTCGCCGAGCCGCATGCCGCCGAAGCGTGACGGCACCAGGCGCTCGTCCGAAGTGCCGGGCAGGGCCTCCTGGATGGCTGCGTCGGTCCGCGCGAACAGTTCGCCGGGCTCGGCGCTCGCCGCGATCGCCCTGGTGTCCTCGTCGACCTGCCCGGCGGCGATGACTGTTGCGAACGGCCAGTCCAGCAGGGCGACTTCGCGCCTGACGGGCTCGGGCATGGCGAGGTAACGGGAGACGGTTCCCATGACCATGGCGATGTGGGCGGCGAGATCCCGCACGGTCCAGTCGCCGAGACGGGTGGGCTCTTCCAGCTGCTCGGGCGTGAGGGTGAGCACGGCGGCGCGTACGTGCTCGAACTGCGCGAGTACGGCGGCCCGGGTCTTGGCGGAGTCGTAGCTGCGGGTGCGCTTCTTGGCCGGTGGCATGGGGGCGAGGGTAGTCGGAGACTGGAGAGGCAGGGTTTCCAGCACACCTACGGGTACGAGAGGGGTCGATCAGTCATGGCCGAGCACCCTGACAGCGCCTTGGTTCGCCGGGGTTACGAAGCGTTCACCACGGGAGACATGGACACCGTCGCCTCCCTGCTGACTGCGGACTGTACTCACCACGTGCCCGGCGAGAACCAGATGTCCGGGCACTTCAAGGGCCGGGACAACGTCATGGCCATGTACGGGAAGCTGTTCGAGCTCACCAACGGCACCTTCCGCGTTGAGCTGGACGGCATCTACGCGGACGGCCGGGGACATGTCATGTCCACCCACAAGTGGTACGCCGACCACGGTGATCGGGGCATCGAGATGAGAGGCGGGCTCTTCTTCACCATCGTCGGGGGCAAGATCACCGACATCGACGAATGCATGGAGGACATCGACGAGTCGGACGCCTTCTGGGGCACGGCCACCTAGGGGGTGCCACGGAGCCCCCACCCGGACCAGGTCCGGACGGGGGCTGCCGCAGAGCTGTGCGTCAGGCGAACAGGCCGGGGATCGTCTCCTCGTGCGCCGTACGGACCTCGCCCAGCGCGATGCTGAACTGGCCCTGCACCTCGATCTCATCGCCGTCCACGACACCGATACGGGCCACGGGCAGGCCGCGCGCCCCGCACATGTCGTTGAAGCGGAGCTCCTCGCTGCGCGGCACGGACACGACAGCCCGGCCCGCCGACTCGGAGAAGAGGAAGACGAACGGGTCCAGCCCGTCCGGCACGATCAGCCGTGCGCCCTTCCCGCCCCGCAGGCAGGACTCGGCGACCGCCTGGATCAGGCCGCCGTCGCTCAGGTCGTGCGCCGCGTCGATCATGCCGTCGCGCGAGGCCGAGATCAGGATCTCGCCGAGCAGCTTCTCGCGGTCCAGGTCGACCTTGGGCGGCATGCCGCCCAGGTGATCGTGGATGACCTGGGACCAGGCGGAGCCGCCCAGTTCCTCGTGCGTGTCACCGAGCAGGTAGAGGAGCTGGCCCTCTTCCGCGAAGGCGACGGGCGTACGCCGGGTCACGTCGTCGATCACACCGAGCACCGCGACGACGGGCGTCGGGTGGATGGCGGTCTCGCCGGTCTGGTTGTAGAGCGACACATTGCCGCCCGTCACCGGGGTGCCGAGCTGCAGGCAGCCGTCCGCCAGACCGCGCGTGGCCTCCGCGAACTGCCACATGACGTCCGGGTCCTCGGGGGAGCCGAAGTTGAGGCAGTCGGAGATGGCGAGCGGCTTGGCGCCGGACGCGGCGACATTGCGGTACGACTCGGCGAGCGCGAGCTGGGCCCCGGTGTACGGGTCGAGCTTCGCGTACCGGCCGTTGCCGTCCGTCGCCATGGCCACGCCCAGGTTCGATTTCTCGTCGATACGGACCATGCCCGCGTCCTCGGGCATCGCGAGCACCGTGTTGCCCTGTACGAAGCGGTCGTACTGGTCGGTGATCCATGCCTTCGAGGCCTGGTTCGGGGAGGCGATCAGCTTGAGCACCTGCTCGCGGAGCTCGGCGGAAGTCGCCGGGCGCGGGAGCTTGTTGGCGTCGTCGGCCTGGAGGGCGTCCTGCCACTCGGGGCGGGCGTACGGCCGGTGGTAGACGGGACCCTCGTGGGCCACGGTCCGCGGCGGTACGTCGACGATCTGCTCGCCGTGCCAGAAGATCTCCAGCTGCGAGCCGTCGGTCACCTCACCGATGACGGTGGCGATGACGTCCCACTTCTCGCAGATCTCCATGAACCGGTCGACCTTGCCCGGCTCGACGATCGCGCACATGCGCTCCTGCGACTCGCTCATGAGGATTTCCTCGGGCGAGAGGGAGGAGTCGCGCAGCGGAACGGTGTCCAGCTCCACGCGCATGCCGCCGGAACCGGCCGAGGCCAGCTCGGACGTCGCGCAGGACAGACCGGCGCCGCCCAGGTCCTGGATGCCCGCGACGAGTTCCTCGCGGAAGATCTCCAGGGTGCACTCGATGAGGAGCTTCTCCTGGAAGGGGTCGCCGACCTGGACGGCGGGACGCTTCGCGGGTCCCGTCGACTCGAAGGTCTCCGAGGCCAGCACCGATACGCCGCCGATGCCGTCGCCGCCCGTGCGGGCGCCGTACAAGATGACCTTGTTGCCGGCACCGCTCGCCTTCGCGAGGTGGATGTCCTCGTGCTTCATCACGCCGATGCAGCCGGCGTTGACCAGCGGGTTGCCCTGGTAGCACTCGTCGAAGACGACCTCGCCGCCGATGTTCGGCAGGCCGAGGCAGTTGCCGTAGCCGCCGATGCCGGCGACGACGCCGGGCAGCACGCGCTTGGTGTCGGGGTGGTCGGCCGCGCCGAAGCGCAGTGGGTCGACGACCGCGACGGGCCGTGCACCCATGGCGAGGATGTCGCGGACGATGCCGCCGACGCCGGTGGCCGCGCCCTGGTAGGGCTCGATGTAGCTCGGGTGGTTGTGCGACTCGACCTTGAAGGTCACGGCGTAACCCTGACCGACGTCGACGACGCCCGCGTTCTCGCCGATGCCGACGAGCATCGCGTCGTTCTGCGGGACCTTCTCGCCGAACTGCTTCAGGTGGACCTTGCTGCTCTTGTACGAGCAGTGCTCGGACCACATGACGCTGTACATGGCGAGCTCGGCGCCGGTCGGGCGGCGGCCGAGGATCTCCCGGATGCGCGCGTACTCGTCCTCCTTGAGGCCGAGTTCCTTCCAGGGCTGCCCGACCTCGGGGGTCTCCGCAGCGTGCTTGACGGTGTCCAGAGTCATGCGTTGACCAGCTTCTTCAGGATCGAGGTGAAGAATCCGAGGCCGTCGGTACGTCCCGTGCCGACCAGCGGCTCCACGGCGTGCTCCGGGTGCGGCATCAGGCCGACGACATTGCCCGCGGCGTTGGTGATGCCGGCGATGTCGCGGAGCGAGCCGTTCGGGTTTCCGTATCCGTCAGCGGCTGCGCCGCGGGCCAGATAGCGGAAGGCGACGCGGCCCTCCGCCTCCAGCTCGTCGAGCACGCGCTCGTCGGCGACGTAACGGCCGTCCATGTTCTTGAGCGGGATCCGGATCTCCTGCCCGGCGGTGTAGTCCGCCGTCCAGGCCGTCTCGCTCGTCTCGACGCGCAGCCTCTGCTCGCGGCAGATGAAGTGCAGGTGGTTGTTCTGCAGCATCGCGCCGGGGAGCAGGTGGGCCTCGGTGAGGATCTGGAAGCCGTTGCAGATACCGAGGACGGGCAGGCCCGCCTTCGCCTGCTCGATGATGGTCTCCATCACCGGCGAGAAGCGGGAGATGGCGCCCGCCCGCAGGTAGTCGCCGTAGGAGAAGCCGCCCGCGAGGACGACCGCGTCGACCTGCTTGAGGTCCTTGTCGCGGTGCCACAGCGAGACCGGCTCGGCGCCCGCGATCCGGACGGCCCGCAGGCTGTCCTGGTCGTCGAGCGTTCCAGGAAAGGTGACGACTCCGATACGAGCGGTCACTTCGACTCCTCCACCTTCACGGTGAAGTCCTCGATGACGGTGTTGGCGAGGAACGTTTCAGCCATCTCATTGATGCGGGCGAGGGCGGCGTCATCGACCGGCCCATCGACCTCGAGCTCGAAACGCTTTCCCTGACGTACGTCCGCGATTCCCTCGAAGCCGAGACGGGGCAGTGCACGCTGCACCGCCTGTCCCTGCGGGTCGAGGATCTCGGGCTTGAGCATGACGTCGACTACGACGCGTGCCACTGGCACTCCCGGTGGTGGTGTGGTGCGAAGGCGGTTCCATCAGCGTACCCGCCCAGAAATTCTACGCGGGTAGATATAGGTTGACCCGGATCACGTTCCGGTATCGGCAGCGACAACCGCCGGGAAAATCCGGGGAAAAACGGCCGCCTCCGATTGCGGAAGGACACGCTGACGGAATTAACTGGGCTTCACAATGCAATGCCTCTCGCTGTACAAAGGAATAGCGAAGAAATCAGCATTGCTCCAAAACAGCCGGAAGGCCGGTATCACCGCACGTCAGGCGCGGTGGTGCCGCAGGAAAGGACCGATATCCGTGGCTCAGCGCGTAGTGGTCACGCTCTCCGACGACATCGACGGAGGGGACGCAGCGGAAACGGTCACGTTCGGCCTGGACGGGAAGTCGTACGAGATCGACCTGAATCCCGCCAATGCAAAGAAACTACGCACGGCTCTTGAGCCGTTCGTAGAGGCCGGCCGAAAGCAGTCGAAGTCGGGCAAGGCCTACCGGCACACCGCCGTCGCCCCCGATCCGGCGGCCGTACGCGCGTGGGCGCGCTCGAACCAGATGGACGTGCCGGCTCGCGGGCGCATCCCCAAGAAGGTCTACGAGGCCTTTGCGGAGGCCTCCTGACAGCCCCTGGGGGCAACCGACTTGCATTGCACCCCCGCTCGTCGGCTAGAGTCTGGAACACGCCGAGGGGCGAGGCCGCAAGGCCGGACCTCACGCAGCGTGCGGGTGTAGTTCAGTAGCAGAACATCCCCCTTCCAGGGGGAAGGCGCAGTGTGCAATTCCTGTCACCCGCTCTGCATCGCTTACCAACACACTGATGTGTGTCAGGTATAGTGGTGGCACAAATGCGGACGTGGCTCAGTTGGTAGAGCATCACCTTGCCAAGGTGAGGGTCGCGAGTTCGAATCTCGTCGTCCGCTCAGAGTACGAAGGCCCCGGTCATTGCGACCGGGGCCTTCGTCGTATCTGCCGCCCACCTCTTGGCGTACTGACATTTGTCATGTGCGGTGATGACAGCTCGCACTGCTCCCGGCCGTGATCCGCCGGAAGTCTTGAGGCATGACCATCAACGACCACGTGATCGACGCCGAGGGGCTCCGGCGCACCTACAGCGGCGGCTTCGAAGCCGTCCGCTCGCTCTCCTTCTCCGTGGCGCGCGGCGAGCTCTTCGCGCTGCTGGGCACGAACGGCGCGGGCAAGACCTCGACCCTGGAACTGCTGGAGGGCCTGGCCCGGCCCGACGGGGGCAGCGTCCGGGTGCTCGGCCATGATCCGTACACCGAGCGCGCGAAGGTACGCCCACGGGTCGGCGTAATGCTCCAGGAGGGTGGATTTCCCTCCGAGCTGACCGTGCGCGAGACGGCCCGCATGTGGGCGGGGTGCACCAGTGGGGCGCGGCCGGTGGGTGAGGTGCTTGAGCTGGTGGGGCTCGACAGGCGGGAGAACGTACGGGTCAAGCAGCTGTCCGGCGGGGAGCGGCGGCGGCTGGACCTGGCCATGGCGCTGCTCGGCCGGCCGGAGATCCTCTTCCTCGACGAGCCGACGACGGGGCTTGACGCCGAAGGGCGGCGCGAAACGTGGGAGTTGGTGCGGGACCTGCGGGACGGGGGGACGACCGTACTGCTGACCACGCACTACCTGGAGGAGGCGGAGGAGCTCGCCGACCGGCTGGCGATCATGCACGAGGGGCGGATCGCCGCCGAGGGGCGGGTGGCGGACGTGGTGGGGGCGTATCCGTCGCAGATCTCCTTCCAGCTGCCGGACGGCTACCACCTGGGGGATCTGCCGCCGCTGGGGCAGCTGGGTGTCACCCGGCACGAACTGAGCGGCCGGACGGTGCGGTTGCACACCGACCGGCTCCAGCAGGCCGCGACCGGGGTGCTCGCGTGGGCCGGGGAGCAGGGGCTGGAGCTGCGGGGGCTCGATGTGCGGTCGGCGTCGCTGGAGGAGGCGTTCCTGAACATCGCGCGGGAGGCGAAGGAACCCGGGGCGCAGGAAAGCGGGGCGCAGGAAACGGTGGGCGCCGGCACGGCCGAGAAGGAGGTGGCTGCGCGATGAGCACGGCTGTTGCGGGACGTATGGCGGCGCTGACGCGGGCGGAACTGACCCTGCTCCTACGGCACAAGGCGGTGCTTTTCACGGCGCTGGTGCTGCCCGTCACGATGACGTACGCGATGCGGCCGGTCTTCGACGACATGGACCTGGACGAGGCCGGGATTTCGCTCGGTGCGGCGATGATGCCGATGTCTGTGGCGTTCGTGCTGCTCTTCGGGGTGTACTCGGCGCTCGTCACGGTCTACGTGGTGCGGCGTGAAGAGCTCGTACTCAAGCGGCTGCGGGCCGGGGAGCCGGGCGACGCCGAGATTCTCACCGGAACGGCGGCCGCCACGCTCGTGGCCGGGTTCGCGCAGTGTGTGGTGCTGATGATCGCGGGCGCGGCGGTCCTCGGTATGGAGATGCCCGCCGATCCCCTGTTGGTGGTGACCGGTCTTCTGCTGGGTCTCGTGGTCGCGGGGACGCTGGCAGCCGCCACCACCGCCTTCACCAGGTCCGCCGAGGGCGCGCAGATCTCGATCATGCCGGTGATGCTGGTCTCGATGGTCGGCTCCGGGGTCGTCGTGCCACTGGAGCTGCTGCCGGACAAGATCGCCTCGGTCTGCGAGCTGCTGCCGCTCTCGCCGGTCGTGGAGCTCGTGCGGGGCGGCTGGACTGGGCAGTTGGGGGCGTACGAGGCGCTGGGTGCCGTCGCCACCGCGGTGGCCTGGACCGTACTGTCGGTGTTCGCTGTGCAGCGGTGGTTCCGCTGGGAGCCGCGGCGCTAGGCACTGCGGCACGACGCGACGCTGAGCACGAAGAAAATGCGGGGATGGGGACGGGGACGGGATGAAGTGCTTCTGGGGGAAGCGGAGTCAGGCCGCGAAGCTTGACTTGTACATGCGGGTGACGCTGTATCTGCTGCCGTGGCTCATGTCGGTCGGAGTTCTCACGCCCCTCTCCCAGGGACTGAGCCGCGATCCCGGCGCCGTCGCGCTCGGGCGCGGGCTGCTGGCCCTTTCCGTGGCGCAGTGCGTGGTGGCGATGCACTGCCTCCGCCGAGGGCTGGCGCATTACGTCGGCGGGGCCCCGGCGCCGTGGCGTTCGGCGTCCGTCGCGCTGGTGCTGGGCGGGCTTTCGGCAGGCCTGATCGTCACCCTTCAGGCCACCGGCGGGATCAAGGACGGCTCTGTGATGGGGCAGATGCTGTGGTACGCCCTGCTGACCGCCGCCATGTCGACGTTCATGCTGTCGACGCTCCGGCGTCTGCTGCTCGGGACCGTTGTGGCCGCGGCGCTGGTGGGCGGGGCGCTGGCCGCCACAGGAGCAGGTACCGAACTGACCGCGGGCGGGGTGGCGGGCGTGCTGTTCGTGGCGTTCTTCGCGCTGCTGACCACGCGGTCGTCGGCCTGGTTCATGGCGGTGATCTGGGAGCTGGACCAGGCCCGCGACGTGGCCGCCAGGCTCGCGGTCGCCGAGGAACGGCTGCGCTTCGGGCGCGACATGCACGACGTCATGGGCCGCAATCTCGCCGTGATCGCGCTCAAGAGCGAGCTGGCGGTGCAACTGGCGCGGCGCGGCAGGCCGGAGGCCGCGGAGCAGATGGCCGAGGTGCAGCGCATCGCGCAGGAGTCGCAGCGCGAAGTGCGGGAGGTCGTACGTGGCTACCGCGAGGCGGATCTGCCGGCGGAACTGGAAGGGGCGCGGGGGGTGTTGAGTGCGGCGGGCATCGACTGCCTGATCGACAGGGGCCCGGACGAGGAACTCCCGGCCGGTGTGCAGTCGGCGCTCGGCTGGGTCGTACGGGAAGCGACGACCAATGTGCTGCGGCACGGGGATGCGCGACGGTGCACGGTGCGCCTGACGTCGGGCGGTGGGCTGGCGGTGCTGGTGGTGGAGAACGACGGCGCGGCCGAGGTCTCCGCCGCCTCCGACTCCGGCTCCGGCTCCGGCCTGGCCGGTCTCCGGGAACGCCTCACGGCAGTCGGCGGAACGCTGCGGGCGGGCCCGGCGGGACCTGACGTCTTCCGGCTGACGGCAGAGGTGCCGGTGGCCAAGGCGCTGGGGGTGGCGCTGTGAGTGAGGGGCCTCTGCGGGTGTTGCTGGCCGACGACGAGCACTTGATCCGGGGTGCGCTCGCCGCGCTGCTCGCCCTTGAGGACGATCTTGTCGTCGTCGCACAGGCCGCTTCCGGACCCGAGGCGCTGGCCATGGCCCGGGCGCACCGCCCGGACGTCGCCGTGCTCGATCTGCAGATGCCTGGCGCCGACGGTGTGAGTGTCGCCACAGCTTTGCGGACCGAGCTGCCCGGCTGCCGGTGCATGATCGTGACCAGCCACGGGCGCCCCGGGCACCTGAAGCGGGCGCTGGCGGCGGGGGTGCGGGCGTTCGTGCCGAAGACCGTGAGCGCGCAGCGGCTGGCCGAGATCATCCGGAGCGTACGGGACGGAAACCGTTATGTGGACCCGGAGTTGGCGGCGGATGCCATCGCCGCCGGGGACTCGCCGCTCACCGCGCGCGAGGCCGAGGTACTGGAGCTGGCGGCGGACGGGGCGCCCATCGCGGAGATCGCCGGGCGGGCCGCGTTGTCGGCCGGGACGGTGCGCAATTACCTGTCGTCGGCCGCCTCGAAGCTCGGTGCGGAAAACCGGCATACCGCAGTGCGTCTCGCACGCGAGCGAGGTTGGGTATAGTTGGCCTCGCGCCACGGCGCATGCGGACGTAGCTCAGTTGGTAGAGCGCAACCTTGCCAAGGTTGAGGTCGCCAGTTCGAACCTGGTCGTCCGCTCGGTGAAGTAAGTACGAAGGCCCCGGTCATTGCGACCGGGGCCTTCTGCGTTGCTGCGCCCGGTGCTGCATGACCGGTGCCGCTACGACTGCTACGACCAGTGCGCGCCGGTGAGCAGCTCGTACGCCTCCAGGTACTTCGCCCGGGTCGCGTCGACGATCTCCTGCGGAAGCGCCGGAGGCGGCTGCTCGCTCTTCCTGTCCCAGCCGGAGGCCGGGGAGGTCAGCCAGTCGCGGACGTACTGCTTGTCGTACGACGGCTGCGCGTGGCCCGGCTCCCAGGTGGCGGCGGGCCAGAAGCGGGAGGAGTCCGGAGTCAGCACCTCGTCGGCGATGATCAGGTTCTCGCCCTCGAAGCCGAACTCGAACTTCGTGTCGGCGAGGATGATGCCGCGGTCGCGGGCGATCTCGCGGGCCCGGCTGTACACGGCGAGGGTCGTCTGACGCAGCTGGGCAGCGGTCTCCGCGCCGATCTGGCGGGCCACTTCCTCGTACGAGACATTCTCGTCGTGGTCGCCCACGGCCGCCTTGGTCGCGGGCGTGAAGATCGGCGCCGGGAGCTCCGAGCCGTCCGTGAGGCCCTCGGGGAGAGCCAGCCCGCAGACGGTGCGGGACTCCTGGTACTCGGCGAGGCCGGAGCCGGTCAGGTAGCCGCGGGCGACGCACTCGACCGGGACCATGCGCAGGGACTTGCAGATGAGGGTGCGGCCGGCCCAGTCGGCGGGGGCGCCGGGCGGGAGCTCGGCGGAGATGACGTGGTTCGGGACGAGGTCCGCGAGCTGGTCGAACCACCAGAGCGAGAGCTGGGTGAGCACCCTGCCCTTGTCGGGGATCTCGGTGGGCAGCACCCAGTCGTACGCGGAAATGCGGTCGCTGGCGACCATCACGAGGTCGCCGGCCTCGTTCTGGTAGAGATCACGCACCTTGCCCGTGTGGAGGTGGGTGAGGCCCGGAACCTGAAGCGGCTCGGGCTTTTCTACGAATCCGGACACGGTTCCTCCGCGTAGGTTGATCCAGGAGCGCTACCGATTCTCCCGTATGCGGGCCGGAACCGTCGTGGCGGGTCGGTTTCGGACAGTTCTGCCGGTGCCGTCGGCGTGTCAGTCCCTTTTGCAGATGCGGTCGAGAAGGTTCGCCGTGGCGCGCTGAATACGGGGATCCACATGGCCCGGCCGGTCCAGGGCCGGAGACCAGGCGAACGTCCCCGAGGCGAAAACCAGGGCGCCGCTGGGCGCCCGATAGAGGGACGTCTCCTGGTGGCGGCGGGCGCCGTCGCCGTCCCGGTATGGGGAGTGGGCGAGCAGGATGCGGTCCTGGTGCTCCGGGAGGGTGGTGCGCGGGAAGTACCGGTCGGCCTCGCCCGCGACCAGGCCTTCGATCTCGTCGTTCTCGTGGGCACCGGTGGCCTCCCAGAGCCAGTGATCGGCGTTACGCACGACCATGGGGCTCGGCTCCGGGACCCGGCCGGCGTACTGGATGCCCATCAGCTCCTGCTCGGGGCGGTCCATCTCCCGCCAGAGGGAGGGCTTGCCCGGCCCTCGGCGCTTGCGGCATGTGAGGAGGCGGTCGGCGGTGCCGGAGGGGGACGGGGCGAGCTCGACCTGCCAGTACATGGTGTTGGCGGAGAGGAAGACGAGGGACGTTCCGGTCTCGCGGGCCAGCTCCACGGTGCGGCGCATGGGGACCGACCAGTACTCGTCGTGGCCGGGGAAGACCAGGCCCCGGTAGCGGGTGGGGTCGATGCGGCCGGCGTGCAGGTCGCGGGCGTCGGCGTAGGCGAGGTCGTAGCCGTAGCGCTCGGCCCAGCGGATGAAGTCGTAGGCGTGGCCGACGTGGAGGGGCAGGCCCGCGCCGGCGTACGGGCGGTCGAAGGAGACCGTGGTCGCGGCGTCCTCCTCGCCGAGGAGGCGGCCCATGCTGTCCCACGCGTGGTAGAGGCTGGCGCCGGTGCGGCCGTCCTCCGGATAGAGGTTGTACGCCTGCCAGGTGATGTCGGGCAGGAGCAGCAGCAGGTCGGCGGGGTGGCTGTCGCGGACCGTGAAGGGGATGTGGGAGCGGTAGCCGTCGGCGGTGGTGAGCACGGCGACGTACGCCCCGATGTTCCAGAACTCCGGGATCTGGAGGCGCCACGACATCCACCAGTGGTGGCAGGAGACGGTGCGGTCGGCGGTGAGCGGGGCGGGCTGGACGATGCCGGACAGGCGTGGGCTGGTGGTGATTTTGGCCGCGCCGTCGCCGCCGTAGTGGCCGATCCGGTAGATGTCGACGGAGAACTGCTGGGGCGGGTCCACCGTGATGTGGAAGTCGATCGCCTCGCCGGGGGCGGCCGCGCCGGGCGACGCGAAGCCCTTGATCTGCTGGCGTACGTCGTCGGCGGTGCGGGGGCCGCCGGTGGGGGCGGTGCGGGGCTGCGGGAGCCGGGCTCCGGTGACGGGGTCGCGGTGCTCCGCGCCCTCCGCGTGCTCGACGTATTCGGCGTACCAGGGGATGACCTGCCCGCTGTCGCCGAAGTAGTGCTCGCCGCCGCGCAGCCAGGGCAGTGGGCCCTGGCCGAAGGGATCCGACACGGCGTGCGCGAGGGCGCCCGATTCCCAGCGCCGGATGTACTCAGCCCCCATGCCGCTTCCCTCCCTTTGGCCCCCGAGACAACAGTGGTGCGTCACTTGTCAGCTACCGACCCCCAGCACATCACATAACGCACTCACTCCGTCACCGTTCGTCGCTAATTGACGTGAACGGAAGGTCATCCTCCGCTCCGAGGGGTCGACGGGCGGGGCTGCGGTGGCCCTACGCCACCTCCTGGACCACGGAGGCTGGTGAGATTCGGCCCGGGACTCGGGCGGCTCAGACGAGGCGGACCGGCTTCTCCGGACGTACGCCGACGGAAGCGAGCCAGGAGCGGAGCGGCTCCGCGTCGCCGTCCTCGACGAGGCTCAGGACGCGGCCGCCGAGGTCGGCACGGCGTTCGCCGTCGATCAGGAGGGCGGGGCCGTCGAGCCAGTCCAGGCCGGGCGCCGCTCCGGCGGTGTCGACGGCGGCGCAGCAGACCATGGCGGTGACGTGATCGGCGAGCAGCTCGCGCCCCGTGCGGGGCGGCTGGAGCGGGAAGAGCGGGAGGGGCCCGGTGTCCCAAAGATCGTCGTCCCCGAGCCCGTGCGGTACGGGCGCCGGGGCAGCGGCCTCTTCCCGCGCCACCTCGGCACTGATCCCAGCAGCAAGCGCGTCGCCCGCGTGGCGGGGGTCTGCGGGGTGGCCGGGGTGGGGCTTGTTGGGGTGGGCTGGGGCGCCGGTGTGGCGGGGGTCGCCGGTGTGGTCATCGCCGGTGACGTCTGTGGCTCCGGTACGGGCCGGGTCGCCGGTCCCGGCCGTCGCGCTCTCCTGACCCGAGGCGCTGGTGCGGGCGAGGTCGTCGGTCCCGGCGCCCGCTCGGCCCGGGTCACCGGTGGGTCCTGCGTCGCTGGTGCGCCCGGGGTCGCCGGTGTGGTCATCGCCGGTGGCGTCTGTGGCTCCGGTACGGGCCGGGCCGCCGGTCCCGGCCGTCGCGCTCTCTTGACCCGAGGCGCTGGTGTCGGCGGGGTCGTCGGTCCCGGCGCTCGCTCGGCCCGGGTCACCACCCGGGGCGGCGGTCCGTTCTGCTTTGCCGGTGCGCCCAGGGTCGCCGGTGTGGTCATCGCCCGTGGCGTCTTGCCCCAGTTCGGCGGTCCCGGCCGTGGCGTCCGTCGAGCCGGTGTCGCCAGTACGGTCTGTGCCGTCCGGGGAGCGCGTGCCGTCGGCCGCGTGACCCGTCTCGCCCGTGGCGCCGTCGTGCGCGGACAGGTGGTCCATTACGCGGGCCAGCGTCGGGCCCACGCGGTCGGTGGAGCCGGGTGAGCGGCGTACGCCCATCTTGTCCAGGACTCGGTGCAGCCGGGCTGCGTCCGCGCGCCACTTCCGGTCGACGACCTCTTCCGGGTACTGCTGCCAGTCCACCGGCGACCAGTCCGGCCCCGGCTCCGCGGGCCCCCCGTGGAACAGGCGAGCGGCGAGCAGGGACACGGCCTCGTCCACCGCACCCGGCTCTTCGAGCAGATCGCACGCGGGGCGCTCACCCAGACGGGAGGTGAAGCCCTCGGCGAGGCGGTCGCGCCGCGAGAGTTCCGTGAGCGCGGAGACCACGCCCACATCCAGGCGGGACGGCCAGCGGCCCATGCGCCACGCGGGCAGCGCGACCCGGGTCATCAGCCGGTCCCAGCCCGCGTACGCGAGGCCGACCTGCTCCTGGGCGACGATCCGCAGCCCGTAGTCCACAGCTTGTGCGCGCTCGGACGCGGTGGTCGCGACACCCCGCTCCATCTCCGCGGCGTGCACCCGGCAGCTGCGCAGCAGCAACCGCGCGACCCAGCCGAGGAAACGCAGCGGGATCCGGCGAACCGGACCGAGCCCGGGCCTGGAGGCAACCGCCACCGCCGCGTCCAGGCCACGCACGAAGCGGCGGGCGGCGGCTATGTCGGGGTGCGCGGAGGGGCCCGTACCGGCGACGACCGGGGCGAGCACCGCGCGCAGCTCGGCCACCCGCATCCACCACAGGAAGGGCGAGCCGATGACCAGCACCGGAGCGGCGACCCGGCGCCGCCCGGCGTCCGGTATCGGCGTGGACGCAGAGGCGGAGGCAGAAGCGGACGTGGAAGCTGACGCGGCCGCCGCCGGATGCGTGCGGTCCTCCAGCCAGCTGTCGCAGTCGGGGGTGAGCGCTATCGCGGACGGCGCCGGCACCTCCAGGCGGTCCGCCAGGTCCCGTACGAGCCGGTAGAGATCGGGGGCGGATTCCTCGGCGACCTCCACCGTGGGACTGACGGCGGGCCTCGCCCGTACGATCACGGCCGCGACGGCTGCGGCCACCAGCAGCACCACCACGGCGCACACAGTCACCGCCCAGCGCGCCGCTTCCCAGCCCCCTCCGCCGAAGTGCCCCGTGGCGCCGCCCGCGAGCAGCACGACGGCGACAGCCGCAGGCAGCAGGGCGACAGCCAGCGCTCTGCTGCGAATGCGCAGCACAGCGAGAGCCCTGGAACGCGCGGACTGCGCGCCCATCTCCATTCCCGTACCGGTACCGGACACGGCCGGACGTCACCCCCTTCGCCCTGCGACGGCTTTGCTCACTCCCCCACTGTGGCACCCACCACTGACATCGCAATGTCGGTGGGCCAAGTGCCGGAACGCTTGCGCCGCACCCTAGTTGGGGCTGCGGCGGCCGTCAGCCGGATGGCCCAGCGGTCACTCGATGGAATGGCTTTGGCTAAAGGTGCTGACGCCGTCGGGCATCGGACTCAGGTCGGGCTCAGGGTCGGACTCAGGTAGACACCGGTCGGACACCGGACACTCATCGGCCGGTGTCCGGTCCAGAGGCTCAGGCCTCGGACGCCGCCTTCTGGGCGATGTCCGTACGGTGCTGCGACCCGTCGAGCCGGATCCTGGCCACCGCGGCGTACGCCCGCTCGCGCGCCTGCGCCAGATCGGATCCCGTCGCGGTCACCGACAGCACACGCCCGCCCGCGCTCACAACGGCGTCGCCCTCCCGCTTGGTACCCGCGTGCAGGACGTACGCATGGGGCGCATCCTGGACCGCCACGTCGCCGAGGCCCTCGATCGGGTCGCCCGTGCGCGGCGTCTCGGGGTAGTTGTGCGAGGCGATGACGACGGTCACGGCCGCGTCGTCGCGCCAGTTCAGCGGCGGCTCGGCATCGAGCGTGCCGTTGGCGGCGTTGAGCAGGACGCTCAGCAGCGGGGTCTTGAGGCGGGCCAGGACCACCTGGGTCTCCGGGTCGCCGAACCGGGCGTTGAACTCGATGACCCGTACGCCGCGCGAGGTGATGGCCAGGCCCGCGTACAGCAGCCCGGAGAAGGGCGTGCCGCGGCGGCGCAGCTCGTCGACGGTCGGCTGGAGGACGGTCGCCATGACCTCGTCGACCAGCTTGGGGTCGGCCCACGGCAGCGGGGAGTACGCGCCCATGCCGCCGGTGTTCGGGCCTTCGTCGCCGTCGAGGGCGCGCTTGAAGTCCTGCGCGGGCTGCAGCGGCAGCACGGTGACGCCGTCGGTGATGGCGAACAGCGACACCTCGGGGCCGTCGAGGAACTCCTCGATGACCACGCGCTGGCAGGCCAGCGCGTGTGCGCGGGCCACCTGGACGTCGTCGGTCACGACGACGCCCTTGCCCGCGGCGAGGCCGTCGTCCTTGACGACGTACGGAGCGCCGAAGGCGTCCAGCGCCCTGTCGATCTCTTCGGGGGTGGTGCAGACATAGCTACGGGCGGTCGGGACGTTCGCCCCGGCCATCACGTCCTTGGCGAAGGCCTTGGAGCCCTCGAGCTCGGCGGCCTCCCGGGACGGGCCGAAGCAGGGGATACTGGCCGCGCGCACGGCGTCGGCGACCCCGGCGACGAGCGGCGCCTCCGGGCCGACAACGACGAGGCCGGCGCCGAGCTCGGTGGCGAGCCGGGCAACGGCGGCACCGTCGAGGGCGTCCACCGGGTGCAGCTCGGCCACCTCTGCGATGCCGGCGTTGCCGGGGGCGCAGTACAGGGCGGTGACGTCGGGATCGAGGGACAGAGAGCGGCACAGGGCGTGTTCGCGGGCGCCGCCGCCGATGACGAGGACCTTCACGGGGTGCAGCCTAGCCCGCGCGCCGCCGTCACCCCGCCGCGCTGCCCGCTCGTACTCGTCGTATTCGCCTCTACTGCTCGTTTCTACTGCTCGTTGACGAACTCTTCGACGACCGTCGCCCCCAGCTCCCGCACGATCAGGTCGTGGCCGGACAGCGCGGAGTCGACGAGGTCCGGGTCGTCCTCCGCCGGTACGTCGTCCTCGATCGCCACCGGTGGAGGCGGGGGCTGCGATTCCGCGGCGTAGGAGGGTCCGGGAGAAGGCTCGGGCGCCGTACGCGGCGGCGTCTGGGCGGCGGGGGCCTGCGCCTGGGGCGCAGGGGCGGCCGGGCCGGGCTGGTAGGGCTGCTGGGCGGGACGCGGAGCCGGGGCAGCGGGCGGCCGCCCACCAAAACCACCGCCGCCACCCGAGCCGCCGCCGCTACCGGGCGGGTGGCCACCACCCGACGGGTCGACGACCGCCTCGACCTTCCACTGCACGTTGAAGGACTCGGCCAGCGCCTGCTTCAGCACGTCCTCGCTGCCGCTGCTCGTGAAGTTGTCACGGGCTCCGGCGTTGATGAACGAGAGATGGAGCGTGGTTCCGTCGAAGCCGGTGACCTGCGCGTTCTGACTGAGCAGGATCCAGGTGAACCGCCGGCGGTTCTTGACGGCCTCCAGGATCCCGGGCCACATGTTCTGCACCTGTACGGCCCCCTGGGCGGCCGGTGCCGAGGTCGCAGGCGCGGGCGCCGCCGCAGCGGGCGGGGCCTGCGCGGGCGCGGGCTGCGGTTCGGGCCGGCCCTGCCCCGGCGCGGAGGCTGTGGGCCAGCCACCGGGCCGGCGCCCGGCCTCCTGCCCGCCACCGCCGCCGGCACCCCCCGAACCACCCGCACCGGGCCAGGCACCGGGCCGCTGTGGCTGCCCGCCACCCACGCTCTCGGCGGGAGGAGCCTCCGCCACAGGAACGGCGACAGGCGCAGAAGGCACGGGAGCCACCGGAGCAGCCGGAGGCACTGGAGCCACCGGAGCAGCCGGACCAGATACCCCAGGCACAGCATGAGCCTCAGGCCCCGGCACGTACCCCATAGCGGGGCCGGGAGCCGCACCCGCGGCCATGAAGCCGCCACCGGCGCCGCGCTCCAGGCGGTCGAGACGGGCCTGCAGCGAGCGCTCGTCGTCGAAGGCGGCGGGCAGCAGCACCCGGGCGCAGATCAGCTCCAGCTGCAGCCGCGGCGAGGTGGCGCCACGCATCTCGGTGAGCCCGGTGTTGACCAGGTCGGCGGCGCGGCTCAGCTCGGCCGCGCCGAACACCGAAGCCTGCGCCTGCATCCGCTCCACGACATCCGCCGGTGCATCGATGAGCCCCTTGTCCCGCGCGTCCGGCACGGCGGCCAGGATCACCAGGTCCCGCAGCCGTTCCAGCAGGTCGGCCACGAACCGGCGAGGATCGTTGCCACCCTCGATGACCTGGTCCACGATCTCGAACGCGGCAGCCCCGTCACCCGCCGCGAAAGCGTCCACGACGGAGTCGAGCAGCGAGCTCTCCGTGTATCCGAGGAGCGCGGTGGCCATGGCATATGTCACACCGTCCTCGGCCGCTCCGGCGAGGAGCTGGTCCATGACGGACATCGAGTCACGCACAGACCCGGCCCCGGACCGTACGACCAGCGGCAGGACACCCTCCTCGATGGGGATGCCCTCCTTGCCGCACACCTCGCCCAGGTAGTCGCGCAGCGTCCCCGGCGGCACCAGGCGGAAGGGGTAGTGGTGCGTACGCGACCGGATCGTGCCGATGACCTTCTCGGGCTCCGTCGTCGCGAAGATGAACTTGAGGTGCTCCGGCGGCTCCTCGACCACCTTCAGCAGGGCATTGAAGCCCGCCGGGGTGACCATGTGCGCCTCGTCGATGATGTAGATCTTGTAGCGACTGCTCGCAGGCCCGAAGAAGGCCTTTTCCCGCAGGTCACGGGCATCGTCAACGCCACCGTGCGAAGCGGCGTCGATCTCGATGACGTCAATGGATCCCCGGCCGTTCCTGGCCAGGTCGAGGCAGGACTGGCACTGGCCGCACGGGGTGGGCGTAGGCCCCTGCTCACAGTTCAGGCAGCGGGCGAGGATGCGCGCGCTGGTCGTCTTTCCACAGCCGCGCGGCCCACTGAACAGGTACGCGTGATTGACCCGGTTGTTGCGCAGGGCCTGCTGCAAGGGGGCAGTGACATGCTCCTGCCCGATGACCTCGGCGAACGACTCGGGACGGTAACGGCGGTACAGCGCAAGGGACGACACGTATACGAGGTTATCGGGACCCACTGACAACCGTCCCCGCCCAACGCAAGCGCCCCCCACGCACCCGCCAGAGCTCACTTACCCTTGCTGCCTTCCGGCCCTGGGGGAGTTCGGTGAGATAGCGCCACGTGAGGGGCTGGCCCCCACAGTAGCGGATGGCCCCCCAGGAAAACGAGCCGGGCCCCGACCACGGGCAACGCGGAGGAACGTGTTCGCGAGCACTCCTCAACGTCTTGTATTGTTTGCGGCGGAGGATTCGCCTAGTGGCCTAGGGCGCACGCTTGGAAAGCGTGTTGGGGGCAACCCCTCACGAGTTCGAATCTCGTATCCTCCGCCGGCAGAAGGCCCGGACCGTTTCGACGGTCCGGGCCTTCGTCGTCTGCGTCTCGGCTTCCGTTACAACCGGATCTCTCCCCCGGCCGCGTCAGCGTGCTGGGACTGGGCGAGAAGCCGGTCCGCCAGGCCGACAGCGGCCGGTTTCCGGAGCAGGAGCAGGGCCGCGTCGTCGTGGAGCCGGCCGCCGACGTGCGCCAGCAGTTCGTCGTGGAGCGCGGCGAGGGTACGGGACGGCTCGTCCGACACGTGCCGCGCCACCCGCTCGACGAGCGGGTAGAACTCACGATCGTGGTTGCGGGCCTCGGTGACGCCGTCGGTGTAGAGGAGCAGCTGGTCACCGTCGGCGAAGGGCAGTGTCTGCAGGCTCGGAGTCTCGCCGGTAAAGGCATGCAGCCCGAGCGGTGGAGCCGGATGGGTCGGATCGACGGCCAGTACCTGTGCATCGCGGACCACCAGCGGCGGAGCGTGTCCGCAGTTGACCACCTCCATGCTTCCGGCTCCGGGGTACCCGACGACGACGGCGGTGACGAAGTCGTCGGAACCCAGATTGCGCGCCAGGCTTCGCTCGATCCTGCCGACGACGTCGAGGAGGTCCGGCTCGTCGTAGGTGGCCTCGCGGAAGACGCCGAGCACCAGGGCGGCGGTGCCCACCGCGGGCAGCCCCTTTCCCCGCACGTCGCCCACGATCAGCCTGACCCCGTACGGAGTCGGCACCAGCGCGTAGAGGTCCCCGCCGATGCGGGCCTCCGCATCGGCGGCGCTGTAGCGGACGGCCACCTGAAACGGGCCGACCGTTGCGGGCACGGGCTTGAGGAGGGCGTGCTGGGCGGCCTCGGCGACCGAGCGCACGGCCGCGAGTACCCGCTCGCGGCGCACGCGCAGCCCGCTGGTCAGGCCGCACGCCAGGGTTACGGCTACCAATGCCGAGAGCACGATGGCCAGCTCGCGACCAGGTACGCCGTCCCGAACCCCGAGCACAGCGCCCAGAACGGCGGCGAGGAAGCCGACACACAGAACCCCCCACGGCCGACTGGTGGTGGCGGCCAGCGCGGGTCCGGCGGCGAGCAGGGGCAGCCAGGTCATCGCGGCTCCGCTGACGAGGCCGAGGAGTACAACGACAGAGACGATCAGCACGGGCGCAACGGAGGCGAAGTGCGCGGCGGCTCCTGTCCGGGTCTTCGTGAACGACCTCGTCGGCCACCAGCCGCCTTCATGGTCTCGCGCCTGACTCATGTTGTGGTCCGCAGTCCTCTCCCGGTGGCGGCACATACGCCCGAATGTCCCTTTCGTCCAGAGAACAGGTTCCGTGCGGGCGCCACAAGGACAGGAATTTCAGATAGTGAGCGAAAGACCCCTGGTCACGCGGCCGGCTGTGGGCACCAGACGCTCTCGCACCTCATCGATGCGGGAGAGCCGGTCCGCCCGCATGGAGATGCCGAGCGAGCCGAGCTTGTCGCCGCTGTAGACGGGCACCGCGACGCAGACCGTACCGAGGGCGTACTCCTCCAGGTCCAGGACGGCCGGGGCGGTGGTCGGCGACTCGAGTCGCCGGATCAGTTCGGAACGCCGGGTGATGGTCCGGGGCGTGAGGTCGGCGAGGGAGTGCCGGGAGAGGTAGTCGTTGCGGGACTCGTCGTCGAGCTCGCGCAGTACGCACTTCCCGAGCGCGGTGGCGTGCCCGGCGTCCTCGAATCCCACCCAGAGATCGACCCGCTGCGCCCGGGGGCTGTCGACGATCTCGGCGACCCGGATCTCGCCCTCCTCGTAGAAGGTCAGGTAAGCGGCGGCCGACAGTTCGTCCCGCAGAGCGGCGAGCATGGGGCGGATGCGGCTGAGCAGCGCCTGCCCGCGGCTTCCGGCGTGCAGCACGTCCAGCTGGTCCCCGATGACGAACCCGCCGTCGTCCAGTTTCCGTACGTACCCGTCGTGGACCAGCGTCCGCAACAGGTGATAGGTGGTGGCCAGAGGCAGGCCCGTCTCGCGTGCCAGCTGCTTCGCCGGCGCGCCGTTCCCGTGCGCGCCCACCGCTTCCAACAGGCGGAAGGCCCGCTGTACGGAAGTGATGAGCGTAGGGCCGTCGTGCGCAGCCATGTGACCAGCGTGCGCCCGACTCACGGCCCGGGCAAGGCCCCTCGGCCCGCAGGGGCGGCGAAGGCCCGGCCGGGAATCCGGCCGACCTCGGCGAGCCCCATGCGCGGTCGGCCCCGCTGACCGAGGAGAAGCGGCGTACCGTGCTGCGCCTGATGGTGGAGGGGCACACCGACGCGGCCATCGCGACGCGCCTCGGCATGAGCGCACGCACCGTGGCCAACCACATCAAAAAGACGGCGGACGCGCTCGGCAGCCGCAGCAGGGCACAACTCGCCTGTCTCCTGGCCAAGTCCGAGCAATTCGAGTAGCCGCACGGGCGAGGGCCACAGACAGCGCCGCGTCCTGGGGGGAGGCGTGCGAATGTCACGGTCCCGGGGTGCGAATCTCACGCCCATTGCGTGACAAGTGGTGGTTGTTGACGGCCGGTGGCTCTGGAATCGTCGAAGTAGACGTGGCCCCACCGGAGGCGCACATGGACAAGCGGTATGAGGTGTACTGCCTCGTAGACCCCTGCTTCTACGACGCGCCGCCGCACACGCGCGACGGAGGCGGCGACCTGGAAGCCGCACTGGGCACGGTCCCGGACACGTGGGTACGTGCCCAGCTCGACGACTGGGTGGTCTACTGCCCGGACGACGCCAAGCTCCCCCGCCAGGGGTGGAAGATCCACGCCTCGGCGTGTCTCGACAACGCCGAGGAGATCCTCGCCGCGGTCCGGGACTACTGCCTGCCGCGGCGGATCTCTTTCAAGTTCCTGCCCAGCAGGGAGTTCCTGCTCCTGGCCAACGCGAAGTACGCGCACCGGAGCGCGAGCGGCAAGTTCGTGACGATCTACCCGAGGGACGAGGCCCAGCTCCGGCAGGTGCTCACCGATCTGGGGCACGTCCTGGAGGGGAAGCCGGGGCCGTACATCCTCAGCGACCTGCGGTGGGGGCCGGGTCCGCTGTACGTCAGGTACGGCGCCTTCGCCGACCGCTACTGCGTCACGGCCGACGGCGAGGTCGTGCCCGCGATCGAGGACGGGACCGGCCGGCTGGTGCCCGACGTGCGCGGACCGACGTTCCGGGTGCCCGACTGGGTCCGGCTGCCGGAGTTCCTGGAGCCCCATCTCGCCGAACGCGGGCGTACGACCGTGGCCGACATCCCGTACCGCATCGACAAGGCGCTGCACTTCTCCAACGGTGGTGGGCTGTACTCCGGTGTGGACCTGCGCACCGAGGAGCGCGTCGTGCTCAAGGAGGCCCGGCCGCACGCGGGGCTCACGCCGGACGGTGCGGACGCGGTGGCGCGGCTGCGGCGCGAGCGGGAGGCGCTGGAGCGGCTCGGCGGCCTCGACTGCGTTCCGGGCGTACGGGACCACTTCGTGCTCGGGGACCATCACTTCCTCGTCGAGGACTTCATCGAGGGAGAGACACTCCACGAGCAGTTCGTCCACCGGTACCCCCTGGTGTCACTGGACCCCGACGACGCGGCGTTCGCCGACTACACGTCCTGGGCGCTCGACATGCTCCAGCAGATCGAGCAGGCGGTCACCGCCGTGCACGAGCGGGGTGTCGTCATCGGCGACGTACACCCGCTCAACGCTCTGGTCCGGCCCGACGGACGTGTGGTGCTGATCGACTTCGAGGGCGCGTCCGACGCGGCACAGCCGCGGCGACAGACGCTCGCCGCCCCGGGTTTCGTCGCCCCGCACAAGACCACCGGGTTCGGCATCGACCGGTACGCCCTGGCCTGCCTGCGTCTCTTCCTGTTCATGCCGCTGACCGGCCTGATCGAACTGGACAGGGGCAAGGCGGGCCAGTTCGCCAGGGAGGCGGCACGGCTGTTCCCGCTGCCGGACGGGTTCCTGGACGACGCCGTACGGCTGATCACCGGGGACGCCGGGCGGCAGGCAACAGGCGCACCGGCCGCGGGCGAACCGCGACTGGATCCCGACCGCCCGGGCTGGGAGTGCGCCCGTGACTCCCTCTCCGCCGCCATCCTGGCGAGCGCCACGCCGGAGCGGGACGACCGCCTCTTCCCCGGAGACATCGAGCAGTTCCTCACAAAAGGCACCGCTCTGGCCTTCGCCCACGGCGCGGCAGGGGTCCTGTACGCCCTGGACGTGACCGGCGCCGGACGTCATCCGCAGTACGAGGACTGGCTCGTCCGGCGGGCCCTGCACCCCGAGACGGGGACACGCCTCGGCTTCTACGAGGGCATGCACGGCATCGCGTACGTACTCGACCACCTGGGTCACCGCGCCGAGGCGATGAAGGTCCTCGACATCTGCTCGGGCGAACGGTGGGAGCAGCTGGGGCTCGATCTGCGCGGCGGGCTGGCCGGAATCGGCCTGAACCTGCTGCACTTCGCGTCCGTCACGGACGACCCCGCGTTCCTGGACGCCGCCCTCCAGGTGGCGGACGTCGCCGCCGGGCGGCTGGGACCGGCCGACGCCGTGCCGGAGGTGAGCGGCAATGGTCATCCGTACGCCGGGCTGCTGATGGGCTCTGCCGGGCCCGCGCTGATGTTCGTACGGCTCTACGAGCACACCGGCGACGCACAGTTCCTCGATCTCGCCGCGACGGCACTGCGCCAGGACCTGCGCCGCTGCGTCGTCCGCGCGGACGGGGTGATGGAGGTCAACGAGGGATGGCGGACGATGCCGTACCTCGCCGACGGCAGTGTGGGCATCGGCCTCGTCCTCGACGACTACCTCAAGCACCGCGAGGACGAGCAGTTCGCGCAGGCGGCCACGGCCATCCGCAGGGCCGCCACGGCGCCGTTCTGCATCGAACCGGGGCTCTTCGACGGCATGGCCGGGATGATCCTCCACCTCAGCCGGGCGCATCCCCCCGGAACGGCCGCCGAACGGGACCCGGTGGTCGCTGCCCACATTCGCAGCCTGGCCCGGCACGCCTGTAACTACCAGGGGCACCTTGCCTTCCCCGGCGACCAGCTGATGCGGCTCTCCATGGACCTGGCCACCGGCAGCGCCGGTGTGCTGCTCGCCCTCGGCTCCGCCCTTCATCACGACACTGTGCAGCTGCCTTTCCTTGCCCCGCCCCGACTTTCCGACCTTTCCGTTCCGACCTTTCCGCCCCCGACCAGCCGCAAAGAAAGGAGGTGAAAGGAAATGACGCTCCTTGACCTGCAAGGGATGGCGCCCGAAACCAGCGCCAAGCCGCCGCCCGGAAGTCGCGCCAGCAAGGGCTGCAACAACGACGGGCGCAGCTTCCTGAGCCTGCTCTGCTCGCTGTTCTGAGCGACTACGAGTGACCGCTGGAAAGGCGAGTGACCGCTGGAAAGGCGGGGGCACGACCGCGTGCCCCCGCCCCTACCGTGACCGCAATCGTGACGGGAGTGGCCCGTGGCCCGACGTGCGGCGGATCGGCTGCTGCTCGCGGCAGCCCGGCGGGGTGGCGCACCGGTCGGCGTCCTGGCTGCCACAGCGTTGCTGCTGGCCGGCGTGTATCTGGCACTGCCCACGGTCATGGGGCGTGCCCTCGACGCCATGCTCGACGGTCGCGACGCGACACTCTGGCTCTCCATGTCCGCGGTGTCGATCGTGATCCTGGTGGTGTGTGACGCGGCGGACGACTTCGTCGGAGCGGTGGCCAATGCCCGGGCGATCGTGTGGTTGCGCCGGACGCTGCTGCGGCACATGCTCGCGCTGGGCACCCGGGCCACCCGGCGATTCGGTGCGGGGGACCTGGTGAGCCGCCTGGTGAGCAACACGGCCCGTACGGGAAGCGCCCCGTCTAGCCTGGTCTGGGGCATCACCGATCTCGTCCCCCCGATCGGCGGCGTCGTCGCGCTGGCGCTCATCGACCCCTGGCTCTGCGTGACCTTCCTCGCCGGGCTGCCCCTGGTCGTCCTCCTCGTACGCGCCTTCGTACGCGACGTGTCGGACTTCAACGAGCAGTACTTCGCGACACAGGGCCGGATCGCCGCACGCCTTGGTGACGCCCTCGCCGGAATCCGCACGATCGCTGTGGCGGGGACGGCCGAACGCGAGATCGGAAGGGTGCTCGCGCCGCTGCCGGAGCTGCGCCGCAACGGCCTGGGGATGTGGCGCGCGTTCGCCCGGGTCACGGCACGCAACGCCCTCGTCGTACCCCTGCTGCAGATCGCCGTGCTGGCGGTGGCCGGACTGGAACTCTCCCGGGGACGGATCACCCCGGGTGAGGTGCTCGCCGCGAGCGAGTACGTGCTGCTGGCCATGGGCGTCGACTCCATCGTGTCGTCCGTGAGCAAGCTGACCTTCGCCCGCGCGACGGCCGCCCGGGTCGCGGAGGTCATCGACGAACCGGCCATGCGGTACGGCGCGGAGCGGCTCCCCGTCGAAGGAAGCAGCAACGTCGACACAGGCAACGGGCGGCTGGAATTCCGGCGGGTGACCGTACGCACGCCGGGCGGTGCCGTCGTGCTCGACGACCTCCGACTTGCTGTGCGGGGCGGGGCTCTGGTCGCGGTCGTGGGGCGGTCGGGGTCCGGCAAGTCGCTGCTGGCCGCGCTGGCCGGGCGTCTCGTCGACCCCGACGAGGGCGAAGTGCTGCTGGACGGCGTGCCGCTGCGCCGCCTGGACCGCGACGAGCTGCGGAGGGCGGTGGCGTACGGCTTCGAACGCCCGGTGCTGCTCGGCGACACCATTGCCGACGCGATCGGGTTCGGGCCACGAACGCCCTCCGCCGACGAGCTGGTCGCACAGGCGACCGCGGCCAGGGCCGACGTGTTCATCCGGCACCTGCCGGCCGGTTACGGCACCCCGCTCGCCGAGGCCCCGATGTCGGGCGGTGAGGCGCAACGCATCGGGCTTGCACGCGCGTTCGTCCAGGCCGGGCGGGTCCTCGTACTCGACGATGTCGCCGCCAGCCTCGACACCGTGACCGAGCACCACATCAGCCAGGCGCTGACCGGCGCGCTGGCCGACCGTACCCGGATCGTCGTGACGCACCGGGCGTCCACCGCCGCCAGGGCGGAGTACGTCGTCTGGCTCGACGGGGGGCGGGTGCGCGCGGAGGGGACGCACGGCGAACTGTGGGCCGACCCCGAATACCGGGCTGTATTCCAGCCGGTACAGCCCGTCCACCAGCCGATACGGCCGGTCCAGGCGGTAGAGCCCGTCCAGCCCGACGAGCCCGTCCCGCCGGTCGCACACACAGGAAGTGCCCCGTGAACCGGGCAGCCGGCGGCCTCCTGCGCTCGACGCTGCACCGGCGGCGCCGCGAGTTCCTTCGGCTCTCTGGCTGGTCGTTCGTGAAGGCGGTACCGGCCTTCCTGTCCGGCTGGGTCATTGCCCGTGCCGTCGACGACGGCTTCCTGGCCGGCCGGGCGGGCGAGGGACTGGCCTGGCTCGGGCTGCTGGCGGGCGCCGTCCTGATCGGGGCGTGGGGCACACGGCACGCCGCGCTGGGGCTCGCCGCGGTCGTCGAGCCGTTCCGCGACGAGCTGGTCACCCTGGTCACGACCGGCACCCTGCGCCACTCGGCCCGGCAGGGTGAACCCGCCGACACCGCCGCCGTGGCACGCCTCACCGAGCACGTGGAGATCGCTCGGGAGGCGTACGGGGCGGTGGTCATGTTCGTACAGACCTTCGTCATCACGGTGGTGAGCGTGGCGCTGGGCCTGGCCTCCCTGGACCCCGCCCTGCTGCTCCTGGTCCTGCCGCCGCTGCTGACCGGCCTCGCCATCTTCCTCGCGGCGCTCCGCTCCATGGCCGCCCGGCAGCGGGCCCTCGTCCTGGCGGACGAGGGCCTGGCGGAGGCCGTGAGCGGAGCAGTGGGAGGGTTGCGGGACGTGGTCGCCTGCGGCGCCGAGGAACGCGTCCGGGCGCAGGCAGAGGACCGTATCGACGCCTCGGCACAGGCCGCCCGGGCCCTTGCCCGGCTCACGGCGCTCCGGACCGCGGCCCTGGGAATCAGCGGCTGGATGCCCATCCTGCTCATCCTGGCCGGTACGCCCTGGCTGCTACGGGGCGGCGTGACGGCGGGAGCGGTCCTGGGGGCGGTGGCGTACGTGTCGCAGGGCCTGCAACCGGCACTGCAGGACTTCGTCCGGGGAGTCGGCGGCAGCGGCCTGTGGCTGGCGGTATCCCTCGGCCGTATCGCGGAGGCGGCGCACATTTCGCCGGAGGCGGCGGCTGCGGAGGCGGAACGGCCCGGCCCGCGCCCGTCGACGGGACCGCGCCCCTCGACCGCGCCGGTGGCGGCATCGCCGCGCGGGCCCGGCGTGGAACTGCGTGGCGTCACCTTCGGCTACGCCGGATCTGCGGAGCCGGTGATCCAGAACCTCGACCTCTCGCTCTGCCCGGGGCATCACCTGGCCGTCGTAGGACCGAGCGGCGCGGGGAAGTCCACCCTGGCCGCGCTGGTCGCCGGGCTCCTCGAACCGCAAGCCGGGCAGGTACGCATCGGCGGTACGCCCGTCCGCGCGCCCGTCCGTACGCCGGGTACATGCGGCGCCGAGGCCCTGGCACGGCGGCGCGTGCTGATCCCTCAGGAGGCGTACGTTTTCGGCGGCACGCTCTGGGAGAACCTCACCTACCTGGAGCCCGGCGCCGAGCGGTCGGAGACGGACGCAGCGGTCCGCGCGGTGGGTGCGGGGCCGCTCGTGGAGCGCCTGGGCGGTTACGACGCGCCACTCGAACCGCAGGAACTCTCGGCCGGTGAACGCCAGTTGGTCGCGCTCGTCCGCGCGTTCCTGCCGCCCTCGCAGCTGATTCTGCTGGACGAGGCCACATGCCACCTCGACCCGGCCGCCGAAGCGGTCGCAGAGCAGGCCTTCGCCCGCCGCCCGGGCACATTGATCGTGTTCGCACACCGGATCAGCTCGGCACTGCGGGCAGACCTGATTCTGCTGCTGGACGGTACGCGGGCCCGGCTGGGCACGCATGAGGAGCTGATGGCCGACTCGGCGCTCTACCGCGATCTGGTGGGCCACTGGGAGTCGGCCGCGTCACCGGTATCGCCGTACCGTCCCGTCGCGCGTACGACGCGTACGGGATGACCAATCCGCCGTACAACTCACAACTCCAGCTACAACCAACCCGACTCACGGACGATCCGGATCGTGTCGACCCGGTTACGTGCACCCACCTTGTTCGCGACCGTCGACAGGTGGTTTCGTACCGTGCCCACCGAAAGCGCCAGCCGGTCGGCGATCTCCCGCGTCGGCGTGCCCTCCGCAGCCATCCGCAGCACTTCCAGCTCCCGCGGGGTCAGCGGGCTCTCCACCGCGTTGATCGCCCGCAGCGCGAGCTCAGGGTCGATGAACCGCTGTCCCCCCGCGACCGTGCGGATGCCCTCGACCAGCCGGTCCGCAGAGGTGTTCTTCCCGACGAGGCCGGGAGCCCTCTGGGCCAGCGCCCGCATGAGGCATTCCGGCGTCGGCGAGCCGGTGACCAGCAGCGTCCGGCACTCGGGGAGTTGTGCGGACAGCTCGCCCCCCAGGGCAAGTTCCTCACGCTCCCGGGAGTCGACGTCGATCACTGCGACATTGGGGCGGTACGTCGCGGCGTGGGCGAGGACCGAGCCGTTCCGTCCGGCTTCCACGGCGACGTCGATGTCCGTCTCGCGGTCGAGGAGGGCGGCGAGCGCTCCCCGCATGAGGGTGGTGTCCTCGACGAGCAGCACCCTGATCAGCGTGCTCAACTGACTCAACCGGCCGGCTCGATGTTCTGGTTCGCGTGGAAGAGGTTGTCCGGGTCGTACGTCGCCTTGATCTGCGCGAGCCTGCCGTAGTGGTCACGGTAGGTCGACCTGACGCGATCCTGGCCCTCGCCCGCGCCGATGAAGTTCACGTACGAGCCGCCCATGGAGTGCGGCTGCAGAGCCTGGTGGTAGTCGACGGCCCACTGCTTGACGATCTCTGCCTTTGCCGGATCCGGGTCGACGCCGCCGACGATGCCGGACCAGATCGCGTCCCGGTAGCTCCACGCGGTGTCGTCCTTGTCGACGCGCCCGGCGGCGGCGTCGACCGGGTAGAGGTGCACCGTCGAGAGGTCGGTCGGCACGTTCTCGCCGAACCTGGCGTGTACGTCGAGGGATTCGTCCGTAATGCGGTCGAAGAAGTGCCCGCGCCAGTACCACTGCAGGCCGGCGGGAATCAGCTCGTCGAACAGGCTCTGCACCCCGGGGTAGGGCATCGGTGTCGTGAAGTGGAAGGCGGGCGGGCCCGCGTCGTTGACGGCGGCGAGTGCGTCGTCGAGGCCGGCCAGGTCCCCTGTCCAGCACCACACCACGCCGCACATCTTCTGGTTGTGAATCTCCTCGGGGAACGGCGGACCGGCCGGCACGGTGAGCAGGTTGTAGAAGCCGTTCAGGTCGTCGGGGGCCTGCGGCAGGAATTCGCGGTACCAGCGCAGTACGTCCGGCGTACGGTCGACCGGCCACACGGTGATCCCGAACCCCACGGTGTGCACCGGGTGCAGCTGCAAGGTGAACGACGTGACAATGCCGAAGTTCCCGCCGCCGCCGCGCAGAGCCCAGAACAGGTCCGGGTACTCCTTCGCGCTCGCGGTGACGAAGCTGCCGTCGGCGAGCACGACGTCCGCGGCCAGCAGATTGTCCACCGTCAGGCCGTACTTGCGCGTGAGATGCCCGTGGCCGCCGCCGAGGGTCAGGCCCCCGACGCCGGTCGTCGACATGATTCCGGCGGGTGTGGCCAGGCCGAAGGCGTGGGAGGCGTGGTCGAGGTCGCCGAGCTGACTGCCGCCGCCGACTAGGGCTGTCCTGGTCTCGGGGTCCACGTGCACCCAACGCATGGGCGACAGGTCGATGGTGACGGCGCCGTCCACTTCGCACAGGCCGGGGCCGCTGTGTCCGCCGCCCCGTACGGCGAGTTCGAGGCCCTGGTCGCGTATGAAATCGACGGAGGCCATGACGTCGCCCGCGTCCGTGCACCGCATGATGGCGGCCGGGTACCTGTCGATCATCGCGTTGTAGATCTTGCGAGCCTGGTGGTAGTCCGGGTGCTGCGGGCCGATGACCGGGCCGCGGACCGCGGCCTCCATCGCTTCCAGAGTCGTCGCTTCCAGAGTCGCGCCGTCCATGGCCTGCTCCTTAAACCGAGACGCGGACCGCTTCCCACCCGGCCTCTCCCCCGTGGGGCTGCCGGTGAGCGGCTGTGCACCGGCGGCCCGGCACCCCCGTCTGCGGCAGGCGAATCGGACGCCCGACACCACGACGGCTGACATTTCCAGGATCCTGCCGGTGGGAGGGGCTCGCAATTCCGCCGGATTTCGCCTGAGGTGCCGGGTCCCGGGCAAAGGCTCACGATGAATTCATGGAAAGCCGCCCCTCCAGCGACCCCTTCGGCGACATCAGCCCGCCGAGCCGCATCGCGGAGCCCACCGAGGGCATCAGCCCCGAGGAGCTCGCCCTGGCGACCCGCAACCACGGACTGCCGCTGGAAGCCCTGCGCTACGACCTGACCCCGCCCGGACTGCATTACGTACTGGTCCACTACGACATCCCCGCCGCCCGCGCCGACGACTGGCGCCTCACCGTGGGCGGCCGCGTCCGCAGCCCGCTGACGCTGGACATGGAGACGCTGCGGTCGTTCCCGGCGGTCACCCACCGCGTGACGATCGAGTGCGCGGGCAACGGCCGGGCCCGGCTCACGCCCCGGCCCGTGAGCCAGCCCTGGCTCGTCGAGGCAGTCGGAACGGCCGAGTGGACCGGCGTACCCCTGCGTCTCCTCCTCGCCGAGGCCGGAGTCGAGTCCGACGCCGTCGAGGCCGTCTTCACCGGCGCCGACCACGGCGTCGAGCGCGGCGTGGAGCAGGACTACCGGCGGAGCCTGCCGCTGGAGGTGGCCACCGGCGGCGATCCGCGTCCCGAGGTGCTGGTGGCGTACGGCATGAACGGCCGGCCCCTGCCGCCGCAGCACGGGCATCCGCTGCGGCTGGTGGTCCCCGGCTGGTACGGCATGGCGCACGTGAAGTGGCTTCGCGACATCACGCTCACGGACGCGCCGTTCACCGGCTTCCAGATGACGGTGGCGTACCGCTTCCGGCAGGAGGCCGACGAGCCGGGCGAGCCGGTGACACGCATCGCGCCGCGGGCCCTGATCGCACCGCCCGGGTTCCCGGAATTCATGTCCAGAACCCGTGTCGTACGTCCTGGTCAGGTGGTTCTTGAGGGCCGGGCCTGGTCCGGGTACGCCCCGGTCACGCGGGTCGAGGTGAGTACGGACGACGGCCACTCCTGGAGCGAAGCCACGCTCGCCCCGCAGGACGGCCACGCCTGGGCCTGGCGAGGGTGGCACGCACCGTGGACGGCCACCCCGGGCAGTCACGTCCTCAGCGCCCGCGCCACGGACGCGGACGGCAACACACAGCCGCTCGAACAGCCCTGGAACCGGGGCGGCTTCGCCAACAACCTGGTGCAGCGGATGCCGGTGCTGTGCGTCGCCGAATAGCGTCGTTCACATCGTCGCTCACGTCATGACGGCGACCGCCCACCAGCGGACGAGACATCCCGCAGCGTCCCGATCAGCGCGTCCAGCGCGGCCGAGTACCCGTGCTCGGGCGGTGTCCCGTAGCCGACGGCTATTCCGCCGGGACGCGCCGGGTCCGGCGTGTGCCAGACCGTGGCCAGGGGGATCAACCGCAGGCCCCGGGCCGCCGCGCGGGCGCACACCTCGTCCTCCGTCGGGCCGCCGAGGGGGAGTTCGAGCGCCAGCTGTACGCCGGCAGCCGCGCCGTGCACCTTCACCCAGGGCACCTCGTCGGCCAGCCTGCGCAGCAGCTGGTCGCGGCGGCGCCGGTAGCGCAGGCGCTGGGCGCGTACGTAGCGGTCGTACTCATGGCTGGTGATCAGCTCGGCCAGCACCAGCTGACCGATCACCTCGGTCTGCATGTCCGCGTAGAACTTGGCGTCGGCGACTGCATCGACCAGCCGTTCCGGCAGCACCATCCAGCCCAGCCGTATCCCAGGCCCCAGGATCTTCGAGGCCGTCCCGAGGTACGCGACGTGCTCCGGCGCGATGCCCTGCAGGGCGCCCACGGGCTGCCTGCCGTAGCGGAGTTCGCCGTCGTAGTCGTCCTCGGCGACCAGCCCTCCGCCCGACGCCGCCCACTCGACCAGCGCCCGGCGCCGCTCGGGCGCGAGGACGACGCCGAGTACCGCCTGATGCGCCGGGGTCACTACGACCGCCCCCGCTCCGTCCGGTACGTGGCCGGAGGCGCCCAGTTCGTCGACCGGCAGCGGTACGACGCCCGGCCCCGCCCGCCGCACCACCTCGCGGTGGAACGGTGCGCACGGGTCCTCCATCGCCACCGTCCGGCAGCCGTCGTCGTGCAGGACGCGGGCGAGCAGCCCGAGCCCCTGCATGAAACCGGTCGTGACGATGATCCTCTCCGGGTCGGCCAGTACGCCCCTGGTCCGGCCCAGATATCCGGCGAGCGCCGTGCGCAGCGCGATGTGGCCGCGCGGGTCTCCCACGGAGAACGCCTCGACCTCGGTGCGCGGCAGCACGCGGCGGGCGGCGCGCAGCCAGGCGTCGACGGGGAACGAGGAGACGTCCGGGCGCCCGGGGAGCAGGTTGTGGCGCGCGGGCGGCAGCGCACCGGACGCGCTCCCTCCGGTCCCCCCGGTCGCACCGCGCGTCTCGCCCGCGACGCGCGCCGGGAGCAGCTCGGAAACCACGGTGCCCGCCCCGCTCCTGGCCGACAGGTGGCCCTCCGCGACGAGTTGCTCGTACGCCGCTGTCACCGTGCCGCGCGCCACGCCCAGTTCGGCGGCCAGTGTCCGGGTGGCGGGGAGACGGCTGCCCGGGGCGAGCCTGCCGTCCCTGATGGCTGCGCGCAGGGCGCGCTCGATGCCGGCCCGGAGGCCGCCTTCGGCTTCGGTGTTGAGGTCGAGGTGCAGGTCAACACCGAATGTGGTCCAGTCGAGCGCCATGGAATTGGACCATACCGGCCGCCCCACCACTGCCTAATGTCGACGTCATGACCACAGAGACGACTGCTGGAACGACACGCATCGACCTCCTCAAGCACTCCGGCGCCGCCTACGAGAAGATGCTGGAACTCGCCCAGACCGTGCACGCCATGGGCGGCCTGGAGTACTCGCTCCAGGAGCTGGTGAAGATCCGCGCCTCGCAGATCAACGGCTGTGCGATGTGCCTCGACATGCACACTCTGGACGCGGCTGCGGCGGGCGAGACGCACCAGCGTATGCACGCGCTGAACGCCTGGCGGGAAACGCCGTTCTTCACGGAGCGGGAGCGCGCGGCGCTGGCGCTCACCGAGGCGGGCACGCTGCTTGCGAACGGCGGGGTGAGCGACGAGGTGTACGCCGAGGCCGCCGCCCACTTCGACGAGAACGAACTCGCCGCCCTGACGTGGCTGATCGCGATCATCAACACCTTCAACCGGCTGGCGGTGACGACCAGGATGATGCCCGGCTCACACACACCGCAGGCACGGTAATGACGGCATCCCGAGCCGCCGCGCTGCGCGCCCTGCATGTTCCGGGCAAGCCGGTCGTCCTGCCGAACGTCTGGGACGCGGCCTCCGCCCGTACGGTCGTGGCCGCCGGTTTCCCGGCCGTCGCCACGGCCAGTGCGGCGGTCGCCCCGGCCCTGGGCTTCGAGGACCACGAGGCGGCCCCGGCCGCGGAGATGTTCGCCGCGGTGGCCCGCATCGTGCGGGCCGTGGACGTACCGGTCACCGCCGACCTGGAACGCGGCTACGGCCTGCCGCCCGCCGAGCTCGCCGAGCGCCTGGCGGAGACCGGCGCGGTGGGCTGCAACCTGGAGGACTCCGACCCGCGTACGGGCGCGATGGTGGAAGCCGACGAGCAGGCCGAGTTCCTGTCCGCGTTCCGCCGGGCCGCCCCCCACGTGGTGATCAACGCCCGCACGGACACGCTGCTGCGCGGCAACCCCGCCACGGAGGAGGAACGCCGGGACCTCCTGTCGGAAGCGGTGGCCAGGGGCCGCACGTATGCCGAAGCGGGCGCGGACTGCATCTACGCGCTCTCCTTGCAGGCCCTGTCCGCCGAGACGGTACGCGAGCTGGTGAAGGGCATAGGGGCCCCGGTCAACATCGCGTACGGTCCCGGAAGCCCCTTGTCCTTGGCCGACTTGGCGGCAGCGGGAGTGGCAAGGGTGACCTTCGGCCCGGGCCTGTTCATGGCGGTGCAGAAGCACTTGGCGGACCTGGCGGAGGAGATCGCCGCGGGGAGGGACCCGTACGCGGGCTTGAAGCTGTGGTGATGTGACGGGACGGGACGGGACGGGATGCGCGGGGCCGGTGGGTGGGACGTACCAGTTGAATGGGGTGACTCCTCAGAAGCCGTCACATGTAGCCGTCGCGAACTTCCCCCGCGCCGTGGACGTTTGCGGTGGGTTGTCGTCCACCGTCACCGAGCATGTGGCCGTCCCGCCGGATTCCCCAAGGGTGACGACGAGCGAGCCGCCTTTCATGAGGCCCGTGCTCTCCACTTCCTTGCGCCACGGCAGGCGGGCGTCGGACACGCTGCTCGACGACGTGTTGCCGTTGTTCCAGGTGGTGTAGGTGATCGAGGCGTCATTCGCGTCGCCCGTCACCTCGTACGTCACCCGGACCTTCCGGTCCGCCTCCTCGTCGACCTCGCTGAAGACCAGCGCGGCGATCGCGACGCAGCCCAGCACGATGAGAACCGCGATACCCAGGAGCACCCACGGCCACACCCGGCGCCTCCTCGGGGGTGGCGGGTAGCCGTACCAGGGCGGGGGCGTGCCGCCGCCCTCGGGGCGCGGGCCCCACTGGGGTTCGGACATGAGAGCCGGGGTCCTTCCGGAGAGGAGCAGTTCCTTGCTGCCTCTCGATCATTCGCCGGGCCACGCCCACGCGCCCCCGGGACGTACGCCGACAGGGTGGCGAGACGAATCGTCTTGCGTAATGCGGCGGGAGACGGCAGGTGTGATCATCGAGAGATGAGCACCGTGATTCGACTCGCCCAGCAACCGGACGCCGACGAACTGCTCGGCCGCAGCCCGCTCGCCGCCCTCGTCGGCATGCTGCTCGACCAGCAGGTACCGATGGAGTGGGCGTTCACGGGCCCGTACACGATCGCCCAGCGCATGGGTGGCGACGACCTGGACGCGCACGAGATCGCCGCGTACGACCCGGAGGCCTTCGTGGACCTGCTGTCGGCGAAACCGGCCGTGCACCGCTACCCGGGATCGATGGCGAAGCGCGTGCAGCAGCTCTGCCAGTACCTGGTCGAGCACTACGACGGGGACGCGGCCGGGGTGTGGCGCGACGTTGCCACCGGCAAGGAGCTGCTGGCCCGCCTGAACGACCTGCCCGGCTTCGGCAAGCAGAAGTCGCAGATCTTCCTCGCGCTGCTGGGCAAGCAGCTCGGCGCGCGGCCGGAGGGCTGGCGGGAGGCGGCCGGGGCGTACGGCGACGAGGGGTCGTACCGGTCGGCCGCGGACATCACGGGGCCGGAGTCGCTGGCGAAGGTGCGGGCGTTCAAGCAGGAGGCGAAGCGGGCGGCGAAGGCGGCGGCTCCGGCCAAGAAGAAGGCGTAGGCGGGCGGGCGCGGGGCGCCGAGTGCCCGGATAGAGGGCGGGAGACACCGGACGACGCACTTCCGCTCACGATTTACTCCCGTTATGGCATTGAATACGACTTTTGAACCCCCGCCTCATGGCTGCGCCCGGAGCCGCTTGCCCGGTAGGCTTTCCGTGTGATCTTCAAGCGCATCGGAAACGGCCGGCCATACCCCGACCATGGCCGGGAAAGCACCCGTCAGTGGGCGGATGTCGCGCCGCGCCCGGTCCGCCTCGATCAGCTCGTGACCACCAAGGGTCAGCTGGATCTCGAGACGCTCCTCGCCGAGGACTCGACGTTCTACGGCGACCTCTTCGCGCACGTCGTGAAGTGGCAAGGCGACCTCTACCTGGAGGACGGGCTGCACCGCGCCGTCCGCGCCGCGCTCCAGCAGCGCCAGGTGCTGCACGCGCGCGTCCTGGAACTCGACGGCATCTGAGACGTCCGGGACACCGGGACACATCTGAGGCATCCGAGGGTCCGGCAGGCCGGGCTGTTGAGCCTTATGGGTTGGCCTGACCCAAGTGGTTGATCATTTAGTAGGCATCATCACCGAGTCGCATTACGCTGCGCTCATGAGCATGCTGACTCCCCCCGGCATGGGCGGAAAGTACCGCATTACGGGCGACAAGTACCCGCGCATGCGACGCCCCCGGAACCGACGAAGGATCATCCTCGCGGTGATGGCCTCGGTCGTGGCCCTCGGCCTGATCGGCTGGGGGACGCTTCAGCTCATCGAGGTCTTCACGGGGGGCGGGAAGCACTCGACGGCCGTCCGCAAGAAACAGGGCTGCGCCAAACAGGGCAAGCCGAACGGATCGGCGTCCGGAGCGCCGAGTACGCTGCCCAAGCCGGGCGCGATCAAGGTCAACGTCTACAACGCGACGAAGCGCGGCGGCCTCGCCAAGGGCACCGCCGACGAGCTCAAGAAACGCGGCTTCAAGATCGGCAAGGTCGGCAACGCGCCGAAGGCGTACGACAAAAAGGTCAAGGGCGCCGGGATACTGCTGGGCGCCCCCAAGGCGGCCTCCGGCATGCTGCCGGTACTCGGTGCGCATCTCACGGGCGCCGTACAGAAGACGGACGCGCGTGAGGGCAGCGACGTGGACCTGATCCTCGGCACGGCCTTCAAGGAGCTGGACACCAAGAAGGACGCGGACAAGGCCATGGCCACGCTGGCCAATCCCTCGCCCGCGCCCTCCGGGAAGTGCTGAGAACCGTACGACTGAGAACGTACGCCTGAGGAGCGTACGGACGGCTGCTAGTCCGCCGTGCCGTACATCCGGTCGCCCGCGTCGCCCAGCCCCGGCACGATGTAGCCGTGCTCGTTCAGGCGCTCGTCGATCGACGCCGTGACGACGGTGACCGGCGTGCCGGCCAGCTCGCGCTCCATGACCTCGACACCCTCCGGCGCCGCCAGCAGCACAACCGCCGTCACATCGTCCGCACCGCGCTTGATCAGCTCACGGATCGCCGCGACCAGGGTGCCGCCGGTGGCCAGCATCGGGTCCAGTACGTACACCTGGCGGCCCGAGAGGTCCTCCGGCATCCGCGTCGCGTAGGTCGACGCCTCAAGCGTCTCCTCGTTGCGGATCATGCCGAGGAAGCCCACTTCGGCGGTCGGCAGCAGCCGCACCATGCCGTCGAGCATGCCGAGACCGGCCCGCAGGATCGGTACGACCAGGGGGCGCGGGTACGACAGCTTCACGCCCGCCGTCGGCGACACCGGGGTCTGGATCTCGACCTGCTCGGTGCGCACGTCCCGGGTGGCCTCGTACGCGAGCAGGGTGACCAGCTCGTCGGCGAGGCGCCGGAAGGTCGGGGAGTCGGTGCGCTTGTCGCGCAGCGTGGTGAGTTTGTGCGCCACAAGAGGGTGGTCGACGACATGGATCCGCATGGCGTCAACAGTAGCGGGGGCAGCGGCCCGCTCCCATCAGTGCCGACCAGGGCTGGCATCAACCCGCCGGCCGGAGGGAAGGTGGGTGAAGGACAAACCCAGCATTGGGGTGGTGTGGTGGCCGATGCGCGAAGCTGAGCAAGAGGAGCAGGGCGAGCAGGAACAGGACCTCAGCGACGAGAGTGGCGCCGACCGCAGGCGGCGACGCGCCCAGTTCCTGCGCGAACTGCACGAGGCCAAGGCATTGCGCGACCGCGTGCAGCCGCGCCGCGCCCGCGCGGCCCGGATGCGGCAGCAGATGCGGATGCGCACCTTCCGCTGGTAGCCGTCAGTGGCCCGGTCGTGGCTTTCTCGTACGACTGGTACACGACGCAAGAGCGGAAGACCTCTCGCGAAGGCTTTGTTTCTGCCACGATTCCGAGTGGGCGGGGCTCAGGGCTGCGAAACGGTTTCTCCCCCACCCCCAGCTACACCCTCCGGCGCCGGGAGGACTTCCAACCGGCACTTCATCAAGACCAGTGGGAGAGTCACGGTGTACATCGCCGCACTGCTCGCGCGCACCGAAGACGGGTGGAAAGCGAGCGACACGGAGCTCGACGACGTGGAAACGCTGTCGGACCTGACCGATCTGGCCCGCGAGGCCACGGTCGACGACGACACGGTGATCGTCTTCATCGAGCAGGAAGACGCATGGTTCGGCCTCGTCCGGGTGGACGGCGAGGAGGACCCGCGCATCTATGTCTCGGACGCGGCCTCGGCCGCCCGTTCCTCGTACGGAGAGATCCTGCTCACCGACGAACTGCTCGGCCGGGACCCCGAGGATCCCGACGCCCTGGAAGAGCTCGTCGACCTCGACGGCACCGAGGACGGCGAACCGGAGGAGGAAGACGACGAGGACATCACGCTGGACGACACCAGCGCCGTACCGACGGGACCGCTCGGAGACACCAGGATCCTGGTGGACGTCGGCCTGTCCGAGAAGGAACTGCTCGCACTCGGCACCGACGCGCTCACCGAGATCGCCGACGTCCTGGGCGCCGCCGAAGTCCTGGAGACCGTCCAGTAGTGAGTCCGGCAGTGACAACAGAAACACCTGACCCAGATCCGGTACGGGACCGGTGGCAGACGCCCATGCGCCTGGCACTGGACGAGGCGGCACGGGCGGCGGAGGCCGGCGATGTGCCGGTCGGCGCCGTCGTGCTGGCCCCGGACGGCTCGCTGCTCGCGGCGGGCCACAACGAGCGTGAGGCCACGGGCGATCCGACGGCGCACGCCGAGGTGCTGGCCATCCGCAGGGCGGCCGAGCGGCTCGGCGAGTGGCGGCTGACCGGCTGCACGCTTGTCGTCACCCTGGAGCCGTGCACGATGTGCGCGGGCGCGCTCGTACAGTCGCGGGTGGACAGGGTGGTCTACGGAGCGCTCGACGAGAAGGCGGGCGCGGCCGGGTCGCTCTGGGACGTCGTACGGGACCGGAGGCTGAACCACCGGCCCGAGGTCGTCCACGGTGTGCTCGAAGCGGAGTGCTCGGCACAGCTGACGGCCTTCTTCAGGGACCGCTGAAGGCACGGCTGAAGGGACCGCTGAACAACCGATTTCAGAGCACGGCCCGGCGTGGGCTAAGCTCTCTCTCGGTAGCGTGTCCGAGCGGCCTAAGGAGCACGCCTCGAAAGCGTGTGAGGGGGCAACTCCTCCGTGGGTTCAAATCCCACCGCTACCGCTCAGAACGAAAGCCCCGACTCGATAAGTCGGGGCTTTCGTGTTGCGCCGCTCATTTTCCCGCTGAGTAAGTGATCACATCCGGCCAACCCTGAACCGGCCGTCTGTACGGATAGACTGCCGCGTCACGCGAGCGCGCAGGGTACCGGCGGGGAGGCCGCACAGATGGTGCAAACGAAGAAGATAGCTCTCTACATGGTCGTCGTCTTCGTGCTGTACACGATCATCACTTCCCCTTCCAGGGCGGCCGATCTCGTGCAGGTAGGCTTCGAAGGCGTGTCCAGTGCCGCCCAGGGCGTCGGTGAGTTCATGTCCGAACTGGTCCAGTGAGCAGGCGCCCTCCCCATCGAAGCTCGTATCGAAGGAGTGCCCCTTGATCCGCCATCTGGTCCTCTTCAAGCTCAACGAGGGCGTCGAGCGCGACGAGCCGCGCGTCGTCGCGGGCGTGAAGGCCTTCCAGGAGCTTGACGGGGTCGTCCCCGAGCTGGAGTTCTGGGAGTGCGCCTGGAACATCACCGACCGGCCCATCGCGTACGACTTCGCCATCAACTCGGCGGTCCAGGACCGCGATGCCCTCAAGCGATACATCGAACACCCGGCCCACCAGGCGGCCGCCGGACAGTGGCGCGAATTCGCCACGTGGGTGATCGCCGACTACGAATTCTGAGCCCCCGGAACACGAGGCCCCGCACCGTGCAGGTGCGGGGCTTTTGCGTGCGTATGCCCCAACTTGCCGTCAACACGGAGCTATACGGTGCTTGCACACAGTGCACATGTCTTGTGATGCTATGACCGCTTTTGACGGATGGGTTGATCGTGATTGACCGAGAAAAGGGGTGGCGCGACCGTGCCGGCCAGTACAGCGCCTCAGGCTCCGCCCCAGCAGGTCCAGCAGCAGTCCCAGCAGCTGCCCCCGCTCCCGCCTGAGACCGCCCCCGCCAAGAGCCGTGGCGCGGACACCAGGGCGCTGACTCAGGTGCTGTTCGGCGAACTCAAGGGCCTGACCCCTGGCACGCCGGAACACGCCCGCGTGCGCGGAGCGCTCATCGAGGCGAATCTGCCGTTGGTGCGCTACGCCGCGGCCCGGTTCCGTAGCCGCAACGAGCCGATGGAGGACGTCGTACAGGTCGGCACGATCGGGCTCATCAACGCGATCGACCGGTTCGACCCGGACCGCGGCGTGCAGTTCCCGACGTTCGCGATGCCGACCGTCGTGGGCGAGATCAAGCGGTACTTCCGCGACAACGTCAGGACCGTGCACGTGCCTCGCCGGCTGCACGAGCTGTGGGTCCAGGTCAGCGGGGCCACCGAGGACCTCACGACGGCCCACGGCCGGTCTCCCACGACCGCCGAGATCGCCGAGCGGCTGCGCATCTCCGAGGACGAGGTACTGGCCTGCATCGAGGCGGGACGGTCGTACCATGCGACTTCACTGGAGGCGGCCCAGGAAGGTGACGGGCTGCCGGGGCTGCTGGACCGTCTCGGATACGAGGACCCGGCGCTGGCCGGCGTCGAGCACCGCGACCTCGTCAGGCATCTGCTCGTACAACTGCCCGAGCGCGAACAGCGGATCCTGCTGCTGCGCTACTACAGCAACTTGACTCAATCTCAGATCAGCGCCGAGCTGGGCGTTTCGCAAATGCATGTGTCAAGGCTGCTGGCCAGAAGCTTCGCGCGACTCAGATCCGCAAATCGAATCGATGCGTAACCCTTTCGGGTAATGCCCCGACTTGGCTGAAAAGCCGCACACCCCCTCTTTCCAGCGCAGATTTGTCGACTTGGCGCTACAGCGTGTTGCCGACATGTGACATTCTGCTGGAACCGCGTTTGCCGCAGCCACTCCGCCGGTATTCAGGTGGAGGCTGCTTCCTCCGACGGGAGCGCCCGCAGCTACCGTCAGCGACCTCAAGGGGGTGGCATGTCCGCAGAACAGGGCAGCTCGAAGGTGCTCACGAAGGAAGAAGTGCCCGCCGTGCGCGACACCGTGGTGGCTCCGCCGCCGATCGTGTCGCAGCCGGAAGCCATCGACACCCGCACTCTGTCCCGCTCGCTCTTCCTGCGGCTTGCCGCCTTGGACAAGGACAGCCCGGACCGTACGTACGTACGGGACACGCTCATCGAGCTCAACCTCCCTCTGGTGCGTTACGCCGCGGCCCGGTTCCGCAGCCGCAACGAGCCGATGGAGGACATCGTCCAGGTCGGCACGATCGGCCTGATCAAGGCGATCGACCGCTTCGACTGCGAACGGGGCGTGGAATTCCCGACGTTCGCGATGCCGACGGTGGTCGGGGAGATCAAGCGCTTCTTCCGCGACACCAGTTGGTCGGTACGGGTACCGCGCCGGCTCCAGGAGCTGCGGCTCGCGCTGACGAAGGCCAGCGACGAACTCGCGCAGAAGCTCGACAGGTCGCCGACCGTTCCCGAACTCGCCGTGGTCCTGGGCGTGTCGGAGGAGGACGTCGTCGACGGCCTCGCGGTCGGCAATGCCTACACCGCGAGCTCGCTGGACTCGCCCTCCCCGGAGGACGACGGCGGCGAGGGCTCGCTGGCGGACCGGCTCGGGTACGAGGACACGGCGCTGGAGGGCGTCGAGTACCGCGAATCCCTCAAGCCGCTGCTGGCCAAACTCCCGCCGCGCGAGCGCCAGATCATCATGCTGCGGTTCTTCGCGAACATGACGCAGTCCCAGATCGGCGAAGAGGTCGGCATCTCGCAGATGCATGTCTCGCGGCTGCTGACGCGGACGCTCTCGCAGCTCAGGGAAGGGCTGATCGCGGACTGACGGACCGACCCCGTTGACGGGGTTTCAAATTGACGGAGCGTCAGAGAAACTGGCGCGATGCGACGTCATGGTCTGGGTCATGGTCCGAGGCGTGGTCCGACACGCGATTCGACACGCGGCCGCCGAGGCGCTGTTACGGGCGCCACGGCGGCGGTTGTGCTGTGTCTGGGCGGAGTACTGGTCGCATGCGGCGGCGGGAGCGACGACGACGGCTATGTGGCGGTCGGAGCCGCCGGGTCGGCGCCGGAGCGCGCGCCGGGACGGGCCGTACCGCCGGAGGGCAAGGTCGAGCTGGTGCCGCTCGACGAGGGCAGCGGCGGCGGTTCCGGGGATGCGAGGCGCGGGCAGTCGCCGGCCGGGAGCACGGGCGACGGCTCGGGCGCAGGCGAGGGCAAGCACAGGGACGCTGGGTCGGGGGCGGAGGCTCCCGGCAAGGGCGGCGGCGTGGAGCTGCCCGGCGTACCGGGCGGTGGTGGAGGCGACGGCGGTAGCGGCGACAGCAGCGGTACGCCCGGGAAGCCAACCACGCCCGGCACGCCGTCGGAGCCCGATGCACCCGGATCGCCGGGAACCGGCACGGGCACAGGTCCGACCTCGCCCTCCACGCCTGCCCCTCCCCCCGCGCCCGCCGCACTCAAGCTCGGCACGCCCGTGCTCGCGGACGGCGACAAGCGCTGGTGCGAGAGGGTGACCGTGCCGTTCCGCAACACCGGTGGATCACCGGTCCGTTCGGGCACCGTCACCTTCGCGACGCACATCATCGGCGCGCTCGGTGTCGACTGGGACACCAGGGAGTCGACTCAGCCGCTGCCCGGGCCGATCGCCGCGGGCGCGACTGTGAAGAAGACGTACACCGTGTGCGTGGACGCCTGGCGGGTGCCGCTGGGCATGCATGTCGAGACCCAGGACGTCACCGCCGACTGGAAGTGAGCGGTCAGCGAAGTGACCGGCCGGCGAAGTCAGCGGTCGGCGCAGTGAGTGGTCGGCGCAGCAAGTGGTCAGCTGAGCGCGAGCCAGGCGACCGCGGCGAGGATCGCGACGACGGCTACGACGCCGACGATCACGCCGGTCTTCGGACCGCCCGACGACGCTGCCGCGGCCGGCTGCTGCCGCTGCGGTTCGCCGTCGTCTACGAAGGCGCGGAACATCTGAGTGCTGCCCGCCGGGTCGTGGTGACCCTCGGGACCTTGAGGGGCGTGGGGGTTGTGTGCCATGGAGAAGGACCCTAGCGAAGAGGGCCCACCCGGCGACACCCCTGGCCCCCTGATGGCTCGCTGAAGGCTCCCGGATGCGCGTGATCTGCGGCTTTACCGGCTGCGCGGGTGCCCTTGACCCGCCTCGCACGGAGCCTTTTGGCTTCCTTTACCCCTCAGGGCCCGAATTCGTTTGCCTGTAGCAACCAACGGCTTATATGGTTGCCCTAAGCAACAAGATGTACCGGAGGTGCCGATGGCCGCACAGAGCCAGTACGCGGAACTGGCCCGGCAGCTCAGTGCCATCGGCGCCGTAAAGCGGGAACTCGCACGGGTCCTCCCCGCCCACTGCCCGGCAGGATCGGCCGCCGTACTCGTCCTCCTCGACCGCAACGGCGAGATGCGGATGAGCCGGCTGGCCGAGCTCCTCGCGGTCGACATGTCGGTAACCAGCCGGCACGTGGCCCATGTGGCAGACCGCGGCTGGATCGACCGGGCCCCGGACCCCGCCGACAAGCGTTCGCGCATCCTGCGGCTGAATCCGGCGGGCCGGGCGCTCCTGGAGGAACTCTCCGAGCGCTACACCCAGACGATCGCCGCCGCACTCGGGGACTGGTCCGACGACGAAGTCGGACAGCTCGTCACCATGCTGGCCCGCCTGCGCAGCAGCTTCGGAGACTGCCGGGCCAAGGCGCCGCACCACTTCGAGCACGAGCACGAGTACAAGCACGCCACAGCTTCCGCAACACCCGCAACACCCGCGTAAAGCAAAGGAATTCAATGGCTACGACCACACCAGCCGGTGTGCGGGGCGGCCACGCCAAGCAGGGGTCCCACCACCGCTCCTCCGACGGCACGCCAATGACGCACCGGCAGATCATGGAGGCCCTCACCGGCCTTCTGCTCGGCATGTTCGTCGCGATGCTGTCGTCGACCATCGTGTCGAACGCCCTCCCCGAGATCATCAGGGACCTCGACGGCACCCAGAGCGCGTACACCTGGGTCGTCACCGCCGCGCTCCTCTCCATGACGGTGACCACCCCGCTCTGGGGCAAGCTGGCGGACCTGTTCAGCAAGAAGCTGCTGGTCCAGATAGCGCTGGTCATCTTCGTCATCGGTTCGGCGCTCGCCGGTATCTCGCAGAACACCGGCACGCTGATCGCCTTCCGCGTGCTCCAGGGCATCGGCACCGGCGGTCTGGTCGCGCTCTCGCAGATCGTGATCGCCGCGATGATCCCGCCGCGTGAGCGCGGCCGTTACGCCGGCTACATCGGCGCGACCTTCGCGGTCGCGACGGTCGGCGGCCCGCTGCTCGGCGGTGTCATCACCGACACCGACTGGCTGGGCTGGCGCTGGTGCTTCTACGTCGGTGTGCCGTTCGCGGCCATCGCGCTGGTCCTCCTCCAGAAGACCCTCAAGCTCCCGGTCGTCCGCCGCAAGGTCAAGATCGACTGGCTCGGCGCCTTCTTCCTGGCCGCGTCCGTCTCGCTGCTCATGATCTGGGTGACCCTGGCGGGCGACAACTACGACTGGATCTCATGGCAGACGTACGCGATGGTCGGCGGCTCGATCGTGCTCGGCCTGATCTTCCTTCTTGTCGAGAACAAGGCCGCAGAGCCGCTGATCCCGCTGCGCTTCTTCCGTAACCGGACGATCGCGCTGACCTCCTTCGCGAGCCTCTTCGTCGGTGTCGCGATGTTCGGTTCGACCGTCTTCCTGAGCCAGTACTTCCAGCTCGCGCGGGACGAGTCGCCAACGATGTCCGGCGTCCTGACGATCCCGATGATCGCCGGTCTCTTCGTCTCGTCGACGGTCTCCGGCGCGATCATCACCAAGACGGGCCGCTGGAAGGGCTTCCTGGTCGGCGGCGGCATCGGTCTCGTCGCAGGCCTCGGACTGCTCAGCACGATCACGTACGACACCGACTACTGGCAGGTCGCCGTCTACATGGCAGTGCTCGGCCTCGGCCTCGGCATGATGATGCAGAATCTGGTGCTGGCCTCCCAGAACCAGGTCGAGCCCGCCGAACTCGGCGCGGCCAGCTCCCTGGTCACCTTCACCCGCTCCCTCGGCGGCGCGGTCGGCGTCTCCGCGCTCGGCGCGGTGCTGTCCAGCCGCATCACGCACTACGTGGAGGACGGCCTGGCCGCGCTCCACATCAAGCCGGGCGCGGGCGCCGGTGCGGCGGGCGGGAACACCATCCCGGACATGGACGCGCTGCCCGCGCCGATCAGGACCGTGATGGAGAGCGCATACGGGGACGGGGTCGCGGACCTCTTCCTGTACGCCGCGCCGATCGCGCTGGTCGGGCTGATTCTGGTGCTGTTCGTGAAGGAGGTCGCGCTGAAGTCGTCGAACGACAGCGAGACGTCGGAGTCGCCGGTACCGGGATCGGCGCCGGTGCCTGTACCGGCGGCCGAAACCGTCCCGGAGCCCGCCGTTGCGGCGACCGGCAAGACCCTGCACGGCACGGTCCGTACCGCCGAGGGAACCGCCGTACCGTATGCCGCGGTCACGCTGATCTCTCTCGCGGGACGGCAGTTGGGGCGCGCGGTCGCCCAGGAGAGCCGGTACGCGCTGGATGCCCCGGCAGCCGGTTCGTACGTCCTGATCGCCTCCGCCGACGGCTTCCAGCCGCAGGCGTCCACGGTGGTCGTGGGAGACGAACCCGTCGCGTACGACATCCTGCTCACCGGTACGAGCGGCCTCACCGGGACCGTGCGCGCCGCGGACGGCGGGCTGCCGGTCGAGGACGCGATGGTCGTCGTGACCGACGTACGCGGCGATGTGCTGGCCACCGGAAAGTCCGCCGCACAGGGCGAGTTCGCCTTCGGCGAGCTGGTGCCCGGCACGGTGACCGTAGCGGTGAACGCGAGCGGCTTCCGGCCGATGGCACTGCCGGTGGAAATCGGCGGCCAGGGCATCACCCGTATCGAGGTCGCCCTGCAGTCCGGTGCGCTGGTCCGGGGCACGGTACGGGGCGGCGCCGACCGGCGTCCGCTGGCCGACGCCAGGGTGACGCTGATGGACGCGGCCGGGAACGTAGTCGCCACGTCCACGACCGGGGACGACGGGGCGTACGCCTTCGCCGACCTGGACTCGGGCGAGTACACGGTCGTCGCAACCGGCTATCCGCCGGTGGCGGGGGCGCTGACGGTCACGGGCCACGGCGTGGACGGCCACGACATCGAACTCGCCCACCCGGGCGAGTAATTCAGGACCCCCGGCCGGGTGGTGGGCGCGCTTCGAGCGGAGAGTCGCCCCCTTCCTTACGGCCGGTGCGGAAGCGGGCCTCGGTACCGGGGCCGACAGGCAGGGGACGGCCTGTCGGCCCCGGCCGGGGCCCTCGTCATTCGTTCGCAAGGAGAGAAAACGGGATGGGACTTCGGGCAGAGGTACGGACGCGGGACGGCTGGGCCGTACAGCACGCGGTGGTGACCGTGACGGACATGACGGGCACGCAGGTTGTCAGGGCGGCGGCGGACGAGGAGGGGGTCGTCAGCTGCTTGCCGGGGAGCGTGCACGAGGGCGGTTTAACTCGATCGTGTGATGGTCGGCTTCCGGGCTTGCGTCGTCCTGGGCCGTCCGGGTTAACGTGATCGTGTGATCTGGGACGCCGGGTACGGCGTCAGCGTGCGGGGCCCCTGCTCCACCGGAGTGATGGTTCAGGGCCTCCCCGTGGCCTCTGGCCGTACCCATTTGGCCAGGTCGCGTAGGGAACCGACCTCCCGGGCCCGGACCACGCACAGGATGTGTGTCGCCGCCCCGGGGTTGAGTACGCCGGGGACCAGTGCGCCCAAGACCGTTCGGGGCGTGCGGCTGAGCGGACTCACCCCTGCTCAGTCCAGAGGAACGGTGGTAAGGACCGCCGGTCAATTGGCCGGTCCTTACACGGTGATCGTCACGGCCGCCGGTTACGCCCCTGTCGCCTCGACCGCGTTCGTCACGGCGAGCGGGCGCGTGGAGGTCGGCACGGTCGTACTGGCCCGCCGCTGTCGCTGCACGGGCTTGCGCGGGCGGTCGACCTGGACCTCAGGCTATCTGGGGACGGGTCCGGACCCGTGGGGCGGCGTGCGGGCGGCGTTCCGGGCGACGGCGGAGCTGCGGCGCGAGGACTTCGCCATGAACTACAACCAGGTGGTGCGGGCGGGGATCTCGGCGATCGGCGCGACGCTGAGGGTTGAGCTGGACGTGCAGGCGGTGCGGGGAGCGCAGCTGCCGGAGGGGTAGGGGACTCCGGGCCGTACGGCGACACTTCGCCGCCCGTCCAGCCGTCCGTGCCGGGCTGGTCGAGCTCGAAGCGGCTGCCGTGCAGGGCCTGGAAGGCCGCGTGGCGGGGCGGAGCCGCTGCGCGGGGGCTTGTTCCCCGACGCCGCTGCGCGGGACTTGTTCCCCGACCCGCCCCTTCCGGGACACGCCCGAAGGGCGTCCGGGGTCTGGGGCTTGCCCCAGTTCGGGAAGGGGCGGGTCGGGGAAATGAAACGCTCCCCACACCTACCCGCGCGAAGCCATCGCCTCGATGCCCGCGATCAGCGTCTCCAGCGCGAAATCGAAGTCCCGCTCCCGCATCTCCTCCACGGTGTCCCCGCCCCGCGCCTCCATCAAGTCCTGCGCACTCTCGAACGCCTCGCGCAGCTCCGGCGCGGTACGGAACGTGCCCATCGCCTGGGCGAAGAACTCGTCCTGGCTCATCCCCGCCGACGCGCACCGCTGCACGAAGTGCCCCTCGATCGTCCCGAAGCCGTACACGAACTGGAAGACCGCCGAGAGGCCGCCCATCTGCCCGTGCGGCGGCAGCCCGGTCGCCCGCATCACGTCCTGTGCAGCGCGCGAGAACGCCAGCGAGTGCGGGCCGATATTGAGGAACGTGCCGATCAGCGGCGACACCCACACATGGCGGACCAGCAACTCCCGGTAGCTGACGGCCAGTCCCCGCAGCCGGTCGCGCCAGTCGCCCGCCTCGTCCGGCGGCGTGATCTCGCTGAAGACCGAGTCGAGGGCCAGTTCCAGCAGGTCGTCCTTGGTGTCGACGTACCAGTAGACCGACATCGCGGTCACGTTCAACTCGGTCGCGAGCCGCCGCATGGAGAACTTGGCGAGCCCCTCCGCGTCGAGCAGCCGCACCGTCACGGCGGTGATCCTGTCGCGGTCGAGACCGGTCGGCTGCTCGGCCTTGCGGGTGCGTCCCGTCCTGCCCTCCAGCCAGACGCTGTCCCGGGCTGGGTTCTTGACGCGGTCGGCCGCGGACACCATGGGCGCACACTCCTCGTTCTCCCGGCGGGGCGGGCGGCGACGGACCGGAATCCTCCGGTCCGCTCCCCCCTGCTCCGATGCTATGCCGCTGTTACCGCTGAGTCTGCCCGCTCGGCACGGCGCAGCAGCACCGCGGCGAGCAGCCCTCCGGCCAGTACCGCGACCGCTCCGACCAGCTGGCTGGTCTCCACGCCGGAGGCGAACGCGTCCGCGATACGGGCCCGCTCGCCCGCGTCACCCGCACCGGCCAGCGCCGCGGGCAGCGAGGCCGCGCCGACGGCAGTGGGTACGAGTGCGGCGAAGCGGGAGTTCAGCACCGCACCCAGGACGGCGACGCCGAGGCCGTTGCCGAACTCGGCGAGCGTGCCGTTGACGCCCGCGCCGACACCGGCCTTCTCCGGCGGTATGGCGCTCATGATCGCGTTTGCCATGGCGGGCATGGCGAGCGAGATGCCCGCACCCATCACGACCAGGCCGAACAGCATCCCGCCGTAGCCGGAGCCGGACCCGCCACCCAGCACCGCGATCGCGGCCAGGCCCGCAGCCAGCAGGCTCATGCCGGACCCGATGGTTGCGGGCGTACCCAGCTTCGGCAGCAGCCGCGCCCCGATCCCGGTGAGGTTGAGAGCAACGACCGTGAGCGCGAGGGGCGCCGTACGCAGCCCGGCTTCCAAGGGCCCGTAACCGAGCACGAACTGGAGATGCTGGGTGAGGAGGAAGAGCGAGCCGCCCATGCCGAACGCCACGAGAATCGCGCCCGCCACCGCGCCGATGAAACGCTGGTTCCGGAAGAAGTGCATGTCCAGCATCGGGTAGGGGATGCGGAGCTCCCAGAAGACGAATACGCCGAGGACAAGGACGCCGGCTGCGGCGGAGAGCAGGACCTGGGTGGAGGTCCAGCCGTGTTCCGGGCCGGAGATGATCGCGTACACGACGGCGGTCATGCCGATGGTGGAGAGCAGCGCTCCGAGCACATCGGGGCGGTCGCCCTGCTTGGTCCTGGACTCCGGTACGAGGGAGACGACGGCGACGAGGCCGATCACCGCAACCGGGATGTTGATCAGGAAGATCGCGCCCCACCAGAAGTGGTCGAGCATGACACCGCCGATCAGCGGGCCTACCGCGAAGCCGAGCGAGTTCACCGTCGACCAGAGGCCGATGGCCTTCACGCGCTCCGTGTCGTCGAAGATCTGGACGACGACGGCCAGGGTGGTGGTGATCAGCAGCGCGCCGCCGATGCCCATCCCCGCGCGGGCGGCGATCAACTGGGCGCTGGACTGCGCGAGTCCGGCCACGAGCGAGCCGACGCCGAAGAGCGCGAGGCCGGCGACCAGCATCCGCTTGCGGCCGTAGCGGTCGGCGGCGCTGCCCGCGGTGAGCAGGAGGCCCGACTGGACCAGGGAGTACGCGTTGATCATCCACTGGATGTCGGCGGTGGACGCGTCCAGCTCCTTGGTGAGGGAGGGGATCGCGACGTTGAGAACGGTGTTGTCGAGCAGCACCGTGAGCTGGGCGAGGCAGATGACGCCGAGGATCAGCCAGCGCTGGGGGTGGCCCTGGGGGGTGGGGGCCGGGTGGTGCTCGGCGGTCGTCGCCGTCATGCAGGCTCCTTGTTCTTGTACGGTGTACGGGAGATTCCCGTACACCGTACAAGAGAGCCTCGTACGCTGTATATCGAGTTATCGGGTCACTTCGCGGCGGTCAGGTCGTAGAGGGTCGTGCCGTCCACCGTGACCTTGGTGAAGTTCTCCTCCACCCAGGTGGTGATGGTGGAGTTGCCGCCGCCGGGGCCGCCGCCGCTGCCGCCGATGAAGTAGTGGATCTTGCCCTGGTCCACGTACGCCTGGAACTGCGCCAGGGTCGGCGACGGGTCGCTGCCGTTGAAGCCGCCGATCGCCATGACGGGCTTTTCGGTGGCGAGTTGGTAGCCAGCGGCGTTCTGCGAACCGATCGCGGCTGCGGCCCAGGTGTAGTCGTCGGCGTTCGCGGCGATTTTGGCTTCGGCCTCGGCGCTGACGTTCTGGCCGTTGAGGAGCCCGCCCATCCCACCGCCGCCACCGCGCTCGCCCGCTGCGCCGTCGGCGCCGGCACCGGTGCCCATACGGCCGTCGGGGGCGCCCTGTTGACCGGCCTGGTTGCCTTGCTGAGCGCCCTGGCCGCCTTGACCGCCTTGACCGCCCCCGGCCGGGGCCTGGCCGCCATCGGCCGGAGCCTGGCCGCCATCGGCCGGAGCCTGGCCCGCGCCCGCCGGGGGCTGTCCCGCGCCCGCCGGGGGCTGTCCCGCGCCCGCCGGGGGCTGTCCCATGCCGCCGCCCCCGCCGGTGCCACCCGGGCCGTCGCCGCCGCCACCAGGACCACCGCCACCGCCCGGACCGCCCCGCATCGAGGACGCGGGCCCCGCCGTGACGATGGACCCGGTGTGCGCGCTGTCGACCGTGGACACGGCGTACGCGGTCGGCCCCGCCAGCGCCGCCGCGAGCCCGAGTCCCGCAGCCGCGAGGGCGACTCGCCGGTCCATACGCGCCGTTCCCGCCGGCACCAGCCCGACCGCGGCCACCAGCCCCACCACCAGCACCGCCCAGCGCAGCCACGGCAGATAGTCGGAGGTGCGGCCGAGCAGGACGTACGCCCACACGGACGTGACCGCAACTGTCGCGCCCAGCGTCGCCGCCGCAGCGAAGGAACGCCGTTCCTCCCACAGCACGGTCGCGCCCATGCCGATCAGGGCCGCGATGTACGGGGCCAGGGCCACCGTGTAGTACTCGTGGAAGATGCCGGCCATGAAGCTGAAGACGGCCGCTGTCATCAGCAGCGAGCCGCCCCACGCGACGAACGCGGCCCGTGCCGTGTCGGTCCTCTTCGCCTTCCAGGTGATCACGAGACCGGCGACGAGCAGGATCAGCGCGGCGGGCAGCAGCCAGGAGATCTGGCCGCCGATGTTCGTACTGAACATCCGCCCGATTCCGCTCTCGCCCCAGCCGCGACCGGCGCCTCCGCCGACGCTTCCGGTCTCCTCGCCGTTGATGCGGCCGAGGCCGTTGTAGCCGAAGGTCAGTTCAAGGAAGCTGTTCTTCTGCGAGCCTCCGATGTACGGGCGAGAGGCCGCCGGCCACAGCTCGACGATCGCGACCCACCAGCCCCCCGCGACGACCACAGCAAGCCCGGCGAGGGCAAGTTGGCCGAGGCGGCGGCGTACGGTCGTCGGCGCGCACACGGCGTACAGGACCGCGAGCGGCGGCAGGATCAGGAAGGCCTGAAGCGTCTTCGTCAAGAACGCGAACCCGATCGCCGCGCCCGCCCAGAGCAGCCACTTGGTCCGGGCGCCCTCAAGTGCACGCAGCACGCAGTAGACCGTCACGGTCATCAGCAGTGCGAGCAGCGCGTCCGGGTTGTTGAAGCGGAACATCAGCGCGGCGACGGGCGTGAGCGCCAGGACGGCGCCCGCGATCAGCCCGGCAGCGGCGCTGAACCGGCGGCGTACGGCGGCGTACAGCACAGCCACCGTCCCCACCCCCATCAGCACCTCGGGCACGAGGATCTGCCACGAGCCGAGTCCGAAGAGCCGCACGGACAGGGCCATCGGCCACAGGGCGGCCGGGGGCTTGTCGACGGTGATGGAGTTCGCGGCGTCGGACGAGCCGAAGAAGAAGGCCTTCCAGCTCTCGCTGCCCGCCTGTACGGCGGCGGAGTAGAAGGAGTTGGCGTAGCCGGAGGCGCTGAGGTTCCAGAGGTAGAGCAGCGCGGTGGCGAGCAGCAGGGCGGTCAGGGCGAGGCGTACCCGGCGGGGTTCGTCGCGTCGGTGGATGGTCATCGGCCTGCCTTGGTTTCGGTGATTCGGTCAGCGCGCCGGTCGGGGAAGACCCAGGCGCGGAAGAGCAGAAAACGCAGCACTGTGGCGGCGAGATTCGCGGCGACGAGGACGGCCAGTTCGGTGCCGTGAGAGGGGGCGCCGACAGCCACGTCGAGGGCGGCGAGGGAGCCGCTGGTAAGGGCGAGCCCTATGCCGAAGACGACAAGGCCCTGTGCCTGGTGACGTACGGCGCGGTCGCGTCCCCGTACGCCGAAAGTGAGCCTCCTGTTGGCGGCCGTATTGGCGACGGCCGACACCAACAGGGCCAGCGCATTGGCGCTTTGGGACCCCACCCCCATACGGAAGGCGGAGTAGAGCCCCAGATACAGCAACGTGCTCAGGGCGCCGACGACGCAGAAGCCGACGAGCTGACGGGCCAGACCACCCGGTACACCGCTGATCGAGCGGTCACGCGGGTCGTCGCCGAAGGGCGGCGCGAGCCGGTCCAGCGGCAGCGCCCCGACAGCCAGCGCCCGGCCCACGCGCCAGACGCCCCTGAGGTCGTCGACGGCGGTCCGCACAATGTGCACGGTGCTGTCGGGGTCGTCGACCCAGTCCACCGGCACCTCGTGGATGCGCAGTCCGGCGCGCTCGGCGAGCACGAGCATCTCGGTGTCGAAGAACCACCCGGTGTCCTCGACCATCGGCAGCAGCCGCTCGGCGACGTCCGCCCGTATCGCCTTGAATCCGCACTGTGCGTCGGAGAAGCGGGCGGCGAGCGAGGACCGAAGGATCAGGTTGTACGTACGGGAAATGAACTCCCGCTTCGGCCCGCGCACCACACGCGACCCGCCCGCGAGCCGTGATCCGATAGCGAGGTCGGAGTGCCCCGAGATCAGCGGGGCGACGAGCGGGAGCAACGCCTTGAGGTCGGTGGAGAGGTCGACGTCCATGTAGGCGAGTACGGGCGCATCGGACCGCTCCCAGACGGCACGCAGGGCCCGCCCGCGCCCCTTCTGCTCCAGCCGTACGACGACCACTTCGGGCATCACGCGCCCGAGCCGGGCGGCGACGTCGGGCGTACGGTCGGTGCTCGCGTTGTCGGCGACGGTGATCCGGAAGGGATAGGGGAAGGTGCGGGCCAGATGCTCGCGGAGGCGGAGCACGCAGGCTTCGAGATCCTTCTCCTCGTTGTAGACGGGGATCACCACGTCCAGGACGGGCACGGGGGCGCCTGCCATGCCGACGGGAAGGTGCTCCCTGGCCGGAAGGGCCCCCACAGAGGTATCGGTTCGCATGACCCCGAGCTTCGCGACGTGCGCTGTCAGGGCGGTGTGATCCACCTGTGAGTTTCCTGAGTCAACCTCTATGCCGCCAGAGGCTCCTCGGCGACCGTGTTGACCTTGCTGTTGGCTTGGTGGACGGCGGGGTCGTAGCAGGTGCCGTCGCGCCAGCAGGCCCACATCACCCGGAGCCAGGAGCGGGCCAGGATGCGGACGGCGTGGGGGTGTCGCTTCTTGCGGGCCCGGGCGTCGGTGTAGATCTTGGCCGCCCAGTC
>NZ_JAGGPB010000022.1 GCF_018614055.1 Streptomyces sp. ISL-98
GTGGTGGCGGTTCCGGGCGTACGGGCTCGGCGACCGGCGGGGGCGGCGGGGGCGGGGGAGGAGGCGGTGGAGGCGGCGGCGGTGGGGGAGGCGGGGGTGTCGTGGCCGGTTCGGGCGGCGGCTCGGGCTTCGGGCCCGCCGTGCAGACCGCACTGCCGCCCACAGCTACCGCCGAGCCCGACGACAGTTCCCCGTCCTGCGAGATGGAGGCGTACGCACAGTCGTCGGCCGCGGCCGGTAAGGGGCTCAGCAGCAGACCGGTCAGGGTGGCAGCGGCCAGCAGGCGTCCAAGGAGGCGAGGGTGCACGTCGGGGAGCATGGTCCAGCGATGCGTGCGGCACGCAACGGCAGCGACCGATTCCCCTGATGGGTGGGACTTTCGGCGATTTGCGTTTGATACGGACGGCTGTCGGCGAACGCGTTTGCGAAGGAGTTTGGAAATTTCTTCGGGAGCGTTGAACACGGGCGCACCCCCCGCCCGTACCTAGGGCCATGAAGCGTCGCACTGCGGCGCCGCAATCAACCTTCGGTACACAGGAGTTCACATGAAGACCTGGCGGAACGCCTCGCTCGCGGTGACGGCGGCGGCTGTGATGGCGCTGACGACGGCGTGCGGTCAGGACACGGCCGATCAGTCCCCCAACGGCCAGTCGGTGGGCAACGCCAACCCGGCGCAGCAGCCCGCGGACAGCGGCTACGGCTCGGACACGGGGTACGGCGAAGACTCCGGCGAACAGGCCGCACCCAAGGCCGCGGGACAACTCGCGGTCTGGGACAGCAAGAAGCTCGGGAAGGTCCTCACAGACAGCGGGGGGTTCACGCTCTACCGGTTCGACAAGGACACCGCCAAGCCGCCGAAGTCGAATTGCGACGGCGACTGTGCGAAGGCGTGGCCGGTCGTGCCCGCGGGCGACGTCGAGGCCGCTGCCGGCACCGACGCGTCGCTGATCGGCGAGGTCGCCAGGCCCGACGGCACCGCCCAGCTCACCATCGGCGGCTGGCCCATGTACCGCTTCGCCAAGGACGCCAAGCCGGGCGACGCCAAGGGCCAGGGCGTCGGCGGCACCTGGTTCGCCTCGGCCCCCGACGGCAAGAAGGCCGCACCGGGCGCGGCAGGCGGCGGTGCCGAGGCCGGCGCGGGCGAGGAGGGGGCCCCCACCGACCTCGCGGGAATGTCCGTACGCAAGGACCCCAAGCTCGGTGATGTCGTCGTCGACTCCAAGGGCATGACGGTCTACCGGTTCAAGAAGGACTCGGCCTGGCCGATGAAGTCGGCCTGCACCGGTGCCTGCCTGGAGAAGTGGCCGGTCGTCCCGCCGGTCGAGAAGAACGACACCGAAGGCGTACTCAAGAAGGGCTTCGTCGTCTTCGACCGTCCCGACGGCATCAAGCAGCAGACCATCGACTGCTGGCCCGTCTACACCTTCGCGGGCGACGCGAAGCCGGGTGACACCAACGGCCAGGGCGTGGGCGGCACTTGGTACGCCGTTTCGCCCGAGGGCAAGCTGGTCGGAGCGCCCAAGTAGAACAATCCGGCAGCGTCCCCACGCTGCGGCGTTCCGGCCCGGCCGGCCCGTCCCTCCGCCTCAGGCGGCAGGGGCGGGCCTGCCGCTGTTGGCCGCACATGCCTGCGGCGTGTGACGGAGAACGGACCGCGATTTTCCGCTTTTGCTCGCCCCAATGCCTGACGGTCAGTAGCCTCGGCTCGAACACCGGTCTTGGTCATGACCGGCCTTCCTGTGGCGATGAGTTGGAGACATTGATGGAGCGACCCGCCTGGGCCCCGCAGGGCATCGACATATCGGTGCCGAGTGTGTCCCGGATCTACGACTTCTACCTGGGCGGTTCGCACAACTTCGAGGTCGACAGGGAAGCAGCCCGCAAGGCGATGGCGTTCATGCCGGGGCTTCCGAAGATCATGCAGGCGAACCGGGCATTCATGCGCCGGGCCGTACGCTTCGCCGCGGACGAGGGCATCACCCAGTTCCTCGATATCGGCTCGGGCATACCCACCTTCGGCAACGTCCACGAAGTGGCCCAGGCCGCCAACCCCGAAGCCCGGGTCATGTACGTCGATCACGACCCGGTCGCCGTCGCGCACAGCGAGGCCGTGCTCGAAGGCAACGACCGGGCCGGCATTGCCGCGGCCGACCTGCGAAAGCCGCAGGAGATTCTCAGCAGTCCCGTCGTCAACGGACTCATCGATTTCGAGCGGCCGGTGGCTCTGCTGCTGGTCGCGGTACTCCACTTCATCGAGGACGCCGATGACCCGCAGGCCGCTGTCGCCACCCTGCGCGACGCTCTCGCGCCCGGCAGCGTCGTCATCCTCACCCACGCCTCTTACGAGGGGATCCCGCTCACCGTGGAGCAGGCGAGCGGCACGGTCGCCGTCTACCAGAACATCAGGAATCCGCTGATCATGCGCTCGCGGGAAGAGATCACGCGGTTCTTCGAGGGATACACGATGGTCGACCCCGGGCTGGTCTCGATGCCGGACTGGCGACCCGAAACGACGTCCTCCCAGGAGGATCCGTTCGCCTTCTCGGGGTTCGCCGGAGTGGGACGCAAGGCGTGAGCGTGCCATCGCAGGCACCCGACGGCCTGGACGACAGACTCGGGCGGTTCGCGACGATCTGGAGCCGGGCCATCTTCCCGGTCACGGCAACGTCCATGACCCGACCGGAGTTCGAAAAGCATTTGCTCCCGCTCGCGCGGCAGCTGGGCGAAGCACTGCACCGGCGGCCCTTCGACACCGGGCCCGCGCACGCAGTGGGCGCCGCCCTGGTCGCCGCCCACTGCACCGACCCGGACACCCTGGTCCGTACGCTCGGCGTCGTCGACTCCTACCTGGTGCTGTACTGCGCGGGAGAGAACGACTCGCCCGACCGGGCGGAGGAGAACCGGGCTCGCTGCGCCCGGCTCCAGCACGCCGTCGCGGCGGGTTTCGCCGAGGCGCTGCGCGAGCGCACCCTCGCCGAGCAAGAAGCCATCACACGGTCGTCCCTCTCCGCGAGCAGCGCGGCACAGAAGGCGCTCCACGACACCGAGGTCCGCTTCCGCGCGGTCTTCGACGGCGCGGCCGTGGGCATCGGCATCGCCGACCTCGAAGGCAACATCCTGGAGGTCAACGAAGCGCTCATGAGGATGTTCGGCGGACTCGAACAATACGTGCGCGGCAAGAAGGTGAGCGAGTGGGTCCACCCCGAAGACACGCCCCATGTGTGGCGGCTGTACGGGGAGTTGGTTCGGGGCGAGCGCGACCATTACCGCGTGGAGAAGCCGTACTACCGCACTGACGGCACCGTCCTGTGGACCAACCTCACCGTCTCTCTGCTCCGCGACGCCGACGGCAAGCCCCAGTACCAACTCGCCCTCATGGAGGACACCACCGAGCGGCGCCTGCTCAATCTGCGGCTCCGCTACGAGGCCACCCACGACGCGCTCACCGGGCTCCCCAATCGCACGCTGTTCTTCGAGCGCCTCGAAAAGGCGCTGTCCGCGGGCGACGGCATGCGCTTCGGCCTCTGCTACCTCGACCTCGACGGCTTCAAGGCGGTCAACGACAGCCTCGGCCACTCGGCGGGCGACCGCCTGCTCGTGGAGGTCGCCGACCGCCTGCAGAGCTGCGCCACACGGCCCGGCGAGATGGTGGCCAGGCTCGGCGGCGACGAGTTCGTGGCGCTGACCACGGGGCCCGACACCCGCCAGGAGGTGGACGAGCTCGCCGCCCGCATCCTGAACGTGCTGTCGGTCCCCATCCGTCTCGAAGGCCGGGAGCTGACCGTACGCGGCAGCATCGGCATCGTCGAAGGCCCCGCGGGCGAACGCGGCCCGGCGGAGGTGCTGCGGAGTGCCGACATCACGATGTACCGCGCCAAGTCGGCGGGCGGCAACCGCTTCGAGACCGCCGACGCGGAGGCGGACGCCCGTGCCATCACCCGGCACGGCCTCACCAACGCGCTGCCCGCGGCACTGGAGCGGGGCGAGTTCTTCATCGAGTACCAGCCGCTCGTGCATCTGGGCGACGGGAGTGTGCACGGCGCGGAGGCGCTGGTGCGCTGGTGCCATCCGCAGCACGGCGTCCTGGGACCGGACCGGTTCATTCCGCTGGCCGAGCACACCGGGCTGATCGTCCCGCTCGGCCGCTGGGTGCTCGAAGAGTCCGTACGCCAGGCCAGGTTCTGGCAGGAGAGGCACGCCGACGGCGGCCCGCTGCGCATCAATGTGAACCTCTCGCCGATGCAGCTGCACCACCCGGGGCTCGTCGCCGACACGGTGGACGTGCTGGAGCGGGCGGGGCTCGAACCGGGCGCGCTGTGCCTGGAGGTCACCGAGTCGGCCCTGATCGGCGCCGACGACGACCTGCTCAAGCCGCTGCGGCAGCTCGCCGAGATGGGCGTGGACATCGCGCTCGACGACTTCGGCACCGGCTACTCCAACCTCGCCAATCTGCGCAGGCTGCCGGTGAGCGTCCTCAAGCTGGACCGTTCCTTCACCCAGTCCATGCAGCAGCACCCGGCCGACTCCGTCGACCTGAAGATCGTCGAGGGGATCGTCTCACTGGCGCACAGCCTGAAGCTGGCTGTCACGGTCGAAGGCGTGGAGACGGGCGCACAGGCGGCGCAGCTGCGGGAACTGGGCTGCGACACCGCGCAGGGCTGGTACTACGCCAGGCCCGGCGCACCCGACCGTATTCACACCCTGCTGCTGGCCGACGCCGTCTGAGGGAGGCGGGAAGCGAGGAGTACGTTCTGGAGCTCGCGCGCCGCGCGCGGCGGCGCCACGTCGCTGCGGTGCGCGAGCGCGATGGTACGGCTCAGGCCCGGCCGGGCGAGGGGCGTGGCCCGCAGGTCACGCCCCGCCCGGGCGGCCACCATGCGCGGCACGACAGCGAGCCCGAGCCCGGCCCGTACGAAGCCGAGAACGGCGTCCATCTCGCCGCCCTCGACCGTGAAGGTCGGCTCGAAGCCCTCGGCCCGGCAGGCGGCGACGGTCAGTTCGCGCAGGTCGTAGCCGTGCCGGAACATCACCATCGGCTCGCCCTCAAGGTCCGCGACACGTACGGACCTTGACCTACCGCGCCCGGGGCGGGGGCCCGTCGCCGCCGACACCACCACCAGGTCCTCGTGCAGCAGCTCGACGGTGGTCAGCGCCGGGGACGGCGTCGGCAGTGGCAGCACGACCAGGGCGAGATCGAGGGCGCCGCGCGCCAGTTCCCGTACGAGATCGTGCGAGCCGCTCTCCTCGATCAGCAGCTGGATGCCGGGGTGCAGATCGTGGAAGGTGCGCAGTACGTCCGGGAGCAGCCCGGTGCACAGACTCGGCGTGGCACCGAGCCGCACCCTGCCGCGCCGCAGCTGGGCCAGCTCCTGGACCTCGTGGCGGGCGGTGTCGGCGTCGGCGAGGATGCGGCGGGCCAGCGGGAGCAGGGCCTCGCCGGCGTCGGTGAGGGCGATGTTGCCGCGGGCCCGGGTGAAGAGGTCGGCGCCCAGTTCCTTCTCCAGCGCACGGATCTGCTGGGAGAGGGACGGCTGGGAGACATGCACCTCCTCGGCGGCATGGGTGAAGTGCAGGGTCTCGGCGACGGCCACGAAATAGCGGAGCTGCTGGAACTGCATGAGAGCACGATAGGCCAGCACGATAGGCGATGCCTATGGATATGAGCCGTACCATGTCTTGGACCTCTGGGGCCTTCCGGACCTAGCGTCTCGTTTATGGCACTGGCTACGCGGACGGATCGAAAACCGTCCCTCACGCGCTCGCTCTGGGGCTCGACCGTCGGCAAGAAGACGGTCATGGCCGTGAGCGGTCTGATCATGCTGATGTACCTGGTCGCCCACATGCTCGGCAACCTCAAGATCTTCTTCGGTTCCGGCGAGTTCAACGCGTACGCGCACTGGCTGCGGACCATGGGCGAGCCCCTCCTGCACTACGAGTGGGCGCTGTGGATCGTGCGCGTGGTGCTGCTCGCGGCGGTGGTGCTGCACGGCGTCGCGGCGTACCAGCTCAGCAGGCTGGACCTGCGGGCCAGGCCGAGCAAGTACGTGCACAAGCGGCGACGGGCGAGCTATGCGACGCGCACCATGCGGTGGGGTGGGATCATCCTCGGGCTGTTCATCGTCTGGCACCTGCTGGACCTGACGACCCTCACCGTGAACGAGAACGCGCAGCCGGGTCGCCCGTACGAGAACGTCCTCGCGACCTTCAACACCTGGTACGGCAACGTCATTTACATCGCGGCGGTACTGGCGCTCGGCATGCACATCAGGCACGGCTTCTGGAGCGCCGCCCAGACGCTGGGCGTCGGAAACGCCAGGCGCGACCGGATCCTCAAGGCGGTGGCCAATGGCCTCGCGCTGGTGCTGACGGTGGGCTTCGTGTCCGTACCCGTGGCCGTCATGACTGGAGTGGTGAGCTGACATGAGCGAGTACGCCAACTACGCGACCGGCGACCCCGTCGTCGACACCAAGGCGCCGACCGGCCCCGTCGCGGAGCGCTGGGACACCCGCCGCTTCGAGGCCAAGCTGGTCAACCCGGCCAACCGCCGCAAGCACACCGTCATCGTCGTCGGCACCGGGCTGGCGGGCGGCGCCGCGGGCGCCACGCTCGCCGAACAGGGCTACCACGTCGTGCAGTTCTGCTACCAGGACTCACCGCGCCGCGCCCACTCCATCGCCGCGCAGGGCGGCATCAACGCCGCCAAGAACTACCGCAACGACGGCGATTCCATCCACCGCCTCTTCTACGACACGGTCAAGGGCGGCGACTTCCGCGCCCGCGAGTCCAACGTCCACCGGCTCGCACAGATCTCCGTCGAGATCATCGACCAGTGCGTGGCGCAGGGCGTGCCCTTCGCCCGGGAGTACGGCGGCCTTCTCGACACGCGCTCCTTCGGCGGCGTACAGGTGTCACGCACCTTCTACGCCCGAGGGCAGACGGGTCAGCAGCTGCTGCTCGGCGCCTACCAGGCGCTGTCCCGGCAGATCGCGGCGGGCAATGTGGAGATGCATCCCCGCACCGAGATGCTCGACCTGATCGTCGTCGACGGGCGGGCGCGCGGCATCGTCGCCCGCGACCTGATCACCGGCCGCGTCGACACGTACTTCGCGGACGCCGTGGTGCTGGCGAGCGGCGGCTACGGCAACGTGTTCTACCTCTCCACCAACGCCAAGAACTCCAACGCGACGGCGATCTGGCGGGCCCACCGCCGCGGCGCGTACTTCGCCAACCCCTGCTTCACCCAGATCCACCCCACCTGCATCCCGCGCTCCGGCGACCACCAGTCCAAGCTGACCCTGATGAGCGAGTCGCTGCGCAACGACGGCCGCATCTGGGTCCCCAAGGCGCACGGCGACACGCGCCCGCCGGCCCAAATCCCCGAGGACGAGCGCGACTACTACCTGGAGCGCATCTACCCCTCTTTCGGCAACCTCGTCCCGCGCGACATCGCCTCGCGCGCAGCCAAGAACGTCTGCGACGAGGGGCGCGGCGTCGGCCCCGGCGGGCAGGGCGTCTACCTCGACTTCGCCGACGCGATCCGGCGCCTGGGTCGCAAGGCCGTCGAGGAGAAGTACGGCAACCTCTTCGAGATGTACGAGCGGATCACCGCCGAGAATCCGTACGAGGTGCCCATGCGCATCTACCCGGCGATCCACTACACGATGGGCGGCCTCTGGGTCGACTACGACCTCCAGACCACCGTTCCCGGCCTGTTCGCCATCGGCGAGGCCAACTTCTCCGACCACGGCGCCAACCGCCTCGGCGCGTCCGCGCTGATGCAGGGCCTGGCCGACGGCTACTTCGTCCTGCCGTCCACCATCAACGACTACCTCGCCCGCAACCCGCACCGCGACGACATCGACGCGACCCACCCGGAGGCCGTCAGGGCGGTCTCGGAGACCAACGACCGCCTGGAGCGGCTGCTCGCCGTCGACGGCGACCGAACCCCCGACTCCTTCCACAAGGAGATCGGCGAACTCCTGTGGGAGTACTGCGGGATGGCCCGCACCGAGGAGGGCCTGCGCAAGGCGCTCGACCGCATCCCGGAGATCCGCGAGGAATTCTGGCGACGGATCAAGGTGCCGGGTACGGGCGAGGAGCTCAACCAGTCGCTGGAGAAGGCCAACCGCATCGTCGACTACCTGGAGCTCGCCGAGCTGCTCTGCCTCGACGCACTGCACCGCAGCGAGTCCTGCGGCGGCCACTTCCGCGAGGAGAGCCAGACCGGGGGCGGCGAGGCGGAGCGCAGGGACGAGGAGTTCTCGTACGCCGCCGCCTGGGAGTTCGCGGGTACGGGAAAGGGTCCCGTACTGCACAAGGAAGCCCTCGAATTCGCCTACGTCCACCCCACCCAGCGGAGTTACGCATGAGGCTCACCCTGCGCGTCTGGCGCCAGCGCAATGCCGAAGAACCCGGCGCCATGGTCACGTACGACGTCGACGACATCTCCGAGGACATGTCGTTCTTGGAGATGCTCGACACGCTCAACGAGAAGCTGATCCTGCGCGGCGACGAGCCGGTCGCCTTCGACCACGACTGCCGCGAGGGCATCTGCGGCGCGTGCGGTGTCGTCATCAACGGCGATGCGCACGGGCCGGAGCGCACCACCACCTGCCAGCTGCACATGCGGCACTTCGAGGACGGCGACACCGTCGACGTCGAGCCGTGGCGGGCCGGTGCGTTCCCGGTGGTCAAGGACCTGGTGGTCGACCGGTCGGCGTTCGACCGGATCATCGGCGCGGGCGGCTACATCAGCGTCCCGACCGGCGCAGCGCCCGAGGCCCACGCCACGCCGGTACCGAAGGCCGACGCCGACTACGCGTTCGAGCACGCCGAGTGCATCGGCTGCGGCGCGTGCGTGGCGGCGTGCCCGAACGGCTCCGCGATGCTCTTCACTTCGGCGAAGATCAACCACCTGAATGTGCTCCCGCAGGGCGCACCGGAGCGCGAGACCCGGGTCATCGACATGGTGGCGACCATGGACGAAGAGGGCTTCGGCGGTTGCACCCTCGCGGGCGAGTGCGCCACGGCCTGCCCGAAGGGCATTCCGCTGCCGTCCATCGCCGCGATGAACAAGGAGTGGCTGCGGGCGACACGGAAGGCGCCGCGCCGCTGACCCACGGCCTTGGTGGTTGTGGGCATGTCACCAGCTGCTGCTAATCTTCCCCCGCAAGATCGGGATCGGCTGGCAAGCGGGGGAAAATGGCCGGGCAGACGCAACAGGGTGGCTACCGCGTCCAGAAGAGCGGGATGGACGCCGAGGCGGACAAGCTCGACCGGGCGGGCGACGACGTCGGTGACATCGGCGCCGCTCTCCAGGAGCAGCTCTGCTACACGCCGGACGCCCTGGGCGGTTCGGACTCCGGGCCGGCGTTCAACAACTTCTCCGAAGCGTGGCAGGCCGAGGCCAAGGTCCTGGAGAGCGCGCTGCATGAGCTGGCGGACAAGGTCCGTATCTCAAAGGCGAATTACCACGGCGCCGACGTCAGCACGATGAACGAACTCCAGGCGAGCGGGGGCGGCGGACTGACGACCATGCCGGCGCCCGCGCCCGCCGGGCCCGCACCCGGCATGCGCACCATGCCGGCTGCCGGTTCGCCCCCGGTCGGCCTTGCCGACTTCGGCTGAGCGCTGCCTTCTCCCTCCACCTGTTGACCTCTCCGAACCGAAATGCCGGAGGCCGCAAAGCCATGCCCGACGCAGGCGAATCCACCACCGACCGCCGGGAGAAGCTGGCCGGTTACCAGCGGTCCATCGCTGGTGCCGGCGACAAGAACACCCTCATCGAGGCCATCCAGAACGCCCTGAACGTCTCGGCGCCCGTCGGTTCCCCCAGCACGCTCGACGACATCGCGAAGCGGTACGCCAAGCAGGCCGATGCGGCGCGGGACGTCCAGGACCGGGTCGAGCAGGTCGCCCTCACGGGCCTGCCCGACGCCTGGGTGGGCAGCACCGGCGCCAAGGCTCAGGAGGTCGTCTCGGCGGCGGCGCGAGCGGCCGCGCAGATGGACGAGGCGATCCGCGGCGCGCGAAGGGCCCTGATCTTCCTCTCCGACGCCCTGACCACCGCGCAGTCCGACGACAAGGGCGGCCGCGAGCAACTGCGCGAGGCGCTCGGCATACTCGGGAGCGAGGACGGCTTCTTCGACGACATGGTCGAGAAGGACGCCGAGGAGGCGGAGCGGCTGCGCGCCCGCAACATCGCCTCTGCGGGAGCGAAGACCATGCATGCGGCGGCGGAGAAGGCCGACGACGCGGCCCGCGAGGCTGCCCGCGACCTGAACAAGTTCGCGGCCGAAGCCCGCGCGGGCAAGATGAAGACCGACAACATCTCCGCCGCCGACCGTCTCGTCCTGGCCGACATCTCGGGAACCGGCGGGCCGGCCGAGATGAACGAGCTGCTCACCGCCAACGACCTGGAGCGCTCGGGCAAGGCCATGGAGCGCATGAACGCCCGCGATCAGGCGGAGTTCGAGCGGATGCTCGCCGAATCCAAGAGCCCCCAGGAGCGCGCGTACCTGGTGAAGGCGCTGGCCGCCGGCCACGACCTGAACGAGGTCTCCGAGTTCCGTGACAAGATCCACGGCAAGGGCCCGGCCTGGCTGCAGCGGCACCTGACGCCGGTGACCACCGCGGGCGACAGCATGAAAAACGAGGGCCTCAACGCCGACGGTTCGAACAAGAATACGGACCAGCAGGCCTTCAAGGGGGAACGCTGGTCCCAGGACGGCAACACGTGTGTGCCGTCCACCGTCGTCAGCGGCCGTGCCATGGTCGACCCTGTGTACGCCCTCGAGCTCACCGGCGGCCCGTCGGGCCAGGAGGACGACCCCGCCGCTTTCCGGGAGCGCTTGGGGAACGAACAGCTCCGCGTGCACGAAGAGGGCGACGGCAACGACAAGTACGACTTCCCGTTCGGCAGCACACCGAACGGCATGGACAACGACGGCAAGACCACCGTCGCCAACAAGGAGATCAGCCCCCACACCGGTAGCGAATACGAGTTCCAGGAAACCAGGAGCGCCGACGCTCGTCGCGATGTGCTGCCGGACATCGAGAAGGCCGTCGCGGAGGGCAAGCCGGTGCCGATCGGCGTCGAGGGCAAGGACGCCAACGGCGATCGCGTCGGACACTCGATGATGATCGTCGGCCAGGAGGGCGACATGCTGCAGGTCTACAACCCCTGGGGCACGACCACCTGGGTCAGCGAGGACGACTTCGTCAACGGCCGGATGGGCCAGGCCTCCGACAAGGACCTGCCCGACGCCTACGCCGTCCACCTTCCGGCAGAATGAGGAACTCCGCCATGCGCAACCGACTCGCAGCCGCCCTCGCCCTGCCGCTGTCCGCCTTGGCCCTGGCGGGATGCGGACTCCTCGGCCCCGAGACCTACGAGGTCGACGAGAGGACCGTTGAGCTCGACGCGGGCGACGAGTTCACGCTGTCCCTACCGGCCAGTCCCTCGCTCGGCGAGAACTGGTACGTGGCCGACCCCCGTCCCGACCGTGAAGTCGTCCGGCTCCAGGGCCAGGACGAGGACTATGAGGACGACGGCGGGAATGTCGGCGGAGGCGGCGGAACTCAGTCCTTCACCTTCCGGGCGATCGAGCCGGGCACCACGAAGATCAAACTGCTGTACTGCAAGCTCGGGACCTGTGCGGCCAAGTTCGGCGACCCGGCGCCGTCGCCCTCGCCCTCCGAGTCACCGTTCCCCATCGCGAGCGGATCCCCCGGCGAGCACGACCGCGAGTACTTCATCTACACGGTCACCGTCCGATGACCGGATCCGAGAAAGCCATGCGTATACGACTCGCTCCAGTATCCGCCCTGCCGCTGGCCCTGCTGTCGGCCTTCGTCTTGACCGGGTGCGGGCTGTTCGGCCCCGCGACCTACGAGACCGACGAGCGGTCCATAGAGGTGGACGCGGGCGACGAGTTCACCCTGTCCCTCCCGGCGAGTCCCTCGATGGGGCAGGACTGGTACCTGGTCAGCCCGCACCCTGACGCGGATGTTGTGGAGCGCACGGGGCAGCACAAAGAGACGGAAGCGGGCGAGCCTGACCTGGAAGGTGGCGGCAGCGGCGAGCGGTTCTTCGACTTCAAGGCGGTCAAGCCGGGCACGACGGAGATCAAGCTCATCCACTGCCCGTATTCCAGCAGCTGCTCCACCACCAAGGACAACCCCGAGCCGGCACCGACGTCTTCCGGCAGCACTCCCGTTCCCACTGCGACCGGGAAGCCAGGCACCAATCCCGAGTACTTCATCTACACCGTCACCGTCCGATGACCGGATCCGAGGGACCCATGCGCCCCACACCCCGCCCCACCAAGACCGACGACGACTGCGCCCGCCTCGACACCACCATGATGCTGCGCTACGGCATCCCCGCCGAAGGCCCGCACCGTACCGCCCTGTTCGGGGACGGTGCCATCGGAGCCGCGGTCGTCCTGGACCGGCTCGACGTCCTGCCGCGATCGGTCTCGTTCCTCGCCAAGGTCGTGCGCAGTGGCGGTGTGCGTTACGCGTCGCAGCTACCCGAGCTGCTCCCGGGCCAGGCCGCCACGGACACCGTCCGCCCCTGGCTGGAGGCGGCCGGGACCGTCGCCCGCCCGGTCGTCGGCGACGAGACCACCGCCCGCTGGCTGGAGTCCGTGGCCGAGCTGATCGGCCTGCGCCGCACTAGCCGCGCCCGGGGCCGCTGACCGGCGGTCGGGCCGCGGGCCGGAACTCCCGGGCCAAGTACGGCGCCGTACGGCTGGCCGCCACCCCCGCCACCTCGGCGGGCGGCCCCGCCGCGACGATGCTGCCGCCCTCGTCCCCGCCGCCGGGCCCCAGGTCGATCACCCAGTCGGCGCCCGCCACCACGGCCATGTCGTGCTCGACCACCACCACCGAGTGACCCGCGTCGACCAGCCCGTGCAACTGCCGCATCAGCACTTCCACATCGGCCGGATGCAGCCCGGTCGTTGGCTCGTCCAGTACGTACACGGTGTGGCCCCGGCGCGTGCGCTGAAGCTCGCTCGCCAGCTTGATGCGCTGCGCCTCGCCGCCCGACAGTTCGGTCGCGGGCTGCCCGAGCCGCAGATAGCCGAGCCCGACGTCGAGGAGCGCCTGGAGGCTGCGTACGGCGGCGGGGGTGCCCGCGAAGAACTCGGCCGCCGCCTCGACGGTGAGGTCGAGCACCTCGGCGATGCTGAGGCCGTTGAGCGTGATTTCCAGGGTCTCGGGGTTGTAGCGCGCACCGTGGCAGTCGGGGCACGGGGCGTACGTACTGGGCAGGAAGAGCAGCTCCACGGAGACGAACCCCTCGCCCTGGCAGGTCTCGCACCGCCCACCGGCCACGTTGAACGAGAACCGGCCCGCCTTGTACCCGCGCGCCCGCGCCTCCTCCGTGCCGGTGAAGAGCTTGCGTACGACGTCGAAGAGACCGGTGTACGTCGCCAGATTCGAGCGGGGCGTACGCCCGATGGGGCGCTGGTCGACCTGCACCAGCCGGTCCACGGCCTCCAGCCCTTCGGCCGAGGCGCAACCCGTCCGGCTGCCAGTGGACCCGTCCGCCAGGACGCCCGCGAGCACCTGCCCCACCAGCGTGGACTTCCCGGAACCCGAAACACCCGTCACCGCCGTGAACACCCCCAGTGGGAATTCCGCGTCGACGCCGCGCACATTGTGCCGGTCGACCCCGTTCAGCCTCAGCAGGCCCGACGGCTCGCGGACCTCGCGCGGGGGAGCGGGCTCGCGGTCGAAGAGGAAGCGGCGGGTCGCCGACTCCGCCACCCCGGCGAGACCGGCGGGCGGCCCGCTGTGCAGCACCCTGCCGCCGTGCTCGCCCGCGTGCGGGCCGACGTCGACGAGCCAGTCCGCGCTACGCACCACATCCAGATGGTGCTCCACGACGAAGACCGAGTTGCCCGCAGCCTTCAGTCGGTCGAGGACCACGAGCAGCGCCTCGGTGTCCGCCGGATGGAGCCCCGCCGAGGGCTCGTCGAGGACGTACACGACACCGAAGAGACCCGAACGCAGCTGCGTCGCAAGCCGGAGCCGTTGCAGCTCGCCGGACGAAAGGGAGGGCGTCGTACGGTCGAGGCTCAAGTAGCCGAGACCCAGCTCTGTGACCACCGCGATCCGCGCCAGCAGATCGCCCGTCAGGACCGTCGCGGTCTCGTCCTTCCCGGTCACGGCTTCGAGCGTGCGCGCGAGACCCGACAGCGGCAGCCCGGCCAGCTCGGCGATCGTACGGCCGCCGAACGTGACCGAGAGAGCCTCCGGCCGCAGCCTGCTGCCCCCGCAGACCGGGCACGGGCCGCTGGTCAGGAAGCGTTCCGCCCTGGTCCGCAGGGTCTGGCTCTTGGAGTCGGCGAAGGTGTGCAGGACATAGCGCCTGGCGCTCATGTACGTGCCCTGGTACGGGCGTTGGATGCGTCCCGCATCCCGCACAGGGTGCACGGTGACGACCGGCTGCTCGTCCGTGAAGAGAATCCAGTCGCGGTCCTTCTGCTCCAGCTCCCGCCAGGGCCGGTCCACGTCGTACCCCAGCGTGTCCAGCACATCGCGCAGGTTCTTGCCCTGCCAGGCGCCCGGCCAGGCCTCGATCGCACCCTCGCGGATCGACAGCGAAGGGTCGGGCACGAGCAGTTCCTCGGTGGTGCGGTGGATCCGGCCGAGACCGTGGCACTCCGGGCACGCACCGGCCGCCGTGTTCGGCGAGAACGCGTCCGAGTCGAGACGCCCGGCGCCCGCCGGGTACGTGCCCGCGCGCGAGAACAGCATCCGCAGCGAATTCGACAGGGTGGTGACGGTCCCGACGGAGGATCGCGAAGTCGGCGCCGACCTGCGCTGCTCCAGTGACACGGCGGGCGGCAGACCGTGGATCTCGCCGACCTTGGGGGCGCCGACCTGGTGGATCAGGCGACGGGCGTACGGGGCGACCGACTCGAAGTAGCGGCGCTGGGCCTCGGCGTAGATGGTGCCGAAGGCGAGCGACGACTTGCCGGAACCCGAGACACCGGTGAAGACGACGAGGGCGTCACGCGGAATGTCGACATCGACGTGCCGGAGGTTGTGCTCCTCGGCGCCGCGCACGCGCACATACGGGTCATGGGCACTGTGCGTCGTGCTGTGCATCGGGCGGAACTCCGTACGGCGGGGGCGCGAGGGCGCCGGGGACAAACGGCTCGATTCTAGGTGCCGGTGCGCGGGAGGCCCGCCAGACGGGCCAGCCGCCGGTACGAGTCCGAGAGCGCGTCCCGGTCGTACGTACTCGTCGCGACCAGGTACTCGTCCGCGCCGCTGCGGCCCAGCACCTTCTCCAGGCCGTCCGCGACCTCCTCCTCCGTGCCGAACAGATGGCCGCGCAGGGCCTCCTCGTAGAGTGCCCGCTCGCGGTCGCTCATGGGCCGCGCGAGGACCTCGTCGACGGGTTCGAGCGGCGGGAACGCACCGTGGGTCTTCGAGTACACCGACGCCCAGGCCTCGGGCACCAGGAGCCGCCGGGCCTCCTCGGTGGTGGCGGCCACGGTGACCGACCCCGACAGCACGACGTACGGCCGCTCGCCCCAGGGGGAGGGCCGGAACGCCTCGCGGTAGCCGTCGACGGCCCGCAGCATCTCGTCCTCGCCGCGCGCCGCCGCGATCACCAGCGGCAGCCCGGCCGCCGCGGCGACCTGGGCCCCGGCGCCGGTGGCCAGTACGAAGGCCGGCGGCTTCAGTCCTTCGGCGGGGTGGGCGTGGACCTGCGGATGGGCGCTCTGGTCACCGGTGAAGTAGCCGAGCAGCTCCATGAGCTGGGTGGCGAAGTCCCCGGCGGCCTCCTTTTCCCGGCCGAGCGCCCTGCGTATCCCGTTGGTGAACCCGACCGAGCGGCCCAGGCCCATGTCGATCCGGCCGGGGAAGAGCGACTCCAGTACGCCGAACTGCTCCGCCACGACCAGAGGCTGATGGTTGGGCAGCATGACCCCGCCCGTGCCGACCCGGATCGTCGACGTGGCGGCGGCGACGGCTGCGGCGAGCACGGTGGGCGCGGAGCCGGCGACGCCGGGGACGCTGTGGTGCTCCGACACCCAGAAGCGGTGATAGCCGAGGTGCTCGATCTGCCGGGCGAGGCCGACGGTGTCGCGCAGCGCGCTGGGGGCGTCGTGCCCTTTGCGGGTACGGGAGCGGTCGAGTACGGAGAACCGGGTCTGCGGGATCACTGAGCTCACGTCCGGTACAACGCGTGCAGCACGTCAGGATTCCCGGCGGCGGACAATTCAGCCCGTCCGGGGGCGGGGGGCGTGCCCCCAGGCCGGGAAGGGGAGGGTGGGCGAACAGCCCTGCAGGGCGCCCTCCTAAGGTGCTCGCATGACCCGCAGCAGGCCACTCGCCGTGTTCGACCTGGACGGAACCCTCGCGGACACCGCGCACCGCCAGCGCTTCCTGGAGCGCACACCCCGCGACTGGGACGCCTTCTTCGCCGCCGCCCCCAACGATCCGCCACTGCCCGAAGGCGTGCGGCTGGTCCGGGAGAGCGCCCAGGACTGCGAGGTCGTCTACCTCACCGGCCGCCCCGAGCGCTGCCGCCGCGACACTGTCGACTGGCTCGCCGCGCAGGGGCTCCCCGAGGGGCGGATCTGGATGCGCCGCAACGACGACCGGCGGCCCGCCCGCCACACCAAACTGGACGTTCTGAAGCGGCTGGGCCGCGACCGGGAGATCCGGATGCTGGTCGACGACGACGAGCTGGTCTGCATCGCGGCGGAGCGGGCCGGGTTCACGGTCGTACGCGCCCGCTGGGCCGTCACGTCGGCGGCGCTCAGGGACGCGCAGGAGCGAGAAGGTCGTACCTGACCAGTTCTGATCGGGCGGTGTCGATCAGGCGCTGTCTTCGAGCCGGAAGCCGACCTTGAGGCCCACCTGAAAGTGCTCGATCCGGCCGTCGACGATGTGGCCGCGCACCTGCGTCATCTCGAACCAGTCGAGACCCCGCAGAGTCTGCCTGGCCCGGTCGATGCCGTTGCGGATCGCCTGGTCGACGCCTTCGTGCGAGGTTCCGACGATTTCGGTGACCCGGTAGGTGTGGTCGGACATGCGACTCTTCCTCTCCTCGTCCACTGCTGCTACCACCGTGCCCCACCCTCCGCCGGTCCGCGAGACGAGGGACCGGCGGGAATTTCCCTGCCGGCCCCTCGCAACGCCCCTTCGCAAACCTTCGGCGTCGTCTACACCGCCACGGACAGCGACAGCGCGAACCGCTCCTCCCGGTCCGTCCACCACTGGCGCAGTTCCATCCCCGCCTCCGCCAGTTCGGCCCGTACACCGTCCCGGCGGAACTTCGCCGAGACCTCCGTACGGATCTCCTCACCCGCCTCGAAGGACACCACGAGATCCAGCTCGCGGACCTTCACGGTGAGCGCGCTGCGCGCCCGCAGCCGCATCTCGATCCACTCGTGCTCGCGGTTCCAGACCGCGACATGGTCGAAGTCGTCGGGATCGAAGTCCGCGTCGAGCTCGCGGTCGATGACGGACAGGACATTCTTGTTGAACGCGGCGGTGACGCCCTGCGCGTCGTCGTACGCCGCGACGAGCGTCGCCTCGTCCTTCACCAGGTCGGTGCCGAGCAGCAGCGCGTCCCCCGGCGCCAGCAGCGACCGTACGGACTTCAGGAACACCGCGCGCTCGTCCGGCAGCAGATTGCCCAGCGTGCCGCCGAGGAAGGCGACCAGCCGCGGACCCGGTGTCCCCGGCAGTGCGAGACCGCGGGTGAAGTCGGCGATCAGCGCGTGCACAGACAGGCCGGGGCGCTCGTCGAGCAGCGATGCGGCGGCCGCGCTCAGGGCGCTCTCGCTGACGTCCACCGGGACGTAACTGTGCAGCCCGGGCAGCGCGTCCAGCAGATGGCGGGTCTTGTCGGACGAGCCCGAGCCCAGCTCGACCAGCGTGCGCGCGTGCGTGGCGGCCGCGATCTCGGGGGCGCGGGCGATCAGGATCTCCCGCTCCGCGCGCGTCGGGTAGTACTCGGGAAGGAGGGTGATCTCATCGAAGAGCTCGCTGCCGCGCGCGTCGTAGAACCACTTCGGCGGCAGGACCTTGGGTGTACGGGACAGTCCGTGCAGCACGTCGGCGCGCAGGTCGGCATCGGTCGCGTCTTCGGGCAGTGTGCGGGTCAGCAGGAACGGGCTCACGCAGTGGGCTCCTTGAGCGGTGTCAGCAGAACGTCGGTGCGGGTGGCGGCGAAGAGCGTGCGGTCCGGGACCTCGCGCCAGTGCGGATCGTCGTCGTAGGGCTCGGACGCCACGATGGTGCGGCGGCCGGACTCGGCGTGGAACCAGAGCGTGTCGCCCCAGGTGGTCGCGGCGACCGTCTCGCCGTCCGTGAGGAGAAGGTTCAGCCGTGATCCCGGCGCGGCCTCGGCCAGCTCCAGGACGGTGTCGGACAGTGCCTGCCCCAGCTCGTCGCCGTCGCGCAGCCGGTGCAGTACGAGCGCCCAGACCAGCCCCGAATCGCAGCGCGCCTCAAGGGTCAGCAGCTCGGCGGCGGGCAGGGTGGCGGCGAGCGGCGCGGCGGAGCCGGGCCAGCCCTTGAGTGCGCCGTTGTGGCTGAACAGCCAGGGCCCCGAGGCGAACGGCGCCGCCGCGGCCTCCCCGTCGGCCCCCGCCTCGGTGGCGTCCCGGACCGCTGCGAGCACGGCCCCGGAGCGTACGACCCGGGCCAGGTCGGCGAAGGACGCGTCGGCCCACATCGGCCCCCGGCGGCGGTAGCGGGCCGGCACCGGGTCGCCCTCGGCGTACCAGCCGACGCCGAAGCCGTCCGCGTTGACCGTCCCGTGCTGTTGGAGGCGCGGCGCCCACGCCTGGCGGTACAGGCCGTGCGCGGGCTTCACCAGCAGGTCGCCCAGCGGCACTTCCGGCCCCAGGCATGCCATGTGACGGCACATCAGATACCACCTTCCGCATCCGGAGCGTCCCGTGCCGTACGGAATCCGGAGAAGATCTGACGCCGCACGGGCAGGTCCCAGTTGCGGAAGGTCCCACGGCACGCCACCGGATCGACGGCGAAGGAACCCCCGCGCAGCACCTTGTGCGCGCTGCCGAAGAAGACCTCGGAGTACTCGCGGTACGGGAAGGGGGCGAAGCCGGGGTAGGGCAGGAAGTCGCTCGACGTCCACTCCCAGACGTCACCGATCAACTGCCGTACGCCCAGCGGGGATTCACCTGCGCCGTACGCGCCCACGGGCGCCGGCTGCAGGTGGCGCTGGCCGAGATTGGCCCGCTCCGGAGTGGGATCGGCGTCGCCCCACGGATAGCGCAGCGAGCGCCCCGACACCGGATCGTGCCGGGCCGCCTTCTCCCACTCGGCCTCCGAAGGCAGCCGCCGGCCCGCCCATCGCGCGTACGCGTCGGCCTCGTACCAGCTCACATGCAGCACCGGCTCGTCCTCCGGTACGGGCTCCACCACCCCGAAGCGGCGGCGCAGCCACTCGCCGCCCTCGCGGCGCCAGAACAGTGGGGCGGAGAGGTCGTGTTTCCGTACCTGGGCCCAGCCCTCGGCTGTCCACCAGCGCTCGTCCGTATAGCCGCCGTCCGCCATGAAGCGCAGATACGCGCCGTTGCTCACCGGTACCGTGTCGATGAAGAACGACGGGACGAAGCGGTGGTGCGCGGGCCGCTCATTGTCCAGCGCCCACGGCTCGGTGGAGGTGCCCATGGCGAACGGGCCGCCCGGTACGAGGACTTCGGACGGCCGGCCCGCCGTTGTCGCCGTGGGACGCGGCGGCGGGGGAGCGGTGAGGGCGGCGGGCCCGCGCCGCAACTGGTGGGTGATCAGCATGGTCTCGTCGTGCTGCTGCTCGTGCTGCGCGACCATCCCGAAGGCGAAGCCCGCGTCGAGCAGCGGGCTGCCGCGCAGCGAAGTGCGCTCCAGTACGTCGAGTGCCCTGCCGCGCACGTCCGCCGCGTACACCCGGGCCTCGGCGGGTGCGAGCAGCGGCAGCGAGGGGCGGGCGGCGCGCGGGTGCTCGAAGGCGTCGTACACCGAGTCGATCTCGGGCCGTATCGCATCGCGGCCCGCGACGGCCCGCAGCAGCCACAGCTCCTCCTGGTTGCCGATGTGCGCCAGGTCCCAGACCAGCGGCGACATCAACGGCGAGTGCTGCGCGGTCAGTTCACCGTCGTCGACGCAGTCGGTGAGCGCGGAGGTGCGCTCGCGAGCCCTGAGCAGCGCGTCGACGGCGAGGGCGCGAAGCGATTCGGGGTCGACGGGGCCGGCAGGGTCGGTGGGGCCGGTCATGTGCGGATGTCCTTCCCGTGAGCGGGGTCGAGCAGATCGTCGGCCGGACATCGCCCGCGCACGACGTACCGCTCGGTGAACTCGGCTACGGCGCACTGCACGGCAGTGGACGCGCCGATCCTGGGCAGGGCGTCGAGCGCCGCGTCGAAGCAGACGGTGGCGGCCGCCCGCAGTTCGGCGTCGGCCAGCCCGTACCGCGCGGCGTTGATCCACAGCGGATTGCGCGGGGCAGGCTGCGCCCCTGCGGTGTCCGCGAGGGGCTTGACGGTCCGGTACGCGATCTCCGACGCCTCCGGATCGTCGAAGAGCGCCGTGGTCACCGCGAGCGGAACGATCCAGCCGTTCTCGCCCTGCTGCGCGTCGATCATGCGCAGTTCGAGGTGACCGCGCGGCCGTACCGGCGGAAAGAGCGTGGTCAGGTGGTAGTCGAGGTCGGCGCGGGTCGGCGGCCGCGGCGCCCCGGAGCGTATCCAGGTACGGAAGGACAGCCCTTCCGGTACGTCCCACGCCTCGCCGTCCCCGCCCCTGACGCACATCACGGGAGCGTCCATCGCGCGGTCCGTCCACGCGCCGCGCGGCTCGGCGTCGAGCTGCGGGGCGAAGGAGCGGCCGGGCTCGATCTCCGTCCACAGGGCCTGGCGGGTGGACCGCCATCCGGTACGGCGCCGGTGGTGGAAGGGGGAGTTGGCGAAGGCCGCCGACAGTACGGCGCCGAGCAGATGGGCCAGCAGCCAGCGCCGCCCGTAGCCGAGCGGGCCCGGCTCCTCGTGACCCGCGTCGAGACAGACCTGGACGGACGCCGACGAGCACATCATGGCCCGGCCGGCAGGGCCTGCCCGGTCGAGATACGCCTCCATCGCGTCGTAACGCGGCTCACGCAGAAGGCGCTTCGGGGGATGCCAGGGATCCGTGCCGATGCCGGTGAGGCCGAGGTCCCGGGTGAGCAATGCGGCGCGTACGAGGTCAAGATCCGCGGAAACGGAGTCGATGCACTCCGTCAGGGACGAGGCCGGGAGTGAGCTGAGTTCGAGCTGGCCGCCCGGCTCGACGGTGAGCGCCGAGTTCAGCGGCAGGGTCCGCAGAGCGGTCAGGGCCGCTTCGAGGCGGGCGGGTCCGACGGGAAGTTCGGGAAGATTGAGCTCGTGGATGAACCATTCGAGTTCGACACCGACGGTGCTCGGCGGACCTGTCTTGAAACAGATGCCGCGCAGTAACGCTTCCGCACCGGCTTCGGTGACCGGTTGGCCGTCCTGCGGGAAGCCACCTCTTGGCATGGCCTGTGCCTCCTTGTCGGATCGTGCTGGAGCCCGCCCCGGGGGCCGGGACGGGCATCGCACTCCAGCTAAGCCACAGACGCAGAATCGCACAAGGGTGTCCCTTCGGCGCGGAAACTCCGTTGCGCCAGGGCGGGCGGTGACCGACGATCTGACCTGTGAGTGCACGACTGCGCGGAATCGCGAAAGAGACCGAGGCGATCGTCCGGATGGGCTGGTACGCCGCCCCGGACGGCCGCGACGTGCCGATCGGCGACGCACTGGCCGCCGCCCTGACGGGCACCCGGATCTACGGCCCGGAGCCGGTGGCCGTCTCGCCCGCCACGGACCGTACGACGGCCTTCGAGGTCACGGGGGAGAGCAGCCTGGAGGCCGCGCGCAGGCTGACCGCCGCCGGATCCGGCGCTGTCGCGGTGCTCAACTTCGCTTCCGCGCGCAACCCCGGCGGCGGCTACCTCAACGGTGCACAGGCCCAGGAGGAGGCGCTCTGCCGCGGCTCCGCGCTGTACGCGACCCTGCTGCGCGCCCCCGGATTTTACGCTCACCACCGCGAGGACCGCAGCCCGTTCTACACCGACCGGGTCATCCACTCACCGGCCGTCCCGGTCTTCCGCGACGACCGCGGCGAGCTGCTCCACACGCCGTACGCCGTCGGATTCCTGACCTCGCCCGCGCCCAACGCGGGAGTGATCCGCAGCCGCCTCCCCGAGGAGGCGGACCGCGTCACGGCCGCGCTCGTGAGTCGCGCCGAGAGGGTCCTGGAGACGGCCGCGGCCTGCGGCTACCGGCGGCTGGTGCTGGGTGCCTGGGGCTGCGGCGTCTTCATGAACGAACCCGCTGCGGTGGCGGGGGCGTTCCGTACACACCTCACCGGCGACGGCCGTTTCGCGCGGCACTTCGACGAGGTCGTCTTCGCGATTCTTGACCGGACACGCGAGGCGGCGGTCCTCGGCGCATTCCGCACGGCGTTCGCCGACCGGCTCCCTCAGGGCGTGTCCGACTGATCAGGCCGGCTCAGATCCAGCCGTCCAGCGACGCCATGAACGCGTCGAAGTCATCACGGTGGATCGTGTGGCCCGCGCCCGCGACGGTGCGGACCTCGAAGCCACGCTCCTCAAGCACGGAGGCCCTCGCCGCGTCGATCAGGAAGCTCGGATCGGCGAGCTGCACCAGCGAAGGCACCACGGGTTCGGCGGGCAGCAGATCGACGCCGGACAGGGCGGCCAGGCCGCGCGCCGACGCCTCGTCCCAGACCCGTAGCGTCTCCAGCTCGATGTCGATGTCCTCCTCGTCCCAGCGCGGGTTCATCGCCGCGATCCGCTCCCTGGGCGCGGCCTTGAACCGGGCGAACACCTCGGGGCCGAAGCCCTCGTCCGTGACGGCGAGATGCCACGCCGGGTCGGAGTACACCGCGCGCTGCGGGCGCAGCCGTTCCACGGCGAGGGAGAGGGTGAGGCCGCCGAGGGAGTGGCCGATGGCCAGTTCGGCGCCGGCCGGGAGCGTATCGACGATGTCGTCGGCGAAACCCTCCGGGCTGTACTCGCTGCTGTACTCGCCGCGCTCGCTGGCGCCGTGGCCGCGCAGGTCGACGGCTATGACCTTGTAACCCTTGTCCGCGAGCGCGGGACCGACCCGTCGCCAGGTGCGGTGGTCCGCCATGATGCCGTGGATCAGAAGCGCGATGCGATCGCCATCGCCCCAGGTGTGGGTGTGGAGTTGCACGGTGATGCTGCCTTTCGTGGTGGTACGAGGTGCGACGGGGTCCTACGGGCGGTCAGCGGACTGAGCGGATCGGGCGTACGGCCAGCGCGCCCAGTACCGCGAGCGCCGCCGCGACGAGGAAGAGAGCGGTGTAGCCGCCGACGCTCACGATCACCGAGGCGATGAACGGTGCGACGATCTGCGGCCCGGCGTTGGCGATGTTGAGTACGCCCATGTCGCGAGCGGCGTCCTCGGCCTTCGGCAGCACCATCGTCACGAGCGCGGTGTCCACGGCCATGTAGCAGCCGAAGGCCAGGCCGTTGACGGCGGCGAACGCGAGCATCGCGATCCAGCTCGTCGAAACGGCGGGGATGACCAGGGCGACGGCCGACAGCGCGGCCGACGCGCCGACGAACAGCTTGCGCCGGTCGAACCTGTCCGAGAGGTAACCGCCGAGGACGGTCGATACGATCATGGCCACGCTGGTGACCGGCATCATGATCGCCACCGCGTCCTCGGGCTTCAGCCCGGCGGGCAGGACGGTGTGGTCCTTGATGATGTACAGGAGAAAGCCGTTCACGGCGAAGTAGCCGAGGATCAGCAGCGCTCGGCCGATGAAGGCCCAGCGGAAGTCGTGGGATCTCAACGCACTGGCGAATGCGGCCAGTTGGGCCCGCATGGGCAAGGACTCGCGGACCGGCATGCGCTGCTCACGGGCGCAGCCGGTGAAGAGCACGGCCGAGGCCGCGACGAGTGCGCCGAAGATGAGGTAACCGGTGCGGTAGTCGTCCGAGTACGCGGCGCCGAGCAGCGCCCCGGCGGTACTGCCGAAGGGGAGCCCGAGGCCGACGGCGGCCGATGCCTTGCCGCGTGCGGTCATCGGGACGCGGTCGGGGACGACCGAGGTGATGGCGGCCTGGTAGACGTTCATCACGGCCTGGCCGAGACACCAGGCGATGGTGATCATCAGGACCGTGTGCACGCTGCCGAGCAGAAACATCGCGGGAACTGCGAGCAGGCCGCCGCCGAGGATCCAGGGGTTGCGCCGCCCCGAGCGGTCGGAGAGCGCGCCGGCCACCGGATTGAAGACCGTCGCGAAGATCGCGGCGACACCGGCCACGATGCCGAGGTTGGCGACCTTGTGCGCGGGGTCGACGTCTTCGACCTGGAGGGCCAGGAGTACGCCGCCGACACCGATGTAGAGCGTGTACATGGCGGTGTTGCCGATGAGCAGCAGCGGCAGCAGCCCGCGAGTGGGCCGGGGCGGGGTGGTTGTTCCGGCGTTCGTGGTGCCGGTGCCGGTGCCGGTGCCGGGGGAGGAAAAGGCCACGGTGCCCTCCAGGGGCGTCGGAAGAGGGAGGTGAAAGGGGTGGTTACACGTGTCAGCTGCGTGTGTGAGCATTGTGTAGCACTCAATTCCGGCCATCCGCCAGACCCTGCTCCCTATCGATCTGAAAAGATGCCCAACGCGATGAGCCAGACACCGAAGCAGTCCGCCGAAGGCCCCGTCCCGACCAGCACCGATGTCGCACGCCTTGCAGGCGTCTCGCGCGCCACCGTCTCGTACGTCCTCAACAACACCTCGGCGGTGAGGATCAGCGAACCGACCCGCCGTCGGGTGCGCGAGGCCGCCGAGGAGCTGGGTTACGTGCCGCACGCCGCCGCGCGCAGTCTGCGGGCCGGGCACACGCGGATCGTGCTGCTGCCCACGGCGCACATCCCGGTGGGTCCCCTCTACGGCCAGTTCCTCAACGAGATCCAGTGGGCGCTGCGGGCCCTCGACTACACGGTCGTGCAGTACGGCAGCATCGGCCTCGGCGCGGACGAGGCGGCCCGCGCGTGGGCGGAACTGCGTCCGGTGGCGGTCCTGTCGCTGGGCGAGATCGCGCTCACCGCGCACGGTGTGCAGGTGCTGAAGCGCTCGGGTGCGAAGGCGGTCATAACGCTCGGTCCGCAGCGGGTGGAGGGCGCGCACTCGCTGGTCATGGACCAGAGGGCGATCGGCGTGGCCGCTGCGGAGCACCTGTTGGAGCAGGGGCGGCGGGGTATTGGTGTTGTTGTCCCCGCCGAGCCGGGGCTGGAGCTCTTCTCGAAGCCGCGGTTGGCAGGCGTGCGGAAGGCCGTTGCGGGGGCGGGGGCAGGCGCGCGGGTCGAGGCGCTGACGATGGCCTACGACGAGGAGTCCGCGGCGGGGCTCGCCGCACGCTGGCGCGATCTCGGCCTCGATGCGGTGTACGCGTACAACGACGAGTACGCCCAGCTGCTGATGCGGGCGCTCCAGGACGCGGGCGTCGACGTACCGGGGGAGTGCGCGGTGGTCGGCGCGGACGACCTGCTGCTCGGCAAGCTGCTGAGGCCGCGGCTGAGCACCGTGCATGTGGAGATGCCGACGGGGCGGGAGATGGCTGAGCTGGTCGACCGGGTGGTGCGGGATCCGGGGGGTGCGGTGGAACGCCATGACTTGATGGCGGCGCGGGCGGTTCCGCGGGAGTCGAGCTGACGGTGGGTGGGGTGCGGCGCGCTCGGCGGGTGCGGGTTGCCTGCGGCGCTTTTCCCCACCCCGCCCCTTCCCGAACTGGGCTCCTCCCCAGACCCCCGGACGAAGTCTGGGGGAGTGTCCTCAAACGCCGGACGGGCTGAACGGGGCGGGTAGGGGAACTGCGCCGCAGGCAACCGCACCCCCACCCCCTAGCGGACGCCGATCGCCCCGCCGAGCACCCGCAGGTCCGCTTCGATCGCCGCCGCCGTCTCCCGCAGCGCCGGCAGCAGGCCCGCTCGCATCTCCTCCGGCGTACCGTGCGCCGCGTGTCTCGCCACGTTCAGCGCGGCCACCACACGCCCGCGCCCGTCCCGCACCGGCACCGCCAGAGAGCGCAGGCCCTCCTCCAACTCCTCGTCGACCAGGGCGAAGTCGTCCGCAGCCGCCCGCTTTATGATCCGGCCGAGCTCCCCAGGGGCAGTCACCGTACGACGGGTCAGCGCCGGAAGCACCTCCGGCAGCAGTGGCCGCTCGCCAGCCGCCAGGCCCGCCAGCAGGACCCGGCCCATGGACGTCGCGTACGCCGGAAACCGCGTCCCCACCGTGATGTTGACGCTCATGATGCGCACCGTGGGGACACGCGCCACGTAGCGGATGTCGGCGCCGTCGAGCACCGCCAGCGACGCCGATTCGTGCACGCGCCGTACCAGCGACACCAGATGCGGCTGCGCGATCTCGGCGAGCCCCAGCTCCGAGAGGCGGGCGCAGCCGAGTTCCAGGACGCGGGGCAGCAGCCGCCACCGGCGTCCGTCCGTGGCGACGTACCCCATCTGCTCCAGCGTGATCAGCGAGCGCCGGGCCGTTGCCCTGGCCAGCCCGGTCGCGTCGGCGACCGCCGTCAGAGCCATCCCCTCGCCCCGGTCGGCGCCGAGCGCGCCGAGGACGGCGAGGCCGCGCGCCAGGGACTGGAGAAAGCCGGGTCCGAGCTCGCGCTTCGTTTCCAGCGAGGTGTCCCGTACGGGCGTGATCCCCGACGGCGCCGGACGGGGCGCCGCCAGCGCCGCCTCCAACTCGCCGCGCACCGCCCGCAGTCGGGGCAGCACCGTCGCGCGCAGCGAGTCCAGGGTGTGCCTGCTGGTGTGGCTGACGACGCTCACCGCGCACACTGTCCGCCCCGCCCCGTCGCGCAGAGGTACGGCGACCGCGACCAGCCCGGGCTCGATCAGCTGGTCGTCGCACGCCCAGCCCTCCGCGCCCGCCCGCGCCATCCGCCGCTCGAAGGCATCCGGATCCTGCGGCCGGGCCAGGGGCGGCACGGTGGCGAAGCCGGCGTCCAGCGGGTCCGCGGCCTGCCGCTCGCGCCACGTCCGCCGGCTCTCCGCGTCCCATTCCGCCGCGAACAGGGCCCCGGGCGCGCACCGTTCGGCGGGCAGCAGATCACCGATCCGGAACGCGAGCGACATGGTGCGCTGCCGCGTCGTCTGGAGTACGAACCGCACTCCCGCCACGCCGTCGTCCGGCACCGCCACCGACACCGACTCGTCGAACTCGTCCGCCAGCCGTTCCGCCGCGGGCCCGAGCGCCGCCGGAATGCCGCACGCCGCCAGATAGGCACCGGGCAGCTCCATCAAGGGCGGTGCGAGCGTCACCTCGCGGCCGTCGCTGCGCGCGAGGCCGAGCCGGTCCAGAGTCGACACCACGCGGTCGACCGTGGAGCGCGCCAGGCCCGTGCTCCGTACGAGATCACTGTGCCGCATCCGGTCGTCGGCGCCGGGCGCGGACAGGGCGCGCAGCACGGTGAGCCCGCGCTCCAACGGGCCCACGGATTCGGCGGGCGGCACGGTGCTCGGCATTGGTTCCTTCCGGCAGGCCGTTGACAGCGGACGGCGGTCCGCAGAGACTCGGGACGAAGGTCAGGACTGAACGATAGTTCATTCTGCGAACACGTGAATACAGGCGAAACACTCCACCACTGCGGGAGAGAGATCCGATGAGCATCCGCGACGTCTACATCGTCGACGCCGTCCGTACCCCGATCGGCAAGTTCGGAGGTGCCCTCTCCTCCGTACGCCCCGACGACCTCGCCGCGCACGTCGTCAAGTCGCTCGTCGCCCGCACCCCCGCCCTCGACCCGGCCAGGATCGACGACGTCTACTTCGGCGACGCCAATGGCGCGGGAGAGGACAACCGCGACGTGGCCAGGATGGCCGTCCTGCTCGCCGGGCTCCCCGCCTCGGTCCCGGGCGTGACCGTCAACCGCCTCTGCGGCTCCGGCCTGGAAGCCGTCATCCAGGCGGCGCGCGCCGTCGCCCTTGGCGACGCATCGGTCGCCATTGCCGGCGGCGTCGAGTCGATGTCCCGCGCCCCCTGGGTGCTCCAGAAGCCGGAGCGCGCCTTCCCCGCCGGACACCAGCAGCTCCACTCGACGACGCTCGGATGGCGCATGACCAACCCGCGGATGCCCGAGGAGTGGACCGTCTCGCTCGGCGAGGGCGCGGAGCTCATCGCCGACAAGCACGCCATCACGCGCGAGCAGCAGGACGCGTTCGCGCTCGCCAGCCACCGGAAGGCGGCCGCGGCCTGGGCCGAGGGGCTCTACGACGGTGAGGTCGTGCCGTACGACGGCGTGGATCTCGTACGGGACGAGTGCATCCGCGAGGGCTCGACCATGGAGGCCCTCGCCAAGCTGAAGCCCGCCTTCCGCAAGAACGGCGGCAGCGTCACGGCGGGCAACGCCTCGCCGCTCAACGACGGCGCGGCGGCCCTCCTGATCGTCGACGAAGAGGGCCTGCGCGCCACCGGCCGCGAGCCGCTCGCCCGCATCCGCACCTCCGCCGTCACCGGCATCGAGCCGCAGCTCTTCGGCCTCGGTCCGGTGGAGGCGGTGCAGCGGGCGCTCGTAAAGGCGGGCCGCACCTTCGCCGACCTCACCACGTTCGAGCTCAACGAGGCCTTTGCCGCCCAGTCGCTCGGCTGCCTCGCCGAGTGGCCGGATCTCGACCCTGCCGTGGTCAACCCGCGCGGCGGCGCCATCGCCATCGGCCACCCGCTCGGCGCCTCCGGTGCCCGCCTCGCCGGATCGGTCGCCCACCAGCTGGCCGCCGCGGGATCGGGCACGGGGCTCGCCGCCCTGTGCATCGGGGTCGGCCAGGGCCTCGCCCTGGTGCTGGAGCGCTGAGCGGGTGCGCACGAGCGTAGGGATCATCGGAGCCGGCCCGTCCGGGCTCCTCCTGGCCCGGCTGCTGCACACCGCCGGCATCGACTGCGTCGTACTGGAGAACCGGACCAGGGCATACGTCGAACAGCGCCAGCGCGCCGGAATCCTCGAACAGGGCACCGTCGACGCACTCCGCGACTGCGGTGCGGGCGCCCGCATGGACGCCGAAGGGCTCGTGCACCGCGGCATCGAGCTGCGCTTCGACCGGCAGCGCCACCGCATCGACTTCCCCGGCCTGACCGGCGGCCGGTCGGTGATGGTGTACGCACAGACCGAGGTCGTCAAGGACCTCGTCGCGCTCCAACTCGCCGAAGGGCCACCGCTGTTCTTCGAGGCCGAGGCGCTGGCCGTCGAGAAGCCGGAGTCCGACCACCCGGTCGTCCGCTTCACCCACGGCGGCCGCGAGCAGACCCTGGAGTGCGACTACGTCGTCGGTTGCGACGGCTTCCACGGCATCGCGCGCGACACGATCCCGGCCGGTGTGCGGCGTACGTACGAGCGGACCTATCCGTACTCCTGGCTGGGCATCCTGGCCGATGTACCGCCCTCCTGCGACGAGTTGATCTACGCACGCGGCGAGGACGGCTTCGCGCTGCACAGCATGCGCTCGCCCAGTGTGTCGCGCCTCTACCTCCAGGTCCCGAACGGCACCGACCCCGCCGACTGGTCCGACGACCGGATCTGGGACGAGCTCGACCGGCGCTTCGCGGTCGACGGGGACTGGAACCTGGCGCGTGGCCCGATCACGTCCAAGTCCGTTACGCCGATGCGGAGTTACGTCACCGAGCCGATGCGGTACGGGCGGGTCTTCCTGGCCGGCGACGCCGCGCACATCGTGCCGCCGACCGGCGCCAAGGGGCTCAACCTGGCCGTGTCCGACGTACGCGTCCTGGCCCGCGCCTTCGAGCACCACAAACGCACCGGATCCAGTGAACTCCTCGACGCCTACTCGGAGTTGTGCCTGCAACGTGTGTGGCAAGCCACCCGTTTCTCGTACGACATGACTACGATGTTGCACAGTCAACCAAACGAGAATGCGTTCGACGGTCGAGTGCATCTCGCACGGCTGCACCGTCTCGCGGCCTCCCGGCCCGCCGCCGCCGAACTCGCCGCGAATTACACGGGACTTCCCCTCGACTGGGCGCCCACGCGCCCAGCGACCGAGTGACTGGAGATCCGCATGCCCCTGCTCGACCCCAAGACCTGGCAGTCCGTCCGGCTCTCGGGCGGTGAGTCGGACGTCGTCGAGCCCGCAACGGGCGAGTCGCTGGGCCGTCTCACGCTCGCCACCGCGGACGACGTCGGGGCGGCCTCCCGGACCGCCGGGGCCGCGCAGGCGGCATGGGCGAGTACACCGCACTTCCTGCGGGCCGCGGTGCTGCGCCGCGCCGGTGACCTCTTCGCGGCGCACGCCGATGAGCTGCGCGAATGGCTCGTACGGGAGTCGGGGTCCATCCCCGGCAAGGCCGACTTCGAGCTGCATGTGGCCGCCCAGGAGTGCTACGAGGCCGCCGCGCTCGCCTCCCGCCCGGCCGGTCAGGTGCTGCCGAGCGAGGCGCCCCGGCTGTCGTACACGCGCCGGGTGCCGGTCGGAGTGGTCGGCGTCATCGCGCCGTTCAACGCCCCGCTGATTCTGTCCATACGCTCCGTGGCGCCGGCCCTGGCACTGGGCAACAGCGTTCTGCTGAAGCCCGATCCGCGTACCGCGGTCTGCGGCGGCCTCGCACTGGCCGCCGTATTCGCCGAGGCGGGGCTGCCCGAGGGGCTGCTGCATGTCCTGCCGGGCGGCGCCGATGCCGGGCAGGCGCTCGTGGCCGACCCCGGTGTCCCGGTCGTGTCCTTCACCGGGTCCACGGCGGCGGGGCGCGCGGTCGGAGAGGCGGCCGGGCGCCAACTCAAGCGTGTACACCTTGAGTTGGGCGGGAACTCCGCGCTCGTCGTGCTGGCGGACGCCGACCTCGAAGGCGCCGTCGCCCAGGCGTCCTGGGGTTCCTTCTTCCACCAGGGCCAGATATGCATGACCACGGGCCGCCACCTCGTCCACACCTCGCTCTACGAGGAGTACGTCGAACGGCTCGCCGCCAAGGCCAAATCGCTGGCCGTCGGTGACCCGTACCGCGAGCAGGTGCACCTCGGTCCCATCATCGACCGGGGTCAACTCGCCAAGATCCACGGCCTGGTCGAGGCCAGCACTGCGGCCGGTGCGAAGCTCGTTGCGGGCGGCACGCACCGCGACCTCTTCTACCGGCCGACTGTTCTGGCGGGCGTCGACGACGAAACCCCCGCGTACGCCGAGGAGGTGTTCGGCCCGGTCGCGCCGGTACGTTCTTTCTCGACCCTCGACGAGGCGGCGGCCCTCGCTTCGGCGGGCCCGTACGGCCTCTCGCTCGGCATCGTCACCCGCGACACGGCCCTCGGCCTGGAGCTTGCGGACCGTATACCCACCGGCATCGCCCACATCAACGACCAGACGGTGAACGACGAGGCGGTGGCGCCGTTCGGAGGGGTCGCGGCGTCGGGGACCGGGGCGCGGTTCGGCGGCGAGGCGAATCTGGAGGCGTTCACAGAACTGCGCTGGACGACGGTGCGCCGCGAACCGGCGGACCACCCGTTCTAGGGGGTGTCCGGTCGGTCTCCCCCTAGGCGCGGCGCGCTCGCCAAAAGCCGGACGGGCTGAATTCAGCCCGTCCGGCGTTCGAGTTCCCTCGCCTCAGCCCGCTTCCTTCGCGTTCGCGTCCTCGACGGACTTGCGGACCTCGTCCATGTCGAGCTTGCGGGCCTGGCCGATCACATCCTCCAGCGCCGCCTCCGGCAGCGCGCCGGGCTGGGCGAATACCGCCACCCTGTCGCGCACGATCATCAGCGTCGGAATGGAGCGGATCTCAAAAGCCGCGGCCAGTTCCTGCTGCGCCTCGGTGTCGACCTTGGCGAAAACCAGGTCCTCGTGGCGTTCGGACGCGCTCTCGAAAACCGGGGCGAACTGTCGGCACGGACCGCACCAGGAAGCCCAAAAATCGATCAGGATGAAGTCGTTGTCGCTGACGACCTGATCGAAGTTGTCCTTGGTGAGCTCGACAGTGGACATGGTTGCTCCTCTTCCTGGCATAACGGGCGAAGCCGTCCCGCACAACGACGTGCGGGCTCGCGGTATTCCGTCTGCCCGGCTGGCCGGCGCGCACACCCCCGACCAGACTGCCCGTATGACGGATACAGCGGAGTACGACGTTGTGGTGCTGGGAGCCGGCCCCGTCGGCGAAAACCTGGCCGACCGGGCCAGAGCCGCCGGACTGAGCACGGCAGTTGTGGAGAGCGAACTGATCGGCGGCGAGTGCTCGTACTGGGCCTGCATGCCCAGCAAGGCCCTGCTGCGCCCGGTGATCGCGCGCGCCGACGCGCGGCGCGTCCCGGGACTGAGCGGGTCGGTGCAAGGACCCCTCGACGTGCCGGCGGTGCTCGCCCACCGCGACTACTACGTGTCGAACTGGAAGGACGACGGCCAGGTGGACTGGCTGAAGTCGATCGGCGTGGACATCTACCGAGGCCAGGGCCGCATCGAAGGCCCCAAGCGGATCACCGTCGAGGGCCCGGCCGGCGAACGGCACACACTCACCGCCCGGCACGCCGTCGCCGTATGCACCGGCAGCCGGGCCGTCGTGCCCGACCTGCCGGGACTGGCCGGCGCCAACCCCTGGACCAGCCGCGACGCGACCAGCGCGAAGCACGTGCCGGGGCGGCTCGTGATCGTCGGCGGGGGAGTGGTCGGCGTGGAGATGGCCACGGCCTGGCAGGCGTTCGGCTCCCGGGTGACCGTGCTCGTACGCGGAAAGGGCCTGCTCCCGAGGATGGAGCCGTTCGCGGGTGAGCTGGTCGCCGAGGCACTGACCGACGCCGGCGCCACCGTACGTACCGGCGCCTCCGTGGCCTCCGTCGAGCGCGCGGACGGCAGCGGACCGGTCACCGTCGTCCTCCAAGGCGGTGAGCGGATCGAGGCCGACGAGGTCCTCTTCGCCACCGGCCGAGCACCGCGCACCGACGACATCGGCCTCGACACGGTCGGCCTGAAGCCGGGCTCGTGGCTGACGGTCGACGAAACCTGCCGGGTCGAGGGCAGCGACTGGCTGTACGGCGTGGGCGACGTCAACCACCGGGCCCTGATGACGCACGAGGGCAAGTACCAGGCACGCATCGCCGGCGCCGCCATCGCCGCCAGGGCCCACGGTGACCCTCTGGACACCGCCCGCTGGGGCGCCCACTCCGCCACCGCCGACCACGCCGCCGTACCCCAGGTGGTCTTCACCGACCCGGAGGCGGCCGCTGTCGGGCTCAGCCTCGCGGAGGCCGAAGCGGCGGGGCACCGGGTGCGCGCGGTCGACTACGACCTGGCGTCGGTCGCGGGCTCGGGCCTGTACGCCGACGGCTACCGCGGCCGGGCCCGCATGATCGTCGACCTGGACCGCGAGATCCTGCTCGGCGCCACCTTCGTGGGCCCCGGCGTCGGCGAGCTCCTCCATTCGGCGACGGTGGCGGTCGCGGGCGAGGTCCCGGTCGACCGCCTGTGGCACGCGGTCCCGGCCTACCCGACGATCAGCGAGGTGTGGCTGCGGCTGCTGGAGACGTACCGCGGCTGAGGGGGGATCCTGAACTAAGAACCGCGCACCTGCGGCGGACGACGACCTTGCGTGGGCGAGGAGGAGTGTCATGAACAGGACGCTCGAATGGAATGTGCGCGTGCACCTCTCCGAGGAGGAAGGCACGACGAAGGCCGAGGCGGTGCTGGACACCGGAGCAACGACGCTCACCGGCCGGGGGGTTGCCCGGTGCAGCCCCCAGGACGTGGACATTCCCGAGATCGGCGACGAACTCGCGGCGAGCCGCGCCATGAAGGACATCGCCGGGCAGCTGATGAAGGCGGCGGACCGCGACCTCGAGTCCGTGGGAGCGGGACCGGAGAACGGCCGTACCGCCCCGGCATACGGCTGGACGGTGGTGGAGTCGTAGAGAGGTTCCGGAGGAGCAGCAGCCCTGCGGAGGGAGAGCAGAGGCTTCAGTGAGCAGAGGCTTCAGTCGTGGGCGACGACCGCGACCGGCGACGCCGCGTGGTGGATCACCGCATGGGTGATGTGGCCGATGTGCCCACCCAGCGGTGAACGCCTGATGCGGCGCCCGACCACCACCAGCCCCGCGCCGTCGCCCGCGTACAGCACCTGCTGCGCCGCCGGACCGGCGACGCTCTTCTCGTCGACCGTCACCGACGGGTACCGCCCTCTCCAGGGGAGCAGCAGGTTGCTGAGCGCCTGGGTCACGCGTTGGCCGACGTCGAGCTGGATGTCCGGTTCGAGAGCGGACGCGTAGCTGTAGGTGGGAGGCAGGCTCCAGGCGTGCACGACGCGCAGCGTGGCGCCGCGCCTGGAGGCTTCGTCGAAGGCGAAGCCGAGGAGCTTGTCGCAGGACTGGTGGATGTCGACGCCGACCACGACGTCGCCGTGCGGGAGTCCGGCAGGAGTCTCTTCGTCCGGCAGGCTCGGGGCCCGTACGAGTACGACGGGCTGTTCGGTGGCGCTGATCGTGGCCATGCCGACGGAACCGACGAGGAACCCCACGATGCTGCCCAGCCCACGGGAGCCGAGCACCAGCATCTCGGCCGCCGCCGCCTCGGCGGAGAGGACCTCGAACGGCCGGCCTTCGACCCGGCGCGTGGTGATCTCCAGTTCGGGATGGCGGTTGCGCAGGTCGTCCGCGGTCTCGTGGAGGAGTGTGTCCGCCCACCGTCGTTGCACATCCGGACCGGCCATCGGGACGGTGGCGGTGGTCGGGTACTCCTCCGCGTGGACGAGATCGAGGCGGCTGCCACGCAGCAGCGCCTCGCGGGCCGCCCAGCGGGCAGCGGCCAGGCTCTCGGCCGAGCCGTCCAGGCCTGCGATCAGTGGGCGAGTCATGGACTTCGGACCTCCTTCGATGGCCGTGCGGTCACTCCGCCCATTTCCCGGCTAACCGAAACTCACGAAAACTAACCGGAACCAGCCGGAACTAAGCGACCTTGATCCGGCGGCCGCTGATACGAGTGGGCTCGATGATCAGCCACAGCCCGCGGTCGCCCCCGGCCCACGGCGACGTGTGCGCCTCGGCCTCCAGCCGTCGTACGACCGAGGGATCCGTGACCACACGAGCGGTCCCGACGACGAGCACGCTCCACCCCTGGCTCATCGCATCGTCGATGTGGTCCACCTCGAACGCCACCTCGCTGCCCGCAGCGGCGGCCGGAACCGCGTCGGCGGCGGTCCGGTACGCGATGGCGCCGTCCGTCACCTGGTAATTGACCGGCACGATGGCAGGCCCGTCCGCAGTGGTCACGGCCACCCTGCCCACACCGTGCGTCGACATCAGGGCACGGCACTCGTCGGGGCTCAGCTCCAGCATCACCGGACGGTGGCCCGCACGGCCCATGCCCGGGGGCAGCTCCACATTGCCCCCCGTCAGCTCGACGACGGTCGTCTCCAGCGCGTCGGCGAGCCGCAGCAGGAAACCGATGCCCGGCGCCGAGGGCTGCTCCTCGATGTACTGGAGGTAGCCGGGCGCGGATCCGGCGCGCAGGGCGACCTCCTCGCGGGAGAGCCCGAGCTGCTCACGGCGTGCCGTCACGCGCCTGCCGATGTCGCCACGCCCGTCCCTGGGCGGCCGGCGGTGCGTGCCTCGCACTTCGTTGTCCGACATGCTGATCACATCCTTTGCGTCCATGGTCAGTCTGGGCGCCACGAGGGGATGTCGCACGGCCGTCCGTTTGCGCCGCGCCGGTGCGACGGTTGGTACAGGAGCTTCTCCCGGCGGTCCGACGGAAGGCGGTGGGGACGATGTTGCTGCCCCTGGTGGTGGGCGTGGACGGGTCGGATTCCAGCCTTTTGGCCGTCGACTGGGCCGTCGGCGAGGCCGCACGTCACGGGCTTCCGCTGCGCCTGGTGAACGCCTCCAGGTGGGAGCGGTACGAGGGAACGTCACTCGACGTACACACCCTCGGCCGCCCCACCAGGCATGCGCCCGCCGACACCGTGGTGGGAGTCGCCGCCGAGCGCGCCCACCGCCGTAACCCGGACGTGGCAGTCTCGGTCGACGTCCTGGCGGAGGACGCCGTGACCGCACTGCTGGACGCGGGGCGCAATGCCTCGGCCCTGATCACGGGGTCACGGGGCCGCGGCGGAATCCGGGACCTCCTGCTGGGTTCCGTGGGCCTGGCCGTGGCCGCCCGCGCCCACTGTCCGGTCATCGTGGTGCGCGGCGACAAGGCGGGCCTGGAGGGTACGCACGAGCGGATTCTGCTCGGTGTCGCCGAGCCGCCGAAGGGGTCTGCGGCGGTCCGTTTCGCCTTCCGCGAGGCGGAGGCCCGGGGCTGCACCCTCGATGCCGTACGCGCCTGGCGCAGTCCGGCACACGAGCCTGTCGACCATCCGCTGATCGTCGGCGGCCCGGAGCACTACCTGGAGGAGCAGGCGGCGAGCCTGATCGAGGAGGCGCTCGGTGAGGCCGTACGTGAGCGTCCGGAGGTTGTGGTGCGCCGCGACACGGTCGAGGGCCCGGCCCACAAGGTGCTGGTGGAGCGCTCGGCCGCCGCGGACATGATCATTGTGGGGGCGGCCCGGCGCCGCCACGGCCACCTCGGTCTCCAGCTGGGCCGGGTGGCGCACGCCGCGCTGCACCACGCCTACTGCCCGGTCGCCGTCGTACCGCAGTCGTCGTGACCGCGCGGGCCACCGCCCGTACCTGCCCGAGCTTTGCCCGGTGAGGACTGTGACAGGACAATGGGATTACGCCGAGAGGGAGGCGGTCGCCATGACCAGCATCGCCCGCCGCATGGCCGCTCTGTTCCGTACCAAGGCCAACAAGGCGCTGGACAGGGCCGAGGATCCGCGCGAGGTTCTGGACTACTCGTACGGGCAGCAGCTTGAGATGCTGCGGCGGGTACGGCGTGGCCTGGCCGACGTGGCTACCAGCTGCAAACGCGTGGAGCTGCAGGTCAAGCAGCTGCAGTTGTCCAGGGAGAAACTGGACGGCCAGGCACAGCAGGCGCTCGCCGCCGGGCGTGAGGACCTGGCCCGGGAGGCGCTCACCCGCCGTGCGGCCGCCGGCGCGCAGATCACCGACCTGCAGGGTCAGCACGCCGCCCTGCAGGACCAGGAGGCCAAGCTGATCGTCGCCGCGCAGCGCCTGGAGGCGAAGGTCGAAGCGTTCCGTACGCGCAAGGAGACCATCAAGGCCACCTACACCGCGGCCGAGGCCCAGACCAGCATCACCGAGGCCGTCACCGGTATCGGCGAGGAGATGGGCGACGTCGGTCTGGCCATGCAGCGCGCACAGGACAAGACCGAGCAACTGCAGGCCCGCGCCGGTGCGCTGGACGAGCTGATCGCCTCCGGCGTACTGGAGGATGCCACCCTGCCGGCCGGACGTGACGACATCCAGGCCGAGCTGGAGGCAGTCACCACCGGCCAGGACGTGGAGACCCAGCTGGCCCGGATGAAGGCCGAGCTGCCTGCGTCCTCCGCCCCGGCGGAGGTGGAGGCCGCTCCGTCGCCGAAGGGATCGACGGGCCGGGAGGCAACGCCATGATCATGCGGATTCTCGGCGAGGGCCAGTACGAGATCGCCCCACAACACCTCGGCCGCCTCAACGAGCTGGACGCCGCCCTCCAGTCGGCGGCCGACGCGGGCAACGAGGCGGCGTTCGCCTCCGCCCTGTCGGCCCTCCTGGACGCGGTGCGCACCCTCGGCACGCCCGTGCCGGAAGAAGTGATCACACCGTCCAGGCTGGTGCTGCCCGACGAGCACACCAGCCTGCAGCAGGTACGCGAAATGCTCTCCGACGAGGGCCTGATCCCGGGGTAATGGGGTGATGGTGATGGTGCTGCGCAGTCGCTTCGAGCCCGACCGGCAGCTGACCGCCCGCATGGTCGTCACGATGTTCCTGCTGGGCCTGCTGTACGTGGCGTTCATCGCCGCGCTGATCGTGCTGCTGAAGTCCGTCGCCCTGGTGATCGTCATCGCCGTCGTGCTGCTGGGCGCCCAGTTCTGGTTCTCCGACCGGATCGCCCTGTTCGCCATGCGCGGCCACATCGTCACCGCTGAGCAACAGCCCCGGCTGCACGGGGTCGTCGACCGCCTGTGCGCCACCGCGGACATGCCGAAACCCCGGGTGGCGGTCTCCGACATGGATCTGCCCAACGCGTTCGCCACCGGACGGAACGCCGACCACGCGGTGGTCTGCGTGACCACCGGACTGATGCGCCGGCTGGAGACCGAGGAACTCGAAGGCGTCCTCGCCCACGAGCTCTCGCATGTGGCACACCGCGACGTCGCGGTGATCACCATCGCGTCGTTCCTGGGCGTGATCGCCGGACTCGTCGTCCGGTTCGCCTTCTACTCCCAGCTGTTCGGCGGACGCCAGCGCGACCAGAACACCGCCGTAACGCTCCTTGTCGTCATGGGCGTCTCGGCCCTCGTGTACGCCATCAGTTTCCTGCTCATCCGCGCGCTGTCCCGCTACCGCGAACTGGCCGCCGACCGCGCTGCGGCCATGCTCACCGGCAAGCCCTCCGCTCTGGCGTCTGCGCTGACCAAAGTCAGCGGCGACATCGCCCGTATCCCCACCAGGGATCTGCGTACCGCCCAGGCGTTCAACGCGTTCTTCTTCACCCCTGCGCTCGGCCCCGGCACGACGCTGGCCAACCTGTTCTCCACCCACCCGACGCTGGAGCGCCGCCTCGAAGCGCTCGGGGAGATCTCCGCGCGGCTGGGCGGCGAATCGTCATGAGGCGGCGAATCATCATGAGGAGGAGTTGAGGTCCCGTGGGTCTCCTGGACGCCCTGTTCGGCCGGAGCAAGCCGGTCAAGCCCGACCTGGACCAGCTCTTCGGCCTTCCCTCGGCGGGCATCACCCTCCAGGCGGCGGTCGGCTTCACCCCGACCGGCCTGGGCTCGGTGTGCTTCGCCGCCATTGAGGGCGGGGCGTTCGCACAAGTCCAGCAGGAGGTACGAGCCCTTCTGGACGCGGACTCCGAACGGGGCGGCGTGCCCGTGGAGTTCAGCCGCGACACCTACGGGTATGCGTGGCTGCTCTCCCGCCGCGACCCCACCGAACTGCCCGCCCTCGTCAACGACCTGCATGCCGTGAACACCGCCCTTCAGGACAGCGGCTTCGGCCCCCAGCTCCTCTGCTCGCTGGTCACCTTCCAGGACGCCGAACTGCGCAGGCTCGCTCTGGTCTACCTCTACAAGCGCGGCAGCTTCTATCCGTTCGCTCCGCTGCCCGGTGAAAAGCGCGACAACTCACTGGAGCTTCAGATCAGAGCCGTCGTCAAGGACGACTTGCGCATCGAGAAGGACCTGAGCCGCTGGTTCCCCCTGTGGGGTGCACCGGGCCTGTGACGCGGTGAGGCTGTCAGCCGGCGGCCACCAGCGCCTCGGCCGCACTCGTCCGTGCGTAGAGCACCACACGCCCCGTGCGGTGCGCGCGCACCAGACCCGCCGCGCGCAGCGCCGTCAGGTGCTGGGAGACACCGCCCGGCGTGAGGCCGATGCGGCGGGCCAGGTCCGTGGTGGAGGCAGGGGCGGCCAGTTCGGCGAGCAGCAGCGCGCGCGTACGGCCGAGTACACCCGCCAGGGCGTTGGAGCACGGTTGCGGGCGCTGCTCCCACAGCGTGCCGATGCCGCGCGGCGGGTAGCGCAGCGTGGGCTGCCAGTCGTCGCTGCCGAGGGTGGAGAAGATCCGCGGCCAGACGAAGGCGGAGGGGACGAGCAGCAGCCCCCGGCCGTCGAGCCGGCGCACCCCTCGGGTGCAGCGATGGGCCATCTGCAGGGTGCCCGCGTCCCAGGCCAACTGCGGGTCGAGGTCGGCGAAGAGACGCCGGGCGCCGCCTTCCGCGAAGTGCTTGGCGCGGTGCAGGATGTCGCCCTCGAACAGGGTGAGGATGCGCGGCCAGTACGGCGCGAGTGCCACCTCCCAGTACGCGGCGATCACCTCGGCCAGTCGGCCGAGACCCCGCTCCGGATCCTCGCGCAGCGCCGCAACAGCCCCGTGGGCCCCCGGTGACGTCGTACGCAGCAGGTCGTACGGCGTGGACCGCAGCGTCGCCAGCTCCACATCGAGCGAAGGCTGCGGCGTGGTGGGCGGCGGCACGAGGAATGAGGGGATGCCGACCGTGGGCACGGGGATCCGGCCGAACAGCGGCGCGAGGTCCAGCTTCGCCGCCGCGAGCAGCGGCCGCACCTGCTCGGCCCACCGCCGGTGCACGCCCTGCTCGTCCGCGCCCTTGAGCACGCGCACGCTCGCCACGACCTCCCACAGCGGGGAGACGGCGAAGCGCGTACGGGCCACGTCCTCGGCCGTGAACTCGATCTCCACCGTGCCGCCTCCGGCCCGGCCCTCCTGCGCCTGGTTCACCATTTACCAGAGGCTAAATCATTGGTACGGGACCTGGGAGCCCGGCAGCGTACCGGTCATGCCCACCAACACCCCCTGGCGGATCCCCGACTTCCGTACGCTCTTCACAGCCACCGCGCTCAGCCAGCTGGGCACCAACGTCGGTTACGTCGCCGTACCGCTGATCGCGGTCTCCGCCCTGGACGCGAGCCCCGGCCAGGTCGGGCTCCTCGCCACCCTGAGCACCATCGCCTTCCTCCTCATCGGCCTGCCCGCAGGGGCCTGGGTGGACCGGATGCGCCTGCGCCGCGTACTGATCGCCGCGGATCTGGCGCGGGCCGCCCTGTTCGCGTCGGTGCCGGTCGCGTGGGCGCTGGACGCCCTCACACTGGGGCAGTTGTACGCCGTCGTCCTGCTCAACGGCTGCGCCACCGTCTTCCAGCGGGTACGACTGAGAAAGCCCCAATGGGTCGCGTTGCATTCCTGGGCCTTCGCCCAGCTCGGACAGTTCGTGGAGTACAAGGCCCGCAGGGCCGGTGTCC
>NZ_JAGGPB010000023.1 GCF_018614055.1 Streptomyces sp. ISL-98
CCCGACCACTACCGCTACTGAGCAACCCGCACGACGCAAGAAACGCAAAAAGAGGGGTGGCCGGGCAGGACCGCAAAGGTCCTGCCCGGCCACCCCCCTCCGCCCTCCGTGTACGGGATCAGATCTTGCCCGCCGGCGGATCGCCCGCGTTCCAGACCAGGTCGAAGTCGAACGTGCGGATCCGCCAGCCCTCGTCCGTACGTACCGCCTCGGCCTCGTAGTGACCGCCGATGGTGAAGTGGCTTCCCGGCTCCTCGCGGCGCCGCACGTGCACCGCCATCAGGTGCGCCGTGATCAGGGCGCGGTCGCCGTCCACCCGGATGTCGTAGTTGGAGCTGACGTGGTGGGTCCGCTCGAACGTGGTGCGGGCCATCTTCTGGAAGGCCGTCAGGCCCTCCATGCCCCGGAACTCCCCCATGGGGAAGGTCAGACGGGCGTCCTGTGTGAAGACCGAGCCGAGCCAGGCGTCGCTGGCCCGGTCCTTGTCGAGATGCCGGACGTAGCGGTCGCACAGTTCGGTGAGCTCGACGCGGTCGGTCAGCTCCTGCAGCCGGAGGCTGAGCGACTGGAGGTCGTACTGCGGTGCGGTGGTGGTCATGTCTGTGTCCTTGTTCTCGGGGGCTCGGGTTCTCGGTCGGGTTCTCGGGTCTTCGGGGTCTCGGGAAGCGGTCAGGCCGCGCTGCGCCAGGTGCGCGGACCGTCGAATCCGGCCACCCGCTCGGGCCGTCGCCAGTGGGCGACCGCTCGCCTGCCGCGCGCCTGGTCGTCCGGCTCGACGTCAGGGCCGAGGACGCGGGCGAGGAGGACCGCGGTCAGGGCCGCCAGCTCCTCGGGGGCGGGGTTGCCCTTCTCGATGCGCACCAGAGGCGCGGGATACGGCTGTGTCATGGCAGCTCCTTCACTCACTGGGGCGGGTTGCCGTGCTTGCGGCGCGGCAGGTCGGCGTGCTTGGTGGCGAGCATGGCGAGGGCCCGGCCGAGCACCGACCGGGTCTCGCGGGGGTCGATGACGTCGTCGACCAGGCCGCGTTCCGCCGCGTAATAGGGGTGCACCAGCTCCTGCTTGTACTGCTCGATCTTGCTGCTGCGCATCGCCTCGGGGTCGTCGGCCGCGGCGATCTCCCGCCGGAAGACGACGTTGGCGGCGCCCTCGGCGCCCATCACCGCGATCTCGTTGGTGGGCCAGGCCAGCGCGATGTCCGCGCCGATGGACCGGGAGTCCATGACGATGTACGCGCCGCCGTACGCCTTGCGCAGCACCACCGAGATCCGCGGCACCGTCGCGTTGCAGTAGGCGTACAGCAGCTTGGCCCCGCGCCGGATGATGCCCTCGTGCTCCTGGTCGACGCCGGGCAGGAAGCCGGGCACGTCGACGAGGGTGAGCAGCGGGATGTTGAAGGCGTCGCAGAACTGGACGAACCGCGCGCCCTTCTCGCTGGCCTTGATGTCCAGCACCCCCGCCATGGCGGCAGGCTGGTTGGCGACGATGCCGACGACATGGCCGTCGATGCGGGCCAGCGCGCAGACGATGTTGGGCGCCCAGGCCGCGTGGACCTCCATGAATTCGCCGTCGTCGACGAGTTCCTCGATGACGGGACGGATGTCGTACGAACGGTTGCCGTCGGCCGGCACCAGGTCGAGAAGCGCGTCGCCCGCCCGGTCGGCCGCGTCGCCGCTCTGCGCGGACGGCGGGAGCTCCCGGTTGTTGGCGGGCAGCAGGGAGAGCAGGTAGCGCACCTCGGCGAGGCAGGTCTCCTCGTCGTCGTACACGAAGTGGGCCACACCCGAGACCCCCGCGTGTACGTCCGCGCCGCCCAGCCCGTTCTGGGAGATCTCCTCACCGGTGACGGCCTTGACGACGTCGGGGCCCGTGATGAACATCTGCGAGATGTCGCGTACGGCGAAGATGAAGTCGGTCAGGGCCGGGCTGTACGCCGCGCCGCCCGCGCACGGACCGAGCATCACGGAGATCTGCGGGATCACACCGCTCGCGCGGGTGTTGCGCTGGAAGATGCCACCGTAGCCGGCGAGCGCCGAGACGCCCTCCTGGATACGGGCGCCCGCGCCGTCGTTCAGCGAGACCAGCGGGGCGCCGGCCGCGATGGCCATGTCCATGATCTTGTGGATCTTCTGGGCATGCGCCTCGCCGAGCGCGCCGCCGAAGATGCGGAAGTCGTGGGCGTACACGAAGACTGTGCGGCCCTCCACGGTGCCCCAGCCGGTGACCACACCGTCGGTGTACGGGCGCTTGGCCTCCAGGCCGAAGCCCGTCGCCCGGTGCCGGCGCAGCGACTCGACCTCCGAGAAACTGCCCTTGTCCAGGAGCAGCGCGATGCGCTCGTGGGCGGTCAGCTTGCCCTTGGCGTGCTGTCTCTCGGTGGCCCTCGGATCCGCGCCCAGGCGGGCGAGGTCCTTGCGCTCCTGCAGATCCCTCAGCCGGTCGGCCAGTGCTTCGGTGGTTGTTGCGGGCGGCATGCTGTTCCCCCACTGTCGTGACAGTCGTGCCTGTCGTGTTGGCGTGTTCTCGTTCAGTGCCTCGCTCGCACGGCGGCGATCAGATCGGTGGCGTCCTCGGCGTACAGCCACTCCTCGGGCAGGTGGCGGGCGACGGTGCGGTGCGGCGCGTCCGCCCGCACGGCGGTCGCCGCGACGTGGCCGTCCTCGACCGGCAGATTGCGTACGCTCCAGCCCTCGGGCCGGCCGGGGGCGCCGGGCCCGCCGGCGCCCAGGTAGTCGGCGGCCGCACGGCGACACAGTCCGGTGCCCAGGCCCTTGAGGTAGGCCTCCTTGCGGACCCACAACTCGCCGAAGGCGGCGGGAAGCTGCTCCCCGGGCAGCGCTGCCATCTCGCGGCGCTCGGCCGGGTGCAGCGCCGGCAAGCACACCTGGGCCGACGCGACGGTGGGCAGCCGCTGTACGTCGACACCGAGCGGCGTGCCCGCCAGCCCGACGACCGCCAGGCCGTGGCTGTGCGAGAGGGAGAAGTGGGGCCCGGTGCCGGAGAGCACCGGCGGGCCGTGCTCTCCCGCGCAGCGCGGACACGGTGCCCGGCCCAGCCGCAGCCGGCCAGGCGGGATGCCGGTGTACGCCGACAGCAACCGCCGCAGCGCGATGTGCGCCGCCGTGTACGTCAGCCGGTCGCGCGGGCGCCGGAACGCCGCGGCCCGCCGAGTCTCGACAGGGCCGAGTTCGCGGGTCGCGAGGGGCAAGGGGCCGTCGTCGTCCGGTGGCACGCGCAGCGCCCACACGTGCGCCTCGCCCGGCCTCATGGCACGCGGCGCGGCCGGGTCCGTGAGGTGGCCTGCTCCGCCGGAAAGGGTCGGTTCCGTCATGGGTTCCTGCTCCTCATCGGGGCGCGTCGGGGAAGACCTGCGGCCCGGCAGATCCGGTGCGCCCGTCCTGCCCCGGCGCGGGGGCGGTGCGCCCCGGCGCCGGGGCGACAGCGGCTTTCCCCGCTGTGTCCCCAGTGGTGCGCCCGCGCCCGGCCGCGAGCACCACGAGCGCCCCGGCCAGCGAGGCCAGGCCACCTGCGTAGAGCCCGGCGCGGGCCCCGAAGTGGCCGGTGAGCCAGCCGACGAGGAGGGCGCCGAGGGGGGTGGATCCCTGCAGGATCAGCGTGTAGAGGGCCATCACGCGCCCCCGGAACTGCGGGTCGCTGCCGAGCTGGATCCGGTGGTTCGCCGCCTGCGCGAAGTAGATGGTCGCGAAGCCGGTGAGACAGAGCAGCACCGCTGCGGCGAGGTAGTTCGGGGACCAGCCCGCGGCCGTCTCCAGCAGCCCGAAGGCGAGGGCCGCCACGGCGACGGTACGGGCCGCCGGGCGGCTGCGGCGCACGGTGGTGGCGAACGCCGCGATCAGTGATCCTGCGGCGAACGCCGTGGTCAGCAGGCCGAAGGAGGCCGCGTCGGCGTGGAAGACGGTCTTGGCGAGCAGCGGCAGCGTCAGCTGGAAGTTGAAGCCGAACAGGCCGACGACGGCGACGAGCGCCAGCGGCACCAGCAGATCGCGGCGGGTGCCCACGTACCGCAGCCCGTCGACCACTCGGGCACCTGCCGTGGGACGGTTCCCGCGGGTCAGTTCCTGCGGCCGCATCATGCGCAGCCCCACCACCGTGGCCAGATAGCTGGCCGCGTTGACCAGCATCACCGGCCCGGTGCCCAGGACGCTGATGAGCAGGCCGGCGAGTGCCGGGCCGACGACCCGGGCCGTGTTGAAGTACGCCGCGCTCAGCGCGGAGGCGTTCGGCAGCAGGTCGGGGCCGACCATCTCGCTGACGAACGACATCCGTGTCGGCACCTCGACGGAGTTGACCGTGCCGAGCGCGAACGCGAACAGGTAGATCTGCCACAGCTGTACGGAGCCGGTGACGACCAGCAGTGCCAGCCCCAGCGCCAGGGCGCCGGAGACCAGGTTGGCGAGGGTGAGCAGCAGTCTCTTGTCGAACCGGTCCGCGATGCGCCCCCCGTACAGGGTGAACAGCAGCAGCGGCGTGAACTGCAGCGCGGTCACGGTGCCCAGGGCCGTTTCGGAGTCGCCCGTCAGGGAGAGCACCAGCCAGTCCTGGGCCACGATCATCATCCATGTGCCCGCGACCGAGACCACCTGTCCGGCCGCGAAGAGCCGGAAGTTGCGTACGGACAGGGACCGGAAGATGTTCGGGTACGTCTTGTCCATGGGCTTCATGGGCTTCATGGGCTTCATGGGCTCCATGGGCTGCGCTGCACCTCGCGTCTCTCATGTGCTGCCGGTAGACATCCCCTGGTCGGCGGCCGCCACGCATTCCTCCAGGAAGGCGAGCGCGCGCAGGTGGTACGTACGGGCGGCCCAGCCCAGGCTGATGTTGTGGCCCGCCTCGTCCAGGCGGTCGACGGTGACCCGCGGGGCCGAGGTGAGCCGGGCCGTCAGGTCGGCGATGCTCTCCGGGTCGTGCCGCCACCACTTCTCGTACTCGGCGAAGGTCAGCCGGACCGGTACGCGTACCCGGGCAGCCAGTTCGTCGAAGTACTGGGGCCAGCGCACCGCCTCCGCCCAGTCCAGGGAAGGCATCGGGGCGATCAGGGGGGCGCTGTTGCGGAAGGTGTGCGGCGGATAGAAGCGCAGACGCCCCCAGTTGCGTGTCCAGTGCCCGTGCCGGTGGGAGTCGGGGAGGTCGGCCGGGTCGACGGCGTAGCGGTGGCCGCAGCCGGAGATGTCGAGTCCGAGCAGGGGTACTCCCAGCGGGTCCGCCGCGCAGGTGAGCGCGAGTTTGCCGCCGTAGGAGTGGGCGAGCAGGAACAGGCCCGCCCCGGTGGGCCGGCCGCCGAGGATACCCGCGAGCGCCGTGCGCATCGACATGGCCTGTCCGGACAGCGTCTGTCCCTGGGGCAGTTGCCGGGCGGAGAGGCCGTAGCCGGGGCGGTCGACGGCGATGACGGTGTAGCCGAGCCGGGCGCCGAGGGTGAGCAGCGAGACGTCGGGGTGGGACTGGCCGTCGAAGTAGCCGGCCCGCATACCCCCGCCGTGCACGGCGACGACCGTCGCCCGGGGGGTGCCCTCGGGCTCGGCGATCAGCGCGGACAGGGCGACGCCGTCGCCGCCGTCCAGGGTGATCGCCCGGACGCCCGGGGACAGGGAGCCGGTGGGGGCGGGCGCCGCCACGCCGGTGTTCACGCGGCGCGCCCGGCGGCCGGGGCGGGGATGCGGGCGCGGCTCATGGTGTCCTCCTGGGGTGGGTGTGGGGGGTGACGGCCGCCGAAGCGGACGGTGTGCTCATGCCACGTCTTCGAGCCGTGCCGCACCCGAGTTGAGGCAGGCCAGGAGCGTCCGGGCCTGGACGTTGACGTAGTGTGCGTGCCCGGCCAGGTCGTTGAGCTGCCCGGGGGTGACCCACTGGAAGCCGGGCGGCGGGTCCAGCGGGGCCTGTGTCTCGTCGGCCTCGACGAAGAGGTAGCGGATCTCCGCGTACAGGAAGCGTCCGCCCTCCTCCGAGTGCAGGGCCTCGTACACGACACGTTCCGGAGCGGCCTCCAGGACGGTGTCCAGGAACGGCGGGGCTTGTACGTCGCGCCAGTTGCCGGGGTCGCACTGGACGGTGGGGCCCAGCTCGATGGTGTCGAGGAAGCCTGCCTCCGCCCTGGCGCTGACCAGCAGGTGGGGTACACCTGCGATGCGGCGGACCAGGAAGGCCGCCACCGCGGGCCCGGTCGGCTCCAGCAGGGGCTGCGACCAGCCGGAGACCTCGCGGCTGCCGGCCTCGACCGAGACGGCGACCAGCTTGAAGAAGCGGCCGTCGGGGCGGCCCAGCGAGTTCTCGTCGCGCTCCCAGCCCTTGAGGCCGGCGAGCGGCACCCGGTCGACGACCACGTCGTGACGGGAGCGTTCGACGGTGACCCAGGACTGCACGGCCGCGTCCGGGAGGAGCGCGCCCTGCTCGGACGCGCCCATGGGGAAGCAGGCGACGACCGTGCGCGAGTCCATGTTGACCACGTTGTCCAGGCGCAGCAGCTCGCCGATCTGACCGAGGGTCAGCCAGCAGAAGTCGTCGTCCTGCGGCACCTCGTCGAGCGCCTCGACCAGCATGTTGCGGTTGGCCTTGCGGTAGAACCAGGAGCCGTGTTCGGACTGGAGTACGTCGAAGACCACCCGGCCCCGGGCGGGGTCGGTGAAGTACTCGAGGTACTTCACGTCGGCACCCTTGTGGACCTTGGTGTAGTTGCTCCGGGTGGCCTGCACCGTCGGCGAGAGCTGGAGGAGGTTGCGGTTGCCCGGCTCCATCTTGGCCTGCATCAAGAAGTGCAGGACCCCGTCGAACTCCTTGGCCACCAGGCCCAGAATGCCTACCTCGGGCTGCCGGATGATCGGCTGCTCCCAGTGGCGGAACGGGCCCTCCCCGACCGTGACGGACAGCCCCTCGACGGAGAAGAACCGCCCGGTGCGGTGCACCAGGTTCCCGGTGTCCTCGGCGAACGACCACCCGTCGAGCTCGGCGAAGGGGATCCGTTCGACCTTGAAGTGGTGGGCACGGCGCCGCCCCTCCAGCCAGGCGGGGAAGTCGGCGGTGGAGATCCACGATCCGTCGGCCGCAGCCGACCGCGCGAGGCGCCCGGCGAGCACGTCGTCCGCCCGGGGACGCAGGGCCACGCTCACGCGTTTTCCCGCTTGACGCCCACGAACAGGCCGTTGCCGTTGTAGTCGCCCTCGACGTACTCCACGGAGAACCCGGCCTGCTCGAAGGCCTTCTCGAACTGCTCGCGGCCGTACAGCGACAGCACGTGGACGTCTGCGAAGTGCTGAACGCCCTTGCCGGACTCGGCCACCAGGTAGTGGACGTTCATCCGGCTGGCGGTCTCGCTGTCGCGGACCGCGTGCGAGACCCGGGCGACGGTGCGGCCGTCGACGGTGGTGACGCTGCCGCCGACGTGGCCCGGGGTGAAGTTCTCCGGGAACCACCACGGTTCGATGACGAGGACGCCGCCGGGCACCACGTGGCGGGCGAAGGTGGACAGCGTCGTGTCGAGCTCGTCCTGGCCGACCAGGTTCCCGATGGTCGCGAACAGGCAGACGACTGCGTCGAAGCGGCGGCCCAGCTCGAAGGAGCGCATGTCGCCGCACTGCACGGGTATCTCCGGCAGGTTGCGGCGTGCCACGTCGAGCATGCCCTCGGTCAGGTCGAGGCCCTCGACCACGGTGAAGTCCTCGGCGAAGTACTTCAGGTGGCCGCCGGTGCCGCACCCGACGTCGAGGACCGAGGCGGCCCGGGGGTGGCGGGAGCGGATGTGCCGGGTGACGGCGGCGGACTCGCCGCGGTAGTCCTTGCCCCGGCCGCCGTAGATGGCGTCATAGATGTCGCCGACGTCGTAGATGCCGATGTTCTCCTGGTCGATCATGTATTCCCTCTCTGGGACGGCCGGGGCCGGGCGGCCGCGGTGGTGGTGATGACAGGGGCGGGCCGGCCTAAAGGGCGGCCAGCACCAAGCGCAGCGCGTTGATGACCCGGTCCTGCTCCGCCTCGTCGAGCGAGGGGTACATCGGCAGCGAGAAGATCTCGCCGGCCAGCTTCTCGGTGACCGGGAGCGTCCCCGTCCCGTAACCGAGATACGCGAAGCCGGTCATGGTGTGGCAGGGCCACGGGTAGCTGATGTTCAGCGAGATGTCGTACGCCTTGAGCGCCTCGATGATCCGGTCGCGCTCGGGGTGACGGACCACGTAGACGTAGTACGAGTGGGTGTTGCCTTCGTTGGTGGCCGGCAGCCGGAGCGCATCGGGGCCCGTGAGGTCGCCGAGCTTCTCCTCGTAGCGGCGGGCAACGGCGTTGCGGCCGGCCACGTACTCGTCGAGCCGACCGAGCTTGCGGCGCAGGATCTCGGCCTGTACCTCGTCCAGCCGGGAGTTGTGGCCCGGGGTGCGGACGACGTAGTAGACCTTGTCCATGCCGTAGTAGCGGAGCTGACGCATGGCCAGGTCGGTCGCCTTGTCGGAGGTGACCACCGCTCCGCCGTCCCCGTACGCCCCGAGAACCTTGGTGGGGTAGAAGGAGAACGCGGCCGCGTCGCCCATGGTGCCGACGAGCTCGCCGTGGTGACGGGCGCCGTGCGCCTGCGCGCAGTCTTCGAGGATCTTCAGCCCGTGCTTTGCGGCGATCGCCTTGAGCGGGGCCATGTCGACGCTCTGGCCGTAGAGGTGGACCGGCAGCAGCGCCTTGGTGCGAGGGGTGATCGCCGCCTCGACGAGGTCGGTGTCGATCAGGAAGTCCTCTTCGCGCACGTCCACGAACACGGGGACGGCCCCCGTGCCGGTGATGGCCAGGACGGTGGGGGCCGCCGTGTTGGAGACGGTGACGACCTCGTCGCCGGGGCCGATGCCCAGTGCTTCCAGGGCGAGCTTCAGCGCGTTGGTGCCGTTGTCGACACTCGTGCAGTAGCCCGCGCCGTGGTAGGCGGCGAACTCCGCCTCGAAGCCCTTGACGCTCTCACCGAGCACCAGTTGGCCGGAGCCGAACACCTTCTCGACGGCGTCGAGGATGTCGGCCTTCTCCTTCTCGTACTCCGGCAGGTAGTTCCATACACGCGTCGTCACTCTCATACCTCCAGGTGCGGGTCGTACTCGTCAAAGGGGGGCTGGACCTGCGGAGTCAGGCGGCGGGCGTGAGCGGGCCGCACACACCCGCCAGCCCGGTCTCCATCGCGCGGGCCGCGTCGGAGCCGTACGCCTGCTCGATGCGCCGCAGCAGACCCGCTCCGGTGAGCTCGTACTCCTGGGTTCCGACGGATTCGAGCACCAGCGTGGCCAGGCTGCAGCCGAGCTGCGCCGCCCGTTCCTGCGGCCAGCCCCACGAGGTGCCGGCCAGGAAGCCGGCCCGGAAGGCGTCGCCCACGCCGGTCGGTTCGACGACGTCGTCCGTGTGGACGGCGGCCACGTGCAGGCCGGGCCGGTCCTTTTGGGCGATGTCGACGCCGTCGGCGCCGCGCGTGGTGATCCAGGTGCCGACGCGCTCCAGGACGTCCGTCTCGCTCCAGTCGGCGTGCTCCTTGAGCAGCGCCGCCTCGTACTCGTTGGTGAACAGGTACGTGGCCCCGTCGACCACCGTGCGGACCTCGTCACGGCCGAGCCGGGCAAGCTGCTGCGAGGGGTCGGCGGCGAAGGGGACGCCGAGCCGGCGGGCGGCCTCGGTATGGCGCAGCATCGCTGCGGGGTCGTCGGCGCCGACCAGGACGAGGTCCAGCCCGCCGCAGTTTCCGGCGACGGTGGCGAGGCTGATCTTCCGGGCCTCGGCCATGGCGCCCGCGTAGAACGTGGCGATCTGGTTCTGCTCGATGTCCGTCGTGCACACGAAGCGCGCCGTGTGCAGGGTTTCGCTGACGTGTACCGCGGAGGTGTCCACGCCGTTGGCCTCCAGCCAGCGCGCGTACTCCCCGAAGTCGACGCCCGCCGCGCCGATCAGCACGGGGGAGAGCCCGAGTCTGCCGAGCCCCAGCGCGATGTTGGCCGCGACTCCGCCCCGCCGCACCTCCAGGGAGTCGGCGAGGAAGGACAGCGAGACCCGGTCGAGACTGTCGGCGATCATCTGCTCGACGAACCGGCCCGGGTAGGCCATCAGATGGTCGGTGGCGATCGATCCGGCCACAGCGATGCGCACGGCGGTTGGCTCCTTCGATTGGGCGTGGGGGGCGAAACGCCGACTCAGACGCCGGCGGCCTTCTTGAGGGCATCGACGCGGTCGGTGCGCTCCCAGGTGAAGTCGGGGAGCTCGCGGCCGAAGTGGCCGTACGCGGCTGTCTGGGCGTAGATCGGGCGCAGCAGGTCGAGGTCGCGGATGATCGCGGCCGGGCGGAGGTCGAAGACCTCGGCGACGGCGTTCTCGATCTTCTCCGTGTCGACGGTGGCGGTGCCGAAGGTCTCGACGAAGAGACCGACCGGCTCCGCCTTGCCGATCGCGTACGCGACCTGGACCTCGCAGCGCGCGGCGAGGCCCGCGGCGACGACGTTCTTGGCGACCCAGCGCATCGCGTACGCCGCCGAGCGGTCGACCTTGGACGGGTCCTTGCCGGAGAAGGCGCCGCCGCCGTGGCGGGCCATACCGCCGTACGTGTCGATGATGATCTTGCGGCCGGTGAGGCCGGCGTCGCCCATCGGGCCGCCGATCTCGAAGCGTCCGGTCGGGTTGACCAGCAGGCGGTAGCCGTCGGTGTCGAGCTTGATGCCGTCCCCGGCCAGCTGCGCGAGCACGTGCTCGACGACGAACTTCCGTATGTCCGGGGCCAGCAGCGAGTCCAGGTCGATGTCGGAGGCGTGCTGCGAGGAGACGACGACCGTGTCGAGGCGGACGGCCTTGTCGCCGTCGTACTCGATGGTGACCTGGGTCTTGCCGTCGGGACGCAGGTAGGGGATGGTCCCGTTCTTGCGGACCTCGGACAGGCGGCGGGAGAGGCGGTGCGCGAGGTGGATCGGGAGCGGCATGAGCTCCGGGGTCTCGTCGCACGCGTAGCCGAACATCAGGCCCTGGTCGCCGGCGCCCTGCTTGTCGAGCTCGTCGTCATCGTCACCTGCGGCGGCACCTTCGACCCGGGTCTCGTACGCCGTGTCGACGCCCTGCGCGATGTCGGGGGACTGCGCGCCGATGGACACCGACACGCCGCAGGAGGCGCCGTCGAAGCCCTTGTTCGACGAGTCGTAACCGATCTCCAGGATCTTCTCGCGCACGAGCTGCGCGATCGGCGCGTACGCCTTCGTGGTCACCTCACCGGCGACGTGCACGAGGCCGGTGGTGATCAGAGTTTCCACGGCGACGCGGGATGCCGGGTCCTGGCGCAGGAGCGCGTCGAGAATCGTGTCGCTGACCTGGTCGGCGATCTTGTCGGGGTGACCCTCGGTCACGGACTCCGAGGTGAACAGACGTGTTGCCATCACAGTTCCTTCTGAATCGGTGGAGCGGACATGCCCTAGAGCGCGGTGGCCGGGCCGAACCAGCGCGTGAGCGCGGCCGTCAGCTGCCCGGCGTCCGCCCCGGCCCATGCGACATAGCCGTCGGGGCGGACGAGGACGGCGGCGGCGCCCGCGAACACGGCGGCGTCATCCGGTTCGGCCGGGGTCGCCGTGACGGTGAGCACCCGGTCCTTCCAGCCTGCCGACGCCTCGCGCAGCGCCTGGTCGTCGGTGAGGTCGAGCAGTACGCCCTGGGCCGTGTGCAGCAGTTCGGCGCTGCTCCGGTCGTCGAAGGCGGTGCGCAGGGTGCGGTGCGGCAGGCGGCGTCCGAGCAGCGGGTGCCCGCCGTCCGGGGCCTCGGCGCCGCCCATGTCGTAGCGGATGTCGAGACCGCTGACCACGCCCGCGAGGTGCTTCTTGACGTCGTCGTACTCGATGAGTTCGGCGAGCAGTTCGCGCAGCGGGTCCGTCTCGGGGCCGCCGAGGAACACTTCGCCCTGGGCGCGGGTGTTCATCAGGAGCCGGGCGCCGACCGGGTGCCGTTCGGAGTGGTAGGTGTCCAGCAGGCCGGGCGGCGCCCAGCCCTCCACCACTGCGGCCAGTTTCCAGCCGAGGTTGACGGCGTCCTGGATGCCGGTGCTCAGACCCTGTGCGCCGGCGGGCAGATGGATGTGCGCCGCGTCGCCGGCGAGCAGCACCCGGCCGCGCCGGTACTCGCCGGCCTGCCGGGTGGCGTCGGTGAAGGAGCTGACCCAGTCGGCGCCGCCGCCCGATATGTCCTCGCCGGTCAGCCGCTGCCAGGCGGCGGCCACCTCGGCGAACTCCGGGGTCTCGCTGCGGCCCGCCGGCGGGGTGCCGTGCTCGCAGACGATGATGCGGTCCACACCCTCGGCGAGGGGGGCCGCCATCACCATGCCGCCGTCCAGCCGTTCGCCCAGGAACCGGGGCCGAAGCCCGCAGCCGGTCACGTCGGCGAGGTACATGCCGCGGGTGGCCGCGGTGCCGGAGAAGCCGAAGCCGGCCGCCTTGCGCACCGGGCTGTTCCCGCCGTCGGTACCCACCAGGTAGGCGGCGCGCAGCCGCTGTTCGCCGTCGGGGGTCGCGGCGGTGATCTCGACGCCGTCCTCGTCCTGTGTCAGGCCGGTGAACTCCCAGCCGCGCCGGATCTCGACGCCGAGCTCCACCGCCCAGGCCTCGAGTACCGCCTCGGTCTGCGACTGCGGGATGCCGCGCGCACCGAAGTGGGCGCCCTCAAGGACGGTGTAGTCGAACTGCAAGCCGCCGAAGTGGCCCATCGGGCTGGTCTCCAGCGCGGGGAAACGTGGGACCAGCCCGCGCTGTTCCAACGACTCCAGGGCGCGTGCCGTGAAACCCAGGCCGCGCGACTGCCCGGTGGGCCGCTTCAGCCGCTCGGCGACGACGACGCTCGCCCCGCCCAGCCGCAGTTCGCCGGCCAGCATCAGCCCGGTCGGGCCGGCACCGACAATGATCACGTCCGCATCCACGGATATTCCCTCTCGGTTCTCGGTGGCACGCATCAGGCTGCCCCGGCGGGTTCTGCGGCCTCTGCGGCACGGTGCTTGACGGACTTCCACCACTCGGGGTTGTCGCGGTACCAGGCGACGGTCCCGGCGATCCCCTCGTCGAAGGAGATGCGCGGCGCGTAGCCGAGCTGCTCGCGGATCTTGGTGTCGTCCAGGGAGTAGCGCAGGTCGTGGCCCTTGCGGTCCTCGACGTAGCGGATCAACGAGTCGTCTGCGCCGGACAGTTCGAGCACCCGTCGGGTCAGCGAGAGGTTGTCCAGCTCGTTGCCGCTGCCGACGTTGTAGATCTCGCCGGCACCGCCCCGGGTCAGCACCAGGTGGAGGGCCCGGCAGTGGTCGTCCACGTGCAGCCACTCGCGCCGGTTGCGGCCGTCGCCGTAGACCGGGACTGTGAGGCCTTCCAGCACGTTGGTGACGAACCTGGGGATGAGCTTCTCGGGGTGCTGGTACGGGCCGTAGTTGTTGGCGCAGCGCGTAATGGAGACGTTCAGCCCGTGCGTGCGCCAGTAGGAGCGCGCGATGAGGTCGGAGCTCGCCTTGGAGGCGGCGTACGGGGAATTGGGCAGCAGCGGCCAAGCCTCCGTCCAGGAGCCTTCGTCGATGGAGCCGTACACCTCGTCGGTGGACACGTGCAGGACGCGCTCGACGCCGCTGTGCAGGGCGGCCTCCAGCACGGTCTGGGTGCCCAGTGCGTTGGTGCGGACGAACTCGGCGCCGCCGTCGACGGAGCGGTCCACGTGCGATTCGGCGGCGAAGTGCACGATCGCGTCGTGTCCGGGGAGCAGTTCGAACAGCAGCGCACCGTCGCAGATGTCGCCGCGTACGAACTCCAGCCGGTCGTTCGCGGCGGGCAGGTTGTCCCGGTTGCCGGCGTACGTCAGCTTGTCGAGCACGGTGATACGGGTCCCCGCGTCGGCGCCGTAGGAGCCGGCCAGCAGCGCGCGTACGTAGTGGGAGCCGATGAAGCCGGCGCCTCCGGTCACCAGAATCCTCATGCCCCGGCCCCCGGCAGCGCGGAAGGCCGGCCCTGTCGCATTCCGTCGGGACCGGTCTCGGTTTCGAACATGTTGAATACCAGCAGGTATCCGTCGTCGGGGTCGATGGCAGGCATGACTGTTCCACTTCTCGAAAGGGATTTCCGGCTCGGGCGGACCGGGCCGTGCTCGGGTCGCGAAAAGCTGCTCAACCGGCGGCGGCGGTTTCCATGACGTACTGGCCGTAGGGGGAGCTGGCGAGTCTGCTGCCGAGCTGGTGGCAGGCGTTCCGGTCGATGAATCCCATTCGCCAGGCAATTTCCTCTATGCAGGCGATACGCACTCCCTGGCGGTGCTCCAGGATCTGGACGTACTGGCCGGCCTCGGCGAGCGCGTCATGGGTCCCGGTGTCCAGCCAGACGAAGCCGCGCCCCAGCTGGACGAGCCTGGCCCGGTCGCGCTCCAGGTACACCCGGTTGACGTCCGTGATCTCCAGCTCTCCGCGCTCGGAGGGCGCCAGGTTCTTCGCGATCTCCACGACGTCGTTGTCGTAGAAGTACAGGCCCGTGATGGCCAGGTTGGAGCGCGGTCGGGCGGGCTTCTCCTCCAGGGAGGTGAGGTTGCCGAGCGCATCGATCTCGCCGACCCCGTAGCGCTCGGGGTCGCGGACCGGGTAACCGAACAGCACGCAGCCCTCGACGTCCCGCGCGCTCTGCTGCAGCACCTGGCTGAAGCCCGGGCCGTGGAAGATGTTGTCGCCGAGGACCAGGGCCACCGAGTCGTCACCGATGTGGTCGGCGCCCACGATGAAGGCGTCCGCCAGCCCCCGGGGCTTGTCCTGCTCCGCGTAGGTGAGGTTCAGGCCGAGATCCGATCCGTCACCCAGCAGTCTGCGGAACCCTCCCAGATCGTCCGGCGAGGAAATGATCTGGATATCGGTTATGCCGGCGAGCATCAGCACCGACAGTGGATAGTAAATCATCGGCTTGTCGTAGACGGGGAGCAGTTGCTTCGAAACTCCGAACGTGATCGGCTGCAACCGGGTCCCGAGCCCACCGGCCAGAATGATTCCCTTCACGTCTCTGCCTCCATGCAGTTCACGCGATATCCCGAAATGGAATCCAGTGGAAACCGATTACAGGATCTTCGCGTTGCCGAGATTTTTCAAGGAAACTCAGGTCAGGCCATTGTCAATTCCGGCAGGGCTCACCGAACCAGCGCCGCAGCGCGGTCGTCACCCCCTCCCACGCCGTTCCCACCCAGACGATGTGGCCGTCGGGCCGCACCAGGAGGGCCGCGCCGGCGGGCAGCGGCCCGTCGCTCCGCAGCCTGGCCGTGGTGAGAGCGACCCGGTCCGTCCAGCCGGCCACGACGTCCTCCGGCTGTGTCGGCGGCTCGCCGTCGGCGGCGACGCCGAGGTCCAGGAGCAGGCCGCGGCCGGTGCGCAGCAGGGCCGCCGTCCGGGTGTCTCCCTGAGCGGTCGTCAGCTCAGCGGGCGGCAGCCGCCGGCCGAGCAGCGGATGGGCCTGCCCCGCGTCCGGTGCGCCGACGTCGTAGCGGATGTCGAGGCCGGAGATCTTCCCGGCCAGGTGCTCCCGTACGTCGCCCAGGGCGGTCAGCTCCCCCAACAGTGCGCGCACCGGCTCCACTTCGGGGCCGCCGAGCAGCAGTCCGGCCTGCGCCCGGATGTTGGACAGCACCCGCCGGCCGGTCTCGTGCCGCTCGGAGTGGTAGCTGTCGAGCAGTCCGGCGGGCGCCCGGCCGGTGACTTGGGCGGCCAGCTTCCAGCCGAGGTTGACGGCGTCCTGCAGGCCCAGGTTGAGGGCCTGTCCGCCGATCGGCATCTGCTGGTGGGCCGCGTCCCCGGCGAACAGGATCCGGCCGTGGCGGTAGCGCTCCAGCTGCCGGTTGGCGTCGCCGAAGGAGTTGACCCACAGCGGGGTTCCGCCGCTGATGTCCTCCCCGGTGACCCGCTTCCAGACGTCGACGACCTCCTCGAACCGGGGCTCCCCGGTACGCGGAGCGACGACGGCGCCAAACTCGTGCACCATCACCCGCGTGACACCTTCGCGGGTGGCCGCGACGGCCAGCCCGCGCGCCAGCCGCTGGAACCGCCGGCCCGGAACGTCGATGCCCGCCACATCGGCGCGCAGCATCTCCCGGCCGGCGTCCTGCCCGGGGAACCGGGCGCCGGTCAGTCGGCGCACCGTGCTGCGCTCGCCGTCGCAGCCGACGAGATGGCTGCCGCGTACGCGCAGGGGGCCGCCGGGGCCGTCGGCCTCGGCCTCGACGCCCGCGTCGCCCACGGCCAGGGCCCGCAGCGTGTACCCGCGCCGGATGTCGGCGCCGAGCCCGGCCGCCCACCGCTGGAGCAGTTCCTCCGTGCGGGTCTGTGAGACCGTCCACTGGCCCGGGTGGGTACTGGGCAGCGTCAGGTCCAGCGGCAGTCCGCCGAAGTGCCCGCGGGGCTCGTCCGCCGGTGTGCCCAGCTCGTCGAGCAGGCCGCAGCTGTCGAGGATCTCCATCGTGCGGGCGTGCAGCGTCGACGCACGCGACTCGGTGGTGGGGCCGGGGCGGTCGTCGAGGACGACGACCTCGGCTCCGCCGAGCCGCAGTTCTCCCGCGAGCATCAGCCCGACGGGGCCCGCTCCGACCACGATGACCTGTGTGACCTGTGTGACCTGGGTGACCTGTGTGACCTGGCTGTGCAGGGGTTGCTGACTGTCCGGCGTCATGGTCAGCGCTTCTGCTCGGCGTAGTCCTTGGCGTGGCCCAGCGTGGCCCGGCTGTTGGTACTGAGCGCGGTCCGTACGTACTCGCGGGCGTCGTCCACCGTCGCGTCCGCACCGAGGATGCGGGCGATGTTGTCCGTATTGAGGACAACGGTGTGCTGCGAGGAGGCGGCGACACCGTCCTCGTTCTCCGCGAACGTCCAGTAGCCGGTGTGCAGGGTCATCAGAGCCGGGAGCGTCACCTGCTTGTAGGCGATTGTGTGGACCGGCCGGCAGACCCGGTACGACTTGGTGGTGTGCGTGGAGCCGTCCTTGGCGCGGGTGTCCATCTCCAGGATCTGCAGACCCGGCGAAAGCTCGTCCAGGCGTACGGTCGCCACGTGCGGCAGCCGCTCCTCCCAGCGGTCGGCCTCGTTGATGAAGTCGTAGACGTCCTTGGCCGCACCGTTGATCTGCACGGTGTCCTCGAAGGAGAAGGTCACCGCCTCGGCCGCGTGCGCGAGTTCCACGTTGGTCTTCAGCGCGGCCAGTTCGGAGCGGGAGTTGCGGTCGACGGCCTCGTCGATCCAGGCCAGGCTGTCCGCGTCGTCGTCGATCGCCCGGTAGTCGTGCAGCAGCCGGACACGGGACCGGGCCTCCGACACCGGTTCGATGATCCACGTACCGCCCATGGCGGCGACCGGCGGGGCCGGCACCTCCTGGCGGAACGTGATGCGCAGGGCCTCGGCGTCCAGCGTGCGGCGCGAAGTCCAGTTCTTGGCCGTCTCGTTGGCGGTGGCCCAGATGCGTATGCGCTCTTCGTTCCTGCCGTGCTCGTCGCGCTCGACGTAAATCGTGGGCGGGAAGATCCGCGGCCAGTTCTCCACCTCGGCGATCAGCCGGTAGACGGCGGCGGCCGGGGCCGAGATCGTGATCTCGTGCTCCACCTCGCGCAGGCCCTGCTGCGACATGCTCGTTCTCCTCGGGTTCTGTGGAACGGACGGCTCAGAAGTTGCCCAGGCCACCGCAGACGTTCATGGCCTGCGCGGTGATGGAGGCGGCGGTGTCGGAGGCCAGGTAGCCGACCAGACCCGCTACCTCCTCGGGGGTCGAGTAGCGGCCGAGCGGGATCTTCGCCCGGAACTTGGCGAGGATTGCGTCCTCACTGGTGTCGTACGCGGCCGCGTAACCGGCCCGCACCCGCTGCGCCATCGGCGTCTCGACGTAACCGGGGCAGACCGCGTTGACGGTGATGCCGGTGGGGGCGAGCTCGTTGCCGAGAGCCTTGGTGAAGCCGACGACGCCGTGCTTGGAGGCCGAGTAGGGAGCGCCCAGCACGACACCCTGCTTGCCGGCCGTGGAGGCGATGTTGATGATCCGGCCGCGGTTCTTCTCGCGCAGGCCGCCGGCGGTCAGCACTTCACGGGTCAGCCGGAAGACGCTGTTGAGGTTGGTGTCGATGACGTCCTGCCACAGCTCGTCACTGATGTCGGCGGTGACACCACCTCCGGAGCGGCCCGCGTTGTTGACCAGGACGTCGACCGTGCCGAACTGGTCGACGGCGGCCCGGACGAAGGCCTTGACGTCGTCGTTCGATCGGACGTCGAGGGGGGCACCGCCGGCCTCGAAGCCCTCCTCGCGCAGCTGCTTGACGGTGCTCTCGACGTTCTCGGCGCTGCGGGCGCCGATGAAGACCCGGTGGCCCTGGGCGGCCAGGAGCCGGGCGACGGCCAGGCCGATTCCGCTGGTGGCTCCGGTGATCAGGGCGACTCGCTTCTCCTGCTGCGACATGCTCTCTTCTCCACTGGTGGGGTGCTGCGTGTATCCGTTGCGGGGGACGGGCCGGACGGACAACTCCGCCCGGCCCGCGGTGACTTCGCTCAGGCGGGGACGGTCAGGTGCGCGTTGACCACCGCGATCAGGGCGCGCGGGGTGTCCGCGTCGGCCAGCGCGTCCTCGTCGAGGGAGATGCCGTACTCGCGCTCGATCAGGCTGCCGGTCTCCAACAGCGCGAGCGACTCGTAGCCGAGTGCCTCGAACTGCACGTCGAGGATGTCGCCGTCGAGGTCCACGCCCTCCTCCGCGCCCGCTCCCGCGAGCAGGATGCGCTTGAGGTCGTCGAGGGTGAATTCCTTGGTGGCCACGTGGGTCCTTCTCTCTTTCCGTGGGTGGATGGTCTGTTCTGCGGTACGAGCGCCCCCCGCCGCGCGGGGGAAAGGCGGCGGGGGGCGCGGCTCGGGTGCGCACAGCGCCTGTGTCTGGACCCCAGTCGGGCGCGACCGGGGTCCAGACACAGGCGCTCAGTCGACGGCGCGGACCACCACGGCGGAGTTGAAGCCGCCGTAGCCGCGGGCCAGGACGAGCGCGGTGCGCAGCTCGGCGGTGCGCGGCTGGGAGCCGACCAGGTCCAGGTCGTACTCGCTGGAGAGCGCGACGTTCACCGTGGGCGGGATCAGGCCCTCCTCGACAGCGAGCAGCGCCGCGGCGAGGTCCAGCGGGGCGGAGCCCGAGTACAGCCGGCCGGTCATGGTCTTGGGCGCCGTAACCGGCACGCCGCGCGGCCCGAAGACCGCGGTGATGGCCTCGGCCTCGATACGGTCCAGCTCCGGCACGGCCGCAGCGTCCGCGAAGACCACGTCGACGTCACCGGGTTCGGCCCCGGCGTCGGCCAGGGCCAGTTCGACGGCCTTGCGCAGGCCGGGCTCGCGCCCGCTGCCGGGCTTGGCGTCGATTGTCGCGCCGTAGCCGGAGATCTCGCCGTAGATCTTCGCGCCGCGCGCGTGGGCCGCGGAGGCGGACTCCATGATCAGGATTGCGCCGCCCTCACCGGCCACATGGCCGGCCGCGTCGGCGTCGAAGGGCAGGTACGCGCGCGACGGCTCGTCGCAGGTGCTCAGGCGGCCGCTCGTGAGCTGGGCGACCCAGCCCCACGGGCAGACCGAGGCGTCGATGGCGCCGGACACGATCAGCTGGGTGCCCTTGCGGATCTGCCTGCGCGCCTGCGCCACCGCGTCCAGGCCGCCGGCCTGGTCGCTGACGATGACGCCGCTGGGGCCCTTCATCCCATTGCGGATGGATATCTGGCCGCTGTTGACGGCGTAGAACCAGGCGAAGGACTGGTACGCGCTGACGTACTGGCTGCCCTGGCTCCACAGCTTCTGCAACTCGCCCTGGCCGAACTCGAATCCGCCCGACGAGCCGGCTGTGACGACGCCCATGTCGAACGCGTCCAGGCCGTCGGGTGTGATCCCCGCATCGGCCAGCGCCCAGTCGGTGGCAACCAGCGCCAGCCGGGTCATCCGGTCGGTCTGCGGAAGCAGTCGGCTCGGCAGCAGGTCCTCGGCGACGAAGCCGGGAACTTCACCGGCAAGCTGCGCCGGGTAGGACGAGACGTCGAAACGGGTGACCCGGGCGATGCCGCTCTTCCCGCTGCGGGTCGCGGCCCAGAAGTCGTGCGCACCGAGCCCGTTGGGGGCGGCGACGCCCAGACCGGTCACTACCACCGAGGTGGTCATGCCACGCTCCTCTCAGGTCGGGCCAGCACCATCGCGCTCTGGAATCCGCCGAAACCGCTGCCGACGGTCAGGACCGCGTCGGTGAGCTGCTCGCGCGCCACCAGCGGCACGTAGTCGAGGTCGCACTCCGGGTCCGGGGTGTGCAGGTTCGCCGTGGGCGGCACCACGTTGTTCTCCATGGCCAGCGCGGACGCGGCGATCTCGATGGAGCCGATGGCGCCGAGCGAGTGGCCGACCATCGACTTGATGGAGCTCACCGGGGTCCGGTACGCGTGGTCGCCGAGGCTCCGCTTGAAGGCGGCGGTCTCGTGGCGGTCGTTCTGCTTGGTGCCCGAGCCGTGCGCGTTGATGTAGTCGAGCTCGGTGGGGTTCATCCGCGCCTCGTCGAGCGCGATGCGGATCGCCTCGGCCATCTCCGCGCCGTCCGGCCGCAGACCGGTCATGTGGTACGCGTTGGAGCGCGTCGCATAGCCCGCGATCTCGGCGTAGATGTGCGCGCCGCGCTTCTTCGCGCTCTCCAGTTCCTCCAGGACGAAGACGGCGGCGCCCTCGCCGAGGACGAACCCGTTGCGGGTGCCGTCGAACGGGCGGGAGGCGTGCTCGGGGTCGTCGTGCCGGGGCGTGGTCGCCTTGATCGCGTCGAAGCACGCCATGGTGATCGGCGAGATCGGGGCGTCCGAGGACCCGGTGATCATGATGTCGGCGGAGCCCTCACGGATCAGCTCGACGGCGTGGCCGACGGAGTCGATGCCGGAGGTGCAGCCCGTGGAGACCACGGTGCTCGGGCCCTGCGCGCCGACCGCCCAGGCGACTTCGGACGCGAAGGAGCTGGGAACCAGGTAGTTGTACAGGTGCGGGACCGCGTACTGGTGGTCGACCAGGTGGAGTCGGCCGCCGTCGCTGACGACGTTGTACTCCTCGTCGAGGCCCATGGTGGCGCCCACGGCGCTGCCGATGGTGACGCCCACGCGGTACGGGTCGTAGGTGTCCAGGTCGATGCCGCTGTCGGCGACGGCGCCGCGCGCGGCGACGACCGCGAACTGCGCGGCCCGGTCCATACGCCGGATCTCCTGCGCGCTCAGGCCGTGCTCACGGGGATCGAAGTCGATCTCCGCGGCGACCCGGGAACGGAACGGGGTGGGATCGAAGAAGGTGATCCCCCGGGTGGCAGTGCGGCCCTCGCTCAGCAGGTTCCAGAAGTTCTCGGCCCCGGTGCCTCCGGGAGCCAGCACCTCGATGCCGGTGATGACCACGCGTCGGGCGGTCACGCGGACGCCTCCCAGTTGTAGAAGCGGGTGGCCATCGCGTCCGCGGGGGAGCGCCAGGTGGCCGGGTCGTAGGCCTGGATGAACGGCTTCAGGGCTTCACTGATCCGCACGAAGCGGGGGTCGGACTTCGCCTGCTCGATCAACTCGCCGCCGTTGTCGGCGTCGAAGTCCTGCAGGTGGAAGTACAGGCCCCGGTAGGCGAAGAGCTGACGCCGCCGCGTGCCCATCCGATGCGGCATCTCCGTGGCGTCGAACTCGGCAAACTGGCCGGCGACGTCGAGGCTCGCCTCGGGGTCCATTCGGGCCACGATCAATGTGCTGTGCATGGGTTATCTCTCCTCACGGCCGGACTGGTCCGGACGTCACGCGTGGGATGTGGACAACAAATGGGGACAACAAGGGGACGGCGACGGCAAAGGACGTACTGGACTACGGGATTGGCGGCGGCGACCGGGCGGTGCGTGCCAGGGGCATGCCGAGGGCCGCCCGGTGAAAGGGAGGGTGGTGGCCCTGCGACCTCTTCGGTGACCGGGCCGGGGGCGGGCCGATCCAGGTCGGATTGGCGGCCAGGACGGCCTGCGCGAAGTCGGCGTTCTCCGACAGGAACCCGTAACCGGGGCGGACAGCGGCCGGGGTGTCACCGTCCGGAGCGAGTGCCTCGCCGACGGCGCGGACATCAACGGAACCTTCTGGCCAAGCCCCTGGAGACAGCGCACCGGATCTTGTTCCCAAGGTTCTTCGAATACGAACGGCCGATCAATGCATGGCATTTCAGGAGTCGGTCAGGTTTCACAAGCGGTGCGCGGCTGCATCTGCGTTTGGTCAAGCGAATGTCAGGTTTCCGTCGGCCGGGCGGCCATCCACACGGATCCGCCGCCCGGCCGTACCGGAGGGTGTCAGCGACGACCCGAGCGGCTGCCGAAGCACTCGCGGACGTCGTTCTCGCTGTAGTACGTGCGGCCTGCTCGGTGCCGGCGCCGCCAGCGCTGCTCGCTCGCCATGCGGTACACGGTCCCCACCGGGACCTGCTGGAGCAGGGAGATGTCGGCGGCGGTCAGCCAGCGCTCGACGGCCGGCGCGACGGCGCCTTGGGCTGCACCCGCTTCCATGGAGCGGTTCAGTTCGCCCCACCGGTGGCTGGCCCAGCTGTGCGCCGGATCGGCGTCACAGCGGATCTTCGGCTCGGCGGCCCGCGCACGTTCGCGCAGGGTCAGGCTCAGCGTTCCGGAGCAGTCCGGTTCCGCGCAGGGCCCCACCCTGACATTCCGGCTCCCGTCGGGCCGGGCCACGCGCCCTCCGTCCCGTACGAGCTTCGCGATCTCTTCCGTCGCTTCGGCGGCAGCGGGATGGGCCGCCAGCCAGGAAGCGTTGCGCAGCAGGAACGCGGTCGTCGCGGCCACGGTGCGCCCGGGGGCCGGCAGGCCACGCTGCTGGGCCACAAGTCCGCTCCACGAACCAAGGGTGGCCAGCATCCGGGTACGTACCTCGGACGCGGCCCCGTTGAAGGGGAGACCGGGAAGGCTCCCACCGGTCGTCCGTTCGCGCAGGCCGTCGGCCGCGCCGCCTCCCAGGACGCGCTCACACTCGTCGTACAGACGGGGAATCTGCTGGAGTCCCGCTTCGAGCCGGTCCCTGCACTCCCGGCACAGTTGGGTTCCTTCGCTCGCGCGACGGCGTGCGCGCCCCTCGGCGCGGCCGCGTCGGCAGCCTTCCCCGTGGCATGTCGTCAAACCAGTGGTCGTAACACTCTGCTTCATTTTGCCCCCGCAAATAAGTAGCGTGTGATTCATCCGTGCCCGAGTCGGAACCCGACGCCGCGGACCGTGATGACCCAGGTGCTCGCGCCGAGCTTGTTGCGCAGTGTGCTGACGTGGGTGTCGACGGTCCTGCGGGACCAGGAGTCTCCCCAGACCTGCTGCATGAGGCGTTTGCGCGGGATGACGGTGTCGGGGTGGGACGCGAGGAGGCACAGCAGGTCGAACTCCTTGCGGGTCATCGTTATGCGCCTCCCGTCCAAGGTGACTTCGCGCGATCCCGTGTCGATCAGCAGGGGTCCGTGCGCGATGGTGCTGGAGGCCGGGGCCTGCGGGCGGGCGCGGCGCATGACCGCGTCCATCCTGGCCATCAGTTCCCGGAACCCGTAGGGCTTGGTGAGGTAGTCGTCCGCGCCGGCCTGCAGGCCCAGGACGCGGTCCAGCTCGGTGCCGCGCGCGGTGACCGCGATGATCGGGACGTCGCAGGCGGTACGGATGGTCCGGCAGACCTCCAGACCGTCCAGGTCCGGCAGTTCGAGATCCAGGAGGATCAGGTCGGCGTCCTCGTACGTATGAAGAGCTTCGCTTCCGGTGGCGACAATGTCGACTTCGTGGCCGTGCCGCCGCAGACCCCGGGAGAGGGCTTCCGCCTCGTGGGCGGTGCTCTCCACGACGAGGACCTGCCAGGCGGCGGACTCGCCCGGCCCCGAGTGCGCGGACCGTCCTCTTTCCGGCTCCGGATGTGCCCCCCCGGAGTTCCGAGGGGCGGGTATATGGGGCTCCAACACACAGGTGGAAGGCTGGTTCATCTTCTCCCCCTAGCTAGTCAGCGCGAAGTGTCACTCCAGCACTCGGAACATACAAACCGGCGTGGCGGTTTGTCAAAGCAATTACATGCGAGTCGAGAATTGGCAAAGTCCAGCTGAAGAACAGTGCGACACAGAGGAAAGAGTGCTTCCTGTCGGGCATAAAGTGGAATTTAAACCTCCACTTTGAGGGAGCGTCAGACTGTATTAGGGGAGAAGGACGAGCGGGCAAATAAAGAAGCTGAGCCGCTGTTTCCGTACCGGCGGGCGATGGCTGAAAAACCTTCGTCGCCACCGCCCACCGCCCACTCACGGGGAGCGGCGCCGGTCGGGAGTCAGCCGATGGCGTCCAACCGGTCGTCGGCCGGTTCGTCGCGGCCCCCGTCGAGGGCGCCGCTGCCGGCGATCGGAATGCCGGCCAGCATCTCTGCCGGGAAGTCGAACCCGTCGACGAGGGTCATCATGTGCGGCGCGAGGAGGCCGAGGGTGGTGTCGATGCTCTTGGGCAGGGACCGCACCTGATCGGGGGTCATGAGTCCTTCGGCCAGCAGGTCGCCGGTGTGCTCGCCGAGCTGCTTGAGCAGGAACAGGCGGCACAAGGTGTGCAGCAGGAAGCGCGCCGTGGGCTCCGCGGCCCGGTCGGCCGCCGCCAGGAAGGCGTCGGCGGCCTGGAGGCGCGCGTGGGCGGAGACCATCTCCAGTGCGGCCGACGAGGTCTCGTTCCAGCGGCCGAGCGGATCGCCCGAGGGCCCCGCCCGCAGGGCTGTGCGGGCCCTGGCCTGCCAGATGCCCTCGGCCTGGGCGAGGAGACCGCGCAGGAAGGCCAGGTCGTCGAGATCCTGGCCGGGAGAGAGCGGACCGAGGCGGCCGGGCCGGACCGCCTCGTGCCCGAAGACCATCTCGCCGGCGGCCTTGACCCAGATCACCAGGTTGTCGCCCTCCGCGGTGATTCCGCCCTCGATGTTCTGCGGCAGGTCGGCAATGCCGTTGACGGGGAACAGCCCCTGGGCGCCGCACCGTTCCCGGCACTCGACGGTGATCTCGCGGGCCTGCCAGGTGATCCAGCCCTTGGCCACCGCCACCAGGCGCTCCACCTCCGCCTGGTCCTCGCCCGTGCGGCCGGCCCAGCGGTCCATCACCGCCCGGTGCAGGAACGTCATGGCGTAGGCCGTGGCGAGCGAGTGCAGGAGCCGGCCGTGGTGGCTGCGGTGGGCGGCCAGTGGTATCCGCTCGCCCGGCCTGGCCCCGGCGACGAGCCGGCTGTGGGAGTACCGCACCGCGATGGTCAGCGCCGCCCGCGACATGCCGAGGGTGCCCGCGCTCATGCAGAGCTTGCCGGTGGTGACCCGGCCGATGGAACGCAGGAACCGCTTGCGCCGGTTGCCCAGGTTGCTGCTCAGTGTGCCGTCCGCGCCCAGCCGGCCGTGGTCGGCCTCCAACAGGGCCTCACGCGGCAGCCGTACGTGGTCGAATGCGGTCAGGCAATGGTCGACAGGGGTGCCAGTACGGTCCGGCAGGCGGCGGACCCGCACCCCCGGCAGGTGACCGTTCTTGTCGCTCAGCGGGGTGAGGAAGAGGAAGATTCCCTGGTCCTGATCATCTATCAGGAGCCGCGCCGCCACGACGGCGCTCTTCGCCCCGCCGATCAGGCTCGTGTTCGGCATGAACTTCTGTGCCCCGGGGGTCGGGGTGTGCAGGACGAATTCCTCGCTCGTACGGTCGTAGACCGCGACGGTCTCCATCGAGGCCACGTCGTTGCCGTGCTCGAGCTCGGTGCACAGAAACGTTCCTGTGCGCTCGAGCGACGTGAAGTCCGACAAGTCCCGGCGGTCGCCGTCGTGGTCGAGAAGGCTGCCCAGGAAAAGGTTGTAGTGGATGCTCGCCAAGGTGGTCAGCCCGCCGTCCACGGCGCCGATCCACTCGTGCAGCGCGGCCAGTCGGCGGGGGTCGTTCGTGAAGTCCTCCACCCCGTCGACGGCGCTGTTGACCAGCCCCAGACGGTCGTACGAGACAGCCGTCCGCTCGACCGGTGTCAGCCCAGGGCGGTAGGCGAACTCCCGGCCCGAGATGAGCCCGCGCCACGGTTTGTGGACCTGGTCGCGTTCGCGCCGGTCGAAGAGCAGGTGGACCAGTTCGTCGGCAACGAGGTCGGTCGGTCCGGGGGGACGTGCATCCCTCCCTGCAGGGGAGGCGGCGGGCCCCCCTGCCGTTCCACCACTGGGTATTTCCGCCCGGGAAGTCTCAAGTGCCAGGAAGGTCATCGACCTCTCCGAAAGTTAGGGGAGTGTGGGGAGATGAACTACCGTCATAAAATAGCGACCGAGCGGTTTTTTATTCAAGGGCTTCCTGAGCCTCGCTGCGCGTGTTGCAATAGGCGGTCGGCGCCAGAAAACCGGCCCAGCGGTCGGTTTTCTCTTTGGGTGACAGTGCGGAGGTATCAGTGGTGCGGCAGGAACGAGCCATCAGGACGCGGCAGAAAATCCTGGTCGTGGCTGCCGAGGTGTTCGACGAGGTCGGTTACGAAGCGACGACCATCTCCGACATCCTCAAGCGCTCCGGGCTGACCAAGGGCGCCCTGTACTTCCACTTCACGTCCAAGGAGGAGCTCGCCCAGGCCGTTCTCGCGGCGCAGGTCGACGCGCTCCCGAGCGTCCCCCCGGGGGAGTTGAAACTGCAGCAGTCGCTGGACGAGGCACTGCTGCTCGCGTACCTGCTCAAGCAGGACACGGGCGATCCGATCATCCAGGCCGGCGTACGGCTGACCGTGGACCAGGGCACGCGGATCGACAACCTGGAGCGGCGGACGGCGATGGAGAGATGGATGGACCACACCCGGTCCCTCCTGGAGGAGGCGAAGGCGGGCGGCGAGATCCTGCCGCACGCCGACACGGAAAGCCTGGCCAAACTGTTCGTCGGTGCTTTCACCGGCGTTCAGGTGCTGTCGCGGATCATGACGGGACGCAGGGACCTGGCGGAACGGGTCACCGATCTCTACCGGCATCTCATGCCGTCCGTCGCGATCCCGGGCGTACTCGTGCGGCTCGACTTCTCGCCGGACCGGGGAGCGCGGGTCTACGACACGGTCATGAAGCTGCGCAAGACGGAGGCCGCGAGCACGGCGGAGTGACCACCGCCCGGTCCGGCCTCCTGGGCGGAAGGGGAACCGTTCTGTCCGAACAACGTTTCTACAAGAAGGCAATGTCTCGAACGAACGGAGCGCACCGATGAACGTGGACGCGACTGGGTGCCCCTACGCGCTGGACGTACAGGGGCACGACCTCGCGGGCGAGGCCGCCGCACTGCGCGGACAGGGGCCGGCCGTGCGCGTGGAGCTGCCGGGCAAAGTGACCGCCTGGGCCGTTGTCCGGCAGAAGTACGTCAAGCAACTGCTCATGGATCCAAGGGTGTCCAAGGACGCCCGGCAGCACTGGCCGGCCTTCGTCGAGGGGCTCATCACCGAGGACTGGCCGCTCTACCCGTGGGTGGCGAACGAGAACATGCTGTTCGCCTACGGGGACGACCACTCCAGGCTGCGCAGACTGATCATGGCGGCGTTCACCGCGCGACGCACCGAGGCCCTTCGCCCGCGCATCGAGGAGATCACCGGCGGGCTGCTGGACGACCTGGAGTCCGTACCGGCCGGACAAGAGGTCGATCTGCGGGCGTCGTTCACCAAGCTGCTGCCCCTGCGGGTCATCTGCGAGCTGTTCGGCGTCACGCAGGAGATGAGCGGCCCGCTGTGCGCCGAGCTGGAGAAGGTGTTCGGCACCGCGGTGCCGGCGGAGGAGATGGCCGCGGCGCAGCTGAAGGTCTTCGGGATGCTCGCCGAACTGGTGGCCGCCAAGCGGACTTTGCCCGGCGACGACCTGACGTCGGCGCTGATCGAGGCCAGGGACAACGGCGACGGCCTCACCGAGCAGGAACTGCTGGGCACCCTGTACCTCATGATCGCGGCGGGGCAGGAGACCACCACCACCCTGATCACCAACGCGATAGCCGCGCTGTGCGCCCATCCCGAGCAGCTCGCGCATGTCCGGGCGGGCCGCGCCACGTGGGCGGACGTGACGGGTGAGATTCTTCAGTTCCGTGCGCCCGCGGCCTATTCGCCCATGCGGTTCGCCGTGGAGGACATAGAGCTGGACGGCGTCCTGATCAGCAAGGGCGACCCCATCCTGATCTCGTTCGCCGCGGCGGCGGGCGACCCCGAGGCGTACGGGGAGGATGTCTCGGAGTTCGACCTGCTGCGCACCGGCCGCCGCGACGACCTGGGCTTCGGGCACGGTGTGCATCGCTGCCTCGGGGCGCCGCTGGCCCGGCTGGAGGCCGTGGTCGCGCTCTCGGCACTCTTCACGCGCTTCCCGGACCTCGCACCGGCGGTCGCCCTGGACCGTGTTGAGCCCGTGCCGTCGTTCATCGTCAACGGCTACGGGTCCCTGCCGGTGCGGCTCAGGCCGGCCGTGGACTGAGGGGCCTGACGAGCTGACGGCCTGATGAGGATACCAAACCAGCTTGCTGGTTTGGTATCCTCATCAGCATTCCGGGCAGCCCTCACATCACAACAATCACCTAGGTTGTCGGCATGACGCTCGCACCCCGCAAGGCCGCCGAACTGACCGTCGGCGAATTGGCCGAACGCAGTGGAGTGACCACGTCCGCGCTGCGCTTCTACGAGGACCAGCAGCTCATATTCAGCCGCCGGACCTCGGGAAACCAGCGCCGCTACAGCCGCGACATGCTGCGACGCGTGGCCTTCGTCCGTGCGTCGCAGCGCGTGGGGATCGCGCTGGACGAGATCCGTGCCGCCCTGAAACTGCTGCCGGACGAGCGCACTCCGACCCGTGAGGACTGGGCGCGGGTCTCCGAGCTGTGGCGGCACGATCTCAACGTCCGTATCAAGCAACTGCAGGAGCTGCGGGACGATCTCAGCTCCTGCATCGGCTGTGGCTGCCTGTCCCTGGGGCGCTGCGCGCTGGTCAACCCGGGGGACATCCACCGGCAGCTGGGCAAGAACCCCACCCGGCTCACCGGAGGGTGAGGCCCGGACGAGGGTGCTACAGCGCCTGGTAGGGCTGCTTCGCACGTCCCTCGCGCAGCAGGCCCGCCCACCAGCCGAGCTGGTCCAGCATGACCTTGGCCGCGCCGTCGGACGCGCCGTCGTCACACGCCGTGGCGTCCTCGTCGAACAGTTCCCACGCGTTGTGGAAGCTGAGCGCGTTGCGCACGCTCACCGCGTGCAGCTCGCAGATGACCATGCGCAGGTGTTCGGTGGCCCGTACGCCGCCGGCCTGGCCGCCGTACGAGATCAGGCCGAACGCCTTCGCCCGCCACTCCTCGCGGAACCAGTCGAGCGCGTTCTTCAGGGACGCGGGGTAGCTGTGGTTGTACTCCGCCGTGACGAGCGTGAAGGCGTCCGCGGCCGCGAGACGCCGGCCCAGCTCTTCGCGGTGGACCGCGGTGGCGGCGTCGGGGGCGCCGCCGAAGTCGGGCAGAACCAGGGGCAGCGGCGAGTCGGCGAGATCGATCAGATCCACCTCGAACCCGCCGTGCTGACGGGCCTGTTCGGCGAACCAGCGGGCCACCTGGGGGCCGAACCGGCCCTCGCGGACACTTCCGATGACCACGGCAAGGCGCAGGGGTGAAGCGGACAAGGCTCTCTCCTCGTATGGGGGGTCCGGTGGTTCCGGTGGTTCCGGTCGGATCTCAAGCCTCGTACTTCAAGTCGTATTGAAGTCAAGCCTGTTCAGGACGCACAAAAGGCGGCCGCACGGCCGAGTACGAACCCGGCCGCGCGACCGCCTGCTGCTCACGAGGTCCCGCTCTCCCTCCGGTCAGGAGGGTGTGCCCGCCGACGGGGCCGGCGCGGCGGGAGCCCCCGCCTCTTCCGCCTCTTCCTCATGCTTGGGCAGGGCGGCGTTCCGCAGGACGGTGACCGTGATCAGGGCGCCGACGGCCGCCAGTACGGCGCAGATGGTGGCGGCCGTCTGCAGCCCCTGGGTGAAGGCGGCGCGGGTGACGTCGAGCAGCGCCTCACTGGTGGCCCCGGACAGTTCCGTGGCCGTGTGCACGGCACCGCCGATGGTGTCCTGCGCGGCCCGGGCGGCGTCGGCGGGCATCCCCGTCGGGAGCGCGCCGTCCACCTTGCTCCGGTAGACGGCGGTACCGACACTGCCGATGGCCGCTACACCCAGCCCGAGCGCGAACTCCTGGACGGTCTCGGCCACACTCGACGCCGCGCCCGCACGCTCGGGCGGAGCCGAACCCACGGCCAGTTCGAGGCCCAGGATCATCACCGGGGCGACACCGAACGACATGCAGAACACCCCGGCCGCGAACAGTCCGACAGGGGAGTCGGTCTCCATCCGGGACAGGAGGACGAAGGCACCGCACGAGACGAGCAGGCCGCCTCCCATGACGAACGGCGGCCGGATCTTGCGGATTGCATTGGCGGTCGTCACCGCGCCGACGACGACCCCCAACGCCATCGGCATCATCCACAGGCCGGCCCGCAGCGGCGAGAGGCCGCGCACCATCTGGAGGTACTGCGCGACGAAGAACAGGGTGCCCGACATCACCAGGACGGCGAGTCCCATGATGCCCAGCGCCGAGCCGAAGCGCGGGCTGGAGAACAGGCCGAGGTCGAGCAGCGGATCGCTCAACCGCTTCTGCCTGTACACGAACAGCGCGCCGACAGCCAGGCCTCCCACGATCGACAGCAGGCTGACCAGGCCCATCCCGTGCGTGGCGATGTCCTTCATCCCGTAGATGACCGCGAGCACGGCGACGACGGACATGGCAGCACTGGTGAGGTCCACCCGGCCCGCTCCGGCGTTGCGATGCTCGGGCAGCAGGATCGGCCCGGCCACCAGCAGAAGCAGCATCACGGGGATGCCCACCAGGAAGACCGAACCCCACCAGAAGTGCGCCAGCAGCGCGCCGCCGGCCAGCGGTCCCAGCACGCTGCCCGCCGAGAAGCAGACGGTCCACACACCGATGGCGGCGGTGCGCTGCTTGGGATCGTGGAACATGTTGCGCAGCAGCGCCAGGGTGCTGGGCGCCAGGGTGGCCCCGGCGATGCCGAGCAGGGCGCGGGTGGCGATCAGCATCTCGGAGCTGGTGGAGAAGGCCGCCAGCGCGGAGGCGGCAGTGAAGGCGGCGGCGCCGATCAGCAGTAGGCGGCGGCGGCCGATCCGGTCACCGAGGGTTCCCATCATGACCAGGAACCCGGCCATCAGGAATCCGTAGATGTCCATGATCCAGAGCAGTTGCGCGCCACTGGGCTTCAGGTCCGCGCTCAGATGCGGAACCGCCAGGTACAGGACGCTCAGATCCATGGACAGGAGCAGGGTGGGCAGGGCAAGGACGGCGAGTCCGATCCACTCCCGCCTGCCCGCGGTGGGAGGAGCATCTGTGGTCACGGAAGATCCCATCTTTGTGGCTTTACGGTGTGCCGGCTCGATCGCCGTGGTGCGCGGGGGTTCTGCCGCGCCTACGGGGTCTCGGAGGCCGTCGTCCCGGGCAGCGGGGCGGCAAGCGCTCCGTACGGGCGGCAGCGTCGGCCGGGTCCGTGCGTCAGGCCGGTGAACTCCTCGACCTGCTGCCACTCGGGGGTCTGCACGGGGTTCTCCAGGAACTTGCGGTGCGACTCCTCGTCCAGCCACTCCGAGTAGTTGAGCACCTGAGTGCCGTCGGGGCTGAGGAGGAAGTGGCGGGAGATCCCGCCGGGGGTGGGCTCGGGCTGGGCGGCTTCGGCGTTGCAGATCGCGTCCGACCACGCGCGTGCCGTGTCCGCCTCCTCGAATCCGAAGGTGGTGACCACGACACACCCCGGTGTGGCCTCCGCGTTCGTGATGCTGCTGCGGTGCAGGCGGCACACGAAGGGCTCGGACCGCTCGGCCTTGCCGGCGGCCGCCGCGATCTCGCGGTCGATGCCCTCCCGCCCCGGCGCGGAGGCGGAGGCATTTTCGAACGCGCGCAGCTCCCGCTCGCCCGACCACTGCTCGTAGGTGAAGACGGTGTCGCCGTTGGTGCTGATGAAGCAGCTGACGGCGAGCAGCCCCTGGGGCCAGGGCGCGTTCGCCCAGGCGGCGAGGGAGGCGTCCGCCACGGACCGCTGCTGGTCGGCGGTGGGGGTCACCCAGCGGTTCAGCACGGCGACGCCGGAGTCGTCGCGGTTGATGACGGGCAGCGGGACGGGGGGTGTGCTCATGGGGGCTCCTCCTGGAGGTTCTGGTGCTGTCGACCGGGAAACAGGCTCACACTTCAAGTCGGCTTGAAGTCAAGGACGTTCATCACGGCGCCGGGGGGGGGCGTCGTGCCCCCGCCCCCGGCGTTGTCCGTGCGGTCAGGTGCAGGAGACGCGCTTCCCGGTGATTTTGATGACGTTGGGGCCGCTCACCGTGCCGTCGTCGTAGTGGTGGTACGTCTGCCCCTCGGCGGAGAAGGCCTGGTACGAGGAGAGCTTGCCGTTGAGCGAGGATCGGGCCTCGCCGGACGGACCGCCCGGGAGCGGGTGGTTCACAGTGAACTGGAACGTACCGCCGGACTTGGGAGCCCAGTTGCCGTAACCGGTGAAGTACGGCGTGCCGTTCTCGTCCCGCGGTCCTGTCAGCTTCAGCGTGCGGTCCACGTTGAACTTGATCTCCACGTCCGCGGGCGGCATGTCGCCCTCGGACGCCTGGGCCTGCCAGCAGCCGGCCGGCGACCCGGTGGACGCTGTGTCGGCGCCCGCGGGGTGGGCGGCCAGCAGGGTGGCCGCGAGTATGCCGCCCGCCAGGGCGATGCTGCTCATGCGTCTGTTCCTGGTCATGTGCTGTCCCCTTCGTGACTTCGCTTCGTGGGGTTGCTTCGTGGAGCTGCCGGGGCGATCCGGGGCCGCCGGGTCACGCGGTGAGCTTCTCCAGCGCGACGACCACCTCGGAGGGCAGCGGCAGCGAGGCCATTTCCTGGGCGAGGATCTGCGACTGCCGGGTGTAGGACGGGTCGCCCAGCAGCTCCCGGCAGGCGGCGCCGACACGGTCCGTGGTGAGCTCGCCGGGCTGGAGCGAGAGCCCCGCGCCGAAGTCGGCGATGCGGTCCAGGGCGGCGCCGTGCGAGGCGTTGTCCTGCGACTCCATGACGGACAGCTGGGGTACGCCGAAGTGCAGCGCCGTCAGGCTCGTGGCCCCTCCGGAGTGGTGGACGATGAGGTCACTGGTGGGTGCCACGACATCGAGCGGGATCCACCCGGCCCGTACGCCGTCCAGCTCGTCGCGCAGCTTTGCCGCCAGCTCCTCCGGCGCGGCCACCACGACCTCCACGCCCAGGGCGGAGACCTTCTCCACCATGTCCTTCAGGAAGTCGAAGTTGAGGCCGCGGCTGCCACCGGTCACGCAGACCCTGCGCTGCTCTCCGCGGGTGTACATCCACGGCTCGACCTCGCGCTGCTGGTTGACCGGGGTCCACCGCATCATCTGCGCGGGCAGCGCGTTGGGCGGGCGAAGGCTCGGCGGGCTGATGTCGACGAACAGGTCCGGGTCGGGCAGCCGGGCGAGGCCGAGCTCGTCGAGTTCCGGCCGGAGCTCCTCGCCCGCTCCCGGGTCGATACCGTCGAAGTCCTTGCCGTCCCAGGCCTGGCGCACGTACGGCACTCCGAGCCGGTGGGCCAGCAGCGGCGCCGCGTAGGTCAGCGTGCCGCCCACGACGAGATCGGGCCGCCAGTCCTCGGCGAGGCCCAGCAGCGGTTCGAGGCTTGCCGCGGCCAGCCTGCCGAACCAGCGGCCGGTGAACAGCCGTCCCTCCACCGCGTTGTCGGGCACCGTGACGGGGTTTCCGGCCCGGTCCTTGGTCCTGAAGTGCGGAATCGGCGTGGAGGTCGCGGAGAACGGCGTTATACCGAGTGCCGCGATGTCCGGCAGGACATTGCGGGGGGCCGCCATGATGACCTGGTGGCCCGCGTTGCGGGCGGCTGTCGCCAGGGGCGTCAGACCGTAGACCGTGGCCGCGCTGCCGGCACCGAGAAACAGAATTTTCATCGAGCTGTGAACCTTTCCAGAGGTCTGCGGAGCCCTGGCGGCCCCGAGCAGGTCATGCGGAAGCGGCCTCTTGGCCGCTCTCCTCCCAGAAGGACCGCAGGGCCACCTCCAGCGAACGGTGCGGGCACCAGCCCAGTACCTCGTACGCCGGTCCGGTGTCGACCCGGATCCAGTCGTCGGCGCCCTGCGGCGCGGCCGGGGCCTCCCTCTCGACGACCCGCGCGGGGACACCGCTGACCCGGATCAGTTCGTCGACCAGGCTGCGCACGGGGACCGCCTCGCCGCGCCCGATGCCGATGACCTGCCCGGTCGCCGTGGACATGGCGGCGGCCAGCACTGCCTCGGCCGCATCGCGTACGTCGACGTAGTCGCGGTGGGCGCGCAGCGGGGAGAGTTCGACTACGGCGCTCTCGCCCCGCGCGGCCGCCTCCTTGAGGCGGGCGGCCACCTGCCCCAGCAGGCTGATGGCAGGTGTGCCGGGCCCTGCGGCATTGGCGATCCGCAGGACGAGCGCGTCGGCCTCACCGCGGGCGTCCGCCCGGAGCACCGCTTCGGTGGCGGCCAGTTTGGCCTGCCCGTAGGCGGTGGCCGGCGGCGACCCGTACTCCAGCACCGAGCCCAGCTGGACGAGCCGGGGGCGCCGGGGCATCAGGGCCAGGGCTTCGAGGAGCCGTTGGGTGGGGGCGGTGCAGCGCTCGTGCATCTCCTCGGGCGGGGCACCCCAGATGCTGCCGATGGAATTGACCACGACGTCGATCCGCTCGTCCTGAAGGAACCGGGCGGTGTCCTCGGCGGGCGTGCGGGCCAGGTCGAACGCTACGAAGCGGTGGGCGGCCAGGTGTTCCACGGCAGTACGGGCCACCGCAACGACGTGGTATCCGGCGGTGGTGAACGTTGCACAGACATGGCGCCCCACAAAACCGGTTGCCCCCAGCACCAGGACTGTCGGCGTACTCTCACGAATTGTCATGTGCCGTCTCCTGTTGTTCAGTTGGCCGGTCGAAATCCGCGCATGCCTGGGGGAGGAGCACTCACCCGGATACGGCCACTTCCATGACGTATTCATAAACGGGCAGTAATTGCTTCGATGCGCGATCAGCCTCTTCAGTAAGGCAGTTCACGTCAAGAGAGATTGCTTTAGGCGCAAGCAAGCAAATGTCAAGAATGAGCTAAGCCGTCGCCCGGGCGAAGACGCGCCAGATCCACAGCTGGCCGAGAACGACCGCGATCAGCACCGGGAGCACGGTCACCGTCAGCAGGCCGAGCGAGGCGGAGTCCGCGATCGCCAGGGACAGGGCCAGTTCGCCTTCTCCCGAGCGGGTGGCAAGCACGGTGGTGCCGTTCGCTGCGCCCACCATGACGGGCAGCGCGAACAGCGGCGCGGCGCCGAGCAGCAGCGCGGCCTTGGTCCGGCCGGCCGACTGGAGGAGGCCGGAGCCGCACACGCCGGCGGCGCCGAGGGCCATGACGACGGCCACGGCCACGGGGGCGTCGGTGACAGCGGCGCCCACGGCGGCGGTGAGCGCGAGCAGCACGAGCAGGACCGGTGTGAGGGCCCGGTTCAGCCGGCCGAGCCGGACACTCAGGGCGCTGTCCCGCGGCAGGCCGCGGGCCGCGAAGAGGGAGCCCTGGCGCAGGCTGCCCGCGACGGCCAGGGCCGCGCAGAGCAGGGTCAAGGGGTGCGCCAGGTCGGCGGCGGTGGCCACGGCCTGCCCGTTGCCATGGGTGGACAGCCCCCGCACCAGGGTGGCCAGGACGGCGCCCCAGCCGGCTGCGAGAACCAGGCTGGTGACCGGCAGCACGATGTCCCAGGCCCGCCGCCAGCCGGCGCCCGGGTGCGCGCTGCGGAACCAGAGCGCGGCGTCGCGCAGGAACCAGGCGGACAGCAGGGTCACGATGGGCAGCCGCAGCGCGTACAGCAACTCCCCTTCCAGCAGCGGCAGGGCGCCGAACAGCAGTCCGACGAAGGCGACCAGCCACACCTCGTTCGCGAGGAAGAGCGGTACGACGGTGCGGCGCATGCCCGCGCGGCCGGGTTCCGTGTCTGCGAGCGGAAGCAGCATCCCCACCCCGAAGTCGATGCTTTCCAGCGCCAGATAGCCAGCGAGGAGCAGCCCGACCAGGGCGTACCAAAAGACATCCACGGTTGATTCCCGTCAGCTGTGCGTACGTACGTAGAGGGGAGGGGAGAGGGGTCAGTAGGAGTGGTGCATCTCGGCCCGGGGCGACGCCTCGGTGCCGTCCCGCAGCTCCTTGCGCCGGGCCGCGTCGGGGAACAGGTCCTCGTCGCCGAGGAGTCCGGCGTCCGGTCCCTGTCGCGCGTAGTGGGAGATCAGTGCCCAGTCGACGACGGCGAGGGTGCCGAGGACGAGCGTGAAGGCGACGAGCGAGGCGAGCATCCCTCCGGCGGACACGTCGCCGATGGCGTCGCGAACGGTCAGCTCGCCGGTGACCATCCACGGCTGGCGGCCGACCTCCCGGCTGAGCCAGCCGCAGATCATCGCCACGATGCCGACGGGCAGCAGGACGGCGGGCAGCCGCATCCTGAAGCGCTGCCGGGACAGCGGTGCGTCCGGGGCCTTCCCGCGGGCGGCCGTGGCCGGGATCCAGGTCAGGAAGATCAGCAGGATGCCGAGGAGGAGCATGAGCAGCGAGGCCGCGCCCACCCAGGCGGGCGGCATCCAGTCGCCGGGGCCGTGCGCGGCCTGTGCGGCGGCCCGCGCCCGGTCGAGTTCCGGGCCGCTGGTGCCCATCAGCACGGCGTACTTCTCGGGCTGGTAGTCCTTGAGCGTCAGCAGGTGCACGGTGCCCGCGCCCGCGGTGACGAGCGCGCCGACGCCCGCGAGGCGGGAGCCCTGGACCAGGGTGGGGCGGAAGAAGGCGATGTCGCGGTCGTGGCGCAGGTGGAAGGCGCTGACGGCGGCCATGAACAGTCCGGCGAGGAGGGTCACTGCGCCCGCGATGTGCAGTACCGCGTACCAGGTCGCCCCGTTGGTGAGGATGGCGCCCCAGTCGGTCACGTAGGCCGTGCCGTTGCGCATCTCGTAGCCGACCGGCTTCTGCATGAAGCCGTTCACCACCATGATCCAGAAAGTGGAGGCGTACGCGGTGAGGCTGACACCCCAGATCAGTCCGAGGTGGGCGCGGGGGGACACCCGGTTGAAGCCGAACGCCCACAGACCGAGGAAGGTCGATTCCAGGAAGAACGCGACGATGGTCTCGATGGCCAGCGGGGCGCCGACGACATTGCCCATGATGTGGGAAAGGCCCGACCAGTTGAGCCCGAACTGGAACTCCTGGGTGAGGCCGCTGATGATGCCGAGCGCGTAATTGATGACGTAGAGCCCGCCCCAGAATCGCACTCGGCGCATTTGCGCGGCGCGCTGTGCGGGGTCCTTGGTACGTATCGCCCGGGTCTGCATTACGGCGACGACCGTGACCAGTCCGAGGGTGAGGGCCACGAACAGGAAATGCAGCGTTGCCGTGACGGCGAACTGGATTCGTGCAAGGTCAACGACGTTCACGTGGAGCTTCCAGTGAGAGGGGGGAGTTGCGCGGTTAATCGTACCGACCGGTCGCTCGTATCATGCGTAAAACAACGTCAATTGAGCGCCACGATCGGTGTTTTCATTCAAATCTGTGTGTGCTCCATGTCAGATCCGTGCAAAGCCGAGTCCCCCGCCTCGCCGGCCGCCGGGAGGCGGGGGGGGACCGGGTCAGTTCTTCATGGCCACACCGACGACGCCGGTGTGCTGCATGGGGTGGTCGGACGCGGTGTCCGCGTCGGGGCGCCAGCCGGCCATGGCGGTCAGGCCGGGCTCGACGAGGGTGAAACCCTCGAAGAACCGGCCGGTCTCGGCGGGGCCGCGGTTTTGCAGCTGGGCACCGAAGCCGCGGTAGACCCGCTGGAGTTCCTCACTCGTCGTCCCGGCGCCCGACTCCTTCTGGACGTAGGCGTGGGACAGGATCAGGGCGCTGCCGGGCGCGAGGGCGTCGCGCAGCTGGGCGACCTTCTCCCACGGGTCGTCCTTGTCCTCGATGAAGTGGAGTACGGCGACGAGCATCAGCGCCACCGGCTTGTCCAGATCGATCAGGGCGCGGACCTCGGGGTCGTCGAGGATGTCCTTCGGCTTCAGGAAGTCACCCGTGACGGCGGCCGCGGCCGGGTCGCCCTCCAGGATGGAGCGGCTGCGCGCGACGGCCACCGGGTCGTGGTCGACGTAGACGACATGCGCGTCGGGGACGACATCGCGGGCCACGTCGTGGGTGTTGCCGTTGCCGGGGGTGGGGATGCCGGAGCCGATGTCGAGGAACTGGGTGATGCCGAGCCCGGCGGTGTACCGAACGGCCCGGCGCAGGAACGCCCGGTTGGCGCTGATGGCTATGTCGAGGCCGGGGAGCGCGTCGAGTGCGGAGCGCGCTGTCTCGCGGTCGGAGTCCAGGTTGTGCTCACCGCCCACGTAGAAGTCGTACATACGGGCCACGCTGGGGGTGTCGGTGTCGATGCCCGCGGGGACCCAGTCGGGGGTGGTTGCCATGCGATGCCTCCGGTGGTGGTTCTTCGGGATGGGTGGAGTGGAGTGGGGTGGGGTCACAGGCCGGCGCGGCCGATCCGCTGCCAGACCAGTACGCGTCGGTCCGGGGTGGAGAGGGAGGTACCGGTGAGCGTGAGGCGGTCGCCGTCCAGACGCAGCTGACGGCTCTGGTCGGTGCCCAGCCAGGCGGGCTCGGCGGCGATGGTGAGGGAGTGGACGATCCGGTCCCCCTCGCGGTGCCAGGTCCCGGCGTAGCTGAGGTACTGCGGGGGGCCGGCCGCGGGCATCATGTGGACCGCGACATGACCGTCCGCGCTGTAGAAGAGGAGGCCGACGGGTGTTTCCCCCAGTGGCCCCGGGCCGACGGCGCCGTGTTCGTCCACAGTGTGGAAGGAGACGAGGCGCCATACCCCGGCCAGTTCCGACACGTTCGCTGCTCCGGTCGTACGAGGGGGTGCCTGGCGTTGGCGGGCGCCGGTCACGGGATCTGGGGCGCCGCTGAACGGAAGCGTGCGGGGTCGCCGCCCAGCAGCGCGCCCCGTGATGCGTGCACGATCTCGTGCGGGGAACCGAGAGGGACGGCGCTGACCGCGTCGAGACGTTCCAGGTGCTCGTCGGACAGGGTGAGATCGAGCGCGGCGAGGTATCCCTCGAGCTGGGCCGCGGTACGAGGGCCGATGACCGGGATGTGGGCGGTACCGGCCCTGCGGGCCCGGGCGTTGAGCCACGCCACCGCGACCTGGGCGGGCGCCGCCCCGGTCTCGTCGGCCACGGCGAGCACCTCGTCGACGATCGCGGTGCGCCGGCTGTCGGACTCGGTACGCATGATGCGGCCGTCCCAGTCGGTGAGCCGGCCCGCTGAACTGTGGCGGTACTTGCCGGTGAGCAGTCCGCCGCCGAGCGGCCCCCACTGCGCCACCCCGAGGCCGAGGGCGTCGGCCATGGGCAGGAGTTCCCGGTCGGCGGTGCGCTCGATGAGGCTGTACTCGGTCTGGATGCCGGCCATCGGTGACCAGCCGCGCAGTTCGGCGAGGGTGGCGGCGCGGGAGACCTGCCAGGCGGCGAAGTTCGACAGCCCGGCGTAGCGGATCTTCCCCGCGCGCACCAGGTCGTCCAGCGCGGCGACGATCTCGTCGACCGGGGTGATCGTGTCGGGGAAGTGCACCCAGTACAGGTCGATGTGGCCGGTGTTGAGCCGGCGCAGGCTGGCTTCCACGGACCGGATCATGTTGGCGCGGGAGTTCCCGGTGGTCTGGACGCCCGCGTCGGGACCGGTCCCGTAGGAGTACTTGGAGGACAGGGCGAACTGGTCGCGCCGGGCGCCGAGGAACTCGCCCAGGAGGGTTTCGGCCTCGCCGTTGTTGTAGCAGTCGGCGGTGTCGATGAAGGTGCCGCCCGCCTCGGCGAACCGGTCGAAGATCTTCCGGGCCTCGGCGCGCTCGGTGCCGCCGCCCCAGCTGGTGCCGAAGTTGACGGTGCCCAGGGCGTAGGCGGAGACCCGCAGCCCGCAGCGTCGGCCGAATGTCATGTGCTCCACTGCGCCGGTACTCCTGTCTGCTCGGTGGTGACTGTCTGCTCAGTGGTGTGCTCAGTGGTCCGCGTCGTCGCGCGGAGGACATCCAGCACAGGGGCCTGGTCCTCGCGGAAGTAGAAGTGGCCGCCGGGCAGTTCGTGCCGACCGGTGATCGTGCCGACGTGTCCGGCCCAGCCGTCCACGGTCAGCCTGCCGCGCTCCGCGGTGCCGGTGAGCAAGGTGGCCGGGACGTTCAGGCGCGGCTTCGGGCGGTGGGTGTAGGTCTCGAAGGCGCCCAGGTCGGCACGGAGCGGTTCGACCACCAGCTTCCGCAGCCGCGCGTCGGTGCGGACCTGGTCGGGCAGCGGTCCCCAGCGCTCTTCGGCCTTCGTGATGAACGCGTCGTCGGGGAGGGTGTGCATCGAGCTGCCGGAGCCGCTGGTCCCGATGGTGTCCGGTGGCGGGCAGGAGGAGAGGATGAGGTGCTCCGGCCCCGGCAGGCCCTTCGCGTGCAGCGCTCTCGCGGTCTCGTACGCCACGAGTGCGCCGAAGCTGTGGCCGAAGAAGGCGAACGGGCTGGTGAACGTGGCCTGCGAGACCAGGGCGTCGACGAGTTCCCCGAGATCGGTGTGCGCGGGTTCCGCGAGGCGGGCGCCGCGGCCGGGGAGCTGGACCCCCCACACCTGAAGCTCCGTCAATACGTCGGACCACATGAGGTATTCACCCGGCGATCCGCCCGCGTGTGCGAAGAAGTACAGGTTGAGCGGAGCGTCGGGGCGCTCCCGGCGGCGGGCCAGCCAGCGCGGCGGCCCTGTCCTGGGTGGCATGGGATTCCTCGGGTTCTGGTGGGCGGTCGGGTACGTCGGTCGTCGGCCCGGTGCGGCGGCCTCCGGGGCCGTCACCGGGCGAGGAGTTCCTCGATCACAGCGGCCAGTTCGACGGGTGCGGGTGCCTCGAACACCGACAGCACATCGATGTCGACGGGGTAGACCTCGCGGATACGTTCGGTGAGCCGGGAGGCGATGAGGGAGTCGCCGCCGAGGTCGAAGAAGTCGTCCGACGGGCCGACTTCGGGGAAGCCGAGGATCTCGGCGTACAGCCGCAGCACGGTGGGCAGGACCTCGCCCCGTTCCTCGTCCTGCTGCTCGATGGGCCGGGGGGACGGGGATTCGTCCGGGCTCTCGCCCCGCTGCCGGTCCGTCTTCGCGACGGGATCCACGATGAAGCGTTCGCGCTGGAAGGGGTACGTGGGCAGGGACAGCAGGGCGCGGGCCGCCCCGCCGTGCACATGCCGCCACCGCACCGGGAATCCGGCCGACCAGAGCCTGCCGAGGGTGCCGAGCGCCGCGGCGAGGTCGTCGGCGGGCAGGCCGGTGTCCTGCCCGGGCGGCTCCGGGAGCAGGAGGCGGTCGGGGGTGTGCTCGGGCCGGGTGCGCGCCGCGGCGAGCAGGGCACGGTCCGCCGAAACGTCCAGGAGGACCAACTGCGGGTCGGCCAGCAGCACGGACAGCGCCTGGCCCAGCAGGTCCTGGTCCGGCTGGAGCGCGGCGCGGGCCCAGTTGAGGGGGTCGGCCGCCTCCTGGGGGGTGAGCCGCCGGCCGAGCGCGGCGGACAGCAGCGGCACCCGGGGCAGCCGGGGGGCCGCCTCGCGGAAGAGCTCGGCGTATTCGCGTACCGCCTCTGCATCGCCGGCGCCAGCGGTGTGCCGGGATGCGTCGGCGGACGGCCCCCTGCCGCGGGCGTGCTCGACGGTGAGTCGTACGGCGTCGGCCACCGGCATGACCTTGGTGACGGCGGCGGCGACCGTGACTCCGGTACCGGTGGCGAGGACGGAGGCCGGCCGGACACCCCATTGGATCCAGGTCATGGCCAGCGCGTACTCGTGGGCGAAGGCGGCCACGAGCGCGTCGTCGCCGACGGCGGCCGATCGGCCGTCCAGCAGGTCGTGCACGGCGTCGGTGAGCCCGGCGGCGGCGAAGCACGTGTCGACGGCCGTACGGTAGGCGGGTTCGGCGTCGTACAGGCTGCGTGCCGGGGTCCGCCCGGTGGCTCCGGTGAAGAGGAAAGCCGCCTCGTGGTGCTCGGACCGCTTGCCGGCGGAGGTCACCAGCTGTCGTGCGGCGGGGTCGGTGAGGGCCCGTACCGCCTCATCGGCGTCCCGCACCACCGCGTAGGCGCGGTGCTCGTGTTCCCGGCGGCCGGTCTGCAGGGTCCAGGCGACGTCGGCGAGGTCGCCCGGGGGCGCGTCGCGCAGCCGGTCGGCGAGTCGTCCGGCCATGTCGGTCAGGGCTTGGGGCGTCTTGGCCGAGAGGACCAGGAGCTGGTGCGGGGCGGCGGGTGACGGCGCCGGGCGGGGCGGGGCCTCTTCGAGGATGACGTGTGTGTTGGTGCCGCCGATGCCGAACGCGCTGACCGCCGCGCGGCGGGGGGTGTCTCCCGCGGTCCACGGAGTGAGCCGGGTGGCGACCCGGAAGGGGCTGGCGTCGAAGTCGAACTGCGGGTTGGGCTTCTCGTAGTTCAGGCTGGGCGGGATGCTGCGGTGCTGGAGAGCGAGCACGGTCTTGATGAGTCCGGCGGCGCCCGCGGCGGCGTCGGTGTGCCCGATGTTGGTCTTGACCGAGCCGATCCAGCAGTAGCCGGTGCGGTCGGTGTCGCGGCGGAACGCCTGGGTGAGGGCGGCCAGTTCGATGGGGTCGCCCAGCGGGGTGGCGGTGCCGTGCGCCTCGACGTAACCGATGGTGCCGGCGTCGACCTGGGCGACGAGCTGGGCCTCGCGGATCACCGCGGTCTGGCCGTCGACGCTCGGCGCCGTGTAACCGACACGGTGGGCGCCGTCGTTGTTCACGGCGGTGCCGCGGAGCACGGCCAGCACGCGGTCGCCGTCGGCCTGCGCGTCGGCGAGTCGCTTGAGGACCACGATGCCGACGCCGTCGCCGCCGACGGTGCCGTCCGCGGCGGCGTCGAAGGTACGGCACTCCCCCTGGGCGGAGATGATGCCGCCCCGGGTGTACTGGCTCTCCTTGTCCGGTACGTGCACGGCGGCCGCGCCGGCGAGCGCGACGTCGCAGTCGCCGCTGAGCAGCCCCTGCACGGCCAGGTGCACGGCGACGAGGGACGTGGAGCAGGCCGCCTGGACGGTGATGGCCGGGCCGGTGAAGCCGAGCTTGTAGGCGACGCGGGAGACCTGGTAGTCGGGGGCCGTGCCGAGGAGGATGTCCCAGTCGGTGACGCCGGGCAGTTCGTGCCGGCGTTCGCGCAGGATCTGGCCGTAGCTGTTCTCGGTGCCACCGCCGTAGATGCCGAAGGTGGCCGCGCTGCGCGCCGGGTCCTGGCCCGCGTCCTCCAGGGCCTGTGCGGCGCACTCCAGGAACAGCCGCTGCTGGGGGCTGATGAGCCGGGCTTCCCTGGGCGAGTAGCCGAAGTAGCCGGCGTCGAAATGGCCGGGGTCCGTGAGCAGGCCGCGGGCCGGTGTGTACTGCTGGTCCGCGCCGTCCGCGCGGGTGCCGGGGACGGGGGCCGGGGGGAAGCGGGTGACGGACCCGACGCCGTCGGCCAGGTTCCGCCAGAACGCCTCGGGGCTGTCCGCGCCGGGGAAGCGGCAGGCCATGCCGATGATCGCGATCTGCTGTCCGGGGCCGGACGCGGCCGCTGCGGTCCGGTCGGACTCGTCCGGCTGCGCGCTCGTGGGGGTCACCATGCCTCTTCCTCCTCGCCGTACTGGCCTGCCCGGGTGCCCGCCCCGCGCGTGGTGCGCCGTCCGCCCTGCCCTGTCTCCAGCCGGGCGAGCCGTCCGCCCAGGGCGCCGGACGGTCCGCCGGCTCCCGGGTCGTCGCCCGCCGTGGCGCCGCCGAGGTGGTCGGCGAGCGCACGGACGGTGGGGTACTGGAACAGTTCGACCAGCGGTATGTCGCGGCCGAGGCGTTCGTGCAGCCTGTTCCGCACGGTGTGCAGCAGCAGCGAATGCCCGCCCAGGTCGAAGAAGTTGTCCGACGGGTTCACCTCGGGAAGTCCGAGCGCTTCGCACCACAGCTCGGACACCAGGGGCACCAGGTCGTCCCCACCGCCGCCGAGGGCGTCGTCCGCATGCGAGTTCATGCAACCACCCGTTTTCTTCCCTGTGTCCACGTGAGTCGTCGTCCTGTCGAGCACCGTCATCGTGCTCGGCGGGCCGCGGGCCGTTCCAATAACGTGATCGTCTGGTCCGTAGAATGAACGGTTATGGAGCTGCGTCAGCTGGAGTACTTCCTGGCCGTGGTGGAGGAGCAGAGCTTCACCAGGGCGGCAGCGCGCATGCATGTCGCGCAGCCCGGGGTCAGTGCGCAGATCCGCCGCCTGGAGCGGGAGTTGGGCCAGGAACTGCTGGACAGGACCGGGCCCGCTGTTCGTCTGACACAGGCCGGTGCCACCCTCCTGCCTCATGCCAGGGCGGCCTTGTCGGCCGTCACCGGTGCCCGGCTGGCGCTGGACGAGCTGGCGGGGCTGGTCCGTGGCCGGCTGACTGCGGGCATCGTGACGTCCTTCTCCTCGGTGCCCGTCTCCGACCTGCTGGCGGACTTTCACCGGACGTATCCGGAGGTGGAGATCCGGCTCTCGGAGGCGTCCTCCGACCAGCTGGTGGCCGGGCTGCGGGACGGTCGGCTCGACGTCGCGATGATCAGTACCGGCACGCGGCTGCCCGCGGGGCTCAACACCCGGGTGGTGGTGGACGAAGCGCTGGTGGCGGCCGTGGTGCCGGAGGACCCGCTGGCGGCGGGCGGCGAGGTGGCGCTGGCGGACCTGCGGGACCGGCCGCTGATCTGTCTGCCGCCGGGGACGGGCGCGCGCACCGGCCTGGACGAGGCGTGCGAGGCGGCCGGGTTCCGGCCCCGGGTCACGATGGAGGCCGGGGATCCGCACCGGCTGGTGGAGCTGGCCGGCCGCGGGCTGGGGGTCGCGGTGCTGCCCGCGCCCTTCGCCCGCAGCCACGGCGGCCGGTTGCGCGGGCTGGAGATCGTGGCGCCGCGCATCCGGGCCAGGGTCGCGCTGGCGTGGCCGGCGGAGAGGCCCGCGAGCCCCGCCGGCCAGGCCTTCGTCGACCTCGCCTGCGCCGTACTGCCGGCGCTCTGACCGGTGGTGCGGCCCGCCCGGAGGCGCTCCGGTGTCAGACGCGGACCAGCGTCTTGCTGCGCATCAGGAACTCGCCGAGATAATCGTCGTGCGGGAGTCCCGGCCGGTGCCAGTGCGTGGCACGGCTGCCGACGTGCAGATTGCTGATCGTCGGTTCCTCGACCAGGGCGTCGACGAGCTCCTCGTCCTGGGTGACGGCCGTCAGGACCAGCGTGTCGCGCAGCGGTGCGATGCCGTCGGCCCGGCTCCATGGTGCGATCCACACACAGGGGAAGGGCAGCTCCGCACCGAGCTGCGGGGCGTCGGCCGCGTCCAGCTGGTGGACCGCGGCGCGCAGCACGGCGCTGCCGTCGCCGAGCTCGTCGACGAAACCGGTGCCACCGAGCCATGCCCGGGTCCCCTGGGCGCGTTCGAGCACGTACGTCTCCAACGCCCGTGCCGCCTTGGTCTGCTGGACCGGCAGGCAGGCCTTCTCGTCGTACGGCGGCAGGCTCGGCAGCGCGGCCAGCCGCTCCGCGACGGCTCCGGCCAGTGGTGCCGGGTCGCCCTCGAAGAGCACCGCGGTGGCGTTGACGCATCCGCTGCCGCCGTGCCGGACGACCGAGTCGACGATCATGTCGAGGTGCTCGCGCCAGTCGGTGTCTGCGGTCAGCAGGATCTTCGAGCGGCCCGGTCGCAGCGAGAGCACGCCGGGGTCGTCGGCGTACCGGCGGATGATCTCGTCGCCGCCGTAGGCGAGGTCGGCGCCCCGCACGATGGCGTCGGCCGCGTCGTGCCCGCAGGGCAGCAGCGCGACCTGGTCGTCGCCGAACCCGGCCTCGCGCAGCGCCAGCACCAGCCGGTGTGCGGTGAACGGCTCCCGGGCGGAGGGGCGTACGGCGACCCGGTAGCCGAGTGCCAGCGCTTCCGGCCAGAAGCCGTGCGTACCGGGATGGTTGCCGGGCACGTGGACGGCCAGTACGTCACCGCGCCGGGTCCACACCGCCTGTCCGGTGCGGGCCAGCGGATCACGCCAGTCGGATACGGCGCCGGCCGGGCGGGCCAGCTGGACACTGCGGTAGGACTGGCCGACCCGGTCGGCGCAGGTCCGGGTTGCCGTGCGCACGACGCTGACCGGCAGCCCGGAGACCCGGGTGACGGCCAGTTCGTACTCCTGCGCCGTCATGCCGCCCAGCGTGGCGGTCCTGAACAGCTCGCCGGCCCGGGCCAGCGCCGCCGCGCGCCGTGCGGCGGGCAGCGGGGAGGCGCCGCGCAGCGCCTTCATGGTGCGGTTGACGAACAGCGCGGGGGCCAGGCTCAGCTCGGCCATGACCGCGCCGGTGACGTCCCGGACCTCCTGGCGGTTGTGCGTGCGGTACGCGCCGGACGGGCCCAGTGCGTCCAGTACGGGCACCCCGGGCTGTGGGGTCTCCTGCGGGGGCTCCTGCGTCGTTGTTCCCATCAGTAGACCCCTTCGATGACGGCCTCGTTGTCGAAGCGCTCCACCGGCGCGATGCCGGCCGCCGAGTCACCGATGCGGCCGGCGGGCGCGGCGACCCGCACCGCGGTGTCGCGCTCCAGGTTGTTGGGCAGCAGCAGCGCCTTGCTGACGTGGTGCATCACGACCTGGCCGCGCCGGCCGTACTCGACCGGCCTGCCGGTCTGCGGGTCCACCACCTGGAAGGTGATGTACGGCGAGAAGGTGTCGAAGACGCACGGCTCGCCCAGGGGAGTGCCGTGCCGCTGGCCGGCGATGCCGAGGATCATCGTGCTGCCGTAGTGGCCGTACAGGGCGGTGTCGGGGAAGATCTCCGTGCGGTACAGCTGCTCGGTGTCGGCGTCCATCTGGGTGCCGCCCCAACGGATGGCCCGTACCTTCTCGTTGATGAGCTCGACCAGGTCCTCACGCTGGGCGATGCGCTCCAGCAGGGGCGGCGTCACCGTCATCACGCCGATGGGCTGGGTGCGCAGGATGTGGGCGGCCTGGTCGACGACGTGCTCGGCGTAGGCGTCCGCCTGAGCGCCCTTGCCGCCGGCTATGAGCCGTTTCACCCAGCGTGGGTCGAGGTCGACCTGGAAGCCGTACCGGCCGTGGGTGACCGCGGAGCGCCGGAAGATCTCGCCGACGATGTGCGGTCCCGACGGGGTGATGCCGAGCCAGTCGACGCCGCGCGGGAAGCCGTGCACGTCCAGATTGGCGTTGCTCCAGTCGACCAGCTTCTCCAGCCAGTCGCGCGGGCAGACCACGCGCTTGGGGGCGCCGGTGGTGCCGCCGCTCTCGAAGACGCCGACGATGTCGGGGTGTTCGCCGTAGCCGCGCGGCACGAGGTCGGCGGCGGGCACGTCGCGCAGTTCGTTGGCGACGTTGGGGAAGAGCGTCAGGTCGTCGTAGCCCTTGACGTCCGTGAGGGGGTCGAACTCCAGCGAGGCCGCCCGCCCGAGCCAGAACGGGGTGCCGGTCTCGGGGCTGAAGTGCCAGCGCATCGCGGCCCGGACGACCTCGTCCGGGTCCGGGTCCGCGTCATGGGGCAGCTCCAGGGGTGAGAGCTCTGCACGCGCCACGTGTCCTCCTCTACTACGGCGGGACCGGCAGGAGGGCCCCGCCGGCCGGGCCGAAGCCGAACTGACGGATTCCGGCAGTCGACCACTCCGGCGCGTCCGCGCACATGAGTAACCAGTACTCAACTCCCGTCGCGCCCGAGGGGCTTCACGCGCCTGAGTACCGGCCGTTGATGCCGTCGCGCCCCTCGTACGCTGACCCGCAGAACGCGTACCGAGAGGCCGTAGCGGAAGTGGGAGGCATCGTCCGATGAAGGCCATGATCGCCTGGTGGGACCTCACCGATTCGCAGCACTGCGCGGAGACACTGCGCGAGTTCCTGCGCGAGGAGGCCGAGCAGTCCTGGTCGGACATTCCCGGCCTGCTGCTGAAGGTCTGGGTGTCCGACCCGGAGAAGAACCGCTGGGGCGCCGTGCTGATCTGGGAGTCGAAGGAGGCCGCCGAAGCGGCGGTGCTGCCACGCAGCGCCGGTGAACTGATCGGCCTGCCACTCGACTTCCGGGAATGGTTCGACGTGGAGGCGACCGTCGAGGGGAACCACGCGCTGCCCTCGCTCGGCGGTCTGGGCCTGGCGCTCTCGCCGCCGGCGGCCGGCTGAGCCCGCGCCGGAGCGGCCCGGCCGGGCGTGTACGGGCCGGGTCAAACGGCGCGCAGGTGTGCGCGCAGCGCCAGGGTCTGCAAGGACGCGAAGACCGCGACGGGCAGGATCTGCAGCCATGTCCACACCAGGCCGGTGGTGGTCAGGTCCAGCAGGCCGAAGGCCAGGGCCGCCAGGCTCAGCAGGATCCAGAAGACTCCGCCGCCGATCACGCCGCGCACCGCGCCGGCCGGGAGGGGGCGGAGCCTGGCCACCAGGGCAATGCCCGCTCCCGCCACCAGCATCGCGGCGCCGACGACCGCCACCAGTACAGTGCCGGGCCCGAACAGGCTGCCCAGCGGAGACGCGGCGACCAGGTAGATGACGCCGACCACGGCCATGCCGGCCGCGTCCATGGCGATCACGCGGCGCAGGCGGCCGCCGGTGGCGCTGTCGGCGTGCGCGTCACGGGCCGCACCGCCGGACAATCCTGCGGCGGAGGAGGACGAGGGGTTCATCGATGACTCCAGTGAGGGAAAAGGTGAAGCCCGCCCCGGCGCTCGGGGGATTCGCGCCGGGACGGGTGCTCGGGGGGCCGGCCGCCGAGCGGGGGCGGCCGGCGTCGGAGGCTCGGCTCAGCTCGTGGTGGCCGCGCCGTCGCCGGTCGGCGCAATGTTGTAGTTGAGGCGGAAGAGGTTCTCCGGGTCGTGGGCCGCCTTGATCTCACCCAGCCGCTTGAGCGCCTCCGGCGCGTAGGCGGTACGGACCTGCTCCGGGCCCGCGCTCTCGCCATGCCCCATGAAGTTCAGGCTGCTGCCGGTGTTCCAGGGCTCCAGCGCGTCGAAGAGGCCCTTGAGGACCGGTCGGGTGTCCTTCTCGGTGACGCCGAACAGCAGGGTGACGACGGACAGGATGTACTGCGCCTCCCGGTGCGTCACCGCGTTGGGATGCGCGGGCGCCGCTGCCAGGGCGCCGCCCAGATGCCGCAGTTCCACCACGCACGGCACCGGCGCCTGCGGCCCGGCGTGCTCCAGGACCGTAGCCAGCGCTTCGTCGCCGAGCTCCTCGAACAGGGCGACCTCGCGCAGGAACGGCACAGCTACCGGCGGGTCGTCGTGGATGGACGCGCTCTCCGCGTACGGCATCTCCCGCAGCACCTCGAAGAGCACCGGGCCGGCCGTGTCACGCAGCGGCGCGACCAGCCGCTCGCCCTCTTCCTGGCTGCCGGTGAAGGCGATGCGTACGTGGTAGATGTGCCGGCCGCGCATCGGCTCGGGCACTTCCTCGTCGTCCGGCATCGGGATCAGCGCCACCGAGGAGTTCATCTCCTGCGGCAGGTCGGCGGTCCAGCGCAGGTACGCCTGGAGGACTTCGGGCGCCGCTTCGGCGTCGTAGAAGAGCCCTCCGCCGTACAGCCTGGCCACCGGGACGAGGCCCATTTCCAGCCGGGTCACGATGCCGAAGTTGTCCCGGCCGCCCAGCAGCGCCCAGTACAGGTCGGGCTCGCTGTCCGGGGTGACGTGGCGCAGGCTGCCGTCGGCGGTCACGACGTCCATGCTGCGCACCTGGTCGGCCGCGTAGCCGAACGAGCGCACCAGAAGCCCGATCCCACCGCCCAGGACGTAGGAGACGACGCCGACGTGCGGCGCGGAGCCGTTCAGCGGGGCCAGCCCGTGCGGGGCCGTCTCCGGGATGACCTGCTCGAAGCGGACGCCGGCCTCGACGGTCACGGTGTGCTCGGCGGGGTCGACCTCCACCCCGCTCATCCGGCCGGTCGTGATCAGCAGGCCGCCCTCGGCTGCGACGGAGTAGCCGTGCCCGGTGGCTTGCACCGCGACAGGCAGCCCGTGCTCCGCGGCGAACCGCACCGCCGCCTGGACGTCCTCGGCCCGGGTGGCACCGACGATCACGTCGGGCCGGTGCTGCACCGCGAGGTTGAAGCCGGTCCGCTCCTGGTCGTAACTCTCGTCGCCGGGCCGCAGGACCGGGCCCTCGACACGGGAGGCGAGCGTTTGGATGTCATGGGGATTCACAGCGTTCTCCGTTCGGTTCGTCCAGCGATCACGATCATGAGGCTGAAACCTGACACCTGCCGACAGGTATGCAGGGAGACTTGAGAAATGAAGTTCGACCGCCTGCTGTCCACCCTGCTTCTGCTGCAACAGCGCGATCTGGTCCCGGCGACCGAGCTCGCCGAGCGCCTGGAGGTCTCGGTCCGCACCGTCTACCGCGATGTCGAGGCACTGTCGGCGGCCGGCGTGCCCGTCTACGCGGAGCGCGGCAAGTACGGTGGGATCCGGCTCCTCCCCGGCTTCCGTACGGACATGACCGGGCTGACCACGGACGAGGCGCGGGCGCTGTTCGTACTGGTCGGGGAGAGCGCGCACTCGGCGCTGGGTCTCGACCGCGCCCTCGGCTCCGCGCTGCGCAAGATGATGGCGGCGCTGCCCGCACCGCACCGGCCGGCCGCCGAACTGAGCAGTCGCCGCATCCTGATCGACCCGGACCGCTGGCTGGCCGGGCCGCGCGGCGAGGCCGACGTGGAGGCGCTGCACACCGCGGTGCTCGCCGATCAGCGGCTGCGGATCGGCTACCGGCACAGCGGCAGCACGACGCGGAACTTCTACACCGTCGATCCGTACGGACTGGTCTCCAAGGCGGGCACCTGGTACCTCGTCGCCGACCACGAAGGCAGACCACGGCTGTTCCGCACCGACCGGATCTCGGACGCCACCGTCACTGCCGAACCGGTGCGCCGCCGCGACGGGATGGAGCTGGCGCGGGTGTGGGAGGAGCTTCGGCTCGAGGTGGAGGACCGCAGTACGGGGATGCGGGTGGTGGTACGAGTGCGCAGGCACCGGCTGGACATGGTCAGACGCATCACCGGTGCCAACTTCCGCGGCCCGGCCTCAGCCGGCGCCGACCCGGACGGCAGCGCGGACGAGGGCGCCGACGGATGGCTTACGGTCGAGCTGACCTACCCGGTGCCCGCCGCGGTCTGCCAGCTGCTCCAGTTCGGCACGGACGTCGAGGTGCTCGGCCCGCCCGAAGCCTTGCGCGAACTGTCCCGCGCAGTGGCCGGCCTCTCCTCGCTCTACCGGCCGTGCACGGCCTGAGCCGCGAGCGGTTGCGGTCCGAAGTGCTCACCGAGCAGCGCCCTGGACGTGACACCGAGCTTGCTGTAGATGCGGTACAGGTGGTTCTCGACGGTGCGTACCGACACCGTCAGCCGGGCCGCGATCTCGCGGTTGGTCAGCCGGGTCGCGGCCAGCACGGCCACTTCGTGCTCACGGGCGGTCAGCGCGGTGCCGGCCCCTGAAGGAACCGCAGGCGCCCGGTCCGCGGCCCCGGCCCAGCCGGGCAGCGGAGTGCCGGGGCAGGCGGCGAGGTACCCGTGGCTCAGCGCCAGTGAGGCCCGGCCCGCCCGGTGGCGTCCCGCGGCCTGCCACACCCGGTGCGCCTGGCTCGCGCTCTCCGCGGCGAGCGGGTGCAGGCCGAGGGAGGCGAAGCGGTCGGCGAGGTCGTCGAGGGCCGCACCGTCCTGCCGGGCGAGCGCGCGGATGTGCTCGGCGCGCAGCGCGGCGGCCGTGCCGGCGCCGAAGCCGCCGAGAGCGTCCAGCCGCTCCGCCGCCGGGCCTGCCGAGCCCAGCCGCGCCATCAGATGCAGGGCGGCCAGCGCCGTCGTGCGCCGCCCGGCCGCAGCCGCCCGCCGCGCCACCTCGCCGGATCGCCGCAGCGCCCCGGGAACGTCGCCGGACCGGCCCAGGACCAGTGCCTCCTCCAGCGCGACGGCGTCGTCGGCGATGGGGTAGCGCAGGGGCCGCCGCGCCGCCGTCCGCACCTCGATCAACGTGCGGACGGCTTCCGTCGGCTGCCCGGCCTCGGCCAGCGCCCCGGCCAGTTGGGCCAGGACCCAGGCCCTCGTGGTGAACCAGTCCTGGCTGTCCGGCACCGCGGCGGCCCGCCGCAGCAGCGCGACCGCGTCCGGCGCCCGTCCCGTCACCCGGTGCAGACGTGCCCGGAGCACATCGGCGCGGAGCCGGCGGCGTATGTCCCAGGGTGCGTCGGCGCGTCGCAGCCGCTCCAGGGCGCCGCGCGCCCGTGCGATGTCGCCGGATTCCAGCGCGGCGTGTGCGCTCACCACCCGGTGGGCGTGCCTGGCCTCGTCCTGCCAGCTCTCCACCGGGCAGCGCTCCAGCATCGCCAACGCCGCCGGTGCGTCGCCGAGTTCCGTGCGGGCGAACGCGGCGAGCGGTACGCAGGACTGGAGCGCCGGTGCTGCGTACGACTCGCGCAGCACCGTGTCCCCCGTCACCGCCACGTCGCCCAGCCGGTCCTGCAGCAGCCGTACGGTCCCCTGAAGTCCTCGCGCCGGCCCCTGCGGAGCCCGCTGCACCGCCCGGTCGGCGAGGGTCGCGGCCTCGGTGACCCGGCCAAGTCCCCAGGCGAGATTGCCGATCCGGGCGGCGAGTCCCTCGGCCGACCGGCCGTCGGCGGCAGTCGACCGGCCGTCGGCGGCCGCGAGCGCCGTCGCGGCCTCGTTGCAGCGCCCCTGCCCAGCCAGGGCCCGGCCCAGCAGCAGCGCCGCCGCGGGGTCGAGCGCGTGGCCGTCGGCGGCGGTCCCGTCGGCGGCGAGCGCGGCCCGGGCGAGCCGCTCGGCCGACGCGAATTCGAAGCGCAGCAGCGCCGTCGAGGCGGCGGCGCGCAGTCGGCCGGCCGGTGGGTGCTGCCCTGCGTCGACCCGCAGGGACACGGACTGCAGCAGGTCGAGGCCGGTGTCGCCGGACAGCTGCGCCGCTCCGGTCGGTTCCAGCTCGTCGGCGAGCTGCCGACGGAGCCTGCGGGCGGTGAGCGCCGGCAGGGCGGCGGCAACGGCGTGGCCGCACAGTGGTTGGCCGAGCCGCAGCCGCAGCCGTCGGCCGGTGCGCTCCGCGACCACGATGCCCCTGCGGTTCAGCCGCTCCGCCGCGGGAGCCAGTTCCGCCAGCAGAGGCAGGTCGTCCGGCACCGGTCCGGCCAGGCCGAGTACGGCGACCAACTCCTGCTCGTCGGGGTCCAGGCCGCCCAGCATGCGCCGGGCGGTCTCGGCCACCCGGCCACCCGGCCGTCCGGCGGGGCCCTCCCAGTGCCACAGTCCGAGGGTCGGCCGGAGCGTACCGTCGGCCACGAGCTGCTCGGTGAGTTCGGTCAGCAGCAGGGCGTTGCCGCCGGTCAGGTCCCAGCAGCGGGCCGTGGTGTCGGTGGCCACCTGGCTGCCCAGCCTGGCGCGCAGGGCGCGCGCGGTGCCGGCCCGGTCGAAGGCGGTGACGTCGACGTCGCTCACCAGGCCGTCCCGCAGCAGTCCGTCCACGGCCGCAGGCAGCGGGATGCCGGCCAAGGCCGTGGCGAGCAGCAGCACGCGGCCCTCCCGTACCGCCACGGCCAGCTGTTCGGCGCCCGCCGCGCCGAGCCGGTGGATGTCGTCGACGCCCAGCACGACGTACGGTCCGGACTCGCCCCGGTGCGGGGCGGCCGTGGCGCAGCGCTCCAGCAGGCCGGTCAGTTCACGGTGTGCCGGGATGCCGGGGCAGACCGCCTCGGCCGTACCCTCCTGCCGCAGCCGTCGCAGCGCCTCCTGAAGCAGCCGGGTCCTGCCCACCCCCGGCGGGCCGGTGACCAGGGCACCCCGGCCCCGCGCGGCGAGTCCTTCGATCCCTTCGAGCTCGGACTCCCTGTTCAGCACGGGCCACCGCGCGGCGGCGTCCGAGGCGTGTGCAGTCATCCTGGTCAGCTCCTCGCTGGTACTAGGGCGTGTCCGGCGGATCAGGCCTGGGTCGCGGGGCTGGCACGCACATCTGCGGCTGCGCGCACCAGACCCCGCTCACCAGCACAGAGAGTGCGCCGCACCTTGAAGTCGGCCTGATCCGCCGGACACCCCCTAGGGCCGGGGCTCCGGCAAGATGTTGCGGTTGCAGCGGAAGAGGTTGGCCGGGTCGTACTGCGTCTTGAGCACGGTCAGCCGACGGTGGTCGGCCCGCTCCCAGAAGTCCTCGGGCGGCTCGTCGGCCGCGCAGGCGCCATACACCAGGTTGTGGAACCTGCCGAGGCGTGCCGGCGCAAGTGCGTCCAGCACCTTGCGGTGCGCGGCCCGGGCCTCTTCGGTGCTGGTCCCGTCCAGCGGGGTCAGGACGCGGACGAGATAGCGCGCTTCCCGGTGGCCCACCGCGTTCGGCACCTTCGGCGCGCGGCCCAGGGCGCCGCCCAGGTGGCGGATGTCGAGCACGCACCTGACCGGCGCGCCGGGGCCGGTGGTCTCCGTCAGGGAGGCGGCCGCCTCCGCGTCGAACTCCCGCAGCAGGACGTTGTCGCCCAAGTAGGCATGCGGGTACGACGGGTCGTGGTAAATGGCGGCGCACTCCGTGTACGGCATTTCCCCCAGCGTGTCGACGAGTCCGGGGCCGGCCGCGCGCAGCGGTGCCACCAGCTCCTCGCCGGTTCTGGCGTCCCCGGTGTACGCGATGCGCACGTGGGTGACGTGGCGGCCCCGCAACGGGGCGGGGACCGCCGACACGTCGGGGTAATGAATCGTCGACACGGAGGAGGTCAGTTCCTCCGGCAGCGTCGTGGTCCACTGCCGGTAGGACTCCAGGAGGTCCGGCACCCGGGCCGTGTCGAAGGCCAGCTCACCGCCGTAGATCCGGCTGACCGGCACCAGGTCGATCTCGACGGCCGTCACCGCGCCGAAGTTCGCCCCGGCTCCGCGCAGGGCCCAGAACAGGTCGGGGTCGTGCTCGGCCGTGACGTGCCGGGGGCGGCCGTCGGCCGTGACGATGTCGACGGCACGCACATGGTCGGCCGCGTAGCCGAACTGCCGTGCCAGCAGGCCCAGTCCGCCCCCGAGGAGGTAGCCGACCGCGCCCACGTCGGGGGAGGAGCCGTTCAGCGGGGCCAGCCCGTAGCGCGCGGCCGCGTCGACGACCGCGGCGACGCGGGTGCCCGCCGCGATCCGTGCAGTCCGGGCGGCGGCGTCCACGGTGACCCCGGTCATCCGGCCGGTGCTGATGAGCAGGCCGCCGTCGAGGGGGACCGACAGCCCGTGTCCCGTCGCCTGCACGGCCACCGGCAGCCCGTGGGCGGCGGCGTGGGCCACGGCCGCCGCCACGTCCTCGGCTCCGGCGGCCCGTACCAGGACGGACGGCCGGTGCCGGTAGCCGGTCTGGAATCCCGCGCATCCGGCGTCGAACCCGGGGTCGCCCGGCACCAGCACTGCCCCTCGGATCTGTTCGCCGAGCCGGCCGGCCGCTCCGGTGCCGTCGGCCGCTGAGACGCCGTTCATGGCGAGCGTTCCTTTCTGTCGTACGTTCGGCCCCCGGGGGCCGTCCTGTTGCCCGGACCCCCGGGGCGGGGCTGTGCGGGTCAGCCTTCGGAGGGGGCGTTCCCGTCCAGGCCCAGGTGCCGCGCCCAGGCCCGCACGGTGGGTTCGACGGCGAGCGTGGCGAAGTCCACGTCCAGGCCGCTGCGCCGCCAGCGGCCGCTGAGCCGCATGAGCTGAATGGATTTGAGTCCCAGTTGGGCCAGGTTGGCATCGTCGGCTATCTCCTCCGGGGCGATGCCGAGGACCGTCGCCACGGCCTCCCTGATCTCCTCGGGGGTGAGCGTGGGCGCGCTGGTCATCAGAAGTGCCTTTCTGCAGTACGGGTACGGGTCAGCCGTGTGCGGCGGGCGGCGCGGTGATCTGCACGACGGCGCAGCCCGCCTCCATACCCTCGGTGGCTCCGACGAGCAGGACGTGGTCCCCCTCGGTCACCTGGCCGGTCTCCCACAGGTGTTGCAGGCCGAGGACCAGGTCGCTGACGCTGGCGTGGCCGATGGTCCTGATGTATTCCCAGGTCCCGACCTCGGCCGACACCTCCAGCGGGTCCAGGATCATGGCGTGCAGCGCGTCCTCGTTGAAGCCGATGTGGGCGACACGGGTGATGCTGTCCCACCCGACGCCCGCCTCGGCCAGCGTCTGCTCGGCGGTCTCGGCGACCAGATCGCCGAACCGCTTCACCGCGGCGATCATGTCGAGCGGAGCGGCGCCCGGCCGCTGGGACCACGCCTCCAGCCGAGGCGCGACGTACATCGGGCGGTCCGGGTGCCGGGCGGGCGGCAGCAGCGGCTCGGCACCGCGGTGCATCGCCTCCAGGCTGGACTCGGACCGCGAGCCGACCGCGAGCAGGCGCGCGAACCCGGAGCGGGTGGACGCCACCAGCGCGGCGGCACTGTCCGCGTACATCGCGTGGTCGGAGTCCCGCCAGCGGTCGACCAGCGGCGTGGAGAAGTTGTCCGCGGCCGTGATCAGGACCGCCTCCTTGCCCGGGGTGGTGCCCAGCAGCCCGGCGGCCAGCCGCAGCGAGGTCAGCACGGACAGGCAGCCGTGCCGGATCTCGGTGGCGACGACGGGCTGGTTCAGCGTCCGGTGCAGCACGTAGTGCGGCGCCGACCAGCCTTCGGGGCCCTGGTAGTAGGCGCCGCTGTGCAGCAGGGCCGCGAAGTCCTCGGGCCGGTGGCCGGACCGTTCGACGGCCTTCGTGGCCGCGTCCACCGCCATGTCCACGGCGGCCAGTTCGGTTTCCACCGCGACGGCTGTGATGCCCGACTCCTTGGCAGCGGTGCTGTCGATCCAGCCCTGGCGCGCCGCTTCCCGCACGGGCACGGTCCTCGGCACGTACGTGCCGATTCCCGCGAGATAAATGTTGTCGACCTTCACCGGTGTCCCTTTCGACGGTGGCTGTTCCTGTTGCTCGTCCGCGAGCTGTCCGAGGCGGTGCCGGTCACAGCGGGAACGGCTCCAGCTCGCCGGAGATCACCTGATCGCGCAGTGTCTTGCGGTCGACCTTCCCGTTGGCGTTCAGCGGGAAGGTGTCCAGGGCGTGGAAGGTCAGCGGGATCATGTACGGGGGCAGGGACTCGCCCAGTCCCTTGTCCACCGCGTGCATGTCGATGTCGTCGCCGGAGACAATGGCGGCCAGCACCGCGGAGCCGTCCTCCTCGCCGGGCACGGCCAGCACCACGGCCTGCGCCACCCCTTCCTGCTGGAGGAGGTGCGCCTCCACCTCGCCCGTCTCGATGCGGTGGCCGAGGATCTTCACCTGGGTGTCGAGGCGGCCGATGTAGATGTACTCCCCGTCGGCGGTCCTGCGGCCGAGGTCGCCCGTGCGGTACCACCTGCGGGGCTCGCCGTCGTGCTTCGTGGTGTGGAAGGCGCGCGCGGTCTGCTCCGGTGCGTTCCAGTAGCCCGCGAACACCTGCGGTCCGTACAGGCAGAGTTCACCCGTCTCGCCGTCGGGCACCGGGGTGCCGTCCTCGGCCAGTACGGCGACCTCCATGCCCGGGTACGGTGCGCCGATCGGCACGATCCCGTTCACCGAACGCTCCGGCGAGGTCCGCGGGTCCCAGCGGTGCACCAGGCACGCGACGGTCGCCTCGGTCGGCCCGTAGAGGTTCTCCAGCACCGACCCGGAGGCCGCCTCCTGCCAGGCCCGGGCGGTCGGCGCGGGCAGCGCCTCGCCGCAGAACAGACTCCAGCGCAGGGACGGCAGACTGCCTGGTTCGAGCAGTCCCTTGCGCGCCTGGAGTGCGGCGACGGAGGGCACCGAGAGCCAGACCGTGATGCCGTGTTCGCGAATGAAGCCGAGCGGCGACAGAAGCTGGTGGGAGTCCATGGGCACCAGGCACGCCCCGCTGCGCCAGGCCATGAACGGGTCGAATATGGACAGGTCGAAGGTCTGGTCGGCCGTGTGCGTGAAGCGGTCGTCCTCCGTGAACCCGTACCGCTCGGCGTTGACGCGCAGGAACCAGGCCACGTTGGCGTGCGAGACCGGAACGCCCTTGGGGCGGCCGGTCGAGCCCGAGGTGAACAGCAGGTAGGCGGCGTCGTCGGGGTCCGGGAACACCGGCCCGGCCAGGGGGGTGCAGCCCTCGACGCCGCCACGGGTCATTACCGGTACGGCGGCGGGGATGCCCGGGGGCGCCTCGGCCGTCTCCGGCAGCAGGGCCGCAGGGGCGTCCGTCATCTCGCGCAGCAGCTCGGCGAGCTGTCCGGCCGAGCCGTGTTCGGCCAGGATCACGTCCAGACCCGCGCGCTCGGCGATGTCCTTGTTGCGGGCAACCGGGTACTTCTTGTTCAGCGGCACCGCTGTGGCGCCGGCGTAGAGGGCCGCCAGGAAACCGGCGTACGTGACGAGGCTGCGGTGGCCGAGGATCCCCACCCGCCTCGGCCGCTTACCGGCCTTGATGAGCGCGGCGGCCCAGACACGGGCCACCCCGTCCAGCTCCGCGTACGTCCAGGAGCGCCCGTCGAGGAGCAGGGCCGGGCGACCCGGGTGGCACTGCGCGGAGGAGTGGAAGCCGGCGTGGAGGAAGTGAGAGGCAGTGTCCTGCATGGTGTGCTCGCGTTCCGCTTCGATGGGGTTCTCGAAAGCCCCGTAGGGCTTCGAAAGGTCAGGTCCGGCGGCGGGTGTCACGGCTGGAGCCGGCTGATGTTCCAGCCGCCCTCGCAGCGGTCGTAGCGCAGCCGCTCGTGCAGGCGCTCGGTGCCGTTGGCCCAGAACTCCACGCTCTCGGGCCTGAGTCGGTAGGCAGTGAACGAGCCGGGACGCGGCAGCGGCCCGCTCCCGGCCAGCTGCCCGGCCCGCTCGCGGAGTTCCGCCACCTCGTCGAGGCCGTCCAGCGGCTCGCTCTGCCGGGACGCCGTCGTCATGGCGTGGGTGAACACCGCGCGGGCGGCCCACAGGGCATCGGCCTCGGTGTCGGGCAGCCGCTCGACCGGCCCGGCGACAGTGATCTGCTGACTGCTCTCCCGCCAGTACAGAACGCCGGATGCCCACGGGTTGGCAGCCAGCTCACGGCCCTTGCGGCTGCCTTGGTGGGTGACGAAGACGAGTCCCGCCCCGGTCACCCGGCTCACCACCAGGATCCGGGACGAGGAGCGGCCCCGGACGTCGGCTGTGGCGAGCGCCAACGCCCTTGGTTCGCGGACCTGTTGGCGCTCCGCTTCGTCGAGCCAGGCGCTCAGCAGCCCCATCGGCTCCGGGGGCGGGGCCGCGAACTCGGGAAAGGCGATCTCCACGGTCCCGGTGAGGGTTTCCGACCTGGTGCTGCTCATGATTTTCTCCGTGTGGCGGACGTGGGGCGGCGGCCGGGCGCTGCGGTGATCACAGATGCAGCGTCCCCTCGATCACGACGACGCCGTCACCGCCCACCTCGACCGAAGTGACCTGGTCCCCGACGCCCTCGACGAGCGCGCGCATCGGCGACGGCCGGCCCATCTCGACGCCCTGGGTGATCTCGATGCGCTGCCCGTAGTCGACGAGCCCGCGCCGGGCGAGGTGGATGGCGATGGGTCCGGCCGCCGAACCGGTGGCCGCGTCCTCGACGACGCCGTACGCGGGCGAGAACATCCGGTTGCGCCACCGCGTCCCCGACCCGGCGAAACAGTTGGCCGCCATGTCGGGGAACTGCGCGAGGGCACGGTGGTCGGGCGTGAGGGCGGAAAGCTCCTCGACGCTGCCCAGGCAGACGAGGACGTGGCGCGGGCCGTTGCGGTAGACCTCCACCGGCAGCGCGGGGTCCGGCACGCCCAGCGCGGCCAGCAGCTCGTCGGCCTGCTCGAACGGCTCCCAGTCCGGTACCGGCTGTCGCATCCAGGCAGCGGTCACCACGCCGTCCTTGCGCACCAGCTCGAAGGGAATGACGCCCATGGCGGTCTCCAGCTTCAGTTGGTCCGCCGGGGTGCGGTTGCCGAGCGCGATGGCGGTGCCCAGCAGCGGATGCCCCGCAAACGGGAGCTCGTTGACGGGCGTGAAGATCCTGATGTGCGCGTCGCTGCCCTGCTCGGGGCGCAGCACGAAGGTGGTCTCCGAGAGGTGCAGCTCGGCCGCGATGCGCTGCATCTGCTCGGCGGAGAGGTCGTCGCCCTCCAGGAATACGGCCACCGGGTTGCCGTGCAGCGGCCGGGTGGCGAAGGCGTCGACGACGACGTAGGAATGCATCTGCTTCTCCCGCTGGTCTCTGGTCATGGGCCGAGCAGGTCCGTCACGGCGGCGGCGACGATGCGCGGACCGTCCTGGGTGAGCACCGATTCGGCGTGGAACTGCATGGACGCGAAGCGCGGGCCGCGCAGTGCGTGCACCTCACCGGTGAGGGCGTCCCGGCTCACCTCCACGACGCCGATGCCCTCGACGTCGGCCTTGTCCTCGGCGCTCCGGGCGGCGAACGTGTTGTAGAAGCCGACCCGTTCACGGCGGCCGAAGAGGTCGATCTCCTTCTGGACGCCCTGGTTGGGGGCGTCCAGCCGGCGTACTGCGAAGCCCAGTCCCAGGCTGAGCACCTGATGGCTGAGGCAGACGGCGATGAACGGGCTGTCCCGGTCCAGCAGGGTGCGAACCGCCGCGTGCAGGTGCCGGATCTTGGGGTGGCTGCGGTCGCCCGGGTCGCCGGGGCCCGGCCCCATGACGACGAGGTCGTAGCCGTCGAAGGCGTACTCCTCGTCGAAGCGCCGTACCGTCACGTCCAGACCCATGGCCCGGAGCTGGTGGGCGATCATGGATGTGAAGGTGTCCTCGGCGTCGACGACCAGCACCTCGCGGCCGGCCAGACCTGGCAGCGGCTGCGTGCGGTCGCCGGTGTCCCGGAGCCAGAAGTCCGAGAGTGATTCGTTGCGCCGCTCCAGTGCGGCTCGTACGCCCGGGTGGCCGGCGAAGCGTTCGCTGCCGCCGGACTCGAGGGCGGCGACCAGCCCGGACACCTTGGCGTGGGTCTCGGCGGCCTCCGCGGCCGGGTCCGAGTGGCGTACCAGGGTGGCCCCGACGCCGATGCTCAGCCGGCCCGTGCTGTCGATGTCCGCGGTGCGGATGAGGATCGCGGAGTCCAGGGCGCGGCCGCCGTGCTCGTCGCGCCCGATGAGCGCGGCGATCCCGCTGTAGTAGCCGCGCCCGTTCGGCTCGTACGCGTCGATGACACGGCAGGCGCTCTCCAGCGGCGAGCCGGTCACTGTCGGCGCGAACATGGTCTCGCGCAGGATCTCGCGCACGTCGCGGGTGGTGTGCCCCTCGATGAAGTACTCGGTGTGCGCCAGGCGTGCCATCTCCTTGAGGTACGGGCCGATCACCCGCCCGCCCGACTCGCAGATCCGGGCCATCATCTTCAGTTCCTCGTCGACGACCATGTACAGCTCGTCGGTCTCCTTGGGGTCGGCGAGGAAGGCCATGACGTCCGGCAGGTTGGGGCCGGCCTGCGGGTAGCGGTACGTACCGCTGATGGGGTTCATCACGGCCCTGCCTTCGGCGAGGCTGATGTGCCGCTCGGGCGAGGCGCCGACGAAGGTGCGCTCGCCGGTGTGGATGAGGAACGTCCAGTACGCGCCCACCTCCCGCTCCAGCAGCCGCGCGAAGAAGGACAGCGCGCTGTCCGGTCCGTAGTCGGTGATGTCCGCGACGAAGGAGCGTTTGATGACGAAGTTCGCGCCCTCGCCGGTGCCGATCACGTCGTCGACGACCGTGCGGACGGTCTCCTGGTAGGCGTCGTCGGCGACGTCGAAGTGCTCGCCGCTCAGCACCGTCGGCACTTGCGGCAGGCGGGGCAGCACCTCGGCGAGGGGCAGCCGCTGCTGGCCGGTGACGCTCAGCGCGATCAGTGGGGCGCCGTCGTCGGGTACCGCGTACCCGCGCTCCCTGACCTGCCGGTACGGGACGACGACGAGAACTTCGTGGTGCGCGCCCGTGGGCCGCCCCGGCCCGTCGGGCAGGGGGATGCCGGCGAGCGTCTCGAGCGTCGACACGTCGCCGACGAGTACGTCGACGGTGTCCGCGCCCGCGGCCTCGGGCCGGTGCAGCAGGGCGAAGGGGCCCGGACGGTCCGCCAGTACGCGTCCGAGCAGGTCGCGGCCGAGCAGGTCGCCGGCCGCCGGCGGTGGAGTGGTCCGGCGCCCGGTCACGCGAACACCTCTTTCGCCGTGACGACGGCGGCGCAGCGTTCGGCCGCGTAGCTGATGGCCAGCCGGTGGTAGTGCTCGTTGAAGTCGGCGACGGCGTCGGCGACGAAGAACGGCTGGATGTCGTTGGTGAACGCCTCGACGGCGGTCATCAGGACTCCGACGTGCGCATAGACGCCGCACAGGATCAGCTGGTCGCGGCCCGCCTCGCGCATCCGTTCGAGGAGCGGGGAGTTGAAGAAGGCGCTGTAGCGCCACTTGGTCAGCGTCCAGTCGCCGTCGATGGGCGCCAGTTCGTCGACCACCGCGCGGTCGGCCGGCTCCGGGCGCATGCCGGGCCCCCAGAAGTCCTTCAGCAGACCGCGCTGTTCCGCGGTCATGCCGCCGGGCTGGGCGGTGTAGGCCACCGGGACCCCGGCGGCGGCGCAACGGTCGCGCAGCGCGGCGGCGTTGCTCACCAGTTGCTTGCGTACGTCCGCCGGGAAGGGGGTGAGGAAATAGCGCTGCATGTCGTGGACGAGCAGGACCGCGCGGTCCGGGTCCGGGGTCCACCGGGCGGTGTTGGGGGGCAGGTCGCCCGCGGTCGGAAGTGCGTAGGACTCGATGGGGGGTATGCCGGACATGGCTTCGCCTTCCTGTGCCTGCATCAGGGCTCGGACGCGCCCGGAATCACGCGGTCCAGGCGGAGACCACCGAAACGGCCTGCCGCGGGTTGAGCCTCGGGTCGCAGAACGTCGTGTACTTGTCGCCGACGTGGTCCAGATCGGCCTCGCAGGAGACGCACTCGGTGACGTCGTTGGGGGTGGTCTCCAGGTGCAGGCCGCCGCATACGCCGCCGGCGGCCCGCACGGCCTGCTGGAAGGCCACGACTTCGCGCGAGACGGTCTCCACGTGCCGGGTCTTGTTCCCGTCCGGTGCCGGGACGGTGTTGCCGTGCATCGGGTCGGTCAGCCAGATGACCGGGTGGCCCGCCGCGCGTACGGCTTCCACCAGCATGGGCAGCCGCTCCGCGACGCGGTCGGCGCCCATCCGGGCGATGAGGGTGAGCCGTCCCGGCTCCCGGTCGGGGTCGAGCCGCTCACACAGGGCCAGCAGCTCCGCGGGCTCCATCGAGGGGCCCACCTTGCAGGCCACCGGGTTGTCCACCTGGGCGAGCAGCGCCACATGGGCGCCGTCCAGTTGGCGGGTGCGCTCGCCGATCCAGGGCCAGTGCGTGGAGCCGAGGAACAGCTTGCCCCGCTCGTCGGTGCGCAGCATGGGGATCTCGTAGGCGAGCAGCAGTGCCTCGTGGCTGGTCCACACCAGCGGTCCGATGGGGTCCTGGCCCGCCGCCCGGCGGCGCCAGCCCAGATACTCCATGATGTCGCCGGCGGCCATGTAGCCGGTCAGGATGCGCAGCGGGTCGGGGCGCCTGGCCTCCGGATCCGGTTCGATCCCGTTCACCATGTGCCCGCGGAACGTGGGGATTTCGACGCCGCCCACGGTCTCCGTGGGGCTGGAGCGGGGCTTGGCGAACTGGCCCGCGATGCGCCCCACCCGGATGACGGGCTTGTGCGCCTTCATGCGCAGCGTACCGGCGAGCACGTCGAGGAGTGCCGCCTTGCGCGAGACGTCGTGGGGCGTGCACTCGCCCGGGTCCTCGGCGCAGTCACCGGCCTGCATCACCATGGCTTCGCCCGCGGCCACGCGGGCCAGGGAATCGTGCAGCACGCGCAGATCGGCCGCCTGAACGAGTGTGGGCCTGCCCGCAAGCGCCTCTCCCACGCGGTCCACCTGCGGCAAGTCGGTCCATTCGGGCTGCTGCAAAGCGTCGCAGCTGCGGATATCACGCAAGACTTCGTCCACAGGAGTCTCCAATGTGGCGGCGGGGCCGACGGTCAGGTGGGTATGCCTTCGCGCTTGATCTCCGGAACGGGAATGCTGAGCGCACGGAGCTGCTCGAAGGGATTCATGAACTCCCGGTTCTGCTTTACTTTCCCGTTCTCCAGCTCGAACGAGTGCAGGAAGTGGTTCTGGTAGTAGCCCTCGGGGTAACCGGCGAAGCGGATCTTGCCGCGGCCGTCGCACTCCACCCAGAAACGGTTCGGGTCCTGGGTCTCGAAGACCTGGATGTTGTACCACTCCCAGTCGGGAAAGCATTTCAGGGACCACACGGCATGCTCCGCGAGCCGGTCGCGGCCGTTGATGACGATCGGGGAGCCGGTGTCGGTGGTCCACAGGCCACCGCTGCCGTCCTCGGTGAACAGGGTGTGACGCTGGAGCCGGTCCTGGCCCTTGGTGGCCATGTACCGCTCCACCGTTGCCCGGTTGATCCGGCGCAGTTCGACTTCGTCGGTAAAACCCCGGGATTCCGCGGATTCCGGCATGCCTGGCCTCCAGAACGGTGAGATACGAAAGGGAATTGAGGCCCCGTGGAACGCGCCGGCCGGACGGATCCGGCGCGTGATCACACTGCGCCATGGCCACAAGTCTTGCCGGTCGGCACGGTTCGTACAAGAAATCGATCATCAGATCAAGGTCAGGATCTGTCATGCCGGGCGAAGTCTTTGCAGGGAACCCGATGTACGTTAAATCGAGGTCAATTGCCCGGTAAATCGGCCACAGATGCCGTGCGCGTACCCGGCGGGAATGCAAGCTTTGTCCGGCGGGCGGCCGGAGATGTCCACAGCGGTCGGTCGGCGCTCCTGCTCCGGGCGGGTCTCCTCGCCCGGATGCGAACCGGATCGGCGGAGGTTCAGGCACGCCCGAGCTGGAATCCGACTCCGCGCACCGTGATGATCCAGTCGCTGGCGCCGAGCTTGTTGCGCAGGCTGCTGACATGGGTGTCGATGGTCCGCCGCGACCAGACGTCCCCCCAGACCTGCTGCATGATCCGCTTGCGCGGGACGACAGTGTCGGGGTGCGACGCGAGGAGGTGGAGCAGGTCGAATTCCTTGCGGGTCACCTCGATCCGCCTGCCGTCGAGGCTGACCCGGCGCGCGGCCGCGTCGATGCTCAGCGCGCCGTGCGAGATGACCGGGGCGGCCGGAGACTGCACCTGGACGCGGCGCATGACAGCGTCCATCCGGGCCAGCAACTCCCGGAATCCGTAAGGCTTCACGAGATAGTCGTCCGCGCCGGCCTGGAGTCCGAGCACCCGGTCCAGCTCGGTTCCCCTGGAGGTGACGGCGATGACCGGGACGGATCCGGCGGAGCGCACCCGGCGGCAGACCTCGAGGCCGTCGAGGTCCGGCAGTTCGAGATCCAGCAGCACCAGGTCGACGCCTTCCAGGGCGCGCAGCGCGGCCATCCCCGAGTCCACCCGCTGGACGTCGTGACTGTGCCGCTGCAGACCCCGCACCAGGAGCTCCGCGTCCTCGGCGTCACTCTCCACCACGAGCACCCGCCAGGCGGCGGACGGCCGGTGTCCCCCCACGTCTCCCCCTTCGAACAGTCCACTCAGCAAGCTCAGGACCTGCGGGGAGCACACACGCATGAAGCCCCCGCATTACGCTCAGGTAGCGTAACAAACCGAGTCCGCTGTTTTCTAAGCCCGCTGTGACGGCAGTGGGCCCCCGGGCCGAAGTGGCCCGGGGTTGACTATCCGTCAAAAGTTCCACCAATGCATCCAATTGACGATTGAATCAGTCGACGCACCGGGCAACCCTGCCTCGAAGGCCTCTACATAAACAGACCGTAGTGCTGGTTTTAACGGCCTCCGTCGCAGTAGACTCACGGAAAGTGACCGTCAAGCAACGACTGGCTCACAGATCTCTGTCAGATGAGAAGAGACAGGTGCCGCCACATGCAGCTACGCGCCGAACAGACCCGCAAGGCCATCATCGCCGCGGCAGCCGGGATGATCGACATCAAAGGGCTCAAGGACTCAGGACTTGTCGAGATCAGCAATGCCGCAGGCGTGAGCAAGGGCGCCCTGTACTTCCACTTCTCCTGCAAGGAGGCCCTGGCCTCTGCGGTGCGCGTCGAGACCCATAAGCAGGTGCGGCGGGTGGCAGAGCGCCACCTGTGCGGCCCCGACCCCGACCTCGCCACGCTGGCCCGGTTCCTCACCGAGCTCTTTGCCGCACTGCGCGAGGACACGGCGCTGCGCGCGGGACTGCGTATGGAGTCCGAGGAGCGGCCCGCCAACTGCGACGGGCCGCTCCCCCTGCGCCAGGAGTGGCTGCACTACCTCCACCGCCACTTCGCCTTTCCGGGTGACGGTGTCGCACTGCCGAACCTCCTCGCCACTGTCACGGTGGGCCTGGAGGCACTCGGCCGCGAGAACCACTATTGGTGGACGGAGGAGACGGTGAACGGCATCTGGGAGCTGCTGCTGCGCCTCGTCCCGGAGACGCCGGAGGCGGGCTCCGCCGACAGTTGAGGGCACGGCGATGTGACCGGGCCTGTGCTGCCGGGTGCGGACCGGGGGTCAGACGTGGGAGCGACAAGCGCGGCTACGTCTTCCTCGGCACCGCACCGGCAGCAGCCCTCGCCATCTGCCTCCGAACGTGATCGGCCGGACCAGGTCCTAGCGGAAGAGGCCCTTGATGTGCTCGGGCGCCTCGGTCCTTCCCCATTCCAGGGTCCGCTGCATGAGCTCGGGCGTGGCCTCGAAGCAGCGGTTGTCCGGAGCGCCGAGCTCGAACGGCGCGGGCAGGGCACTGGTCTCCCGGACCCGGGCGAGGATCTCCTGAGCGGCCTGCCCGGACGACACCGTTCCTGCCTCGACCTGTTGGCAGAGTTCCCGGGTGAAGGTCAGGAGTTGGCTGATGTCCCGGCCGGCGGGGGCCGCGAGTCCCGGGGTCTCGGTCTTCTCCAGGTCGCGCAGCACCTGGTCGTCGCGGTTCTCCAGGAAGGCGCGGTAGGCCCGTTCCAGGGTCATCGTGGGCATGATGCTGGTCGCTTTCCACACCCGGGAGACCGCGTTCCACAGTTCGTAGTCGCGGAAGCCGACGAAGGAGCTGTAGACCAGGTCGTCATGGACGTCGTACAGACCCTGCTGGAGGCTGTCGATGTAGGCGAACCGCTCGGTCGACCAGTCACCGTCCCGGGACGCCTCGATCAGGCGCCAGGCCAGCGAGTTGACGACCTCGAACGTGTTGGTCAGGCCGCGTGAGTAGAGCGCATCGATGAATCCCGCCGCGTGCGCGGTCAGGCAGTAGCGCTCGCCGACCGTCCGCGTCGCGGAGTACTGCAACCGCCCGGTACCGACCCAGGGGCGGACCGCCCTGGCGCCGGTGAACTGCTCCGCAATCTGCGGGAACCGTGCCAGGAACGCGTCGAACTCCTCCTGCGGGGAGTGGTCGGGCTTGGGGAAGACCCGTTCGTCCAGCGTCAGCCCCACACTGCACAGCGTGCTGAGCGCGCCCTCGTGGTTGTCGAACGGGATCACCCAGAGCCAGCCGCCGTCGAACACGTGGTGCAGGGTGCCGTTGTGCCAGGGGCTGGGCTGCTTGTGCGCGGCGGCCGCCTCGGCGTCGTCGAAGGGCGTGACGCCGACCATGTGCGTGAACAGCGTGCGCGAGTGGTGCCGCGCCCGCGTCGGCTCCTCGCGCAGGCCGAACTTCTCCGCCACCGGCGAGCGGAAGCCGCTGCCGTCCACCAGGTACTCGGCGTGGAACTCCTCCCCCCGGTCCGACCGGAGCACGACCCCGTCCGCGCCGGTGTCGATGTCCTGGATCCGGGTGGCCAGACGCGCCTCCGCGCCATAGCTGACGGCGAGGTTGAACAGGTAGGCGTCGGTGTCCTGGCGGAACAGGTGGCTCTCGGTGCGCTGCCACTCGGGAATCACCAACTGGTTGACCTGCTCCGGGTCCTGGGGCTTGCCTTCCTGGTGGTACACGAAGCCGAAGTTCTGCTTGCGGCCGCTCATCGGGGAGATCTTGTCCTGGATGCCACGGAAGCTGGCGAGCGGGGTGATCTCGGGAACCTGGTAGCGCTCAGCGATGACCTTGGTCATGGTCGAGGTGTACGGGATGGTCGACTCGCCCACTGCGAAGCGCGGGTGGACGCCCGCGTCGATCACCAGGACTTTCACGCCGTTGCGGGCGAGCACCGCCGCCAGCGTCCCGCCTGCCATGCCCGCGCCGAGGATGGCGACGTCGTAGCGCTTGTCGTCCCGCAGTTCGTTGTCCGTCGTGTTCACAGTTCACCTTTCAGAGATGTACAGCCGGGAGGCGGAGCCCCGGGGTCGGTGTCCTACTGGTGGGCGACGGGGTCCTTGCCGCCGCTGGTGGTGGTGTCCTGCGGCAACAGGACCCGGAGTTTGCGCATCTCTTCCTCTGCGGTGTGCTCGACCCGGTTCATGGAGATACGCAGCAGGGGCGGCGCCATCAGAGAAGTGAGCACCGCGACGAGCACGACGATGGAGTACATCTCCGCGGTCAGCAGCCCGAGCCGGACCCCGATCATGGCGATGATCACTTCGATCACGCCCCGGGCGTTCATGCCGGCGCCCAGGGCCAGCGACTCCCACCGGCTCATCCGGGTGAACAGCCCTCCGACGAAGGCGCCGAGGAACTTCCCGAAGACCGCGATGCCGAACACCGCGAGGCCCCACAGTGCGATACGCGGGTCGGCGAGGGCGCTGAGATCCATCCGCAGTCCCGCGGTGGCGAAGAACAGCGGTGCGAGGACCGCCATCACCGTGGTGTTCAGCGGTGACAGCGCCGTCCTGTCGATGTCCTTGGACGACCCGATGAGGACGCCGCACAGGAAGGCCCCGAACACCGCCTCCAGTCCCAGCGCGTGCGTGCCGGCCGCCGACAGGACCATCAGGACGACCGCGGTCATGACGGGCAGGCCGGGGACGCTGGAGCGGGTGGCCGCGCGCATGGCCGTACGCACGACATACCGGCCGACGGTCAGCGTGCAGATCAGGAGCACCGCCATGTGGCCGAGCGCGAGTGTCACCTCGCCGGTGTGCAGACCGGTGGTGGCCATGGCCGCGATTAGTGAGACCAGCAGCCACCCGACCGCGTCGTCAATCGTGCCCGCCACCAGGATCATCTGACCCACGTTCCGGTGGATCAGCTTCATGTCCAGCAGCGTTCTGGCGATCACCGGGATCGCGCTGACACACATCGCGACCCCGACGAAAAGCGCGAAGACCGTGGCGTCGGCGCCCTCGGCGCGCAGTTCCCCGGGAAGCATGAAGCCCAGCCAGACGCCGAGCATCAGCGGCAGGATCAGACCCGCGGCGCTCACCACCGCGGCCCGCGAGCCCTGGCGGCGTACCAGCTTGAGGTCCAGGTGCATGCCGGTGAAACCGACCAGCAGGATGACGCCGAACTGGCCCAGCGAGTCCAGCAGATGCATCTGAGCCGCGTCCTGCGGGAACAGCCAGTGACTCAGGCCCGGGGCCACCTGGGTCAGCAGCGACGGCCCCAGGACCACCCCTGCCGCCAGCTCTCCCACGATGGACGGCATGCCGAGGCGCCGGGCCAGCTGCCCCAGCAGCATCGCCGCCGCCAGCAGCACGCCGACCTGCAGCAGCAGGATCATCAACGCGTGGTTCGGGATCGGAGCAACCGCAGCGGCCGCCGATGTCATGAGTAACTCCTCTGCCGCGTGCACCTCGCGGGTCGTCGATGGAAGCAAGGCGTCCGGCGGGTGCCGGCTCGCGGTTCCGGGTCCGGCACGGGCGCCGTCACACCGCTGCCTGGAGGGAGCCCATCTCGCCACGGAAGAAGACGAGTGGCTGCTGACTCTGCTCCGGCACACCCAGGTCGACCACCTCGCCGACGAAGACGGTGTGGTCACCGACCTCGGAGGTGTCGACCAGGCGGCAGGAGAGGAAGGCCAGGGCGTCATTGAGCACAGGGACCCCCGTCACCGAGGGGCGGTGCGCCACGTCCTGCACCGCGGCCGTGGCTCTACCGGCGAACGCCCAGGCCAGCGGCTCCTGTTGGGCGGCCAGGAAGTTCACCGCATACGCGCGTGAGTCCTCCACCACCGCGCGCAGCCGCGATTCGCTGTGCAGGCAGAACAGCACCAGCGGCGGATCGAGGGAGACCGAGGTGAAAGAGTTGACCGTGGTCCCGGCCGCCTGCTCGCCGCGTCCGCTGGTGATCACCGTCACGCCGGTCACGAAGTGGCCGCACGCGCGGCGGAGCAGTTTCGCGTCGACCGGCCCGGCCTGGTTCAGTTCCTGACTGTCTGACGGCATCGGAGTCACATGCACCTCTTGGGTCGGAGAAGGCGAATCACGCTTCGCTCGGCGGGAGTTACGCACAAGTCGATACGGGGAGTACGCGGGCTCGGCCACGGCCACGGCCGGCGCTCGGCGCGGCGTGACCGGTTTCACTCGGTTTCCGTTGCCGGGGAGGTACTGGGTTCAGCCGCGTGGTGGGCGCGCCTCGGGCCTGCTCGGCCGGGCCGGAGGGCGGGCGGAAGCGACATGCCGTGCGCCGGAGGCCGGTGACAGCACGCCGAACCCTGGGCTAAAGCTTCTTCGGTACCGGCGTCCGGTTCAACCCGCCCTATTTCAGGACCTGGTCAGATCTTCGCAGGCACTTTCAGACACACGTCAAATGAGCGATCACGTTCTGTGCGGTGTTCGCCCAGGGCCTCGCGGGCGCAGTCGGCGGAGCGCTTCGCAGCCCAGGTCGCCGGGCCGCGCTCCGAGACGATGTGCCGCGGCGAGTGACAGATAAGCAGCGAGAGTTCCGGGGTGGATTCGAAGCCTGTGAGTGCGGCGCTTTCCGCGGTGTAATCGGCGATGCCGTCCAGTGTCAGAGGGTGGTCCCACAGTGGGGAGTTTCCCGACCCTGGGCAGAAAAGGCGCTCGAGCGTCGGCGCGTAACTGTCCTGGATATCGTCATGGGTCAGCCCCAAGGGGCGTATTGACGATTCTCTCGCATCTTCATGACATTTATATGGCGCCTTCGTGACACTGCTCGAACAAGGATCGTTGTTGACTGGATCCATCGGTGGGGTCTTGGTTGAAGCAGTGATGAGGCCGAGTGCGTCCATCGATCGGACGGGCTCGCAGGCTTTCAGCAGGGAAGGTAATTGTGTCCGCTTTTCGCCGTTTTCCGCTCACTTCCTACCAGCGGGACATATGGATTTCGGAATCTAGCGGAGCGCCGGACCCGCAGTTCAATGTGGTAATGCGCGAGACGCTACGCAAGGACGTTCATGTTGACCTCCTGAAGGACTGCCTGGAACGCGTACTCAAACGCAATGATGCCTTTTCCTTGCGCTTCGACGAGCAGGACGGAATACCCCACCAGTGGGTCGAGGGCAGCGGTGACGACAGCACCGCGTGGGTGGCGGACATTGACTTGTCCGGCGCGCCCGATCCGGCTGCGGCCTGCGCCGAATGGCAGGAGCGCTCGTTGGCCCGCCCGTTCGAGCTACGCCGTTCAAGGATGTTTGTGGCAGTGATCCTTCGGGAGAGTGCCACCGTTGCCCACCTGCAACTGAAAGCCCATCACCTCATAGCCGACGCCTGGGCCCTGAACCTGGTCAGCCTCCAGGTGTGGGCAGAGTACGACCGCGCTCGGACCACTGGTGCGGACGTCGCCGACGCGTCCGACGACGTGGTCACTCTCTCCGCGCTCTCCCTTGTCGACGCGGACGCCGCCTACCGCGGATCCGCCTCGTACGAACGGGACCGTGCCTTCCACCGCTCAGCGCTGGAAGGCGTCGTGCCAGTCCTGTTCGCGCGGAACACCGTGCGCCTGGGTGACGGCACGCCGCGCCGTGCCTGCCACTCCTTCACCGTGGAAGCGGAGCTGGTCCGCCGGATCCGGCAGCAGGGCGGCTCCCCCTTCGCCTATCTGTCAGCAGCCGTCGTCACGTACTTCACCCGGGTCCACCGGACGGACGAGATGGTCCTCGGCGTCCCCTTCCTCAACCGGCAGGAGGGCGCCGAGCGAGAGATCGTCGGGCAGCGCGCGAACAGCCTCCCGTTACGAGTGGCGATGGAGCCGGGGGCGACACTGCACGAGCTGGCCGCAGGCGTCCGCGCGGGAACCGATGCCCTGCGCCCCCACGAGCGGCTCGCACTCGGTGATGTACTGAGCGATCTGCCGGTGAACGCCGGCGGCTCCCGCCAGCTCTTCGACATCACGCTCTCCTACATGCGCCACCCCCGCCCGGACGCCGGACGCAGCGCCCTCATGCTGGCCCCGGTGCACCTTCAGGACGCGCTGTCGGTCGTGGTCAACGCGTTCGGCGACGACGCGGACCTGCGCGTCGACCTCGACGGCGCCCGTGACGTCTTCGACGAGGACTTCCCGGTCGAGTCGGTCGCCGGGCACCTTCTCACACTGCTCAGGAACGGTGTCGACGAGCCGGACATCCCGGCGGCCGACCTGCCGGTGCTCACCGCGGGCGAGTACGAGGAGCTCGTTCGGCGCAGCCGCGGGCCCGTTGTCCCGTACGCCGACGCCAGGACCCTGCACGACCTCATCTCGGAGCAGGCGGCGCGCACCCCGGACCGCATCGCGATCAGACCTGCCGACGGCGCCGATCCCGTCACCTACGGAGAACTCGACGCCCTCTCGAACCAGGTCGCGCGAGGGCTTCGGGCCCAAGGCGTCGGCGCCGAGGACCGGGTCGCCGTGATGATGGAGCGAAGCCCGCTGATGCCGGCCGCGCTGCTCGGCGTGCTCAAGTCCGGCGGAGCGTACGTGCCGGTGGACCCGGGTTACCCGGCCGAGCGCATCGCCTTCCTCCTTGAGGACAGCCGTGCCAAGGTCGTGCTCGTCGACGCGGACACTCCGGAGCCGGCAGTCGAGAGCGGCGTGCGCGTCCTGCGCGTCGACGAGCTGGCGCACGGCTCGCCCGCGCCGCTCGTCCCGGTCGCCGACGCCCGCAGTCTGGCCTACGTCATCTACACCTCGGGCTCTACCGGCAGGCCCAAGGGCGCCATGATCGAGCATCACTCCGTGATCAACCGGCTCGCCTGGATGCAGAACCGCTACGCCGTCGGTGCGGACGACGTGCTGCTGCAGAAGACGCCGATCTCGTTCGACGTCTCCGTGTGGGAGCTGTTCTGGTGGGCAGTCGAGGGCGCGAGCCTGGCGCTCCTGCCCGTGGGCGGCCAGAAGGACCCCCGCTCGATTCTGCGCACCATCGCGGAAGAGCACGTCACCACCATGCACTTCGTCCCCTCGATGCTCGGCCCGTTCCTGGATCTGCTGGAGGACAGGCCCGAGCTGCGCACCGATGCGACATCGCTGCGCCAGGTCTTCTGCAGCGGCGAGGCACTGCCTGCCGCGCGCGTCGAACAGTTCAACCGGATTTTCGGGGGCGGCGAGAGGCCGCCGAAGCTCGTGAACCTGTACGGACCCACCGAGGCGACCGTCGACGTGTCGTACTACGACTGCCCGTCCGACCCGGAGCAGGCGGTCGGCCGGGTGCCGATCGGCCGCCCGATCGACAACATCCAGCTGTACGTGGTGGACACGCACGGCGGTCTCCAGCCGGTCGGCGTACCGGGCGAGCTGTGCATCGGCGGCGTCGGGGTCGCCCGGGGTTACCTGGAGCACCCGGAGCTGACCCGGGAGAAGTTCGTCGAGGACCCGTTCACGGACGGGGGCCGACTGTACCGAACGGGCGACCTGGCACGGTGGCTGGCAGACGGCACCATCGAGTATCTCGGCCGGATCGACGGGCAGGTGAAGATCCGCGGCAACCGCGTGGAGCTGGGCGAGGTGCAGAACCGGCTCGCCTCGGTGTCCGGGGTGCGCGACGCGGTGGTCGTCGATCACCACTCCGCGGCCCGTGGCACCTATCTCGTGGCGTACTACGTCGCCGACACGGAGCTCGACTCTTCGTGGCTGTTCGCCGAACTGGCGGCGGTACTGCCCGAGTTCATGATCCCGGCACACCTCGTGCGGATCGACCGCGTCCCTCTCACGCCGAACGGCAAGGCGGACCGCCGGGCCCTGCCCGCACCGGTGCCCGTGAGCGGAACGGCCCCGGCCGGAGCCCTTCCGCGCAATGGCACGGAGGAGGGACTCGCCGGCATCTGGGCCCGTGTCCTCGAACTCGATCATGTAGGCATCCACGACGACTACTTCGCCCTGGGCGGCGACTCCATCACGATGTTGCGCGTCCGGGCGCTGGCCGAGAAGCAGGGCATCCACTTCGCGCTCAACGACCTGATGCGCCATCCCACGGTGGCGGAGCTGGCCGAGCGCGCGAAGACCGGCGTGGCCGGCGGTACGCGGCAGCTGGAGCCCTTCGAGCTGGTCTCCGGCGTGGACCGGGCCCGGCTGGAGGGCCGTGAAGACGCCTATCCGCTCACCCGCCTCCAGCTCGGCCTGATCTACCACAGCCGCGCCCAGGAGGACTCAGCGGTCTACCACGACGTCTTCCAGTACACCTTCACCCTCGACTGGGATGAAGAAAGGTTTCGGCAGGCTTTCACGCGGCTCGTGGCTCGCCACCCCGTGCTGCGCTCCTCCTTCGACCTCGGCAGCTACTCCGAGCCGTTGCAGATCGTGGACCGTAAGACGGAGGGCGGGCTCGACATCGTCGATCTGCGTGATCGCGACGAGGAGCCCGTACGCGACGAGATCCGCGGCCACATCGACGCATGCCGCTACAAGCGTTACGACTTCGAACAGGCGCCGCTCTACCTCTTCCGCGTACATGTCTGCGCGGAGACCGTCGAGCTGGTGCTCAGCTTCCACCACGCGATCCTGGACGGCGGCAGCGTCGCCAACCTCGTACGGGAGCTGCTCCAGGACTATCTGCACAGCCTGGGGATGGATATCGAGGCGGTACCGGTGCAGGCGCTTCCCTCGCCCGCCCACCACGTGCTCACCGAGCGGCACGCGCTGGAGTCCGCCGGGAGCAAGGAGTTCTGGTCCGAGTACCTCAAGGACAGCCCGCTGCTGCGGCTGGAGGCATTCCGGCAGCTCGAGGCACCGGGTACCGACGAAATGATCAGCCGCATCGTGGACCTGCCCGACGAGCTCACCGCCGAGGCACGGGGCTTCGCACGTGAGCGCGGGCTACCGATGAAATCCGTGCTGTTCGCGGCGCACGCCCTCGCCCTGAGCCTGTACTCCGGGACGCGGGACGTCGTCACGGGCCTGGTCACCCACGGCCGTCCCGAGCACGAGGGCGCCGAGCGGATCGCCGGCCTGTTCCTCAACACCATGCCGGTACGGCTCGACATTGCCCGGGGCACCTGGGCCGACGTGATCGAGGAGGTGTTCCGGCAGGAGCAGACGACGTACGCCCACCGGCGTTATCCGCTCAGCTCGATCCAGGAGGACCTCGGCGTCACCGTCCTCGAAACCGCCTTCAATTACGTTCACTTCCGTCAGCTGACCGCTGTGTTCGAGCTGCCGGGTGTGAAGATGCGGGACTTCCGGACCTGGGAGGAGACCAACTTCCAGCTGCTGGTCAACGCCATGACCAGCCCGACGGACGACCGCATCCGGCTGCGGATGGACTGCCACGGCCGCACGTTCACCACGGCTCAGGCGGACCTGTACGCGGACGGCTTCACCACGATCCTGCGGCACATGATCCAGCATCCCGACGAGACGGCCGACTTCGGCCTGCTGCACCGGGGCGCTCCCCGGTCGGCCGCCATTCCGGCCGTCGCCGGGACCGCCGACCCCATCGAGCCCCTGGACGTCGTACGCGCCGTGGAGGCGCAGACGCGCCGCACCCCGGACGCCACCGCCGTGGTCTGCGGCGGTGCGAGCCGGACGTACGCGCAACTCGGCGAGGCTTCCGACCGGGTGGCCCAGACGCTGCTCTCCCTCGGCTCGCGGCCCGGCGACCGCATCGGCATCGCCATGGAGCGGTCGTTGGACGCGATCACGGTGGTCCTGGGAGTGATGAAGGCGGGAGCCGCGACCGTACCGCTGGACACCAGCTATCCGGTCGAGCGGCTCATCGACATGGTGGAACAGGCCCGGCCCTTCAAGATCATCAGCAGTTCCGGCGGGATGGGCCGGCTGGGCGACGCGTCCCTTCTGATCACCGCCGAGGAGGTCCTCACCGGCAATGCGCCGGGTGCCGGCAGTGGCGACCATGTCGCCCGGCTGCCGAGGATCGAGCCCGAGGACGCCGCCTACATCCTCTTCACCTCCGGCTCCACCGGGCGGCCCAAGGGCGTCGCGCAGCCACACCGGACCCTGAGCCGGCTGATTGCCTGGCAGAACAGCATCCCCAGTGGTGTGACGGGTGGCATCACCGCGCAGTACGCGCCGATGAGCTTCGACGTCTCGTTCCAGGAGATTTTCTCCACGCTCTGCGGCGGCGGCACGCTGCGCGTCCTGTCCGAGGAGGAGCGCCGCGACATGCCCGTGCTGCTTCGCCTGCTGGAGGGCGAGGGCATCGAGCGCCTGTGCCTCCCCTACGTCGCGCTTCAGCAGCTGGCCGAAGCCGCGGACGCGCTGGATCTGGTACCCAGCCATCTCAAGGCGCTGCTCTCCTCCGGTGAGCAACTTCGCGTCACGGACGAGATTCGCCGACTGTGCGAGCGGGTGCCCGGCATCATTCTGGAGAACCAGTACGGGCCGACCGAATCGCACGTCGTCACCAGCTTCACCATGGAGGGCGACCCGGCCGCGTTCCCCTCGCTGCCGCCGATCGGCACCGCGATCGACGGTTCACAGGCTTACGTTCTGGATTCCCGGATGCGACCGGTTGCTGCCGGCGTGAAGGGAGAGATCTGTCTGGCGGGTTCCTGTCTCGCCGACGGGTACATCGGCCGGCCGGAGCTCACCGACGAGCGCTTCGTCCCGCATCCCTTCGGGGCCCCGGGCGAGCGGCTCTACCGTACCGGCGACCTCGGCTTCACTCTTCCCGGCGGCGACATCGTCTGCCTGGGGCGGGCCGACTCGCAGGTCAAGGTCCGCGGCCACCGCGTTGAGCCGTCCGAGGTGGAGCTGGCCATCACTCGCTTCATCGCCGGTCACTCCGACCTGTCCGAGGCGGCGGTGGTCGCCCGTACGCGCAAGGGCAACGACTCCTTCCTCGCCGCTTTCCTGGTGGGGGACCCGGACCTGTCAGGCGTCGACCTGCTCGACAAACAGTTGCGCACCGTACTGCCCGACTACATGGTGCCGTCGCACTACGAGGTGGTCGCCGCCCTGCCCCTGACCCCGAGTGGCAAGCGGGACGACGCGGTGCTGCGGCGGATTCAGCTCACCGTGAGGGAGACGTACGACAGTACGGCCCCGCGCGACGAGTACGAGCAGACACTGGCCGAGATCATCAGCGAACAGCTCCAGTTGCCCGCCCTGGGAGTTCACGAGAACTTCTTCGACCTGGGTGGCACCTCGCTCACTGCGATGCGTCTGGTCGTCGTCATCGAGCAGCGTTACGGCATCAACGTGCCGCTGTCGGAGTTCGTCGCCGCGCCGACGGTCGCCGCCCTCGCCGACAGGCTGCGCTCCGGCGGTGCGACTGCGGACTTCGACCCGCTCGTCCCCATCCGGCCCAACGGGGCCAAGCGGCCGATGTTCTTCGTGCATCCCATGGGTGGGAACGTCCTCTGCTACGTGCGCTTCGCCAAGTACCTGCCGGACGACCAGCCGTTCTACGCGCTCCAGGCGGCCGGGGTCGATTCGGGCACGGAACCGCTGCGCAGCGTCGAGGAGATCGCCGCCGGCTACATCGAGTCCATCCGGCGGGTGCAGTCGACCGGACCGTATGTGATCGGTGGGTGGTCCTTCGGCGGGTTCGTGGCCTTCGAGATCGCCCGGCAGTTGCGGGCGGCCGGCGAGGAGCTCCAGCGCCTCGTATTGCTCGACACGACGGCCCTCAACCCGGGGCGCCGTCGGACCACCGACGACGACGCGCTGCTGGGCTGGTTCTTCTGGGAGCTGCTGTGGCTGCAGCGTGGCGGTGACTCACCGCTGGAGTTGATTCCCTCCGAACTCACGAGGCTGGAGGACAAGTTCGACTTCATCGCCCAGCTCGCCATCGACGAGGGGGTGCTGCCGATGGGCAGCACGGGTGCCGTCGTACAGCGTCTGTTCCACGTGTACGAGGCCAACTGGCGCGCGGCATTCGACTACCGGCCGGAGACCGTCGAGCAGGACATGGTCCTCATACGCGCCGCGGAACCGCTGCCGGATGTCCTCAACTCGATGCACACGGCGATCGAGAGCATGCACGAGGACCCCTCCAACGGATGGCGTGAGCGGACGAGTGGCGGGTTGGACGTCGTCGTGGTCCCCGGCGACCACTTGACGATCATGGAGGAGCCGTATGTCGGCCACATGGTCAAGACCATTACCGAACTGATCGGGCAGTGAGATGACGCAGCAGACAAAGAACGCAGCGCACATGGGCCGCACACAGCCGGCGACGAAGAAGGCGATCGTGATCGGCGCGGGGATCGGCGGGCTGACCGCCGCCGTCGCCCTGCGCAAGGCCGGCCTCGACGTGGAGGTCTACGAGCGGGCGACTGAGCTTCGGGCCGCGGGTTCGGGGCTGTCCGTGATGAGCAACGCCGTCAAGGCACTTCAGTCGCTGTACCTCGGAATCGACTTGGAGAAGCGCGGAAGCGTGCTGGAGTCGTACCACGTCAGAACCACCACTGGACGCCTCATACGGGAGTTCCCGTTCCCCGAGATCACCGCGAAGCTGGGCGTGCCAAGCGTGCTGATCACCCGGTCCGATCTCCAGCAGGCGCTGCTCGACGCCGCGTCGGGCATTCCGATCACCCTCGGCGCCCAGGCCAAGAGCTATGAGAGCGAGGACACCTCCGACGGGGTACGGGTCCGCTTCGCGGACGGAAGGGAGGCGCAAGGGGACGTGCTCATCGGCGCGGACGGATTCAACTCGGTGGTCCGCCGACAACTGGTCGGGCCCGAGGAGTCGATGGACAGCGGATACATCTGCTGGCTTGCCGTACTCCCCTTCTCCCACCCACAGTTCGCGCCGGGATCCGTCACGCACTACTGGGGCAGCGGACAGCGCTTCGGCATGGTGGACATGGGGGACGACCGCCTCTACTGGTGGGGTACCAAGAACATGCCCACCGAGGAGTCCCACAACTGGAAGGGCGGCAAGGCAGACGTCCAACGGGCCTACGCCGGGTGGGCCGATGTCGTTCAGGAGGCCATTCGGGCCACTCCCGAAAAGGACATTCTTGCCGTGCCCTCCCGGGACCGGGTTTTCCTGGAGCACTGGGGTTCAGGCCCTGTGACGCTGCTCGGTGACGCCGCGCACCCCATGCTCACCAGTCTCGGGCAGGGGTCGTGCATGGCCATCGAGGACGCCGTCGTGCTGGGCCGTCATCTGGCCGGGGCCGGCAACGTGGTGGCGGGCCTGCGCCGTTACGAGGACGAGCGCCGGGAGCGCACCCGCGCCCTGGTCGCGGGTTCGCGCGCCATCAGCTCCGTCGAGCAGTCGGAGGACCCCATCCGGCGCCCGCTCCGTGACGCCTACTTCAGGTTCCTGCCCCGGCACAGGCTGGTCCGCATGCTGGAGGATGCGCTCACCTTTCCCCATGCGACCGTCTGAGCCCGCACGTCAGGCGAGCCATGCCGCCGCCAGGGCATGTTCCCGAAGTCCCTGCTTTGTGGGTGCGGCTCAGCCCGACTTCAGTGGGTGGTGACACAGCTCACGCGAATTCCGTCTCGCGATTCGAGCCGCCTCGTCGCGCGCCACCACCGGACTGACGCATCGCGTCTCCTGAGCAGGCTGTTTTCGCGAGATGGGCCCGCGGAGGGCGCGTCGACCATTAACAGGTCTAGACAACACAATGGCCCAGGTCGGGGATCATGTCCCTGGCCTGGGCCTTTTCTTTGGAGCGGGTGACGAGAATCGAACTCGCGCTCTGAGCTTGGGAATCCTGAGAAGGATGTTGCGGCATTGTGCCCTGACCTGCACCGACGATGACCAGCGTGCGTCAGGAACGCTGCGGGTTCTCACCGCTGTTGACCGCAGGTATCCGCCTTAGGTGGTGCGGAGGTGGTGCGGAGTGGTGCGGTGCCTGCAATGAGGAAGGCGCCGGAGGCGCCTGCGACTACCGAGGGTCGGCAAGCCGACCGGCTGTGACGCGCGGGGATCGGTCTCGGGCCAGCAGTTAGCCTCGCCGTTTCATTTTGGTGTGGGGCTGGGTTCTGTGCGGTAACGCGAAAGTGCCTTCTGAGCTGGGACGATGAACCTTATCGAGGGGTTCTGTCGGTCCAAGCGGAAGACACTTTCTGCGTGCAGGGTATCGGTTCGCGTCCCAGGGTCTATGTCTCCGCTGACGGCGCGGGGGTGGTTGGTCACGCCGGGGCACGGCTGCTGGCTGATCTCGCCGATGCCACTGGGCTGACCAGCGCGTACTCCATCGCGTTGGGACCACTTCGGCCACGCGGTACTGGCCACGACCCGGGCCGGCTCGCCACCGACCTCGCGGTGATGCTCGCTGACGGCGGCGAGGCCATCACGGATCTGGCCGTGCTGCGGGACCAGGGCGAGGTGTTCGGTCAGGTCGCCTCGACACCGACGGCCTGGCGGCTGCTGGCCGACGTCGACGAAGGCGTACTGGACCGTCTTCGGTCGGCCCGCGCTCAGGCACGGGAAGTGGCATGGCTGCAGGCCGCCGAAACCCGCTCCGGCATACCGGCGGTCAAGGCCGGCGGACGGGAACTGCCCGGCCTGGTCCTGGACATCGACGCGACCCTGATCACCTGCCATTCCGAGAAGGACCAGGCCGCACCCACCTACAAGGGTGGCTTCGGCTTCCACCCTCTGGTGTGTTTCCTGGCCAACACCGGCGAGGGCATGTCCGGGCGGCTCCGGCCCGGGCACGCCGGCGCCAACACCGCCGCGGATCACATCTCGGTACTGGACAACGCTCTCGCGCAGATCCCCGACGCCCATCGGCACGGCACGGACATCCTGGTCCGCGCCGACAGCGCCGGATCCGCGAAAGCCTTCCTCGCCCACGTCCGAGACGTTCGGACACGAGGAATCCACACCTTCTTCTGGGTCGGATACGCGGTCATCGAGCCGGTCCGCCGCGCGATCCGGGCCCTGCCCGAACAGGTCTGGCATCACGCCCTGGACCAGGACGGGACGCTGCGTGTCGGCGCCGCGGTCGCCGAGCTGACCGGCACGGTCGACCTTGCCGACTATCCGGAAGGCACCCGCATCATCGTGCGCCGCGAGCGACCGCACCCCGGCGCCCAACTGTCCCTGTTCGACCAGGACGAGGGCCTGCGACACCAGGTCTTCCTCACCGACACACCGTTCACCGACGGAGGCTCCGCTCAGTTCCGCCGATTGGGTGCTGAAATCACCCTTCACGAAGTTCACCCGAAGAGGCTCCGACTGCGATTTTCAAAGAAAGGATTCCTCGCTCGCCCCACGCGTGATGAAAGAATTCTGCAATCCTGCCCCGACGCAACATGCGTCGTGGGCGTCTCATCCTTGTCCGCTAGCCCACACGGGGCACATCCATTTGATGTCCCAGGTTTCTTCGTTAACGTCTGTCGTGCATCCGGCCGATCCGGCTGTGCTGAGCCTCCAGGGGTGACGCGCCCACCGATTTCGCGCAGCGAATTATTTTCAGCCTGCCGGTGAAATATTCCTCGCGCGCCTGCGTACGAAAACCGTAAGAGTTCTCGTAGGACCGGAGAGTGGTACGATGTCTGATTTCCAGGTTCGCCCCGGAAAGACCTACCGGATCAAGAATTATCACACTGGTCAGTACATCACCCCGCAGCAATGGGAGATCGGCAAGCGGGAGCGAGCACAGGCGGCTATGTGGAGCAAGTCCGACAATCCGCGGCAGGCGTGGCATATTTTCGGGCTCGACGCCAACAAGAAGATGATCGTCAATGCCACCGGAGGGGAGATCCTCTCTCCGTACACCCGCGCCGTTGACCATAAAGTGGTCGGCACGCCGGTGTGGTACTACAACGCCACGTACATGAACCAGCAAAGCTGGTTCATGCGCCCAGTGGGTGACGGGTGCTTCCACATCGCGAATGTCCTGTCCGGGGGGCTGATGGCTCCTGATTCATACGATCCGGGCAATACGGAGGGAAACAAGGGATGGGCGGGGCTCGGTCAGTATTTTCAGGCAGCGCCTGAAGACAAGCTCTACTGGTGGTATCTGGAGGAAGCGCATGACGTCCCGTACGTGCAGCCGTATCGACGCGACAACGACGTACTGACTCCGACCCCCAAGATGACGAGCCGAAACGATCCAGGAGATACTAAGAAGGAGCTGATCTCCCGGACGCTGGTTCCGTTCCTGATGATCGACGAGTTCCATGACGGTTCGAGGGACTATGAACAGACGGCCTTCTACCGTCGGGCCGGCGCCACGCCTTACTACGCGATTGAGCGATTCGGCTACTGGAAGCGCTTCAACTATGAGGCGTATGACAGTCCGAAACAGTTCGAGAAGAACGTGGACCTCAAGTACGGAGTAGTGTCGGAGAACACCAAGAAGGTCGAGTCCACCACTGGAATCGAGGTCAAGCTCGACCTCGGATGTGCGTTCAAGGGTGTCTCCGCCTCAATCAGCACAACACTGAAGTACGAGTTGCATGTCAGCGAGTCCTCCTCCACCAAGACGGAATCGTCCAAGACCGAGACAACCAAGGTGATTTATCCTGCCGGCAAGGGATTCGCGGGAACCACATGGGTCCGCGCCGACGAGTACGTACTCAGTCGCGTCGAGCCCTCCGGCCAGACGGCGGAGATCACCCGTTGGGAGACGGTGAACAAGGCCATCCAGGCAGTGTCCTCCTGGCCTCCCTCCAAGGAGTCCGCCCCGCCCGCCCCCGCCGGAGCGAAGGACCGAGCACTGGGCGAGTAGTCCTCGAACCCCTGCAGGTCAGCGCCCGCACCACGCGCCCTGACCTGCGGGTCTGGACCGCCGTCACCACCCAGGCCGGAGGCTGCCGGGTGACGACACCGGTTACCTTCTGCAGGTAATGCGTGGAATGCAGGAATCCGCCATTCCTGCAATCGTTGAGCACATCGAGGGGCAGCCTGACATCCACAGCTGACGTCAACCACGGCGCACGGCGGCAGCACTGGCGTGGCCTGTGGCCCGGTCCGGGGCGAGCAGAGTGGAAGGCGGCTCTGCGCGTCCCGGACCGGCCCTAACACACTCGGGGTGAAGGTCGACGACATCGTGGCCGTCCTGGACCAGCTCGACAAGGCGCTCGCCGACGATCATGTGACCGGCTGCCCGGAAGGGCATGCCGCGCCTGCGACCTTCAAGGGTCGGCAAGCCGACCGGCTGTAACACTCATGTATGAGTGTTACAGCCGCTTGTACCGGACAGCCCGGACAGCTTCGCTTTGACCTGTCCGGGACGTTTACGCAGGTCACGGGCCTAACCGGACAGTCGGACAGGTGGGACACATCTCGTGGCAGTCGTCATCCGAGGTCACCAGCCGTCCGGGCCCGTGCCTTCAGGCAGCAACTGGTCGACCCTCGTAGCCGACACAACTCAAGGCACCCCCCCCACGAACCCAAGCTGTGGCCAGGACACGTCTCGTAGGCGTCCTGCTGCCTTCGCGTATCGTGCGCCGGGTGCAGCTGCTCGCTCTCTTCGACCTCGACAACACCCTGATTGACCGGCAATGCGGCTTGGAGGAATGGGCCCGCGACTTCAGCGTGACTCGCGCGCTGCTTCCTCACGCGGAACGCCTAATTGGTGACGCACTCCGTGAGAGGGCGTATCCCGCGGACTTCGAGCGGCTCAGGGACTGTCTGGGTCTCGCTGACTCGGTTGACTCCCTATGGAGCGAGTACGTTGCGGGCATGGCGGCCCGGGCGCGCTGTCGCGCGGGGCTGCACAGCGACCTCCGCAGGATGCGGGCGGCAGGCTGGACGCTCGGGGTCATCACGAACGGGGCCACGGACATCCAACGGGCGAAGGTGGAAAACGCGGGGTTGTCCGCCCTGGTCGATGGTGTGTGCGTCTCCGAGGAAGTGGGAGTGAGGAAGCCGTCCGTGGCGCTCTTCCAAGCCGCCGCCGCCCGCTGCGGCGCCACTCTCGCCGAGGGCGGGTGGATGGTGGGGGACAACGTCGAGACTGATATCGAGGGTGGCCGCTCTGCGGGGCTGCGGACGGTATGGATTGCGGCTGGACGGCAGTGGCCAGCAGATGTCCGCAGCCCCGACCTGATGGCGGAGGATGCCTCAGCCGCGATCGGTTCGCTCACGGAATGGGGCACGTATTCTGAGCCTCAGTCCTGTGGCAGCTTGTGAAGCTGTGCGAGCGCCTCGCTCAATTCGAGCGGCTCATCTCTGGAGTCCACCCACCGTTCCATGACTGAGGCTGCGGCTTCCGCTAGTTCGGTCGGCAGGCTTGCCTCATCGAGTGCGTCCGCAACCTCTCGCATCTCGGGAGCCCACCGCCACGCCCGCGCAGCCACCTTGGGGATATACGCGGTCTCAGCGAGGTAACTGGTCGTACGGCCCGTTGCGATGTCGAGGAGTTCGTCTTGCAACCCGTGATCGCTGGCGAGGGCGTAGGCGATGGCTGCGAGTGCTCGACTGGTCTTCTGGTAGCTGCTGTAGGCCAGCTTGAGCGCGGATGCCTTACCGATTCCTCCCGCCAGCAGGTGAGGCTCTACGGCCGTATCTTCGAAGAGGTGGGCGACCGCAACCAGAGCACTTTCTGGGCCGGACAAGTACAGCCGCGGGGTCTTCGATTCCGAGGGTGGAGAACCGATGACTGAGCCGTCCACCACGGCCGCACCGGTTGGCAGCATGATGGCGCTGATTCGCGCCATGCGCGCAGGTGAGATCGCGTTCCCATCGACGTAGACCCCTGAGAAGGATTCCGCAGCAACGGCTGCCGCAACCTCCTCCGCGTTGGCCGGCGGGCAGAGGCTGAGGATGACTTCGCACCGCTGAGACATCTCTGAAAGGTCGGTCGCTGCCGCCAGGCCGTACCGCCGTGCTCTTTTCTTGCTCGCCCCGCTGCGTCCTTCTGGGCACCAAAGGACCGTTGCCCCTGTGCGCTTGGCTTGAGCGGCGACGGCTGCACCCATGCTGCCCGGGTGCAGGATGCCGAGTGTCGTCATGCGACCAGCTTTCGGATCTCGCGTACCTTCGCATCCGCTCCCGTCGTGACGGCTTCGTTGATGGCCTGGGCTGCCTTCGCGGGGGAGAGATGCTGCGTATCGATGACGAGAGTCCACGGTTCGCCCGCATGGTTCAAGAGGTCCTGCCGCGTCTCGTGCCAGACCTTGATCCGCGCGTCTACGTCCCTGTCTCCGCGCCCCTTGCAGCGCTCCTCTGTGACGTCCTGAGGGCACCAGAGGAGTACCTTCACCCACCGAATCGGGAAGTTTCCGACAGCACTCGCGCCAGCAACCTGGCCCATGTGAAGTACGGGAATCTGGCCTCTCTCCACAATGCCGGAGACCCCGTGCCGGTCGATGGCGTACTCAGCGTCGTACCTAGCATTGCGGTACAGAAGCTCTCCCGCCCGCGAGAGTTCTTCGATGTGCTCAGTGGTGGTCATCCGGTATCCAGTAGTCCGACCCGGCCCAGCCTTGAGCCGTTCGAAAAGGATGAACTCTGGGCGGAGACGCGCCAGTTCCGAGGTTACCGTGTCTTTTCCGGAGCCGGGAGGCCCGTACAGGATCACGCCAGAAGGCGTCACAGGTCCCCTCCACTCAGTACGTCCTTCGCCTCATCGACCATGGCCACGGCAGCGCCGAGCCGGTTGTCTACGACAAAGTGAGGACCCTGGGGGCGTAGCTCCAGATTTAGCGTGGAGAGGTACTCATCCCATGCATCCATCTTGTAAGCATCACGGGCAGCGCCACGGAATTCGATGTACTCGCGCATCGACTCCGGATCGCACTCGACCCATATCGTCGCGACCGAGACGCGCTTTGAACGGCACCGATTATGGAAGCGCTGCATCCATTCGGCTTGAGAGAATTCGGAGATGAATGGAGCGTCGAGGATTGTGGAGGTCCCGCAATCTACGTTGTCCCATGCCGCTTCCATAAGGCACCGGTATTCGAACGGGCGGACCTTTTCGCGGTAGAGCGCTGAGCTCCTGTCGTGCGCCTCGCCTCCGAGTGCGACCAAGAGCTGATCCACCAACGGGCGCGTGAGCGAGTCCTTGTCGAGGATGGGCCAGCCAGTCAGGCCCCCCAGGAACTTGGCGAACTCGGACTTGCCCGACCCGGCGAACCCGCCGACCAGTACGACGGAAGGCCCCTCGACGTTCCCGCCTGATGTCCGACGACGCCATGCGTCAACGACGCGATCACGCAGAGCGTCTCCGTCTACGTCGTTTGTACCTGCGCGGATGCTGCTCAGAGCTTGCCGTACAGCTTCCGACTGGTCGGGAAGACTTCGGTCCATGGCCGCGGGGGCGGATTCCACTTGGGCATCCTCTCCGGGCAGTGCTCGGCGGAAGCCTAGTTGTGCTTCGTTGCGGCGGTAGAGGCGGCAGTAGGCCCGGCGGTAATGCGGGCCGGGATACACCCTGCCGTTCTCGTGGCCCCAGATCGTCTGGAAGTTCGCAGCGATATTGAAGCCATGCCGTTCCGCGATCTCGCGCAACTTCTCCCCGGTGTCTTCCAGGGTCAGCCCGACCTTTTCCCGCTGCACGCGCAGGAGTTCAGGTTTCCAATCCGGGTGCTTCCGAGCCATCTGCCCCTCCTAGATAGCTACTCGGAGCCGCGACTGTAGCGGCCTGAGTAGGCCAATGGAAATTCGTGATAGCGCATGTATAAGCGGATGTGTAAATCTGCTGAGACTTAGTCAGGTAACGGAACGTGATACCGGTTTTCTCGCCGTGACGGTGGACTAGCACCACGCCCCTTCGAGGAGGTGCTCATGCGTCACAGCAAGGCCGGGACAATCCGGCGTCAGCAAACCCAGCCCTGCCCCTGTAGAGCCTCAGTTGGCTTCCAACTCGGCTACGCGGTGCTGAAGTTCCCGTACCTCGCTCCGAAGCTTCGCGACTTCGTCTTTCAGCTCCGCCACGACTCCCTCGGGGTCGGCGAGCTTCGCGACATCTGCGGAGTCCGGAGTCAGGAACGCGCCCTTGCCCTGGTGGCTCACCGCAAGGCCGTCGGCCTTGAGCTGGCGGATGGCGTCACGCGCCACGGTGGCCGTGGCGCCGTACGTCTCCTGGAGCTGCGCCAACGAGGGCAGCTTGCCAGTCTCGGCGAACTCGCCGGCAGCGATCCTTCGCCGGAGTCCATCGGCCACCTGCTGGTAGGCGGGCTTGCCGGTCCACTCGACCATCTGTACCCCAAGTCTCTTCTCGGTCTCTGCCTCATAGTGCCCAAGCGACAGAGAGAGAACCAGCGTCCCCCCGCGCTTGTTCCGCGAGGGGGTTGACTCAGCTCTGCCTCAGAGAGCACTCTGAGGCAGAGCTGAGGGCAAGGTTCCTTCCGGAATCTCGCTCCCGCAAGACCCTGCCGCGGCGGCGGGACTCCCCAGCAAGGTCGCCCGCCGCCCGGCTTCTCCCTGCCCATTCGATTTCAGGAGAGCACCATGCGTACTTACATCGGCGGCCATCAGGTCGTCAGTGACACTGACTTCGTCGAACTCGCACTTGGGACTCCGATTGAGCTGTGGCTCGGGGTTGAGGGCGAGAGCGAGATGGAGCGGGCGGCCCGCCTCGCGGCGGCCCGCGACATCCTCGCCGACAACCCTGATCTTCCCGACCGGGTCAGCCAGGTCGCGGCCGAGGCGATCGAGGCGTTCGCCCCAGAGCTGTTCAACGTCATCCCGCTGGTGCGGCCGGCGGTTCGCCGGACGCGCTCCCGGAAGGGCGCGGCGGCATGAGCGGGAAGGTGCTGCGTGCGCAAATGAGTGTGCGCTGCTGCGGGACGACGGTGCCGGAGCGGACCGCCGGACCGTGCTGGCAGCTCTTCGTGGTCATCACCGGATTAGTGAGTGAGTGGCCGGTCTTCACCTGGCCGACCTCGCCGGAGGTCCCGACGGTGGAGGAGCGGGCGGAGGCGCTGGCCTCGCTCGCCTTCGTGCTCGTTGAGGGCACTGCGTGGGAGTGGTCCGAGGACACCGGTCCGGAGTACCACCCGCACCCGGTGAAGGTGACGCTGATCGCTGCGGCCACTCGAATCGAGCGGCTGGACGGTGGTTCGCGATGACGACCACGACCATGCCGGAGCGGCCGGCGGTTCCGCCGCTGACCCGCCCGGAGATGGGCCTCGCCGGTACCGGCGCGATCGCGGCGGCAGGTGTCGGTGCGCTGGGGTTGATTTCGTCTTTCGATGCCGTGTCTGCTGCTGCGCTGCGGTGGGGGTTCGGTGAGCCGTGGATGCTGCCGGTCGGTATCGACGTGGCCATCCCGGTATTCACCGTGGCCAACCTGCTGCTGATCCGAATGGACATGGGCCTGGCGTGGGTGCGGTTCGTGCCCTGGGTTCTCACCTTGATCACCTGCGGTCTGAACGTCGCCGCTGGCCATGGGGTGTGGGCGAAGGTCGCGCACGGCACAATGCCGCTGCTGTGGGTGGTGTTCTCCGAGATCGGCGCCCACATCTACGCCGTACGGATCGGGGCCGTAACCGGACGGCGGATGGACAAGATCCGCGCCTCGCGGTGGCTGCTGGCCTTCCCCTCCACGTTCTCGCTGTGGCGGCGGATGACGCTGTGGGAGATCACCTCCTACGCCGACGCGCTCGCCAGGGAGAAGGAACGACAGCTCGCCCGCGCCGACCTGCGCGAGACCTACGGCCGGCGGTGGCGATCGAAGACCCCACGCCGCGAGCGCGTACTACTTCGGCTCGGTGAACTCGCTCCCGGGGACGCCGTGGAGGAGCCCGAGCCGGAGCCCGAGCCGGAGCCGGACGCCCCGGAGCCGCCGAAGACGGCGGAGCCGAAGGAGCGGACGTCGCGCAAGCGCCCGGCTCGCTCCAAGGCGAAGGCCGCGAAGGCACCGCGCACGACGGCCGAACTGCTGGCCCAGGCCCGCGAGGTCACTGCCGACTGGACCGATGACGCGATCAACGCTGAGGCAATCCGGACCGCGCTGCACTGCTCGGCAGCGAACTCCCGGCTGCTGCGGGATGCGCTGCTGACCGAGCGTTCCGAGGGCCGACGCCTGCGCTCCATCGACGCTGCCGACAGCGACGAGGCCGAGGGGGCGGCGGCATGAGCACCCTCGTAGCGGCCATCGCCACTGCGGCTCCGATGGCGGCCGGATGGTCGGCGCACACGCTGTGGCTCCGCCGTCGGCTGCACGTCGCACGCCGTGACCCGCTGACCGGCTTACGGACACGGGACGGCTTCACCCGCCGCGCCACGGTTCTCCTGAAGGACCCGCGGGCGGTGGTGGTTCTGGCTGACGTCGACCGCTTCAAGCAGATCAACGACACCCACGGCCACGCCGCAGGCGACGCGCTGCTGAAGGCGACCGCGGACCGGCTGGCTCACTACGTCGGCAAGGCCGGCGTCTCCGGACGGCTCGGAGGCGATGAGTTCGCCGCAGTCGTCATCGACGACCACGGCACCGCCGCCGACCTCCTCGCCGTCCTTCACGGCGTGCTCGCCCGCTCTGCGGACGGACTGGACCCGGCGGTGCACACCACGGTGTCGCTCGGCTGGGTCCGTGCCGCAGACCACCCCGGAGAGGACCTGTCCGGGCTGCTGCGGCGAGCCGATGAAGCGATGTATGCGGCCAAGCAGGGCCGGGCGGGTGTCCGCCGGGCTGGGCTCGGCAAGCTCTTCGCCACGGTCAAGGGTCGCCGCTCGGGCCGCCGCGGCTCTCGCACCGACGACGCTCCCGCGAGGGGAGTGGCGGCCTGATGTCTCCGACGTTCGGCAAGTGCTACGACCCCAGTGGGGCGAAGTACGGGATACCGACCTTCCCTTGGAGGTTCGCCCCGAGCGGCTATGCGACCCGCCGTCAGCTTCGCATCCGGGGCTTACGGCCCGGCGGTCAGCCGGTCACCGCCCAGGTGATGCGCCGCTCCCGTCGGCGCCGCGGCGGGGTGGCGGTCGCCTACCTCTACCGCATCGACCTCGCGAAGCCCGTGCGGCCGATGACCCCGGCTAAGCGGGCCGCGCTCGACAAGGCGATGGCCGCCCGCCGCACCTGCCCGTCCTGCTGCACGGACGCCGGTTACTGCATCCCGATCTCCCTCGGCATGTGCGTGACCTGCGCCTACCCCGAAGAACAGCGCGCCGCCTGAACTGCACAGCAACCGCCAAATGGGGCCCGGACGGTAGGCCGTCCAAAGCGCCGTCCGGACCCCTTCCAACCCCAGTTGTCCGGGAAGGACTGTCAGTGAATCACGACGACGAAAACGAACTGTTCAACCGACTCGAAGCCGACATGGCCACCACACCAGCACCCGACTTGGGCGCCGATGTAGTCGACCTCGACAAGGCGCGGTCGGCCCGCACCGAGTCGGCCGACTCCACCGGAGCCGAGTCGGGCACCGGGTCGGCCGACCCGACCCCGCACGGTACGGGTGACGGGTCGGGCACCACGGAGCGGACCCGGTTTGGTGGCGGGTCGGGTGCGGTGATGGTCGATGGTCCGGCCCCGGCGGGTCCCGGATTCATGGACCGGCTCAAGGGCGCCAAGCGCCGCCCGGTCGTGCCGATGTGGCTGAAGTCCACGACGGAACTCAAGTCCGCCACCGGCTGGGCGGCCGGGCACTACGGCCACAAGGCCGGATACCACGCCCTGCGCTCCCCGGTGTACGTCGCGCGCCTCGCGCTGCTGTCGCCGCTCGGGGCCGCGAAATTCGTCGGCGGCACGATGCGCTGGGTCGCCGACCGCGAGGGCGAACCGGTCCGACTCGCCGCCGTCCGGCGCGAGGACGCAGCCGAGTACCTCAAGCTCTCCCGCCAGCGCGACGGTCGGGTGAGGCTGCGCACCTTGGTGGTGGCGCTCGCGTCGCTCATCGGCTTGGGTGCGGCCTTGGCTCTGTACGTTTTGGCCCCGGGCTGGCTTCAGATGGTGTCGGTCGGCGCTCTGCTGCTCGCCCTCGGGCACGCGGGCCGGCCCGAGGATGCGCCGGTCATCACCCGCGCTGTGGACCTGCCGCAGGTGCAGCGCCTGACGTCCGACATCGTGGCCCGGGCGTTCGCCGCCCTCGGTATCGCGGAGATCAACAAGCAGGCGGCCAAGGGCAAGCCCGGCATCGAGTTCAAGGCCCCGATCCAGCGCGACGGCAAAGGCTGGCGCGCCGACCTCGATCTCCCGTACGGCGTGACGGTCTCCGACGTGCTCGACCGCCGCGAACGCCTCGCGTCGGGCCTGCGCAAGTCGCTGGGCTGTGTGTGGCCCGAGCCCGTTCCCGGGGAGCACCCGGGGCGCGTGATGCTGTGGGTCGGTGATCAGGACATGGCCCGGGCGCCGCAGCCGTCGTGGCCGCTGCTGAAGGCAGGGACCAGCTCGCTGTTCAAGCCCGTTCCGTACGGCACCGATCCGCGCGGTCGGCAGGTGGGTTTCGACCTGATGTACGCGAACTTCCTAACCGGCGCCATGCCGGGTCGTGGCAAGACGTTCGCGCTGCGCATCCTGCTGCTGGCTGCGGCGATGGACCCGACCGCTGAGCTGCACACCTGGGAGTTCAAGGGCACCGGAGACTTCTCCGCCTTCGCCCCCATCTCCCACTCCTACGGCTCCGGCCCCGGCGATGACGCCACGGTCGAAGGCTGCGTGGACGCGCTGACGTACGTCTACGGCGAACTCGACCGCCGCGCCAGGGTCATCAACGGGTTGCCCAAGGACATCTGTCCGGAGAACAAGGTCACCCCCGCTCTGGCCAAGAAGAAGTCGCTGGGCCTGCACCCGCTGGTGATGTCCATCGACGAGTGCCAGGAAGTGTTCACGCACGAGAAGTTCGGCAAGAAGGCCGCCGAACTGGCCACCGCCATCATCAAGCGGGGCCGCGCCCTGGGCGTGATCCTGCTGCTGGGCACCCAGCGCCCGGACGCCGACTCGCTGCCCAAGGCGATCAGCGCCAACGTCGGCATCCGGTTCTGTCTCCAGGTCATGGGCCAGCCTGAGAACGACATGGTGCTCGGTACCTCGATGTACAGGAACGGTATCCGCGCTACCTCGTTCACCGCCGAAGATCTGGGCATCGGCTACCTGGTGGGTGCGGGCCCGAACCCGCAGATCGTCCGCTCCTACTACATCGACAACGCCAACGCCGAAGTGATCTGCCAGCAGGCCAAGGCCGCCCGCGCGGCGGCCGGCACCCTGCCCAACCCGGACGCTCCGAAGAAAGAGAAGGTCGCAGACACCCTGCTGGCAGACATCCTCGCGGTCATCCCCGCCGATGAAGCGAAGGTGTGGAACGAGACGGTCGTCGAACGTCTCGCGGAGCTGCGGCCCGAGCGCTACGGCGACTGGGCCCGCATGAGCGGTGAGGAACAGACCGCGCACCTGACCGCAGCGCTGAAGCCCTACGGCATTGCCGCCGGGCAGGTGGGGCGCCGCATCGGCGGCAAGTTCGTCAACAAGCGCGGAATCAAGCGCGACGACATCACCACCGTGGTAGCGGAGCGTAATCGAAATCGGGACGCGAGCTGACCGTCCGGGGCTGCTATCGATAGCACGCTCGCCCGCTATCGATAGCAGCCCCGATAGCGGCCCATCTGGGCCCTGATCAGGTCGCTAGCGCATAGCGGCCCACCTGCGGAAACCCCTGAAACCCGCCTGTGGAGGCCCTTCATGCCCCCTGCCCTGCTCGCTATCACGCTCTTCCTGCTCGTCACGTTCTGTTACGCGTCCTTGTGTGTGGCCAGCCCGTTCGGCAACTGCCGCAAGTGCAAGGGCTTCGGCTACGCGCTCAAGAAAGACCGTCGGGGGCGACTCAAGCCTGGCAAGACCTGCCGCCGCTGCCGGGGCGACCGCAAGCGCATACGCGTCGGCCGCCACCTGTTCAACGTCGCGATGCGCATCCACCGCGACGGCACCCGCTGACCCCGCAAACAGAAACGACCGGCGACCGCCCGTCATAAGACGGACCCCACTCCGAGCAGGAGCTAGGTGGGCGCGGTCGCCGGTCAAATCCCCAAGCTTGCGAGCACCTGGGGACCTGCGGATCTTAACCAGCCTTCCTCGCCACCCGAAAGCGAGATTCCACCGTGGCCATCACCGTCTCCCTCGTCGCCCTGTTCGGACTCGTCCTGTTCTTTCTGCTCCGCTCCAAGTCCCTCGGCTACGGCTCCGCGTTCGTCGCCATGATGTTCGGCTTCTACCTCGCCTCCACCGGCGCCTCCGAGCCGATGAACGAACTCACCACCGCCGTTGTCGACGCCATCAGCAACCTCTAGGAGGCTGGTCATGAACGAACCCCTCGTCGCCCGCCACTGGGTCGCGATCGCCGCGCCCAAAGCAGCCCCGGCGCTCGCCACGTCCACCGTGCTGATCCTCGGCAGGATCTGGAACGCCAACGGCGCCGAACACTCCGTGGGCAACGCCGCGTTGATGGTCGTGCTCGCGGCCGGAGCCGCAACGGCTGGCGCTTTCGCGTCGGCCGGTCGCGCCGGTGACCCCGTCACCGCCGGAACCGCCTTCGCCGCCTCCGGAGGGCTCGCCCTCGCAGGCGTCGCCGGATACGCGGATGGCCTGCCGCTGCCGCTGCTGCTCTGGGTGCTGGTCACCGCCACCGCGTACGGCATCGCGGCCCGCTACTGGCGCACCGACCGCCGAGACGCCGTGGCCTACAACCGGCAGACCACCGTCCGGCGCGAGGAACACGGCCACATCGAACGCGTCGAAGCCCTGCGCGCCGGGGCACAGATCGAGGTCGCCCGCACCGGCGCCGCCTACGCCGAACAGCTCGCCAGCGCCCTCATTGCCCGCGCCGCCCTGCCCGGCTTCGACCCCGCCGCACTCACCCGCGCCGGACTGCCCGAACTCCCCGCCGTCGAGATCACCAAGGAGATCTGAGACATGTTCGAGATCCGTGTTGTCTGCGAACCGGCTGATGCTGAGCGCATCACCACCGAGTTGAACGGCAAGTTCCACACCGGCACCGTGCGGCGCTACCCCTCACGCTTCACCGACATGGTCCGCCTGTACATCACCGCCGACCACTGGCCGCACTCGCAGATCTGGCCGACGCCCGAAGAGGCGTACGCCACAGCCCCGAGCATCATCAGCGAGATCGGATGGACCGCCCGCGCTGCCACCGACAAGCCGTTCGGCCAGGAGATCGGGCGGGAGTTCTGGCTCCGCAAGGCCGCCGTCCTAGACCGCATCGCCCTCGCCGACGAAGACGCCGGTATCCACGGCGACGCGACCGAGGTGGCCGTCAAGGCTGCCCAGCGACTCATGGACACGGACGACGCCCCGGTCATCTGCGAGCCGCGCCACTACATCCGCCAGCAGTACGCCCGGTGGGCCAAGAACCAGTAGCAACGCCGCGGCGGCGGGACTCCCCAGCAAAGGTCGCCCGCCGCCGCGGTTCTCCCTGACCCGTCCGAAGACAGAACAGGAGACCTCCAGAATGCCTCAACTTGAACGCCGCGCGCTCCACCAGGCCGCGCAGGATGCCGCCGCCCGCGGCTGGCATGTCTTCCCGCTGATCCCCGGTGACAAGCCGCCCGCCATCCGCGACTGGCAGGAGCGGGCCACCACCGACCCCGAACGCATCGCCCGGTGCTGGGCTCATGCGCCGTACAACATCGGCATTGCCACCGGCCCGTCCGGTCTGGTCGTCATCGACTTGGACACCCCCAAGGACGCGGACGACACCCCGGTCGGGGAATGGGCGCTGCCCGGCATCACCGATGGCATGGATGTATTGGCGCTGATCTGCGAGCGTCACGGCGAGCCGCTTCCGAACCAGACGTACACCGTGCGTACCCGTGCGGGCGGAACGCATCTGTACTTCACCGCACCGGACGGCAGCGAGGTACGCAACACCATCGGCAAGCACGGGTGGAAGGTCGACACCCGAGCCGTCGGCGGGTACGTGGTTGCGGCGGGCAGCATCGTCGGCGGCCGGTCGTACGAGGTCATCCGCGACGATGCGCCGGCGCTTTTGCCGGAGTGGCTGACGGAGCTGCTGCGACCGGCGCCGCTGCCCCCGCAGAAGCCAGTGACCGTGGCGCTCGCCTCCGATCGGCGCGGCAAGTGGCTCCGCGCCGCTGTCAACGGGGAGTTGGAGCGCGTCACGTCCTCGGGCGAGGACCAGCACAACAACGCGCTCTACCTCGCTTCTGTCGCCCTGGGCCAGCTCGTCGCTGGGGGAGAGCTGAGCGAGTCCGAGGTGACCGCGTGGCTCACTGCCGCCGGGCTTCAGGTCGGACAGCCCGTCCGTGAGGCACTGCGCACGATCGCCTCTGGCCTGAAGGCCGGGGCCAAGCGTCCCAGGACGGTCGCAGCATGAGCGCCAACCCGATCCCTCCGCTGCACCTGTACTCCGTCCCCAGCGACGCACCGGCCGCGGCCGTGGCGCCGCCGAAGCGGGAACGGCCCCGGACCTCATGGACCGCCGATCAGCTCATGGACGCCCAGTTCCCCGAGCCGAAGTGGGCCGTGCCCGGCATCCTCGCGGAAGGCGTCAGCCTGCTCGCGGGACCGCCCAAGGTTGGCAAGTCCTGGCTTTCCCTGGGGCTGGCCCTGGCGGTCGCGGCCGGTGGGCAGGCGTTCGACTCCGTGCCGGTCAAGGGCGGGCCGGTCCTCTACCTCGCGCTGGAGGACACCCCGCGCCGTCTTCAGACCCGTATGGGCAAGCTGCTGGGAGGCGAGCGCGCGCCAGCCGGTCTGACGCTGGTGACCGAATGTCCGCCCTTCCCCCAGGGCGGGGTTGAGGCCATCGCCGGGTGGCTGGACCGCAATCCCGATGCCCGCATGGTCGTCATCGACGTGTTCGCCAAGATGCGCGGCGCCTCCCCGCAGGGGGCATCGGCGTACGACGCGGACTACGTCGCGGTCGGTTACGCGAAGCGGCTCGCGGACCACTACGGCATCGCTGTCGTCCTGGTCCACCACGTCCGCAAGATGGCCTCCGAGGACTTCCTGGCCGAAGTCTCCGGAACCAACGGCATCGCAGGCGCCGCCGACGCCACCCTCGTACTCAAGCGAGCCCGCGGCCAGGCTGACGGCATCCTGCACGTGACCGGGCGCGACGTGGACGAAGCCGAGTACGCGCTGTCGTTCCAAGCCGCCTCCGGAGCCTGGCACTTGTTGGACGGGCCCGTGTCCGACCACACCGTTGGCGACACTCGCGCCGCGATCCTGCGGCACGTTCGCGCCAATCCTGGGGCCAAGCCCAAGGACATCGCGGACGCCCTCCCACAGACCGACGCGGACACCGTTCGCCGTACCTGCTCCCGCATGGCCGCGGACGGACAGCTCACCAAGGACGGAGGCGGCCGGTACTACCCGGACACCGAGACCCGGACACAGGGGGTACCGGAGGTGTCCCAGCTGTCCGACTGTCCGGTTGACCCATCTGACCTGCAAGAACTACCCGGACAGCAGAAGTGGGAGCTGTCCCACCTGTCCGACTCCGCACCTGCAATCGGAGGCGAGCGCCTTGCTTGAACGTCATTTGTCCGTCCCCGAAGCAGCGGTATTCCTCGGGGGAGAACGCTACGTACGACGCCTCATTGCCGAACGACGCATCACCTTCGTCAAGGACAAGCGCCGCGTCCTCATTCCAGAGAGCGTCGTGGCTGAGTACCTGGCAGCGCGTACCGTCCCCGCGCTCAGTCAGACGCGGCGCAGGAGGGCCGCCTAGTGTCCAAGCGGGGACCAAAGCCAGGTAAGAACATGCGGCGGTTCGGAGCGGTACGCCGGTACCGCTCTGGTCGCTGGACGGCTTCCTATCTGGATCTGGCTGGCCAGCGGAGGCGAGCCCCAGAGACGTTCGAGACCCAGGCCGACGCGGAAGTCTGGCTCTCGCAGGTCGAGGCGGATCTCACCCGTGGGCACTGGCGCGACCCGGACGCCGGCGCCGTCAACTTCAAGGTGTACGCCTTGAAGTGGGTGGATGAGCGTGGGGTCATGCCGACCACGGATGAGCTGTACAGGCGCCTGCTGCGGCTCCACATCCTCCCGGCTTTCGAGTCGTACGACCTGGATCAGATCACCCCGCCGCGGGTGCGTGAGTGGAGAGCCGAGCGACTCGCCACCACGGGCTCCACCACGGTGGCCAAGTCGTACCGGCTGCTGAAAGCCATCCTGGAGACCGCGGCCGACGACGAACTGATCCGCCGGAATCCATGCCGGATCAGGGGTGCAGGGAAGGAGTCTGCGGCGGAGCGCGAGATCGCCACTGTGGAGCAGGTGGACGCCCTTGCCAAAGCGGTCGGCATCCGTTGGCGCCTGATGGTCTACCTCGGGGCGTACGGCCCGATGCGCCCGGAGGAGCAAGCCGAATTGAGGCGCAAGGACGTGGATTTGGACTCCATGACGATTCGGGTCAGGAAGGCCGCCCCGGAGCTGAACACCGGAAAGCGTGCTGAGGGCAACACGAAGTCGGAGGCGGGCAAGCGGTACATCGTCCTGCCGGACTTCCTGCACACGGACCTGCGCCGGCACCTCGACTGGTACGCGGAGAAGGGTCCGGACGGTCTCCTCTTCGTGGGCGAGAAGGGCGCACCCTTCCGACGCACTTCGTTCGGTCGGAAGTGGCGGAAGGCTCGCGCGAAGGTGGGAGTGCCGGACGGCTTCCGGTTCTACGATCTTCGTCACACCGGGCACACTCTGTCGACGCGGTCCGGCGCCACGCTCAAGGACACGATGGTTCGGGCCGGACAGTCGTCCGAAAGGGCGGCGCTCATCTATCAGCACTCGGACCGAGAGCGTCAGAAAGAGGTCGCGAGCGGGCTGGACAAGATGGTCCGCGCCGCCCGGAAGGAGACCTCTGACCAGCCCGAAGAGGGGGCAGGTGGTGCACAGGTGGTGCGCGACGCCTGAATCGGTCTAGACAACACAATGGCCCAGGTCGGGGATCATGTCCCTGGCCTGGGCCTTTTTCTTTGGAGCGGGTGACGAGAATCGAACTCGCGCTCTGAGCTTGGGAAGCTCATGTTCTACCATTAAACTACACCCGCGTGAGGGGCCGTTGGTTCGGCACCGCATCGTCGCACACTGTACCCCATGTCCCGCTCTTCGTGCATTTGCCGAGGCGTTTTCGTGGTGGGGTTCGGGCGTACCTTTGGGGGCGGAGTGCCGCCTGGAGTGGCGTCCCGTTCATCCCCTAATGTGGCTTTCTCGTCCACGCTTGGGGAAGGGACTTGATGGACTTGATGGAGCCCACCGTCGTCCGTTGTGCCGAGGGGCACGTGTTCAGCACCACATCGTTCCCGCTGCAGCAGCTCGGGGCCGGCCGTATCGGGCCGGGGCGGCTCATCCGGTGTCCGCGGTGTGCGCGGCTCAGGCATGCGGTGCCCGTGGTGCTGGAGCAGCAGCGTTAGTGAGCGGTTGAGACGTCCGTGAGGGAGCGCGTGGGGCCGTCCGATTGGGGCGGGCCCGCGCGCTCTGCGTATCCTCGGGGCGTGCTTCTCTCAGACAAGGACATCCGGGCCGAGATCGACGCCGGACGCGTGCGCATTGATCCGTACGACGAATCTATGGTGCAGCCCTCGAGCATCGACGTGCGGCTGGACCGCTACTTCCGGGTGTTCGAGAACCACCGCTACCCGCATATTGATCCGGCCGTCGAGCAGGCCGATCTGACGCGGCTGGTCGAGCCGGACGGGGACGAGGCGTTCATCCTGCACCCCGGTGAGTTCGTTCTCGCTTCTACGTACGAGACGATCACTCTGCCGGACAATCTTGCGTCCCGGCTGGAGGGGAAGAGCTCGCTCGGGCGGCTCGGGCTCGTTACCCATTCGACTGCCGGTTTTATTGACCCCGGGTTCTCCGGGCATGTCACGCTTGAGCTGTCCAATCTCGCTACGCTGCCGATCAAGCTGTGGCCGGGAATGAAGATCGGGCAGCTGTGCATGTTCCAGCTGAGCTCGCCCACCGAGTTCCCGTACGGTTCCGAGCGGTACGGGTCGCGCTATCAGGGGCAGCGCGGGCCGACGGCCTCGCGCTCCTTCCTCAATTTTCATCGGACGCAGGTGTGATGCGGGTATGAGTGACGTACGAGAGAACCTGACCTACGACGGGTTCGGTAAAGCGGTTCGCGAGCTCGCGCAGACCATTGCCGACGACGGGTACGAGCCCGACATCGTGCTCAGCATCGCCCGCGGTGGCGTTTTCGTGGCGGGTGGGCTTGCTTATGCGCTGGATGTGAAGAATATCCATCTCGTGAATGTCGAGTTCTATACCGGGGTCGGCACGACCCTGGAGATGCCGGTCATGCTGGCGCCCGTGCCCGACGCGATCGACTTCAGCAATAAAAAGGTACTGATCACGGACGACGTCGCCGACACCGGCAAGACGCTCAAGCTCGTGCACGATTTCTGCCTCGATCATGTCGCCGAGGTTCGCAGTGCCGTTGTTTATGAGAAGTCGCACTCGTTGGTGAAGTGCGAGTACGTCTGGAAGCGCACCGACGAGTGGATCAACTTCCCGTGGAGTGTGGAGAAGCCGGTCGTGCGTCGTGCTGGGCAAGTCCTCGATGCGTAAGCGTTGAGTTTGGATTTGAGTTTGAGTTTGGATGTCAGAAGGCCCCGGTGCGGGTTCGCACCGGGGCCCTTTGTGTGTTGAGTTGTTGAGTCGGTGGGTTAGATCGTGCCCAGCTTGATCAAGGACAGCAGGGCGATCAGCTGGATCGCCGACGAGCCCAGTGCCTTCGGCCACGGCAGGTCGTGCGACTTGCTCACCATCGAGGTGAAGAGCGCCGCCGCTCCCAGCCAGGTGACCCAGCCCAGCACCTGGACCAGGGAGTTCTCGCCGCCCAGGAAGAGCGCGAAGACCAGACGCGGGGCGTCCGTCAGCGACATGATCAGCATGGAGAGGCCGACGGTCGGCTGCCAGGAGCCGTTGCCGCCCAGTTGGCGCGCGAGGGTGTGCGTCACGCCGCCCAGGATCAGGCCGCAGACGATCATCGCGATGCCGGTGGTCAGGACGTACGGGATGGCGTTGGAGAGCGTCGCGTTGATCGCTTCGTCGCGCGCCTTGTCGAAGCCGAAGATCGCGAGCAGTCCGTAGAGGAATGTCACGATCAGGGCCGGGCCCCACACCGCGTAGTCGCGCATCTGCCAGAACGTCGGGCCCGGGCGCAGCACGATGCCGCTCAGCAGCTGCTTCCAGTGCAGCCGCGGGCCGGCGGGCTGGGCGGGGGCGTTGCCGACGGGGTATGTGGTGCCGTCGCCGTACGGGTCCTCGCCGATGCTGAATGCCTGCGTGTGGCCCGGGTTGTTGTTGCTGTTGGCGTACGGGTCACCACCCCCTTGGCCGCCGTACGGGGGCTGCGGGCCATGCTGTCCCTGGCCCTGCCCATGCCCCTGGTACGGGTCGCCGAAGTACTCGGGCTCGCCGTGCTGCCCGCCGTACTGCGGCGCCTGCGGCCACTGCTGCTGGCCGTACGGGGGCTGAGGCGATGCCTGTTGCCCGTACGGCTGTTGCTGCGGGTGCCGCTGCGGTTGTTGTTGCGGGGTGCGGTTGTCCCGGCCGCGTCCGATCCTGAATCCAGCCACGTAATCGAACGTACCTGGTCCGCATGGGCCGAGTGCCGGGCCTGCCCCAACAGGCCCGGCTTTGCGGCCGAGCTGTGACATCCCTTAGGGGGTCCCTGACGGGTTGTCCCCAGGAGGGCTGTTGCGTGCGGTGCCTGCCGTCAGTTGGCCAGTGCCGCGCCGAACGAGGCGCTTCCCGCCAGGCCCGCGTCGCGCGCGGTGAGCGACACCGAGCGGGTGGTCGTGGTGCCGGTGGTGCTGCCGGGGAGCACGGTCACGGAGCCGTAGGAGTTCTCCAGCGGGGCGCCCACGGTGAGCTCGGCGCGGCCGTCCTTGTTCAGGTCCCTGAGGCGTACCGAGCTGCCGAAGCTGTCGTACGACTCGGCGCCGCCGGGGACGCCGGCGGTGTCCTGGGTGAAGGTCTTGGCGCCGGTGGTGGTCAGGCCGGTCGCCGAGCCGTAGAGGACGGTGACCGAACCGGCGTTCCGCTTCGTGCCGAGGGCCTCGCCCGGGGCGCCCACCACGACGTCCGCGTAGCCGTCGCCGTTGGCATCGCCGACCGCGATCGTCGCTCCGAACCCGTCGCCGTCCTCGCCGCCGCCGGGTACGCCCGCCGTGTCCTGGTGGACGATCGTGGGCTTCTGGGCCGGGTCGGGGCCCGTGGGGCCGCCGTACCAGACGGTGATGCGGCCGCCCTTGGCGGTGTTCGGGCCCGAGACGTCGCCGAGGACCAGGTCGCCGTAGCCGTCCTTGTTGATGTCGCCGGTCGCGCCCGCGTCGCCGTCCGTGTTGCTCATCGTCGTGATGCTGTTCTGGGTGCCGGTCCAGCGGTGGTAGCGGATCCAGCCGCCCAGGTCGTTGTCCGTGTTGAACGGGTAGAGGCGCTCGGCGGCCCCGTCGCCGCTGAGGTCACCGGCGATGGCGGTGTACGTCGAACCCTCCGCCTCGGCGCGCTGGCCGACCGGGACCCCGGCCTTGGTGAAGGGGCCGTAGTACGTGCGCGTGTGGTCCTGGCCGGTCGCCGTCACGTCCTGGTGGCCGTCGCCGTTGAAGTCGCCGGTCGCCGTGCCGCTGCCGAAGTACGCGTTGTCGGGGACGTACGAGGGCACGGGCAGGTTCGCGCTGCCGGTGCCGGTGATGCCGGTGCTGCTGCCCCAGAGGACGGTGAGGCTGCCCCGGAACGGCTTGTCGGCGGTGCCCTCCCAGACGGCTGCGACGACCAGGTCGGCGTAGCCGTCCTCGTTGAGGTCGGCGGAGGAGAGGCTGTTGCCGAAGCGGTCCATGCTCTCGGCGGTGCCGGGGACGCCGGAGGAGTTCTGGGTGATGACCGTGCGCCTGGCGGTGGAGGTTATGCCGGAGGAGGAGCCGTACAGGACGACTACGGCGCCGGCGTTGTCGGCCGAGCCGACGTGGTGGCCGTCTGCGCTGATGGCCAGGTCGCGGTAGCCGTCGCCGTTGAAGTCGTCGGAGAGCTTGGCGGGGGCGGCGGAGGCGGTGGCCGCGGGGAGCGTGAGAGGCGTCAGGGCCGCGGCCAGGAGGGTGGCGGCGAGGGCTGCGGCGCGGGGGTGCTTGCGCATGGGCGGGTCCTTGTGGAGTGGCGCGGGTGGGTGGTGCGGGGGTGCGGGATCGGCTGGTGCCGGTGGGAGTGTGTGCGGGACTGGCTGGTGCCGTTGGGGGTGTGTGCGGGACTGGCTGGTGCCGGTGGGGGCGCGAGGGGGCGTGCCGCTCCGGGGGCGGCATTCGGGACGCATGTTCTTGCTGCCGGGCGGGGGCTGCGTTCGCGAGGCCAGTGATCAGCGCACACATCACGCTCTGCGTCCCGGACACCGCCCCCTCCGCGACCCGCCCCCTCGCGCCGGTGGGTGGTGGCCACGCACCGGCGCGCGTTCGTCAGCCCGAGATGTTCAGGCCCAGCACCGGTGAGCCCGTTGTCGACAGGCCTGTGGCCGTCAGGCCCAGGCCCCTGCCGTACGTCGAGATCTTCGTGCCGTCGGAACGGAATGCCACCACGTAACCGTTACCGGCGTTCTCCCAGGGCACGCCGACCGTCAGGTCCGCCTTGCCGTCGCCGGTCGTGTCGGAGAGGAAGACCTCGCCGCCGAAGCCGTCGAGCTTCTCGCCGGTGCCGGGGACGCCGGGGGTTTCCTGCTCGATCGCCTGCGCGCCCGTGTCGGAGAAGCCGGTCGGGGTGCCGTAGACGACCGTCACCATGCCGGTGTCGGCCACGCCCGCGAGGTCCTCGTTGGGGGCGCCGATGGCCAGGTCCTGGAGACCGTCGCCGTTGATGTCGCCCAGGGAGAGTTCCCCGCCGAACAGGTCGCCCCTCTCGGAGCCGCCGGGGACGCCGGGGCTGTCCTGGGTGATGGTGTCCTGGCCGCCGGTCGGGCCGCTCGCCGTGCCGTAGACGACGTGGACGGCGCCGCCCACGGAGACGCCCGGCTTCTCGTCCCAGGTGTTGCCGATGACGATGTCGCCGTAGCCGTCGCCGTTGGTGTCGCCAATGTCGGTGATGATGCCCGCAGGGAGCTTCTTGGCGCCCGTCGTGGTGATGCCGGAAGTGCTGCCCGGGAGGTAGTAGTTGGCGTTGTACGCGTACTCGCCGGTGCTGTCGCCCTCGTAGCCGTCGACGACCAGGTCGGTGCGGCCGTCGTTGTTCACGTTGCCGGCGGTGATGTTGAAGATGTCGGGGCCCTCGGCTGCGAGCACCGGTGCGGTGATCGTGTAACGGCCGCCCGTGCCGCCCGACTTGGTGAATCCGCCGCGGAAGAAGTCGATCTTGGTGTTGTCCGCCTTGGCGGCGAGGTCGGGCTTGCCGTCGCCGTTGAAGTCGCCTGCGGCCACGGCAGAACCGAAGCGGTCGTGCGAAGTGCTCGACGGGTCCGGGATGCTGATGCCGCCGGTCAGGCCGGTGGCGCCGCCGAATACGACCGTGAGGGAGCCGCCGTCGACGTCGGAGCCGACATCCTCCAGGTACGCGCCGATGGCAAGGTCCGCGTAACCGTCGCTGTTGAAGTCCGCGGTGGCGGTGTGGCCGCCGAAGCGGTCGTTCTTCTCGGCGCCGCCCGGGATGCCCGGCGTCTCCTGGCTGATTGTCTGGATCTTCTGGGCGCCCGCGCCGTCCGGGGAACCGTAGAGGATCGTTACGGCGCCGGCGCCGCTCTGGCCGTTGATGGTGGCGCCGGAGGCGGAGACCGCCAGGTCGCGGTAGCCGTCGCCGTTGAAGTCGCCCTGCAGCCCGGACGGGGCAGCGAGGGCGGTGCCCGCTCCGGCGATCAGCAGGCCGCCGGTCAGCAGACCGCCGGTGAGGGCGGCCGCCGTGGCGGTGGCGAGGGTGGTACGGAGGCTTCTGTGCATGCGGAGTTCTCCTGCTGCATGCCGGGACGCATGGTGCGCGTCCGAGTCAATGGGGTGCGAATCGCACGTGTTTGCCGGGAGTTGATCTCTGGTACACGTGTGATCGGCGCACAGGAGACTGCTGATGGGGTCGAAGGGTTGTACGGGTCAGCGGTGTATTTGGTGTCAGCGGTGGGCGGTGGAGAAGAGCGCCGTGGAGAAGGCGGCGCCCTTCTTGCCGGTCCCCCAGTGGACGGCCACCAGATCGGTCGTCTCGCCCCGGTGCGTACGCACCACCGTGTCCGGCCGCTTGTCGCCGTCGAAGTCGGCGTACCGGAGTACGTCGGTGACCGCCGTACCCTCGCCCGCCGTGAGTTCGCCCGCAGGCAGCGCCTTCACGGCCTTGTAGGCGTACGTGCCGCCCGCGCGCCCGGGGCCTGCCGGGCCGCCGAGCAGCAGCTTTCCGCGGGCGGCCGCGCCGGGCTCGCGCGCGCGGGTGGCGGAGACGAAGTCGTCGTAACCGTCGCCGTTGACGTCCGCCTTCGGCTCGGGGGAGGAGAGGACCGGGCCGACGCCCGGCACTGCCCCGCCGGCCGCGCGCGGGGCTCCCGTGCGGGTGAACGGGCCGCGCAGGTAGCTGAACCGGCCGCCGCTGGCGGTCACCGCGAGGTCCTGGCTGCCGTCGCCGTCGAAGTCGCCGCAGACGGGGTGGTCGGGCCATTCGTTGCCGAAGCGGGCCGCTTCGGGGATGCGGAGCTTGACCGCCTTGCCGGTGAGGCCGTCCGGGCTGCCGAAGAGGATCTGGAGCGGTACGGGCGGCCTGCCCGTGCCGTTGAACGGCGGATCGGTGGTGACCACCAGGTCGGCGAAGCCGTCCTGGTCGAGGTCGCAGGCCGCCTCGGCGTCGAAGGCGGCCGGGAGGGTGCCCTCCGTGGTGGCGGCGTTGCGGGTGGGGGTGAGGAGCCGGCGTACGGCCGGGTCGGGGCCGCGCCCGGATCCGTACACGACACCGATGCCCGCGTCGTCGCCCAGCCGGTCCTCCGGGCCCTTGACCAGGTCGTTGAGCACGAGGTCGCGGTGGCCGTCACCGTTGAAGTCGTACGGGACGCGGCTGCCCCTGCCGTGCGGTACGGGGCGCGTGGGCGGGGCGTCGGCCTTGTTCGCGAGGGCGGCGGTGGAGGGCTTGCCGCCTCCCTTCGCGCCGTCTCCCGATGCGGAGGGTCTGTCGGCGGAGGCGCTGCAGCCCGCCAGGAATACCGCGCAGCCCACTGCTGCCGCTGCGATTCCTCTTCGCACGACCCACCTCGTCCGTATCGCATGTTGTCAGTTGCAACATGATGCTCTCGTTTGACCGTTGCGTTAAGGCAACGGACCGATCCCGATCACCGCATACGAGAAGCGGCCGGCCCTGCCCCCGAGGCAGGTCCGGCCGCTTCTTCGTTCACGTACGTCTACGCACGTCGGCTACTTCACCGGCTCCGGCTCCGGCGCGTCCTCGGTCTCCGCCTCACCGGCAGGCTCCGCAGGCGTACGCACCGAGTCGAGCAGCAGCTGCGCCACGTCCACGACCTGGAGCGATTCCTTCGCCTGGCCGTCGTTCTTCTTGCCGTTCACGGAGTCCGTGAGCATCACGAGGCAGAAGGGGCAGGCGGTGGAGACGATGTCCGGGTTGAGCGACAGGGCCTCGTCGACGCGCTCGGTGTTGATGCGCTTGCCGATCCGCTCCTCCATCCACATCCGCGCACCACCGGCGCCACAGCAGAAGCCGCGCTCCTTGTGACGGTGCATCTCCTGCTGGCGCAGGCCCGGGACGGCGGACATGATCTCGCGCGGCGGCGTGTAGACCTTGTTGTGACGGCCCAGGTAGCAGGGGTCGTGGTACGTGATCAGACCCTCGACCGGCGTCACCGGGATCAGCTTGCCCTCGTCGATGAGGTGCTGGAGCAGCTGCGTGTGGTGGATGACCTCGAACTCGCCGCCCAGCTGCGGGTATTCGTTCGCGATCGTGTTGAAGCAGTGCGGGCAGGTCGCGACGATCTTCTTCGACGACTTCGGCTTCTTCGTCGACTCGTCTTCGTCGTCCTCGCCGAACGCCATGTTCAGCATCGCCACGTTCTCCTGGCCGAGCTGCTGGAACAGCGGCTCGTTGCCCAGGCGGCGGGCCGAGTCACCCGTGCACTTCTCGTCGCCGCCCATGATCGCGAACTTGACGCCCGCCATGTGCAGCAACTCCGCGAAGGCCTTGGTGGTCTTCTTCGCCCGGTCTTCGAGCGCACCCGCGCAGCCGACCCAGTAGAGGTACTCGACCTCGGTCAGGTCGTCGATGGTCTTGCCGACGATCGGGACCTCGAAGTCGACCTCCTTGGTCCACTCCACCCGCTGCTTCTTGGCGAGACCCCAGGGGTTGCCCTTCTTCTCCAGGTTCTTGAGCATCGTCCCGGCCTCGGACGGGAACGCGCTCTCGATCATCACCTGGTAGCGGCGCATGTCGACGATGTGGTCGATGTGCTCGATGTCGACCGGGCACTGCTCGACGCACGCACCGCAGGTGGTGCACGACCACAGCACGTCCGGGTCGATGACGCCGTTCTCTTCGAGCGTCCCGATCAGCGGGCGCTCGGCCTCGGCGAGTGCCGAAGCGGGGACGTCCTTGAGCTGCTCCTCGGTGGCCTTCTCGTTGCCCTCCATGTCCTTGCCGCCGCCCGCGAGCAGGTACGGCGCCTTGGCGTGCGCGTGGTCGCGCAGGGACATGATCAGGAGCTTCGGGGAGAGGGGCTTGCCGGTGTTCCAGGCGGGGCACTGCGACTGGCAGCGGCCGCACTCCGTACACGTGGAGAAGTCGAGGATGCCCTTCCAGGAGAACTGCTCGACCTGCGAGACACCGAAGACGTCGTCCTCGCCCGGGTCCTCGAAGTTGATCTCCTTGCCGCCGCTGGTCATCGGCTGGAGCGCACCGAGCGCGACTCCGCCGTCCGACTCGCGCTTGAACCAGATGTTCGGGAAGCCGAGGAAGCGGTGCCAGGCCACACCCATGTTGGTGTTGAGCGAGACCGTGATCATCCAGGTGAAGGACGTGACGATCTTGAGCGCCGCGAAGAAGTACGTGAGGTACTGGAGCGTGCTCAGGCTCAGCCCGTCGAGGGCGGCGATCAGCGGGTACGAGGCGAGGAAGCCGGGCTCCCAGCTGTCGACGCCGTGCAGGGCGCCCTCCAGAGCGCGCAGCGTCATGATGCAGATGCCGACGATGAGGATGACGGCCTCGACGAAGTACGCCTGGCCCGTCTTGGAGCCCGTGAAGCGGGATTTACGGTCGGCCTTGCCGGGCCTGCTCAGCTGCCGGATGACGATCAGGGTCAGGATGCCGAGGACCGTCATCAGGCCGAGGAACTCGGTGAAGATCTCGTACGGCAGCCAGTCGCCGATGATCGGGATCAGCCAGTCGGCCTGGAAGAGCTGGCCGAAGGCGTTGACGATCGTGAGCAGCAGCGAGAAGAACCCCACCGCCACGAACCAGTGGGCCACGCCGACGATGCCCCAGCGGTTCATGCGGGTGTGGCCGAGGAACTCCTTGACCAGGGTCACGGTGCGTTGCGTGGGGTCGCCGGTCCGGGAGCCCGCGGGTACGGGCTGGCCGAGGCGCACGAAGGCGTAGATCTGCGCGATGGCGCGGCCGAACAGCGCGACGGCCACCACCGTGATGACCAGCGACACGATGATCGCGGCGAGTTGCATTTGGGGGCTCCTCGGGCCTGCGAGGGTGGGAATCCAGTGGGCTTACTAAGCGGTAACTTATGTAGTTCGTGCTGAGCGTACCCACTTATGCGGCCGCACTGTAGCCGCGCCTGCGGTGATCTGCGTCGCTGAGGCGACCCTCAGCCCCGGGCGGCGAAGACCGCGGGCACGGTGCGGACCAGAATCAGCAGGTCGAGGCCGAGCCAGTGCTGGTCGACGTAGTGCAGATCCAGGACGCCCATCTCCTCCCACGGTAGGTCGGAGCGCCTCCCAATCTGCCACAGACCGGTCAGACCGGGCCGTACGAGCTGCCGCGCCGCCGTGGACTCCGGATGGCCCGGCGGCAGCGCGCAGGGGCCCACCAGGGACATCTCGCCGCGCAGTACGTGGATCAGCCGCGGGAGTACGTCCAGACGCCACCGCCGCAGCAGCCGGCCGGTCGTCGTCCCTGGCGCGGTGCGGAGCGTCAGCATCTGGAAGGGGCGTCCCGCGAGGCCCGCCCTGGTCGTCCGTGCGAGAACCGGGCCCGGCGAGGTTACGGCGACGGCCGTTGCGGCCAGGAGCATCAGGGGGGCGGCGATCAGCAGCAGGATCGGGCCGGCCGTCAGGTCGAGGATCCGCTTGGCGAACATGTGGCGTACCTTTTCATGGCATTCGTCATGAAACCCGCTCTGTTGATCAGCGGCGTGCCGCCCCTGTGGCGCCCCCTCCGGCTACCGCTGCACAGCTGTCGCTGCACATAAGGGCCGCACAAGAGTTGAGCCCCCTCGACTCAGGTCTGTTGACGACTTCGGATCCGTCGTGCATCCTTGAGTCTGTTCCACTCAAGTCAGCTGGAGGAATTGAAATGGCACGTGCGGTCGGCATCGACCTGGGCACTACTAACTCCGTCGTCAGCGTTCTGGAGGGCGGCGAGCCCACCGTCATCACCAACGCCGAAGGCGCCAGGACCACGCCGTCCGTCGTCGCCTTCGCGAAGAACGGTGAGGTGCTGGTCGGCGAGGTTGCCAAGCGTCAGGCGGTCACCAACGTCGACAGGACCATCCGGTCGGTCAAGCGCCACATGGGCACCGACTGGAGCATCGAGCTCGACGGGAAGAACTTCAACCCGCAGCAGATGAGCGCCTTCATCCTGCAGAAGCTCAAGCGCGACGCTGAGGCCTACCTGGGCGAGAAGGTGGCCGACGCGGTCATCACCGTCCCGGCGTACTTCAACGACTCCGAGCGCCAGGCGACGAAGGAGGCCGGCGAGATCGCGGGCCTCAACGTCCTGCGCATCGTCAACGAGCCGACCGCCGCCGCGCTGGCGTACGGCCTCGACAAGGACGACCAGACCATCCTCGTCTTCGACCTCGGTGGCGGCACGTTCGACGTCTCGCTGCTGGAGATCGGCGACGGCGTCGTCGAGGTGAAGGCCACCAACGGTGACAACCACCTCGGTGGTGACGACTGGGACCAGCGCGTCGTCGACTACCTCGTGAAGCAGTTCCACTCCGGTCACGGCGTGGACCTCTCCAAGGACAAGATGGCGCTCCAGCGCCTGCGCGAGGCGGCCGAGAAGGCCAAGATCGAGCTGTCCTCCTCCACCGAGACCTCGATCAACCTGCCGTACATCACGGCGTCGGCCGAGGGCCCGCTGCACCTGGACGAGAAGCTCACGCGCTCGCAGTTCCAGCAGCTGACCGCGGACCTGCTGGAGCGGTGCAAGACGCCGTTCCACAACGTCATCAAGGACGCGGGCATCCAGCTCTCCGAGATCGACCACGTCGTTCTCGTCGGTGGCTCGACCCGTATGCCGGCCGTCGCCGAGCTCGTCAAGGAGCTCACGGGCGGTCAGGACGCCAACAAGGGTGTGAACCCGGACGAGGTCGTCGCCATCGGCGCCTCGCTGCAGGCCGGTGTCCTCAAGGGCGAGGTCAAGGACGTTCTGCTCCTCGACGTCACGCCGCTGTCGCTTGGTATCGAGACCAAGGGCGGCATCATGACGAAGCTCATCGAGCGCAACACGACGATCCCGACCAAGCGCTCCGAGATCTTCACGACGGCCGAGGACAACCAGCCGTCCGTCCAGATCCAGGTCTACCAGGGCGAGCGCGAGATCGCGGCGTACAACAAGAAGCTCGGCATGTTCGAGCTGACCGGTCTGCCGCCGGCCCCGCGTGGTGTCCCGCAGATCGAGGTCGCCTTCGACATCGACGCCAACGGCATCATGCACGTCGCTGCCAAGGACCTCGGCACCGGCAAGGAGCAGAAGATGACCGTCACCGGTGGCTCCTCGCTGCCGAAGGACGAGGTCAACCGGATGCGCGAAGAGGCCGAGAAGTACGCGGACGAGGACCACAAGCGCCGCGAGGCCGCCGAGACCCGCAACCAGGCCGAGCAGCTCGTCTACCAGACGGAGAAGTTCCTCAAGGACAACGAGGACAAGGTTCCGGGTGACGTGAAGACCGAGGTCGAGACGTCCATCACCGAGCTGAAGGAAAAGCTCAAGGGTGAGGACACGGCCGAGATCCGCACGGCGACGGAGAAGGTCGCGGCCGTCTCGCAGAAGCTGGGCCAGGCCATGTACGCGGACGCCCAGGCCTCGCAGGCCGCGGGCGACGCCGGCGCCGGCGAGCAGGCCAAGGCGGAGGACGATGTCGTCGACGCCGAGATCGTCGACGACGAGAAGGACGCCGGACGTCAGGGAGGCGCCGCATGACGGAGGAGACTCCGGGCTTCGAGGAGAAGCCCGACGTCCCTTCAGGCGCCAGCACAGAAGACGCCGAGCCGCAGGCTGCCACGCCTGACCAGGCAGGGGCCGACTCCCTCAAGGAGTCGGGCCCGGCGGCCGCCGGCGGGGACGTGGACGTAAAGGAAGCGGCTCTGACCGCGCAGCTGGATCAGGTCCGTATGGCGCTCAATGAGCGCACCACGGATCTCCAGAGGCTGCAGGCGGAGTACCAGAACTACCGCCGCCGCGTGGAGCGGGACCGGGTCACGGTCAAGGAGATCGCCGTCGCGAACCTCCTGACCGAGCTCCTCCCGACCCTCGACGACATCGGCCGGGCGCGTGAACACGGCGAGCTGCTCGGCGGGTTCAAGTCGGTGGCCGAGTCGCTGGAGACGGTCGCCGCCAAGATGGGTCTGCAGCAGTTCGGCAAGGAGGGCGAGCCCTTCGACCCGACGATCCACGAAGCCCTGATGCACTCGTACGCACCGGACGTCGAAGAGACCACGTGCGTGGCGATCCTGCAGCCGGGCTACCGGATCGGCGAGCGGACCATCCGGCCCGCCCGCGTCGCGGTCGCCGAGCCCCAGCCCGGTGCCACGCCGCCCGCCAAGGCGGACGAGGCGTCGGCCCCGGCATCGGACGAGGAGAGCGGTGGCCCGGACGAGGGCTGACGTCGGCGGAAAACGCAGTAACGAGAGCGGGAACGGGAAGGAGGGACGTCGGGGATGAGCACCAAGGACTTCGTCGAGAAGGACTACTACAAGGTTCTCGGCGTCCCGAAGGACGCCACCGAGGCCGAGATCAAGAAGGCGTACCGGAAGCTCGCACGCGAGTTCCACCCGGACGCCAACAAGGGTGACGCCAGGGCCGAAGAGCGCTTCAAGGAGATCTCCGAGGCGAACGACGTCCTCGGCGACACCAAGCGGCGCAAGGAGTACGACGAAGCGCGTGCTCTCTTCGGCAACGGCGCCCTCTTTGACAGGCAGGGTCGGCCCGGTCCCGGTGCGGGCGGCGGCTCCTTCAACTTCGACCTGGGCGACCTCTTCGGAGGCGCCCAGGGCGGGGGAGCCCAGACCGGCGCCGGTGGCTTCGGCGGTGGCCTCGGGGACGTGTTCGGGGGCCTCTTCAACCGGGGCGGCGGCCCGGGCACACGTACGGGAACACAGCCGCGCCGTGGCCAGGACATCGAGTCCGAGGTGACGCTCAGCTTCACCGAGGCGGTCGACGGGGCCACGGTCCCGCTGCGCATGTCCAGCCAGGCACCCTGCAAGGCCTGTTCGGGTACGGGCGACAAGAACGGCACACCTCGCGTGTGCCCGACCTGCGTCGGTACGGGGCAGGTGTCGCGCGGCGGCGGTGGCGGCTTCTCGCTCACCGACCCGTGCGTCGACTGCCGGGGCCGCGGGCTGATCGCCCAGGACCCCTGCGACGTGTGCAAGGGCAGCGGCCGGGCCAAGTCGTCGCGCACCATGCAGGTCCGTATCCCGCCGGGCGTCTCCGACAGCCAGCGGATCCGGCTGCGCGGCAAGGGATCTCCCGGCGAACGGGGCGGCCCTGCGGGCGACCTGTACGTCGTGGTCCACGTGGACGCCCATCCGGTCTTCGGCCGCAAGGGCGACAACCTCACCGTCACTGTGCCCGTCACCTTCGTGGAGGCGGCACTCGGCGGCGAGGTGAAGGTGCCCACCCTCGGCGGGCCCCCCGTCACCCTCAAACTGCCGGCCGGTACGCCCAACGGCCGGACGATGCGCGCCCGCGGCAAGGGCGCGGTCCGCAAGGACGGCACCCGCGGCGACCTTCTGGTCACCGTGGAGGTCGAGGTGCCCAAGGGCCTTGACGCCAAGGCCCGTGAGGCGCTGGAGTCCTACCGTGACGCGACCGCGGGGGAGGACCCGCGAGCGGAGCTGTTCCAGGCCGCGAAGGGAGCATGAGATGGACCCGCGCATGCGACGTAATCCATACCAGCTGACCGACGAGACACCGGTGTACGTCATCTCGGTCGCGGCACAGCTCTCCGGCCTGCACCCGCAGACCCTGCGGCAGTACGACCGCCTCGGCCTGGTCTCCCCCGACCGCACGGCCGGGCGCGGGCGCCGCTACTCGGCCCGCGACATCGAACTGCTCCGACAGGTGCAGCAGTTGTCGCAGGACGAGGGCATCAACCTGGCCGGCATCAAGCGCATCATCGAACTGGAGAACCAGGTCGCGGCGCTGCAGTCACGGGTCGCGGAACTCTCCACGGCGGTGGAGGGTGCGGCGGTCGCGCTCCAGCAGCGCGAGGCGCAGGTGCACGCGTCGTACCGGCGGGACCTTGTCCGGTACGAGGACGTGCAGCAGGCGAGCGCGCTGGTGGTGTGGCGGCCCAAGCGCGACGGCTGAGGGGTCGTAAGGACATACGAAGGGGCCGGGAGGTGTGAACCTCCCGGCCCCTTCGCCGTTTTCGCCGTTTGCCAGGGCCTGCGGTCAGGCCGCGGGCCGCAGTGAGGCCCAGTCCGTGGCGGGAACGGACTCCGTGCCGTCGGCGTGGACGGCCGTCACGCGGTAGAAGTACGTGCTGCCCGCCGGTGCGGCCGTGTCCGTGAAGGCGCGGGCGTCGGCCGGCAGCGGTGAGCCGGTGAGCTCGGTGTACGTACCGGATGCGCGGTCCCAGCGGTGGACCCGGAAGCCGGTGATGTCGCCGCACCCGGTGGTGCACGTCCAGGAGAGCGCCGCTCCCGGGCCCGGGTCGGCCGCGGTGGCGGTCAGGTCGAGCGGGGAGCCGTCCGGGGTCTCGACGGTGAGGGCCAGGTCGGTCTCGGTCGCCGTGACATGGCCGCCCGGGACGGTGTGGTGGTCGAGCTTGTTGCCGTACTTGTCGACCGCGACGACGAAGAAGGCCCAGGTGTCGCCGTCCGGGCGGCCCTGGTACAGGAACTCCGAGGTGTCCGGACCGAGGTACTCGGTGTTGGCCACCATGATCACGGTGTCCTCCCCGTCCTCGATCAGCTCACCGCGGTAGAGCTCGTAGCGCAGCAGGTCGGGCTCGGGGCTGTCGTTCCAGTCCACCTTGATGCCGTACTCGGTGGCGGTCGCGGTGAGTCCGGTGACGGCGGCGGGCGGGATCGAGTCGCCGGGGCGGGTGTATGTCACCTCGTTGGAGGGCGCCGACTGCACGCCGTCCATGTTCACCTGCGTGACGACGTAGTGGTACGTCACGCCGCGCTGCAGGTTGCCGTACTCGGTGCAGCTGGTCGCCGAGTAGTTCCCGCTGCAGGAGGTGATGGGCGTGCCCGAGGTGGAGACGGGCGAGGTGGTGGAGCGGTACACCCGGATGCCCGTGCCGCTGCCGGCGGGCCTGGTCCAGGCGAGCTTCACGCTGTAGTCGCCCACGGGCGTGGCGGTCAGCCCGGTCGGCGCACCCGGCACTCGGTGGTCGCCGCGCGTGATGCCCACGGTCGACATGGCGGACACGTTGCCGTATCCGTCGTGGGCCCTCACCTCGTACACGTAACGGGTGTTGTCCTTGGCCGTGGTGTCGGTCATCGAAGCCGTGGTGGGCGTGCCGATGGCCACCAGGCCGAGGTTGTCCCCCTCGTGCCGCGCCACGCTGTACCGCACGGCGCCGGCGGACGGCGTCCAGCTGAGCGCGATGCCTTTCGCGGTGTCGGTGGCCTTGAGGCCGGCCGGCGCGACGGGGTCGGGCAGGTCGGTGGTGATGACGTACTTGGCGCCGCCCAGCGGCGACTCGTTGCCTGCCTTGTCGACGGCCGAGACGGCGTAGCTGTACAGCTGCCCGTTCGCCAGCGGCACGTCGGTGAAGGACGTGCCGGTCAGCAGGGTGCTGCCGCTGACGGTCTTCCAGTTGCCCTGGCTGTCCGTGGCGCGCTTGACGCGGTAACCGGCGAGGTCCATCTCCTTGTTGCGCGCCCAGGTGACGGTCGGCCGGTAGGTGGAGGTCGAGTACGTGGTCGCCCCTCCGGTCGGGGTGAGGGGCTTGACGGTGTCGACGCTCGCCGAGGTCCTGGGTGCGTACGCGAACTTGACGTTGGCGTAGCCGGTCCAGGCGACGAAGTCGACGCGCAGGGTGTGGCGGCCCTTGGGGATGGTGAGGTTGACGGTCTTGGTCTGGGTGGTGGAGACGTTCTTCCAGACGTCGACCTTGCGGACTCCGTCGACGTACACGCGTATGCCGTCGCGGACTTCGGTGCTGAAGGCGAAGGGGCCGCCGGAGCCGAAGTCGCGGGTGGTGGACCAGCGGACGGTGAAGTTGTCGTTGGGGAGGGTGACTCCGGCGGGGTCGCCGGTGCCGTAGTTCTCGTTGATCGACGTGTCGCAGGCGGTGAGCTTCGGCGTACCGGAGAAGGACGCGTTGGCGTAGTACGTCGCCTTCCACACGCCGTCGGCGCAAGTGACCGCGGCCTGCGCGGCGGTGGTGGGCAGGGCGACGCCGGCGACGGCTGTGCCGAGTACGGCGGCGGTCGCGAAGGCAGCGCGGAGACGCTGAGGCATGGAGTTGGGGATCGCTCTCGGTCCGGTCTGAAGGCACCAGGAGTGTGGGGGGAGCGCCGGGCGTGATCATGCCACGGGCCCGGCGCCCGGGCAACGGAGGTCTGTGGTGCAGTCAGTGATCTTGGTCGAGGATTTCCGACTGCGCGATGAGGAAGCCGAGTTGAGCGCGGCTGCCGCTGCCCAGGGTGGCGGCGAGCTTGGCTATGTGGGCCCGGCAGGTGCGGACGTTCATGCCGAGGCGGCGGGCGATGGCCTCGTCCACGTAACCCTCTACGAGCAGTTTGGCTATCGAGCGCTGTACGCCGGATATGCCGTCGGGGGTGTGGCTGTACGAGACCTGCTCCTGGAGGGGGACCGCGCGCTGCCAGAACTGTTCGAAGACCGCGGCGAGGTAGTCGACCAGGCCCGGGTGACGCAGTTCCAGGGCGACTTGGCGGTCGTCGCGCGCGGGTATGAAGGCGACCGTGCGGTCGAAGATGATCAGGCGGCCGAAGAGCTCTTCGAGCGTACGTATCTCCAGCTTGCCGTCGGCCAGGCGCTCCGCGTAGGCGAGAGTGCCCTGGCTGTGGCGGACGGTGTGCTGGTAAAGCGTGCGAATGCGAACGCCGCGCTCGATCAGCGGCCGGTCGCGTTCCAGTGCTTGCGTCAGCACATTCGCGCTCCGGCCGCCGCCGGGTTGAACCGTGAGCATCTCGCTGTGGCACTCGGCGGTCGCGAGGTTGAGCGCACCGTTGATCCGGTCGAACCCCTCCAGCACGGTGATGGCATGAGTGGGCGCCGGACTCTGGGCGCTGATGGCCATGAACGGCTCGAAAGCATCGGTGAGCTCGACCGAGAGCCGTCTACGCTCCTGGATCTCGCGTTCAAGGGGGTGAAGGCGCTGCGCGAGAACGGCGGACGGCGGAACAGGGCGGAGCCAGTTCGGGTCGTCCGGGTCGGGATGAAGCAGGGCGAACTCCAGGAGGCAGGGGGCAGGTTCCACCTCCGCGCGGGGGATGCGTCCGGTCCCCAATGCACTGGCGTAAAGTCGCGCCCCCTCGTCGCACAATTCAGTCACGGCGTGGGCATGTGTCGGGTTTGAGCTGAATACTGGCAAATCTCCACCCCCCAGGGTCCTGAACGTGCAGGAACATGATGCATCGTTCCTGTGGCACTGACGTGCCTGAATGAGCCATCGTCTTGTGACGCGGGGGAGAGGAATCCATCAAGTGAGGACGAAGCCGACTATGTACAAGAGAATGCTTCGCTCGGTGCTTGCCGGTCTTTTCTCCGCGGCCGTGGCCTTCGGGGCGATGAGTGGCGCCGGCCTTGTTTCGGGCAACGCTCGAGCGGAAACCCCGCCGGACTCCGGCTGGGATGTGATCCAGGCCGGGTCGTTGGACTCGGGCTGGGATGTGGTTCAGGCCGGGTCGTTGGACTCGGGCTGGGACACCGCACCGGCCAAGTCGGACGCATGACCGTTCCACCGGACGACCGTACCTTCAGGCGCGAAATGGCCACCGCCTACCGTTCGGGCTGGCACTTCATCGACCTGGTCACGGCCATTCCCCACCGTGGCGACTCGCTGATGGTCACCCTGTTCGGCGAACCGATCCTGGTCGCGCGCGAAGAGGACGAGGACGTCCGTGCCTATCGGTGCCTCCGCAAGCCCCGGGGGGCTCCACAACCCGTTCGCTGTGCCGTGCGCTACGGCATGGTTTTCGTCAATCTCGACCAGCGCGACCACCAGCTGATCGAGCCAAATGCCAGCACCGCCACCCCCCGCAGCGCCTGACGCGATTCCCCCGTCGTTAAAAATCGCCCAGGCGCTCCCCCACACAGCGGCGCCATCGTGGACCTGAACACGATGGCGCCGTTGTGCTGCGCCCGGCCGGTCCGGCCGGTCTCAGCTGCGCCCAGGTGTTTCACGCCCGGGTGTTTTCATTCGGGAAGCGGTGCGCGGCCCAGTGCCCTCTCCAGGGCGATCTCGATCAGTACGCGGTCCGGGTTCGGGGACGGCATCCGCTCGTACCGCTCCGCGTAGCGGCGTACCGCGTCCGCGATCACGTCCGGCTCTGTACGGACCACCGCGCGCCCTTCGAGCGTCGCCCAGTACCCGCCCTGCACCTGGCAGACGGCGACCTGCGCGCCCAGCTCGCCCGCTGCCTGCACATTGGCGACCTTCGTGCTGTTCTTGTTGGTGATGACGCGGGCGAGCCCGGCCTCCGGGTCGTACGTCACTCCGACCGGCACGACGTGCGGCGAGCCGTTCGGGCGCAGGGTCGTCAGCGTGCAGAGGTGGCGCTCGCGCCAGAAGGCCAGGTACTCCGGGCCGGGGTTGCGTACGTCGATGGGCATGCCTGAAAGCGTAGTCCCGGGGGTCAGTTCGCTATCGCCCCAAGCTTGAGTGGAATAGACTCAACTTTGTGCACGCTGAATGAGTCATAGCTGGTGATTGGCCCACTTAGCAAGGGTTTGCCAGGAGGAGAGAGCGCACGTGGATGCAGAGCTGACCAACAAGAGCCGGGATGCGATCCAGGCGGCGAGCAATCGCGCCGTGCAGGACGGACACGCGGACCTGACCCCCGCGCATCTGCTGCTGGCCCTGCTCGCGGGCGAGGACAACGCGAACATCATCGACCTGCTGGCCGCCGTGGACGCGGACCAGGCGGCCGTACGCGGCGGAGCCGAGCGGCTGCTCGCCGCGCTGCCCAGCGTCACCGGGGCCACCGTCGCCCCGCCCCAGCCCAATCGCGAGCTGCTGGCCGTCATCGCCGACGCCAACCAGCGGGCGAAGGAGCTCGGCGACGACTATCTCTCCACCGAGCACCTGCTCATCGGCATCGCAGCCAAGGGCGGCAAGGCCGGGGACATACTCTCCGCGGAGGGGGCTACTGCCAAGAAGCTCCTCGACATGTTCGAAAAGATCAGGGGAGGGCGCCGGGTGACCACACCCGACCCGGAGGGCCAGTACAAGGCCCTGGAGAAGTTCGGCACCGACTTCACGGCCGCCGCGCGCGAAGGCAAGCTCGACCCGGTCATCGGCCGGGACCAGGAGATCCGCCGCGTCGTACAGGTGCTGTCGCGGCGTACGAAGAACAACCCGGTGCTGATCGGTGAGCCGGGCGTCGGCAAGACGGCCGTCGTCGAAGGGCTCGCCCAGCGCATCATCAAGGGCGATGTGCCCGAGTCGCTCAAGAACAAGCGGCTGGTGGCGCTCGACCTCGGCGCGATGGTCGCCGGGGCGAAGTACCGCGGCGAGTTCGAGGAGCGGCTGAAGACTGTCCTCTCCGAGATCAAGGCGAGCGACGGCCAGATCATCACCTTCATCGACGAGCTGCACACCGTCGTCGGCGCGGGCGCGGGCGGCGACTCCGCCATGGACGCGGGCAACATGCTCAAGCCGATGCTGGCCCGCGGCGAGCTCCGCATGGTCGGTGCGACGACCCTCGACGAGTACCGGGAGCGGATCGAGAAGGACCCGGCCCTGGAGCGCCGCTTCCAGCAGGTGCTGGTCGCCGAGCCGAGTGTCGAGGACACGATCGCCATTCTGCGGGGGCTCAAGGGGCGGTACGAGGCCCACCACAAGGTGCAGATCGCGGACTCCGCGCTGGTCGCGGCCGCCTCGCTCTCCGACCGGTACATCACGTCGCGCTTCCTCCCCGACAAGGCCATCGACCTCGTCGACGAAGCCGCGTCCCGGCTCCGTATGGAGATCGACTCGTCGCCCGTCGAGATCGACGAGCTGCAGCGCGCCGTCGACCGGCTGCGGATGGAGGAGCTCGCGCTCAAGAACGAATCCGACCCGGCGAGCAAGCAGCGGCTGGAGAAGCTCCGCCGCGACCTCGCCGACAAGGAGGAGGAGCTGCGCGGCCTCAACGCCCGCTGGGAGAAGGAGAAGCAGGGCCTCAACCGCGTCGGTGAGCTGAAGGAGAAGCTCGACGAACTGCGCGGCCAGGCCGAGCGCGCCCAGCGAGACGGCGACTTCGACACGGCCTCCAAGCTGCTGTACGGGGAGATCCCCGGCCTGGAGCGGGAGCTGGAGGAGGCCGCGGCCGCCGAGGCGGAGGTCCGTACCGACACCATGGTCAAGGAGGAGGTCGGCCCCGACGACATCGCCGATGTGGTCGGCTCCTGGACCGGCATCCCGGCCGGGCGGCTCCTCGAAGGCGAGACGCAGAAGCTGCTGCGCATGGAGGACGAACTGGGCCGGCGGCTCATCGGGCAGCACGAGGCGGTCCGTGCGGTCTCGGACGCGGTACGCCGCACACGTGCCGGAATCGCGGACCCCGACCGCCCGACGGGCTCGTTCCTCTTCCTCGGCCCGACCGGTGTCGGCAAGACCGAGCTGGCCAAGGCGCTCGCGGACTTCCTCTTCGACGACGAGCGGGCCATGATCCGCATCGACATGAGCGAGTACGGCGAGAAGCACAGCGTGGCGCGGCTGGTGGGCGCTCCCCCCGGCTACGTCGGCTACGAGGAGGGCGGCCAGCTCACGGAGGCGGTGCGCAGGCGCCCGTACAGCGTCGTACTCCTCGACGAGGTCGAGAAGGCGCATCCGGAGGTCTTCGACATCCTGCTCCAGGTCCTCGACGACGGCCGCCTCACCGACGGGCAGGGCCGGACGGTCGACTTCCGCAACACCATCCTCGTCCTGACCTCGAACCTCGGCAGTCAGTTCTTGAGTGGGCACAGCCTCGTCGATCCCCCAAGCTCTTCGAGCAGGGGGTACCCCCAGACCGGCGAGGAAGAGAAGAAGCAGCAGGTCCTGGAGATCGTACGGGCCTCCTTCAAGCCGGAATTCCTCAACCGGCTCGACGACCTGGTCGTCTTCTCGGCCCTGTCGAAGGACGAGCTGGCGCACATCGCCGAGCTCCAGATCGGGCGCCTCGCCAAGCGGCTCGCCGACCGCCGCCTCACCCTCGACATCACCCCGGCCGCGCTGGCCTGGCTGGCGGACAAGGGCATGGACCCGGCGTACGGCGCACGGCCCCTGCGCCGCCTCATCCAGACGGCGATCGGGGACCGGCTCGCGAAGGAGATCCTCGCGGGCGAGGTCACGGACGGCGACACGGTGCGGGTGGATGTTGCGGGGGACGGCCTGATCGTGGGCCCGGCGCCGGTCAAGACGCTGTGAGGCGCTGCGAAGCGCTGCAAGGCGGACTCGGGGCCCGGCGGATTCGGGGCGGAGGGTTGCCGGACGGCAATCGGGGCTAGGGTCGATAGAAGTAACGGCATGCCATCCTCAGGAGTACCCAGCGATGTCTATTGACCCCTCCTCGATTCCGAACTTCGGGGGCCAGCCCGAACCGCAGCCGGAAGGGCCGACGGGCCCCGTCGTCCCCGACCAGGACCTCGTCAAGCAGCTGCTCGAGCAGATGGAGCTGAAGTACGTCGTCGACGACGAGGGCGACCTCGCCGCGCCGTGGGAGGAATTCCGTACGTACTTCATGTTCCGCGGCGAGGACGACCAGCAGGTCTTCTCCGTCCGTACCTTCTACGACCGTCCGCATCAGATCGAGGAGAAGATCCAGCTCCTTGAGCTGATCGACGACTGGAACCGCCGCACGCTGTGGCCCAAGGTCTACAGCCACACCCACGACGACGGCACCGTCCGCCTCATCGGTGAGGCGCAGATGCTGATCGGCACCGGCGTCAGCCTTGAGCACTTCGTGTCGTCGACGGTCAGCTGGGTGCGGGCCTCGATCGAGTTCGACAAGTGGCTCGTCGAGCAGCTCGGCCTGGAGAAGGACGTCGACTCCGCAGACGGAGACGGCGACAGCGACGGCGACGCCTGAACGGGAGGTCCTGCAAAGGGCGGTCCTACAAAGGCACCGGGGCGATCGTCACCAGATACGTCCCGTAGCTCAGCGAAAGCCCGGCCAGGGCGGCGGTCACCACGACCGCGGCTCGGGGCCGGGCTTTTGCCATGGCGCCCGCGAGGGGGATCAGCAGGGGGAAGGCGGGCAGCAGGAAGCGGGCCTTGGACTCGAAGAAGCCGGAGCCGCCGACCGTGATCAGCACCAGTACGGCCGTGTAGACGAGCAGCGGCAGCGGCGGGCGGTCCAGCAGGAACAGCGCGAACAGCACCAGCGCCGCCGCGACGATCACCAGCACCATCGCGAACGACAGGCGCTCGGGGGCGAGCAGCAGGCGGCGTACGAAGCGCAGTGACCCGGCGCCGAAGTCGAAGCGCGAGGTCCAGCCGGCCTGTACCGCGAAATACCCGCCCAGCGGGTCGCCCCGCCCTGCCCCCACCCACAGCACGAAGCCGCACCAGCCGAGCGGTGCGACGGCGGCGCCGGTCCAGATCTGCCAGGGCATACGGCCGCGGCGCTTCCACAGTTCGTACGCCGCTGCCGCGCCCACCGCCGCCGCGACGGCGATGCCGTTGGGCCTGGCCAGACCGGCCAGCGCGGCCAGGGTTCCGGCCCAGAGCCAGCGGCCGCTGAGCACGGCGTACAGCGACCAGGCGGCGAAGGCGGCGAGCACCGGCTCCGTGTACGCCATGGTCAGCACGACCGAGTGCGGGAGCAGGGCCCAGAGCAGGACCAGCAGAGTGCCGGTGGGGCGGCCGTACAGGCGCTCGCCGATCAGGTAGATGCCGCAGGCGGCTGCGGCTGCCGCGGCCCAGGCGATCAGGAGCCCGGCGGCGCCCGATGAGAGCGGGACGGGGACGAGGGTGGTGAGCGTCCGGATCAGTGCCGGGTAGAGCGGGAAGAAGGCCAGGTCGCTCTGGACGACGGCGCCGTCGGCGAAGGTGAGGGTGCGGTGGCCGTAGCCGTGGGCGGCGATTCCCGTGTACCACCGCGAGTCCCAGATGTCGCCGAGCCGCGTGAGCGGGTTCTTGCCGACGTGCCAGGAGGTGAGGGCAACCGCGAGGAGCCCGGCCAGCCGGACGGCGGCGAAGAGCGCGAGCGCGGGGATGGCGCGGCGCAGGGCGGTGCGGATTGTGGGGACGCCCGCGGAGGTACGGGGGGCGGGCCGGACGGCGGCTCTCTCGGCGGTGTCGGCGGACACGGTGTACCTCCGGGCGCGCGGGTTGTACAACCCGACGATGGGCGGAGGCGGGAGGGGGCGCGAGCGGGGGGCGGCCGAGTGGGCGTACGGGACGCCGGGGCGTGCGTTGCGGGGCTGTTTCGCAGGCAACCCGCAGCGCACGCCGCATCCGGCCTACCCCGCCAGCCCCTTCAAGCGGCCGACCGCGTCCCGGAGGACGTCGAAGCCCTTGCAGAATGCGAATCGCACGAAGGGCGAGCCTTCCCCCCGATGGTCGTAGAAGACCGCATTGGGAATCGCGACCACCCCGCACCGCTCCGGCAGCGAGCGGCAGAAGGCGAAGCCGTCGTCCTCCCCGAAGGGCCGGATATCGGTCGTGACGAAGTACGTACCGGCAGGCCGGTAAACCTTGAAGCCCGCGTCCGCAAGCCCCGCCGACAGCAAGTCGCGCTTGGCCCGCAGATCGTCGCGCAGCGCGGTGAAGTACGTCTCGGGCAGGCGCAGGGCCTCCGCCACCGCGTACTGGAAAGGCCCCGCGGACACGTACGTCAGGTACTGCTTCGCCGACCGGACCGCCGCCAGCAGCGCCGGGGCTGCGGTGATCCAGCCGACCTTCCAGCCCGTGAACGAAAACGTCTTGCCCGCCGACGAGATCGTGACCGTACGCTCGCGCATCCCGGGGAATGAGGCGAGCGGGATGTGCTCGCCCTCGAAGACCAGGTGCTCGTAGACCTCGTCCGTGACGACGATCAGGTCGCGCTCGACGGCGAGCCCGGCGACGGCCGCGAGCTCCTCGCGGGTGAGGACGGTGCCGGTGGGGTTGTGCGGAGTGTTGAGGAGGATGAGGCGAGTGCGGGGCGTCACGGCGGCCCGGAGCTCGTCCAGATCGAGACGGTACGAACCGTCGTGCGGGCGGAGGGTGACCGGGACGCGCGTGCCGCCCGCCATCGCGATGCACGCGGCGTACGAGTCGTAGTACGGCTCCAGCGCGATGACCTCGTCGCCCGGCTCCAGCAGGGCGAGCAGGGACGCGGCGATCGCCTCGGTCGCGCCGGCGGTGACGAGGACCTCGGTGTCGGGATCGTACGTCAGGCCGTAGCGCAGTCGCTGATGGTCCGCGACGGCGGTGCGCAGTTCGGGGATGCCGGGGCCCGGCGGGTACTGGTTGCCGCGGCCTTCGCGCAGCGCGCGGACCGCCGCCTCCCTGACCTCCTCGGGGCCGTCGGTGTCGGGGAAGCCCTGGCCCAGGTTGATCGAGCCCGTCGTCAGGGCCAGTGCCGACATCTCGGCGAAGATCGTCGTACCGAATTCGGCGAGTCGGCGGTTGAGCAGCGGTCGTTCGTTCGGCCTCGTCATGGCGGCCATCCTGGGCCGAACCTCTGGAGTTGCTCAAGTCTGCTTTCGCGGAGGTTGGCCGAGGGCATCCCCCTGTCACGCAAGAAGCAAGAAGCGAGTGCCTCGCTTCGGGGGATCGGAAAGTCGGTGAGGGGCATGGAGTTCGGGTTGTTCGTACTGGTCGTTGTGGCGGTGGTGGTCGTGGCGCTTACCAGGGTCACGGGACGGCGCGGCGGACGGAATCGGTCCGGCCGTTACAGCGGCGGCGGCAGCAGCTGGTGGGCGGGCGGCAGCGGCAGCGGTGGTTCATCGTGCGGCAGCAGCGGTGGCTCCTCCTGCGGGGGCAGCTCGTCCTGCGGCGGCGGCGGTGGCGGCGGCGGATGTGGTGGCGGAGGCAGCTGACACGGGGCAGCTGGTCCGCGTACCACCCTTCGCATCAGTCATGCACCACATCAGGCGCCCGGCGGGTAACTCCCGCCGGGCGCCCTTTTGTTGAACAGTTGAACTGCTTGGCCCCCGAGGGGGTGGAAACCCCTTCAAGTTGGGTAAAAATGCTATGAGCGGCGCGCGCTTCGTGATTCCCTCGCTGTGCAGAACGTCAGTCCTCGGACCTCATGTGGACCCGAGCGGGCGGTCCCCCGAATCCCCTGATCACACTTCCCGGGTGACCCCGGTCCACCCTTCCAAACGCCTGTTTGCGGAGCCCACACATGCTCACGACACTCAAGACCGCCTATACCGACACGCGTGCCGCCGATCTGGCGTGGGCGCTGGGTCGGGAGCCGCTGCCCGCCCTTGCTGTACTCGATCTCCAACTCGGCTGTGCCACACTCCAGTTGAGACTCCTCGGCGCGTCCCATCAAGTGCTCCTGGACGAGGCCGGAAATGCCTGCTCCGAGACCGTCGCCTGCATGCCGGGCAGCAGTACGCCGCTGCCGCTCGGGGTGGCAAAGAGATTCGGGGAGTGGGAGTACGAATTCGCGGCGCGCGTCGAGACGCTCTCGCAGGGCCAGTTCGCGGGGCGCGCGCAGGAACTCCTCGCGCTGGTCGCCGACCACCCCAACGGCCTCGCGGGCACGTTCCCCGGCAGTCCGCACGCGTTCACCGCGATGCTCGCGCAGCGGCACGAGGGGCAGGTGCGGTGGCGTACATGGCATGCGTATCCCCAGGAGGGGCGGCTGGTGGTGACGCGGTCACGAGTCGGCGCGCGTATGCCTGTCGCGCTGTAGTTGCACCCTTGTGGGTGACGGGCAGTGAGACAATTGTGACGTAGCGTTCGCATGGTGATCGAAATGCCAGTGCTGCAGACGAAGCCGGTAGCCGCGGCGCCCCTGCCTGTGCGGCCGCGGACCGGCCGATTCCTGGTGCTGGGCGTGGTGTTCGTCTGCGCCGCGTGCGGACTCGTGTACGAACTCGAACTGGTCGCTCTCGCCTCCTACTTGATCGGCGACTCCGTCACCCAGGCGTCCGTCGTGCTTTCGGTGATGGTCTTCGCCATGGGGATCGGCTCGCTGCTCGCGAAGCGGCTGCGCTGCCATGCCGCGTTCGGATTCGGGCTGGTCGAGGCGGCGTTGGCGCTGGTCGGCGGGTGTTCGGCGCTGGTGCTCTATGCGACCTTCGCGTGGGTCGGCGGGGCGCGGTATGTGCTTGTCGCCTTCTCGCTGACGATCGGTGTCCTCATCGGCGCCGAGATTCCGCTGCTGATGACGCTGATCCAGCGGATGGCCAGGCGCGGCGAGAGCGGGGACGCGAGCGGTGATGTGGCGGATCTGTTCGCCGCCGATTACGTCGGGGCGCTGGTCGGGGGGCTTGCATTCCCGTTCCTTCTGCTGCCGCTGGCCGGGCAGTTGACCGGTGCGCTGGTGACCGGAGCGGTCAATGCCGTGGCGGGCGGGGCGCTGGTTCTGCTGCTGTTCCGGCGGGACTTGACGCCGCGGTCGCGCTGGCTGCTGGTCGTCGCGAATGCCGTCGTTCTCGCGCTGCTGGCCACCGCGACCGTCCTCGTCGACGACTTCGAGCGGGCGGCGCGGCGTTCGGTGTACGGGGCGCAGGTGCGCATCGCCGTACAGACCGACGTGCAGGAGGTCGTCGTCACCGGGAGTCCGCGCGGGCCGCTCGGTCTCTTCCTCGACGGGCGGCTGCGGATCAGCGGCCGCGACGAGTACCGGTACCACGAGGCGCTCGTGCACCCCGTGATGCGCGGGCGTCACGCGCGGGTGCTGATCCTGGGCGGCGGTGACGGGCTCGCGGCGCGCGAGGTCCTGCGCTACCCGGACGTCGAGTCGCTGACCATGATCGAACTCGACCCGGGCGTCGTGCGGCTGGCCCGCACCGACCCCGCCCTGTCCGCGCTGAACGAGCACGCCCACCGGGATCCGAGGCTGCGGGTCACCAACTGCGACGCGTTCACCTGGCTGCGGGAGAAGGGGCCGGGGGAGGCGCCGTACGACGTGGTGATCTCGGATCTGCCCGATCCCGGCATTACGCCGAGCACGAAGCTCTACTCCCAGGAGTTCTACGGGCTCGCGTCGCGTGTCATGGCGGGCGGCGGGCGGCTGGTCGTCCACGCGGGGCCGCTCGCGACGCGGCCGCGCGTCTACTGGACGGTGGATGCGACGCTGCGGGCGGCCGGCCTGCGGACCCGCCCGTACCGTGCGGCCGGCCGCCTCTCCGGTTTCACCGCGGGCCCCGACCGGGCGTCGGGCGCGGCGGCGGCCCCGGACGACTGGGGTTTCGTACTCGCTGCGAGAGGTACGTCCCCTGAGCTCGCCCTCGCGGCGGATGCGCCCCGGCTGCGGTCGCTGACGCCGGAGGCGCTCCGGGCGGGGGAGCGGTCGGCGGAGGGGGCGCGGGTGCAGGGGGTGCCGGCTTCGACACTGGTGCACCCGCGGTACACGAGCTGAGCGGTGCATGGGCTGAGCGGTACGCGGCTGCGCGGGCGCACGGGCTGGGTGGTGCACGGGCTGTGCGGTACGCGGTCCGAGCGGTACGCGGGGCTGTGCGGCGCGTGCGGATTCCGCGCAGAGGCGGGTGCGGGTGGGTGTGCGTGAGTAGGCTCGGGCCCATGGAGCATGAGGTGTTCGTTCCGGTTCCGGCAGAGGCCCTGCGACAGACGCTGGGGGACCCCGCCCGCGTCGCTCGCTGCGTCCCGGGGCTCCAGCAGGACGCCGACACGGCGTCCGGGCCGCTCTCGGGGCGCCTGAAACTCCGCGTCGGCGGCCACACGATCACGTACCGGGGAACCCTGCGCGTCACCGCCCGGCCCGACGGCCGCTTCGATGTCGAAGGCGAGGGCACGGAAGCGCGCGGCACGGGTGCGGTGAAGCTGGCGCTGACGGTGGGGTTGGCCGAGGGCGATGACGGTGGTGGTGGCGGTAGGGGTACGACCGTGACGTACGCCGGGACGGCCAGTGGCGAGGGCCGCATCGCGGAGCAGGATGCGGAAACGACGCTGGCTGCGGCGCATCGGCTGCTGGACCGGTTTACCGCGAGGCTGGTGGACGAGGCGGGGCGGGAGGCGGTGGCGGAGGCCGATGCCGACGCCGCGGCCGAGGCGGAGTCGGAGGGTGGCCCGGAGGAGGCTGCCCCCGCTTCCCCCGCGGAACCGCGTGAGTCCGTGTTCGACACCGAGGTGCCGCCGCCGGGGCTCGACGCGATGGCGGACGTACCGGGAGTGCCTGCCCCCAGCGAGCCGCCCGCCGAGGCGGCTCATGCGCGGCGCACGATGATCGGGCGCAGCGCGGAAGAGGTCGACCACGCGCCACCGCGCGGGCGTTACGCCCCGGTGCCGGCGCCCCAGGCGACGTCGACCAGCGCCACCCTCCGCTGGATCGCACCGGCGGCGGCGATTGCGCTGGCGTCGGCGGTGGTGGTGGGCCGGGTGCTGCGGCGGAGGCGGTAGCGGGCGGTGCGGGTGCGGGGCGGCGGTGCGGGTCGCCTGCGGCGCAGTTCCCCTCCCGGCCCCTTCCCGGCTGTGACACTTTGCGGCTGCCGCCGCGTGAGGTGCTCCCCCCCCAGACCCCGCTCGCGGGGAGCGGAACCAGCGCCGCAGGCAACCGCACCACGCGCCCCCTCCCCCAGCCCATAGGGTCGGAGTGTGAGCATCCAACAGACGCGACTGACGGCGGGCGACACCGAACTGACCATTGACCAGGACAACGGCTGCCGCATCACCGGCCTCCGTATCGGCGGCACCGAGCTGCTGCGGCAGGGCGACCGGTACGGCTGCTTCCCCATGGTGCCGTGGTGCGGCCGCACCGAGCACGGGCAGTTCCGCAACGGTGCGACCCTGCACCAACTGCCGCTCAACTCGCCGCCCCACGCCATCCACGGCACCGGCCGCGACACCGCCTGGCGCACCGCCCGCGCCGAGAAGAGCGAGGCCGCGTTCACGTACGACCTCGCCGACCCGTGGCCGTACCCGGGCCGGGTCACCCAGACCTTCGAGCTGGCCGAGGACTCGCTCACCCTGGCCATGGGGATCGAGACGTACGGCGACTCCTTCCCGGCGCAGGCCGGCTGGCACCCCTGGTTCCGGCGGAACCTCGGCGGCGAGGACGTCCAGGTGGACTTCACCCCCGCCTGGCAGGAGGAGCGCGGCGACGACCACATCCCGACCGGGCGGCGTATCGACCCCGCGCCCGGCCCGTGGGACGACTGCTTCGGGATGCCGTACGGCGTGGACGTCACACTCACCTGGCCGGGGCAGCTGGAGCTGAAGGTGGCCAGCCGCGCCGAGTGGGTCGTCATGTACGACGAGCAGCCCGAGGCCGTGTGCGTGGAGCCGCAGTCCGGGCCGCCGAACGGTCTGAATACGACCCCGCAGTTCGTCACACCGATCGAACCGCTGGAGATCGCGACCACCTGGACCTGGCGGCGGCTCTAGTGCGACGGCTTTAAGCTCATGGGCATGACTGACGTACGTGGTGAGCTGCTCCAGCAGATCAAGGACAAGGCCGTGGTGCACGGCAAGGTGACCCTGTCATCCGGCATCGAGGCCGACTACTACATCGACCTGCGCCGGATCACGCTGGACGGCGAGGCCGCACCGCTGGTCGGCCAGGTGATGCTGGATCTGACCGCGGACCTCGACTTCGACTGCGTCGGCGGCCTCACGCTGGGCGCCGACCCGGTCGCGACGTCGATGCTGCACGCCTCCGCCGCGCGCGGCGGACGCCTGGACGCCTTCGTCGTACGCAAGGCGCAGAAGGCGCACGGCATGCAGCGCCGCATCGAGGGCGCCGACGTCAAGGGCCGCCGCTGTCTCGTCGTCGAGGACACCTCGACCACGGGCGGCTCCCCGCTGACCGCCGTCGAGGCGGTCCGCGAGGCCGGTGGCGAGGTCGTCGCGGTGGCGACGATCGTCGACCGCGGAGCGGCCGGAGCCATCGCGGAGGCCGGGCTTCCGTACCTCACGGGCTACCAGCTGGCGGATCTTGACCTCGGCTGACCGGGCTTACCAGGACTGACCTGGGGTTTTGTGAGGGGCGGGCTGTTTCACGTGAAACAGCCCGCCCCTCACTCATGTCCGTGCGGTACACCGCGGTGGAGTCCTGGCGAGAGTCTGGAAAGATGGGGGCGACGATGACGTCGCCCCCAGGTCAGGGCCCAGCACCACTACCCGCACATCACAAGGAGCGGACAGATGCCCATCGCAACCCCCGAGGTCTACAACGAGATGCTCGACCGGGCGAAGGCAGGCAAGTTCGCCTACCCGGCCATCAACGTGACCTCGACCCAGACCTTGCACGCGGCGCTGCGCGGATTCGCGGAGGCCGAGAGCGACGGCATCATCCAGATTTCCACCGGCGGCGCCGAGTTCCTGGGCGGTCAGTACTCCAAGGACATGGTGACCGGCGCCGTCGCGCTGGCCGAGTTCGCGCACATCGTTGCCGAGAAGTACCCGGTGACCATCGCGCTGCACACGGACCACTGCCCCAAGGACAAGCTGGACACGTACGTACGTCCGCTGATCGACATCTCCGCCGAGCGCGTCGCCAAGGGCCAGAACCCGCTCTTCCAGTCCCACATGTGGGACGGCTCCGCCGAGACCCTCGCCGACAACCTGGCCATCGGCCAGGAGCTGCTCGCGAAGGCCGCCGCCGCGAAGATCATCCTTGAGGTCGAGATCACCCCGACCGGCGGCGAAGAGGACGGCGTCAGCCACGAGATCAACGACGAGCTCTACACGACCGTCGACGACGCGCTCCGCACCGCCGAGGCGCTCGGCCTGGGTGAGAAGGGCCGCTACCTGCTGGCCGCCTCGTTCGGCAACGTGCACGGCGTCTACAAGCCCGGCAACGTCGTGCTCCGCCCCGAGCTGCTCAAGGACCTCCAGGCGGGCGTCGCCGAGAAGTACGGCAAGGCGTCTCCGTTCGACTTCGTCTTCCACGGCGGCTCCGGCTCCACGGCCGAGGAGATCGCCACCGCGCTGGAGAACGGCGTCGTGAAGATGAACCTCGACACCGACACCCAGTACGCCTTCACCCGCCCGGTCGCGGACCACATGTTCCGCAACTACGACGGCGTCCTGAAGGTCGACGGCGAGGTCGGCTCGAAGAAGACGTACGACCCGCGTACGTGGGGCAAGCTCGCCGAGGCGTCGATGGCCAAGCGCGTCACCGAGGCATGCGCGAACCTGCGCTCCACGGGTACGAAGCTGAAGTAGCTGGTGTAACCGCCGATGCGGCGTGCTCGTCGGGCCCGGTACCTCTCAGGAGGTGCCGGGCCCGAGGGCTGTTCTGCTGCGCGCGGCGCGCCAGACGAGGATGATCCTGGCTGTGACTCCTCCACCCTGTAAACGGGGTGGCTTCTCACTCGACTCCGGGGAGTCTCGTGACGGCCAAGCCCTGACCGCTGCCGAAGCAGGTTGGCAGCGTACTACGCCGCGGGGATTCCCACGCAAGGAGAGAGATGGACATCAGGCTCGGCACCCGCACCGGGCGCTGGGTGATGCTGACGACCGTCCTCGGCTCCAGCATGGCGATGCTGGACTCCACCGTCGTCAACGTCGCCCTGCCCCGCATCGGCGAGGACCTGGACGCCGATCTGGCCGTCCTCCAGTGGACCGTCAATGCGTACATGCTGACCCTCGCCGGGCTGATCCTGCTCGGCGGAGCGCTCGGCGACCGGTTCGGGCGGCGGAAGATCTTCGTGATCGGTGTGGTGTGGTTCGCGGTGGCCTCGCTGCTGTGCGGACTGGCGCCGAACGCCGGGATCCTGATCGCCGCACGTGCCCTGCAGGGCGTCGGCGGTGCGCTGCTCACACCCGGTTCCCTCGCGATCATCCAGGCCTCGTTCCACCCCGACGACCGGGCTCGCGCGGTCGGTCTGTGGTCCGGGCTCGGCGGGGTCGGGGCTGCTGTCGGGCCCTTCCTCGGCGGCTGGCTGGTCGACGGTCCCGGCTGGCGCTGGGTGTTCCTGCTCAACGTGCCGCTGGCCGCGCTCTGTGTCCCCGTCGCGCTCAAACACGTACCGGAGTCGAAGGACCCGCAGGCGCACGGCCGCTTCGACGTGCTGGGTGCCGGGCTCGCCGCACTGTCTCTCGGGCTCGTGACGTACGCCCTGATCGAGGCGCCGGAGCGGGGCGCGTCGGCGCTGGTGGTCGGTTCCGCGGCCGTCGGGATCGTGCTGGGTGCGGTCTTCCTGTACGTCGAGAAGGTGCGGGCCGACCCGATGATGCCGCTGACGCTCTTCGCGTCGCGGCAGTTCAGCGCCATCAATGCCGTGACGCTGTGCGTGTACGCGGCGTTCAGCGGCTTCTTCTTCCTCACCGCCCTCCAGCTCCAGGTCGTCGTCGGCTACTCCGCCGTCCAGGCCGGTACGGCGCTGCTCCCCACCACCGTGCTGATGCTGTTCCTGTCCGCGAAGTCCGGCGAACTGGCACAGCGGATCGGCCCGCGCATCCCGCTCACCGTCGGCCCCCTGCTGTGCGCGGCCGGGATGCTGATGATGCTGCGCGTCGGCGAGGGGGCGTCGTACGTCGTCGATGTGCTGCCCGCGATGCTCGTGATGGGCTCGGGCATGGTGACCCTGGTCGCGCCGCTCACCGCGACGGTCCTGGCCTCCGTCAGTACCGGCAAAGCCGGGCTGGCCAGCGGTATCAACAACGCGGCAGCCCGCGCGGCCGGCCTGGTCGCGGTGGCGGCGCTGCCGCTGCTGGCCGGGATGGGGCCTGAGGCTTACCGCTCGGCCGCCGAGTTCGGCGAGACATTCCGGCGGGCGATGCCGATGTGCGCGGCGCTGCTGGTGCTGGGGGCGGTGATCGCTTGGGCGACGGTGCGGGTGCCGGAGCCGGAGGTGGAGTGCGAGGTGCCGGAGTGCAAGGTGCACTGCGGGGTGACGGCACCGCCGCTGGAGCGTGCGGGCGGCGGCCCCCGGCCCCCGGCGGTGCCGCCCGGCCACTGAGCCAGGCAGACTGGAGCTCATGGCCATTCACAAAGACCTGCTCGGGGGACCGCCCCCGACCCACCTGCCCGACGACCCGGAGCCGCGCGAGCTGCTCGCGAACGGATCCGCGCCGACCGACGTCGCCGCGAAGTACCCCGCGTCCTCGCTCGCCTGGGCCCAGCTCGCCGACGAGGCGTTCGAGAGCGGACGGGTCGTCGAGTCGTACGCGTACGCCCGTACGGGCTACCACCGTGGCCTCGACGCGCTGCGCCGCGCCGGCTGGAAGGGCCACGGTCCCGTGCCGTGGGAGCACGAGCCGAACCGCGGCTTCCTGCGCGCGCTGCACGCCCTCGCCCGCGCCGCGCAGTCGATCGGTGAGCAGGAGGAGTACGAGCGCTGCTCGGCCTTCCTGCGGGACTCCTCCCCGGCGGCGGCCGACACCCTCGGCTGAGCGGTAGCCAGGAGCCAGGAGCACCTTCTGGAGCCCGCGCCCACGCGTTCACGGACGCGTACGGCGCGGGCTTCCCGCGTCTGCGGCGTACTACCAGGCCGTACCACCAGGCCTTGCGCCGCAGACGGGACGCACCTCACAGGGCCGACCGTCGAGCGCTCGTCTTATGATGCCGGGAAGGGACCGGGGCTCCGTAGCCGACAAGGAAGGGGCGGACCGCTACCTGGAAGTTTGTGTCGAGGAGACAGCGATGTCGCAATACCCCGATGCCCCCGGTGCAGGTTCGGAGACCCCGAACCTGGATTTTGCGGGCACTACTCCCTATGAGGACTACGTCCAGGCGGATGTGCTCACCCACCTCCAGCACCCTCGCTCCGACGATCCCGGCGAGATGGTCTTCCTGGTGACGACCCAGGTCATGGAGCTGTGGTTCACCGTCATCGTCCACGAGTGGGAGACCGCGGCCACCGCGCTGCGCGAGGACAATCTGCCGGTCGCGATGGACGCGCTCAAGCGCTCCCTGCGTGAACTCGAAGCGCTCAACGCCTCCTGGCGCCCGCTCGCCCACCTCACCCCCGCGCAGTTCAACTCGTACCGCAGCGCGCTCGGCGAGGGCTCCGGGTTCCAGTCCGCGATGTACCGGCGGATGGAGTTCCTGCTCGGCGACAAGTCCGCTTCGATGCTCGTCCCGCACCGCGGTGCGCCGCGTGTGCACGCCGAGCTGGAGAAGGCGCTGCACCAGCCGGGCCTGTACGACGAGACGCTCCGGCTCCTCGCACGGCGCGGTCTGCCGGTGCCCGCCGGCGTACTGGACCGCGATCTGGCGCAGAAGTACGAGCCTTCGCCCGAGGTCGAGGAGGTCTGGGCCGAGGTCTACCGCGGCGACCAGAACGACGAGCTGGTCCGCCTGGGCGAGGTGTTGACCGACGTGGGCGAACTGGTGTGGCGATGGCGCAACGACCATCTCGTCGCGACCCGGCGTGCCATGGGCTCCAAGGTCGGCACCGGCGGCTCCGCCGGAGTGGCCTGGCTGGAGAAGCGGGCCACGAAGAACGTGTTCCCCGAGCTGTGGACGGCGCGCAGCCATGTCTGATCTCCGGGACGATCTCCAGCGGCGGGCCGCGGCCCTGGACGCCGCCGACGTACTCGCCAAGCGGCGCGAACTCTTCGCCCTCGAAGACTCCGCCGTCTACCTGGACGGCAATTCGCTGGGCGCGCTGCCCTGCCATGTACCGGCGCGGGTGGCCGACGTCATCAACCGTGAGTGGGGCGACCTGCTCATCCGCTCCTGGGACGAGAGCGGCTGGTGGACCGCGCCCGAGCGCATCGGCGACCGGATCGCGCCGCTCGTCGGCGCCGCCGCCGGTCAGATCGTGGTGGGCGACTCGACAAGCGTCAATGTCTTCAAGGCGGTTGTGGCAGCGGCCCGCCTGGCGCCCGAGTCGCGGGACGAGATACTCGTCGACGCGACGACCTTCCCCACGGACGGCTACATCGCCGAGTCGGCAGCCAGGATGACGGGCAAGCGGCTCGTCCCCGTGGCCCCCGCCGACCTGCCGGCCGCCCTCGGCCCGCGTACCGCCGCGGTTCTGGTCAACCACGTCGACTACCGCACCGGCCGCCTCCACGACCTGCCCGGACTCACCGCCGCCGCCCACGCGGCCGGGGCCCTGGCTGTCTGGGACCTGTGCCACAGCGCGGGCGCGCTGCCGGTAGGACTCGACGCGCACCGCGTCGACTTCGCGGTCGGCTGTACGTACAAGTACCTGAACGGCGGGCCCGGTTCGCCCGCTTATCTGTACGTCGCCGAGCGCCACCAGGCGGCATTCGACTCCCCGCTCCCGGGCTGGAACTCGCACACCGACCCGTTCGGCATGACACCCGGTTATGCCCCGGCGGACGGTGCGGCACGGGGCAGGGTCGGCACGCCCGACATCCTGTCCATGCTGGCGCTGGAGGCCGCGCTCGACGTCTGGGACGGCGTCGCCGTCGAAACCGTGCGCGAAAAGTCACTCGCGCTGACGGACTTCTTCCTGGAGTGCGTGGACGCGTACGTGCCCGAGGGGCGGGTCGTGCCGGTGACCCCGGCGGCGCACGCCGAGCGGGGCAGCCAGGTCTCGCTGCGGTGCGACGGGGGTTTGAGTGCCGGCGAGGTGATGCGGCAGCTGATCGCGTGTGGTGTGGTCGGTGATTTCCGCCGCCCCGACGTCCTGCGGTTCGGATTTACACCGTTGTATGTGGGCTTCGCCGATGCGGAGCGAGCGGCCCGGGTTCTGGCGCAAGTCCTGGCGGAAACGCCGGGCGAAGTGCCGGGAGAAGTGCCGGCCTGAGGGCTGGTAGCGTCCCGTCGGCTAGATCAATTGGCTGTACGCACCGAAGGGTTGGTCCCCTCATGCCGGACCCCTCAGCCGAACGGGACGCTGCCGAGGCCGAGTCGGCCTTCGCCCACCCGGCCGTCGTGCCCGACGCAACCGCGGCGTACGGCGAACACCCCGACCAGGTGATCGACTTCTACGCGCCGCGTGACGGCCGGGAGCGGGCCCCGCTGGTCGTCGTCCTGCACGGCGGCGCCTGGCGGGCCCCGTACGACCGGCAGCACATCACGCCGTTCGCGGACTTCCTGGCCCGCCGGGGCTTCGCCGTCGCCAATGTCGAGTACCGGCGGGGCGGGGAGCTGCCGCAGCAGCGGGGGACCGATCCGGTCGCCGGGCGCTGGCCGGAGACGTTCGACGACGTGGCGGCGGCGATGGACCTGCTGCCCGGTCTCGTACGGGAGGCACTGCCCGGCGCCGACTCGCGGCGCACCGTCGTCACCGGCCACTCGGCCGGCGGGCACCTCGCGCTGTGGGCGTCCGCCCGGCACGTACTGCCTCCGGATTCGCCGTGGTACCTGGCGGACGCGCCGCCCCTGCGCGGGGTCGTCGCGCTCGCGCCGATCGCGGACTTCGCGGTCGCGGACGAGCTGGATGTGTGCTCCGGTGCGGCCGTGCAGCTCCTCGGCGGGCGGGCGAAGTTCGACGAGCGGCGGCCGTACGCCGACCCGGCCGCGCTGCTGCCGACGGGCATCGCCACGGTCATCGTCCAGGGCCGCACCGACATCGTCGTACCGCAGGCGGTCGCGGAGGCGTACACCGAGGCGGCGGCGAAGGCGGGCGAGACGGTCGGTCTCACGCTGCTGGAGGACGTCGGGCACTTCCCGCTGATCGACCCGGCGGCGGACGCGTGCGCGGTCGCTGCGGAGGAGATCGCGCAACTGGCCTGGTGAACGGCGTGGTGTACGGCGCGGAGCAGGGAGCCGCGTAGTACCTGGGACGGACGCGGGAGGATCCCCATCGGGGCTGACGACCGCGGCCGTACCCTCGCCTACCGTTCTGTACGTGACCGAGAAGACCCGCAGTCCCGAGTTCCGCCTGGCCATGGGTGCGCTGAGCGGCCTCCGCCAGGACCTGTTCCACGACGCCTTCGCCTACCGGCCGCTGCCGCCGATGAGCACGGACGGCCCGCTCACCCGACGCCTTCCGGAGCGGATGCGCACGTACGCGGCCTGGACGCCGCACGCCGTGGTGGCGGGGCTGGCGATGTTCGTGCTGCTCATCGCCTTTGCCGTCAGCGGGGGCGCGGCGGAGGGTCTCGTGACCGGTGTTCTCCCGGTCGCCGCGCTGCTGATGACGCTGGTCAGGCCGTCCGGCGCCTGGTGGGTCTCACTGCTGTCCACGCCCTTCGTGGGCATCCTCGGCAGCTCCGGGGACGGCTGGCCGTGGACGCCGCCCGCCTTCGTGGCGCACCTCGGTGTGATGGTGGTGGTCGCAGCCAGGACCCGGCCGCGCACTGCCGCCTGGATGTGGCTGGGCACAGCGGCGTACGCCCTGTTCGCCGAGGTGTTCCTGGGCGGCTACAGCACCGACAGCCCGCAGATGCTGTTCGTCGCCGCACTGGCGCTGCTCGCGACGACGGTGGTGAACGTCCGTCGCGAGGCGCAGCGCGAGGTGACCGTCCAGCGGACCGTCACCGCGGTCGAGCGCGACCGGCGCACCCTGCTGGAGGAGCGGACGACGATCGCCCGCGAGCTGCACGATGTCGTCGCGCACCACATGTCGGTGGTCGCGATCCAAGCCGAGGCCGCCCCGTACCGGGTGGAGAACCCGCCGCCCGAGCTGGAGCAGGCCTTCGTGACCATCCGCGAGAACGCGGTGGCGGCGCTGACCGAGCTGCGGCGCGTGCTCGGGGTCGTACGGGTTGAGTCCTCCGAGTACAACGCGGCGCCGGACGCGCCGCAGCCGACGCTGGCCGAGCTCGACGGGCTGATGGCGAATGTGCGGGACGCGGGCCTGACGGTGGACAAAACGATCACAGGCTCCGTACGGGAACTGCCGCAGGGCGTCGAGCTCTCGGCGTACCGGATCATCCAGGAGGCACTGAGCAACGCGCTGCGCCATGCGCCGGGCTCTACGGCGAAGGTCGAGGTGTCGTACGTGCTGGGAGGCCTCGGTCTGCGCATCGTGAACACCGCACCCCAGGGCCTGGTCAAGCCGTCGCCCGGGGCCGGGCACGGAATCACGGGGATGCGGGAGCGGGTGTCGATGCTGAACGGCGAGATGGCGGCGCAGGCGACGGAGGAGGGCGGGTACGAGGTGGCGGCGTTCATCCCTGTCGCGCCCGCCGAAACCGCACCCGTAGTGAAGCCGGAGCCGACCGCATGACCATTCGCGTGCTGATCGTCGACGATCAGATCATGGTCCGCGAGGGCTTCACGGTCCTCCTGAACGCGATGCCGGAGATCGAGGTCGTCGGCGAGGCGGTGAACGGCCGCGAGGCGATCGCGCAGGTCGCCGCACTGCGGCCGGACGTCGTGCTGATGGACATCCGTATGCCGGAGCTGAACGGCATCGAGGCCACGCGGGAGATCGTCGCCGCCGACGCGGACGCCAAGGTGCTGGTGCTGACGACGTTCGACCTCGACGAGTACGTGTACCAGGCGCTGCGCGCCGGCGCCTCCGGCTTCCTGCTCAAGGACGCGTCGGCGCGGCAGCTGGCCGACGGGGTGCGGGTGGTGGCGTCCGGCGAGGCGCTGCTGGCCCCGACGGTGACGAAGCGCCTCATTTCGGAGTTCTCGAAGCTCGCCGAGGCCCCGCGCCCGCCTGCTCTTGCCCAGATCGGCGACCTCACGGAGCGCGAGACCGAGGTCCTGGTGCTGATCGCCCAGGGCCTGTCGAACGCGGAGATCGCGTCGCATCTGGTGGTCGCCGAGTCCACGATCAAGACGCATGTGAGCCGGATCCTGGTGAAGCTGGGCCTGCGGGACCGTACGCAGGCGGCGGTGTTCGCGTACGAGGCGCGGCTGGTCACGCCGGGGTAGAGGGTCTCTGTCGTGGGCGGGCGGCTTCCGTTAGCGTCTTGTCATGGCAGAGACGTTCGACCCCTGGTCGCCCTCCTTCGTCGCCGACCCGTACCCGGCGTACGCCGAACTGCGGGCCCGTGGCCGAGTCCACTGGTACGAGCCGACGCGGCAGTGGCTGGTCCCGCACCACGCCGACGTCTCCGCCCTCCTGCGCGACCGCCGGCTCGGCCGTACGTACCTTCATCGCTTCACGCACGAGGAGTTCGGGCGCACGCCGCCGCCGCCCGAGCACGAGCCGTTTCACGTCCTCAACGACAACGGCATGCTGGACCTCGAAGCGCCCGACCACACCCGGATCCGGCGCCTGGTCTCCAAGGCGTTCACGCCGCGCACGGTCGAGCGGCTGGCGCCGACGGTGCGGCGGCTTGCGGGTGAACTGGTCGGGGCGTTCGTCGCGGAGGGCGGCGGGGACCTGCTGTCGGCGGTGGCCGAACCTCTGCCGGTGGCGGTCATCGCCGAGATGCTCGGCATCCCGGAACCGGACCGCGAGCTGCTCCGGCCCTGGTCGGCGGACATCTGCGGGATGTACGAGCTGAACCCGCCGGAGGAGACGGCCCGCCGCGCGGTCCGGGCGTCAGTCGAATTCTCGGCGTACTTGCGGGAGTTGATCGCCGTACGCCGCAAGGATCCGGCGGATGATCTGATCTCGGCGCTCATCGCCGCGTACGACGAGGGGGACCGGCTCAGCGAGCAGGAGATGATCTCGACGTGTGTGCTGCTGCTGAATGCGGGGCACGAGGCCACGGTCAATACGACGGCCAATGGGTGGTGGACGCTCTTCCGCCACCCGGAGCAGCTGGCGGCGCTGCGGGCGGATCACGGTCTGCTGCCCACCGCTGTGGAGGAGTTGATGCGGTACGACACGCCGCTGCAGCTCTTTGAGCGGTGGGTGCTGGACGACGTCGAGGTCGACGGGGTCACTCTGCCGCGGGGCTCGGAGGTGGCGCTGCTCTTCGGCTCGGCGAATCGGGATCCGGCGGTGTTCGACCGCCCCGATGTCCTCGACCTCGCCCGCACGGACAATCCGCACGTGTCGCTCGGCGCGGGCATCCACTACTGCCTGGGGGCACCGCTGGCGCGTCTCGAACTGGCGGCGTCCTTCGGCGAGTTGCTGCGGCGGGCACCGGCGATGCGGCTTGCTGGGGCGCCGCCGGAATGGAAGCCGGGTTACGTGATCCGTGGCTTGAGGGGGCTACGGGTGGAGGTCTGAGGGGGAGGCGGGTGCGTTGTGTGGTGCGGGTTGCCTGCGGCGCTGTTCCCCTACCCGCCCCTTTCCCGGCTGTGACATTTTGCGGCTGCCGCCGCGTGGGCTCCGCCCCAGACCCCGGTCTTCCCCGGGCGTCCCGGGGGTCTGGGGGCTTGCCCCCAGTTCGGGAAGGGGCGGGGTGGGGAAGAAGCCCGCCCCGCAGGCGCAGGCCCGCCGCACCCGCGCACCGCACGCCTCCCTCACGAAAGGACGTCCCGGCGTCGCAGCCCCGCCAGGCCCGTCGCCACCAGCAGAAACGCGACCACCGTCATCGCCACCACCGGCGCCCACACCACCTCCGCCCCCGGCAGCTTCGGCAGGTGCCCGAACGGTGAGAGGTTCATCAGCCACTGGGGGATCTCCAGCGCCGGGCCGATCCAGCCGAGGGCCAGCGAAAGGCCCGCCGCCGCCCACGCCGCCACCGCCGCCTTCGGGAACGCGCCGTACAGCAGTACCGCCAGGCCGCCGAGCAGCCAGATCGCCGGGAGCTGGGCCAGCGACGCGCCGAGGACGGGGCCGAGTTCCTTGCCGTAGCCGACGGCCAGGCCAAGGCCCGCCACCAGCATGATCAGCGCCGCGCCGCCGAAGGCGATGACCAGGTGGCCCGCCGCCCACCGCAACCGGCCGACCGCATTCGCCAGCACCGGCTCCGCACGCTGCGAGGTCTCCTCGCCATGCAACCGCAGCACGGACGCGACGACGTACAGCGCGGCGACCATGCCGAAGATGCCGGCCATCGCGGCGAGGAAGGCCTGGGACATCCCGGCCTGCCCGCCCATGCGCTCGAAGATCGCCTTCGCCTGTTCGTTGTCGCCGACGAGATCCGCCGCGCCTTCGACCATCCCGCCGAAGACGAGCCCGGCGAGGCCGAAGCCGACGGTCCAGCCCAGGAGGGAGCCTCGCTGGAGCCGCCAGGCGAGCCCGCCCGCCGTGGCCAGGCGCCCGGCAGCAGGCCCCGGCCGCGTCGCGAGGAAGCTCATCCCGACGTCCCGCCGCCCCGCGAGGGTGTACGCGACAACGCCCTGGACGACGGCCGCCGCCACCACGAGCAGCAGCACCCACCAGCGTTCGCCGGCGTACGGCCGCACATGCTCCGCCCAGCCGAGCGGCGACAGCCACGTCAGTACGGACGAGCCGTCGGCCGTCGCCGAGTCACCGGCCGCACGGAGGACGAAGGCCGTGCCCAGTACCCCGGCCGTGATGCCCTTGGCGAGCCGCGCGCTCTCGGTGAGCTGGGCGGCGATGGCCGCCATGGACGCGAACAGCATGCCGACCGCACCGACGCCCGCCCCGACCGCGAGCGCACCGGCCGCGGACCCGGTGGGTCCGGCGAGCCCGCCGGTGATGATCAGCGCGAGCACCGTGTTGGCGACGAGCGCCGCCAGCAGGGCTGCCGTGAGCGGGGCCCGGCGGCCCACCATGGCGGAGGAGATGAGTTCCTGACGGCCCGTCTCCTCTTCCTCCCTGGTGTGCCGGATGACGATGATCAGGCTCATGGCGGCGGCCAGTACGGCGGCGAAGCCGGCGAAGCGCCAGGCGACGATGCCACCGAGCGAGTCGCTGAAGATCGGCCCGTACATGGCACGCAGGGAGCCGTTGCTGCCCAGCGACTGCACCAGATCCGCCCGCTTTTCGGCGGTGTCGTAGAACTTCTCGATGGAACCGACGCCGCTGGTGACCATGCCTGCGATCACCACCACCCAGACGGCCGTCATGATCCGGTCGCGGCGCAGAGCGAGCCTCAACAGGACGCCCGTACCGGCGAGTTGACGCGATCCTCCCGTGCGTGCCACGGGCAGGGCTACGGCAGTCATCGCGACATCGCCTCTTCGGGTGCGTAGTGACGGAGGAAGAGTTCCTCCAGGGTCGGCGGGGTGCTGGTGAGCGAGCGCACGCCGGATTCGGTGAGCGACCTGAGTACGGCGTCCAGCTTGTCGGTCTCGACCTGGAGCCTGACCCTCCCCCAGACTCCGTCCGGGGGGACCCCCATCCCCTGGCCCCCCTCGATCGACTGAAGGGCCAGGTCGTGCACCCCGGGCAGATGCGCTAGCCCGTTCGGCTCCCCGGCCAGCTCCGCCGTCACGCTCGTACGCGTCAGGTGGCGCAGCTCGGTCAGGGATCCGGTCTCGACGGTCTGTCCCTTGCGGATGATGCTGACCCGGTCGCAGAGGCTCTCGACCTCGCTGAGGATGTGCGAGGACAGCAGGATCGTCCGGCCGCGCCGGCGCTCCTCCTCGACGCACTGCTGGAAGATTTCCTCCATCAGCGGGTCGAGGCCGGAGGTCGGCTCGTCGAGGATCAGCAGGTCCACGTCCGAGGCGAAGGCGGCGACGAGGGCGACCTTCTGCCGGTTGCCCTTGGAGTACGTACGCCCCTTCTTGGTGGGGTCGAGTTCGAACCGCTCGACGAGGTCCGCGCGCCTCGCCCTGTCGAGGCCTCCGCGCAGTCGCCCGTACAGGTCGATGACCTCGCCACCGCTCAGGTTCCGCCACAGCGTCACGTCACCCGGGACGTAGGCGACGCGCCGGTGCAGTTCGACGGCGTCCTTCCACGGGTCCCGGCCGAGCATCTGCGCGGCCCCGGAGTCGGGGCGCAGGAGGCCGAGGAGGACCCGGATGGTGGTGGATTTCCCGGCGCCGTTGGGTCCGAGGAAGCCGTGTACTTCGCCGGTCTCGACGGTGAGGTCGAGGCCGTCCAACGCGTGCGTCCGCCCGAACGACTTGTGCAGTCCGGCGACGGTGATTGCCTTCGTCATGATTCAGAACATACGCTACTTTCACAAAGTTGTGAAGTTAAGGAAGCGTATAAACTCGCTGAGGCAGGCTGAGCAGGGGAGACGATGAGGCGATGAGCAGCAAGAACGGCGAGAGCAGCGAGAACAGCGGTGGCGCCACCGCGACAGGGCCGGACGCGGAAGCCGTATCGCGCTTCGTGGAGCGCTTCGCGTCCGAAATGACCGAAGCCGGCATGCAGCGGACGGCAGCACGCGTCTTCGCGGCACTCCTGGCCTCGGAGACCGCCAGCATGACGTCGGCGGAGCTGTCCGAGCGGTTGCAGATCAGCCCGGCCGCCGTCTCCGGCGCGATCCGCTATCTCTCCCAGGCCAACATGGTCGGCAGGGAGCGCGACCCGGGCTCACGCCGTGACCGATACGTCCTGCACAACGAGCTCTGGTACGAGACCTTCACCCGCCGCGACCAGGTCCTGACCCGCTGGGAAAAGGTCCTGCGCGACGGGGCGGAAATGCTCGGCCCCGACACACCCGCGGGGGCGCGGGCGGCCGAGACCGCGGCGTTCTTCGAGTTCCTCCACAACGAATTGCGAACGATGCTCGACCGGTGGAAGGAACACCGGGCGACCCTCGATCTCGGCTAGTCAGGCGGTCAGGCAGTCAGGCGGTCAGGCAGTCAGGCGGTCTGGCGGTCGGGTCGGCAGCATCAGCGACCACGCCCCCGGCCGCACCGTCCATGTCCGCGTCCGGACCGGACCCGCGACCAACGCGTCCGCCCGGTACCGGAAATCCGCGCCCGACACAGTCACCGCAAGCGCGTCCGCCCGCACCTGATCACCCGACTCCGGGCTGATCACCACCTCCGCGCGGCCGCCGCGCGAGCACAGCCAGACGTCCTCGACCGGCCGGTCCAGGTCGTGCAGCAGCACCCCGTCGGCCTCCACCCGGAGCCGGTGCGTACGGACGGCGTGCGGCCCGGACAGCGGCGCGGGCCGCACCAGGGTCCGTACCAGCGAGCGACAGGTGTCCCAGACGGAAGCCGCGGCAGGGCTGCCGACCGCCCGCACTCCCGGAGCCGCGGCCGCAGCCGGGATCCGCAGATCGCCCAGCACCACGCCGTCGCTGTCGTCCACCAGCAGATCGAGCCGCTGTACGACGCCCTCCAGCACCGCACGGGCCGCGGCCACCGCCGACGTCGGGACGCCGAGCGCACGCGCGAGATCCAAGCCCGCGCCCACCGGAATCAGCGCGAGCGCCCCGTCACCGAGCTCCCGGTCCCGGTGCAGGAGGGACACGGCGCGCAGCAGCGCCCGGTCGTCGCCGATGACCACGGGGCGGCGACTGCCCCGGCGGGCCAGGGCCCGCGCGAACTCCTCGGGCCCCTCGGGGAGGCAGATTTTGGCGTTGGCCGCGGCGCACAGCACGTCCTTGGCGATACGCACGGACTCGCCGTCCGTACGCCGGGCGACCGGGTCGATGACCACCAGCAGCGGATGCGCGGTGTGCGCGGCGGGCTCTGGAGCCGACACCTCGGTCCTTCCTCGGGTAGCATCTTTGTGCAAGAGCCCCTTGCGCTATTGCGCCAGGGGCTTCGTCTATTCCGGGGCACCCGGTCCGACGGCTCAGTATCAGGTGTACGCCGTACGTACGCCCCCTGACGTTGGACATGCCCCGCCCGGAAGGGGTGTACGCCTGTGCCCGCACTTGTGCTGCTCGGTGCTCAGTGGGGTGACGAAGGCAAGGGAAAGGCCACCGACCTGCTCGGTGGATCTGTGGACTATGTAGTGCGCTATCAGGGCGGCAACAACGCCGGCCACACGGTTGTCGTTGGCGACCAGAAGTATGCGCTGCATCTCCTCCCTTCCGGAATCCTCACTCCGGAATGCACGCCGGTCATTGGTAACGGTGTCGTAGTCGATCCGGCGGTCCTGCTCTCCGAGCTGAGCGGTCTGAACGAGCGCGGCGTCGACACGTCCAAGCTGCTGATCAGCGGTAACGCGCACCTGATCACGCCGTATCACACGACCGTCGACAAGGTGACGGAACGCTTCCTCGGCAAGCGGAAGATCGGCACGACCGGCCGCGGAATCGGTCCGGCCTACGCCGACAAGATCAACCGCGTAGGCATCCGCGTCCAGGACCTCTACGACGAGTCGATCCTTCAGCAGAAGGTCGAGGCGGCGCTCGACGGCAAGAACCAGATCCTGGCGAAGCTGTACAACCGCCGCGCGATCGTTCCCGCCCAGATCGTCGAGGAGCTGCTCGGCTACGGCGAGCAGATCAAGCCGTACGTCGCCGACACGACGCTGATCCTCAACAACGCGCTCGACGAGGACAAGGTCGTTCTCTTCGAGGGCGGCCAGGGCACGCTGCTCGACGTCGACCACGGCACGTACCCCTTCGTCACGTCGTCGAACCCGACCGCGGGCGGCGCCTGCACGGGTACGGGCGTGGGCCCGACGAAGATCAGCCGGGTCATCGGCATCCTCAAGGCGTACACGACGCGTGTCGGCGCCGGTCCGTTCCCGACGGAGCTGTTCGACGAGGACGGCGAGGCGCTGCGCCGCATCGGTGGCGAGCGCGGTGTCACCACCGGCCGTGACCGCCGCTGCGGCTGGTTCGACGCGCCGATCGCGCGTTACGCGACGCGGGTCAATGGCCTCACGGACTTCTTCCTCACCAAGCTGGACGTGCTGACCGGCTGGGAGCAGATCCCGGTGTGTGTGGCGTACGAGATCGACGGCAAGCGCGTCGAGGAGCTCCCGTACAACCAGACCGACTTCCACCACGCGAAGCCGGTGTACGAGAACCTCCCGGGCTGGTCCGAGGACATCACCAAGGCGAAGACCTTCGACGACCTGCCGAAGAACGCGCAGGCGTATGTGAAGGCTCTGGAGGAGATGTCGGGCGCGCCGATTTCGGCGATCGGTGTCGGTCCCGGCCGCACGGAGACGATCGAGATCAACTCGTTCGTCTGACGCTCCGCTTCACCTAGAACACCCGCATGACCCCGTATGACCTGCAGGACCCGCACGACCTGCGGGACTGCGACGGAGGGCCGTGGCGCGACGATCTGGCGCCACGGCCCTCCGGCCTGTCCGGGACAGGCTTCCCACGCCCTCCCTCGCTCTCCCGCGCTCACTCCGACTTGGAGTAGGTGAGGGCCTCCCCACTGGTCGAGTTCACCCGGCGCAGCCGTCCGTCGGGTAGCAGCGATACTTCGCTTGCCGCGCCCGGCGTACAGGCGGTCATGGGCTCGCCGACAACGACCTTGGACGGGCCGATACGCAGGGGTGCGTCGCCGCTCGGGGCGGCGGCGAGCTTCGCCTGGAAGACGCAGTGGTAGGTGCCGCCGCCCTTCATCGGCCCGTCCGCGGTGAGCGACAGCACGGTGTCGCCGACCTGGCCCTGCTGGAGGGTGAGCCGGCGGGTGCTGTACCCCTCGGAGCTGTCGAGCCCGCCGCTCCAGGTGCCGAGGTATGCCGTCGGTACGGCGCCGTCGCCCTGTTCGGGAGTGGGCGAGGAGTCGGCGGAGGGCGTGGCGCTCTCGTCGCCTCCGGACGACGGCGTTGGTGAGCCGTTGCGGTTGTCGGTGCGGCCGTCGGTGTCGCTGCCGCCGGAGTTCATGAAGGCGTATACGGAGCCGCCTGCGGCGAGCGCGACGACCAGCGCGACGGCGATGAGCGCGACGGTGGAACGCGTGGTGCGGGGCGGAGGCTCGGGGGAGGGCGACTGGTAGACGTAATGGGGTGGTACGGGGTAGCCGTAGTGCCCGCGCGGCGCGGGAGGCGGCGCCTGAGGCCGCGCAAGGGCAGGAGGAGGCCCGGCCGCACTGACAACGGTAGGCATCGCATGCACGCCGCCGGCTCGGGCTCCTGGGGGCATGCCTCCGGCGGGGGAACCAGCTGCGGGCATGCCGACGCCAGCCCCCGCGCCGCCGGGCGCGAAGGCCCCGCCTCCGTCGGCTGCGGGTGTTCCGGCTGTGGCGGAACCGGCCGGGGGCGTGTCGGCTCCGGCTCCTCTGCCCGTGGGGGCGGGGGGTCCGGCGTGTGGCTGCCAGGGTGTTGCGGGTGCGCCTCCGCTGGCTGCGGGTGTTCCGGCCGCGGCGGAACCAGCCCGGGGCGTGCCCGCCCCCGATCCTGCGCGCCCGGGGTCGCGAGCTCCGGCACCTGCTCGCCAGGGTGTCGCGGCTGCGCTTCCGTCGGCTGCGGGTGGTGGGCCGGTTCGGTGTCCGGGTGGTGCGGCTTCGGCGGAGCCGGGCGGGGGTGCGTCGGTTCCAGATCCTGTGCGCCTGGGAGCGGGGGCTCCCGCTCCCGGGTGCACAGGCGCGGCGGCTGCTCCGCCCCCACGCCCGCCGACACCCGCTCCGGGACCCCCGTCGGCGGAGCCCTCGGCTCGCGGGCCCTCGGGCGCGGGTGCTGCGCTGGTTCCGCCTCGGGCTGTCGCAGAACCCGGGCTGGGCGCTCCGGCTCCCGCGCCCCCGGGGGCCGAAGATTCGCCCGCTCCAGGCGCCGCTGTTCCTGGTCCGGCGCCTCCGGGCGGGAAGGCTTCGGCTCCTGGGAGCCCGGGCGTAGCGGCTGCGCCTCCGGGCGCTCCGGGTGCTTCACCGGTTCCGTCTCCGTGGGCTCCGGCTTCGGCGGGACCCGCGCTGGCTGCGCCCGCTGCGTCGCCTCCGGGCCAGGCACGTCCGGCTCCCGCTCCGCCGGGCACGCCTCCGGCGCGCGCGTCCCCGCGCGGGGCGGTGCCGGCCTGGGCCGTCGGGTTTGCGGCTTCGGTCGCGTCCGGGTTTTCGACCTCCAGCAGTTTCATCGCGTGGCTGCCCAACTGGGCCACCAGCGCTCCTGGCAGCCACGGTTCCCCGTCCCCGCCGCGCGTGCGGGCCACGATCTGGTCCGGGGACGGACGTGACGCCGGGTTCTTGTGGAGGCACTCGCGGATGAGGTCCTGGAGGCCCTCCGGTACGCCGTCCAGAGTCGGCGGCTCCGTCGCGATGCGGTACATCAGCGCGTGGACACCGCTGTCGGCCGTGCCGAACGGCAGCCGGCCCGTCGCCGCGTACGCCAGCACCGCGCCCAGGCAGAAGATGTCGCACGCCGGGGTGAGCCGCTCGCCGCGCACCTGCTCCGGGGCCATGAAACCGGGGGAGCCGATCAGGGCGCCGGTTCTGGTCAGGCCGGCGTCCGCGACCGTCTCCAGCGCACGCGCGATGCCGAAGTCGATGACGCGTGGCCCGTCGATGGTGACCAGGATGTTGGACGGCTTCAGGTCGCGGTGGATGAGACCGGCGGCGTGGATGTCCCGGAGCGCGTGGGCGAGGCCCGCCCCCAGGATGTGGACAGACCGCTCCGGCAGCGGACCATGGCCGCCGGAGGCTTCAGAACCCCCCGCGCCCCCCGCCGCGGGCGAGACGACCGAGTGGAGGCTCGGGCCGGCGACGTAACCCGTCGCGACCCACGGAATCGCCGCCTCCGTGTCCGCGTCCAGGACCGGCGCCGTCCACCGGCCGCCGACGCGCCTCGCAGCCGCGACCTCCTGCCGGAAGCGGGCGCGGAACTCCTCCTGCTCGGCGAGTTCCTGACGTACCAGCTTGACGGCGACCGTACGGCCCCGGCCGGAGCGGGCCAGATAGACCTGCCCCATGCCGCCCGCCCCGAGCCGTGCCAACAGCCGGTAGGCGCCGATCTGTTGGGGATCGGCCGGTCCCAGCTTCTCCATGGCAGCGCCACCCTCCCCGCGGTGTCCCCCGACGAACCGACAATAGTGCGCCGGTACGACAATGACGGGCGGGAAGCCGACTGCGGTTCCCCCTGCGGTTCGTGGGCGGTCCTACCGGTTCGTACCGTTCCTACCGGTCCTGCGTTTTCCTACCGTTCCTGCGGTTCCCGTACGTCCGCCACCGCGTCCAGCGCCTTCGACAGCCGCTCCAGCACCCGTACCGTCTCGGCAAACCCCTCCACGCCCAGCTCCGCCGCGAGCCGCGCGGCCAGCGCCGCGTGCCCCGGCTCGATCTTGCGCACGGCGTCCCGGCCCGCCTCCGTCGGACGCAGCAGCTTCGCGCGACGGTGGGCGGGATTCGTGGCGTACTCCGCCAGGCCCTTCGTCACCAGCAGGTCGGCGATGCGCTGCACGCTCTGCCGGGTGATTCCCATGGTGCGGGCGATCCCGGCGACGGTGAGCGGTTCGTGCAGTACGGCGCCGATGACCTGCCACCACGCGGCGGTGAGCCCGGCCGGGCGGGCCAATTCCTCCGAAATGGCGAGGAATTGGCCGTTGAGGCGGAAGGTGCCCAGCGCCGTACGGCTGAGCAGGTCCTGTTCCTCCCGGCTCATGACTCCAGTACCTCGAAGGCGGAGGCGTCCGAGTCGTGGAACAGCCGGTACCACGCGTCGAGCTTCTCGCCCTCGTACACCCCGAGGCGTGCGAAGACCTCGCGGGCGAACGCGACAGGCTCGGTCGGCCCGGCCGTGATCAGGAGGCCGTCGTCGTCGGTGACGGCGTCCGCCTCCCGGTAGTGCTCGCCGCCCTTGTACCCGGTCGCGGCGAGGTAGAAGGAAACGGCGCTGGTGTGCGCGCGGTCGTCGAGCAGCCCCTCGCGCGCCAGCCCCGCCGTCGCCCCGCAGATCGCGGCGACCGGCACGCCGGCTTCGAGGAATGCGCGCGCCTTGCGGGCGAAGGGTGCGAGCTTGTCGCTCGTGTCCCACAGGCTCGCGCCGGTGAGGATCAGCAGCGCGCTGTCCTGCGGCTGTACGTCGTCGAGCGTGAGGTCGGGCTGGATGCGCACGCCGCCCATGGTCGTGACGGGATCGGCGGCCGCGGCGACGGTCTTGACGGTGTGGCCGTGCTGGGTGAGGTGGGCGGTGGTGTGGCCCGTCTCCCAGTCGGCGTAGGTGTCGTAAACGGCGAGGTGCACGGTCTTGCCGGTCATGACGGTCTCCCTCGGCTCGAAGCCCCGCTGCTCGAAGCTTGATGACAACATGCTGTCGTAATGACAGCATGTTGTCAATAGTGGTCGCCGGGCCGGACTCGATCGACACCCTGCCCACGAAAGTGGCGCAGTCCATACAAGGTGGCCATGTCACCCCCCACCTGCGCGTCTTTACGCTGGCCCCATGACCCCTCATGTCGACTCTTCCCCAAGCTCTCAACTCCGTTCGAGCAGGGGAGGCCCCGAGGCCGGCGCGGCCGTAAAGGCAGCAGACCGTGCGCACGTGTTCCACTCCTGGTCCGCCCAGGGCCTGATCGATCCGCTCGCCGTCGCCGGCGCCGAGGGTTCCTACTTCTGGGACTACGACGGCAACCGCTACCTCGACTTCACCAGCGGCCTCGTCTTCACCAACATCGGCTACCAGCACCCCACGGTCGTCGCCGCGATCCAGGAGCAGGCGGCGAAGATGACGACCTTCGCGCCCGCCTTCGCCGTCGAGGCGCGCTCCGAGGCCGCACGCCTCATCGCCGAGCGCACCCCCGGCGACCTCGACAAGATCTTCTTCACCAACGGCGGCGCCGAGGCCGTCGAGAACGCCGTCCGCATGGCCCGTCTGCACACGGGCCGCCACAAGGTGATGGCCGCCTACCGCTCGTACCACGGCGCCACCTCCACGGCGATCAACCTGACCGGCGACCCGCGCCGCTGGGCCTCCGACAACGGCACGTCGGGCACGGTCCACTTCTGGGCGCCCTTCCTGTACCGCTCGGCGTTCTACGCCCGGACCGAGGCCGAGGAGTGCGCCCGCGCGCTCCAGCACCTGGAAGACACCATCGCCTTCGAGGGCCCGGCCACGATCGCCGCGATCGTGCTCGAAACCATCCCGGGCACGGCGGGCATCATGACGCCGCCGCCCGGCTACCTCGCGGGCGTACGCGAGATCTGCGACCGGTACGGCATCGTCTTCGTCCTCGATGAGGTCATGGCGGGCTTCGGCCGTACGGGCAAGTGGTTCGCGTCCGAGCACTTCGACGTCGTACCGGACCTGATGACCTTCGCGAAGGGCGTCAACTCGGGTTACGTGCCCCTGGGCGGCGTGGCGATCTCCGCCGAGATAGCCGAAACCTTCTCCACCCGCCCCTACCCCGGCGGTCTCACGTACTCGGGCCACCCCCTCGCCTGCGCCGCCGCCGTCGCCACCCTCCAGGTGATGGACGAGGAGCGTGTCGTCGAGAACGCGGCCCACATCGGCGAGACGGTGATCGCCCCGGGCCTGCGCGAGCTGGCGGAGCGCCACCCGAGCATCGGCGAGATCCGCGGTACGGGGATGTTCTGGGCACTCGACCTGGTCAAGGACCGCGAGACCCGCGAGCCGCTCGTCCCGTACAACGCGGCGGGCGCGGCCAACGCCCCGATGGCGGCGTTCGGCGCGGCCTGCAAGAAGAACGGCCTCTGGCCCTTCATCAACATGAACCGCACCCACGTCGTCCCGCCGTGCAACGTCACCGAGGCGGAGGCGAAGGAGGGCCTGGCGGCCCTCGACGTGGCTCTCTCGGTCGCGGACGAGCACACGACGGCGGCCTGATCCAAGGCGGCGCGCGGCTCCTGGCCTGTGTAAAAACGCAGGTCAGGAGCGGCGGCCCCCGGCCCTCCGGCAGGTCCCGGACAACAGCGCCTAAGGTGTCCGGAGCCATACGAAGGGGAAAGACGCCATGCCCGCGACCGGAGCTGTGACCCGCAACACCCTGCGGCAGCAGATCGCGGACGCGCTCCGTGACGAGGTGCTGGCAGGGCGTTTGCGGCCGGGCCAGGAATTCACCGTCAAGCAGATAGCCGAGCAGTACGGCGTCTCCGCGACGCCCGTCAGGGAAGCGCTCGTCGACCTGGCCGCACAGAGCCTGCTCGACTCCGACCAGCACAGGGGCTTCCGCGTCTGCGAGATCTCCGTCGCCGACTTCCGGGGCATGGTCGAGGCCCGCTCCCTGATCGCCGACGGCGTCTTCCGCAAGATCGCGGAGGGCGGTGTCAGCGGTGCGCACGTCGGCGCGCTGATGGCCGTACGGCGCCGGGCGGACGAGGCCGCGCGGGCGGCCAGGGCCGGCGACCTGGACATCTTCATCGGGTACGACCTGCGCTTCTGGCGTGAGCTCGGTTCGCTCATCGAAAATCCCCATATCTCGGACTTCCTGCACCAGTTGCGGCTGCGCTGCTGGGTCTTCTCCGTCCCGCATCTGCGCGGCGACCCGAGCCTCAAGGAGCGGCTGTGGAGCGGCCACTCGGAGGTCGTGGACGCGGTCACGCGCGGTGACGGCGAGGCGCTGCGGGCGGTGATAGGCGCGTATTACGCGGAGCTGGTCGCGTGGGCGGAGCGCCTGGAGAGCGCGGAGAGCGCAGAGAGCCTGGAGCGTTCTCAACAGTGAGTGTCGATCTGACGGTCGTCGTCCCCGCGTACAACGAGGAACGGCGACTGGGCCCCACGCTGGACGCCATCTCCGCCCACCTGCGCGCCGATCCGGGCCGCTGGGACAGCTGGGAGCTGATCGTCGTCGACGACGGCTCGACGGACGGTACGGCCGACGCGGTACGGGCCGCCGCAGCCCGGGAACCGCGCATCCAGCTGGTCGAGGCGGGCGCCGAAGGGAACCGCGGCAAGGGCCACGCCCTGCGCCGCGGTGTGGCCGCCTCGCACGGCCGCATGGTGCTCGTCACGGACGCCGACCTGGCGACCCCGATCGAGGAGCTCGACCGGCTCGACAAGGAGCTGTCGGACGGGGACGGGCGGCTCAGCGCCACCATCGGCTCGCGCGCACACCCCGACTCGGCCATAGACGTACACCAGCGGCGCATCCGCGAGTGGCTCGGCCGGATGGGCAACCGCCTCATACGGGCCGTCGCCGTCCCCGGCATACGGGACACGCAGTGCGGCTTCAAACTCTTCGACGGGGACAAGGCGCGTACCGCTTTCGCCGACGCGCGGCTCGACGGGTGGGGCATAGACGTCGAGATACTGCAGTTCTTCCGGCGGCAGGGATGGCCGGTGGCCGAGGTTCCGGTCCGCTGGGCGCACCAGGAGGGCTCCAAGGTCAGGCCCGCCGACTACGGCAAGGTGCTGCTGGAGCTGGTACGCCTGAAGACACGGCCGACCGAGTCGGTACGGCGGCGCGTACGCCCCGTCGACCTCGCCGTCGCCGGTCTCTTCCTCCTCGCCTCAGTGATCCTCTACAAGGGGCTGTGGGCAGACCTGGACCACCGCTACCTCGCCGACTCGGGCCAGGACCAGAACCAGTGGGAATGGTTCTTCGCGGTCACCGCCGACAACATCGCGCATCTCCGCAATCCGCTCTTCACGACCGCGCAGAACTTCCCCGACGGCGTGAATCTCATGGCGAACACCGTCATGCTCGGCCTGTCCGTCCCGCTCACCCCCGTGACGCTCACCCTCGGGCCGACCGTGACCTGGGCGCTCGTCCTGACCGTGGGCCTGGCTGCGACCGCCGTCGCCTGGTACTGGCTGATCGCGAAGCGGCTCGTAAGCAGCCGCTGGGCGGCGGCCGTCGGCGCCGCGCTGTGCGCCTTCGCGCCGCCGATGATCTCGCACGCCACCGCCCACCCCAACTTCGCGGTGCTGTTCATGATCCCGGTGATCGTCGACAGGGCACTGCGGCTCTGCGAAAGGGACGCCCGGGTCGTACGGGACGGGGCCCTGATCGGCCTTTTCGCGACGTACCAGATCTTCCTCGGCGAGGAGCCGCTGCTCCTCGCCGCCATGGGCATGCTGCTCTTCGCGCTCTCGTACGCCCTCGCGAACCGGGAGGTGGCACGGGCGGCATGGCGCCCGCTGCTCAAGGGCGTCGGGGTGGCCGCCGCCGTCTGCCTCCCGCTCGTCGCCTACCCGCTCTACTGGCAGTTCTTCGGGCCGCAGAGCTACCACAGCGTCCTGCACGGCGACAGAGCCGGCAACAGCCCGCTCGCCTTCCTGGAGTTCTCCGGCCGCGCGCTGCTCGGCGACGAGGCGAGGGCAGATCCGCTCGCCATGAACCGCACTGAGCAGAACGCCTTCTACGGCTGGCCGCTCGTCGGCCTGACCTTCGCGATCGTCATCAGCCTGTGGCGCCTCGCCCTGGTCAAGGCGCTCACTTTCACCGCCCTCGCGGCGGGGCTGCTCTCCCTCGGCCCCACGTTCCGCATCCCGTACACGGACATGATCCTTACGGGACCGTGGCGGGCGCTGGCCCACCAGCCGCTCTTCGAATCGGTCATCGAGTCCCGGGTGGCCATGATCTGCGCCCCGGCACTGGGCATCCTGGTGGCACTGGCAGCGGACCGCCTGAACGCGCTACCGGACGGCGTCCCCCGTCTCCACCGGACCCTGGCCGCCACAGCGCTCGCCCTCGCACTCGTCCCCATCGTCCCGACGCCGATGCCGACACGGGACCGCCCGGACGTCCCGGCGTTCATCGCGGAGGGCATGTGGAAGTCGTACGTCGCCGAGGGCGAATCGATGGTCCCCGTCCCGCTCCCGGACCCCGGCAATGCGGAGGCCCTGCACTGGCAGTCCGCCACCGCCCCCCACTTCCCGGTGGCCCACGGCTACTTCAACGGCCCCTGGGGCCCGGACCGTATCGGCATTTACGGCGCCTCCCCGCGCCACACTTCCAACCTCCTGCGGGACATCCGTTACGGCGGCCGGATCCCAACGATCGGCCCCAACTGGCAGGCACAGGCACGGGCCGACCTGACGTACTGGCGGGCGGGCGTCGTCGTACTCGCCCCGCAGGACAACGAGGCGGCGCTGTACAGGACGGTGTCGAAGCTGTTGGGACGGCCGGGAGAGCGGGTGGGCGGAGCCTGGATCTGGGACGTGGGCAGTACCGGTTGAAAAGACGTGGGCAGCACCGGTTGAAAAAGTCCGCCCCCATCCGCCAACTGTGCGCAGCGGGTTCGTAGCACTACGCTGTCCCGACCGTCGCACGAACCCAGTGGAGAGCGAGCCGTACGTGGCCTGTGACCTGTGGCTGGTCCCCCTCGTCGATGTGCTGTGCCACAGCCCCGACAATCCCTTCGCCGAAGAGATCGCGTCGTACGACAAGGCCCTCACCGACGAGGGCCTGCCCACCGTCCCCGTATTCGCCTACATGCCGGGCCTGTCGGGCGACGTAGCCCCGGTGGCCGGCTTCGACTACGACGCCCTGCACTTCCTGCGCCGCGCGTACCTGCTCCAGATCTGCGGCCTGGAAGTGACCCCGGTGGATGCGCTGGGCGGTGACTACGCGCAGCTCCTGGAGATGTTCGAGTCGACGGCCCAGCAGTCGCACCTGGTCTGGCACTACGACCACGCGGGCGCGTACGTCCCGGTGGACTTCGCCGCGCCGCTGTCCAACGAGGAACTCCTGGCCGGCGGCGGCCCATTGGGCTCCACGCAGGGCCTGCTGCGCGAACTGGAATTCGTGGCCGCGTCGATCGGCATCGACGCGGCGAACCCGCCGTCGCCGCCCCGGCCGCCGGGCCGCCCCACAACCCTGGAAGAACCGGCGGACCCACTGCCGTACGACGAAAGCCCCTTCGCCCGCGAACGTCACGTCTGGCTGGGCCTGCACGCGGCAGCAACCCGTAGTCTCGGCCAAGGCTCCATGATCATATTCAGCTAGAGCGTTCGCGGCGCGAAGCGGCCGCACCGGGGATGTGGGGTGCCCCGCACCCCACATCCCCACTCCGGGGGTCCACAGGCCCTCAGCGAGGCGACTCCGGGGGCCTCTGGCGCGGCATGTTCGGACGCGTGCCCGGGGGCAGCGGATAGCGCCCGGCCGACGACCCGCCCTCGCCCCGTGGGCCGCCCACGCCGCCCAGCGAGGACTGCATCCCCAGCGGCGCAGGCCCCGCCCGGAACTCCACCATCCAGTCCGCCGTCTCCGACCGCACCAGCTCCGTCACGTCCTCCGAAAACCGCCGCAGCACACCGAGGCACCGCTCGGCCGCCTCGCTCGCGGTCCCCTCGGCAGGGCCGAGGACCTCCCGCACACTCTCCGACGCCCAGTCGAACTGCAGCGCCTGCAGCCGCCGGTGCACCGCCTGCGCCGTGGCCATGTCCCGCATCCACCCGGACGTAAGCCCGAAGTACCGGTCGCAGCCCATGCACGCCGCCCCGATCAGCAGCGCCAGGTAGCCCCACACCGCCGTCCCGTCCACCGCCCCGGCCAGGTCGACGAGCGGCAGGGCGGCCCCGGTGATCACGCCGGCCGCTGTCCCGATCCGCAGCGCACGCGCGCTGCGGCGCTTCCACGACCGGTCGGCCAGATACCAGTCGGCGGTACGCAGCGCACCCGCCTCGACCCACTGGTAGAGCTCGTCGAGACGCTCGGCGGGCTCGCCCCAGTCGCCGAGCGGGAACGGCCGCCCGGTCAGATCGGTCAGATCGCCTTCGCCGTTCGACCGCCCCGAGGATCGCCCGTACGACCGCCCGGGCAACTGCTCGTCGGCGCCCTTGCCCTCCCTCCGGGCGGGCCCCTCGGGCTGCATCTCCGGCTGGCTCACCGGGCACTCCTCTGCGCTCTGTTCATGACGTGAGTGACGTGACGTTACGTGACGCAACATGACGTGAAGTAACGCCTGATGCGCGCAGCGCATACGCGTGCCCTTCCTACCGCCGAATGGTGGGCGGCGGGGCCGACATGCCGGTATTTCCGGCCGGAAGGGGGTCTTGGTCAGGTAGTGCGCGCAAACCTTCTCACCCGAAAGAGTCGCTTCGTACGGCATGGGGCAGGGCGCCCGGCGAACACGTAGGCTCGCCATACCGAACAACCGTCGTCGAAGTGCCAGGAGTGACCGTGATTCCCGGTGGTGGCCAGCCCAATATGCAGCAGCTGCTCCAGCAGGCCCAGAAGATGCAGCAGGACCTCGCGAAGGCCCAGGAAGAACTGGCGAGGACAGAGGTCGACGGCCAGGCCGGCGGCGGCCTCGTCAAGGCGACCGTGAACGGCTCGGGGGAGCTCCTCGGTCTCACGATCGACCCCAAGGCGGTCGACCCGGACGACACGGAGACGCTCGCGGACCTGATCGTCGCCGCGGTCCAGGCCGCCAACGACAACGCCCAGCAACTCCAGCAGCAGAAGCTCGGCCCGCTGGCCCAGGGTCTTGGGGGTATGCCGGGCCTCCCCTTCTAAGGCGGCCCCGCAACAACTACCGTACGTATTGAGCAAGGCCTGCAGGACAAGCAGACCAAGACAGCAGCACCAGGACGAGCAGTACCAGGAAGGCAATCCGTTGTACGAAGGCGTGGTCCAGGACCTCATCGACGAGTTGGGCAGGCTGCCCGGCGTCGGTCCCAAGAGCGCGCAGCGGATCGCCTTCCACATCCTCCAGGCCGAGCCCACCGACGTCCGCCGCCTTGCCCACGCCCTCCTGGAGGTCAAGGACAAGGTCCGGTTCTGCGCGGTGTGCGGCAACGTCGCGCAGGAGGAGCGGTGCGGGATCTGCCGCGACCCGCGCCGCGACCCGGCGGTCATCTGTGTCGTCGAGGAGCCCAAGGATGTCGTCGCGGTCGAGCGGACGCGGGAGTTCCGCGGCCGCTATCACGTACTCGGCGGGGCCATCAGCCCCATCGAGGGCGTCGGCCCGGACGATCTGCGGATCCGCGAGCTGCTTGCGCGCCTCGCGGACGGCACCGTCACCGAGCTGATCCTGGCCACCGACCCGAACCTGGAGGGCGAGGCAACCGCCACCTACCTCGCCCGGATGGTCAAGCCGATGGGTCTGCGGGTGACACGCCTGGCCAGTGGACTCCCCGTCGGGGGAGATCTTGAGTACGCCGACGAGGTCACGCTGGGCCGTGCCTTCGAGGGGAGACGATTGCTCGATGTCTGACGCAAAGCCTGACGCCAACGCGAACGCCAACACGAAGCTGCTGCATGCGGTCGCGCAGGACCCGGACGATTTCGCCGTCCAGATCGCGGACCAGATCGAAAGCTTCATCGTCGCGGTCACGGAAGTGGCCAAGGGCGACGAGCCCGACAGTGCGGTCCCGTTCCTCCTGCTCGAGGTGTCCCAACTCCTCCTGGCGGGCGGCCGGCTGGGCGCGCACGAGGACATCGTCCCCGACGAGCGGTACGAGCCGGACCTCGGCCCGGAGCCGGACGTGGACGACCTGCGCGAGCGCTTCGCCCGCATGCTCGACCCCATCGACGTCTACTCCGAGGTCTTCGACCCGTACGAGCCGCGCAAGGCGCCGGTCGCCTGCCGGATCTCCGACGACCTGGCCGACGTCATCACCGACCTCCGCCACGGCCTGGCCCACTACCGCGCGGGCCGCACGTCCGAAGCCCTGTGGTGGTGGCAGTTCTCGTACTTCTCCAACTGGGGCTCAACCGCCTCCGCCTGCCTCCGTGCCCTCCAGTCCCTGGTCGCGCACGTCCGCCTCGACCAGCCCCTGGAGGAGCTGGACGGTCTGGACACGGACCAGGACCTCGGCGAGGAGGAGCTGGAGAAGGAAGCCGGCAAGGTCATGGCGGAGGAACTGGCGGGCCCGCTCGGCCTGCGCACGGTGACGTGACCGTACGCCGCCACGAGCGGTGACCGGTATGTGAGCCACCCCACGTTCCGCGTACCGGACGTGCGCCGGGGCAGGCATCCTCACCGAGCAGGTCAGAGCCTGCCCGGGTTGCGTCTTGATCACATCATGAGCGGGACATCTCAGGATGTGATACGGCGTGGGCGGGCCCGGCCTGCTCGGTAAACTGAGCCGACCGCAGTAATGACTAGCGAGGAGCGCACGTGGGCCTTGTCGTGCAGAAGTACGGAGGCTCCTCCGTTGCCGATGCCGAAGGCATCAAGCGCGTCGCCAAGAGGATCGTCGATGCCAAGAAGGACGGCCACCAGGTCGTTGTCGTGGTTTCGGCGATGGGCGACACGACGGACGAGTTGATCGATCTCGCCGAGCAGGTATCCCCGATCCCTGCCGGACGTGAATTCGACATGCTGCTGACCGCAGGTGAGCGGATTTCCATGGCCCTGCTGGCCATGGCGATCAAAAACCTGGGCCACGAGGCCCAGTCGTTCACGGGCAGCCAGGCAGGTGTCATCACCGACTCGGTCCACAACAAAGCGCGCATCATCGATGTCACGCCGGGCCGTATCCGCACCGCCCTCGACGAGGGCAACATCGCCATCGTCGCCGGCTTCCAGGGTGTGTCCCAGGACAAGAAGGACATCACCACCCTCGGCCGGGGCGGCTCGGACACGACCGCCGTGGCGCTGGCCGCGGCGCTCGACGCCGAGGTCTGTGAGATCTACACCGATGTGGACGGTGTCTTCACTGCCGACCCCCGGGTCGTGAAGAAGGCCCAGAAGATCGAGTGGATCTCCTTCGAGGACATGCTGGAGCTCGCCGCCTCCGGCTCCAAGGTGCTGCTGCACCGGTGCGTCGAGTACGCACGCCGATACAACATCCCGATCCACGTCCGCTCGTCCTTCTCGGGCGGGCGCGGGACCTGGGTCAGTCACGAGCCGCAAGGGGACCAGCAGGTGGAGCACGCGCTAATCTCCGGAGTCGCCCATGACGTCTCCGAGGCCAAGGTCACGGTCGTCGGTGTGCCGGACAAGCCGGGCGAGGCCGCGGCGATCTTCCGTGCCATCGCGGACGCCGAGATCAACATCGACATGGTCGTGCAGAACGTCTCTGCCGCGACCACCGGCCTGACCGACATCTCCTTCACCCTCCCCAAGACCGACGGCCGCAAGGCCATCGACGCCCTGGAGAAGGCGAAGGCAGCGATCGGGTTCGAGTCGCTTCGCTACGACGACCAGATCGGCAAGATCTCCCTGGTCGGCGCCGGCATGAAGACCAACCCGGGCGTCACGGCGGGCTTCTTCGAGGCGCTGTCCGACGCGGGTGTGAACATCGAGCTGATCTCGACCTCCGAGATCCGCATCTCGGTCGTGACCCGCGCCGACGACGTCAACGAGGCCGTGCGCGCCGTGCACACCGCCTTCGGCCTGGACAGTGACTCCGACGAGGCCGTCGTCTACGGGGGCACTGGAAGGTGACTCGCAAGTGACTGGCAAGCCGACACTCGCGGTCGTCGGAGCGACCGGAGCCGTCGGCGCCGTCATGCTCCAGATCCTGTCGCAGCACGCCGACGTCTGGGGCGAGATCAGACTCGTCGCCTCCCCGCGCTCGGCCGGCCGGAAGCTGGTCGTACGCGGGGAGGAGACCGAGGTTCTGGCGCTGTCGGAGGAGGCTCTGACAGGCGTCGACGTCGCGATGTTCGACGTACCGGACGACGTGGCCGCCCAGTGGGCGCCCATCGCGGCGGGCCTGGGCGCGGTCGTCGTGGACAATTCGGCCGCCTTCCGGATGGATCCGGAGGTGCCACTGGTCGTCCCCGAGGTCAATCCCCATGCCGTACGGGTCCGCCCGCGCGGCATCGTCGCGAGCCCCAACTGCACGACGCTGTCGATGATTGTTGCCATAGGCGCGCTGCACGCCGAGTTCGGACTGACCGAGCTGGTCGTCTCGTCGTACCAGGCGGTGAGCGGCGCGGGCCGGGCCGGGGTCGACACGCTGCGCACCCAGCTCTCCCTCGTCGCGGGTACGGAGCTGGGCACCAGCCCCGGCGACGTACGACGGGTCGTGGGCGACGACAACGGCCCCTTCCCCGGCCCTGTGGCGCTGAACGTCGTGCCGTGGGCCGGCTCGCTGATGGACGACGGCTGGTCGTCGGAGGAGCTGAAGGTCCGCGCCGAGTCGCGGAAGATCCTGGACCGGCCCGATCTGCGGGTCTCGGTCACCTGTGTCCGGGTGCCGGTGATCACGACGCACTCGCTGGCCGTGCACGCCCGCTTCGAGGACGAGGTCACGGTCGACCGGGCGCACGAGATCCTGGCCACGGCGCCGGGCGTGGTGCTGTTCGACAACCCCGCGGCGGGCGAATTCCCCACGCCCGCGGACGTGGTGGGGACGGACCCGACGTGGGTGGGGCGCGTGCGGCGCTCGCTGGACGACCCCACCGCACTCGAACTCTTTGTGTGCGGCGACAATCTCCGTAAGGGAGCCGCCCTCAACACCGCCCAGATCGCGGAGCTCGTCGCAGCGGAGCTTCGAGCCGCGTAACTCCGGGCGCCGTAGAGCGGAATTCTTTGTAGGATCTGTGAACGCCCTGTGATCAAGTCGAACATTGAACGACTTGGCTAGATCACTTGAACGCGGGCGTTGTTGTGTTCGATTATTCGCTCCTCGCCTTACTGCAACCGGCAGTTGGGAGGGGAGCGTCTTTGCGGTCGCCCCAACAAGGCGTCTCGACATATGGGGCATTCGGGAGGGCGGGTACGCATGCGGGCGTTTGTTACACCGTCAAAAGCGGTGCCTCGCGCGTACAACCCTGGCGGGGGGAAGCGTGTCCAACAGGCGTGGCAGAGGTTCTCGACATCACAGTGGTCCCGGCTCGCGGCGTGGCAGTGCGCCCCCTCCGGCGACCCCGCACACCCGGCGGCATGCCGGTGATCGCACCCATGCCGACCGCACGTCCCGCCCGTATACCGTCCCCGCGCGAGGGCACTGACGACGCCATGACCGCGGGCACCACAGTCGACCACCTCACCGAGACCTACCGCGCGCACTACCGCTCGCTGCTCGGCCTCGCGGCCCTGCTGCTGGACGACACGGCCTCCTGCGAGGACGTCGTCCAGGAGGCGTTCATACGCGTGCACTCGGCGCGCAACCGTGTGCGCGACCCCCAGAAGACCCTGGCCTACCTGCGCCAGACCGTCGTCAACCTCTCCCGCTCCGCGCTGCGCAGGCGCATCCTCGGGCTGAAGCTGCTCTCGAAGCCGATGCCGGACATGGCGAGTGCGGAGGAGGGGGCGTACGACCAGCTGGAGCGCGACGCGCTGATCAAGGCGATGCGTGGCCTGCAGCGCAGGCAGCGCGAGGTGCTGGTGCTGCGCTACTTCGCGGACATGACGGAGGCCCAGGTCGCCGAGACGCTGGGGATATCGCTGGGCTCGGTGAAGGCGTACGGCTCACGCGGTATCGCGGCGCTGCGCGTCTCCATGGAGGCGACGGCATGAGCGGCAAACAAGAGCGGCACGGGCCGGACGGGCCGTTGAACGACCTGACTGGAAAAGCGATTGTGAACGACGTGCCGAACGAGAGCGACAACCTCGGCAAGGACGACGTACCCGGCAAGGACCACGTACCCGGTACGGGCGGGCTCCTTGCGGACGGATCCGGTACGGACGCAGCCGGTACGGACGCAGCCGGTACGGACGGATCCGGTGCGGACGCAGCCGGTACGGACGGGCTCGGCGCCGACGAGCTCGGCATCGCACTCGGTGCGGACGAGCTCGCCCTGCGCCGCCTGCTGCGCGGCGCCGTGGAGGAGCTCGAACCTTCCCAGGGCGCCCTCGACCACCTGCGCAAGGCGGTCCCCGCCCGGCGCGCGAGGCGGCGCCAGGCCGTCGTCGGCATGGCGGCCGCCGCGCTCTTCGTCGGCACCGCGATCCCTGCCTTCGTCCATGTGTCTAACTCCGGCGGAGCGTCGGACGACCGCCCCTCGATCGCCGGCCACGGGCAGGAAGCGCACGGCGGTACGGGCGGGGAGAAGGACGCGGACGGCGGCAAGAAGGGGGCAGGACAGCCCTCGGACGAGCCGACCTCCAAGGACGAGAAGAAAAAGAAGGACAAGGAAAAGGGCAAGGAGAAGGGTTCGTCGGGCAGCGACGACACGGACAGCGGCTCCGGCGGCGACGACGCCCCCGGCACGGCGGCCGCGTCCGCCCCGACGTGCGATCCGAGCCAGCTCGCCGGTTCGGCGGGTGCGGGCGTGCCCGACGCCGAGGGCAAGGTGTACGGAACCTTCCGCATCGCCAATGTCTCCGGCCAGGAGTGCGCGGTCGCAGGCAGTGGCGCGGTGAGCTTCCAGGCGATGGGGGCGGCCGACCCGGCACGCATCAACGTGGTCGAGCACACCTCGGGGGACGCGGCGACCGGACTGCCGGACCCGTCCCTGGAGACGACCGGCTTGGTGCTCGCACCGAACATGTCGTACGAGGTGAAGTTCGCCTGGGTGCCGACGGACACCTGCCCGACGGTCGACCCCACCCCCGACCCCACGCCGACGGAAGACCCCAGCACGGGCGGTACGACGGACGGCGGCGCCGCGAGCGGCGGCGGTGGCGAGGGCGAAACGGAGCAGACGGGCACGGAGACGCAGCTCGGCAGCGAGGACGGCGGGACCACCGCGGACGGCAGTGTCTCGGTGAGCCACACGCCGGACGTGGGGTCCCCGAGCTCGCAGGCGACGATCTCCAACGCGTGCGCGGGCACGATTTACCGGACGGGCGTGCTGGCGGCGTCGTAAGCCGGCCGTGAGGTGACGGGCGGGGCGGGCGCTTCCGAGAGGACGGCGCCTCAGCCGCCGGTGCCGACGGAGGTGCGTCCCTCGTCCTCCGGCAGGATCCCGAGCGCGAGATCCCGGGCGGCCTCCGCCTCCCGGCGCATGAGCCGGAACCACATGAAGAGCACGAATCCGGCGAAGACGAACCACTCGCCGGTGTAGCCCAGGTTCTGGAACGCCTTGAGATCGAGGCCACTGCCCTGCGGCGCGACAGCGGGGACCGGCTCCATCCCGGCGTCGCCCTTGCCGAGGGTGATCCAGGCGTCGTACACGTCGTACGGCACGAGATTCACCAGCGACGCAGCGCTGATCATCCCCAACTGCCCCTGCGGCAGCCCGCCTCCCGCGTGCACCCCGTCGGTGCCCGCGTTCTCGGAGGCCTGGAGCGCACCGGTCACGGTGACCTCGCCCGAGGGCACGGCGGGGGCCTTGCTCCCGGCGGGCAGCCACCCGCGCACGACGGGCAGGGCCTTGCCGTCGTCGGTACGCAGCAGGGTCAGCACGTAGGAGCCACGCTTGCCGTCGAGCTCCCGCCCGGGCACGACGAACTGCTCCGCGTACCGCCCGGTGGCCGTGGCAGGCCGCCCCGATGTCTCCTGGTCGACGGGCAACAGCTCGTCGAGCGGTACGGCGGCCTGCTTGCCGGGGCCGGGCTTCTCCTCGGCGTCCTGGTGCGACTCGACGCGGTCTTCGAACCGCCCGAGCTGCCACGACCCCATGAAGACGCAGAAGGGGATGGCCAGCGCGACGAAGAGGTGGATCCCCCACCAGCGGGGCGTCAGCAGGAACCGGTACACCCCCCAAAGGTACGTTCCCCCCACCCTCGCCCCACCGCCCGGGGTCCACTCGGCCACCGCGGTGGGGCACCCCCACCCGCGTCAGCTCAGATACCGCTCCGCGAAGTCGAGCTCGAGCCGCACCTGCTTGATCCGCTCCTCCACCACCAGCGACCCGTGCCCCGCGTCGTACCGGTACACCTCGTGCGCCGCGCCCCGCTTCTCCAGGCGCCTCACGTAGTTCTCGACCTGGCGGATCGGGCAGCGCGGGTCGTTGACGCCCGCCGAGATGTAGACCGGTGCCCGCACCGCATCGACGTACGTCAGCGGCGACGACGCCTCGAACCGCTCCGGCACCTCCTCCGGCGTACCCCCGAGCAGCGTCCGGTCCATCGCCTTCAGCGCCTCCATCTCGTCGTGGTACGCGGTGACGTAATCGGCGACCGGCACGGCCGCCAGCCCCAGCGCCCAGGACTCCGGCTGCGTGCCGAGCCCGAGCAGCGTCAGATAACCGCCCCACGAGCCGCCCGCCAGCACCAGCTTCGCCGGGTCCGCGAGGCCGGACGAGACCGCCCACTCCCGGACCGCCGCGATGTCCTCCAGCTCGATCAGCCCGACGCGGTGCTTCAGCGCGTCCGTCCACTCGCGCCCGTACCCGGTCGAACCCCGGTAGTTGACCCGTACGACCGCATAGCCGTGGTCGACCCAGGCCGCGGGCCCGGCCGCGAACGCGTCGCTGTCGTGCCAGGTCGGCCCACCGTGAATCTCGAAGATCGTCGGGAACGGCCCCTCACCCGTGGCCGGCCGCTGCACCAGCGCATGGATGCGCCCACCCGGCCCGTTCACCCACGCGTCCTCCACCGGCACCGACGCCGGCGCCTTCATCCCCGGAGGGTCGAGCACGACGTCACCCGACGTCGACCGCACCACCGGCGGCTCCGCCGCCGACGACCACAGGTACTCCACCGACCCGTCGGGCCTGGCCGTCGCGCCCGACACCGTTCCGGTCGGCGTCGAAACCTCCACCAACTGCCGTGTCGCGAAGTCGTACCGCAGCAGCTCACTGCGCGCCTCGAAGCTGTGCGCGACGAGCAGCGCGGAACCGTCCGGATACCACTCGGCCGACACGTCGCCCGGCAGCTCGATCCCCAGCTCGGTCTCCTCGCCCGACCCCACGTCCCACACCATCGGCTCCCAGCGCCCGCGCCGCTGGTGCCCGACGAGCAGCCGGGTGTCCCCGCCCACCGGCGCGAAGCCGAGCACCTCAAGACCCAGCTCGACCTCCCCGCCCTTGGTGTCGTCCATGTCCGCGACCGTCGTGCCGTCCAGCCGCATCACCCGCAGCGCGGAGTGCATCGCGTCGCCGTGCTCGGTGTGCTCTATCGCGATGTACGTCCCGTCGTGGGAGAGGTCCCCGACCGCGGCCGACTCCCGGTGCCGGTAGATCTCGACGGGCTCGGCCCCGGGACGTACGACATGGACCGTCGATCCGTCCTCGTCGGTCGACCGCCCCACGACCGCGGTTCCGTCCCGCCCGAGCGCGAGCCCGCCAGGGTACGACGCCTCAAGACCCGGCGTCGCGGGCTCGTCGCCGCCGCCGCCGAAGGGCTGGCGCATCCAGACGCCGAACTCGTCGCCGTCCGTGTCACTGAACCACCAGATCGACTCCCCGTCGGGAGTCAGCAAGCCGTCCGTTGTCCCGTTCGGCCGGTCCGTCGCCCGGCGCTGCGCCCCGGTCACCCGGTCCCAGGCGTACAGCTCGTACGTCCCGGTCGCGTTGGACACGAACAGCGCGCGGTCGGGCGCGTCGTCGGCCCAGTCGGGCAGCGAGACGCGCGGCGCCCTGAAGCGCTTCTCCCAGTCGGGCGTGGACCCGGTGATGTCAGTCATTCCCCCATTCTGCTCTGCCCCACTGACAGCCAGTCCGGCGGCTGACGCGGTCCGGCGGCGGAGCACCAGCATCCCCTGCCCACGGCTCAGTTACCTGCCATGGCCCCATAGGCGGCGAGCGCGACGAGAGTGGCGGCGCCGGCCAGCACCGCGACCACCAGCCGGGAGGACACCCCGCGCTTCTTCGTCACCTTCTTCTTCGCCGGTCTTCGTTGCCGGGCCGTTCCCGATCGCGGCGTCTCGGCGCCGGTGGTCGCGGCGGCGGTGGCAGTGTCCGCCAGGAGGCGGCGGCAGGCCGCGGCCAGCTCGCCCGTACCGCTGGACAGTGGCATCACGGTCTCGGCGCGGGCGGGTGCGGTCGTTCCACCGTCGAGGAGGCGGCCCGCCCGTATGAGAACCTCGCCGCGGGTGCCGGTGGAGGCGAGGCTGATCCACCGATGTATGTGGTCGGCCCGGATGACCATGCCGCCGGTCCGGTCGCGGTACACCGTGTGCTTCTGCCACAGAATGGCGGCCAACTGGTGTGTTGTGTCGCTGAGTTGTGCGCGCAAGGTCCCCCCTTGTTGTGGCACGTACGGGACAAGACCCGCACTCTAGCCTCGCGCTTTCATGAAAGCGG
>NZ_JAGGPB010000024.1 GCF_018614055.1 Streptomyces sp. ISL-98
GGGAAAGGTCCGCGACCTTGAAGTCCTGGCCGGTGGCGACAGTCGTCATGCGAGCTGCTCCTCGTGAAGTGGGTCGAGGCGGGTACGGCTGACTCTGCGGGCGGCGGGCATACGAGTGCCCGGGCGCTCGCAGCGCAGTCCGTCGGAGGCCCTCTCTCCCTCGGCCGGTCCTCGGACCGCCCGACCGCCATCAGCAGCGACGTCTGGCTAGGTCACGAATCTACACCGATCGAAGCAGTGGTCCCCAGCCCGCCTGGTCCCAGTTGTGGCTGGACCTGTGTGTTCGGGCCGGTTGTTTCCGGGCTTTCTGGACCTTTGATCCGGCGCGTTCGTGCTGCACGATGCCAGGACATCTGGAACGTACGCGCGACGGGAGATTCACGTGACAAGTCCGGCCGGCCGCACAGAGGGCGGAGGCGTGGGCGGGCAGAAGAGGCTGAAGCTGCTCGCGGTCACCGCCTGCCCCACCGGTATTGCCCACACGTACATGGCGGCGGAGAAGCTGGCGCAGGCCGCCGAGCGTCTCGGTATCGACATGAAGGTGGAGACGCAAGGCTCCATCGGGGCTGAAAACGTAATGTCTGACAACGATGTCAAGGATGCGGACGGGGTCATCATCGCGGCCGACAAGGACGTCGACCGCAGTCGGTTCGCCGGGAAGCGGGTGCTGGCTGTCGGTGTGGCGGAGGGGATCCGCCGTCCTGAGCAGTTGATCGAGGAGGTGCGGACCGCGCCGGTACAGGGGGCGGGTGGAGCGGGCGGTTCCGTCGAGCCGCCCGCTCGTGGTGGCGGGGGCGGCAGGGAGCGGAGTGTCGCGTACAAGGCGCTGATGAACGGTGTCTCGTACATGATCCCGTTCGTGGTGGTGGGCGGACTGCTCATCGCCGTGTCGCTGGCGATCGGTGGGCACGCGACGCCGGAGGGACTGGTCATCCCGAAGGATTCCTTCTGGATGGACGTCAACAACATCGGGGTCATCGGCTTCAAGCTGATGGTGCCGATCCTGTCCGGCTACATCGCGTACGCGATCGCTGACCGGCCGGCGCTGGTGCCGGGCATGATCGGCGGCTGGATCGCCAACGACGGGTCGCTGTACGACTCCGAGGCGGGCGCCGGGTTCATCGGTGCGATCGTGACCGGGTTCCTGGCCGGCTATCTGGTGCTGTGGATCAAGAAGGTCAAGGTTCCGAAGTTCGCGCAGCCGATCATGCCGATCATCGTGATCCCGATCGTTGCGACGACGGCGCTGGGGCTCTTCTTCGTTTACGTGATCGGCAGTCCGATCGCCTGGGTGTTTGAGCATCTGACGAGCTGGCTGAGCGGGATGACCGGGACCAGCGCGATCCTGCTGGGCGCGATTCTTGGGCTCATGATCGCGTTCGACATGGGCGGCCCCGTCAACAAGACGGCGTTCCTGTTCGGCGCCGGTCTCATCGCCACCGGGAATCAGACGGTGATGGGCATGTGCGCGGCCGCGATCCCCGTGATGCCGCTCGGGCAGGGGCTCGCCACGCTGATACGCCGCAAGCTCTACTCGGAGCAGGAGCGCGAGACCGGGATGGCCGCGCTCTTCATGGGGCTGTTCGGGATTTCGGAAGGTGCGATCCCGTTCGCCGCCGCGCGGCCGACACAGGTCATTCCGGCGAACATGCTCGGTGGCGCGGTCGCCGGTGCCGTCGCCGGCATGGCCGGAGTGACGGATGCGGTGCCGCACGGCGGGCCGATCGTGGCCGTCCTCGGCGCGGTGGGCGGTGTGCCGATGTTCTTCGTGGCTGTGGCCATCGGAACGGTGGTCACAGCGGTGACTACGAATGCGCTCATCGGCATCAAGGAGCGGGGGGCGGCTTCGGGTTCGGGTTCGGGTGCGGTCGTGCCTGAGCCTGTACTCGCCGGGGTCGGCGCGGGTGGTGCTGGTGGGTCCGGAGTCGCCGTACGTACTGAGAAGGCGTTGTCGGCTCCTTCGGCTGTCGCGGCGCCCGAGGGCGAGGTCCTCTCCGGGTATCTCACCGCCCGGACCGTGAAGGTGCAGTTGGAGTCGCACGACAGGGACGCGGCGATCCGGGAAATGGCCGAGCTGCTGGCCGCCACCGGGAACGTAAGGGACGTCGACGAGCTGGTGCGGGTGGCGCTGGCTCGGGAAGGCCAGGGGACCACGGGGCTCGGCGAGGAGATCGCCATTCCGCATGCCAAGACCGACGCGGTGTCCGCTCCGATCGTGGGTTTCGCGCGGTCCGCCGAGGGCATTGAGTGGGGTTCGCTGGACGGGACGAAGGCCAAGCTGGTCTTCATGATTTCCGTGCCGGAGGCGGCCGCAGGCGACGAGCACCTGCGGATTCTGTCGATGCTGTCGCGCAAGCTCATGGACACCGACTTCCGTGCGCGGCTGTCGGCGGCTCCTGACGAGGCGGCGGTGCTGAGGGTGCTGGCCGAGGTTCAGTAATTCAGTATCCGGTCGCGCGAAGCGAAGTACGAAGCGCGAAGCGAAGTACGAAGCGCGAAGCGAAGTACGAAGCGCGAAGCGAAGTACGAAGAAGGCCCCCGCCTGTGCTTGGCGGGGGCCTTCTCGTTGTGCGTACGGACTGTTGCGTACGGGCTTGTGCCTACGGGCCTCAGTGCGCGGCTGCCGGGCCCTCCGGGGTCCTCGCCGGATTCTCGCCCGCCCCTGCCGCCGACTCGTCGTAGATGTCCGGCTCCAGGTAGATCACCCGGGCGATCGGGACCGCCGCGCGGATGCGCTCCTCCGCCGCGTTGATCGAGCTGGCGACCTCCGCCGCCGTGTCGTCGTGCTGGACCGCGATCTTGGCTGCGACCAGCAGTTCCTCGGGGCCGAGGTGGAGCGTACGCATGTGGATGACACGGGTGACGGTGTTGCCGTCGACGACCGCGGCCTTGATCTTCTCGATCTCGTCCGTGCCGGCCGCCTCGCCGAGGAGGAGGGACTTCGTCTCGGCCGCCAGGATGATCGCGATGATGATCAGCAGGACACCGATGCAGAGCGTGCCGATGCCGTCCCAGACGCCGTCGCCCGTCACCAGGGCCACACTCACGCCGGCGAGCGCGAGGATCAGGCCGACCAGCGCGCCGAGGTCCTCGAGGAGGACGACCGGCAGCTCGGGGGCCTTGGCGCGGCGGATGAAGTCCTTCCAGGACTGGTTGCCGCGGGTGACGTTGGATTCCTTGATCGCCGTGCGGAAGGAGAAGGACTCCGCGATGATCGCGAAGACGAGGACGCCGACGGGCCAGTACCAGGCCTCGATCTCGTGCGGGTCGTGGATCTTCTCGTAGCCCTCGTAGATCGCGAACATGCCACCGACCGTGAAGAGCACGATGGAGACGAGGAAGGCGTAGATGTAGCGCTCGCGGCCATAGCCGAAGGGGTGCTGGGGCGTTGCCTCGCGCTGGGCCTTCTTGCCGCCGAGCAGCAGGAGGCCCTGGTTGCCCGAGTCTGCGAGCGAGTGCACGCTCTCCGCGAGCATCGAGGACGATCCACTGAAGAGGAACGCCACGAACTTGGCTACTGCGATCGCGAGGTTGGCGGCGAGCGCCGCCACGATCGCCTTGGTTCCGCCTGACGCACTCATGGGTGCCGGATGTCCCTTCCTTGGTGCCGCGGCCCTGGCGCCGCCGTACGGCCGCACATTGTTGCAGCTCCGTGGGGCGGCATGTACGGACGGTACGTCAGGCAGCCACTGTGGCCCGGAAGAGTGTGCCCGTACCAGACAATTCAGCTGATTCCCCTGCTGGCACGAAGGCCGACTCCCCCGGCGAGAGGGTGAGTTCGCCGGCCCGGATCCGACCCGCTGTGCAGAGCAGGATCTGCGGAGTGCCGGAGGGGAGAGTGCGGGGCGCGGCGCCCTCGGCAAGGACGTACCGCGAGAGCCGGAATTCGTCGATCGGGGTCTCGTGCAGCTCCTCGCCCTCGGGGGATGCCTCCGGGCGCAGGACCCCGGGGTCGCCGGCTTCGAAGCGGACGATGCGGAGGAGCTCACGGACGTCGACGTGCTTGGGGGTCAAGCCGCAGCGCAGCACATTGTCCGAGTTCGCCATGATTTCAACGCCGAGGCCGCTGAGGTAGGCGTGCGGGACGCCGGCTCCGAGGAAGAGGGCCTCGCCGGGCTGCAGCTGTACGTAATTGAGCAGCATGGCGGCGATGACGCCCGGGTCGCCCGGGAAGTGGTGCGCGAGCGTGGCGTACGGGGCGTACGCGCCGCCCAGGCGCTCGGCGGCGGCCGCTGCGGCGGTGACGGTCTCGCGCATCTCGGCGGGGTCCGCCGTCAGCACGGCGGTGAGGACCTCGCGGAGCGCGGCCTCTTCGGGGTGGGCGTGCAGCAGGTCGACGTACGGCTTCAGGGAGTCGACGTCGAGGGCGGCGATCGCGTCCGCGGCCTCGAGGGGGGCGCGGAAGCCGCACAGGCCCTCGAAGGGGGTCAGCGCGCAGATCAGTTCGGGCTTGTGGTTGGCGTCCTTGTAGTTACGGTGCGGGGCGTCGATCGGGACGCCCGCGCTCTCCTCGGCGGCGTAACCCTCTTTGGCCTGGGCGAGGTTCGGGTGGACCTGGAGGGAGAGGGGGGCGCCGGCCGCGAGGATCTTCAGGAGGAAGGGGAGGCGGGGGCCGAACTTCTCTGCCGCTGCGGTGCCGAGTTCGCGCTCTGGGTCTGCGGCGATCACGTCGGAGAGGGCGATCTGTTCGGCGGTGCCTTCGCCGGTGCGTTCGGCTCGGGTGACGCGCGAGGGTGCCCCGGGGTGGGTCCCCATCCACATCTCGGCCTGGGGCTCGCCGGTGGGGGCGACGCCGAGCAGCTCCGGGATGGCGGTCGTGGAACCCCAGGCGTAGGGGCGCACGGTGTTCGAGAGGCGGTCCATGCTGCGTTCCCTCGGTGCGTGTGGGGGTGTGGTGGTGGCCGGGTACCTGTTCGTACGTCTGCAGGTGCGCTGTTCAGGTGCCTGTTTCAAGTGCCTGTTCAGGTGCTCGTCGTCATGATCGCCCTGCCGAGGCGAGCGACAGGTAAACGGCGGCGAAATCTGTGATGGCGAGCAGCTCCGCGAGGTTTTCCAGCTCGCTGCCCTCGTCCGGTTCGAGTTCGCTGATGGCTGTGTCGTGGCTCAGCGCGAGCTCGCGGGCGGCCGGGGCGGCGGAGATTCCGCCGACAGGGCGGTCGCGGAGCAGGACCACGCGTGCGTGCAGCGCCTGCGCCTCGTCGACGCGGTCGCGGAAGAAGTCCTCCGGGTCGGCGCCTGCGGCAAAGGCGCCGGCGAGGAGTACGCCGTGGGCAGGCAGGGCCTCCGGCAGTTCGGCGGCGAGCGCGGGGCGGCCGGCCAGTTCGGCGAGTACGGCGGCGAACCGGCGCCCCGGGGGGCCGGCGTACGCGCCCTCCGTCCAGATCAGCGGGAGCGAGTCGGCGAGCTCGGCGGCGAGCGTCTTGGCCGGGTTGCTGTACGTCGCAATGGCCGGCCCGCAGCGCTCGGCGGTGCGGTCGAGGCGGTCGGCGACGAGCCGGAGGGTGTCGGGCGGTGCGGTGACCAGGCCGACGCGGTCCAGGAGGACGAGGAGTGGGGTGAGCAGGGCCCAGAGCGCGCCGGGTCCTGCGGAGGCCGCGGTCTCGTCGTACTCCTCGTAAGGGGCGACCGCCATGGGTACGACCAGGCCGTGAACCCCGCCGACGGACTCGCTCAGCGGCGAACGCTGCGGGGCGACGGCGACGACCGTGCAGCCTCGGCGGTACGCCTGCTCGGCGAGGAGCGCGAGGCCGGGCTCGGCGCCGTCCGTGGTGACGAGCAGGAGGAGGTCCACGGAGCCCGCCCAGCCCGGGAGCGTCCAGCGCAGGGCGCCTGCGGCGGGGGCCACGCCCGAGGAGCGCAGACGGGTGACGGGGCAGGCGGCGCCCACGAGTGCGGTCAGCAGGTCGGCCACGCCGCTCGCGGCGGTGCCTGGGCCTGCGATCAGTACGGCACGGGGGCGGCCTTCCGGCCTGATTTCGGCGAGGCCGGCCTCAGTGGCGTGCCGTGCGGCGGTACGTACGCGCGCACCGGCCTCAGCCGCGCCGCGCAGTAGGCCGCGGCGGTCGGCGCGGGCCAGGGACTCCGGGTCGTCCAGCAACGACTCGTCGAGCATGGGGCGGGCCTCCGATCGCCGGGCGCGGATTGCTTTGCGCGGGGGGACGTCGTTCGGGTGCGGGGGGGGGCTGGCTTTGGTGCGTGGTGCTTGCTTGCCTGTGCTTGCACGACTGGGCTTGTGTGCCTGGGCTTGCGCCTGTGGCCGCGTCAGGCGGGGCGGCGGGCCTCGTCCACGAGGAGTACCGGGATGCCGTCCCGTACCGGGTAGGCCAGGCCGCAGTCCTTGCTGGTGCAGATCAGCTCGGGGGTCTCCGCGGTCGACGCGTCGCTGAGGGGCGCGTGGCACGCGGGGCAGGCGAGGATCTCCAGAAGGCCGGCTTCGAGCGCCATGGGGTGGGTCCCTTCGAACATGCGGATACGGTGCGGATTGGGCCACGTCAGCCTACCGCCGGGTGGGGTGCGGCGCGGTGTGGCGGGGCGCGATTTGGGGGGCGGGTGGTTTTCCTGGTGGCGCGCGCTGTCCGCTGCGCGGGGTGGGGTTGCGGCGTGTCGGCGGGGGCGGCGGATCTCTCCCCTGACCCACCCCTTCCCGAAACCGGGGCAGGCACCGGACCCCGATTGGCTGGGGAGGCCGTACGTGAGTGCGTGGCGGAGCCGCCGGGCACGGCGCTGGGCGCGTGGTGGTGCGCCGCGTCGCGTGAGTAGGGGCCCTTGCGGTGCGCGCCGGAGGCCCGCCGCGCGTGTTGCGCGGCGGGCATCGCGGCCAGGCCCGAGGGCCGATGCGGCCACGGAATCTGCGCGGCAACACTGAACCAGCCCGCTGGGTGTTGCGGCTGCCGCGTGGGGTGCCCTGGCGCAGTCGGCGCTGGCCCTGGCAGCAGCGGCAGACGATGGCGTAGGCCCCGCACCGTCGTCGGCGGCGGCGGTGTAGGCCCCGCACATCGGCAGCCGTGACCGCCCCGACTTCTTGGCGGCGGAGCCGGGCGACCCGCGTTCTGGCCTGTACGCGGCGGGTACGGCGGAGTCACGTACGGCTGAACGCAAGCAGCGGCGCGATCCCTTCACGCCTGGCGCGCGGCAGCGCGTGCCGCCTGTAGCTCCGGGCGCCACGGCCACCGTCCGCCTCCGCCCTCGGCGTAGCCCGACGGAGCGGGGCGAAGCCAGTGAGGCGGCCCCAACGCCGCAGAGCACGAGACACGCACGACGAGTGGGTGTCCGGCGCAGCGGGCCGAAGCCCGTAAAGCACCCCAGCGCCGCACGGCACCAGACACGTACAAAGCGCGGTGCCGGCACAGCGGGGCAAAGCCCGTAGGCGCCCTGGCGCCGCACGGCGCCAGAGGCACACAAGAGAGTGGTGCCCGGCGCACGGGGCCAAGGCCGTGAGGCCGCACGTCGCCGCATGGCGCGAGGCATGCACCAAAAAGCGGTACCGCCGCCGGCGCCGCACTGCGCCAGGCACTCGCGTAAACGCCTCGCGTAAAGCGGTGTCCGGCGCAGCGGGCCGTAGGCCGTGGGGTCAGGAGCGGATCAGGGTCAAGGCCTCGTCTCGGACCTTTGTCATCGTCGGTTCGTCTCGGGCCTCTACGTTCAGGCGCAGCAGCGGTTCCGTGTTGGACGGGCGGAGGTTGAACCACCAGTCGGCGGACGTGACCGTCAGGCCATCCAGTTCGTCGATCGTGACGCCCGGCTGAGCGGCGTAGGACTCCTTCACCGCTGCCATACGGGCCGCCTGGTCGTCCACCGTCGAGTTGATCTCGCCAGAGCCGGTGTAGCGGTCGTACTGGGCGACCAGGGCGGACAGCGTGCCCTCCTGGCCTCCCAGGGCGGCCAGGACGTGGAGTGCGGCGAGCATGCCCGTGTCCGCGTTCCAGAAGTCCTTGAAGTAGTAGTGCGCGGAGTGCTCGCCGCCGAAGATCGCGCCGGTGCGGGCCATCTCCTCCTTGATGAAGGAGTGGCCGACGCGTGTGCGGACCGGGGTGCCGCCGTTCTCCCGTACGACCTCGGGGACGGACCACGACGTGATGAGGTTGTGGATGACCGTGCCCTTGCCGCCGTAGCGCGCGAGCTCTCGCGCGGCGACCAGGGCAGTGATCGCGGACGGTGAGATGCCCTCACCGCGCTCGTCCACCACAAAGCAGCGGTCCGCGTCGCCGTCGAAGGCCAGGCCCAGGTCGGCGCCGGTCTCGCGGACCTTCGCCTGGAGGTCGACGATGTTCTTGGGGTCGAGCGGGTTGGCCTCGTGGTTCGGGAAGGTGCCGTCCAGCTCGAAGTACAGGGGGATGAGGTCGAGCGGGAGGGAGCCGAAAACCGTGGGGACCGTGTGGCCGCCCATGCCGTTCCCCGCGTCGACGACGACCTTGAGGGGGCGCATCGAGGTCAGGTCGACGAGGGACAGGAGATGGGCCGCGTAGTCCGTCAACGTGTCGCGCTGGGTGATGGTTCCAGGTGTGGCCGCCGCAGCCGGGGCGGACGTCGCCGACCACTCCTCCACCAGCGCGCGGATCTCCGCGAGGCCCGTGTCCTGGCCCACCGGGGCCGCGCCCGCGCGGCACATCTTGATGCCGTTGTACTGCGCGGGGTTGTGCGAGGCCGTGAACATCGCGCCGGGGAGCCCGAGTTGGCCGGACGCGAAGTACAGCTGGTCGGTCGAGCAGAGCCCGATCTCCGTCACGTCCACTCCACGCGCCGCCGCCCCCCGTGCGAATGCCCGCGAGAGCCCCGGCGAGGAGGGCCGCATGTCGTGCCCGGTGACGATCGCCTCGGCGTTCGTCACTTGCACGAAGGCAGCTCCGAACAGCTCGGCCAGCGACTCGTCCCACTGGTCGGGGACCACACCGCGCACGTCGTACGCCTTGACGATCTGCGACAGATCAGCAGCCACGGCCAACCCTCCTGAAGTCCTGTTAGGTCCCCCAAAGCTACCCGCAAGGGCGGCCGGGGACGGGCTCAGGAGTCCGGAGAGCGCAGCACCCGCAGATGGCCGCGGCGCGCGACCTCCGTCGGGTCCGCTGTGCGGGCGCCGCCGCCGGCCTCGGCGGTGCGCTGGTGCGGCCGGGCGGCCTCGCGTACGGCGTTGGCGAGTGCTTCGAGATCGTCGCCGCTGGGGCGGGAGGGGGCCGAGCCGTCGACCAGGCGCAGGACCTCCCAGCCGCGCGGGGCGGTCAGCCGGTCCGAGTGCTCGGCGCACAGGTCGTAACAGTGGGGCTCGGCATATGTGGCGAGCGGTCCGAGGACTGCGGTCGAGTCCGCGTAGACGTACGTCAGTGTCGCGACGGCAGGGCGGCCGCACGCGGTGCGCGAACAGCGACGTACAGGGCTCACGATGTTGGACGGTACCGCACTCTTGACCGGGCCGCGACGACTCTCCATCACGTCACCCCACCGTGTCGCATGTCCTCGTGCGCCCCAGCCGCCTCCCAGGCAACTGCCTTGACCTGCACGGAGACCGGAGGGCACAGCGAGTGACCGGGCCGTGACCAGTCGCCACTTGGGGCAAATGGCGACAATCGGCGTGAGATCGTCGGTCGCGTACGGGCACGAAATCGAGCCCAATCTTGGCTGGAATGCTCAATTAGCGACATGCCGCCTGCCATCCCGTCGTCGCGATCGAAGTGCCCGGATGAGGGCTACCCTGCGTCAGTGATGGACAGTCCCGTACCTCCCCGCCCCACCGGACCGGGGCCGCGCCGCCGCGACCGCCACGGCCGCGGCATGCGAGGGCCCGTGGCCCCGCCTCAGGTGCCCCTCTCGACCAGCCGCGCCGCCGCTTTCGGCGACCTCGTCCAGGACTCCGTGGAGCGCCTGGAACGGCGCTGGCCGCAGCTCGCCGAGGTCGACTTCCTGGTGCTCGACGTGCCGCCCGCGGGCGGTGGCGACGAGGGGCCCGACATGTGGCCCTCCGAGCATGTGCCGCTCGGCGGGATGATGCCCGCCACGAGCGCGCACCCGGCGCGGATCATCGTGTACCGGCGGCCGGTGGAGATCCGTACCAAGAGCCGGGACGAGCGCGCCCTGTTCGTTCACGAGATCGTCGTGGAGCAGGTCGCGGAACTGCTCGGCCTGGCTCCGGAGTCGGTCGACCCGCGGTACGGACAGGACTGACCGACTGGTCCGGTGGCCGCTGACTGCTGACCGATGGCTGCTGGCCGCTGACTGCTGGCTGCTGGCTGCTGGCTGCTGGCTGCTGGCTGCTGACCGATGGCTGCTGACTGCCTCAGTCGTCCAGTACCGACAGGTCCTGCTCCGCCTCCGGCACCGACACAGTCCCCCCGTCGTCGGGCAGCGTCTGCACCGTGAACATCGGGATGCCGTCCTCCGGCAGTTCCAGCGCGCGCGACGCGTGGACCGGGCCGCCCGACTGCGGTTCGATCGTCAGCGCGTACGAGCCCTTGAGCCCGCCCGGCACCGGCGGCTTGACCGCGAGGGTCGTGCCCGCCTTGACGGTGTACGTCTTGACGACCGGCTCGCCGCCTTCGCTGCCCGCGGAGGCGGTGACTTTGACCTTGGCGGAGGCGCCGGGCGCGGTCAGCGAAAGCACCGACCCCTTGGCCCTGTTGTCGGCCACCGTCGCCCGCTCGCCCACCTGCCCTGTCGCCGGGATGTACGCCACTTCCTGGGAGGCGCCCTTGCCGCGCACCACGCGCAGCGCGGCGGCCACCGGAGTGCCGCGCCCCTGTGCCGGGCTGAGCAGCAGCGATCCCGCCTCGCCCTTGGTGACGTCCTTGAGGTCGACCGCCGTGGTCATCCCCGCCTTGACGTGCAGGTTCTCGTGTCCGGCCGGTGTGATGGAGCCGGTCGGGCTCGCCAGCCGTACCTTCAGGTCGGCGTCGTCCTCGCCCGGTGCGAACACCACGAGACGTACGGACGTGGCGTCCGCCGGGATGCCGGGGAGCACGGCACTGCCGGACGGGTCGGCCGAGGCCGCCAGCCAGTCGCTGCCGGCGTTCTCGTCCGTGGCCTGGACAACGGCGCCCACCCGGCCGGTACGGGTGGTCACGTGAAGAGTCACGTTCTCGACGTGGTCGGCGGTCAGGGTGGAGAGCAGCACGGGGACGCTGGACCTGGCGGGGACCGTGATCCCCTCCCCCACGTCCGACTTGAGGGCGCCGTCCTTGCCGTACAGCTCGATGTCGGCGACGGCGGCGGTGTCGTCGGGATTGGTGAGGTGTACGTAGTCCTGGCGTTCCTCGGAGGTGCTCGCGCCGGGGAACCAGAAGCTGGTGTCGGGTGCGGTGCAGCTGACGCCGAGCAGGCCTCGGCCGTTGCCTGCGGTGATCTTGGTGGTCTGCTGGGCGGTCCAGCCGGGGGCCAGGCGGCCGTCGGCGGAGCCGACCAGGGCCGGGGCCTCGGCGGTGCTCACCTCGGCGGTGCCGGGCTTGCCGGGTTCCTTCAGCGAGAGAACCGGCTTGCTCTCCTTGGGCTTCTGCCCTGCCGTGCCGTCGCCGTCGTCGGCGCCCTTCTTGTTGTCCTTGCCGCCGTCACGGTCGGCCAGTGTCGTGTCGGTGGGGATCAGGTCGGCCGCGCCCGCCTTGGCGTCGCCGCCGCCTGTCCCTGCCGGAGTGAAGGACGTGTACTGCGTCTCCGCCAGGTCGGACGGGCTCGGCGCCGGGCAGAGGAGGCTGGAACGCTCCACCGGGAGCCGTGCCGGAGCCTTCGCCTCCGTGCCGGTACCCGTGCCCGTTTCCCCGGCACCCTCCGGCGCGGAAAACGCGGCGAACCCGGTGACAGCGGCAAGGGCGGTGGCGGCGGCAAGCAGGGAGAGGGTGGTGCGGTTCATCGGTTGTTGCTCCCGTCGGGGCGCTGCTCGGGCTCGTTGCCCTCGGTGTAGGGCTGCTGCTGTCCATAGCCGTACGGGTCGTACTGACCCTCCTGGTACGGCTCGGCCGGGTACTGCTCACCGCCGTAGCTCTGCTGGTCGGCGCTGTACGGGTCGGCGCTGTACTGCTGGCTGCCGTACTGGTCGCCGCCGTACTGGCCCTCCGGGTACTGGCCGCCCTGGTACTGCTCGTCGTACGGCTGCTGTGCCTGCCCGTACTCCTGCTGTCCGTACTCCGCGCCCGCGTACGTCTGCCCGTCCCACTCCCCGTACTGCTGCTGCGGCACCGCCGCGTAAGGGGCCTCCTCTGCCTGCGGGGCGGCCGCGCCCTGCTCCTCTGCCGGGAACTGGCCGTACGGGTCCGCAACGGGCGGCGCAGGGGGCTGATCCCCGGCTCCTGCCTCCTCCGGGGCGTACGCGGCCTCCGCCTGCGCCGCCGCGCGCAGCCTGCGCGCCCTGCGGCCCTCGCCCGCCACAGGCTGAGCGGGCACCTCGATCTCCTCCTCCGGCAGGTCGTCGTCGACCTGCCGACGGCGGCCCGGCAGTGCGAGCACCAGCAGGACGAGGGCGAGCCCGGCCTGGGTCCAGATCCACGCGGTGTGGGTGACGGGCGCCTCGTAGGTGAGGTCGAGCCTGCCGCCGCTGGCGGGCAGTTCGAAGCCCTGCGCCCAACCGTCAACGGTCTTCTTCTCCAGTACTTGCCCGTCGAGCGTGGCCTGCCAGCCCTCTGCCACAGCGTCCGCGATCCGCAGGACCCGGCCCGCTTCGCCCGCCGGGATCTTCGTATGGGCTTCGACCGGGCTCGACGCGACGGACAGCGGCTCGGCGCCCTCCTTGCCGGAGACGATCGTGGCCCGGGCGACCTGGCGGTCGACGCGCCACAGGGCGCTGCCGTCCAGCTGGCTCAGCCGGCTCAGGCCCGGTGTGGAGTCGAGGACGCGGCTCATCGCGCGCGGGGCCCCGTCCCGTACGAGGACGTAGCGGACGGCGTATCCGCCGAGCTGGTTCGCCTGGTCGGCGCCGGAGCCCGCGACCAGGTTGGAGACGATCTTGTCGAGCTGCGGGCTGCTGCCGCCCGCCTCGGCGAGCTCTCCGTCGCCCAGCCGGGCGCCGGAGCCGCGTACGAGGGTGTACGAGACCTTCGCCGCCGATGTGCCGCCGAGGACCAGGGTGCGTGCCTGGTCACGCGTGCCGCTCTCCTCCGCGACGAACGCCGGCACTTGCACCGGGTCGCGCCGCTCCAGCGGACCGGCTGCGCCGCCGATCATCCACCCGGCCGCCACGAGCAGCGGTCCGGCGGCAGCGGCGAAGGCGATCAGCACGGCGACGGGCTGGCGCCAGCCGAAGCTCTGGGCGGCGACGCGCTCGCGCGCACCGTCCGCGCCGAGCACGGTGGCGCCGATCAGCGCGAGGCCGTAGACGAGGGTCGCGGGTCCCGCCCAGCCACCGCCGTTGATGAATCCGGCGTTGGTGAAGACGGCAAACAGCAGGGACACGATCGCGACGACCCACGCCGCACGGATCGCGAACTGCCGCTCCCCGCGCAGCAGCGCCGCCAGCGCCGTCAGCACGATACCGATCAGCAGCAGCCCGCCCACGGCTTTCGGCCCGCCGGGGCTCATGCCGAGCAGGTCGAGCGCGCCGGCCGAACCCGTACCGAATTCCAGGCCCGCCTCACGGAAGAAGGCGGAGGGACCGGTCAGCAGCGACAGCGACCAGGGGGCCAGCATCAGTACGGGGGTGCCCAGGGCGGCCAGGAAGCGCAGGCCGTACGCCGTGATGTCGTCGCGCCGCAGGGCCAGTACGCCCACGCCGAGCAGCAGGGCGATGGGCCACACGACGGGCGTGAAGGCCATCGCGAAGGTCAGGAGGAGTGCGTACGCCCAGACGGCTCGCCAGCTGGATCGCGCGCCCCCGGCGCTGAAACCGCTCGCGGCGACGGCACACCGCGCGATGAGCGGTAGCAGGATCGCCAGTACGGCCGTACCGAGCCGCCCGCCCGCGAGGGCGCCTGTAGCGGCGGGCAGGAAGGCGTACGCGACGCTCGCCCACGCGCGCAACAGTCGCGATTCGACGAGCGGCCGGGAGGCGAAGTAGGCGGTGAGCCCGGCCAGCGGCACCGAGCAGACCAGCAGCACGGTGAGGGCGAGCCCTGTGGAGCCGAGGAAGACGGCCGACAGGGCGGCGAGGACCGCGAGGTACGGAGGGGCCGTTTGGGTGCCGCCCGTTCCGATCGGGTGCCAGACGTCGGCGTACCGCGCCCAGAGGTCCCCTACGTCGGCGGGCGCGGGCAGCAGTGCGCCGCCCGCAAGGGAGCCGCCGCCGAGGAGGCCCCGGCAGGCGATGAGGGAGACGAACAGCAGCAGGACGAAAAGCATGGGCCCCGGCTTGCGCGCGACCCGCTTCAGCCGCGCGAACTGCTCAACTTCCATGTAGTCGGCGTCGTCACCGCCGGGGCCCGACTCGACCACGCCGTGCCGCGATCCCGAGTCGGTGTCGGAGCCGCTGCCGAAGCTGCCCGCGACCTGCTCGACCGTCGCCCTGACGGTCGCGCCGGGCGGCGGGAAGAGGGGCCGCAGTTCGCTCGCGTCGACCGTTCCCTTTCCGCGCCTCCTTCTGGCCGCGAGGATCTTCCCGGGGCGCAGCAGGGTGCCGAAGAGTCCGGTGACTTCGTCGACCGCCTGTCCGGGCACCTTGCCCACGAGGTAGGCGAGGGTGCGCAGCAGTGTGCCGACGACGAGGCGGAGCATGACGTACGGAAGGACGGCGGCCCGTGCGTTGACGAGCATCGTGTAGACGGCGCCGGCCTTGTCGACGCGGTGCGGGTTGGCGACCGAGCGCCCGGCGCAGTCGATGGGCCGGCGCTCGCGGGCGGAAGCCTCCGCGTGCCGCAGGACGGCGTCGGGCGCGACGAGGACCCGGTGGCCGGCCGCGTGGGCACGCCAGCACAGGTCGACGTCGTCGCGCATGAGGGGCAGGCGGCGGTCGAAGCCGCCGAGCTGTTCCCACACGTCGCGCCGGATGAGCATGCCCGCACTCGACACGGACAGTACGGAGCGGACCTGGTCGTGCTGGCCCTGGTCCTGTTCGCGCCGGTCGAGGCCGGTCCAGCGGCGGCCGCTGTTGGCGATGGAGACGCCGACTTCGAGGAGCTGCTTGCGGTCGTACCAGCCGCGCAGTTTGGGGCCGATGATCGCGGCGTATTCGTCGGAGTCGGCGACGCGCAGCAGTTCGGCGAGCGCGTCCGGTTCGGGCGCGCAGTCGTCGTGCAGCAGCCACAGCCACTGCACCGGTTCGCCGTGCGGAAGTTCGGGCATGTCGTACGCGTCGTCGCGCCACGACCTGCTCACCGGGTCCCAGCCACTGGGCCGTTTCAGGTACGGCAGGTCCTCGGGCGTCAGCACCTGGGCCGTACGGACCGCCTCGTCGACGGCCGTTCCGAAGCCGGAGCGGCGTGCGAGGTGCAGCACGCGTTCGGCGCCGAGTGCTTCGGTGACCAGCTGGGCGGAGTCGTCCGCGCTGCCGGTGTCGGCGGCGACGGCGTTCTGCACGGGGCGTTCCTGCCCCAGCAGCCCGGCGAGCGCGTCGGGCAGCCAGCGGGCGCCGTCGTGGGAGACGAGCACGGCAGTGACTACGTGCCGGGGGAACTCGGGCGCGGCCGCCGCGTACGGCGCCGACGTTTGGCTGTGCACGGACATCGGGGTACGGGCCCTCCGGCCGGGGTCCGGGGGTCGCCCCCCGGAAGGCTGCTGTCTGGCTGCGCGGACGCGTGCGCCCGGTGGGAGCGATGGTGCGTCTCGGACAGCGCCCCACACTAACGGCTGGGCAACACAACGGTCCGCCGCCTGCGGGCAAGGTGCAGGCGACGGACCGGTCGTTACGTCAGGCTTGTGCCGATTGAGTCAGACAGCGGCCTTCTTCAGTCGTCGTCGTTCACGCTCGGACAGGCCGCCCCAGATGCCGAACCGCTCGTCGTTGGAGAGGGCGTACTCAAGACATTCGGAACGGACCTCACAGGCAAGGCAGACCTTCTTGGCCTCGCGCGTGGAACCGCCCTTCTCGGGAAAGAAGGACTCGGGGTCGGTCTGGGCGCACAACGCGCGCTCCTGCCAGCCGATTTCCTCGTCCGCGTCCTCGACCAGCAGTTGCTGGAACAGCTCGGTCATGTGCGCCCCTCGTCTGTCTTAGCTTCCCCGTGATGTGGCCGCTGCCGGTTTTCGGCCGAACGACACGAGTGAAATTACAAGTGCGTGGATCCGGGCCAGTCAAGCCGGGATCTGCTATTGAGCCCCGTATTCACTCTGTGGAACCAAGGCTATGCGGAAAGTGTTCAAATCGCCAAAATCTGTGACACATGCCACCGGCCTGACCCGGGCCACGATTTTGATCACAGTCTTGTCACGACGCCCCAACGGCGTTTGGTTGCACGGTTGATGCGCCACTTCTCCGCGCCGCCAACTGCACAAACCTTTCCCCGCCCCCAGTAACCGGATGAGGTGAAACATTACCCCCAAATCGGTCACGAGGTTGACAGCGGGTGAGCAACCCGGTCTCCTAGAACGCATGCCAGCGACTGCAGTGCTCCCCCGGACCCACACACGTGGGTTCCGTTGCGCTGTTCAGGCACGCTGTTGCTGTTCCAGCTGTTGAAGCCGCCGCGCTCCAGCTGACTCTCCGTAGCTTTCGGCTACACCTGTCTTGCGACATCTCTCCTTGCGACACCCCAGCACTCATGCCGAGGAACCCCCGCATCATGAACAGCGACAGCGACCTCCAGATCGCCGGCGACATCCTCGCCGTCCAGCACCTTCTCCAGCCCGCCCGCGAGCACCCGGCCACTGTTGCCGAGTTCGTCGGGCTCGCCCGCTCCATCGCGGCCGACCGTGCGCAGTGGGAGCACCTCGTCTCGTACGACGCCACGAGCCGCTGGTACCACCGGCTGCAGACTGGCCCCGGTTACGAGGTCTGGCTGCTCAGCTGGGTCCCCGGACAGGGCAGCGGGCTGCACGACCACGGCCCTTCCTCCGGCGTACTGACGGTCCTCGACGGGGAGTTGACGGAGCGCACGGAGCGGGTGCAGCGCACGCTCGGGGCGGGCGCGCAGCGGGTCTTCGCGCCGGGGTACGCCCATGAGGTCGTCAACGACACGCTGGAGCCGGCGGTCAGCCTGCACGTCTACTTCCCCGGCCTGACAGAGATGCCCATGCACGCTGCCCAGTGCTCCCCGGCGGCCCAGGATGTCGTACCCGCCTGACACACTGCTGTGCATGCGCATTGTGGTTCTGGCAGGCGGTATCGGTGGCGCTCGCTTCCTCCGCGGCCTCAAGTCGGCCGCGCCTGACGCGGACATCACCGTCATCGGCAACACCGGTGACGACATTCATCTGTTCGGGCTCAAGGTCTGCCCCGACCTCGACACCGTGATGTACACGCTCGGCGGCGGCATCAACGAGGAGCAGGGCTGGGGGCGTGCGGACGAGACCTTCCAGGTGAAGGGCGAGCTCGCGGCGTACGGCGTGGGGCCCGAGTGGTTCGGGCTCGGCGATCGCGACTTCGCGACGCACATCGTCCGTACGCAGATGCTCGGCGCGGGCTACCCGCTGAGCGCCGTCACGGAGGCATTGTGCGAGCGGTGGCAGCCGGGCGTACGGCTGCTGCCGATGTCCGACGACCGTATCGAGACGCATGTCGCAGTCGACATGGACGGCGAGCGCAAGGCGATTCACTTCCAGGAGTACTGGGTGAAACTGCGTGCCTCCGTGGACGCGCAGGCGGTCGTGCCGGTCGGTGCGGAACAGGCCAAACCGGCGCCCGGGGTGCTCGAAGCGATCGCTTCGGCCGACGTCATTCTCTTCCCGCCGTCCAACCCCGTGGTGAGCATTGGGACCATCCTGTCGGTGCCGGGCATTCGTGAGGCGATCGCCGAGGCCGGTGTGCCCGTCGTGGGGCTCTCTCCGATCGTCGGGGACGCGCCCGTGCGCGGCATGGCCGACAAGGTGCTGGCCGCCGTGGGCGTGGAGTCCACCGCCGCGGCCGTCGCCCGGCACTACGGGTCCGGGCTGCTCGACGGGTGGCTCGTCGACACGGTGGACGCGGGCGCGGTGGCCGAGGTGGAGAGCGCCGGGATCCGGTGCCGGGCCGTACCGCTGATGATGACCGACGTCGAGGCCACGGCCCGGATGGCCCGCGAGGCGCTGGACCTGGCCGAGGAGGTCCGCGCGTGAATACCCCGCCGGCGTACCGGGTGTGGGCGCTGCCCGGGCTGCCGGAGGTGCGGGCCGGGGACGACCTGGCGAAGCTGATCGCCGGCGTCGAACCGGGGCTCGTCGACGGGGACATCCTGCTCGTCACCTCGAAGATCGTCAGCAAGGCGGAGGGCCGCGTCGTCCGGGCGGCCGACCGAGAGGCGGCGATAGACGCCGAGACGGTACGGGTCGTCGCGCGGCGCGGGACGCTTCGTATCGTCGAGAACCGGCAGGGTCTCGTTATGGCGGCGGCCGGCGTGGACGCGTCCAACACCCCTGGCGGGACCGTGCTGTTGCTGCCCGTCGATCCCGACGCGTCGGCGCGGGCGATCCGGCAAGGGCTGCGGGACACGCTGGGCGTGGATGTGGGTGTCGTCATTACGGACACCTTCGGGCGGCCCTGGCGCAACGGTCTGACGGACGTCGCGATCGGCGCGGCCGGTGTACGGGTGCTGGACGATCTGCGGGGCGGGACCGATTCGCACGGCAATCCTCTGAACGTGACGGTCGTCGCCACCGCCGACGAACTGGCCGCGGCCGGTGATCTGGTGAAGGGCAAGGCAGCCGGGCTGCCCGTCGCGGTGGTGCGGGGGCTTCCTCATGTGGTGGCCGACGACGTGGCTCGTGGCGTGGTCGACGATGTGGCTGATGGTGCGAGCGGTGGAGCTCGGGGCGCTGCCGCGTTGGTGCGGGGTGCGGCGGACGACATGTTCCGGCTCGGGACCTCGGAGGCTGTACGGGAAGCGGTCACCCTGCGGCGTACCGTGCGGGAATTCACGGACGAGCCGGTGGATCCAGCGGCGGTACGACGCGCGGTCGCGGCGGCGGTGACGGCGCCCGCGCCGCATCACACGACGCCCTGGCGCTTCGTACTCCTGGAGTCGGAGACGGCGCGGGTGCGGCTGCTCGATGCGATGCGGGACGCGTGGATCGCGGATCTGCGGGGCGACGGCAAGTCCGAGGAGTCCATCGCGAAGCGGGTGCGGCGCGGGGATGTGCTGCGCCGGGCGCCGTATCTGGTGGTGCCGTGCCTGGTGATGGACGGCTCACATGTGTACGGCGATGCCCGTCGCGACGCGGCGGAGCGGGAGATGTTCGTGGTCGCGGCGGGGGCCGGGGTGCAGAACTTCCTGGTCGCGCTGGCGGGTGAGCGGCTGGGGTCGGCGTGGGTTTCGTCGACGATGTTCTGCCGCGATGTGGTGCGGGATGTGCTGGAGCTGCCGGAGGGGTGGGACCCGATGGGTGCAGTTGCGGTGGGACGGGCGGCGGTTGTGCCGGCTGCGCGGGCGGGGCGGGATGCGGGGGCGTTCATCGAGGTGCGGTGACGCTGTGGCGGTGCGGTCACGCCGTGGCGGTGCGGTGACGCCGTGGCGGTGCGTGACGCCGTGGCGGTGCCGTCGGGTTTTGCGGTGTGGTGGCCCCTTTGCGCGGCGCGCGGCGCGGTGCCGGCCGGCCGGCCGTGAGTAGTTGCGGTGGCGCGGTGGCGGTGGGGTGGTTGCGGTGCGGTGCCGGGGTGGGGATTCCCCTGGCCGCCCCCTCCCGTAACTGGGGCTCCGCCCCAGACCCCGGTCCTCAAACGCCGGACGGCCCGCATCGCTACAGGCGGGCTATGTTGCCCGGGGTCATTCGGGGGGCTCTCCTGGGTGGGGTTGCGCCCGACAGGAGGATCAGGCGGGCCGCGCGGTGGCGTTGGCCTTCGTACGGGGTCAGGAGTTCCAGCATCGCCGCGTCGTCCGCCGTGCGGTCGCCTGCCAGGGCGTAGCCGACGATGCTGGGCAGGTGGTAGTCGCCCACCGAGACCGCGTCGGGGGCGCCGTTGCTGCGTTGCAAGGTCTCCGCAGCCGTCCAGGGACCGATACCCGGGATCAGTTGCAGTCGGGCGGACGCGTCCTCGGGGGACATCGCTGCCGCCTCCTCCAGGCGTCTGGCCACCCGTACCGCCCGCACGACCGTCGCCGAGCGCTTACTGTCCACGCCCGCCCGGTGCCATTCCCAGGACGGGATCAGCGACCAGGTGCGGGCATCAGGAACCACGTGCATCCCGCCGTCCACCGGGCCGGGGGCCGGTTCGCCGTACTTGCGGACCAGCAGTCGCCATGCCCGGTACGCCTCGTCCGTCGTGACCTTCTGCTCCAGGATCGACGGAATCAGGGATTCCATCACCAGGCCGGTCCTGCCGAGCCTCAACCCCGGACACCGACGCCACGCCTCCGCCACGATGCGGTGGCGCGGGGCGAATGCCGACGGATCGTCCAAGCTGCCCAGCAGCGCCGGTAGTTGGGCCAGGAGCCAGTCCGCTCCCTCGCCCCAGGCGGCCGCCTCCACCTCGCCGCCCCGCATGGCGACCCGCATCGTGCCGGGGCCCGCGGGTGTACGGCAGGACCGCCAGACGGAGCCGTCGGGCGTCCTGCGGAATGTGGGGTCGTACGGGCCCCGCCTCAGGGGGCCGAGGACCAGGCCGAGGTCCAGCGGGCCCTGCGGGGTCCACTTCCGGGTGAGGGCGGGGGATGCCGGGGACGGGGCCGGCTGGGATCCAGGGCGTGGCGGGGGTATCGCCGCTTCGCCGCCCCGCACCGTGGTGCGGGTGACGGGGCGAGGGGCGAAGCGTCCTGCCACGGGTCGGTCCTCAGGTCTTCTGGTCTTGAGGTCTTGAGGTCTTGAGGTCTTGAGGTCTTGAGGTCTTGAGGTCTTCACGTATCGGGAGGTGCTGTCCTTCGAGCGTACGGGCTGCTCGCCCTACTGGTCGGACGAGAAGCGGACCGACGCGTCCGGAAGGGTTGCGCCGCACCACACCCGTATGCCCTCGCGCAGCTCGTTGTCCGCGCCCACCGTCGCACCGTCGCCGATGACCGCGCCGGACAGGACCGTACGGGCGCCGATCACCGCGCCCGCCCCGATCAGCGAGTCGGTGATCACCGCGCCCGCGCCGACCACCGCGTCGGCCAGGACCGCGCTCCCGTCGATACGGGCGCCCTCGCCGACCACCGCCCCCGCGCCGACCACCGTGCCGCCGGTCAGCTTCGCGTCGCCGGCGACGGACGCGGTCGGCAGGACCAGCCGGTCGCCGCAGCGGCCCGGGACCGCCGGGGACGGGGCCCGGCCGAGGACCAGGTCGGCGGAGCCGCGGACGAAGGCCTGCGGGGTGCCGAGGTCCAGCCAGTACGTCGAGTCGACCATGCCCTGGAGGTGGGCGCCGGAGGCGAGCAGGTCGGGGAAGGTCTCGCGTTCGACCGAGACGGGGCGGCCTGCCGGAATGGTGTCTATGACGGAGCGGCGGAAGACGTACGCGCCCGCGTTGATCTGGTCGGTGACGATCTCCTCGGGGGTCTGGGGCTTTTCGAGGAACGCCGTGACCCGGCCCGTGGAATCGGTCGGGACCAGGCCGAAGGCCCTGGGGTCCTCGACCCGGGTGAGGTGGAGCGAGACGTCCGCGCCCGACGACCGGTGGGTGGAGACGAGGGCTTCGATGTCGAGGCCCGTAAGGATGTCGCCGTTGAAGATGAGCACCGGATCGTCGGGCGAGGAGTGCAGGCGGGAGGCGACGTTGCGGATGGCGCCGCCCGTGCCGAGCGGCTCTTCCTCGGTGACGTACTCAAGATGGAGACCGAGGTCCGCGCCGTCGCCGAAGTGCGGCTCGAAGACTTCGGCGAGGTACGACGTCGCGAGGACGATGTGTTCGACTCCGGCGGCCCGTGCGCGGGCCAACTGGTGGGTGAGGAAGGGCACGCCTGCCGCCGGGACCATCGGCTTCGGTGTGTGCACGGTGAGCGGGCGCAACCGGGTGCCCTTGCCGCCGACCAGGAGGATCGCTTCAGTCACCTTGTCGTCTCTGCTTCCTGCTGGGGCCGGCCGGGTACGGGCAGGCCAGTGTATGCAGACCGTTCGATATGCCCCGGTCGGCCGTCACCGGCCCTGCAGTTGGGCCGCGGCGTCCCGGACTCTGCCGAGCTTGTCGTAGAGCTGGCCTCCCGGGCAGTCGGTGTTGAATCCGTCCCGGTGTCCCGAGACGACGTTGAGCTTTACGCTGGTGCCTTTCTTGAACCGGCCGTTGCCACCGGACGTGAGGTAGGTCGCGGCGCGCGGGTCGGCTCCGAACAGGCCGAGCTTCCAGGCGGTGAGGGCGGCAACGCCGTTCACAGCTGCGGTGGACGGATTCGAGCGGCTGTACGTTCCGAGGACGGCGATGCCCATGCTGTTGTTGTTGAAACCGAGAGTGTGCGCCCCGAGGACCGGGTTGGCCACACCCCCTGCCCGTCCTTCGTAGATGGTCCCGCACTTGTCGATGGCGAAGTTGTAGCCGATGTCGCGCCAGCCGCTGCTCTTGACGTGGTAGCGGTAAATACTGCGCAGGACTGAGGGCGCCTGCGAGCATTTGTAGTTGTTGCCGGTCGCGCTGTGGTGCACGAAGGCCGCTTTCACCCGCTTCGTGTAGACGAAGTTGCGCTCGCGGAGACGCTCGTCCGCCCGCCAGCCCCTACGCGTGATGATGCGCGGGCGCGGGCCGATGTTCGGTTGCCCGCCCAGTACGACGGCTTCCTCCTCCGTCTCCGCCCGGCTCAGCGGCGCGAGCTCGGTGGCGCCGAGCGGTCCGAGTTGGGCGTTGACCGCCGAACTCGCGGCCTCCTCGGGCGTCAGGACAACCGGCGGGCCGTCCGCCTTGGAGCCGCCGGGCACCTCCTCGCCGGGCGGATCGTCACCGGGGTCGACCAGGTCGAGGCGCAGGCCGGTGGGGAGCGGCGCGGGCGCTTCGCCGGCGCGTACGCCGTTCTCGGCCTGTACGCGCACTTCTACGCCGTCGCTCTTGCCGACCCACAGGGGCGCGGTCGAGCCGCGCACCTTCGCCGAGTCGCGCTCCGCCGTACCCGGGTCGGCCGCGTGCTCGTGGTTGTGCGTCTCGACGTGGCGCCAGCCGGACCAGCGGGCCGTCCCGGCGGCGCGGGTGCGGACCTGGACCGTGCCGTGGAGTTCGGCGTCGGCGTCGTCCCAGACGACACCGAGCAGCGAGAAGGGTCTGACGGCGCGTTTACCCACGCCCTGTGGTGCGGTGCCCGGGGGCTCGGTGGCCGAGCGCGCGTCGGGCGGGAGTGGCGCGAGGGGCAACGACTGAGTGGAGCCGGGCACTGCCGGGCTCACCGGGACGGCCGGTGCCGTGGCCGCCGGAGCGGGGGCGGCCACGGCGCCGGTGGGCAGGACCAGGGCGGCGGCGGAGGCGACGCCGATCGCGGAAGCAAGGAGTACACGCATGAAACAGATCTTGGACATATTCATACAAATCTGTCCATTGGGGAGTTGACGAAACGTCGGCCGAACCGGTGTACCTGCGGCCCGTCCACGCCCCGGGACCACCGCCCGCGCCGGAAGCCGCGGCGTACCCTTGCGCGGGTGAACGCCACCGATCGCACCCCCGCCGACCTGCTGCGATCCGCTCTCGCCGCGGACCCCGCCCAGCCCCTGGTCACCTTCTACGACGACGCCACCGGCGAACGCGTGGAATTGTCCGTCGCCACCTTCGCCAATTGGGTGGCGAAGACCGCCAATCTGCTCCAGGGAGACCTCGCCGCCGCACCCGGCGACCGGCTCGCGCTACTGCTGCCCGCGCACTGGCAGACCGCCGCCTGGCTGCTCGCCTGCTCGTCCGTCGGAGTGGTCGCGGACGTCGGCGGCGACCCGGCCGACGCCGATCTGGTGGTCAGCGGACCGGACACACTGGAGAAGGCGCGCGCGTGCGGCGGGGAGCGCGTGGCGCTGGCCCTGCGCCCCCTGGGCGGCCGCTTCCCGCAGGCGCCCGCCGGGTTCGCGGACTACGCCGTCGAGGTGCCCGGGCAGGGTGACCGTTTCGCACCGTTCGCCCCGGTCGACCCGGACGCGCCCGCACTCACCGTCGGCGGTACGGAACTGACGGCCGCGCAGCTCGTCGAGCGGGCCCGGGCCGACGCCGCCGAGCTCGGTCTCGTACCGGGATCGCGCCTGCTTTCGGGGCTCTCGTACGACACCTGGCAGGGGCTTTCGGCGGGTCTGTACGCGCCGCTCGCCGTCGGCGGATCCGTGGTGCTCTGCCGGAATCTCGGGCAGCTCTCCGAAGAAGGCCTCGCCCAGCGGATCGAGAGCGAGCGGGTCACCAACACCGCGGTACGACAAGAGCTCTGAGGGCCACCCGTCCGGCCCACCGGCTGCCGAGCCCCCCGGCCACGGGCCCGGCCGCGGTACATGATCGGCGGTACGCATCGCACAACCAAGCGCGAGGCTCAGCCGTCTACCCCTGCGACCGGCGGCCCAGCTCTCCGCCGACTCCGTGAAGGATGGACGAGACGTGACCGACAGTGCTGGCACGCCCTCCGAACCGGACAGCCCGGCCGAGGACGAGGCGAAGGACGGGGCCACAGAGGTTGCGGGCGCGAGCGACGAGGAAGAAACCGCCACCGGAGACGAAAACGGTGACGGTGCGGCCTCGTCCGAAGCGGAGCTCGCCGCGAACCATCGGCGCGGCTGGCTCCGTTGGGCCGCTCTCGGCGCCTCCTTCGTCCTCCTCATCGCGGCCGGAGTCGGCTGGTGGATCTACAAGAAGCTCGACAGCAACATCACCACGGACACCAGCGCCGCCGCGGAGCTGGAGGCCTACGAGAAGGAACGCCCCACACCCGTTGTGCAGGGCGCCCAGAACATCCTGCTCATCGGATCCGACACCCGTTCGGGCGAGGGCAACCGCGAGTACGGCAAGAACAAAGGCGGCCCGCGCTCCGACACCACGATCCTGCTGCACCTCTCCGCGGACCGGGACAGCGCCACGGCCGTGTCGCTGCCCCGCGACCTGATGGTGGAGGTTCCCAGCTGCCGCAAGGGGGACGGCACCCGCTCCTGGGAGCAGTCCGCGCAGTTCAACTTCGCGTTCGAGCTCGGCGGTACGGCCTGCACCATCCGTACGGTCGAGCGGCTCACCGGCATCCGCATCGACCACCACATGGTCGTCGACTTCGCGGGCTTCAAGGAGATGGTCGACGCGGTGAAGGGTGTCGAGATCTGCCTCAAGGAGCCGATCGACGACAAGGCGGCCCGTCTCCAGCTGAAGGCCGGCCGCCAGAAGCTCAGCGGCGAGCAGGCCCTCGGCTACGTACGGGCCCGCAAATCCATCGGCAACGGCAGCGACACCGAACGCATGGACCGCCAGCAGCAGTTCCTGGGGGCTCTGGTGAGCAAGGTCCAGAGCAACGGCGTACTGCTCAACCCGACCCGCCTCTACCCGGTCCTGGACGCGGCGACGAGGTCCCTCACCACCGATCCCGGCCTCGACTCGCTCAAGGATCTTTACGACCTGGTCCGCGGCATGCGGGACATCCCTGCCGAAAAGGTGCAGTTCATGACTGTTCCCCGGCAGCCGTACGCGAACGACCCGAACCGCGACGAACTCGTCGAACCGGAAGCGGGCCGCCTCTTCAAGCAGTTGCGCGAGGATGCTCCGGTCTCGGTCGTACCGGCCGGATCCGGGAAAACGGACGAGAATACCGATGCGGACACGGAAAGCGGTGCGGACGCGGACGCGGAAAGCAACGAGAAGCCGGACGACACCGGCCCCGCGAGCCCGACCGCGACGCCGACTTTCACCGGATCCAATGCCGCGACTGACGAGTGCGAGTAAAGCCATCACCAAGGCAGGACGGGCAACGGACACGGATTGGGCGTATTGCCCAGTTGTAAGGGGAGTGGAATTTGTCACGGACGTCGCCCCACGCTGAACTGGGCAGATAGTGTGACGCGATCCGGTGCTTCCGGCCCTGAGGTCGCACTGCTGGATTGAACGACCGAGCGCCTGGGGGGAGGCGCCTCGCGTGGCACCGACGGAGGACTCAAGCAACCGTGGATGCGCAAAACCGTGGGCGGGCGGAGAAAATCGACCCCGCAGACCAGTGGGTGCTCAACCCGGCCACCGGCGATTACGAATTGCGACTGGACCAATCCGTAGGGCAGTCGCCCGCATCCCCTCCCCGGGGTGCCGCGCCGAGAAGAAATACCCGCGCCAGAACTGCCGCCCCGCAGCGCCAAGTTCCGGGGCAGCGCAGCCGACGGGCCGCGAACGGCTCCGCCGGCGGGCCCGGTGGGTCCCCCCCGCAGGCCGGCCGCCGCAAGCGCAAGCAGCCGAAGGCGCGCAAGAAGAAGGCGCTGCTGTGGACCGGCGGAGTCCTGGCGTTCGTCCTGGTCGGCGGCTCGGTCGGCGGGTATCTCGCCTACCAGCACTTCAACGGCAACCTGACGTCCATAGACATCGCCGGTGCGGGCAGCGGCGGCTTCAAGAAGGACGAGGCGGTCAACGTCCTCGTCATCGGCACGGACAAGCGCACCGGTGCGGGCAACGAGGGGTACGGGGACAAGAACAGCACCGGCCACGCCGACACCACGATCCTCTTCCACGTCTCCAAGGACCGTACGAACGCGACCGCGCTGTCCATCCCACGCGACCTGAAGACCGACATTCCGGACTGCCCGACCAAGATGAAGGACGGCACGGAGAAGACCATCCCCGGAACCGACTACGTCCGCTTCAACGAGAGCCTGGGCCAGTTCGACCGCGATCCCGGCTGCACCATGCGAACGGTCAAGCAGCTCACGGGCCTGACGGTCGACCACTTCATGATGGTCGACTTCAACGCGGTCAAGACGCTCACCACGGCGGTCGGCGGGGTCGAGGTCTGCGTCGCCGAGGCCGTCAACGACGAGAAGTCGAAACTCAAGCTGCCCAAGGGCGAGTCCACGATCGAGGGCGAGCAGGCCCTCGCCTTCGTGCGCACACGGCACGCCTTCGGCAACGAGAGCGACCTCGACCGGATCAAGACGCAGCAGCAGTTCCTGAGCTCGATGCTGCGCAAGATGAAGTCGAGCGACACGCTCTCCAGCCCCACCAAGATGTGGGACCTGGCCGATGCGGCGACCAAGGCGCTGACGGTCGACAACGGCATCGCGGACATCGAGAAGCTCCGCGACCTGGGCATGGAGCTCAGCAAGGTCGAGATGAAGAACATCACCTTCACCACCCTGCCGGTGGTCGACAACCCGGCGGAGAAGATCAAGGCGACGGTCGTGGTCGACAAGGCCAGGGCCGACCCGCTGTTCGCGATGATGCGGTCCGACACCTCGCTGACCGAGGTGAAGCAGAAGGAGAAGGCGGCCAAGAGCAAGCAGAAGGCGCTGCTCAAGGGCCCCAAGGCCGAGGCCGCCGACGTACGCGTCAGTGTCTACAACGGCGGTGGCCCCAGCGGGTCCGCGTCGGAAACGCTGATCTGGCTGCAGAACCAGATGGGCGTACTCAAGTCCAGCAACGAGGGCAACGCCCCGAAGGTCCCGAAGACGACCCTCAAGTACGCCCCGAACCAGGCCGATCAGGCCCGCAGGCTGGCGAACATGATGGGTCTGCCCGCCTCGGCGATGAAGCCGGGCAAGGAGGACGCCGCGGACCTCGAGGCCATGACGCTCGTCCTCGGCGGGGACTTCAAGGGGGCGGGGGTGCCCATCGTCGGTCCGGCAAAGGCGCCGGAAGGAATTCAGAAGGTCGAAGCCGACAAGTCGGTGTGTGCCAAGTGACGCCCGGTCACCGGGCCGTACTCAACAGCTGAATAACGCGGAACAACAGGGGGGGACCTGTGGGACAGAGCGGTGTGCGGGGGACGAGACCGCGACAACGTGCTGCGCGTGCGCGCGAACTCGGCTGGGACGACACCCTGTACGAGGGCGGCGAAGGCGGCGCGGACGGCGGCAGCAGCGGCGGCGACGACAGCGCTGAAGGCAGCGCAGGCCGTGGAGGCCGCCGTCGTGGCGGGTCGCGCCGCGCCAAGGGCGGCAAGCGCCGGATACTGCGCTGGATCGCGGCGGTCGTCTCGCTGCTCATAATCGGCACGGCCGGCGCCGGGTACCTCTACTACCGCCACCTCAACGGCCTGCTGACGAAGGACGAACTCACCCTCGGCGACAAGAAGATGGCCGATCACAAGGCCAACGCCGCAGGCCAGACGCCGCTGAACATCCTGCTCATCGGCTCGGACGCGCGTGACTCCGCCGAGAACAAGAAGCTCGGCGGCGCCAAGGACACCTTCGACAGTCCGCCGCTCGCCGACGTACAGATGCTGCTGCACGTGTCCGCCGACCGCAGCAACATCTCGGTGATCAGCATGCCGCGCGACACGCTGCTGAAGATGCCCAAGTGCACCGACCCGGACACCAAGAAGGTCTACCCCGCGACCACGAACCTGCGGATGACCAACGAGAGCCTCGGGCGCGGCGGCCCCGGCTGCACGGTCGCCACGTGGTACGAGCTGACCGGCATCACCATCGACCACTTCATGCAGATCGACTTCGGCGGTGTGGTCTCCATGGCGGACGCCATCGGCGGCGTCCCGGTCTGTGTCACCGACAACGTCCACTCCCGCAACAGGGAAGGCAAGGGATCGGGCCTGAAGCTGGAGAAGGGCACGACGCCCATCAAGGGCGAGCAGGCCCTGCAGTGGCTCCGCACCCGTTACGGCTTCGAGGACGGCACGGACCTCGCCCGTACGCACGCCCAGCACATGTACATGAACTCGATGGTCCGCGAGCTGAAGAAGAACACCAAGCTCAGCGACCCGATCAAGCTGCGCAAGCTCGCCGAGTCCGCCGCCCGGGCACTGGTCGTCGACAAAGAGCTCGACACCATCAAGAAGCTGTACGACCTGGCCGAGGAGCTCAAGAAGGTCCCCACCAGCCGCATCACCATGACCACCATGCCGTGGGTGCCCCAGGGCGGCCGGGTTCTCCCCAAGCCGGGCGAGGCCGAGCTGCTCTTCAAGATGGTCCGTGAGGACACTCCGCTGGACGGCAAGGCCTCGAAGAAGCAGAAGCCGAAGGCCTCCAAGGACCCGGCCGCCCCCGACGCGGAGATCGGCATCATGGTGCAGAACGGCACCTACACAGCCGCCCTCGGATCGGCGACGGGACGCGCGAGTGAAGTCGCGCGCGTACTCGCCGGAAAGGGCTTCGCGCTGGCCAGGGCGGACACCACGCGCAATCCGCTGGAGCGTACGACGGTCTTCTTCCCCAGCGCCGATCTGGAGGGTGACGCCCAGGCGGTCGCCAAGTCGCTCGGGCTGCCGCTGAGTTCCGCCAAGAGGTCCACCGACGTCTCGGGCGTCACGCTGGTGGTGGGCGCGGACTGGCGCACCGGCAGCACGTACCCCAAGTCGGCGGCAAAGGACGACAACAACGACAAGGCCAAGGCCCTGAAGTCCGCCCGCGCCCTGAACGGCGAGGACACCGAGGCCTGCATGGAGGTGCAGCCGGGCTTCACCTGGGAGAAGTAGTACGTACGTCGAAGCCCCGGGCACGCGGATCGCGCGCCCGGGGCTTCCTCGTACGTACTACGCCTGGGCCTGAGTCTGCGGCTCGGCCTCGGCGGTCCGCACCGCCGGGCGGCGGCTGGCGATGACCTTCTTCGCGAGCGAGCGCGGGCTGGTCAGGAAGCCGAAGCCCCACGACATGTGCATGGTCGCCAGGGCCACCGGGATCTGCGCCCGCGCCTTCAGCGACAGGCCCTTGCCCGCCGGGACCGAGCCCGCCACGATCGCGGCGAGGTATCCGGCCGGGACCAGGAGGCCCCACACCGTGACGGCCGCACCGATGACGAGGCCCGCCGCGATCGCGCAGACGGCGGTCGGCGGCGCGAGGTAGCGCAGGTTGATCGAGCCGGAGTGGTAGCGGGCCACGACGTGGCGCCAGCGGCCGTAGTCCTTGTACTGCTTGGCGAGGGCCTTCACGGAGGGCCGGGGCCGGTACTGGACCTTCAGCTCCGGCGAGAACCAGATCAGGCCGCCCGCCTCGCGGATCCGGAAGTTCAGCTCCCAGTCCTGGGCGCGGATGAACTCCTCGTTGTAGCCGCCCTGCTGCTCCAGCGCCTCGCGCCGGAAGACACCCAGATAGACGGTCTCCGCCGGGGCCGCGTCTCCGCCGGTGTGGAAGGAGGCATTCCCGACGCCGATCTTCGACGTCATGGCGGCCGCGACCGCGTCCTCCCAGGCGTTCTCGCCCTCGGCGTGCATGATGCCGCCGACGTTCTGCGCGCCGGTCTCCTCCAGGAGACGCACGGCGGTCGCGATGTAGTTCGGCGAGAGCATGCCGTGGCCGTCGACCCTCACCACGACGGGGTGCCGGGAGGCCTTGATGGCGGCATTCAGCGCTGCGGGCGTACGGCCCGTGGGGTTCGGGACGGTGTGGACTCGAGGGTCTTCGCGTACGAGCTCGGCGGCGATCTCTTCGGTACGGTCCGTGGACGGGCCGATCGCGATCACCACCTCCATCTCGCCGTCGTACTCCTGCTCCAGGATGTGACGGACCGAGTTGCGCAGATGCCGCTCCTCGTTGAGGACCGGCATGATCACGGAGACTGCGGGTGTGGCGTTCATCGGGGGTCACGTTACCGCGAATGGGGGACACGAAGGTGCGGCAACCGGGTCGCAGGCTGCGGCCATAGATCGTATGGGCTTACGGTGCTCATGATCTGCTTGCCGTCGCGGAGGTGCCCCACGTGCCCACGTCGCCCCGTCCACAGCAGGGCCGAAGCCGTCGGGAGGACGAGCGCCCGCGGTGGGCTATGCGGCTGGCCACGGCTCTCTCGGTACTGGTTCTCGTCGCCGGTGGCATTGGTCACGCGGTGATGACCAGCATGGAGTCCGGCATCGAGCGGGTGGACCCGTTCAAGGACATGAAGAACCGCCCGAAGCCCGGTCACGGCACGAACATCCTGCTCGCCGGCACCGACGGCCGCGACAAGATCTCGCGGGACGAGAAGCGGAAGTACCGGCTCGGCGGCGCTGCCTGCCGCTGCGCCGACACGCTCATGGTGGTGCACATCTCGGCGGACAAGCATCGCGCGAGCATCGTGAGCCTGCCGCGCGACAGCTACGCGGAGGTGCCCGAGCACACCGACCAGTCCACCGGCAAGCACCACAAGGCCCGCCCCATGAAGATCAACGCGGCGTACGCGGAAGGCGGCCCCCAGCTGACCGTACGGACCGTGGAGCACATGACCGGCGTCAAGATCGACCACTATCTGGAGGTCGACTTCACCAGCTTCATGAAGACGGTGGACGCGGTCGGCGGGGTGGAGATCTGCACGCTCAGCCCGCTCAAGGACGCGTACACCGGCCTGGACCTGCCGGTCGGCACGCACCGGCTGAACGGCGGCGCGGCGCTCCAGTACGTACGCTCCCGGCACATCGACGGGGCCGCCGACCTCGGCCGCATGCAGCGCCAGCAGCGCTTCATGGCCTCCTTGATCGCCAAGGCCACCAGCAGGGGCACCCTGCTGAACCCGGTGAAATTCCGGCAGGTGACGTCCGCGCTCCTCGAGTCGGTCCGCGCGGACAAGGGATTCGGTACGGAGGAGATGTTTGCCCTGGGGCGGGCGATGCGCGGCTTCACACCCGCGTCGTCGGAGTTCACCTCCGTACCCATCGGAAATATGAGCTACCCCGTCAAGGACTTCGGCACGACCGTGAAGTGGCACCCGGAGAAGTCGAAGAAGCTCTTCCAGGCCCTACGCGACGACAAGCCGCTCGCGTCGCAGAAGGTGAAGCAGAAGCCCAAGAAGCCGACGGCGCAGGCCGTCGACGTGTCGCCGCAGCAGATCCGCGTACAGGTCTACAACGGGACGCGGACCGTGGGCCTGGCCAGGTGGGTCGACATGGCGCTGCGCGAAACCGGCTTCAGGACCACCCGCTCCCCCGAGAACGCGTACAGCCGCGACGTGAAGCGCACGCTCGTCACCTACGACCCGCGCTGGGACCGCTCGGCGCGGTCGCTCCAGGCGGCGCTGCCCGGGTGTGAGCTGCGGGCGGTGAATGGGCAGGGCGGGCTGCTGAAGGTGACGGTGGGCTCGACGTTCAAGAGGGTGCAGGCAGTACGGGCGGTCAATCCGTATCAGGGCGAGTTCGGAGCGGTCAGGGGCGACCAGGTGGTGTGCCCCTAGGGCTCACGGGTGACCGGTCGTGTGCCCGTACGGCTGCCGTGAGGCTGCCTGTCACGCCACCGGTGAGTCGTCGAGGCCCTCGGCGGCGCGCTTGTCGCGCAGTTCCTTGATCGCGCGGCGGCGGGCGAGGCGGTGCGTGCGGCGGATCTGGGCCTCCTGGTAGCGGCGCTGGTCGCGCTCCGTCTCGGGGACGACCTGCGGCACGGGACGGGGCTTGCCGTCCGCGTCGACGGCGGCGAAGACGAGGTAGGCGCTGCCGACCTGGGTCGCGGGGGTCGACTCGTTCCAGCGCTCGGCCAGGACCCGTACGCCGACCTCCATCGAGGACCGGCCCGTCCAGTTGACCTGGGCCTTCACATGAACCAGGTCTCCCACCCTGACCGGCTCCAGGAAGACCATCTCGTCCATGGAGGCGGTGACGGCGGGCCCACCTGAGTGCCGTCCCGCGCCGGCCGCGCGTCCACCAGCTTCATGATCACACCGCCGTGCACAGTGCCGAGGAGGTTGGTGTCGCTGCCGGTCATGATGTGGCTGAGCGTGGTGCGCGAAGCGGAGGTGGGCTTACCCGGAATATCAGCTTCCGAGCGCGGGGCCTGGTCTGTCATGCCCTCCACCTTATGCCGGGGCGGTTTGCATCAGCTCTGCAACAGCCCTGGCCCGATTTCCCACCCGCCCTGTAAGCGCCGCCCCTATTACCTGCACACTGTTGCGCATGAGTGACTGGCCGAACGGATGGAACGACGACCGCGGCGACCGGCACGGACGCGGCAGCGGCAGCCCGCAGCCCGAGGGTGCTCGGGTGATGCGGCATGTGCAGCGCGGCCAGGTCCCGCAGCCGGCCGCCCCGCCGCGCGGCCCGGTCCCGCCCCAGCAGGCGCAGGGTTACGACGACTACGCCTACGGCCAGGGCGGCGGCGGCTACAACACCGGCCAGGTCTACGGCGGCGGTGGCCCCACGCCCCCCGGCGGACGCCCGCCGCGCACCGGCCCGGCGCCGGACTGGCGGCGGCGTATCAAGGTCGGCTCGCTGACCCTCGTCGTCGTCCTCCTCGCCGTCTCCATCGGCACGTACTTCTGGGCGGACTCCAAGCTCAAGCGTGAGGTCGACCTCGCGAAGGTCATCGAGCGGCCGGGCGAGGGCGACGGTACGAACTACCTGATCGTCGGCTCCGACAGCCGCGAGGGCATGACCGCCGACGACAAGAAGAAGCTGCACACCGGGTCGGCCGAGGGCAAGCGCACCGACTCGATGATGATCCTGCACGACGGCTCCAACGGCCCGACGCTGATCTCCCTGCCGCGCGACTCGGACGTGGAGATCCCGTCCTTCAAGGGCTCGGAGTCCGGCAAGCTCTTCCCGGCCCAGGGCCGGCGCGTGAAGCTGAACGCGGCGTACGCGGAGGACGGCCCCGAGCTGCTCGTGCGTACGGTCGAGCACAACACCAACCTGCGCATCGACCACTACGTCGAGATCGGCTTCGCGGGCTTCGCCAACATCGTGGACGCGATCGGCGGCGTGGAGATCGACATCCCGAAGGCGTTCAAGGACAAGAAGTCCGGCGCCGACTTCCAGGCGGGCAAGCAGACCCTCGACGGCGAGCAGTCTTTGGCCTTCGTACGGACGCGGTACGCCTTCGCGAACAGTGACCTGGACCGTACGAAGAACCAGCAGAAGTTCCTGGCGGCACTCGCGAGCCAGACGGCGACGCCGGGCACGATCCTCAACCCGTTCAAGCTCTACCCGACGATGGGTGCGGGCCTGGACACGCTGATCGTCGACAAGGACATGAGCCTGTGGGACCTGGGCCAGATGTTCTTCGCGATGAAGGGCGTCACGGGCGGCGAGGGCACCTCGATGAACATTCCGATCTCGGGCAGCAGCGGCGGGAACCTGGTCTGGGACAAGGCGAAGGTCGCGCAGCTCGTGAAGCAGCTGAAGAACGACGAGAAGGTCACGGTCAGCGGCGACTAGGCGGCTGGGGACCAGGCGACTGGTCGACCACGGAGGGGGCCCGGGCGGATTACCGTCCGGGCCCCCTCGTTTGTCCGGCCCCGTCGTTTACATGCCGCCGGTGGTGAGCAGCCGGTTGGGTGAGCGGCCGCTCACCACGAGGATCTCCTTCTTGCTCTCCTGGTCGAGCCAGCGCGCCACGTTCCCGGGCTTCGCGTCCGGGTGCTGCGCCTTGTAGAGGGCGGCGACGCCGGCGACGTGCGGGGCTGCCATGGAGGTGCCGTTCTGGGCGATGCTGCCGCCGCCGAGCTTCGCGGAGACGATCGCGGTGCCCGGTGCGTACATGGTCAGGCAGGGGCCGTAGTTGCTGTACTCGGCCTGCTTGTCCTCTTTGTCGGTCGCCCCGACGGTGAGCGCGCCGGACGCGTTGGCGGGCGAGATGCGGCAGGCGTCCACGGCGTTGTTGCCCGCCGCGACGACCGGCAGGACGTCCTTGCGGAAGACCGCGTTGACAGCGTTGTTCACGGCCGGGGAGTCGGGGCCGCCGAGCGAGGCGTTCATTACGGCGGGCTGCTTGGCGTTGCCCGCGACCCAGTCGAAGCCGGCGATGAGCGAGGACATGGTGCCCTGGCCCCTGCAGTCGAGGACCCGCACGGCGACCAGCGACGCCTCGCGTGCCACGCCGAACGTCGCCCCGCCCACGGTGCCCGCGACGTGGGTGCCGTGACCATTGCAGTCCTTGCCCTCGGCTTCGTCGCCCATCGCGTCGTAGCCGAAGGTGGCCCGGCCGCCGAACTCGGTGTGCGTGTACTCGATGCCGGTGTCGACGACGTAGACCGAGACACCCTTGCCGGTTTCCTTGACGTTGAACTCGTTGTCCAGCGGCAGCGCGGCCTGGTCGATCCGGTCCAGTCCCCAGCTGCTGGCGGGCACCCGCGGGGCTGCCGGGCGGCGCGGCGCATCGCCGACGGTGAGCCTCGCGTCCTCCTCGACCGCCGTCACACCGGAAAGGCGGCGGACCTTGTCCAGCTGGGCGGGGGTGAGCTCGGCGGCGAAACCGTTCATGGCGTTCGTGTACTGGAAGAGCGGCTTCACGCCGGCCCGGTTGGTCAGGGCCGAGGCGTTGGTGCCCTGCTGCAGCGTGACGATGTACCGGCCGGGCACCGCCTTGGCCGAGCGCTGCAGCGGGGCGGGGCTGGGAGGCGGCGGCTCGGACGCGGACGCCGAAGCGGCGGCGGTCGGAGCCATCACCAGGAGAGCAGCGGTCATGAAACGCGCGGTCATGCGCATACGGCAACTCCGTTCGGGCATTGCTCATGGCGCGATACGGCACGCCGGAGGACGTGGAATGCCCGCAGCCAATCACCCGGCAACGATCAATACCATCACCCTCTGGAGTGATTTGATAACTTTTGGTAGTCGATTACGGATAAGTCCGCCATCGAGGTGAATTGATCAACCCGCCCGGGTCAGGGGGAAAGTCCGGGGGGGGAAGCGGAAGAGGCACCCCGAAGGGTGCCTCTCACCTGCTCTTACAGCCCGCATTCGGGCTGCTTCGGAACTACGGAAGGTTCCTCGCCATCACGATGCGCTGAACCTGGTTCGTGCCTTCGTAAATCTGGGTGATCTTGGCGTCGCGCATCATGCGCTCGACCGGGTAGTCACGCGTATAGCCGTATCCGCCGAGCAGCTGGACCGCGTCGGTGGTGATCTCCATGGCGGCGTCGGAGGCGTAGCACTTGGCCGCGGCGCCGAAGAACGTGAGGTCGGCGTCGACACGCTCGGACTTCGCGGCGGCCGCGTACGTCAGCTGACGGGCGGCCTCCAGCTTCATCGCCATGTCGGCGAGCATGAACTGCACGCCCTGGAAGTCGCCGATCGGCTTGCCGAACTGCTTGCGCTCCTGGACGTAGCCCTTGGCGTAGTCGAGCGCGCCCTGCGCGATGCCGAGCGCCTGCGCCGCGATCGTGATGCGGGTGTGGTCCAGCGTCTTCATCGCCGTGGCGAAGCCGGTGCCCTCCTCGCCGATCATGCGGTCGGCGGGGATACGGACGTTGTCGAGGTAGACCTCGCGGGTCGGGGAGCCCTTGATGCCGAGCTTCTTCTCCGGGGCGCCGAAGGAGACGCCCTCGTCGGACTTCTCGACGACGAAGGCGCTGATGCCCTTGGAGCGCTTGGTCGGGTCGGTGACGGCCATCACCGTGTAGTACTCGCTGACGCCCGCGTTGGTGATCCAGCGCTTCACGCCGTTGAGGACCCAGAAGTCCCCGTCGCGGACGGCCTTGGTCTTCATGCCGGCGGCGTCGGAGCCCGCGTCCGGCTCGGAGAGGGCGTACGAGAACATGCCTTCGCCCTTGGCGAGCGGGGCCATGTACTTCTTCTTCAGCTCTTCGCTGCCGGAGAGGATCACGGGGAGCGAGCCGAGCTTGTTCACGGCCGGGATCAAGGAGGAGGAGGCGCACACGCGCGCGACCTCTTCGATCACGATGACCGTGGAGAGGGCGTCGGCGCCGGCACCGCCGTAGGCCTCGGGGACGTGGATGGCGGCGAGGTCGGAGGCGACCAGGGCGTCGAGCGCCTCCTGCGGGAAGCGGGCGTCCTCGTCGACCTCTGCGGCGTACGGCGCGATCTTCGCCTCGGCGAGCGAGCGCACCGCGTCACGGAGCATGTCGTGCTCTTCGGACAGGCGGTACAGGTCGAAATCAGGCGAACCTGCCAAGGTCTCTCACTCCCCAAGGTGCTAACTACCGTTAAGTAACCCAATTTTAGGGGGCTCGCCGTCCTTTGGGATACGTGAGCTTGCCGACAAGGCCCGGAGCGGGGGAAACGCCGACTCCGGCGGCCCGACTATGCTCGTGCGGCGAATGCCTGCCCGTACCCGTCTGGAGCACCCATGGCCCTCAAGATCACTGTGATCGGCACCGGCTACCTCGGCGCCACGCACGCCGCGGCCATGGCTGAACTGGGCTTCGAAGTCCTCGGCCTCGACATCGTGCCCGAGAAGATCGAGATGCTGTCGGCCGGCACGGTCCCGATGTACGAGCCGGGGCTGGAAGAGCTGCTGCGCAAGCACGTCGCGGGGATCGAGGGGTCGAGCGGGCGGCTGCGCTTCACCACGTCGTGGGAAGAGGTCGGCGAGTTCGGCGATGTGCACTTCGTGTGCGTGAATACGCCGCAGAAGCGCGGCGAGTACGCGTGCGACATGAGTTACGTCGACTCCGCCTTCGAATCGCTCGCGCCCCGGCTGACCCGGCCCGCGCTCGTCGTCGGCAAGTCGACCGTCCCGGTCGGCAGCGCAGCCCGCCTCGCGGCCCGGCTCGCGGAGCTGGCGCCTGCGGGGACGGACGCGGAGCTGGCCTGGAACCCGGAATTCCTGCGGGAGGGCTTCGCCGTACAGGACACGCTGCGCCCCGACCGGATCGTGGTGGGCGTCGAGAGCGACCGCGCGGAGAAGCTGCTGCGCGAGGTGTACGCGGGACCGGTGCAGGAGGGGTCGCCGTTCGTGGTGACGGACTTCCCCACGGCGGAGCTCGTGAAGACCTCCGCGAACTCCTTCCTGGCGACGAAGATCTCCTTCATCAACGCCATGGCCGAGGTCTGCGAGGCGGCCGACGGCGACGTGGTGAAGCTGGCCGAGGCGATCGGGTACGACGAGCGGATCGGCAAGAAGTTCCTGCGCGCGGGGATCGGCTTCGGCGGGGGCTGCCTGCCGAAGGACATCCGGGCGTTCATGGCGCGGGCGGGTGAACTGGGCGCGGACCAGGCGCTGACGTTCCTGCGCGAGGTCGACTCCATCAACATGCGACGCCGCGGCCACATGGTCGAGCTGGCGCGCGAGGCGCTGGGGGGCAACGGCTTCCTGGGCAAGCGGGTGGCGGTGCTGGGTGCGACGTTCAAGCCGGACTCGGACGACGTACGGGATTCCCCGGCCCTGAATGTCGCCGGGCAGATCCACCTCCAGGGCGGCCAGGTCACGGTCTACGACCCCAAGGGCATCGAGAACGCCCGCCGGATCTTCCCCACGCTCGCCTACGCCGACTCGGCGCTGGAGGCGGTGCGCGGCGCGGATGTGGTCCTGCACTTGACGGAGTGGCGCGAGTTCCGCGACCTGGACCCGGCGGAGCTGGGCGCGGTGGCGTCGGAACGGCTGATCCTGGACGGGCGGAACGCGCTGGACCCGGCGGTATGGCGCGAGGCGGGCTGGACGTACCGGGCGATGGGGCGGCCGCAGGCGTAGGGAGCCGGCGGGACGTGCGCGGAAGAGGCAGCGCGCCGGGGCTCAGGAAGCGTTCGGGCGGTGGCGGGCCGCGCGGGCGGTGAACTCCGCGTCCCGTACCGCGCGTGCCACATTGCCCCACGTCAGCAGCGCGATGTCCGTCTCGTCCCAGCCACGGTCCAGCAGCTCCGCCACGACCCGTGGATAGCTGGAGGCGTCCGTGAGCTCGTCGGCGTGCGGCAGGCCCGCCCCGTACATCCCGCTGAGCCCCACGCACTCCGGGCCCGCCACCTCCCGCACATGGTCGAGGTGGTCCGCCACCTTGCGCACGGACGGAGCGGCGCCAATCTGTTCGGGGGCGAAACTGACCAGGCACACACCCCTGTCGGGGCCGAGCACACGCAGTACGTCGTCGGGGACGTTCGCCGGATGGTCGGCGAGGGCGCGGGCGGCCGAGCGTGAGAAGAGGACGGGGGCGCGGCTGATCGACAGCACGCTGTGCACGGCGTCGGAGGGGGCGCCGGCCAGGTCGATGAGTACGCCGAGGCGGTTCATCTCCCGTACGACCTCCTGGCCGAACCCTGTCAGCCCGTCCCCCGCACCGCCCGCCCAGTCCGGGCCCGCGAACCCCAGACTGCGTACGCCCAGGGCGTGGTACGCCCGGAGTGTGCCCAGGGAGTCGCCGAGCGCGTGGCCCGAGACGGGGCCGAGGAGGGATGCGATGCGGCCGCAATTGCGGGCGTCGGTCATGTCGCCCGCGCCGAGCGCGAGGCGCAGGCCTTCGGGGTAGCCCGCCACGAACGACCTGACCAGGTCGATCTGTTCGAGGGTGGCGCTGACCGCACGGTCGCCGGTGTACTCGACAGGCACATGCAGCGACCAGAACTGCGCGCCGACACCGCCGGTCCGCAGGCGCGGGATGTCGGTGTCCAGGGTGCTCTCGCCGAGTTCGAGGTCGTGCCAGGGGCGCTGCCTGAGCGTCCAGGCGAGGCCGTTGTACCCGTCGGCGACGGGGTGCTCGGCAAGGAGCGCGCGGGCACGGCCGAGGGCATCGACGGCAGACTCCGCAGCTCGCTCGGGCTCCCGCTCCTGATCCTGCTCGGACTGCGTGGGCTCGGGCATGTCCGTCCGCTGCACAGGGTCGAGTTCGCCGACCGAGGCGGTGTCGGAGGGAGGGGACGTGTGCGGATCGTCCTGCAGATCTGCCATGAAGCGAGCTCCGGATTCGGGGACGGCAGTACGTCCACCGTGTCACGGGAGCGACGGGGGTTCGCGGCGGGTGGGGCGTTCGGGGGACGCCCGGGCCCCGGCGCGGGCCCCCCGCCTCCGGTAGGGACGGGGGGCGGCGCAGCGCCGGAGGTCAGGTGTCCAGTTGGGTGATGGTGGCGTTGGACGGCGGGGTCCGGGGCTGGAGGTCCTTGGCCACCGACTCCGCGTCGCGCAGTGTGCGTACCGCGTTGTGCCAGGTCAGTTTGGATATGTCGGACTCCGACCAGGACCGGCGCAGCAGTTCCGCGATCAGGTTCGGGTAGCCCGCCACGTCTTCCAGGCCGGCCGGGGTGAACGCCGTCCCGTCGTAGTCGCCGCCGATGCCGATGTGGTCGATGCCCGCGACCTCGCGCATGTGGTCCAGGTGGTCCGCGACCGTCGCCGGCGTCGCCATCGGGCGCGGGTTCGCGTCCTCGAAGGCGCGCTGGACCTTCATGCCCGCCTCGGTGGTGTCGAGGTGGTGCAGGCCGTGCGCGCGCATGTTCTCGTCCGCGCGCCGCGTCCACTCCACCGCCTCCGGCAGCACGAACTTCGGCACGAAGGTCGCCATCGCGATGCCGCCGTTCGCGGGCAGGAGCGCCAGCACGTCGTCCGGGATGTTGCGGGGGTGGTCGCAGACCGCCCTGGCGGAGGAGTGGGAGAAGATCACCGGGGCGACCGACGTGGCCAGTGCCGCCCGCATCGTCGTGGCCGCCACGTGCGAGAGGTCGACCAGCATGCCGATGCGGTTCATCTCGCGGACCACCTCGTGGCCGAAGGGCGAGAGGCCTCCGACTCGCGGCTCGTCCGTTGCCGAGTCGGCCCACGCGATGTTGTCGTTGTGCGTCAGCGTCATGTACCGGACGCCCAGCGCGTACAGCGCACGCAAGGTGCCCAGGGAGTTGTTGATGGAGTGGCCGCCCTCGGCTCCCATGAGGGAGGCGATACGGCCCTGCGCCCTCGCCGACTCCATGTCGTCCGCCGTGAGCGCGCGCGCCAGCTCGTCCGGGTAGCGGGCCAGCAGTTGCCCGACGCAGTCGATCTGCTCCAGCGTCGCGCTGACCGCTTCGTCCCCGGTCAGGTCGGAGCGTACGTACACGGACCAGAACTGCGCCCCCACCCCGCCCGCCCGCAGACGCGGGATGTCGGTGTGCAGGTGCGCCGACTGGTCGGTGGCGATGTCGCGCCGGCCGATGTCGTAGCGGACCTGCTCGCGCAGCGCCCACGGGAGGTCGTTGTGGCCGTCCACGACGGGGTCCGCGGCGAGCAGTTCCAACGCCCTGGCGAGGTGAGCGGCGTCTTCCATGGCCGTGTTCATGGCTGTCACTTGCCGAAGCCGAACGAGTCCATGCCCATCGCCTTCGTCCGCAGCCGCCTGCCCTTCTCCGTCGCCTGCTCGTTCAGCTCCTGCTGGAACTCCCGCATACGGGAGCGCAGTTCGTCGTCGTGAGCGGCGAGGATACGGGCCGCCAGCAGCCCTGCGTTGCGCGCGCCCGCCACCGACACCGCTGCGACCGGCACACCGGCCGGCATCTGCACGATGGAGAGGAGGGAGTCCATGCCGTCGAGGTACTTCAGGGGTACGGGAACGCCGATGACCGGAAGCGGCGTCACCGAGGCCAGCATGCCGGGGAGGTGGGCTGCTCCGCCCGCGCCCGCGATGATCACCTTGAGGCCGCGGCCGTCGGCCTCTTCGCCGTACGCGATCATCTCGCGCGGCATCCGGTGCGCCGAGACGACGTCGACCTCGTACCGGATCGAGAATTCGTCGAGGGCCTTGGCCGCGGCCTCCATGACGGGCCAGTCGGAGTCGGAGCCCATCACGATGCCGACCACGGGTCCGGCTGCAGAGGGGGTCGTCATTCTGTGATCGTTCCTCGCAGGTAGCCGGCGGCATGACGGGCGCGCTCCAGCGCGTCGTCGAGGTCGTCGCCGTAGGTGTTGACATGTCCGACCTTGCGGCCGGGCTTCACGTCCTTGCCGTACATGTGGATCTTGAGCTGCGGGTCGCGTGCCATGCAGTGCAGATACGCGGAGTACATGTCGGGGTAGTCGCCGCCGAGGACGTTCGCCATGACCGTCCACTTCGCGCGCGGGCGCGGGTCGCCGAGGGGGAGATCGAGGATCGCCCGGACGTGGTTGGCGAACTGGGACGTCATCGCGCCGTCCTGCGTCCAGTGCCCGGAGTTGTGCGGGCGCATCGCGAGCTCGTTGACGAGGATGCGGCGGGTGCCATCGGCATTCACAGCCTCGAAGAGCTCCACGGCGAGGTGGCCGACGACACACAGCTTCCCCGCGATGCGCAGTGCCAGCTCCTGCGCCTGGCCGCTGAGCTCGTCACTGAGGCCGGGCGCCGGGGCGATCACGGTGTCGCAGACGCCGTCGACCTGCCGGGATTCGACGACGGGGTAGGAGACGGCCTGGCCGTGCGGGGAGCGGACGATGTTCGCCGCCAGTTCCCGTACGAAGTCGACCTTCTCCTCCGCGAGGACCGGCACGCCCGCCTTGAAGGGCTCCTCGGCGTCCTTCTCGCTGCGTACGAACCAGACGCCCTTGCCGTCGTATCCGCCGCGTACCGTCTTCAAAATCACCGGGAAGCCGCCGGTCTCGGCGGCGAACGCTGCCGCGTCCGCCGGGTCGCTCACGATGCGGTGGCGCGGGCAAGGCGCTCCGATCTCCATGAGCTTTGCTCGCATTACGCCCTTGTCCTGGGCGTGCACCAACGCGTCGGGCCCCGGCCGGACGGGAATACCGTCCGCCTCCAGGGCCCGCAGGTGCTCGGTCGGGACATGCTCGTGATCGAACGTGATCACGTCGCAGCCGCGCGCGAAATCGCGCAGCGTGTCCAGATCGCGGTAGTCGCCTATGACGACATCGCTGACGACCTGGGCCGCCGAGTCCTGTGGGGTGTCACTGAGGAGCTTGAATCTGATGCCGAGGGGGATGCCCGCCTCGTGGGTCATACGGGCGAGCTGACCGCCACCGACCATGCCGACTACGGGGAACGTCACGCCTCCAGGGTATCCGCAGGCCCGGGGCGCCCCGCCCCGGCCGTCCGCGCACCCTCCGTCACAGCGCCACCACTCGTTGACGGTGCCCGCAAGCGCCCCAGGAGAGCGCTGGTTAGCATGGCTGGGCTGACGGCAATGACCGGCCGTTCACGACACCGACCGAACGGGGCTGAGCGATCACCATGAGTGGACGAGACGTCGGTCCCTTCCTACGGCACATGAAGCGGCTCGCACGCGAGTTCGTGAAGTTCGGTGCGGTCGGTGGTCTGGGGCTCGCCGTCGACCTCGGCCTCTTCAATCTCCTGTGCCGGCACACGGACATCCCCGTGGTGCGGGCGGGCATCCTGGCGACGATCGTCGCGATCGGCTTCAACTACCTCGGCTTCCGCTACTTCACGTACCGGGAGCGCGACAAGAGCGGCAGTACGAGGGAGCTCACGCTCTTCCTGGCGTTCAGCGCGATCGGCCTGGTGATCCAGAGCGGAGTGCTGTACGTCGCTACGTACGGCTTCGGCTGGGACACCCCGCTCCAGAACAACATCTTCAAGTCCCTCGGCATCGGCATAGCCACGGTCTTCCGCTTCTGGTCCTACCGCACCTGGGTCTTCCAGAAGCTGCCGCCGGCGCGTGACGCCGTCGGGGCGGCGGAGTCGTTCCCGGACGACCCGCGTGACGACGATCCGCGTGACACCCCCCGCACCGCCGAGATCGACCGCGTCACCTGACGCCTGTCACCTGACCGTCTTCTGCGGCTCCTCCTTGGGCCGCACCACCCTGCTCAGGAAGAGTGCGAACACCGGCGGATGCTGCTGGAGCATCTCCAGCCGACCGCCGTCCGCCTCCGCCAGGTCCCGCGCGACCGCCAGGCCGATTCCGGTGGAGTTGCGGCCGCTGATGCTCCGCTCGAAGATCCGCGCACCGAGGTCGGCGGGCACGCCCGGCCCCTCGTCCGTCACCTCGATGACCGCCTGGTTGCCGGTGACGCGGGTGCGCAGGGCGACCGTACCGCCACCGTGCATCAGTGAGTTCTCGATCAGCGCGGCCAGCACCTGGGCGACCGCGCCCGGTGTGCCGACGGCCCGCATCCCCTGCTTGCCGGAGTGCACGATGGCGCGGCCGGCGCTGCGGTAGGCCGGGCGCCACTCCTCGATCTGCTGCTTGACGACCTCGTCGAGGTCGAAGGGGACGGCGGATCCGTTGCGGGGGTCGCGGGCGTTGGTGAGCAGCCGCTGTACGACGTCGGTGAGGCGCTCGACCTGTGCGAGCGCGATCGTCGCCTCCTCCTTCACCGTGTCCAGGTCCTCGGTGAGGGTGATCTCCTCCAGCCGCATGGACAGCGCGGTCAGCGGCGTACGGAGCTGATGGGAGGCATCGGCAGCGAGCCGGCGCTCGGCGGTGAGCATCCGGCCGATCCGCTCGGCGCTGGAGTCGAGGACGTCGGCGACCCGGTCGAGTTCCGGTACGCCGTACCGCTTGTGGCGGGGCCGCTGGTCGCCCGAGCCGAGGCGCTCCGCCGTTTCGGCCAGGTCGGTGAGCGGGGATGCGAGGCGGTTCGCCTGGCGTACGGCGAGCAGAACCGCCGCGATGACGGCGAGCAGAGCCACCGCGCCGATGATCATCAGCGTGCGGCCGACCTCGGACGTCACCGTGGAGCGGGACTCCTGCACGGTGACCGTCTCGCCGCGCTCGCCCTTGGCCGTGCCCTGGATGACGCTGCCTTCGGGACGGTCGCCGATTTCGATGGAGGCCCGGCCGGGGACGTCGATCCGGGCGTACCGATCGGCGCCCAGCTGCTCGGCCAGGACGTCGGGGTTGACCCGCTCCTCGCCGAGGAGACGGCTCTCTACGACGCTGACCAGGCGCAGCGCCTCGGAGTCGACGCTTTCCTGGGCGCTGTTGCTGATGGTGCGGGTCTCGACGAGGACGAGGGAGACCCCGAAGACGGCGATCACGACGAGCACCACGGCGAGCGTGGAGTTGATCAGACGGCGGCGCATGGCTGTGTGTGTACGTCAGCTCTTCTCGAAGCGGAAGCCGACGCCCCGCACGGTGGCGATGTAACGCGGGTTGGCGGCGTCGTCGCCCAGCTTCTTGCGGAGCCACGAGATGTGCATGTCGAGGGTCTTGGTCGACGACCACCAGGTGGTGTCCCAGACCTCACGCATCAGCTGGTCGCGCGTGACGACCCGGCCCGCGTCCCGGACGAGGACCCGCAGCAGGTCGAACTCCTTTGCTGTGAGCTGGAGTTCCTCCTCGCCCATCCAGGCGCGGTGCGATTCGACGTCGATCCGTACCCCGTGGGTGGCGGGCGCGGGGGCGGGCTCGGTGGCGCCGCGCCGCAGGAGGGCCCGTACGCGGGCGAGGAGCTCGGCGAGGCGGAACGGCTTGGTCACGTAGTCGTCGGCGCCGGCGTCGAGGCCGACCACCGTGTCCACTTCGTCGGCGCGGGCGGTCAGCACCAGGATCGGGATGGTGTGGCCGTCGCCGCGGAGTCTGCGGGCGACTTCGAGGCCGTCCATGCCGGGCAGTCCCAGGTCGAGCACGACCAGGTCGACTCCGCCCTGGAGTCCGGCGTCGAGCGCGGACGGTCCGTCCTCGCGCACCTCGACCTCGTAACCCTCCCGGCGCAGTGCGCGGGCCAGCGGCTCGGAGATGGATGCGTCGTCCTCGGCGAGCAGTACACGGGTCATGGACTGATGGTAGTCCGCGGACGGTACGAGGCGTGGGGCGATGGGGTGGCGGTCGTCTGGTGATCGTCCGGAGGCCCTCCGAGGGGCGCCCCCCGGTTGTCCGGAAGTCGTCCGGACCCTGCGGCTCTGGGATGCGATCCTGGCAAGGACCTTCGGATCAGGGCTGCCGGTTCCCGCGCAACCTGTGATCCATCTCTCAAGTCCTTCCATATGCCGCACTGTCGTGTCGTATGGTGGCGAGACGCCTGTAGTACGACGCAGGGGCCTTTGGGGTGTGAACGCGCCAAAGGTCTCTTTTCTGTGCGGGGTTGGCTGTGCCGCCCTGTCGACAGGAAATGACCTATCGGCCGGGCCCCTCGCGTGCTGCCGGCCTTCCCCCACACGGGCGCGTACCCGCTCACGAGGCGGACGCGTCCCGAGCGAGCAAGGATCACCATGGCGTCCAGCCTGACGAAGGACACCGCCGGGGCACCTTCCGGCGAGAAGGCCTTCTTCGGCCACCCACGCGGTATGGCCACCCTCTTCATGACGGAGATGTGGGAGCGCTTTTCCTGGTACGGAATGCGCGGCATTCTCACGCTCTACCTGGTGGCTGCGGTCCTCGACGGCCCGCTGGAGGACCGCAAGGTCCTCGCCGCCTCCATCTACGGCGTCTACAACGCCGTCGTCTACATGGCGGCCATGCCGGGCGGCTGGGTCGCCGACCGCCTCTGGGGCGCGCGCAAGGCCGTCCTCGTCGGCGGCATCGTCATCGCGCTGGGCCACTTCACCCTCGCGATCCCGAACGACGTCGCCTTCTTCTGCGGCCTCGCGCTGATCGCGGCCGGCACCGGACTGATGAAGCCGAACATCTCCGTGATGGTCGGCGGCCTCTACGAGGGCCAGTCCAGCGCCCGCCGCGACGCCGGATTCACGCTCTTCTACATGGCGATCAACATCGGCGCCATGATCGCGCCGTTGGTCGTCGGCTACCTCGGTGAGAACGTCAACTGGCACCTCGGCTTCGCCGTTGCCGGTATCGGCATGAGCCTCGCCGTCGTCCAGTACGTCCTGGGCGGCCGTCACCTCGGTGACATCGGCAAGGAGCCCGCGAAGCCGGCCACGCCGGAGGAGAAGCGCGCCGTCCTGCGCAAGGTCGCAATGTGGGCGGGCATCGCCATCGTCGCGCTGGTCGCGGACCTGGTCATGGGTACGTACGACATCGAGCACGTCGTCAACGTCCTGGCCGTTCTCGGCGTCGTCGTGCCGATCGTGTACTTCGTCGCGATCTTCCGTAACCCGGCGCTCACCAGCGCGGACCGCCCGAAGATCAAGGCGTACGTGTGGTTCTTCGTGACCGCCGTGCTGTTCTGGATGATCTACGACCAGTCCGGCTCGCTCCTGACGATCTTCGCCGACGAGAAGACGGACCGCATGATCGGCGGCTGGGAGTTCCCGGCCTCCTGGTACCAGTCGGTCAACCCGATGATGGTCATCATCCTGGCCCCGGTCTTCGCCACGCTGTGGGTCAAGCTGGCGCAGCGCAACCGCGAGCCCAGCACCGCGATGAAGTTCGCCCTGGCGATGCTCCTCATCGGTGGCTCCTTCGGCATCATGGGCCTGGCGGGCGCCGCGGCCGCGAACAGCGAGACCGGCAAGGTCACGATCTTCTGGCTGCTGAGCGTCTACCTCGTGCAGACCATCGGCGAGATGTGCCTGTCGCCGGTCGGCCTGTCCCTGTCGACGAAGATGGCCCCGAAGCTGTTCGTTGGACAGATCATGGGTCTCTGGTTCCTGGCCAGCGCCACGGGCAACGCGCTGAACGGCTGGACCACCAAGCTGAACGCGCCGCTCGGCGACGCGCTCTACTACACGCTGTGGGCGGTCGTCGCCGTCGCCGCGGGCTTGGCCTTCATGACGGCGGGCAAGAAGATCCGTGCGCTCATGGGGGACGTGAAGTAACCCCTCTTCGCATCTAAGGGCCGCCGTACCGGGTTCGTCCGGTACGGCGGCCCTTTGCGTTGCCGTTCTCGTTTCGCTTTGGTATCAGCGCATACCGCGCAGTCGGCGCCACGGCGTGAACGTGAAGACCGCGCCGCCCAGCAGGATCACCGTGCCTGCGACCAGGCCCAGGGCGCGCAGGCCGCCGTTGTCGGCGGCGCCCGTGTCAGCGAGGCCGCCGCCGGAGTCGGTGCCTCCGCCTCCGGTCGCGGCGCTGCCGCCTGTGGTGCCGCCCGCTGAGCCGCCGCCCGACGCGCCGCCCGGCTGGGCGGAGGTGTCGAGCTCGAGGGACACCTCGGCCTTGCCCTTGACCGTGCACGGGATGCTGATCTTCTGGCCGCCCAGGGTGACGTCGATCGTGAGCGTGCCGGGGCTGAGCGTGGACTTGCCGCTCGCACCGGGCTTGTACGTCCCTGTCATGTCCGGCAGGTTCACCGGCTTGCCCTGCTCCAGCGGGTCCTTGTTGGCCGGGCCCACTACGGAGACAACGCCCTTGTCCGCGCCGCCGAGCAGCAGTGCCATCGAGGGCTTGAGTGCGCCTGCGGGGAGTGCGGCCGGGCTGTCCATCACTCCCTTGGCCGTCTTGACCACCAGGTCGTAACTGCCGCCGTTCTTCTTGGCGTTGATCGTCACCTTGGAGTTGATGCTCGCCGGGCCCGGCGACTTGCACTCGAATGCGACCGTGACTTCCTTGCCGGGGAAATCGGTCTGGCCGCCGTCACCGCCGCCTGAGGTGGTGCCTCCTGAGGTCGTCGTGCCCCCGGAGGTGGTCGTGCCGCCTGAGGTCGTGGTACCGCCTGAGGTGGTGCCACCTGATGTCGTGCCGCCTGAAGTGGTGCCGCCCGAGGTGCCGCCGCCCTCCGAGACCTTGATCGTGGCGGCCGCCTTGACCGTCTCCTTCGGCGTGCACTTCGTGTCCGTCGACATCGGCTTGCTGACGTTGATGTTGTACGCGTCGGGCGTCAGCGTGATCTCGCCCGCCTTCTCCAGCTTCAGCTTGCCCTTCATGTCCGGCAGCACCATCGGACTGTTCTTGGGGATCGGCGGGTTCTGCCTCGGCCCCTCCATCTTCAGGTCCGCTGTCGCCGCGCCGGACACCTTGATCGTGCCGGTCGGCTTGACGGTGTCCTTCTCCAGGTCGATGACGTCGGGGTTCTTGGAAGCGGCCTCGACCGTCTTCCACACCACTTCGACCTCGTCACCGACCTTGGCCTCCGCCGGTGCGGTGATCTGCACCTTCGTGGTGCCCTGGACGGGTGGCAGGCCGGAGATGGGCGGGGGTATGCACTCGGTCTTGTACGAGACTTCGGCTGCTTGCGCGGGGCTCGCCGCGAGCAGGATTCCCGCGCCGCCGAGCATCAGCGCGACCCCTGCCGCGCTCATCCTCCGTTGCGTGGTCACGAATTTCCCTTCGTCGTCGGACTGTTATCGGACGGTGCGGAGATCTGGGCGTGCGGACCCGGTGCGTTGTCCGGGGTGAACCACGGCAGGGCCGTGGTGTCTGTGGGCGGCGGTGAAGCGGCCGCTTGAGCGCGGGGCGCCGTGCGGTGGCGGCCCGCTGTGCGGTTCGGCGTACGCGGCCGTACCTTGTCGACGATCGCCATGCCGATACGGAACACCGCCGCCGGTACGACCACGCACAGCAGAACCCAGAAGAGCGTGACGCCCCAGGGGCGCCCCACGCCCCACGGCTGCTCGGCCAGCACCTTCTGCCCGTACTTGAGCGACACGAGGTAGTCGCCGTGCGCACCGGCCGGCAGCTGGACGTCCAGCTTGACCTGCGCCTTCTTGCCGGGCTGGATGGTGCCGCGCCACTGGCGCTCCTCCCACTGGGGGGAGTAGACGCCGTGCGAGGTGCCGACTTCGAAGACGGGGTCCTTGACCGGGTCGGAGCCGAGATTGCCTACGGTGACGACGAGTTCGCGGGTCGGCGGGGCGCCGAACCAAGTGAGGACCGAGCCGGATCCGTCGAGCCGGGCGGCCGCCAGTACGGCCAGCCTGCCGCCGGCGCCGGGCTGCGGCAGCGGTTCTACGGGGTGGCCCGCTACGTCGAATACGGCGTCCACGGTGGCTTGTTCGCCGGTTACCGTCGCGACGTGTACTACGCAGGGGCACGCCTTGGGCGGTTCGGCCACCGGCATCTTCTTGCTGAAGGCGCCCTTCGCGTCGGTGGTCACTGCGCGGCCGTCCGAGTTTGCGCAGGCGTTGGTGCCGCCGATTACGCCGCTGGCTGGGGTCGCCTGGCCGCAGATCAGCATCATGAGGAGGGCTTTGGGGCGCCAGCCCTTGCCTTTGACTGTGATGTCGCCGCCCTTGCCCGCCTCCGTTTTGGAGAGGGTTACTTGGGGTTTTGGGACGGCTGCTGTTGCTGTGGGGAGTGGGGTAAGGATCAGGGTCAGGGTCAGGGTCAGGGTCAGCGCAGCCAGCCATGCAGCGGGGGTGAGGTGCGGTGGCGCTGGGGTCGGTGCCGTTCCGGCGCGTCTCCTCGGGTGCCGAACGGGCGGGGGGTCGCATGTGTACGCCGCCCACGCTGTGTTCGACACCCTGCGGGGCGCGCCCCTGCACGTCCCCTCCCGCAACCCCGCTTGCCTGGCGGCGTGGGGCTCGTCGTTCTCGGGGGCGGGGTTGCCGGCGGTCACGTTGCTGCTCCTGCCTTCGCCAAGTGCCGTTCAGGGTTTGCCGTTTCGGTGGTCCGGGATGCGGGGCCGCGGCGTATGAAACGCATTGCTGCGGCGCCTGCCAGCAGCGTCGTGATGGTGATGGTTACCGGGGTCCAGGGGACGAAGGTTGCGGAGGCTGTCGACGAGGCGGGTGCGGCGCCCGGGGCGGTCGCGGTCAGGCTTACGTCCACCGAGTCCAGCGCCGGTGCGTCCGGCCAGGGTTCCGTGAGCTCTACCCGCCGGCCGGGGAGCAGTTTCACCGGGAGCGTGCGGGCCTTGCGGCGCAGCACCTCGCCGAAGAGGCCGTCGGCGTGGACGCTGAGGCTCGGGGTGAGTGCGGTGTTGCCCCGGTTTACTACTGCGTAGTGGATGGTTTGCTCGCTGATCGTGATGTCCTCCACCGTGAGCGCCGCCAGCGTCGGGCCGCTGACCCGCAAATGGACTCGTACGCCTGCCTCGCGGCCTCCGCCCGACGCGACGATCGCGCCCGGGTGGTCGCCGGGAGTCGCGCTCTGCGGCACGGTGACCGTGAAGGGGACCTCCGCCCTGGTGCGGGGCGGGATCTTCACCTCGTCCGCCGCGAGTGCGATCCACGCTCCGGTCCGGGTGTTGTGCGCGGCTCGGAGTTCGAGGGTGCGGGGCTTGCTGCTGGAGTTGGTCAGCGACAGCTTGTCCTCCAGTGCGGTGCCGGCCGCGCCTTCCAGGTAGAAGTACGGCCTGCCGTCACCGCTCGGAGCCACCTTCCACCCCTCCTCCGCGGCATGGGCAGGGGTGGCCAGGACGGCGGCGCACAGCAGTGCGGCGGTGAGGAGGCGGACGGCACAGCGCGGCGACGGCATGGGCGGCTCCCGGGTACGGCGGCTTACGGGCGTACGGCCGGGGCGGCTCAGCCCGTGATCCGCTGACCGCGCCGGGTCAGCCACAGCGCACCTGCAGCCCCGGCCAGCAGCACCGTGCCGCCGAGCGTGCCGAGTGCCAGGGCGGAGTCGAGCGGTCCGGTCTTCGGCAGCTCGCCGGGCGCGTCCTGCGAGGCGCCGCCCGAACCCTTGACGTCCAGTTCCAGTGACGGCTTGGGGCTGTTGGAGGGGGTGCAGGTAGTGGTCGTGCCCAGAGCCTTGATGGTCAGCACGGACGCCGTGAAGGTGACCTTTCCGGTCTTCCTGGGCGTGTACGTACCGGCCAAGTCGGTTATTTTGATGGGGGTGTTGGCCGGGACGGCGGCAGGGTTCGATGGGCCCGACACCTGCACTGTGCCGCTCTCCGCGCCACCCAGCTTGATGACCGCGCTCGGCTTCATCGCCCCCTTGCCCAGCTCCACGGGGCTGGACGAGACGCCCTTCTGGAAGGACATGGTGAGCTTGTAGCCGCTGCCGCTCTTGACGCCCTTGATGTCGATCGGGGAGACGGCTCCCTTGTTCCCGATCGGCGTCTTGCACTGGTAGTTGACGTCGACGACGTCGGCATGGGCCGCGGGGGCGGCCAGCAGCACCACCGAGCCCGCAACCGCCGCCGCCAGCGCGAGAGTTGTCCGCTTCTGGTACGACACCTCGTGTTCCCCTTATGCCGGAAGTTACTGACGACACATCAGATTGGGCGTCAAGGTACGCCTGGGGCCTTGCCGAGGGAAGACAAAGTGCACGCCGGATCGGCGTGCACTTACGAGGATTGCGAACCGCCGGTAACCCCGTGCGGGAACTGGGGTTCGGAGTCGGCGGGGCTAAATGGGAGCGGCGAGTTCCGCCCAGACGGTCTTGCCCGGCGTCTCCGGCTCCCGTACGACACCCCAGTCCAGGCACAGCCGCTGCACTATGAACATCCCGTGCCCGCCGGGCCGCCCGGCCCGGTGCGGCGTGCGGGGCGCAGGCTGGCCGGCGCCGCGGTCGATGACTTCGAGCCGCAGCACCTTGCTGTCGCACGTGACGCGCAGCTCTTCCGGCCCTTCCGCGTGCAGGCAGGCGTTGGTGACCAGTTCGGAGACGACCAGCAGGACGTCCTCGGCAGCGGCACGCCGCTCGGCCGTCTCGGCGGGGAGCCAGCCCCACTCGTACAGCGCCTGGCGGGTGAAGTCGCGGGCGAGCGGCACAATGCCGCTGGCGCTGCCCAGTGCCAGGGAACGCACCTGACCCGCGGCGGACACGGCTGAGCCAGAGCCGTGGCTCGCCGACTCTGGGCCGAGGTCGCCCGGCCGAGGCTGCCGGGTGGTGCTCATCAGCGCTTCACCTCACCGATTCGCCAATTCATCAATTCATCGCTGCAAGGACATGGGGGCCTTCGGGGCCCCCGGGGGTAGACGGAGTCAGAGTCCTCCTGCCCGACCGAACGGTGAGAACACCCACTTTTTCGGTACGGACGACGTGACACGGATAACTCAGCCGGCCGGAAGTCAGTCTTCCATCGCGGCTTCGAGCGATTCATGCACGGTGAAGACCGCCTCTGCCCCGGTGATTTCGAAGACCCTGGCCACTACCGGCTGCATGCCGGCCAGATGGACTCCTCCCCCGGCCGCTTCGGCCTTGAGGCGGGCGCCGAGCAGCACATTCAGCCCGGTCGAATCACAGAACTCGAGCGACGAGCAGTCGATGACCAGGCGCGTACGCCCGGCCTCGAGCGCACTCTCCAGAGGCTCACGCAGCAATTCGGCGGTGTGGTGATCAAGCTCACCCGCCGGTGTGACGATTTCGCTCCGGCCCTCGGTCCGAACTGCGACCCGGAGTCGACCCCGGTTCGCGCTGCCGACCGTCCCGCGCTCCATGCCCGTCTCGTCTCTCTTCGCAGTCGTGACTGTCATTGACGTGCCAGAACCCTACGCCTTCTGCACGCCGACCGGTACTCGAAGTACCACACAACCCCTGCCAATGCGGACATATGGGACTTGCAAGTCCTGGGCAAGAGCGGGTAGGCCTAGTAGGGACACAACCAACACGACCGGCTTTGGAGGCGCCGCACACCGCACGCAGACGTATCGGCATCGGCAGCCATATGCCGAGAACGATGGAGGAGACCATGTCACCCCGGCTCGACGAATCGCGAACGCCGCTCCCTGTGCAGCCGCCCGCGCCGTCGACAACCCCGCCCGAGCAGATCGAGACCGGAATCGAGGGGCTCGAAGGGCTCCCCGAGATCCCGCCGTACGACGAGGTGGGGCCGCTGGATGCCAGGGCCCTGTCCAAGACGCTCTTTGGGCGCCTCGAATCCCTCGAAGAGGGAACGCACGAGCATGCGTACGTACGCAACACACTCGTCGAACTGAACTTGGCCCTGGTCAAGTTCGCCGCTTCCCGGTTCCGCTCCCGCAGCGAACCGATGGAAGACATCATTCAGGTCGGAACGATCGGCCTGATCAAGGCGATCGACCGCTTCGAGCTCAGCAGGGGCGTCGAATTCCCGACCTTCGCGATGCCGACCATTGTCGGCGAGATCAAGCGCTTCTTCCGCGACACCTCCTGGTCGGTCCGCGTCCCGCGGCGCCTCCAGGAACTGCGCCTCGACCTCGCCAAGGCCGGTGACGAACTCGCCCAGCAGCTCGACCGCGCCCCCACCGTGGGCGAGCTGGCGAAGCGCCTCGACCTCACCAATGAGGAGGTCGTGGAGGGCATGGCCGCGAGCAACGCGTACACCGCGAGCTCGCTGGACGCCCAGCCCGAGGAGGACGACTCGGAGGGTGCGCTGGCCGACCGCATCGGCTACGAGGACCATGGCCTCGAAGGCATCGAGTACGTCGAATCGCTGAAGCCCTTGATCGCCGAACTGCCTTCGCGCGATCGCAAGATTCTCTCGCTGCGGTTTGTCGCGAATATGACGCAGTCGGAGATCGGCGAGGAGCTGGGCATCTCGCAGATGCATGTGTCACGACTGCTCTCGCGCACGCTGAACAAGCTGCGGAAGGGCCTGACGGTCGTGGAATAGGCACGCGTGCGGCATGCGGAATGCTGAACGCTGAATGAGGGCCTGCCCCGGGCGATATCCGGGGCAGGCCCTCTTTCATGGCTCGCCTACCCCGTTCCGCGCCGCTCAGTGCTCTTGTGCGTAGGACACGCCCCTAGAGCTTGCGGGCGCCGTGCTGCCAGACCGCGGACACCAGGGGTACACCCGGGCGGTAGGCGAGGTGGACGTGGCTCGGGGCGTCGAGCAGCGCCAGGTCGGCGCGGGCGCCGGGGGCGATGCGGCCGACGTCGGTACGGCGCAGGGCCTGGGCGCCGCCCGCGGTGGCCGACCAGAGGGCCTCGTCCGGCGTCATCCCCATGTCGCGTACCGCCAGTGCGATGCAGAACGGCATGGAGCTGGTGAAGGACGAGCCCGGGTTGCAGTCGGTGGACAGCGCGACGGTCGCGCCCGCGTCGATGAGGCGGCGGGCGTCGGGCCAGGCGGCGCGGGTGGAGAACTCCGCGCCGGGGAGGAGAGTGGCGACCGTATTGCTGTTCGCGAGGGCGTCGACGTCCGCGTCGGTGAGGTGCGTGCAGTGGTCGGCGGAGGCGGCGTCGAGCTCGACCGCGAGCTGGACACCGGGGCCGTAACTGAGCTGGTTGGCATGGACCCGTGGTGTCAGGCCCTTGGCCTGACCGGCGGTGAGGATCGCGCGGGCCTGGTCCCCGTCGAAGGCTCCCTTCTCGCAGAAGACATCCACCCAGCGGGCGTACGGGGCGCAGGCGTCGAGCATCTCGCCGGTGACCAGGGCGACGTACGCCGCCGGGTCGTCGGCGTAGTCGGGCGAGACGATGTGGGCGCCGAGGTAGGTGACCTCGTCGGTGTGCTGCGCCGCGATGCGCAGCGCGCGGGCCTCGTCCTCGACGGTCAGCCCGTACCCGGACTTGGTTTCGAGGGTGGTCGTGCCCTGGCGGAGGGCCTCGGCGAGGTACTTGGCGACGTTGGCGCTCAGCTCCGCGTCGGTGGCGGCGCGGGTGGCGGCGACGGTGGTACGGATGCCGCCGGCGGAGTAGGCGCGGCCCGACATGCGGGCGTTGAACTCCTGGGTACGGTCGCCCGCGAAGACGAGGTGCGAGTGCGAATCGACAAAGCCGGGGATGGCGGCCCGACCCTGCGCGTCGTACACGTCGTCGGCGGCGGGGGCGTGCACGGCGGGGCCGACCCAGGCGATGCGGTCGCCTTCTATGACGACAGCGGCGTCTTGGAGGAGGCCGAGTGGGGTGTCGCCGAGGGCGGGGTCGTTGGTGACGAGGGTGCGGATGTTGGTGACGAGGGTGGTGCGGGTGGTCATGTGCGTCTCCTGTCCTGACGATTGATTCTGGGGCGGCGGGGCCGTGCGGTGGGTTGGGCGGGCGGGATCCGCTGCGCGGGGCCGTCCTCCCCTACCCGCCCCTTCCCGGAGCTGGGGCCAGGCCCCAGACCCCGGAGTGCGCACGGGCGGGCGCCCCCACTTCTGACGGCCCGGGGGCCGACGGGCGGGCGCACGCCCTGGGGCGGCGAGGTCGGCGCGGGCCGCTGACGCCCAGGGGCGACGAACGCAGCACCCACACCGCCCCAGGCCCAGGGGCCGAGGGGTGCGGCGCCCAGCCCACGCCGCGTCGGCCTGCAGGGGCCGACGGTGGGGGGTGGCCGCCGTAGTCGCGGACTTCCGCAGCCTTCCCCCGACGGGTGGGCCGGGTGGGGCAAAGGCCTGGCGCGCAGCGCCGGGGGTGTGCCCTCCCGCCGCGCGCAAGGTCATCCGTGCACTGCTGCGATCGCCTTTGCCAGGGCCGCCGGGACCGAGTCGATCATCGTGTGCGCCCCGTCCCGCACCACGTGCCGGCCGCCCACCACCGTGTGCCGTACGTCCGCCGCCGAGGCCGCGAACACCGCTGTCTCGGCGCCCAGCCGTGGCAGCGGGCCCGCCGTTCTGACCGTGTCCAGGGCGATGGTCGTCAGGTCCGCCAGCGCCCCCGGCTCGATCGTGCCCGCGTCGTGCCAGCCCAGCGCCGCGTATCCGTCGGCCGAGGCCGCGCGGATCAGGGCTGCCGCCGTCCAGTGGCCCCGGGTGCGCGAGCGCAGGCGTTCGTTCAGTTCCATCGCCCTCGCCTCTTCGAGGAGGTCGATCACCGCATGGCTGTCGCTGCCCAGGGACAGCGTGGAGCCCGCCTTCTGCAGGCGCGTCGCCGGGCCGATGCCGTCCGCCAGGTCGCGTTCCGTCGTGGGGCACATGCATGTGCCCGTGGAGGTGGAGCCCAGCAGCGCGATGTCCTCGTCCGACAGGTGCGTGTTGTGTACACCTGTCGTACGCGGGCCCAGCACGCCGTGGTCCGCCAGCAGACGGGTGGGCGTCAGGCCGTGAGCCACCAGGCAGGCGTCATTCTCGGCCGTCTGCTCCGAGAGGTGGACGTGCAGCGGGGCTTCCCTGGACTGCGCCCAGGACGCGACCGTCGACAGCTGGTCGGCGGGTACGGCGCGTACCGAGTGGATCGCCGCGCCGATCCGGACGTGGTCGCTCTCCTTGAGCAGCGACGCCCGCTCGGCCCACCCCTCGGCCGTGCCGTCCGAGAAACGCTGCTGGTGGCGGTTGGGCGCCACACCGAAGCCCGACGAAAGGTACGCCGTGTCGAGGAGCGTGATGCGGATGCCCGCCTCACCGGCCGCCGCGATCAGCGCCTCCCCCATCGCGTTCGGCTCGGCGTACGGCGTGCCGCCGCTGCCGTGGTGCAGGTAGTGGAACTCGCCCACCGCCGTGATCCCGGCCAGCGCCATCTCGGCGTACACGGCACGGGCCAGCTCGAAGTACGACTCCGGGGTGAGGCGGCACGCCACGCGGTACATCACCTCCCGCCAGGTCCAGAAAGTCCCCGAGCCGACCTGGACCGTGGAGCGCAGCGCCCGGTGGAAGGCGTGCGAGTGGGCATTGGCCAGGCCCGGGATCGTCAGGCCCCGCAGGACCGTCGCGCCGGGCGGCGGCACGGGAACGTCCTTGCGGACGGCCGCGATCCGGCCGTCCGTGAGGTCCAGGGCCACGCCCGGCTCGACGAAGGGGTCGAGCCAGGCGTGTTCCAGCCAGTAGGTCACGTGCACGCGAGCCCCTCCAGTACGTCGGCGAGTGCGATGACCCCCGCAACGCAGTCGTCCTCGGCGGCGTACTCGGCCGGGGAGTGCGAGATGCCCGTGGGGTTCCGTACGAACAGCATGGCGGTCGGGACTGAAGCGGACAAAATACCCGCATCGTGTCCCGCGCCGGTGCCCAGAACGGGGATGTCGCGGCTGAGGATGCGCGCGAGCTCGTCGCGCAGGGCGTGTTCGAATTCGACCACCGGGGTGAACGACTCGCGCGTGATGCGCAGGTCGATGCCCGCCCGGGCGGCTTCGGCCTTCGCCGCCTGTTCGATGGCCGCGATCACCTGGTCGAGAGTGACCTGGTCAGCGGCGCGGGAGTCGAGCCAGCCCCGGACCAGGGAGGGGATGGCGTTGACCCCGTTCGGCTCGACGGAGACCTTGCCGAAGGTGGCCAGGGCGCCGGTGAGCTGCGCCTCGCGACGGGCGGCGATGACCGTTTCGGCGTACGTCAGCATCGGGTCGCGGCGGTCCTCCAGGCGGGTGGTGCCCGCGTGGTTGGCCTCGCCGTGGAAGTCGAACCGCCAGCGGCCGTGCGGCCAGATGGCGGATGCGATGCCGACGGGGTGGTCGGTGAGGTCCAGGGCTCGGCCCTGTTCCACGTGCAGCTCGATGAACGCGCCGATACGGGAGAGGCGCTCCGGGTCCGGGCCGATGGCGGAATGGTCGTAGCCCGCCGCCTCCATGGCCTGGGGGAGGCTGATTCCGTCCGCGTCGCGGAGCTCGTGGGCCTTTTCGGGCGTGAGCTGCCCGGCTGCCAGGCGGGAGCCTACGCAGGCCAGGCCGAAGCGGGCGCCTTCCTCGTCGCCGAAGTTGGTGATGGCGAGAGGCTTGGTGAACTCCGCTCCCCTGCGGCGGAGTTCGTCCAGGGCGGCGAAGGACGATACGACGCCCAGGGGGCCGTCGAAGGCGCCGCCGTCGGGGACGGAGTCGAGGTGGGAGCCGGTGACTACCGCGTCGCCTGCTTGGGGGTCTCCCTGCCAGGCCCACTGGTTGCCGTTGCGGTCCACCTCGTAGGTCAGGCCTCGGGATTCGGCCTGGGCGCGGAACCAGGTGCGGCAGTCTTTGTCGGCGCCGGACCAGGCGTAGCGGCGGTAGCCGTTGGAGGTGGCGTTACGGCCGATGGGCTTGAGGTCCGCCCACATTTCGTGGAACGACGTGGGCGTGTGCGGGCCGTCGTCCGGTTGCGCCAAGTCTCCCCCAGTCTCGGCTCCGCTCGACCGGGGGGACCCCCATCGCCCTGCGGAACGACTGCCCACAACGGGGTCGGTGGAGCTCATTCGCTCTCCCGCATCGGGATGCGGACGCCCTGGGTGGCTGCTGTCGTTTCCGCGATGTCGTAGCCCGCGTCCACGTGGCGGATTACGCCCATGCCCGGGTCGTTCGTCAGCACGCGGCGGATCTTCTCGCCCGCGAGCTTCGTGCCGTCCGCGACCGAGACCTGGCCCGCGTGGATCGAGCGGCCCATGCCTACGCCGCCGCCGTGGTGGATCGAGACCCAGGACGCGCCGGACGCGACGTTCACCATGGCGTTGAGCAGCGGCCAGTCGGCGATCGCGTCGGAGCCGTCGAGCATGGCCTCGGTCTCGCGGTACGGGGAGGCCACCGAGCCGCAGTCCAGGTGGTCGCGGCCGATGGCCAGCGGGGCGGCGAGGGTTCCGTCGGCGACCATGTCGTTGAAGAGCGCACCGGCCTTGTCGCGCTCACCCTGGCCGAGCCAGCAGATGCGCGCGGGCAGGCCCTGGAAGTGGACGCGCTCGCCGGCCATCTTGATCCAGCGGTGCAGGGATTCGTTCTCCGGGAAGAGGTCCAGGAGCGCCTTGTCCGTCTTGTGGATGTCGGACGCCTCGCCGGACAGCGCCGCCCAGCGGAACGGGCCCTTGCCCTCGCAGAAGAGCGGACGGATGTACGCCGGCACGAAGCCGGGGAAGTCGAACGCCCGTGAATAGCCCGCCAGTTGGGCCTCGCCGCGGATCGAGTTTCCGTAGTCGAAGACCTCGGCCCCCGCATCCATGAAGCCGACCATCGCCTCCACGTGACGCGCCATCGACTCCCTGGCGCGCGTCGTGAAGTCGGCCGGCTTCTCGGCGGCGTACGACGCCATGTCGTCGAAGTCGACACCGAGCGGCAGGTACGCCAGCGGGTCGTGGGCCGAGGTCTGGTCGGTCACGATGTCGATCGGGGCGCCCTCGGCCAGCATCCGCGGCAGCAGGTCCGCCGCGTTGCCCAGCAGGCCGATCGAGAGCGGCTTGCGCGCGTCACGCGCCTCCACCGCCAGCTGGAGGGCGTGCTCCAGGCTGTTCGCCTTCACGTCCAGGTAGCGGTGCTCGATGCGGCGCTCGATCGCGCGCGGGTCGACGTCGATGCAGATCGCGACGCCGTCGTTCATCGTCACGGCGAGCGGCTGGGCGCCGCCCATGCCACCGAGACCGGCGGTCAGGGTGATCGTGCCCGCGAGGCTGCCGCCGACCCCTTTACCCATTGAATGCAGCTTGGCCGCGACCGCCGCGAAGGTCTCGTACGTGCCCTGCAGGATTCCCTGCGTACCGATGTAGATCCACGACCCGGCCGTCATCTGGCCGTACATGGTCAGGCCCAGCGCCTCCAGGCGGCGGAACTCCTCCCAGTTCGCCCAGTCGCCGACCAGGTTGGAGTTGGCGATCAGGACCCGCGGGGCCCATTCGTGCGTCTGCATCACGCCGACCGGACGCCCGGACTGGACGAGCATCGTCTCGTCCTGCTTCAGGGTCTTCAGCGTGCGGACCATCGCGTCGAAGGAGCGCCAGTCACGCGCGGCCTTGCCCGTGCCGCCGTAGACCACGAGCTTGTCGGGGTGCTCGGCGACCTCGGGGTCGAGGTTGTTCTGGAGCATGCGCAGGGCGGCTTCCTGCTGCCATCCCAGGGCGCTCAGCTCCGTACCGCGCGGCGCCCGTACGGGTCGGGGTCCTGACATGGTGTGCCTCCTCGATCACGAGTGTTGCATCGTCTATTCACATCCTGTCCAGATGAATAGAACTAGTCAATACGTCGGACTGCTCTGCGCCGGATCACACCGGGTGATTGGCTGAGACACATGCCTTCGGACATCAGCGGCCCCGACCGCCGGGAGCAGGCCGTACACGCCGCCGTCGAGCAGGGAGTCGTCGGCCTCGACCACCCCATCGTCGGCCTCCTCGACATCACCGGCATCCGGGCGTCCGCCGCCGCCCTGCGCGCGGCGTTCGCCGAGGTCACCCCCACCGGCACCCCCGTCCTGCATGCCTTCGCCGTCAAGGCGACGCCACTCGTGCCCGTCCTGAGGCTGCTGTACGAGCAGGAGGCCGTCGGCGCCGAAGTCGCGAGCCCCGGCGAGCTCGCCCTGGCCCACGCCGCGGGCGTACCCCCGGACCACACCGTCCTCGACTCCCCCGCCAAGACCACCCCCGAGCTGCGCCAGGCCCTGGCTCTGGGCATCGCAATCAACGCCGACAACGCCCAGGAACTGGCTCGTATCGACTCCCTGATCGCGTCGGGGCCGGCCTCCCTCTCCCCCATCGGCCTGCGCGTGAACCCGCAGATCGGCGGCGGTTCCATCGGCGCGCTCTCCACCGCCACCGCCACCTCCAAATTCGGCGTGGCGCTCCGCGACCCCGGCACCCGCGACTGGGTCGTACGGACCTACCTCGAACGGCCCTGGCTGACCCGGGTGCACACCCATTCCGGGTCGCAGGGCCTCTCCCTGGAGCTGATGGCCCAGGGCGTGTCGGCGGCGTACGACCTCGCCGAGGAGATCAACGCGGCGGCCGGCCGGCAGCAGGTCGACACCGTCGACATCGGCGGCGGCCTGCCGGTCAACTTCGCCTCCGACGCCGAGACCCCGACGTACGCCGACTACGCCCGCCTTCTCAAGCAGCAGGTGCCGGGCTTGTTCGACGGGCGCTACGGCCTGGTCACCGAATTCGGCCGCTCCCTGCTCGCCAAGCACGGCACGGTCCTCGCCCGTGTCGAGTACGCGAAGACCTCGGGGGCCCGCTCCATCGCCGTCACCCACGCGGGCGTCCAGATCGCCACCCGCGCCGTCTACGCGCCCGAGTCCTGGCCGCTGCGCATCGCGGCGTACGACGCGAAGGGCCACCCCAAGCCGGGCCCGGCGGTCGCGCAGGACGTGGCGGGACCGGCGTGCTTCGCGGGCGACCTGCTCGCCGAGAACCGCTCGCTGCCGCTCCTCGAACAGGGCGACTACGCGGCAGTGCTGGACACCGGCGCGTACTTCATGGCCGCGCACTATGCGTACAACAGCCTTGCCAGACCCGGCCTTTACGGCTTCACAGCCACCCGCGAGGGGACGCGCTTCACCGTCGTACGACCGCCGCAGACCCTCGACGAGATCGTCGCCGAGTCGGGGGGCGCACACGCCGACGCGCTGCTGAACCCGTAGTTGACCACGCATCACCAGAGCCACATGGGGAAGAACCTGCCCAACCCACCCGGGGAGGTCCACTTGTCCACATCCGCCGCATCACCACCACCACCGGCATCCGCACCACCAGACGAAGAGACACCCCTCAAACGCGCCCTCGGCCCCAAGCTGCTGATCCTGTTCGTGATCGGCGACATCCTGGGCACCGGCATCTACGCCACCACCGGCAAAGTCGCGGGAAAGGTGGGCGGCGCGCTGTGGCTGCCGTTCGCGATCGGCTTCGTCGTGGCGATCCTGACGGCGGCGTCGTACGTCGAACTTGTCGGCAAGTATCCGAAGGCGGCCGGCGCCGCGCTCTACACCCAAAAGGCCTTCAAGGTCCCGTTCTTCACCTTCATCGTCGCCTTCATGGTGATGTGCTCGGGCCTCTCGTCCGCCAGCGCCGCCGCCCGCGCCTTCAGCGGCGACTATCTGGCGGAGTTCACGGACGCCGTGCCGCCGACGCTCATCGCGATCCTGTTCATCCTGGCCCTCGCCGCGCTCAATCTGCGCGGCGTCTCCGAGTCGGTGAAGACGAATGTGGTGCTGACGCTCGTCGAACTGACCGGCCTGACGGTGATCCTCGTGATCGGCGCGTACGCCGTGATGACAGGCGGCGGAGAGCCTTCGCGGCTCGGCGAGTTCGAGGCGACCGGCACCGGTTACGCGCTGCTCACCAGCGTGCTCGGCGCCACCGCACTCGGCTTCTTCGCCTTCGTCGGCTTCGAGGACTCCGTCAACATGGCGGAGGAGACGAAGGATCCGCACCGCACCTTCCCGAAGGCGATCTTCATCGGGGTGGCGGTCACCGGCACCATCTACGTCCTGGTCGCGCTGATCTCGTCGCTGCTCGTCGACTACACGGTGCTGGAGAAATCCAGCGGCCCGCTGCTCGAAGTGGTGAAGGCGGGCGGTGTCGACTTCCCGCCCAGACTCTTCGCCCTGATCGCGCTGTTCGCCGTGACCAACTCCGCGCTGATCAACATCATGATGGCGTCGCGCCTCTGCTACGGCATGGCGAACGAACGCATCCTGCCGCGCGGCATGGGCCGGGTCCTGGCCAAGCGGCGTACACCGGTCGTCGGCATCGTCTTCGTCTCGCTGCTGGCCATCGGCCTGGTGTCCACGGGCGAGATCGAGGGCCTGGGCGACACCACGGCGTTCCTGCTGCTGTGCGTCTTCGCCGTGGTGAACGTGGCCGTGCTGGTCCTGCGCAAGGACCGGGTCGAGCACGAGCACTTCCGTACGCCGACGATCCTGCCTGTGCTGGGCGCGATCACCGCGATCATCCTGGCCAGCCCGCTGGCGGACCGCCCGGCGGACGTCTACATCCGGGCGGGCGTGCTGCTGCTGATCGGCATCGGCCTGTGGGTGCTCAACAAGGTGGTGATAAAGGCACGCGGGGAGGGGTGAGGGGGCTCGGGTAGGGGCCTGCGGCGTCGCTTTGTTCCTCTACCCGCCCCTTGCCGATGCTCCAGAGTGACACTTCTGGAGTGGTCAGCCCATGGTGGCATCCTCGCGGTTAAGCAGCCTAGGAACTCTCTGCTCCGTATACAGAGTATGGAGACGCTTGAGGCGGCGGGGCTCCTGGCCGAGGGCGGGCGGGAATACCTCGGCCCCCCAGTGGTCGGGTCGCCCGGGGGAATCGCACCCCCGGGCTCCCACAGAACGGAGCGTGACAGTCTCCCGTCACTCCGCTCTTGTCACCCTGGTCACCAGAAACACGGCGTCCATGCCCAGTGGGCGAAGAGCCGGGGGTGCTGACTCGTGATGCGCTGCCAGCACTTGTGGGCCTTCTTGAACGGCCGAAGTCGCTTGTACTTCTTGCGGATCCAGCGCATCAGGTAGGCGCTGATGCGCCGTAGGAGTGGAAACAGTTGGGAGCGGTAGAACGCCCCGTAGTACTGCATCCAGCCACGCACGATCGGGTTGATCCTGCGGGCGAGTTCGGCGAAGGTGAGACCGATCCGCAGGTGGAGCCGCCAGGAGCGGACCTCCCCGCTGATCTTCTTCAGGGCTTGCCTGCTGATCGCGGGCAGGAAGTTGGTGAAGTTCTGCCCCTTCCTGCTGCGCGCTCGGCGGGCTTGGAACGTAAACCCGAGGAAGGTGAACGACGTGTGCTCGTAGGAGCCGCGCCGGTTTCCATCCTTGCAGTACACGATCTTGGTCTTGTCGGGATGCAGCCGCAGCCCGACCTCGTCCATCCTGTTCGCAAGTGCAGCCAGTACCTCGCGGGCCTGACGCTCGCTGACGCAGTGCACGACCGCATCGTCCGCATACCGCTCGAACTGGACGCCCGGATAGGTCCGGGTAAGCCAGGTATCGAACGCGTAGTGCATGAACAGGTTCGCCAGCACGGGCGAGAGCACGCCCCCAACG
>NZ_JAGGPB010000025.1 GCF_018614055.1 Streptomyces sp. ISL-98
CAGTGGCTGACGTACTACAACGCCCGCCGACGCCACAGCGCCCTGAACTACCTCTCACCCATCGAGTTCGAACAGCAACACCACACAGAACGTAGACTCACACTCGCAGCATGAACCCCTGTGTCCACACTCCGGGGGGCACCTCAGTTCGGGAGACATGAAGCCGGGGGTGCCGATCACCATGCCGGTGCTGGTCAGCGCGCTGGCCTCGCTGGCCACCGAGATGCCGAAGTCGATCACTCTCGGGCCGTCGGCGGCGAGGAGCACGTTGGAGGGTTTGAGGTCGCGGTGGACGACCCCGGCCGCGTGGATTGCCTCCAGGGCCTCGGCCAGTCCGGCGCCGAGGGCGAGTACCGACTGGGCCGGCCAGTGGCCGTGCCCGGCGATCGCCTCGCCCAGGGAGAGACCTGGTACGTAGACGGTGGCCAGCCAGGCCGGGGTGCCGTCCGGGTCGGCGTCGACCACGCCGGCGGTGAACGCTCCGTTGACCCGCCGGGCCGCGGTCACCTCGCGGGCGAAGCGGAGCCGGAAGCCGCCGTCTCTGGCCAGCTCGGGGCGCACTACCTTCACCGCGACCGGACGCCCGCCGGGCGAGCGGGCCAAGTACACCTGGCCCATGCCGCCCGAGCCGAGCCGTGCTGTGATCCGATAACGCCCCACCCGCCGCGGGTCCTCCGGCTCCAGGGCCTCGAACACTCCCACCCCATGCCCCCTACCCCGCGGCCCGTGGGGTCGCTGTCGAGATGCCCGTATCATTCCGGAGATTCCCGTTTCGCTCAACCACAGGCGCATAGCGGCGGATTCGGCCACGGGCGGGCCAGGATCGAAACGGGGCCGACCGGGAAAGTCCCGACGCATCGGCTCCTCTCGGCCGCTGTCCGCATGGCCGAGGTGCACGACCCGATGAACGCCCAACACGGCGGCACCGGCCCGCAGTTCGCGGCCAGATCGCATCCAGTTCGTCCCGCCGGTTGAAGCGGCCCAGGCCTGGTGACGCACCGTCAATGGCGCCCATGTGGTCGCCTCGGGGCAGGGCCCGTACGACCCCCGAAGCCGGGCGCGGGTGCCCTGTTCGCGGGTGGCAAACTCGTAGAACGACCCGAAGGGCCAGTCCCAACCTCACGTGGCCCAGGGAATGTGACACGGCACCCGCGGCACCGAGAGTCCCGAAGAAGGGCGAGCAAAGTGAAGATCGTGGTGGACGACCTGTCCGGCCCAGAGATCGCCGGGTTCCTCACCGAGCACGTCCAGCAGATGCGGTCGATTACGCCTCTGGAGAGCAAGCACGCCCTCGATCTCGACGGGCTCCGCAAGCCCGAGGTCACGTTCTGGTCGGTCCTGGACGGTGACACCCTGGTGGGCTGCGGTGCGATCAAGCGGCTGGGCGCGGGCCACGCGGAGTTGAAGTCGATGCGCGCCGAGCCGACGCGTAAGCGAAGCGGCATCGCATCCCTGCTCCTGGAGCACATCATCACCGAGGCCAAGCGCATGGGATTCACACGGCTGAGCCTGGAGACCGGCGCGGCCGAGTTCTTCCTGCCTGCCAGGAAGTTGTACGAGAAGTTCGGGTTCGTCCACTGCGAGCCGTTCGCCGACTACCAACCCGACCCGAACAGTACGTTCATGACGAGGATGCTCTAAGACTTCCCCGACCCCACTGCCACCGCCGGCGCCGTCTCGGTGCCCGGGCACGCCCCGGCATCGCCGTGCACGTCGTGTCTCCCCCGTCGCGACGGGGCCGTCTCGCCTTCAAACAGCCACGAGACGGCCTCTGGTCAGCGGCGGATGCGGGCGATGAGCAGGGCGACGTCGTCGTGGTCGTCCGGGTGGCGCAGTGCGGTCAGGAGGTGGTCGCAGGTGTCCTCCAGGTTGCGGTGGGGGCCGTCGAGGTGGGTGAGCAGGGCGCGTAGGCGGGTGTCGATGTCCTGGTCGCGGGTCTCGACCAGGCCGTCGGTGTAGAGAACGAGTTGGTCGCCGGGGTCCAGGTCGATGGCGGTGGTACGGAAGGGGACGCCGCCGACGCCCAATGGGGCGCCGGTGGGCAGGTCGAGTAGTTCGGGGGCGTGGCCGGGGCGCATGCGGACGGGGGGCAGGTGCCCGGCGGTGGAGATGTGGCATTGCGCGACGTGGGGGTCGTAGAGCGCGTAGGTGCAAGTGGCGATGTAGGGATCCAGCCCGGCGGTGATCCTGTCCAGGTTGCTGAGCACCTGCTTGGGCGCGAGGCCGAGTCCCGCGAGGGTCTGGGTGGCGGTGCGGAGCCGTCCCATGGTGGTGGCGGCGTTGATGCCGCTGCCCATGACGTCGCCGACGACCAGCGCGGTCCTGTCGCCGGGCAAAGGGAGGATGTCGTACCAGTCGCCGCCGACCTCGCTGGCGGCGCCGGCGGGCTGGTAGCGCGAGGCGACCTCCAGGCCGTACAGGGGTGGCGGCGGCTCGGGCAGGAGGCTGCGCTGGAGGGTGAGGGCGGTGTCGCGCTGCTTTTGGTACCAGCGGGCGTTGTCGATGCAGACGGCGGCGCGGGCGGCCAGCTCGACAGCCAGGGTGGCGTCGTCCTCGGTGAAGGGTTGTGGGTTGCGGGCGCGTACGAGATCGAGGGCGCCGAGGACTTCGCCGCGCGCGATCAGTGGCACGGCCAGGTAGGAGTGGACGCCTGACCGGGCCAGCAGTGCGGCGGCTCGGGGGTCGCGGGCTATCAGGGACAGGTCGGCGTCGCCCGTGTGGGCCACTATGACGGGCCTGCCCGTGTTGACGCATCGGGTGACCAGACGATCGGCGTCGTAGCGGGCTGCTTCGCCGGGAGTGTCGGCGGTGCCGACGGCGTCGGTGGGATAGGCGGCTGCTACGGCCAGGGCACGAAACAGCGCCGGTCCGTGAGCAGGGACAGTGGTGCGGTGGCCGGCCAGGGCGGAGTCGAGAACGTCCACGGCGGCCATGTCGGCGAGCTCGGGCACAGCGACATCGGCCAGCTCGCGGGCGGTCTGCTCAAGGTCCAGCGTGGTGCCGATGCGCGCGGAGGCGTCGGCGATCACAGCTAGCCGATGCCGGGCTCGCTCGGCATCCCGGGCGGCGCGGTGCCGGTCGGTGACATCCACCACCGAAGCGCCCACGCCCAGCACCTTCCCGCCGGGGTCTTCCAGTCGGTAGTAGGAGACCGACCACGCGTGCTCAGTGCCGGAGTTGCCCTGGGTGCGGCCGACGGTGTACTGGTCCAGCTGCGGGGTGCCGGTTGCCAGGACCTGCCGCATTGCGGACTCGATGCCGTCGGCGTCCAGGAACGGCAGTGCTTCTCGCACACTCCGACCGAGGTGCTGTTCGGCGGGGAGGCCGTTGATCCGTTCCAGAGCCGGGTTGACCATTACGTACCGCAGATCGGTGTCCAGTACGGCCAGCCCGATCGGCGACTGGTCGACGAGCCTCACGGACAGCGCCAGGTCCCGCTCCACGCGCCGCAATGTTGCCTGGTCGGTGGCCAGCCCGAGGGCGTACAGATCACCGCGGTCGTCCTGCAGTCGCATGTTGCGGAATTCCAGCAACCGCGTCCTGCCGTCTTTGTGCCGCACGGGGAAGACGCCCGCCCAGGTCCCTTCGCCCTCCATGACCTGAGCAAACAGATGAAGCACGCGGTCGACGTGTTCGTCTGCCACCAGCAGTTCGGCCGCGAACCGGCCGAGTGCCTCCTCGGCGCTGTAGCCCAGCAACGTCTGGGCCTGAGGGCTCCAGAATACGATCCGCCCTTCCGCATCCAGCACCCCCGCCGCAACGCCCAGCAGGTCCAGCAGCCCGCCCGGTGGCGAGGCACTCAGCTCGGCAGGCTCGGCGGGGCCGAGATCGGCCTGGAAGCCGTCTGTGTCCATGGCCAGCTGCTCCTTCCACCCGCGGACCCGGTGGCGACCGTGCCCCTGCGGCGGGCGACGTGGCGTCTTCCATCGTCTCTCCCCATCAGTGGCTGCCGCAGCCCCTGCGTGTGCGGCAGCGCCTGGTGTCCGTCGGAACCATGCGAGTGGAACCCGTTCGCGTCCGCCCGGTCAGCGACGTCGCCCATGCGCTCCACCAGGGCCCGGCAGAGGAGGAACCCTGCTCCGGTTGGGCAGTGCCTGCCGCCCGTGTGGCTGCGGTGGTGCGTGCTCGGGCAGCGCGAGCTCGGGCGCTGGGGGCGGCCGCATGGCCCGCCCGGCTCCGCGCAGGTCACGGGCGAGTGCACACACGTCGTACGGGAAGCCCGCATTGCCTCAGCTGTTGAGGAGAGCAGCCAGGTCGGCGACCCGGTACCCGTGGGCGTGGATGGCGTGGATGATCTGCGGGAGAGCCTGAACGTCGAGCGCCGGTCCATGTCCGTCGGGGGTGCCCACGTGCATCTGCACGATCCCACCAGGCGTCAGGGCATCCATGGCCCGGTCGACAGCCCTTTGAACAGTCATGCCACCGGCGGTTCCGAGGTAGCCATTGGTGTCAGCGGTGAACTCGATGTCAGCGAAACCGAGCGCATTGACAACCGCGATCCCTTCAGGGGTCGTGGCGCTGTAAGGGAACCGAAAGATCGGCAGCGGCTCCGCCCCGGTCGCCTGACGGATCGCACGGTCCGCCCGCAAAACCTCCTCCGACACTTCACGGCGGGTGAGGCCGTCGAACTCCGGGTGGCTGTAGGAGTGATTCCCGATCCCGTGCTCAGCCGCCATGGCCCGCGCGGCCTCGGGGTGACGCTCTGCGAACTCCCCGGTCAGGAAGAACGTGGCCGGCACCTTGTACCTGCGCAGCACCTGCAAGGCCGTCCCCACCCCGGTCTCGTCCCACGCCGCGTTGAAGGTCAGTACGACTACACGCCGCGTGGTGGGGATCTGCCGGATTTCCGAGCCGAAGAGCTTTCCCACCGGGCCCGGATCCACGTGCGCAGGCGGCAGGGCCGACCCGACCGTCACGGGGCTCCTGACAGGAGCAGGCGATGTGGTGGCGGCATAGCCGCTCGCGGGAAGGGCCATTACCCCCAGCACTACGACGGCGGCTGACAGGCGGCTGAAGGCGTTCAGCCTGAGGGCACCGAGGAAGCCAGACCTGGCAAGTACGCCCTGCGCCGCAGCCAGGGACCACGCGAACGCGGAAGCGAAACGGTTCATACACAGCAAACGCAGCGCCCCATGAAGCGACACGAAACGGGGACCTGGCACCCCCACTCGGGCGCCCATGCAAGCGGCGAGAAAAGACAGGGCTTCAACACCAGTCCTTCGGAGTTGGCATGACTTTCGCTCCCTGTCGAACGCACGGCCTGCGGGGCCACCGCTCCGCAGGCAGACGAGTGTCAAGTACGGGCAGCAGTCGACGGTGCGTGTCCTCGGCGCTCTGCGCCTTCGAGCAGCCAGGCCTCCACTGCGTCGGCACCGGCGGCCCGGTGCTGTGGGATGGTGGTCGCGTGACCTTGGAGGATCTCGTCCGGCTGCGCCGGGCCCGTGACCTGATGGACCGCGACTACGCGAAGCCGCTCGACGTTCCTGCGCTGGCGCGCTTCGCCCTCATGTCGCCGGGCCATTTCTCCCGCAGCTTTCGCGCTGCCTTCGGGGAGACGCCGTACAGCTACCTGATGACGCGCCGGATCGAGCGGGCCAAGGCGCTGCTGCGGCGGGGTGACCTGACGGTGACGGAGGTCTGCTTCGAGGTCGGCTGTACGTCGCTGGGGTCGTTCAGCTCGCGGTTCACCGAGCTGGTCGGCGAGAGCCCGAGCTCATACCGGGCCCGCCGCCATGACGAGGGCGCCGCCATCCCGGCCTGCGTCGCCAAGATCCACACGCGACCGGTCAGGAATGGAGAAGCGAAACCCGGCGCCCGCCCGTAGCGTGAAACGCATGGAAATCAAGCTCTCACAGTGCTTCATCGCCGTCGACGACCACGACAAGGCGCTCGCCTTCTACCGGGACGTTCTCGGCCTGGAGGTGCGCAACGACGTCGGGTTCGAGGGAATGCGCTGGGTGACCGTCGGCTCGCCGTCGCAGCCCGACGTGGAGATCGTTCTCGAACCCCCGCTCGCCGACCCGAACGCCTCGCCCGCCGACAAGCAGGCCATGGCGGAACTACTGGCCAAGGGCATGCTGCGCGGTGTCATCTTCAGGACCGACGACTGCGACGCCGCCTTCGAGCGCATCCGCGCCGCGGGCAGCGAGGTGCTGCAGGAGCCGGTCGACCAGCCGTACGGCGTCCGCGACTGCGCCTTCCGCGATCCCTCCGGCAACATGCTGCGCTTCAACCAGCCTCGCAAGCAGTGAGCTCTGGTCCCGCAAACCCTGCACTGCCCTGCCGGCGAACCCCGCGCCGCATCCAGGCTTGGCGCGAGGTGAACGAGACGGCCGGCCGCGAGCTCATGCGCGACGGCCACCGGCTGGTCTGACGCTTCGGCCGGGCGCACCGCGTGGCCGGGGCCCAGAGGCTCCACGGGCCGAAGCTGCGTGGAGGCATTGGTTCTTGGAGCGCCACCCCGGCCGTCACCGCCGATCAGGTGGACAGCGACCATTGCCGCGACCGCGCCGACGAAGTAGAACCAGTGGTACTGCTCGAAGCTGGTCAGATTGAGCCAGGCGACGCCGACGCAGACCGCGAAGGCGGGCCCCGCCGCTAACAGATGGAGACACGACGAGCATGGCCACGAGGACAGGCGCGCAGTCGCCTGCGCTGCACGCTGCCGACAGCCACGACCTGATCCGCGTCGTCGGTGCACGCGAGAACAACCTCAAGGACGTCAGCATCGAGATCCCGAAGCGCCGCCTGACGGTGTTCACCGGCGTCTCCGGCTCGGGCAAGAGCTCGCTGGTGTTCAACACGATCGCCGCGGAGTCACAGCGGATGATCAATGAGACCTACAGCGCCTTCGTGCAGGGCTTCATGCCGACCCTTGCGCGGCCCGAGGTCGACGTGCTCGACGGGCTGACCACTGCGATCACCGTCGACCAGCAGCGGATGGGCGCCGACCCCCGCTCCACGGTCGGCACCGCCACCGACGCCAACGCCATGCTGCGCATCCTCTTCAGCCGGCTCGGCAAGCCCCGCATCGGCCCACCCAGCGCGTACTCCTTCAACACCGCCTCGGTCCGGGCGAGCGGCGGGATCACCGTCGAACGCGGTGCCGCCAAGACCAAGACCGTGAAGGCGACCTTCCACCGCACCGGCGGCATGTGTACGCGCTGCGAAGGCCGGGGCTCGGTCTCCGACATCGACCTCACCCAGCTCTACGACGACTCCAAGTCGCTCGCCGAGGGCGCGTTCACCATCCCCGGCTGGAAGTCGGACAGCCAATGGACCGTGCAGGTCTATGCCCAGTCCGGCTTCGTCGACCCGGACAAGCCGATCCGCAAGTACACCAAGAAGGAGCTGCAGGCCTTCCTGTACGGGGAACCGGTCAAGGTCAAGGTCAACGGCGTCAACCTCACCTACGAGGGTCTGATCCCCAAGATCCAGAAGTCGTTCCTGTCCAAGGACAAGGAGGCGATGCAGCCGCACATCCGGGCGTTCGTGGAGCGGGCGGTCACCTTCACCACCTGCCCCGAGTGCGACGGCACCCGCCTGAGCGAGGGGGCCCGGTCGTCGAAGATCAAGCGGATCAGCATCGCGGACGCCTGCGCGATGGAGATCCGCGATCTGGCGGAGTGGGTCCGCGGCCTCAAGGAGCCGTCGGTGGCGCCGCTGCTCACCGCGCTGCAGCAGACCCTCGACTCGTTCGTGGAGATCGGCCTCGGCTATCTCGCCCTCGACCGGCCGGCGGGCACGCTGTCGGGCGGTGAGGCGCAGCGCGTCAAGATGATCCGCCATCTCGGCTCCTCGCTCACGGACGTCACGTACGTCTTCGACGAGCCGACGATCGGCCTGCACCCTCATGACATCCAGCGGATGAACGGCCTGCTCCTTCGACTGCGGGACAAGGGCAACACCGTGCTCGTCGTGGAGCACAAGCCGGAGGCGATCGCGATCGCCGACCACGTCGTCGACCTCGGTCCCGGCGCCGGTACGGCGGGTGGCACCGTCTGCTTCGAGGGGCCCCTCGAAGGGCTGCGGGGCAGCGACACCGTCACCGGCCGCCATCTCGACGACCGTGCCACCCTCAAGGAGACGGTGCGCAAGTCCACCGGCGCCCTGGAGATCCGCGGCGCGACGGCGAACAACCTCCGACACGTCGACGTCGACATCCCGCTCGGCATGCTCACCGTCATCACCGGCGTCGCCGGTTCCGGCAAGAGCTCGCTGGTGCACGGGTCGATCCCCACCGACGAGGGTGTGGTGTCGGTCGACCAGGCGCCGATCAAGGGCTCGCGACGGAGCAACCCGGCGACGTACACCGGACTGCTCGACCCGATCCGCAAGGCGTTCGCGAAGGCCAACGGCGTGAAGCCGGCGCTCTTCAGCGCCAACTCCGAGGGCGCCTGCCCCAACTGCAACGGCGCCGGCGTCATCTACACCGACCTGGCGATGATGGCCGGCGTCGAAACCACCTGCGAGGACTGCGAGGGGAAGCGGTTCCAGGCATCGGTCCTTGAATACACCCTGGGCGGCCGCGACATCAGCGAAGTGCTCGCGATGTCGGTGGCCGAAGCCGAGGAGTTCTTCGGCTCCGGCGAGGCACACACACCGGCCGCGCACAAAATCCTCGACCGGCTCGCAGACGTCGGGCTCGGCTACCTCACCCTCGGCCAGCCGCTCACCACACTGTCCGGCGGCGAGCGGCAGCGGCTCAAGCTGGCCACCCACATGGGCGACAAGGGCGGCGTCTACATCCTCGACGAACCGACCACCGGTCTCCACCTCGCCGACGTCGAGCAGCTGCTCGGCCTGCTCGACCGGCTCGTCGACTCCGGCAAGTCGGTCATCGTCATCGAGCACCACCAGGCAGTCATGGCGCACGCCGACTGGATCATCGACCTCGGCCCCGGCGCCGGCCACGACGGCGGCCGGATCGTCTTCGAGGGCACACCCGCCGACCTCGTCTCCGCCCGCTCCACCCTCACCGGCGAGCACCTCGCGACGTACGTCGGCACCTGACCGAGGCCTTCGCGGACACGGTGGGACGAGTTCTCTCATCTGTCTGAACTCGCCCCACTTGGTGTCCGACAACGATCGTTTCCTGCACGACCGCGAGGCGGTGCTGGGACGCCGACGCGGTGCGCGATCTACGGCTGGAGCACTAGGTGGGGTGCCGGCGGATCAGGGGCGGGCCAAGCCCCGCGACGCCGCGGAGATCGACCGGACACCCCCTAGTTCCGCAGCAGCCGGGAGGTCTGGGCCCACAGCCCGTCCAGTACGGCCGGGTCGTTCGCCAGCTTCGCGAACATGACCATGCCCTCCAGCTGGGCGAGGACCGCGCGGGCGGTGGTGCGGGTCGCGGCCGGGGTGGGGATCGTGCCCTGCTCCGCCGCATCCGTCAGCGCCGCGTGGACCAGGTCGATCTGCTCCTCGAAGATCTCCGCCAGCCGGGCCCGGACGGCCGCGTCCTGGGTGCTCAGCTCCAGCGCCAGATTGCCGAACAGGCAGCCGTTGACCGCGCCGTCCTGCGCCTTCGCCGTGCGCTGGGCGGCGGCCTGGTCGAGGAACAGTCGCTCCAGCCGGTCCTCTGCCGGCCCGTCGCCCCGCAGGGTCGCCACCCAGCCGGGCCGCTGGGCCGCCCAGTGCGCGTTGATCGCCTCGATCGTCAGGGCCTGTTTCGACTCGAAGAAGTGGTAGAAGCTGCCCTTCTTCACGTCCGCGCGGGCACAGATCTCGGCGACGCCGATCGTGCCGTAACCGCGGCTCAGCATCAGGCCACAGGCCGCGTCCAGCAGTCGTTCCCGTGCCGTGCTCGTCCGTCCCATGGCGATGAGTATACGGCCGGTCAACTATTCAGGGTGGTTTTTAGTTGACCGGTCGTCTACTGTCCTCATCGTGTGGTGGGAAACCCGCCCGTCACCTACCTGACCTGCGAGGACTTCGCTATGCCCGAAAACATCACGATCGCCGTCGCCTTCCACAGCGGCTACGGCCACACCGCCCGCCAGGCTCGCGCGGTCGCCGCCGGAGCCAGGTCGGTGTCCGGAACACAGGCCGAGCTGTGCGACGTGGCCGTCATGGACGACCGGCTGTGGGAGACGCTGGCCGCCGCCGATGCGATCGTCTTCGGCACGCCGACCTACATGGGCAGCCAGTCCGCCGTCTTCCAGGCTTTCGCCGAGGCCAGCGCCCCGGTCTGGATGGAGCAGGGCTGGGCCGGAAAGCTCGCCGCCGGCTTCACCAACTCCGCGGGCGTCAACGGTGACAAGCTGAACGTCCTGGTCTCTCTCGCGATCTTCGCCGCGCAGCACGGCATGAACTGGGTCTCGCTGGGCCTGCCGCCCGGCGGTGAGTACTCCACGACCGGAACCCCGGAGGACCTCAACCGCCTCGGCGGCTTCCTTGGCGCGATGGCCCAGTCGCCGTCCGACCTCGGCCCCGACGAAGCCCCGTCCGGGGCGGATCTGCGAACCGCCGAGCACCTCGGGCGCCGGGTGGCGGAGACCGCACTCGAGCAGGCGTCGGGCCGTACGGCGCTCACCCTCGCCCGGTGAACGCCCTCAACCCCAGACCTCCCTCAACTACTCAATCCCAAGGACGACTGTCATGACCGACGGAAAGCGTTCCTGGGCCCGTGGCCGCCTCACCGAGCTGCTGGGCCTCGAAGTCCCCATCGTGCAAGGCCCGTTCGGCGGCGGACTGTCGTCCGTGGCGCTCGCCTCCGCTGTCTCCGAGGGCGGCGGGCTCGGCTCGTACGGAGGACACATCCTCACCCCGGACGGAATCGGCACGCTCGTGAGCGACCTGCGGAAGGCCACCGCCCGGCCCTTCGCGGTCAACCTCTGGGTCCCGCACCCCGACGAAGCCGCGGCACCGCCCGACCGTGACCGGATGGCCCGGTACACCGGGCTGTTGCGCCCCTGGTTCGAGGAACTCGGGCTGTCCACAGCCCAGTTGGAGGAGCCGCCGCCCGCGCCGGGCTTCGCCGAGCAGATCGACGCACTGCTCGCGGCGGAGCCGCCGGTGATCAGCTTCGTGATGGGCATCCCCGAGAGCCGGGTGCTCGACGAGGCCCGGCGCCGGGGCATCCGGACCGTGGGCACCGCGACCACCGTCGAGGAGGCCCTCGCGATCGAGGCAGCGGGCATGGACGCCGTCGTCGCCTCGGGCAGCGACGCGGGAGGGCATCGCGGCTCGTTCCTGCGCCCCGTGAACGAGTCCCTCGTCGGGACCTTCTCCCTCGTCCCACAGGTCGCGCAGGCCGTGTCGATCCCCGTCGTGGCCGCCGGCGGCATCGCCGACGGCCGGGGAATCGCCGCCGCGCTGACGCTCGGCGCGGACGGAGTGCAGATCGGCACCGGCTTCCTGGCCACCAAGGAGTCCGGGGCGAGTGCCATCCACCGGGCCGCGCTGCACGGCCCCGACGCGCGTACGACCGTACTGACCCGAGCCTTTTCCGGGCGGCTCGCGCGAGCCATCCCCAACCGCTTCACGCGTGAATCACTGGCGTACGAGACCGAACTGGCCCCCTATCCAATCCAGTACACACTCACCCGCCCGCTGCGCACAGCGGCCGCGGAACGCGGTCTGGCCGACTACGTCAACCTCTGGTCCGGCCAAGCGGCAGCACTCACCCGGCCGCGCGACGCCCGCGCCTACCTCGACGAGCTCATCGCCGGCACCGGGGCGGCACTGGACCATCTGCCGCCCCAGCGCGACTAGGACTTGTCCGGCCACTCATGTGCGGAGCGGGCTGATCGCTCGTTCTACGGTGTTGCTCTTCTTGTACAGCTCTTCGTCGAAGCCGGACGGCCGTCCGCCTCGTGAGACATTGCGCAGGCGGGCGGCCTGGTCGTCGGTCTTCTCCGGGATGGGGCTCTGGTGCCGACGCTGTCCACGGCATCGCGTTCACCGCAGGCTGATGGCCCGTCAACCGGTTGAGCGCGGTCAGGCGGCAGGCTCCAGACGTACGCAGCATCGGCCCGGTTCAGGCGCCAGACATGCCTCAAACCCACTCTCGCCGAGTCCGTCAAGGACGCCGCGCAGCAGGTGAAGATTCATGCCGCATACCGTCTGGGCGTGCTCTCGAGCCAGGGTGTGGAAGGGGCAGTTGGCCAGCACGATGGCATCGCGCTCGTGCCGCGGTTCGAAGCCATGTCGTTCCAGCAGTTCGAAGACACCTGTTTTGCCCTGTTGGCCCAGCTGCGTGCCCAGTTCTTCGGCCTTGCGGTGCAGCGCGGTCCGCACGGGTTCACCGGTCGCCTCTGATTCCTCGATGGCCTGGGCGAGCAGCCGTCCGGCCAGCTCGTAGCGCCGGTCGGGCAGGCTGACGGCGATCTGTTTCGTCGAGCGCCGGTAGAGCTTGGCCGGCCTGCCCGCACCCGGCCCGGTGCGCCCGCTGCGGCGTTCGTAGACCACATCGAGCAGTGATTCGTCGGCCAGTCGGTCCAGGTGGAACGCCGCTGTCTGCCGCGCCAGGCCCAGGGCCGTCGCTGCTTCGTCCCGGCTGACCGGTCCCGACTGGCGTACGACGTGGTCGTACAGCCTCCGGCGGGTCGGCTCGTCGAGTGCTGCGACGGCGGAGACGTCGGTGTCGTGTGCTTCCTTCGGGTCGTCCACGAACACCAGTGTAAAACCCGTCGCCATTGACTAAAGAGCGAAGAGGGGCTTCTATCGTTAATGAGAGTTGTCGATAGAAGGAGGACGCCATGTCGTCCGCAACCACAACCACCACGCCCGGCACCGCCCGGCGGGCGATGCTTGCCGACCCGGGCTACCAGGCGTTCCTGATCCTGCGCACCGGATTCACGGTGGCGCCGATCCTGTTCGGGGCGGACAAGTTCGCCAACCTGCTCGTGGACTGGCCCACTTACCTCGCGCCCTGGATCAACAACCTCGTCCCGGGCAGTGCCCAGGCAGCCATGTATGCGGTGGGTGTGATCGAGATCGTGGCAGGGGTCGTCGTCGCCGTGGCGCCGCGCTTCGGCGGCTGGCTGGTGGCCGGCTGGCTGGGCGGGATCATCATCAACCTGCTGAGCATCCCGGGGCACTACGACGTCGCACTGCGTGACTTCGGACTGCTCCTCGGCGCAGTCGCGCTCGCCAGGCTTGCCCAGCGGTACCACGGCAACCAGCGGCGGCGGTGATGAGTCACCGCGTGCACTGAAGCCATCCGGCGGGTGGGCGCCGCACAGCGCCACCCGCCCGTACGCGTGCCGCAGCCGCAGCCGCAGCCCTGGAATCGTGATCGGCCGGATGCACAAGCGGTACGCCTGCGCCGATGAGAAGGTGGGGCCATGGGATCCATCCGGGGTTCCCCCGGAATCGACCGGCGTCCGCCGACTACGGCCTCGCGGACCGGCGGTTACGTTCCGCTCAGCGACTACGCAGTGATCGGCGACGGCCGCGCTGCCGCACTGGTCGCCCGCGACGGGTCGGTGGACTGGCTCGGGCTGCCCGATCTGGACTCGCCCGCACTGTTCGGCGCTGTGCTCGACGCTACCGACGGCGGCCGGTTCCTGCTCGAACCGGCAGTGCCTTACCGGACGGAACGCCGTTACTTGCCAGGCACCAACGTCCTGGAGACGACGTTCTTCACCATGCAGGGCACCGTGCGGGTCACCGATGCCCTGACCCTGCAGGACGACACCATGCTCGCTCCGATGCGAGAGCTGCAACGGCACATCAACGGGCTGTCCGGCTCCGTGCCGATGCGCTGGAGCGTGCAACCACGATTCCGTTACGGCACCCGCGCCATGCGGTTGGTCCGGCGCGGTGGAGTCCCGGTGGCGACAGCCGGCAGGCAGGCGCTCGCTGTCTGTGCCTGGGATGCCGGTGAGCCCCGGTGCGAGAGGGATTCGGTCGTCGGGAGCTTCCAACTGGCGTCGGGCGGACATGCCCTGATCGCGATGCCGTTCGCGGATCAGGAGCCGCTCGTCCTGCCGACCCGCTCTGAATGCGACATGCGCCTGGAGCACACGTGCGCGGCCTGGCGGCAGTGGGCACACGAGCGCATTTACGCAGGCAGGTGGCAGGAGGCGGTGATGCGCAGCCTGCTGACCTTGAAGATGCTCGTCTTCGCTCCGTCAGGTGCGGTCGCCGCGGCGGCGACGACCTCACTGCCGGAGCGCATCGGCGGCGAGCGCAACTGGGACTACCGCTTCTCCTGGGTCCGCGATTCAGCCTTCACCCTGGCTGCCTTCCTCCAGTCGAAGATGATGTGCTGGGTGGCGCTCGACCGCGCCACCGACCTTGCCGAGCGCCGCCTGATCCCGGACCGGCACCTGGCGCGCTGGCGGTCCGCCCGTATGGAGATCGCCACCTTCGTCGAGACCCGCTGCGCCTCGCCACGCCGCAACTGCTACGTGCGCTCCGCCGGCAGCGAGGACCTGGACGCCGCTGTCCTCCTCGGCCACCTTTATGGGTACGGCGGCAACGGTGAGCGCATGCGCGGCACGATCACGGCCGTGCGGGAGGAGCTGGTGCACGGGCCCTATGTCGACCGCTACTCCGGGGAAGACGGCCTCAGCGGCGGGGAGGGGGCGTTCGTGGCCTGCTCCTTCTGGCTCGCCGAGTCCCTGGCCCGCGCCGGAGACGTGCGCCAGGCCATTGGCCTGATGGATGACCTGGTCGATCTGGCGAACGACGTCGGCCTCTACAGCGAGGAGATCGACCCGGCCACCGGTTCCTTCCTGGGGAACCTTCCGCAGGGGCTGAGCCACTTGGCGCTGATCAGTGCCGCCTGCGCCATCAGTACCGCCGGCACGTTGGCGGGCGCGTGAGTGCCTGGGGAGCAGCCGCGGGCGCCTTCGTCGGCACGCTGGTGCTGACCACCACGTTGCGTGCCGCCAGTGAGCTGAGCCTGACACGGATGGACCTGCCGTTCCTGCTCGGCACGGCGGTGACTGTCAACCGCACGCGTGCCAAGGCTGTCGGCTACCTGATGCACTTCCTCAACGGCCAGATCTTCGCGTTCATGTACTACGCCGTCTTCCTCGCCATCGATCGAGCCGGCTGGTGGCTGGGAGCCCTGTTCGGTCTCGCACACGGCTTTTTCGTCGGCACCGCACTGGTGAACATCCTCCTGCCGCTCGTCCACCCCCGGATGGGCAGCCCTCTCACCAGCGCCCCCAACGTTGCCCTGCTGGAACCTCCGGGATTCCTGATGCTCAACTACGGGCCGAGCACACCGCTGGTTACCGTGCTCGCGCATATCGGTTACGGAGCCATCGTCGGAGGCTTCACCATGCTGGGCACCTGACCGCGCTCCAGCCCGCCACACGGCCGGGGTGCCGTCACCGGCCGGCGGACCTATCGTCTCCATATGGGTGACGCTCGGGGTGACTGGTGCGGCACTCCGATACCAGAGCCGATGGGGCCGCCCGGTCGCCGGTACTGCAGGCCGGCGCACCGGCACGCGGCCCGGCGCGCACGATGCCGGTGGCGGGACGTTGCGCAGGCGCGGCGGGCGACAGCCCATAACGCCGCGACAGTTCACGGGCCGTACCCGGCGGGCCGACCGGCGTGCTCGGCGGTGCCGGCCGGGTGGCAGACCGGTGCCGGCCCGAGCATCAGCTCTGCAGCCGCCCGCAACCGCATTCCGCGCCTGCGGCCCCCGTGCTTCGCCACCTGCGGGAGGCGGTGAAGGCATGCAGCAGCCCGCCCCACCTGACTCCGTCCCGGACCCCGGCGGCCTGGAACAGCTCAATGCCGCCGTCGCCGACATCGTGCAAGACAGCGGGGCGTCGGTGGGCCTGGTGTACCTCCTGGCGCCAGGTGAGCGGGTACTACGGCTGGCGGTCGTCTCCGGTGTCTCTCAGCAGATCGCTGCTCCGTGGGCGAGGATCGACGTCGGCGCACCGATCCCGGTCGCGGACGCCATGCGCGAGGGGCGTCTGGTGTGGCTGAGCGGCCAGGAGGAAGTCGCGCGCCGCTATCCCCGGCTCGGCCTCGTGCTTCCCTACGACTTCATGCTGGCAGCAGCACCGATCACTGACGGCACAACCGCGTGGGGCGGGCTCGTGCTGTTGTGGCCCATCTGGCACCCGCCGCAGCTGAGCCGGTCCGAGAGCGATGCGGTCAGCGCCTTCTGCCGCCGCGCGGCCCTCCTCCTTCAACGGGCCACCGACAGCGGCCACCCCGTGCTACCACCGGAAAAGCCCCGGGTGCTTCCCCCGCCTCGCCCTCGCGCCCCCGAGCGGGCCGAGGCACTGGCCGCGGTCGACTTCGCCGAACGCCTGCCGATGGGCTGCTGCGCACTGGATCTGGACGGCCGCATCACCTTCATCAACACCGCCGCAGCCGACCTGGTCGGCGCCGGCGCCGCAGTCCTGCGGGGGGCCCGACCATGGGAGGTGCTGCTGTGGCTCCACGAGCCGGTCTTCGAAGACCGCTACCGGGCCGCGGTGGTCACCCGCCAGCCCATGTCATTCACAGTGCTGCGCCCACCCGACACATCGCTGACGTTCCACCTCTTTCCCGACGGCTCCGGTGTCAGCGTCCACATCACCCCCGCGTCGACCAAACAGGCGCCCAACGCGTCTCGTCAGCAACCGCAACCCTCGGCAGAGCCGACGGGAGCGACTGCGCTCTACCATCTGATGCACCTGGCTGCCACCCTCACCGAAGCCGTCGGGACGAAGGAGGTCGTCGACCTGGTCGCCGACCAGATGGTGCCCGCCTTCGGCCCCCAGGCGCTGGCCCTGATGACGGCAGAGGAAGGCCGACTGCACATCATTGGCTATCGCGGATACGCCGCCGAGCTCATGGACCACTTCGACGCCGTGCCCCTGACCTCCAGCACCCCGGCCGTGCGCGTCCTGGCCACCGGCGTCCCCAGCTTCTTCGCCACCTTCGCGGACCTCAAACGCGCCTACTCCCCCGCCGTCCACCAGGACAACATGGCCGCCTGGGCCTTCCTCCCCCTGATCGCTTCCGGCCGCATCATCGGCTCCCTCGTCCTCGCCTACGACCAGCCGCAATCCTTCACTCCGGCAGAACGCGCCGTCCTGACCTCACTGGCGGGACTCATTGCCCAGGCCCTGGACCGCGCCCGCCTCTACGACACCAAGCACCAGCTCGCCCATGCCCTGCAATCCAGCCTGCTGCCTCGCACTCTGCCCCGCATCCACGGTCTGGACGTGGCCGCCCGCTACCTACCCGCCGGCCGCGGTATGGACATCGGTGGAGACTTCTACGACCTGATCCGCTGCGACGAGACCACGGCCGCCGTGGCGATCGGCGACGTCCAAGGCCACAACGTCACTGCAGCAGCCCTCATGGGGCAGGTCCGCACGGCCGTCCACGCCCACGCCACCGTCGGCACACCCCCCGGCGACGTCCTCGCCCGCACCAACCGCCTCCTGACGGACCTCGACACGGGACTGTTCACCAGCTGCCTCTACGCCCACCTCGACCTCGGCCGGCACCGCGCCCACCTCGCCAGCGCCGGACACCCTCCGCCCCTCCTGCGCCATCCCGACGGACACACCGAAGTCCTCCACGTGCCCCCTGGCCTGCTGCTCGGTATCGAACCCGACGCCGACTACCCGACCATCGAGATCCCCCTGCCACCCGGCACTGTGCTCGCCCTGTACACCGACGGACTCGTCGAAACCCCCGGCACCGACATCGACGAAGCCACTGCCGACCTCGCCCACCAGCTCGAACAGGCCCAGGATCGGACCATGGAGGCCCTCGCGGAGACACTCATCCACTACGCCACGAAATCAGCACCGCGCCATGACGACATCGCCCTTCTCCTCATCCAGGCGTCTGCCGGACAGTAAAGAGGCGATGTCGGGCGACAAACGTGGACCTCGGGGCATCCACCGACGGGCGGACAGCCTCGGACTTGCCGTGGGAGATCCTCCTGGGCCGACGTACCGCCGTACGCGGCGCGCCGCCGCTTCGCGAGGAGGTTGTCCGTCCCCAGAGAACGACAAAAGGCAAGGAGAGTACCAACTCCTTGCCATGTTCAATGTATAGCGCACTGGGGGGCTTGCGGCAAGGCCCCGGTCGTGCCGCAGAATCACCGGCCTAAGCCTGAATCTGTGGAAATTGATGGGGAGTCACGAAGTGCGTGTGCTGTTGTCGACGTATGGGTCGCGCGGGGATGTCCAACCGATGGCGGGACTCGCGGTGCAGTTGCGGGCGCTTGGCGCGGAGGTGCGGGTGTGCGCGCCGCCGGACGAGGAGTTCGCGAAGCTGCTGGCCGGTGTCGGCGTGGAGCTGGTGCCGGCCGCCGAGCCGATACGCACGGTGGTGACCGGGGGGACGGCGCCACCGTCGGCTGAGGGCCTGCCCCAGCGCGCGGCCGCGTTGGTCGCCGCGCAGTACGAGGCGGTCGTCGCGGCGGCCGAGGGATGCGACGCGGTGGTGGCGACCGGCCTGGTCCCGGCCGTGGCCGCGGCGCGGTCGGTGGCCGAGAAGCTGGGCATCCACTTCGTGTACGTGAGCTACTTCCCGACCATGCTGCCGTCGCCGCACCACGCGCCGCACCCACTGCCGCTCTGGCCGTTCCCGCCGGACATGACCGACAACCGGGCTCTGTGGGAGCTGAACGCCCAGGCCTTCAACGCGCTGTACGGCCCAGGGATCAACGCCCACCGGATGTCGATCGGTCTGCCGCCGGTGGACGACATCCGCGACTACGTCTTCACCGACCGGCCGTGGCTGGCGGCGGACCCGGTCCTGGGGCCGTGGCAGGAGCCGGCGGACCTCGACGTGGTGCAGACCGGCGCGTGGATCCTGCCGGACGAACGCCCGCTGTCGGCCGAGTTGGAGGCGTTCCTGGACGCCGGCGAACCCCCGGTGTACGTGGGCTTCGGCAGCATGCCCATGCGCGAGTCGACGGACGTCGCCCAGGTGGCCATCGAGGCGGTCCGCGCGCAGGGCCGCCGCGCAGTCGTCGCCCAGGGCTGGGCCGAGCTGGGCCTGATCGACAACCAGGACGACTGCTTCGCCGTCGGCGAGGTCAACCAGCAGGCACTGTTCGGCCGGGTGGCCGCCGTCGTGCACCACGGCGGCGCGGGCACCACGACGACGGCCGCCCGGGCCGGCGCGCCTCAGGTGGTGGTACCCCAGATCGTGGATCAGCCGTACTGGGGAGGCCGCGTGGCCGAGTTGGGCATCGGCGCGGCACACAACGGTCCGACTCCGACCTTCGAGTCCCTGTCGGCCGCGCTCAGGACGGCCCTGACCCCTGAGACCCGCGCACGAGCGACCGCCGTGGCCGGCACCATCCGCACCGACGGGGCGACGGTGGCTGCGCAACTGCTGCTCGACGCGGTCAGCTGAGAAAGCCCGCCAGTGCCCGCGTGAACCACGCGGGATCGTCGAGCCAGAACCCAGAACCCAGAACACGAGAACCTGCGAACCCTGGCGACTTGAACCGACACCAGGTTCGTCACGCCGGTCCACACGCCCTGCTGCACGCAATGGTCCAAGTGACCTCAGATCGGAGCCAATAACGTGAACCCCCTGACTACCAGGGCGTTTGACCTTCCCGACCACCTCTCCCCCAAGGCCGACCCGACGCTGATCGCCGGCGATGAGGAGCACTTCGCGGCCATCGCGGAGTGTCTCGAGCAGTCGATCGCCGATGTGTCCGACCGCCTCGATGCCGCGCGCAAGGCGCCCGGCGGCATGGGCCGGCAGGCGATGGACCGGGACATGGAGATCCACCGGCTGACCGCTCGCCTGCGCGCACTGCGTCGCTTCGGTCTGGACCTGTGCCTCGGACACATGGTCAGCGCGGACAACCCCGAGCCGGTGTACGTCGGACGGCTTGGCCTTACGGACAGCGCGGGTCGTCGGCTGCTGCTCGACTGGCGCTCCCCCGCGGCTGAGCCGTTCTTCGGAGCCACCCACGCCAACCCGATGGGTCTGGCAAGCCGCCGCAGGTATCGCTGGACCCGCGGCCGGATCAGCGACTACTGGGACGAGGTGTTCACCTCGGACGGGTTTGCTGGGCACGCCGCGCTCGACGACCAGTCCGCTTTCATCGCCAGCCTGGGCAGCAACAGGTCGGCACGGATGCGAGACGTGCTCGGCACCATCCAGGCCGACCAGGACGCCATCATCCGCGCGGAATCCCGCGGCGCTCTCGTCGTCGACGGCGGTCCGGGTACGGGGAAGACCGTCGTCGCTCTGCACCGCTCCGCCTACCTCCTCTACTCCGACCCTCGCCTCGGTCACCGTCGGGGCGGTGTGCTGTTCGTCGGTCCGCACCGGCCCTACCTGGCCTACGTCGCCGACGTCCTCCCCAGCCTCGGAGAGGAGGGCGTGCAGACCTGCACCCTGCGGGACCTCGTCGCCGAGGGAGCCGCAGCAGCGGTCGAGGCCGACCCGGACGTGGCCCTCCTGAAGTCGTCCGCGAACCTGGTGAACGCGATCGAGACGGCCGTCAGGTTCTACGAGAAGCCGCCCACCAAGGGGATGACAGTCACGACCCACTGGTCCGACATCTGGCTGAGCGCCGACGATTGGGCCGTGGCGTTCGAAGCTGCAGAACCCGGCACTCCGCACAACGAGGCGCGCGACCAGGTCTGGGAGGAGCTGCTCACAATCCTGGTGGACAAGCACGACGGCGACGCCCCGGCTGACCTGCTCCGCAAGTCGCTGCTGCAGAACAGGGAGCTGCTCACGACCTTCAACCGCGCGTGGCCGCTGCTCGAAGCGGCTGACCTCGTGGGAGACCTGTGGTCGATACCCGCCTACCTGCGGATGTGCGCTCCCTGGCTCAGCCCCGATGACGTGTCGCAGCTGCAGCGCGGGGACGCCCAGGCCTGGACGGTGTCCGACCTGCCGCTCCTGGACGCTGCACGGCAGCGGCTCGGCGACCCGGAGGCATCGCAACGTAAGCGTCGGCACAACGCCTCTGTCGCCGCCGAACGCGAGCGCATGGCCGGCGTCATCGACGCCGTGCTCGAGGCCGATGCCGACGGTGAAGGTGCGGTGACGATGCTGCGCGGACAGGACCTGCAGGACACCCTGGTCGACGAGACCGCACTGCCCAGCACCGAACCGGACCTGCTCGCCGGCCCGTTCGCGCACATCGTCGTGGACGAGGCTCAGGAACTGACCGATGCAGAGTGGCAGATGTTGCTGCTCCGCTGCCCGTCCCGGAGCTTCACCATCGTCGGGGATCGTGCCCAGGCCAGGCACGGGTTCACGGAGTCGTGGCAGGAACGGCTCGAGCGGATCGGGCTCGACCGGATCAACCTGGCCTCCCTGAGTATCAACTACCGGACGCCGGATGAAGTGATGGCGGAAGCCGAGCCGGTCATCCGGGCCGTGCTCCCGGACGCCAACGTGCCGAGCTCCATCCGCAGCAGCGGAGTCCCCGTCGTACACGGGTCTGCTTCGGATCTGAGCTCGATCCTCGACACCTGGCTCGCCTCACATGCCGACGGGATCGCCTGCGTCATCGGCACTGGTGACATCGGCGAGGGCACGTTCCGGACAACGTCCCGCGTCCGGTCGCTGACCCCGGAGCTGTCGAAGGGGCTCGAGTTCGACCTGGTCGTCCTCATCGACCCGGAGGAGTTCGGCAAGGGCATCGAAGGAGCGGTCGACCGCTATGTCGCGATGACCCGAGCGACCCAGCAACTCGTCATCCTCACGAGCTCCTGAGCCGGCCGGGCGAACGCCCGCTCCCGGCCGGGTCGGTGGCGTTCCTGGACGCCGGCACACCACGGTGTACGTGGGCTTCGGCAGCATGCCCATGGCGGGGAGGAGCCACCAGTACCTCCCTCCCACGAGGTCCAACAGCTTCTCCAGCTGCGCCACGCCCTTCGAGGTCTGGCTCTTCACCGTACCTACGGAGATACCGAGGGCCGGCGCCGTATCACGCTCGGAGAGGTCGAAGGCGTGACGCAGTACCACCCAGGCACGTTTCCTTCGCCAACGACTGGCTGCGCGCCGACCACCCGGACATCACGTCAGGCACACAAGCTGTCGGGATTCCCAGTAACCGGCCGAAGGTCGCGGCGTACACCGGAATCCCTCACCGGATACGGACAACGGGCACTGGCGCTCGATCGGGCAGGGTGCCGAGTGGTTCGAAGCCCTGCCCCCCGAGTACCAGTTGGAGGCGCTTCGGGATCCGGGCGGCCACTGCATCCAGGCGCGTGTGACGGTGGCGGGCCGGCCCGACCCGTCATGCAGCAGCCCACCGACATGATCGTGCCGCGTCGTGCGCCCGTGCATCTACGGGCAGAACGGCCAAGAACGTACGGGCGGCCCGATGAGGACGTGGCGCACCTCACAGTCACAGACGTACCTACTAGTCGGTATGGTCGAGGGGTTCATGGACGACAGGAGGCTTCATGTCTGCGACCAACCGCCAGATCCGTCTGGCAGCCCGCCCCGTGGGTGACGTCAAACCCGAGGACTGGGAACACGTCTCCGCACCCGCCGAGGCACCCGGTCCCGGCCAGTTCGCGGGCAGAACGCGCGTCATATCGCTGGACCCCGCGATGCGCGGCTGGCTCGACGACCGCCCCTCCTATCTCCCGCCCGTCGGGCTCGGTGAGGTGATGCGCGCGGGATCGGTCATCGAGGTGACCGCCTCCAACCACCCCGGCTTCCAGCCCGGCGATCACGTCGTGGGCACTTTCGGCGTCCAGGAGCACGTCGTGTCCGACGGCAAGGGTGCCCTGAAGATCGACACCTCGCTCGCGCCGCCCTCGACCTACCTCGGCGCACTCGGCATGCCCGGCATGACCGCGTACTTCGGACTGCTGGACGTCGGCGCCCTCAAGGAGGGCGAGACCGTCGTCGTCTCCGGCGCGGCGGGTGCGGTCGGCACCATGGTCGGCCAGATCGCCAAGGTGAAGGGCTGCCGCGTCATCGGCATCGCCGGAGGGCCCGAGAAGTGCGCGCTGCTCACCGACGAGCTGGGATTCGACGCGGCGATCGACTACCGGGCCGGCGACGTCAAGCGTGCGCTGCGAGAGCAGACTCCTGACGGCATCGACGTCTACTTCGACAACGTCGGAGGGGACATCCTCGACGCTGCGCTCACCCGGCTGGCCATGCACGCTCGCGTGGTGGTCTGCGGCGCGATCAGCCAGTACAACAACGCGACACCGGTCAACGGCCCGTCGAACTACATGTCCCTGCTCGTGCGCCGTGCCCGCATGGAGGGCTTCGTGGTCTTCGACTACGCCAAGCGCTACGCGCAGGCCGCACAGGAGATCGCCGGGTGGATCGGCGACGGCCGGCTCAAGGTCAAGGAGCATGTGGTGAAGGGGACGGTGAACGACTTCCCCGAGACGCTGCAGATGCTCTTCCGCGGCGAGAACGTCGGCAAGCTCGTGCTGGAGCTGGCATGACCGCCGAGGCGAGCGGAATGACCCCGCAGGCGGGCCGGTCCGCCCCGGGCGCGCAAGAATCGGCAACGCTGCGCGGCAAGGTCGCCATCGTCACGGGCGGTGCCAGCGGACTGGGCAGGGCCACGGCGCTGGCGCTCGCTGAGGCGGGCGCGGAGGTGGTCGTCGCCGACCTCGACGCGGAGGGCGGCCGGGAGGTGGCCGACATCGTCGGCGGGCACTTCCGGGCGTGCGACGTCTCCGACCTCGATGCGAACCGTGCTCTGGTGGACTACGCCGTTGAGCGCTGCGGCGGTGTCGACATCGCCTTCCTGAACGCGGGCGTGGCGACGGGCTGCGGCGTCGGCGACGACTTCGACCTGGCGCGGTATCGCCGCGCCATGGGCGCCAACCTTGACGGCGTTGTCTTCGGCACTCATGCGGTCCTGCCGGCGCTGCGGGCCCGCGGCGGTGGGTCGATCGTGGCAACCGCGTCCCTGGCCGGCCTGGCCTCGGTACCGCTCGACCCCCTGTACGGGGCCAACAAGCATGCCGTGGTCGGTCTCGCACGTTCACTGGGACCGGCGCTGGCGCCCGACGGCATCCGGTTCAACGCGGTCTGCCCGGGCTTCGCCGAGTCGCGGATCATCGACCCGCTGCGCGGCATGCTCTCCGAGCAGGGCACGCCGGTCATCCCGGCGGAGGTCGTCGCCGACACGGTGCTGCGCATCGTCACCGGCGACGGCGCCGGGGAGTGCTGGCTCATCCAGGCAGGCCGCGCCCCGGAGCCGTTCCGCTTCCGCAATGTCCCGGCTCCGGGGCGGCCCGCGTACTCCTGAGCCGCACTTTCGGACTGCCGGAGGCGCCCCTGCCGCCGCCTGCGGCACGGGAGTCCGCACCGGGCAGAGGGCCGGATCGCGCGAGGACGCGCGCCATCCGGCCCTTTGGTGTGCGGTTGCGGTTGCGGCCGTTCTCACCCAAAGGAACGAGTTCACAACTTGAGGCCTCCAGCCCAGGGAGCGTCCCGGTTGCCCTCACACCGGGATGGCCACGCTCAGTTTGCCAAAAGCGGCGGTATGGCCTGTGACGGCCACTCAAACTCTCCACGGGCGGCCGGCCGGTGGGATCCGAGCCGACCGGCATGGTCGACCTTGCCGACTACCCGGCCGACACCCGCATCATCGACCGCGGCGCGGAGTGCGCCGCGGACGCCCGCACCTCGGCACCCAACTGTCCCTGTTCGATCAGGACGAGGGACTCAGAGACGAGCCGGACGGGACGACGATTCCGTAAAGATCAGCGATCGTTGCGAGCGCACTGTGGTGGATCTGCTCCGCAGACACGTCGGAAACCACCGTCTGCAGAGGCCGGGTCGCGCAGGCGTCGGCGACTACTGTGGGCTGGTTGCCGCGCAGGAACGCGCCTTCTGCGGTGAAGGTCACGCACATGTTGGTCATGAACCCGGCGACGATGACGTTCTTGTTGCCGGCGGCGTCGATGTGTTCGCCCAGGTCGGTGCCGACGAACGCGTTGGGAGCGGCCGTCTTGACAACGACAGGTTCGCCCTCGATGGGAGCCACACGGGGGTGGATCTGGCCGATTTCGGTCCGGATGTCGTACGGGCTTCCTTCGCCGCCGTCGTTCACGACATGGATGACCGGCGTTCCGGCGTTCCGGGCCCTGGCCAGCAATGCGGCGGCGGAGTCGAGGGCAGGCTCCCATCCCGTCAGTTCCATCACGCCAGTGGTGTAGGTGTTCTGGTAGTCGACCAGGATCAGTGTCGCGTCGGCCAGCGATGCGGGGGTCTGGTCGAAGCCGTTGAGCTCGTCGACCTGCTGGACGTCACCGGACCCCCGGAAGTGTTCTCCCTGCTGCAACGCGAGGTGGACGACGCGACGGGTTACCACGTCGTACCGGCCGCCGAAACCATGGACCCCGTAACCACCTCCGCGGGGGTTCGTGTGCTTCCCGACACCACCTTCCAGGAGGTGTCCAAGAGGCGTATCGACACTCTCCTGGTGCCCGGCGCGGTCGAAGTCGACAGCCAACGCCGCGTTCACGCCATCACCGACCCCACGGTGGTCGCCTGGGTGAAGGCACTCGCAGGCAAGACACGGCGCGTCGCATCCGTCTGTGTGGGAGCACATATTCTCGCGGAGGCCGGGCTGCTGGACGGCAAGCGCGCCACGACCCACTGGTCGACCGCACAACAACTCGCCGCCGATCACCCCTCGATCGAGGTCGACGCCGATCCGATCTTCATTCGCGATCACGATGTGTGGACCGGCGCGGGAATCAGCGCCTGCCTCGACCTGTCGCTTGCCCTCGTTGCCGACGACTTCGGCGAAGCCACGGCGCTTCGCGTCGCGCGGCAGCTCGTGATGTATCTGAAACGGCCAAGTGGGCAAAGCCAATTCAGCGTCCCGCTCGAACCCGTCTCGACTACGCGACGCATCGAGGATCTCCGCCACTACATCACGCGAAACATCGCCGAGCAGCTCACGGTCGCCGACCTCGCCAGTCACGCCCATGTGAGCGAACGTCAACTCACCCGAATCTTCAAGACTGAACTTGGAATGACCCCGGCCGCTTACATCGAATCAGCCCCGCGTCGAAGTGGCACGCAACCAACTTGAGTCCACGGATGCAACCCTCGAACGCATCGCATCCACCTGCGGCTTCAACACGACCGACACCCTTATCCGTGCATTTCGCCGGAAACTCAACACGACACCGACGGAGTACCGAAACCGATTCCGGCATTCCATTTTGTGACGACCCGGCGGCCGGATGCCGTGCCTGCCCTTGCGGGCCGTGGTGTCGAGTCTTTCGCGGGAGGCCTCGTAGATGCAGAAGCCGAACAACTGGCGGGGCGTGGACGATGAGTACCTTCACCAGGCGGTCTTCTCCTGGGCGCGGCTCGCGGCCGTGCCCACGGCAACGGCGTTGGCGGTGACGATCACAGCAATGGCCAGCCACGATGCCGTGGCGAGGTGCTGGCCGAGGACGAACATGCCGATCAGGGCGGCGAACACCGGGTTGACGCTCATAGAGATCGCGAAAAAGCGGGCCGGCACCCGGCGCAGCGCGAGCAGGTCGGCGAGAAAAGGCACCGCGGAGGACAACACGCCTGCGGCCAGCGCGCACAACAGGGCGCCGGCGGTTGGCTGGTGGAGCCACAGGACAGCGGCGCCGACGGGCAGGTAGATCAGGCCGGAGACGGCCGCGGCGGCGGCCGATCCCTGCAGCCCGGACAGGCGCTCTCCCACGGTACGGTTCAGCAGGATGTAGCAGCCCCAGCAGACGGCGGCGACCAGGGCCAGGCCGATGCCGAGGTAGTCCGTGCTGGGCCGGGGACGGGCAAGGACCACCACGGCCGCCGCGGCGGCGAGAGCGCAGGCCAGATCGATACGGCGGCGGGAGCTCGCCAGCGCCACGGTCAGTGGACCGAGGAACTCAAGGGTGACCGCAAGGCCGAGCCCGATCCGGTCGATCGCCGTATACAGCGTCAGGTTCATGGTCGCGAAGACCGCGGCCAGCCCCAGCACCGGCCGCCACTGCGCAGCGGTGAATGAGCGAAGCTTCGGCCGACCGGCGCTCAGCAGCACCACAGCGGCCACCCACTGGCGCACCGCCACCACTCCCACCGGCCCGAGGACCGGGAATGCGAGCGCGGCGACCGATGCTCCGACCTGGTTGGACAGGCCGCTGCCCACCATCAGCGCCATCCCGGACCACCGGGGCGACGCCGCCTGCGATGGGGCGGCCGCTGTTGTCTGTGCGCGAGCATCGATTGCCATGGCTCGAACCTCCGCCACGGCGATGGATACGCAAAATGCATCCGATGCCCCACCTATACCCTGGACGCATGGAACGTCGTACGGAGCTGGAGCTGCGGCATCTGCGCTGCCTGGTCGCGATCGTCGACACCGGCAGCTTCACCGACGCCGGGATCGAGCTCGGCGTCTCCCAGGCCGCGGTCTCCCGCACACTGCTCGCGCTGGAGCGAATCCTCGGCGTGCGACTGCTGCACCGCACCAGCCGCACCCTCACCCCCACCACCGCCGGCGTGCAGGTCCTCGCCCGCGCCCGCCACCTGCTCGCCGAGTCCGACGAACTGGTCCGCCAGGCCACCACCGGCCACACCCGGCTGCGCATCGGCCACGCCTGGTCCGCGCTGGGCCGCCACACCGCCGAGTTCCAGCGCCGCTGGCACGACCGCTACCCCGATGTCGAACTCCACCTGATCCGCCACAACACCCCCACCGGCGGCCTCGCCGAGGGACTGTGCGACCTGGCCGTCCTCCGCAACGCAGTCGACACCCGCCGCTACGCCCACGCCGTAGTCGGCCACGAGCGCCGCTACCTCGCCATCGCCTCGGACGACGCGTGGGCCAAGCGCCGCAGTGTCCGCCTGGAGGAGATCTGTGAACGCACCCTGGTGGTGGACCGCCGCACCGGCACCACCACCTTGGACCTGTGGCCCGAAGGCGCCCGCCCCGCCGTGGAGTACACGCACGACATCGACGACTGGCTCGCCGCCATCGCCACCGGCCGCTGCGTCGGCGTCACCCCGCAAGCCACCGCCACCCAGTACCGCCGCGACGGTATCGCCTACCGCCCCCTGCGCGACGCCGACCCCATCCCCGTCCACCTCATCTGGCGCCGGCACGATCCCCATCCGGCCACCCACGCCGCCGTCGCCCTGCTCGCCGACCTCTACCGTGAAGACACCTGACGCCCGAGCGAAACGGCCCTCATACCCGCGACTGCGGTCGGTGCACCGCTGCGTTCAGGCCCCGGAGCCGAACAGTTTGCGACGTCACAGGATCAGAGACAGAACCGATGAACGTCCCATCCACAAGGTCCTGGCACGTCTCCGAAGCGGCCGCGAGCGAGCAGGAGCGCCACGCCCCACCGGTACTGACTCGCGGGGCGTCTTCCAACCTGCACGCGACGTCTGTCGTGAGGTGGATAGCCTGCCTCCATGGTTACGGGCGAGGGAGCCGAGCGCATCGGTGCAGAGCTTGAGGGCCAGGGCTGGGATACGACGCGCGCCTGGGTCGAGAAGGGGCTGTCCGAGGCAGAGCACATCGAAGATGTCGCGCGGCTGCGCGGCGGTTGGACGTCGGAGATGCGCCGTTTGAACATCTGCGGGCCGGGCGGTCGACGTTCGCTGGTCCTGCGATCCTTCGTCAAGCCCTTCTTCGTTCGACATGCGGAGGGCCTGCTGACCCGCGAGGCGGCCATTCTGCGCCTGCTCGGCGACACGGACGTGCCCGCGGCCGCACTTGTGGCTGTGGACGCAACAGCGCAGTACTGCAACCATCCCTCCTTGCTGATGTCCCTGCTGCCCGGGACCGTGTGCCTGGGCGATGAGAGGGCTGACCAGCGTGCCGAACTGCTGGCCCGTCAGTTGCTGCGTATCCACCGGTTGCCGGTGACCGCAAAGGCACGGCCTCGCACCTACCAGGCGTGGACCTCGCCTGAGCGAGTAAGTCCACCCGAAGACACGGAGCGGCCAGAGCTGTGGAAACGGGCCGTGGATGTTATCCGCCGTGAGCCGCCTGACTACCCGGCCTGCTTCCTCCATCGGGACTTCCATCCCGGCAACGTCCTCTTCACGGGCACCGGCGAAGGCTTGCGGATCAGCGGCGTCGTCGACTGGGTGGAGACCTCCTGGGGGCCGGCCGACCTGGACGTGGCCCACTGCTCGACGGCCCTGGCATTGCTCCACGGGATTCCCGCGGGCATGCACTTCGTCGACCGATACGTAGCGGCGGGAGGAACACCGACCGAAGATCGCGCTGCCCATCTCTACTGGCGGCTGCTGGACGCATTGGCCTTCGCTCCTGACGCCGAGAAAGTCGCCGCACCCTGGCGTGAACTGGGCCGTGCCGATCTGACCCCCACTGTGCTGACCAGAAGGCTGGAGGGTTACGTCCAGGCCCTTTTCGACCGCTACGCCTGAATCCGACTCGGCAACCTGCGGGCGGAGATCCGGACCTCTACCCAGGCACAGCCTTGTGCACATAATGCGTGCCCAGCAGCCACTTTGGTGACGGCGCCGTGTGTGCCCGCCCGGCGGCCGTGAACGGCACGGGCGCAGGCCATGTGTCATCCGCACCGCTGCGCAGCGTTGAGCTCAGGGAGTGTCGCCCTCCCAGTCGAACCTCTTGGGGTCACCGTTCCTCGGCCCGTACAGCGCGCGGCCGCCGGCCCCGTAGCGGCCCAGCTCGGTGGGCAGGGCAGCTCCTTCGTGCAGCTGGTGGGCCGTCCAGCCGGTGACGTCCAGGAGCAGCCCGTCGAGCGGGCCGCCGACCAGTTCGACGTAAGAGTGCCCGGGCTGCGGGCCGGGGTCGGGATCGTCGTGATCGGCTCCGTAAACCCGTCCGCGCATGATCTGCTCGTCCATCCCCAAAGCTTCGCACCCACCACTGACAGGGCAGGGGCGCGACTGATCGAAGGGCGAAACGCTTTGCCGGTCGACGTTTGCGCTTCCCCCATGGATGCAGCGCCGGGGCCCTGACCCGCCCGGCCAGGCGAGCTTTCGTTCGTAGCTGCCCGCGGTTGACTCGCGTGTGGTGAGCGCCGGCCTCGTCAGAGTTCGGTCAACGGCGAGGAGACCGTCCGAGACGACGCGGTGACGGGCGCGGTCCCGGACCTGGTGCTGCGATCCGGGGGCGACACGCAGACGGCGAGCACGGCGGGCTCAACGCCGCCGCTCGACGGAATGCGGGACGTTCGGGATTCTCCCGTTGATATCAACCACACTGGGGCGATGGAGCAAGGAGACGCGCACACCGAGGATCGCGAGGACCTCAAGGCCAAGGGCCTCAGCCGGAACAGCGTCGGCCTGTTCGGCGGCGCGGTGATCGGTATCTCCACCGTCGCCCCCGCCTACAGCCTCACCGCCACCCTCGGACCGACCGTCAGCGAGGCCGGACTGCGGATGCCCGGCATCTTCCTGGCCGGGTTCGTGCCCATGCTGCTGGTGGCCTTCGCCTACCGCGAGTTGAACAAGGTGATGCCCGACTGCGGCACCTCCTTCGCCTGGTCGGTCAAGGCCTTTGGCCCGACGACCGGCTGGATGTGCGGCTGGGGCCTGCTGATGGCGTCCATCGTGGTGCTCTCCAACCTCGCCGGAGTGGCCACGGAGTTTTTCTACCTCCTCCTGGGGGAGGTGACCGGCAGCCCCGACATCACCGGACTCAACGACAACAAGGCCGTCCACATCCTGACCGCCCTGGCCTTCATCACCGTCGCCACCTTGATCAGCTACCGCGGCATCACCCTCACCGAGTGGCTGCAGTCCGTGCTGGTCGGCCTGCAACTGGTCGTACTCGCCCTGTTCATCGTCATGGCGATCTCCACATCCGGGGAGGCGGAGGGGGCGCTCGACTTCTCCTGGTCCTGGCTGGATCCGTTCGGCGTCGAGTCCTTCACAGCCTTCACTGCCGGCGTCACCCTGTCGATGTTCATTTACTGGGGCTGGGACAGTTGTCTGACGGTCAATGAGGAAAGCGTCGGCAGCGAGCGGACGCCCGGCCGCGCCGCGCTGCTCTCCATCGTCGTCATCGTCTGTACCTACCTGCTCGTCGGCGTCGCCGCCCAGATGTACGCGGGCATCGGCACCAAGGGCACCGGTCTCGGCAACCCGGACACCGCGGACAACGTCTTCGCCGCGCTCGCCTATCCGGTCATGGGCTCCGGCACAGGGGTGCTGCTCTACGTCGCGGTCCTCACCAGCGCAGCCGCCAGCCTGCAGACCACCTTCCTCCCGGTGGCCCGCACCGCCCTCGCGATGGGCACCTACAAGGCCCTGCCGACGATGTTCGCCACCGTCCATCCGCGTTTCAGGACCCCCGCCCGCGCCACCGTCGCGGCGGCCGTCGTCACCGGCTCCTTCTACACCCTGATGACCCTGATCAGCGAAAACGTCCTGCTGGACACCGTCTTCGCACTCGGCCTCATGATCAGTTTCTACTACGGGATCACGGCCTTCGCCTGCGTCTGGTTCTTCCGCCGTGAACTGCGGCACTCGCTGGGCAACCTGCTGATCAAGGGGCTTCTGCCGGGCCTCGGCGGCCTGATGCTCACCGGCGTGTTCCTCCAGACGCTGAGGGACACCTGGGAACCGTCCTACGGCAGCGGCAGCTCGGTCGCCGGCATCGGCAGCGTCTTCGTCATCGGCGTCGGCCTGCTGCTCCTCGGCGCCGTAATCATGCTACTGATACGGCGTCGCAGCCCGGAGTTCTTTCGCGGCGAGGTGCTGCACCAGGCAACGCCGCCTCTCGTCATGGACGATTGACCCGACGCGCGGGCCTCCCTTTTCCGGGGTGACTTATCTACTGGCCGCCCCGAGGAAATCGGGTTGATCGTCGCGGCCGGTGAGCGCACGCCTCGTCGGGGCCTGCGGAGCGGGTTCGAAGGTAACGGCGGCGGCGAGCTCGTCGAAACGCTGCGGGTCGACGGACCCGTTCATCAAGAGGTCTGAACCCTCGATGGGTTCGACCTCCATCTCGCACCAGCCGGGTTTCTGTCGCGGTGCCGCATCCTCCACGAAGCGCTCAAGCACCTTCGCCGCTTCGGGAGTACTCCACCCACGAGCTCAGGCCTGCCTGTCTCATGCGACGACCTCAGCCGCGCAGCCGGGAGACCGCGGGTTGCGTGGTGGGCAGGTGGGCGCAGTGACGGCAGGCACGGGCCGATGCTGCTATTGCCGCGTGCGAGGCAGCTGCCAGCGTGCCGGCGAACGCGAGCAGTGGCCAGTTCGTGGCCAGGGCGGAGGCGGTGGCGAGCGCGAGCGTCGTGACCGCCATGGCAGCGCTGGCGGTGGTACCGGTCCAGGCGACCACGAGTGGCAGTCGGTGCGGTGTGGGCAGCCGACGGGCGAGGGCGCCGGTAGCGGCCAGCGTCGCTGCGGCGAGCAGCGCGGCGACGGTCGCGACTCCTGCCAGATGAACGGCCAGCAGCTGAGCCGTGCGCGGCAGCTGCCAGGCCTGATCGTGGTCGGCACTCCAGGCCAGGTACCAGCAGGCGATCAGGAAGGGGGCGGTGAGAGCGACGACCCGGGCGGTGTGCCGGGCCTGAGCGATGGTCAGTTCGCGTTGGCAACTCGGTACGAGCTCGTCGACGGTCCCGAACTCGCGTACCGCTTGGTGGACGGCGCGTTCGTAGGGCATTCCTTCACGGGTGTGGACGGCAGCCGTGTCCGTGAGGCCGTCGCGTATCTCCTCGACCATCCGGGACTTGGCCCGGGCCGGCCCGTGCAGGGCGGCTGTCAGGGCCGCCATGTAGTCCCCGATGAGGTCGGTTTGCCGACCGGTGGCGTTCACGTGGCCAGCCCGGGGGGTGTGGCGGGGTTCAGTACCGAGCCGATCGCTGTGGTGAACTCGCTCCACGCCGTCCGCTCCCCCGCCAGGGCGCGCTGTCCCGCGTCGGTGAGCTCGTAGCATCGCCGACGTCGTTCGCCGGCAGATTGCCAACTGCTGCTCAGAAGCCCGAGCCGCTCCAGGCGGTTCAAGGCCGGGTAGATCGTGCCCGTGCGCAGCTCGAGTACGCCCCCACTGCGGCGTTGGACCGCCGCGATGATCGCGTAGCCGTGCAGCGGACCCGGTTCAAGCACGGCCAGCAACAGTCCGTCCAGGTGCCCTCGCACCGCGTCCACCTTCATAGGTAGGCAGCCTACCCAAGATTGCCGTAGGCAGTGTATGTATTGGCAGCCAACATATTCGCGCTCCGACTTGGAGGCACCCGCAGTGACCAAGCTGCTGTTGTCCGTACACGTCCTCGCGGCGATCGTGACCGTTGGGTCGATCACCGTGGCCGCCTCGATGTTCCCGCGCTATGCACTGCGGGCATTCGGCAGCAAGGGGCAGGACGGCCGATCCTCCGGGATCGCCGCACTCCTGCACCGAATCTGCCGCGGCTACGCTGTCGCCGGTCTCGCCGTGCCGGTGTTCGGGACAGCCACCGGCGCCCAGCTCGGCGTCCTCACCGACGCCTGGCTGATCGCATCGCTCGCACTGACCGTGATCGCCGCGGCCCTCCTCGCATTCGCCATCCTGCCCGGCCAGCAGCGCCTGCTCGCCGTGGCCCAGGACTTGCCCAACCAGGAAGCGGCGCGTCCCACGGCGGCCCGCCTGACGATGCTCACCGGCATCTTCAACGTCCTCTGGGCGGTCGTTGTCGTCCTGATGATCGTCCGCCCCGGCTCCACGACGGGTGCGTGATCCCCGTGCGCACACTGCGGATCGCGGCCGGCGCCGAAGCCGTATCTCTCGCCGCCCTGCTGGGCAACCTGCTCAGCACACACACGCAAGCAATCACGGCGCTCGTCGGCCCGTTGCACGGCACCGCCTACCTCGCCGTCATCGCGGCCACGTGGATGACCCCGCCGGCCGCCTCGTCGGGCGCCCGATGGCGCGCCCTCATCCCGGGAGTCGGCGGACTGCTCGCCCTGCGGCAGATCCGAAACCGTGCCCGAACTCAGCGAGCTGCCGGCGGTGTCCGAGTGCTGCCGGCCTCAGACGCCTCCCCTGAGCAGACGAACCATCAGCTCTCTTGCCGGACCGCCCCAGGAGCACGCACGTGTCCGAGGAGGAGATCATTGAGTTCCTCACCGGCTTGCCACTGCACGGTCTCGCCGGACCTGAGACGCGTAACCGAAGTGTGAAAGCAGGGGGCAATGCTGCAAGGGCGAACCGCGGAGCGAGACCGGATAGACCAGATGCTCGTCGGCGCTCGTCGGGGAACAAGCAGCGCCCTGCTGATCCACGGCGAGGCGGGGATCGGCAAGACCTCGCTGCTCGACTACGCAGTCGAGCGCGCGGAGGGCATGCGCGTGCTGCGTGTCGAGGGCATCGAGTCAGAGATGGAGCTCGCCTTCGGAGGGCTGCACCAGCTGTTCCTGCCAGTGATGGACGTCCTCGACGTACTGCCGGGTCCGCAGGCCGCAGCCATGAGGGCTGTCTTCGGGCTCACCGAAGACGTGGTGCGTGATCGCTTCACCGTCGGCCTCGCCGTGCTCACCATGCTGTCGGAGGCCGCCGGCGAGGGCCCGCTCCTCTGCCTGGTCGATGATGCGCAGTGGCTCGACCAGGCGTCGGTGGATGTGTTGACCTTCGCCACTCGCAGGCTGCGGGCCGAGGGCATTGTGATGATCTTCGCTGTCCGCGACGGGGCCCGCGGCGCCGTCGTGAACGGACTTCCTGGGCTATCCGTCGAAGGCCTTGACCGGGCGTCAGCCGCGACGCTCGTCCAGGGCCTTCCTCCCTACGTCATGGAAAGGATCATCGAGGAGGCGCAGGGCAACCCGCTGGCCCTCATCGAGCTGTCCGCCGTGCTCACCCCGGCGCAGCGCGCCGGGCATCTGAGCCCGCTGGCGCTGCCCGAGGCGTCGTCCCCGCTGCCGAGCCGGATTCAGGACGCGTTTCTGGAGCAGATCGGCCGCCTTCCCGAAGCCACCCAGGTGATGCTGCTCGTGGCCGCCGCGGATGACACCGGAGATCTCGCCCTGGTGCTGAGGGCCGCCGACCGGTTCGGCGCCGCAATTGAGGACCTGGAACCGGCCGAACGCTCCGGGCTCGTATTCCTGTCCGGGGCGGTGGTGCGCTTCCGGCACCCACTGGTCCGATACGCCGCCTATCAGGGGGCCCCGCTCGCCAGGCGCATTGCCGCTCACAAGGCGCTGGCGGAGGTGCTGGACACCGTCCGGGACGCGCACCGGCGGGCCTGGCATCTGGCTGCTGCGTCGACAGGCCCGGACGAACGGGTCGCCGACGAACTCGAGAGGGTTGCCGAGTGGGCCGGCAGCAGACAGGCGATGGCGTCCGCGTCCGCCGCCTACGAGCGTGCCGCCCAGCTCACGGCGGACCCGCAAAGGCGGGCGCGCCGCCTCATCTGCGCGGCTCAGAAGGCCAGTGACGCCGGTCAGGACGAGCGGTGCGGCGCGCTGGCCGACCAGGTGACGCTCCCTCTCCACGATCCGGGCATGACAGCGAGCTTCGCCCGCATACGGGCAGTCGTCGAGCTGGGCTACGGCAGACCGGAAACCGCCGGCCGCATCTTGGTCGAATGCGCAGACCTCATCGGCCCCAGCAGCCCTGGCAGCCCCGGCAGCCCCGGCAGCCCCGGCGATCTTGCCTCTCTCCTGGTCGACGCGATCCACGCGGCCTTCTCCTCGGGCAACGCCGACCTGATCGCCGATGTCGGGGCCCGCGCCCCGGACCTGCCTGTACTCGCCGTACCCGCCCGCCTGTTCGCCGGAGACGTACCCGGATCACTCGACGCCCTTCATGACCTGGTGCGAATCAGCCGTCATCCCGATGCCGCGGTCATGGACCGGCTGATGACTGGCATTTACTGCCAACTGGCCGCCGACCATGCGGCCGCGTACGAGGTCGCCGTCGCGTCGGTCGCCCAGTGCCGGGAGCAAGGCATCGGCGGCTGGCTGCCCACGACTCTGCACCTGCTCGCCCAGGCGGAGCTGGCCCTCGGCCGACACGAGGAGGCGTACGCGCATGCCGCCGAGGGACTGCGGCTTGCCGAGTACTACGACCTGGCGCACCGAGCCGCCCACCTGCGGGCCGCCCTGGCGACGCTGGCCGCCATCCAGGGACTGGATGAGCAGAGCCGCAGCCTGGCGGAGGAGGCCCTGGAATACACGCGTCCGCGCGACGTCGGACGGGGTACAGCAGACGCCCTGTGGGCGCTGGGACTGCTTGAACTCGGCCTCGGGCGGGCGGAGGCGGCTCTGGAGCTGCTGGAATCGGCGCAGAAGGAAGTGGGCCACGCGCTGCTGGCCCTGTTCCTGCTGCCCGATCTTGTCGAGGCGGCAGTGCGTACCGGCCGTCCCGAGCGGGCGAAGGAACCAGCGCGTCTGCTGGAGGAATGGGCGACCGCCGTACATCAACCTGCCCTCACTGCCCTGACCCGCCGATGTCTGGCCCTGACCAGTGCGGATGAGGAGGCCGAGCTGCACTTCGCGACAGCCGTGCGCCTCCACGAGAGCGGCAACGACTTCGAACGGGCCCGCACTGAGCTGCTTTACGGGGAGTGGCTGCGCCGCCTGCGGCGCATGATCGATGCCCGCGACCACCTGCGTGAGGCGCTGGATATCTTCGAGAAGCTCGGCGCCCGGCCCTGGGCCGACCGGGCCCGGGCGGAACTTCGGGCCGCAGGCGAGAGCACTGCTCCGACCAGTCTTGCGGACAGACGGATCAGCCGGTTGAGCCCGCAGGAACGCGAAGTCGTACGGCTGGCCGCCACCGGAGCAACCAACCGTGAGATCGCCACGCAGCTGTTTCTGAGTCACCGCACGGTCGGGCACCACCTGTACCGCGCCTTCCCCAAGCTGGGCATCACGTCCCGCAATGAACTCGCCGCGCTGCTGGGCTCATGACTCAGGCGCCGAGTAGATCATCCGGATCTGGGCGGTCCGGTAGCCGGCTCGGGCGAACGCGGCGGCCATCGGCGCGTTGCCCGTGTCCGTGGTGGCCGTGATCAGCTCGGCGCCCGACTCCGCGTGGACACGGGTGATCTCGGCGAGCACGTCGTCGACGTAACCCCGGCCGCGCAACTCGGGGACGACGCCCAGGTAGCCGACGTTGCGGTTGTACGGTGTCGCCGACGGGATCGCCAGCCCCGCGACCTCCCCTTCGAGAGTGCGGGCCAGGCGCCACCACTCGCGCTTGCCCGGGCAGTCGAGGTAGAAGTCCATCTCTTCCCGTGCGGCGACCTCGGCACCCTTGGCGGCCAGGTTCCTGCGGGTCTCGCGGTCCAGGCTGCCCACGGCGATCCGCCGGAACACCTGGAGGAACTCCTCGTCCGAGGCCTCGGCGAAGGTGAGCCGGCCGCCGCCGGCCGGGACGCCGGCATCGGGTGTCCACTCCAGGCGCAGCCGCTCGACCTCGTCGGTGAGCCCGGCCGCCAGCGCGGCATCGCGCCGCCAGGCCAGGGCGGCCGCGACGGCCAGGTCCTCGCGCCAGCCATACGGCAGTGTCAGGTTGTAGAGCGGCAGTTTGCTCGCGCCCTGCTCGGCGAAGGCTTTCAGACTCGTGGTCAGCAGCTCGGCCGCGACCGCCGCACGGTCGGCGACGCAGGCATCGACGTGCAGACAGTCCAGGGCGATTGGGTGCTCACTGCGCGACTGTCCCCACCAAAGGGCCCGGCCCACCACCTGGCCGCCGTCCTCGGCGATCCAGGTCCACTCGGGCCGGTACATCCCCTGAGCCAGTTCATCGAGATAGCGGTCGGAGGGGATCCAGCTGATGGGTTCGTCGACCGTCACGGCGGTCACGCGATCGAGGTCGGCCTCGGTCATGGAATGAAACAACATGGGGTCTCCTCAGTGATTGACGTAAGTCGTGATCGTCGCGCCGGTGTTGAAGACCCGGTGGTCGGTCGGCGAGAACTTGGTCAGGTCGAAGGAAGCGCGGAACAGAGGGATACCGGAACCGATGACCATCGGGTAGCGCTTGATGACGAGCTCGTCGATCTCGCCCATCAACTGACCGGCCAGCGTCCCGCCGCCACACAGCCAGATGTCCATCCCCTCCTGCCGCTTGAGCCGGCGGACGAACTCCACAGGGTCACCGGAGACGATCTCCACCTGGGGGTCGAGCTGAGTCAGCGTCCGGGAAAACACATACTGTTTGAGGTGGGAGTAGGGGCTGGTGACGCCGATCGCCAGACCGGGCTCATAAGTGCCGCGCCCCATCAGGACCGTGTCGAATTTCTTGTTCGCCACACCAGCGACGCCGAGCAACTCGCGCGCCTGGACCGGCATGGTCTCCGGATATTCGGCGAGAATCGCGGCCGCGATATCCCCTTCGAAAGCGAAGAAGTCGAACTGCCCCTCCGGCCCGGCGATGAAGCCGTCGATGCTGGAACCTATGTAGTAAGTGAGCTTGCGCATGCAGAAGCCGCTTTCGATAGATGACGACGAAGAAGCGACGGCCGATGATCCGCCGCTGCCCGCTCCTCAACAGAAGTTGGGGGGACGTCATCGACGGTAGGTCGGCCACGCAGAACCGGCATCGGTCACCCCGACTTAAGATGACCGGCCAGAGCCGTATTCGAGGCCGTCTCGGCCGGCCGCTCGAACCATCCCGGCTGATCACCCACCCGTGCCACCCGCGACCCGCAAAGTCTCGTGCGGTCATCGACGGGGACGCCATGTTCGGAGCGTCGGCGCGATCCAGATCGCCGCCGCCCCCCAGCAGCTGGAACTTCGCCGGCACCTCTACCACTCCGGCGGCAAAGACCGCGGGTGACTACGTCGACGTGCTCCGACACCTTCCGCTCCTCAGCCCCTCCCCTGGGCGACAGCGGTCAAGCCGCGCCGCCCAGGGGAGCCGGCAGGTCCGCCCCCGCGGTATAGACCAGCTCCCGCGGCAGCAGCCGCGCGGCGGCGTCCGCCTCCCACCCTCGGCAGGGCGTGGATCTCGGCTTCTGACCTAGCCTCGATCGTTCATGAGTCCCCGTCAGTTCGCTGATGGGAGCTCGGTGTTTGTGCGGTGCGGTCTCTTCGGGTGCGGGGCAGGCCGAGGACCCGGCCGTCGCGTCGGGTGGGCGCCGAGTTCCACTTCCCGGGGTGGTGGTGCGGGTTGTCGGGGTGGGTGAAGTGGCTGGTCAGCCGGGGTTCGGCAAGGTGTGGAGCCGGTCGATCGCCTGGGTGAGGACGTCGGTCCAGGGCCATCGGGCGGGCAGGCGGAGCCAGTGGCGGCGGCCGGTGGTGATGAGTCGTGCGGCGGCGGAGAAGAGGCGGAGCCGGAGTCTTTTGGGTTCCCAGCGGCGGGTGTCGCCGGTCAGGGCGAGCATCGGCATCCAGGCCAGGAGGTCGAGTGCGAGGGAGACGATCTCCAGCCAGATCTGGTTCTGCGCGGTGTCGTGCAGGGGAAGGTTGCGCAGGCCGGTGTCGCGGGCGTTTCGGATGCGGTCCTCGCAGCGGGCCCTTCGGCGGTGACGCAGTTCGAGGTCGGCGAGCTGACCGCCCTTGGTGTTGGTCGCGAAGCAGGTGAGCCGTAGTCCGTCGAGGTCGGTGAAGCGCAACTGGGCGCCGGGGTGCGGGCGCAGGTAGCCGGGCCGGGTTCCACCCGCAACGCATTCCAGTCACAACCCTGTCGCATGGCTGAAACCAGTGCGATGCTGTGACAGCGGTGATCCTCCTTCCCCCGGGCAGAGATCCCACCCTGGCCCCGCCCGTGTCCTGCCACGTGGCCGGGGCAACGTGGCCCCTCCCAGCCTCCCCAAGGGAGGGGCCGAGCAGGTCATGGCAGAGCTGCCAACTGAGGCAGCGCAGTGGGAAATCGCCGCGCTCACCGAGACGGTCTGGGGGGAACCGGAGTCCTGGCCGACGCCTGACGAGCGGCATGACATATGGCGAGGGGCGCGGGGCCTGTGACGCGCTCTTTACGACTTGATGCTTATTGATGAGCTGGGTGAACTCTCAAGTGAAGTAAGGAATTGAAGTGGCGCCCCAAATCAAAGTTTGAGCTCGATTTAATCAAGTCGTTGATTCCCGGCAGGTTCCTTCGACACTGGCAACACCACGTCGCAGAGGGGAATTATGGTCTACTTCCCAGGGACGGAAATCCTGATCACCAAGGGCCTGATCGCACTCAAAGCCGCTCTGGCAGCCAAGGGCGCGGCGGCGACCGCCATCGCACACCAAGCTGGTACGCACGCGCTGAGTACGGCGGTGAGCAGCACGCTCTACACCCCGCTCGGCGCAAGTGCCAGCTACGCAGCTACCCACACGGTGGGCGCCAGCTTGGCCCACGCCCTGGCGCAAGGCGCTACGGCGGGAGCCGGAGCTCTCATGGCCGGCGGAACCATCTATACGGTCGCCGAGGTCGTGGGGTACATGATCAACGAAATGAGAGAGGACGGATACAGCGACGCCGAGATCCGGAAGTACTTCCTGGACACGTACGACATCGTCTTTGAATAGCCGTGCCCCTGAAACCAGAGCCCGGAAGCACCAGCAACGCCGCGATGGCATGACCCACTGCGCCTCCTCATGCCACGCAGCTGTTTACTCGGGTTGACCAGGAAGCACCGCAGCAGTTCCTCTTGGGCAGTGAGGTGGCGCCGCGCACAAGTGAAACGCTGCGCGGCTGCAAGGGCCCTGAGGATCAGGGCCCTCACGACGCAGGCCAGCGGGGGCGGACATGCACTCCCACCCAAGCCCCAAGGCTCGACTTCTCCCTTGGGAAGCGTCTCTGATTGGCTTAGTGATCCTGAGTGTTCCTCAGGAAGGTGAGCCAATCGCCTTCGTGCCCTGGTGCTGAACGACCGGAGTCGTCAGCCCGCGTGGCACGTCCCTCCGGACGCTGGTCGGCAGGTCTCGCGACCTACCGAGGAGGGTGCCCGACGTCGCCTGGGCGCCGGGCGTGCGCGTCACACTCTGCCACAGGATCACTACGTTTCGCTAATCCGATTGGTGAGCCTTACACGTCGATGAGGACCCAACGGCGGCGGCCGCCGTCCTCCTGGTCGGTGTCCACTCCGCATGAGACCACGCCCAACGCCGCGAGTTCCGCAAGAAGCGTGTCGTCGAGGGGCGCGTGCCCGGGCTGATGGCTCAGGACGAGGATGAGGGCTTTGTTGTCCTGGTCGGCGAGGTGGAGACTGATGCGGCTTCCTCCGTCTTCAAGAGCTGCGGTGACCAGCCGGGCCGCCAGCTCTCCCGCAGTGTGCTCCTCGCCGATCCGGTAACCCCATGAGCGCAGCTTGTCGACGGTGTTCCCGCCGGCCTTCGGGGCGGACCACTTGGCTGCCTCGTAAGTCCAGTTCGCGGCACGGCGGTTCGAAATCCGCGCCCGCAGTCTCGGCTGCACGATCAACGCGGTCTCTGCGTCGGCCTGGTTCTCCGGACGTGGCGGCTCGACTGGCTTCTTGGGCGGAGGGGGCGTCCTGGGCGGGTAGTCAGGGCGATGCCCCTCCTCGAAGTCCTGAGGTGATGTCACAGCGGCCTCCCCGAGGTGGACGCGGCCGCGGGCGGCCGTGCCCACCATCGTAGGGGCGCGGGTGGCTGCCGTTCTCCGCTTCTGGGGATCTGGGGTCTACCAGGCGTCGCGGTGGTCCGGCTCAATGACCAGGCGGTTGGCTCCTGTTGTCCGCGTGCTGTGGCCATGCCTTCCGTCTGTGTGCGGTTGCGCTCAGCGCACCGCGTTGTGCGCTGTTCGTTGCGGAACGGTGCATGCGCCGCATGGACGTATCGGCCGTACGGCTTCCGTACATCGGCTTCTCGCCTGCTGGTGTGGCTGCGGACGACAGATATACGCGCAGGCCGGTTCCGTGTCCCAGGTCCGGGAGCCGGTGAACACGCCATCGGCGCGCGTACGACGGGATGCCGCCCTTGTCGGAGACCAGGACTGCCACCGGCAGACGCTTGCCCATGGCGGTGAGGCCCTGAGGTGTGATGCTGACGTCGTGCCCCGAGGGCTGACGCGAGGCGCACCCGGCGCGAAACGCCACCCGGATCGCATCCTCGCCGCTGACCACACAGGGCGGGCGGACACCCTGCGCGTGCAGCTCGGCGGCGACGCGGCCGAGGGCGACGCTGTTGCGGCGTACCCGGTCCGCCACCGAGTCGAGCACCTGGTATTGCACCGCGAGGTGCGCGGTGACCGCCACCGTGACCAGGACGACAGGCGTCCGGCGCCCCCGCGGCCGGGTGCGGCGGGCCACCCGGACAAGGCACTGAGCGACGGGCAGGGCCAGCAGGGCGTATGCGGGCAGCAGGAAGCGCGGAGCGGCGTAGCCGACGGCGAACAGGTAGGGCGCGGCCAGCGCCAGTCCGCTCACGGTTGCCAGGATGACCGGGGTGCGGTGGCGAGTACGGGCCGCAGCCCACACGCCGACCGCCACGAACAAGGGCAGTGTGAGGAACCAGACGGCGGAGAGCGGGTACCGCCAGGGCACGTCGCAGGGGCGGCACAGCGTCCGCCCGCCGAGCGCTCGCACATGGTCGTCGACGGCGAAGTACCAGCCCAGGTGCCCTTGGATCTCGCTGGACCGCCGCAGCCGCGCGAACGGGCCGCCGTAGTGTGCGTACGCTTCGACGACCCACTGGGCTCCACCGAGCACCAGCCCCGCAGCGAGCACGGTCACCACGACCAGTGGCCGGCGGCATGCCGACCGCATGAGCAGCGCCGCCACCGCGAGCGGCAGGACCAGCCACACCGCGTCGGACGGACGCATCACAGCGGCGAGCGCCACCCCGGCGCCCATGCCTGGCAGCGCCCACCGGTCTCCGGGGTCCCGGGCGCCGCGCAGGAAGCAGCCGACCGCGGCGAGTGCACCGTAGGCGACCCACAGGTTGGGCATCGCCTGCGGGCCGTAGAACATCGTGACCCACAGGGTCGCGAACAGCGCCCCGGCGATCGCTAGCACGGGAACGGGCAGCAGTCGCCGCCACACCCATAGCCCGAGGAACAGGCCGCAGCCCGACAGCAACGCCAGATAGATGCGGAGCGCCTCCACGGAGGTGGTCAGCGCCGCGACGGGCGCCACCAGGAAACTGATGCCCCGCGCTCGGGGCGCGCTGAAGAACGCCGCCGGGGCCTGCGGGCTGACCTGGCTGACGTACACCGTCTCGTCCCAGCCGAGCCCGAGGCCGGGCACGACCAGGACGAGCTGCGCGAGTGTGAAGGCGGTGGCGACGGCCGCCAGCCAGGGCAGCGGGCGCGCGGCCGCCCCGGCGCCGGGCGGGTGACCGTCCTCGCGTCGCGTCCCGAGCGGGACGCCGTCCGCCGAACCTGCGATCAAACGCACATTCTGCATGGCTTCGGCCTCACATGGCGGTACGACGGTGGCGGTCCCTCCGCCCCGCCCCCTCCACGCTGCGCGATGACTGCGCCACGCGCATCGGGCAGGCACGGCAATCGGCGCAGCGGCCGGTCCCGAACGAGTGAGACGACGGCGCCCGCGCGCTTGAACCGCATCCTGCTTGGCGAATTGGCCATTGGGGTGGCCATGGAGACTGGGCGGTGGGGACGGATTGCGCCGGATGGTCTGGACGACCAGTACCCCGCCGCCCTGGCCGCCACCGTCGGCCGCGACGGGCGCACCCACAACTACACCGCCGGCGTCGCGGACCTGAAGACCGAGGCGAAGGTGCCGGTCGACGGGCAGGTACGGGCGGGCAGCAACACCAAGGCGTTCACCGCCGCTGTCGTCCTGCAGCTGGTCGGCGAAGGCAAGGTCACCCTCGACGCCCCCATCGAGGAGTACCTGCCGAACCTGGTGCGCGGCGAAGGCATCGACGGCCGCAACATCACGGTACGCCAGCTGCTGCAGCACACCAGCGGACTGCCCGACTACGTCCCGTTCGTCGGCGACCTCACCGGCGAGGACCGCCACACCTACGTCCAGCCCCGCGCCCTCCTCGACCTGGGGCTCTCCCACAGGGCACTCTTCGCTCCCGGGACCAGCTGGGCGTACAGCAACACCAACTACATCCTGGCCGGCCTGCTCATCGAGAAGGTCACCGGCCGCCCGCTCGCCGAGCAGATCACCCACCGCGTCATCCAGCGCATCGGACTGCGCCACACCTACTTCCCCGGCGTGGGCGACGAGCGCATCCGGGAAGCTCACCCCGAGGGCTACTTCGCGGCGAAGCACGGGGCGCCGCTGGAGAACATCACGAAGATGGACCCCTCCTGGACTTGGGCCGCCGGACAGGTCATCTCCACCCCGAGCGACCTGAACCGCTTCTTCACCGCCCTGTTCGACAGCAAGCTCCTCAAGCCCGCCCAGCTCGCCCAGTTGCGTACCACCGTCAAGGTCCCGGCCGCTGCCGGCTGGTGGGAGGGGGCCCGGTACGGGCTGGGTGTGGTCAGCACGCCGCTCAGCTGTGGCGGCCTGACGTGGGGCCACGGCGGTGACATCCCCGGCTACCAGACGCGCACCGGGGTCACCGACGACGGCCGTGCCATCACCATCGCCGTCACCGCCGACGGACCCACCGTCCGGCAGGCCCCGCCGATGTGCTGGCTCTCCTCGACACCACCCTGTGCAACTAGTGATGGCCGGCGCTCCTGCATGACAGTGCTTCCCCGGGCAACTGAGCAACCGTACGGAAGACGTTCTGTTGCTGTTGGTGATGAACCGTCCGACGAGGCGGGTGCAACAGGGCAGGGGTAGCGTTCCGGCATGACGTCAGCGACGCCGCCCCGGTTTCCGCCGTATCCGATCCGTCGCGTGTTCGTGCGGCATGCGAGGCAGAACTGCGCGCCGCACTTCGCGGAGATCGAGGTGGATTTCGAGCCCGCGGCCGAGGGCTTCTCCTTCGAGGTGGCCGAGGGGCTGACGGTCGAGTACGAACCTTCCGGCGATCTGCCGCGCTTCTTCGCGGCGGTCGCCGCGGGGATCAAGGAGCAGTTGGCCCTGCCCGAGCACGGCTTCGTGACCGCCACCCGGGTGGTGCTGCGGCATGCCCGCGCCGAGACGTTCGGCTCCCACGAGCTGGCGTTCAAAATCGCGGGCTATCTCGCCGCCCGTAAGGCTATTGCCACGGCCGATCCCAGGTCGCAGGTCTGACATCGCCCCGGAACCCACCAGCCACCTCCATCCGATCCATCCGATCCATCCGATGCGGGCAGGTCCCAGCTTGCCGAACTCGTCACGCCCCGCTGACGAGGCGGTCCACCGCTGCGGTTCCCGAGGTGTAGCCCCTCGCCATCGCCCCTGGCAGCGCGGTATTCGGAGGCCGGCCCTGTGCCGGTACCGGGCCGAGGCCGTGAGGGGAAACCGTCTGCTGAGTGTCCCGAGCGAGCATCGCTGCGGGGGCATGCTGCAGTTGCTCCGGGGGAAGCGACTGCGGCGCCGACATGGGTACCTGTGCGAACCTCTGTGGTCGTGGCGTCCATGCCGCCTCGGGTGCCTGCAGAAGCTGCCCGTACAGAACCTGCTCCAGTGCCGAGATCAGCCGGGACACATCCTGCTGAGGGCGCACCACAAGCCGTAGGAAACGGCTGGAACTGCCGACCTTGTTGGCGCAGTCACGCACCAACACTCCCTGCTCGGAGAGCAGTCGGTCGCGCAGAACCGTCCCGTCCGCACCTGCCGGCAGCCGTACGTAGACGAAGTTGCCCTGTGAGGGATAGACGGTCAGGCCCGGGAGTTGGGAGAGGCGCCAGGTCATCTCCTCCCGGTCGCGGCGCGAGCGCTGAATGCTTTCCGTGTACTCCTGGCGGTGCCCCTTGAGCATGAACACCACTGTCTCTGCGAAGGAGTTGAGGTTCCACTTCGGGAGAGCAGCGCGCACCTTCCCCGCGAGCCCGGGGTTCGACACCAGGTAGCCGAAGCGCACACCGTGCAGTCCGAAGTTCTTTCCGAGACTGCGCAGCACGATCACATTCGTCCGCAGCACCGCCTCGGCGGCAACGCTCGGTTCGGGTTCGGCGTCGGCGAACTCCAGGAAGGATTCGTCTACGACCACCAGATCCAGGTCCTGGAGTGCGTCGAGGAGCGCGAGGACCTGCTGCTTGGGCAGGAATCCGCCATCGGGGTTGTTCGGGTTGCAGATGACAGCCGCGCGGGAACCCCGCGTTCGGATGAACCGTACGAACGATTCCGTATCCAGGCCGAAGCCGTGCGCTTCCGGCAGCAGGAGCATGTCGACCCGCTTGCCGGTTTCCATCGGCTGGTCGGTCCACCGGCCGAAAGTGGGGACAGGCACGGCCAGCGACTCGTGGACGAGCAAGTGGTCGATCCAGGTGATGAGTTCTGTGGAACCGTTCCCCATCGCGACGGTCTGCGGGTTGAGTCCGAGCACCTGGCACAACTCGGCGGTGATGGTGTCCGCACTGCTCGGGTAGTAGGTCAGAATCTCGCGGAGCCGGCTGCCGAGTTCGTCGAACATCGCGGGGGTGGGGAAGTACGGGTTGCAGGGAATGCAGAAGTCGGTGATCTCACCTGCCGCGCCGGCCCCTTCCCGGTTCAGGGTGAAGTACGAGGGGCTGTGCGCGGTGGACGCACGGAAGAGTGCGGTGACATTGCTGCCGGCCATGAACTGCCTCCCTGCCTGCGAAGGCCCGTCCATTTACGAAGGGCCGCCCCGGTATACGGACGGCGGTGAGGCGGCGTTCAGTAACCGCCCAGTGTGAGTGAACAGGGCCTCATGACGACTCGTATGTAGAGGAGGCCGCCTCCCGCGGCTCCCGACGTTGGTGACGTCGTGTCGGAACGGCTTTGAGGGTGACTGATGAGGCACGCACGACGCAGACTGCAGAGGCTGGCACGGCTGGCAGCCGTCGGCGGAGCGCTCTCCGGCGGTCTGATGATGACCACCGCGATGGCGAACGAGCCATCAGCTGGAGGAGCGGACAGCGGTGTCACCCTTCAGCCCGCCGAGTTGGGCGCGAGTCTCGTTGCACGGCTCGGCACATCCCGTACCGCCGGTAGCTGGATCGGCCCCGACGGGCGCCCGGTCGTGGCAGTGACCGATACGGAAGCAGCGGCCGAGGTCGGGCAGGCGGGAGCACGCGCCAAACTTGTCCGCCACAGCATGCACCGGCTCCGCTCGGCCACGGATGCTCTGCGCGCTGCACCCCGGGTGCCCGGCACCGCATGGGTGGTGGACTACGCGTCCAACGAGGTCGTCGTGCATGCCGACAGCACCGTCTCGGCCGGGGACTGGTCACGCATGACCGGCCTCGCCGATCAGATCGGCAGCTTCGTACACATGCAACGGACCACGGGGTCCTTCACCACCAGGGTCAGTGGTGGCGCCCCGGTCTTCGCCGACGGCGGGCGCTGCTCCGCAGGATTCAATGTCACCGACGGCCGGGACAACTTCATTCTGACGGCGGGGCATTGCGGTCCGCTCGGCACCGCCTGGTTCCAGGACGCGCAGGGCGCCGGGCGGGTCGGTACCACAACGGCCAGTACGTTCCCCGGCAGCGACTTCTCCCTCGTCAAGTACGAGAACGGCGACGCCTCCAGTGGCAGGAGCGTAGTGGGGATCGGTGGTGGCCGGGAGGTACGGATCACCGCGGCCGCCGATCCGTTCGTCGGCCAACAGGTCTTCCGCAGTGGCAGTACCACCGGGGTGCATTCAGGCCGGGTGACCGCGTTGAACGCGACGGTGAACTTTCCCGAGGGCACGGTGACGGGACTGATCGAAACGACGGTCTGCGCCGAGCCTGGCGACAGCGGTGGCCCGCTGTTCGCTCAGGGGTTGGCGCTCGGCGTGACCTCGGGCGGCAACGGCGATTGCACCACCGGTGGTCTCACTTACTTCCAGCCGACGACCACGGCGATGGCAGCCCTCGGGGTGAGCGTGGCCGGCGCCACCACAGCGGCCGAAGAGGGTAGTGGCGCAGCCGCCTCGCCACCGGCTGCCGCCGGAACCTCCATACCGGGGGCGGTAGAAGGTGTGACGCTGCCTACCGGAAGTGTCAGCCTGCGGACTCTCATGCCGGGGCTGCTGGTTGTCGCTGTAAGTCTCCTCGGTCTGATGGCCACCCGTTGGATCCGGTCAGCTCATGACCGCAGAAGCTATCGCAGGCAGTACTCCCAAGTCTGGGGCTGAAGCCGGACGGCGGTGACAGGCCACGGTGTCAGTGCCGGGGCCACCATGCCAGGGTCGAGCGGACCGCTTTCAGGATCGCAGTGTCATTCCTCGATGCCTACGGCGGTCCGCGCTCCGCTTCCCTGGCACCGTGGCCCCGGTGCGACCCCATCCCCCTGTCCACAGTGTCTCAACTGAGCGCTGTCGCAGCCCCTCTGAGCAACAACCCACACCCCAGCATCAAGACGACGGCGGCCGTGCCGAGCGGGGCCGCGCGCTGGGCACGCGAAATGACCCGGCCTCGCGGCCGACGCATCAGCCTGCGTGTTGTGGTTTCCCTCAACCGCACTGCCGCGAACCCGGCCCCCGCCAGTGTGAGCGCGAGCCCGGCTCCGTACGCCAGGACCAGCAGAAACCCGAACCAGGCCTGGCCGAGCGCAGCCGCCCCCACCAGGACGACGACGGCGGACGGGCTCGGGACCAGCCCGCCTGCAAAGCCGAGGAGGATGACGCCGCGCAGGCCGGGAGCGGGAGGGACATGGGAGTGTGAGTGTCCGTGGTCCTCGCCGTGGGTGTGAGTACTCGCCGGGCCGTGCTCATGACGGTGGTCCGCGAGCGTCCGGTCGTGCTCATGGGCATGCCCGTGCGTATGGCCATGGCTGTGGCTGTGCCCGTGGGGGCTATGACGCTGTCGCCACGCCTTCCGGAGCAGCAGAGCGCCCGCGCCCGCGACCAACGTGCCGCTCGCAACGCCCAGCCAGGAGACGACGGTGGGTGCGGCCGCCGATCCCGCGGTGATCAGGGCACCCAGCGCGAAGACGCCCAGGGTGTGGGTCATGGTCACCGAAATTCCGAGGGCCAGCACGTCACGCAGAGAACTTCGGCCGCCCGCCGTGGCGGCGGCCGCCATCATCGTCTTGCCGTGCCCCGGGGCGAGCGCGTGGAGCGCACCCAGCAGCAGAGATGCGCCGAGCGCGAGTGCCGCGAAGCCTGCGGTCAGTTCGTGCCGGGCCACCAGCCCGGTCAGCGTCTGGGCCCAGCGGTCCGCCCCGCGCGGCAGCACGCCGGCTGTCGGGGAACTGCTCTGCTCCTCCTGACTCCCGGCGCGTGCCGGCCCGCCGGGACGGGCAGTGAAGGCGGCCGACCGCACTTCGGGCGGCGTGGAGAGCGCATCGTCGGGGTACGCGGTCAGCCGCCGAGAGACGGAGTCCCCCGGCACGTCCGACCCCGAGAGCGCCATCCGGTCGCCGCGCGCGATGATCTCCCGCCACCCCGCTCCGGTCGTGACACCCGCCGGCCGGTACGCCAGTCGCATTCGCTCGGCACGCGGCAGCGGCGCAGTCAGCTCGCAGGTTACGCGCAGTGTCTGCAACCCGGCCTGCCCGGGACGTACTTGCGCCTTCGCGCTTCCCGCCGAGAGGGAGGCGGTCTTCCCACGCTGTGACGCCCCGCGAGCGACCACGAGCTGAGCGCCCTGTGCCGCGGCGTCGCACCGCGTCCGGGCCCATGCCGACAGTTCGGCCGACGCCAGACGGTCGTCTCCGTCGGTGTCGATACGGTTCTGTTCCTGAGCGGCCGGAATCTCCGCCAGGTCCTCGACATGGTCCACGTTCAGCTTCCCCGGAGCGACGACAAGACCGTCGTACTGATTGACGGTGAAGTTCCCCAGCGGATGTGCCTGCGCCGCCTGGGCGAGAAGCAGCGCCAAGGCCGCTCCGGCCACCAGTGTGGCGAGAGCGGAAGCGGTGGTACGGCGCCTCATGAATCCCCCCGAAGCCCGGACAGCACGGACTTCGCCTCGCGCGCCGCAGTCGGCGAGAAGCCCGGATTCAGGTCCAGCGCGGCGCGCAGATTCCGGCGTGCCGCCGTGTCGTCGCCGAGGGCGTGCTCGATCATGCCCCGGTGGAAGCTGAACGAAGCGTTCCGATAGCCGGGCGTCCCGGCCGTCGCCTTCTTCGCATACGTCAGCGCCTCCTGATCCTTGCCATTCGCGTGGAGCGCCCAGGCGAGCGCGTCCGCCGTGTGGACGGTCTCTCGGCGGGACCATTCGGCGCGCGCCGACTTCAATGCCTGAGCGGCGTCCCCGTGGTCTGCCTCGACGAGAGCGGATTCCAGATCGGTGGCGACGCCGTTGGCGCGGGCCAGCCGTGTCCACGTACCGACAAGTCGGTACTGCTCCTCGGCCTGCTTTCGTTGCCCGGCCGCCTCATGCAATTCGCCGAGTGCGGCGAGCTGACCCGGCAGCGGATATCGCCGTACGACCTCTTCGAGATCACTCAGGGCTCGCTTCGTCTCGCCCTGTGCGGCATACGCACGCCCGCGGCCCTCCAGCGCCGGTACATACTCCGGATCGGCGCGCACCGCGGTCGCGTAATGGGACTGCGCTCGCCCGTACTGCCCCTGCGACCAGGCCAGTTGGCCGAGCGACGTGGCGACGTACGCCACATCGGCGGGAGTGAACGCGGATTCCAGCGCACGCAGCAGCACCTGGCGTGCCTTCTTCGCGTCGCCGCGCAGCTCCAGCACGTACGCGTACCGGGTGAAGACCGGGATGCCGGGCCGGCGCCGGTCGGCGAGCTCAACCGCTCGCAACGCCTCGTCGTAACGGCCGAGTTCCACCAGGGCGTCGACCCGGCTGCACAGCGCCCGCTCGCTGTGCGGGTTCACGCGCAGCGCCCGGTCCGCCTGGCTCAGAGCCGCCTCGAAGTCGTGCCGGGCGGCGGCGAGCGCCGCCCGGCCAGCGAGCGCCGCATCGTTCTCGCCGGGCGGGCGCAGCTTCAGCGACCGCCCGAACGCCTTCTCCGCCTGCGCATACCGCGTCGGATCACCGCTGGTCCGCGCCTGCTCGACATGCGCCGCGCCCAGCGTCGCCCAGCCCGTCGCGTCCTTGGGCTGCCCCTGGAGGTGCTCGTGCAGGGCGTCGATGCCCTGCGCGAGGTCTCCGGCCGTCAGCCGCTCGACGTACGCGTCCGCCGCGGGAGCGGGCGCGGCCCGCCCGGACCGGCCCGAGTCGCCGTCGGCCCCGATCGCCACCGAGGTGGCGGTGAGCCCCACTGCCACCGCCACGACTGCCGCGATCCGCCACCGCCGCGGCCCATGCCCTCGCTCATGCCATCGCATGAACAGCGGCTTCCGTACGAGCATCCGTCTCGCCTTCCTCGGTTTTCACGGGTCTTCTCTGTGGGGTGGCCGGGCCGCGCCGTGGGGCTGACGCACTACGCTGCCCGGCCGTCAGGAGAGGGCCGAGCCCCCGGATACGCGCTCCGCGGCGGGACGTCAGCCGAGCCAGGACCGGCGTACGGGCTGACGCCGCGAGCGCACGTAGGCCATGCCGAAGCCGATCAGCAGCACGCTCACAGCCCCCGACAGTGCCGAGACGAGCATCACCGTGTTGTCGTCCCACGACCCAGTGATGGGGGATAGTCCGCCCGTCAGGCCCGTGGCATCCGTCTTGGTGCCTGCCTCCGCCGCCTTCTTGCCGTCGGAACCGGAGGTGGGCAGGGCGACGTACGGGAAGCTACTGCCGAACTCCTTGTCGTTGGCGTCGACCGCGTCACCCAGGTCGTTCTTCGAGCCGACGAGCTCGCCCTCGACGGCTTGCAGCGCGATGTCCAGCACGTCGTCCGTCAGACGTCGTCCGTTCGGGAAGCCCGCATTGTCGCCGTCCAGCACACCCAGCCGCTTGGGCTCCGCGACCGGCTTGATCGAGGTGTTGAGGCGCAGCATCTCCGACGGTGTGACATTCGGCGGCTGGTTGACGTCCTTGACACCGGTCAGGAACACCGAGACGAGGTCGTTGCGCGGCTCGGCCGGAGCCTTGATTTTGTAGATGCCCTCGATGAGTTTGGGCAGCTCCGGTTCGGTGACGTTCTTCAGGAAGTCCCCGTCGTTCTCGGGCGAGGACGCGTTGAACTTGTCCTTGTCCTTGACCGGGTTGACGACCTCGTTGACCAGCGGCATGCCGAGCCGCGACACCCGCGTCCAGGCGCCGGAGGCGGTCTTGCGCTCCGTCGTCGCATAGATGCCGACGACCGGCTGTTTCTCCGACTCGCGAATGTACGAGTTCGGCACCTGCAGGGCGATGGTGTTGACGTTGTAGCCCTTGAGTGTGTCGTTCCCGACCTCCGACAGATCACCGCCGTACAGCAGGTCGAAGACCCGCAGATCGAGGAAGAACGGGTCGTCGGCCTGACCGGCGAAGGCCTTGAGCCCACCGGGGACCTTCTGCACCGCCTGGTCGCGCAGCTTCTGGTAGTCGGGCATCGACGCCTTGCCGACGTTCGACGGGGCGACCGGAAGGCTCTTCGCGACCTTGTGCCGTGAGACGACCTTCTCGTGCTCCAGCCGCAGCAGCTCGATGTCGTACGTCTGTGTGAAGTTGAGGTCCGGGTCGTCCAGGCTCTCCACCGCCCCCGTGTTGTAGAGGAAGGTGTTTTCGTTCTTGCGGTGGTCCTTGAACGTGAACCGGTACAGCAGGTCGTCCTGGGCGTCACCGTCGCTGTCGATGTGGATGTCGTAGCGCGCGTCGTTGGCGAAGGTGTAGAAGTTGGGGCCGCCCGCCGGCTCCTGGAACGGCAGCCAGTTCGCCACCAGAGTCGTCGAGTCGTGATGGTCCGGGCTGACGAACGCGTACACATCCGTATTGTCGAACTGGGGCTGCCCCGAGATCAGGGGGGCTTCCCGGTGGCTGGAGGCGGTCGCCGTCTGCGGCTCCAGCACGGCCACGCCGGCAGCTGCGAGTCCTCCGCCGGCCAACGCACCACAGACGAGCAGAGCGACGCTCCCGCGACTCCGCCAAGTCCACACGCTTCTGGTGATTGCGGTCATCTCGTCCGTCCTTCATCCGTCATCTCGTCCGTACCGGCTTGCTTGTACGTCCAGTACGTGCGCGGCACCCGTCTTGTTCGGTCTCGAGCGCTGAAAGATCGCACCTACGTGTTTCGAGCCGGCCGTACGGGACCTGGAGGAGATGGAACACTCGCTGGTGACCCCGCTGGTGAGGGCCAGTACTGCAGCGGTGTCTCGGCAGGTCAGAAGAAGTGGATGGGGCGCATCCCAGGTATGGATGAACGCTACGGCAGCCGCTTTCGTATCAGCAGGCGTGCTGCGCGGCGGCCACATGCGCCAGTTGCCCGGCCCTGCAGCAGCAGAGCCGGGCAACCAGTGATCAGTGGGTCAGCGCCCGAGCAGCCGCTTTACCTTCTTGCCCTTGGCGGACTCGTCCAGCGTCTTCCACAGCTTGGCTGAGCCGGTGTAGGTGTAGACGCCCGGAGCCCCTTGCTCCGCGCAGCCGTCTCCGTACGACACGACGCCGATCTGGTAGACGCCCTGGCGGCCGGGAAGTTTACGGAACAGCGGACCGCCGCTGTCGCCCTGGCACGAGTCCTTGCCCTCGACGCCCGCGCAGACGTTGACCCGCTTGTCGTAGCCGGGATAGGTCGCCTTGCACTCGATGTGCGAGAGCACCGGTACGTTCACCGCGCGCAGCCGGTCCGGGAACGACGGGATCTCGGTGTTGGTGTTACCCCAGCCGGCGACGGTGGCCGAGGCACCGGGGCGGATCAGAGCGTCGGTCCCCTGGGTCGGCAGCACTACCGGAGCGATGCCTGTGACCGGCTTGTCCAGCACCAGCAACGCCATGTCGTACGCCTCTTGGCCGTTGGCGTAGCGGGGGTGCACGACGATCTCGGACACGTTGCGCAGGGAGCCCTGCCTTTTGTCCGACAGCACGGTACGGCCGACCGTCAGCTCGATGGTCTTGGCCTTGGTGCCTTCGACGCAGTGCGCGGCAGTCATCACGACATCCTGGGACAACAGGCTGCCGCCGCAGAACTGCCGGTCCACCGGGCTGCCGTTGCCCTTGTTCAGCAGCGCGGTCATGAACGGGTAGGAACCGTTGGGCTTCTCAACGCCACCGATGATGTAGGCGCCGGGCCGGCCCCCGTCCTTCGCCACCGGGGCCGCCTGGGCCGTACCTGCGGCCGATATGGAAAGGCTGAGAGCCACGCCCGCCGCCATACCGGCGGCGGTTATCTGCCTCGACTGGAGGCGCAAGAATGGAATTCGCATGGGGGGTTGTCTCCGATTCGTGAAATGACACCGCGGCAGCACGCATGCCTAATCGACGAGCCGAAGGAGCTCGTCAATGAGCTTGCGCACGCGAGGTGTTGGGACGCCGACTCACATTAGAAGCACCTGTGTGAGCACGTCAAAGGTGCGAGCGCAATTCCACGGTTGAAGGCTGCCATTCCGCCGCCTTGCGCATTACCCACTCCGTCTCTCAGACGGAAAAAGAGCGGGCCAGGTTCACTCGCCCGCGGGATTTCTTCTGCAGACGCGGTCTTGGGGGCCCAGCACGGTCCAGCGCCCGCTCCCCATGGTCGGCACAACGACCAACTCACCATGCAGGCCATGGCCTTAGCGCCGCGTATGGCCATCGCTCGCCGCTCTCCCAGGCCGTTCGCCCTCGCTGCACTCGCGGGCGCTCCATAGACCAGCTCTGCCGACGGGTGCCGCCGCATGGACGTCCATGGCAGGATGCTCCGTCATGTCAACTGACGTGCACCTTGGGCGGCTTGTCGGCAATCTCCGCTGCCTTGGCGTGAACAGGGCAATCCCGCTCCGGGTTCGGGTGGCCATCCGCCGCCGCGAGCACCTACGGCTATGGCTGCCCCTCTTCGCAGTCAGGGCTGCCCTCTCTATCGCCTTCATCGTTTCCATGGTTGCCCTGGTCATTGACACTGGATCCGACCCCGGCGCTATCAATAATCCCGGACCTCCTGGGTCTCTCAGTCATCCTGGTCCCGACACCGGAACTATGAACAATGGCGGGCCTCCTGGACCTCCTGGACCCGGCCCGGGGGCTATCAATGATCCTGGACGCTCGCAGGAGTACCCGCGGTCGCTGTGGATCTCTTACGGAGACGCGGCTACGGCCGTGGTGGCCTTCGGTGCGATCTGCGGGGGGTCTCCATTCTGTCGGCCCTGAGGGAGTGCCTGTCCCCGCCCTACGGCTGGTGGGTACGCGTGGAATGGCTGCGCGCGGCACGCCGGTACGCACTGGTCATGGAGATCGCCCAGGCAATCTCGGCGTGCGCCGCTGCCTACGCGGCGGGCGGCGAGCAGCAGGGCCCTGCGCTGCGCCGGGCCTCCCGGCGCCTCGGGGCCGTCACTCGGGGACTACGGGCCGCCCACAGACACCGCAGCTCTGTTCCTCGGCTGTCGCACCGCCGCAAGGCGCTCCGGGCACACGAGCGTCAGGTCGTCGCAGTCCTGCGCAATGCGGAGTGGCGGCTGGACAGCGAGCCACAGCAAGCGCTCCGAGAACTGGGGGACCTGCTCCTGACGATCGCGGACCGGTACTGCCAGGCTCGGATCGGGGCACTCCTGAACCCCGAACAGATGAATGGCGTAGCACCGGTCCCCGACCGGGACGCGCTCCGGATCATCGCCGCAACCGTCCTGGGAGTCGGCGCTGCTGTTGCTGTCCCGCTGCTGGGCCTGCCGGAGAGTACGGAACCGATCATGAAGGCCGGATGCATCGTGATCGCATTCACCCTCGTGTGGGGGAATCGTATTCGCCAGGCACTCGACGTGATTGGCATCCTCCGTGGCCCCTGACATGCCGCAGTGGATGGAGGGCTGATGAGCCAATCCACCTCGTCTCAAACGCGTGTGCTCGATATGAGCGCCTGGTCGTCGAGCCCAGCGGCGCCGAACGGATCGCTACGACCGTGCAGGAGAACGCCGTTGACCCGGCCGACGCCAAGGACGCGACAGCCGTAACACCCTCACCGCCGCCCTGCCCGCCCAGTTCACGTGCACCGGAGACGCGTGGAGGCCCAACTGGCGGCACGGCTGCGGCATGCCCGACCACTCTCGGTGGGCGGTCGGCGTCGCTCGCGGCGCCGCATTTCTTGTGTCCCGACTCTTGTGGGTGACCACAGGACCCAATAGAAAGGAAAGGTTCCTAACCATCAGGCCCGTCGGCCCTGACATTCCGCCTGGCGCGCGCTGTCGTCCCTGCCGGACCCAGTTGCGTCAGCGCTCGACCCAGGCGAGGAAGCGGAGAGTCACATGCCAATTCCCTCTCTGAGGTGGCGTTTCCCACCACCTCGGCGGCGCCACCGCCGCAGGGGACTCAGGATGACGCTGGCGATGGCGCTCGCGGCCGTCCCGGCCGTGGTGGTCCTGAGTGTCGGCCAGGCTGCGGAGGCGGCCGGTCTAGACGATCCGGCGAAGAAGGAGATCGCCATGCAGTTGGTCTCCAGCGCCGAGAACTCGTCTCTGGACTGGCGCGAAGAGTACGACTACATAGAGGACATCAAGGACGGGCGCGGTTACACGGCCGGGATCGTCGGCTTCTGCTCCGGCACGCATGACATGCTCGAACTCGTCGAGTACTACACCGACCAAGTGCCGGACAATCCGCTCGCCGAGTACCTGCCCGCCCTGCGCGAGGTCGACGGCAGCGACTCCCACGAGGGGCTGGACCCCGGCTTCACCGACGCCTGGAAGCAGGCCGCGCACACCCCTGAGTTCCGGGCCGCGCAGGAACACGAGCGCGACCGCGTCTACTTCGGGCCGTCCGTGTCCCGGGCCAAGAGCGACGGCCTGCATGAGCTCGGGCAGTTCACGTACTACGACGCCATCGTCATGCACGGCCAGGAGGGTTTCGACTCGATCCGCGCCGATGCCCGCAGCAATGCCGACACCCCGGCCGACGGCGGGGACGAGACCGAGTATCTGCACGCGTTCCTCGATGCGCGTGTGGAGGAGATGAAAAAGGAGGCGGCGCACGAGGACACCAGCCGGGTCGACACCGCCCAGCGAGTCTTCCTGGACAACGGCAACCTCCACCTCGACACGCCATTGACCTGGCACGTCTACGGCGACGAGTTCCGCATAGCGGTTGATCCGACCCCGAATCCGGATCCGTCCGGACCGGGCGGTGGTGAACAGCAGTTGATCTCGCGGGGCAAGCCGGCATCTTCGTCCTCCAACGAGGACTCGTCCCTGACGCCGGACAAGGCGTTCGACGGCAGCACCTCAACCCGTTGGGCCAGCGCCGAGGGTTCCGACCCGCAGTGGATCCGCGTCGACCTCGGCGCCGGGGCCACCGTCTCGAAGGTGAAGCTGACCTGGGAGGCCGCCTACGCGACCGGCTACCGGATCGAGATCTCGGCAGACGGCTCCAGCTGGACCCGCCTGGCGAACGAGACGTCCGGTAACGGCGGCACGGACGAGTGGACCGGCCTGACCGGCAACGGCCGCTATCTGCGGGTGTACGGCACCACGCGCGGTACCGATTACGGCTACTCGCTCTTCGAGGCCGAGGTCTACGGCACCACCGGCTCCGGCCAGGATCCAGATCCGGATCCGACCCACCCGCCGGACCCGGTGGGCGCGTTCACCGTGGTGGGCGCGGGTGACATCGCCGCTCAGTGCAACCGGGGTGACGCAGGCTGCCAGCACTTCAAGACCGCCGACCGGGCGATGGCCATTGATCCGGCGTTCTACATCACGATGGGCGACAACCAGTACGACGACGCCCACATCGAGGACTTCACGAACTACTACGACAAGTCCTGGGGACGCTTCAAGGACAAGACCCACCCCGTGCCCGGCAACCACGAGTCCTACGACGACTGGGAAAACAGGGACGAGAAAGCTTATCGGGAGTACTTCGGGGCCCGGGCCACCCCAAAGGGCAAGATGTGGTACTCGTACGACCGCGGCAACTGGCACTTCGTCGCATTGAACTCCAACCGTTTCGACGAGAAGGAGCAGATCGACTGGCTCAGGGCCGATCTCACCGCCAACAGCAAGAAATGCGTGGCCGCTTACTGGCACGAGCCACTGTTCAGCTCGGGCAGCCACGGCAACGTCCCGGTCAGCAAACCCGTCTGGAAGCTCCTCGAAGGCGCCGACGCAGAGCTGGTGCTCAGCGGACACGACCACCACTACGAGCGGTTCGCACCGCAGACAAGTGACGGTGCGGCCGATCCGAACGGCATCGTCCAGATCCTCGGCGGGGCGGGCGGCAAGGACCTCTACGGCGAGGGCGACACGATCCAGGAGAACAGCGCGAAGCGGATCTGGGACAAGTTCGGTGTGGTGAAGCTCGACTTCACCGACACCGGATTCAGGTCGCAGTTCGTCGAGACCGACGGAACCGTCCTCGACACCAGCCCCACCTACTCCTGCCACTGATCCGCAGCCACCAGCATCCGCCGGTGTGTCCGCGTCCTGCCACGGGCGCAGTGGGCACACCGGTGGACGCGCACCAGGAGCACCCATGTACCTCTCCGCCGGCAGGGGCAGCCCACCTCGGACGCCTGCGTCCCGCGCCTCCGAACGATCCTCCCGCCGTGCGCGCGTGTCCTCCACGGTCATCGCGCTCGGTGCGGTCAGCCTGGTCACCGACGTCTCCTCCGAGATGGTCACCGCCGTCCTTCCGCTCTACCTCGTTCTCGGCCTGGGGCTCAGCCCACTCCAGTTCGGCTTCCTCGACGGGCTCTACAACGGCGTCACCGCGTTCGTGCGGCTCGCGGGCGGGCACGCCGCGGACCGCTGGCGGCGCCACAAGCTGGTCGCCGGATCGGGCTACGCGCTGTCCGCCGTCTGCAAGTTGGGCCTGCTGCTCGCGGGCAGTTCCACCCCGGCCCTGTCCGCCGCGCTGGCCGCCGACCGCATGGGCAAGGGCGTGAGGACGGCCCCTCGTGATGCGCTGATCTCCACCAGCTGCGACGAGCGCGATCTCGGCCGCGCCTTCGGCGTGCACCGCGCGATGGACACAACAGGCGCCTTGCTCGGTCCGCTCGTGGCGTTCGCCCTGCTGTGGGTGACGGCGGACGCGTACGACGCCGTCTTCGTCGTCAGCTTCTGCTTCGGCGTGCTCGGCGTCCTGCTTCTGTTCGCGTTCGTGCCGGGCCGTGAGTCCCGACCGGCCCCGGCGGGCAGGACGGCCACCCTGAGGTCGACCCTTCGCCTGCTGGCCGCCCCAGCCTTTCGCCGCATCCTGACCGCGGCCACCCTTCTCGGCCTGGTGTCCGTCGGTGACGGCTTCCTCTACCTCGTCCTGCAGAAACGACTCGACCTGGACACCGGCTACTTCCCCCTCCTCCCGCTGGGCAGTGCGGCCGTCTATCTACTGCTCGCCGTACCGCTCGGCCGGGCCGCCGACCGAATCGGCCGGCGCGTCCCGTACCTGCTGGGGCATCTGGCATTGCTGGGCACGTATCTCATGCTGTTCTCCTCAGCCGCCGGCTGGACGCTGGTCCTTTCCGTACTGATCCTGCACGGCACGTTCTATGCGGCAACGGACGGCGTACTCATGGCACTTGGCGGTCCGGTGATTCCCGAGGAGCAGCGTGCGGGCGGGCTGGCGCTACTGCAGTCCGGTCAGGCCATCGGCCGCCTGCTCGCCTCCGTCCTGTTCGGCGCCGCATGGACGGTGTGGAGCATGCACGCCGCCCTTGCGCTGGCCTGCGCCGCCCTGGCCGCCGCCCTGTTGATCACCTTCCTGCTGCTGACCGCCACCCTCCCGGAGCCCCGATGAGTCCCGCCCTGTCCCTGCATGCCCGTGTCACAGCCGTGGCCGTCACCGCCGCCCTGCTGGCTACGATCGCCGTGGTGTACACCGTCCGCGCCGCCGACCGGAACGAGTCCGCAGCACCCAAATCCTCGACCATCACCCTCGACAACACTCCCGGCCTGTACCTGCGTACGACCAAGGGCACGATCGGCGCGCAGAGTGAGGAGGGACGCAAGGTAACCGGCCTGTCGTGCCGACGCTTCTACGCCAGTGGCAGCAGCGCCGTCTGCCTCGCCACCAAACCAGGCATCCCGCCCAGGACGCAGGCAGTGATCCTCGACCGCTCACTGCAGCCGAAGCGGACGGTCACCTTCGGCGGAACCCCCAACCGGGCCCGGGTCTCCCCCTCCGGACGGATGATCTCCTGGACGGTCTTCGTCAGCGGCGACTCGTACGCCGGCTCTTCGTTCTCCACGCGCAGCGGCATCCTCGACACCAGGACCGGCTACCTGATCAAGAACATGGAGACCATCCAGCTCTCGATGGACAAGAAGCGCTACAGCGCACCCGATGTCAACTACTGGGGCATCACCTTCGGCCGAGACGACAACCGCTTCTACGCGACCGTGTCGACCCGCGGCAAGACCTACCTGGTCGAGGGCGACATGAAGAAGTGGACGGCCCGCACCTTGCGCGAGAACGTCGAGTGCCCCTCCCTCTCACCCGACGGCACCCGCATCGCCTACAAGAAACGCGTCCGTGCGGGCGCCCAGAATCCCTGGCAGCTGCATGTCCTCGACTTGAAGACGATGCGCGACACCCCGCTGACCGAGACGCGCAGCGTCGACGACCAGGCCGCGTGGCTGGACGACACGACGGTCGCCTACGCTCTTCCGGCCGCTGCGAAGGGTTCCTCGGACGTCTGGTCCGTTCCGGCTGACGGCACGGGCGAGCCGGATCTCGCCGCCCGCGGCGCGTCCTCGCCCAGCCTGGTCCCGACCGGCACTCGATGAGGCGGCGCAGCCGTCTCTGCGACCTGCTTCACGGAACGGCCTGGCGAAACACCGCCAAGCCGTTGCCCGCCACTGCCACTACCAACGGGTGTCATCCCGGCGGCCCGCTCGACGTTCAAGGCCGTGGTCCGCCTCACGGTGGCGCGAGATCGTGACCGGTTCAGTGTGCGGAGTACTCCACGGCGGCAGCGACATCGCTGAGGTCCTTCGCCACGGCCTTGGCCACCGCCTTGGCTCCGAGGGGGCCAAGGAGCTTGGCGAGCAGACCGGCGAAGCCTCCGGGTGGTACTGCGGCAAAGGTCATCCGCACGCTGGTGGCATCCGGCCCGCCGGGGGACAGAGCGAACTCCGAGACGTAGTGAGTACCCTGCGAATCGGCCTCGACCACGTATCGGGAGGGCGGTTCGCACGCCGTGACGCGCATCTCCTCGGTCGCTTCCTTGCCGAACATCCGTCGGGTCTCGCGCCAGCGGGTGCCCACGGCGAACGGGCCCTCGGTGAGGACCTCGACCCGGTCCACACCACTGAGCACCGACGGCATGCCGTCGAGATCGGTGAGTGCCTCCCACACCCGCTCGGCAGACGCGGCGATCCGCCGCTCGACGACGATTTTCGTATCACCCATGGCGACCTCCTGCTCTCTATAAGAGCAGGAACCTCCGACATCCGAGTTGCAACCGCCACGACGCGCCCAGATATCGATGCCCGGCAGCATCAGGTGAGGCCACCGCCCGGCATCGTCTCGACGCAAATTCCCTCCGCGCAGAATGAGAACCACCTCTATTGGGTGACGTATGGCCGTGCCGAGATGGGGTGGAATTGTCTGCGGTAACGATGCGTGCGCGACCGATAATTTTGGTGGCCCCAGGTCCTCTTGGTCCGTGCCCCTGACAGGCGCGGTTCAGAACGGCCCGGCTTCGTTATGCGATGGCTCTGGCCGGCGGCAACAGAAAGACGCTGGGTTTCTCTTACTCAACTACCTGGGAGGTACATGTGCCGGTCCTCATCCTCTTTCGGTGGAAGGGCGATCCTGACCAGCTGATCGCTGCGTATGACAAGGAGCTCCGGCATCCCAGCCCCAGAGAGCAGCCGCGCCGGATCTCGCACACATGCGCAAAGACCCGCGATGGCATGGTGGTCGTCGACGTGTGGGAATCCGAGGAAGACTTCCGCGCGATGATGGAAAATCCCGCGTTCCAACAGAACCTCCGCGAGGCTGGGACACCGAAGCCCGACAGTGTTGAAGTTCTGCCCGTTCATGCGTCGATTCCGTGAGGAACGCTCCCAGGCGTCGGCGACCAGGTCCCGCTGCCGCGTCGAACCGGTAGGAGTCGTTACCGCTCTCGACGAGTGTGCAGCGGTAGGCGATCCGGTCGGTGATGGCCGTGCAGAGCCGGGGGGGGCGGCGAAGGTCTTGTCCCACTCGGCGAACGGTAAGTGCAGCCGACCGGATCACCGGCGACCTCGACCCGCACCTGGCGCTGCAGCCGCGGCGACGGGACCGGCGGGACACCGTGCTGATCGTGGACGGCACCATGATTCCCACCCGGGACCACATCCTCGCCGAGCAGTCCAAGAACTGCTGCGAGTCCGGCGCGAAAGCAGCGGTCGGAAACTACCGACTGCGGGCCCGGCACCGGCTGCAGGAGCCGCAGGGCGACGTCACCGGGTCTCGGATGAAAGCTGCCCTCGGCACACGATCGCGCGAAGGCCGCCTACACCGCCGGTGAACAGCTAAGACCCGCCCCAAGTCCGACCCTCGTTCGAAGCTCGAAGACAAGCAACAAGCTCATCATCGGTGCCACCGGACTCACCTGCGCCAAGCCCCGCGAAGAACTCCTGAAGCTCAAGCTCAGGGTGCGACGGGCAGCTGGCGCTTGTGCTCGGTGAGGCGATAGCGGCGGACGATCGACTGAAAGGCCGGCTCGCCCACGGGCTTGCCCTCCAGGAAGTCGTCGATCTCGTCGTACGTCACCCCGAGGGCGTCCTCGTCGGGCTTGCCGGGATCGAGCGTCTCCAGGTCCGCCGTCGGGGTCTTCCACACCAGCTTGGCCGGGGCACCCAGCGTCTGCGCCACGGCCCGCACCCGGCGCTTGGTCAGCCCCGTCAGCGGTACGACATCGGCCGCGCCGTCTCCGTACTTCGTGAAGAACCCCGAGACCGCCTCGGCCGCGTGGTCGGTGCCCACGACCAGACCGTCGTGCGCGCCCGCGACCGCGTACTGCGCGATCATCCGCTGCCGGGCCTTGATGTTGCCCTGCACGAAGTCCTGATGGTGCGCGTCCCGGAAGGTCACCCCACCGGCCAGCGAAGCAGCCAGCGAGGCATCGCTCGCGGACTTCACGTCCACGGTCAGGACCCGATCGGCGTTGATGAAGCCCAAGGCGAGCTGAGCGTCCTTCTCGTCCGCCTGGACCCCGTACGGCAGACGCATGGCATAGAAGGTCGCGTCGTGCCCGGCGGTACGGGCCCGCTCCACCGCGAGCTGGCACAGCCGCCCCGCGGTCGTGGAATCCACACCACCGCTGATACCGAGAACCAGCGACCGCAGCCCCGTCGAGGTCAGCCGCTCGGCGAGGAAGGCCACCCGGCGCTCGATCTCCAGTTCCGGGTCGAAACTCTCGGACACCTGGAGATCGCGGGCGATCTCCTGCTGCAGGGTGCTGGACGCCGGGTCGGTCACGGCTGCTCCTTGTGGTCGGTCGTGGTGACAAGAGCGGAGGGCAGAGGGACTCCGCGCTCCCGACTCTATGCCGCGCGACGACCAGGCCCGCGGACAGGGGTGGGCCGGACGATGCACCTTCCCGAATGATCAACAGACCGGAAGGCGTCGGGCAGTCCCGAGCTGCAGCTGGGACCAGGAGGCACGCCCGTACAGCCGCCAGCCGGCTCCGACGGTTCCCTCACCACGGGACGGCTGGACCTGCTCCCGCCACGTCGAGCACGCCGAGGAGATCGCGACAGTAATCTCCGACCCTGAGCTGCACACCTTCCCCGCGGCACTCCGGACACGCCGCAAGCCCTGGGCTCGCAATACCAGCGGATGACCGCGGGCACAGCTCGTTGAGAATGCGGGCCCAGGTGCCGTCAATCTGCCAGTGCCGGAAGACCGAGTACGCGGTCCCCACGGCCCGTACCGCTCGGGCGCGTCGCGCCACAGTGACCCCGGGTCCGGGGCCGCCCCCCAGATCCCGTCGAAGACCTGCCGACGGACCCAGGGCCGTCCGCCCATCCTCGGCACCGCGATCCGCTCGCCTGAGGCAGGAGGGCCCCGTCCCCCAATCACATACGTACATGCATGCACGTATGTATGATGCGAAGAAGTGGACCCAGAGGGAGGAACGCCATGGCGCAACAGGTACGTCAAGTCGAAGTGACCGACCCGATCGCCACCGCTCAGCGGTACGACTACGCCGATGCCTTCGAACTTCGCCTGTCCGAACCGGACCCGCACTCGCCCGAAACCTGGGTCCGGGCCGGGTTGGACTCCACCCCGAAGTGGGTGGACCGGGTCGCGGAGCTGCTGGGAATGCGCAGCGCGCCGGCGGAGTCGGCGGACCGGGTGGGCGATTTCCGGGTCATCGACTCCGGCCCCGATGTGGTCCATCTCCAGACGTCCCTGCCACTGATGCGCGTAGTCCTCGTGGGGCGTCGGGTCGAGCCGACTCGCAGAATGTTCACCAGCGTTCTCCACTACCGGCGGCCGGTGCTTGCTCGACTCATCTGGGCGGTCGTCGGCATCGGTCATCGGCGGGCGGCACGGCAGTTGATCACCAGCAAGATCTCGGCCAAGTGATCGGAGCAAGGCATGGGTGACGAGACACGGGAGAGGTTGACCCAGGCCAATCGCAGCCTGCGCACCCGCACCGCGCTGCTCGAGTCGGCCGCGCGGGGCTTGTCCCGCTACGGCTACGGCAACCTCGTGCTCGAGCAGGTGGCCAAGGACGCCGGGTACACGCGCGGCGCGCTTTATCACCAGTTCAAGGACAAACAGGACTTGACCCTGGCCGTGACCGAGTGGGTCTACGAGACCTGGGACCAGGAGGTGGGCCGGTTCGTCGAGCAGGAGCAAGATCCCGTCGCGGCGCTGCTCACCCTTGCCCGCGGTCACGCCGTCTTCTGCCGGCGCGACATCGCGCGGGTGGCGATCGCGCTGAGGCTTGAGTTCTCCGGTCAGGACCATCCGGTGGGGCGCTCGGTGGAGGAGGGCTACGCAACGCTCATCACGCTCTGCGAGCATCTGGTCAAAGCCGGGCGCAAGGCTGCAACGATCCCGTCCGGCCCGCCGGCCAGAACTGTCGCACTCGCCTTCGTCGGCGCACTCGAGGGGACCGTGATCGCGCTGGCAGGGCAGGTACGGCATGACGAGCTGCTCGCGGCCCGTACCGTCGCCGGCGTACTCGGACTCGATCCCCTTGCTGTCACACGTCATTGACCACGGAGGACCACGACATGAAACTCCCGGCCACCGCACACACCTGCCAGCCCTGGCGCATCCACGAGATCACGCACGACTTCCGACTCGAGGATGTGTGGGCGTTGTCGACGCCCGGCGGCCCGGACGACTTCCCGCGGCTGGTGCAACAGTTCGTGTCGGGCGACACGTCGGACAATCCCTCCCTCGTCGCGCGCACACTCTTCGCAATCCGTTGGAAACTCGGGAAACTCCTCGGCTGGGACGCTCCTGACTCCGGCCTCGGCTCCCGGGTACCGACGCTGCGCGACCGGTTGCCGGCGGACCTCCGTGACGCGCCACCGGGAACCGAATTCCGCGGGGGCCCGTTCACCTCGCTCTACCTCACCTACGACGAGTGGGCGGCGGAGGCGGCCAACCGGACCGTGCACGCGTTGATCCACATGGGCTGGGTCCAGGACGAGACCGGCGGCTGCCGCGGCCAGATGGCCGTGCTGGTGAAACCCAACGGCCTGATCGGGAAGGCGTACATGGCCGCGATCGCGCCACTGCGACGCCTGGTCGTGTTCCCGTCGATGCTGCGCGGGATCGAACGGGACTGGCAGGCCGGCACGGCCCGGGCGACGAAGAGGTAGCCCATGCCCGCCTCAGCCTGCTGTCCGTCGTCGCAGCAGGCCAACGCCCAGCCACGAATCAACGGCCGGTCAAAGAGGCACGCCTCATCGCGCCTCGGCTCTGGAGGCTGACCGAGAAGGACTGGACAAAATCAGCCGATCATGTGTGCGCCCACTTCTAGAGTCGGACGTATGAGTGACATGAGCGGCAGGAGCGAAACGAGTGACATCGTCGGCGCCGGCAGGCAGTCGCGGCGCGGCGTGCTGAAAGCGGCCGTGGCCGGGGCGGGGGCGGTCGCCGCGGTGGGGGCGGGAGCCTCCGTCGCGCACGCGGACGGGCGGCGGCGCGGCTCGCCCACCTTCGTCCTCGTCCACGGCTCCGGGAGCAACTCCTACGCCTGGTCTGCGGTCTTGGGCGAGCTGGGCCGCGGGCACCGGGCGATCGCGGTCGACCTGCCCGGGCACGGGCCCGGCGCATACTTCCCGGTCTCCTACCAGGCCCCTCAGGACCTGGAACGGCTGCGCACCGAGCCGTCGCCGATCGCCAAGGTGACGCCGGCGGACTTCGCGGCGCATGTCGTGGGCGTCGTGCGCGCCGTGTACCGCAACGGCCCTGTGATCCTGGTCGGCCAAAGCCTGGGCGGGGCGACGGTGAACGCGGTCGCCAACCAAGTGCCCGAGCTGATTTCCCACTTGGTGTACGCCTCCGCGTTCTGCCCGACGCAGCACGCCTCGGTGCTGCAGCTGATGACGACCCCGGAGGCGTCCTCCAGCGCCCTGTACTGGATACCCAGTGTCAAGACGCCGCCGGAACTCGGTGTCAGCCGGGTCAACTGGCGCTCCGGTGACCCCGCCTTCTTCGCGGCGGCGAAGGAAGCGCTGGCCAGTGACTGGCCGGACGCCGAGGTGCGAGCGCTCCTCAACATTCTGGAGCCGGACGAGTCTGCGGCGATCGGGGCCGGCGACGCCCGGGGGCTGCCGGACAAGTGGGGGCGGGTGCCGCGTACATATCTGCGGTTCACCAAAGACCGCTCGATCTCGCCGGCGCTGCAGGACCTGATGATCCGCGAGGCGGACGAGACGACGCCGCGCAACCGCTTCCGCGTACGGTCGCTGGCCGCGCCGCACATTGGTCCGCGGGATGTGGCCGTATGGGCGGACGAACTGGAGCTCGTGGCGCGGATGTGCCGCTGAGCGTTCCAGGTATTTCCGCACGCCTGATGGGCCACACTCTCAGCGATCCCGACCCCGCCGTACTCGCGCATGTGGTCTTCGCCCTGTGTGTCGAAGCCACCGGCCATCAGGGGCGGCGGCCAACTCCCCTGGACATGCTGGTGCGGCGAGGACGAGGAAACCGCGATCCGCGCCGAGTTGACGGGCCGGCGGGCCCACCACGCGCCCGCCCGCCTGCCCCCCCCCCGCTCAGATGCGGGTGTATCTCCGCGCCCTCCCACTGGGTGGGTTGTCTGCCGTCGACCTGCTCGGCGAACGTCCGTCGGGAGCAGAACTCGCGGCCACAGAAGAACTACCGGATCCCCAGCCGGACAACGACCGTCCGCACGCCCGACGGCCGCTCGACAGCTTCCCGGCGATCTCGTCATACATGCGGATCGACCCAGCCTCCCGTGGCCGCGACCAAGGGGCTTCCAGAGGTCTCCCTTGACCTCAATTGCGGTTCAGGTTCTAGCGTGACGTTGCGCGCATCACCCGTGGCGGCCCGGACGGGCTGGGACCACTGCAACCTGGGAGAGAACGACTTCAATGAACACTGCCTCAGAACGAACCGATGCCCAGCCGGCCGTGACCGTGATCGGTTTGGGCGAGATGGGCTTCGCACTCGCCGGCGCCTTCCTGGATGGCCGGCACCCGACCACGGTCTGGAACCGTACTCCGGAGAAAGCCGACTCCCTGGTCGCCAGGGGGGCCGAGCGGGCCGCAACCGTCCGTGACGCCGTTGCCGCAAGTCCTCTTGTGGTCGTCAGCGTGAAGGGCAATGCCATTGCCCGCGAGGTTCTGGAATCATCGGGTGACACACTTTCCGGCCGCGCCGTGCTCAACCTCACGGACGGGACATCAACAGAGGCCAGGGCCGTGGCCGAGTGGGTCAAGGACCAGGGCGCGCAGTACCTCCACGGGCAGATCATGACGATCGCTCCGGGCATCGGGGGCGCGGAGACGGTGATCTTCTACGGCGGCTCCGACGCCGTGTACGACGACTATCGGCCGGCGCTCCAGCTCATCGGTGGCCGGGGAACCCTGATCTCGGCCGACGCCGGCGTACCGACCCTGTACGGGATGGCCGTGCACGGCACCATGTGGGGCACGCTCAACGGATTCCTGCACGCAGCCGCTCTGCTGTCCAGCGAGGGCATCGAGGTGAAGCGATTCTTGGACGACGCCGGCCCGTCCGTTGCCGCACTCCTGGCATCCTTCCCGATGATCGCCGACGAAGTCGACCGCAGTGAGTACGCAACGCAGTACGGAGCGCTCCAGCACCACCGGCCCTCGGTCGAGGACCTGGTCCGCGAGAGCAGGGCACGGAACATCGACGCCGAATTCCCCGGCTACACACTCGGCCTCGTAAACAAGGCCGTGGAAGACGGCCATGCCAAGGACAGCTACTCGCGTCTGATCGAGCACTTCAGGAAGCAGTGAGCGCGGGCGGACGACGCTGTCTGCTGAACGAAGGTGCTGCCGGCCCAACTGAAGACATAGGGGCTGAGCGTGCCGTCTTCGGGGCCGCAACTCATCCTCGCCGTCTCATCGCTTGTGCCAGGCGTGGGAGCTCCTCGTGCAGCAGACGGCCGACCAGCGCACCGCCGAAGACGACAACTCCCACGCCGACCAGCCAGGACTGGAGGACCAGGACGGTGCCGAAGGAACCGTAGGTGACCGCGTTGGATGCGATCAACGGCGAGAAGACGAGCTGGGAGAAGACCCTGAGACCGAGCAGCCCGATCACGGTGGCCACCGCGCCGGGCAACAGGGCGCGCCAGCTGACCCGCCCACCGAGCAGCATGCGCTGCGACCACCAGAAGAACAGGACGGCGCTCAGCGATGCTGCGAAGGCGCCCGCCGGGGACTCGCGCCGCAGCGTGGTGGTCGCGGAGACGAAGAGGTAGCCGGTGAGCACGACGAGCCACACCACATGCCGCCACCTGGCCCACCAGCGCCCCGGGGGAAGATCCCAGACCATCTCGTAGCCTGTCTGCACTGCTGCCCCAAAGGTCAGGCCGAAGACGGCAAGCGCGACAATGCCGAACGCGGTCGTGGTCCGCAAGGCCTGGCCGGGCGGGGTGAACAGCTGCTCCACCTGTTCTCTGGCAGCCGTCGACACGCCGAGCCCCTCCCCCAGCCACTGCGCGAAGCCCCGCCCATGCTCCGGGTCGGCCGAGGAGACAATGATCAGCAGGGGCACCAGCGTCAGGATCCCGAGCGCGGCGAAGCCCAGCGAACGCTGCCACAGGTCGAGATCGCTGCTCCGCCTCCATCCGCGTCCGACTGGTGAACGGCTGATCACACGGCGTAGCCGTGCGAAGAGAGAAGACGGGCCTGCGGCACTGGTCATTCGCATGTCTGTCGACTACCACGGTCGATACGTCACCGCGCGAGGGCGCGACGCAGAGGTCCCCCAATATCCTGAAAGGGCAAAGGGCAAAGGATCTGGCGAAGGCCGCCCTCATGTCCGCTGAACTGCACGAAACGTGGGTCAAGTTCGAAGCGCCGTTCGACCCCAGACGTAAACGAAGAGCTCAGCTTGTTACTTGAGGTCCGTCCGTCTCCGGAAGCTCGGGTCTGACAGGACGCTGAATAGGGTCGTGCCATGACCAGCACAAAGGGCCGGTGGCCGAAGGTGGGCCTCTCCCTGCCCTTCTGAGCGGTCACGTGGGCCGGACAGTCAGCCCATACGCCGTGGCTTCGCGCCCACTTCGTGATGGTGGGGCGGCTGAATGCCTGGCCCGTCGCGAGGACTCGTCTCACGTCATCACGAGCTGCCGGGTATCGGTCTTTCGAGCCGGGGCCGTCCAGGGCCTGGAAGGGAAGGTTTTGGTGCACTGGCTGGGGATGCGGCCGTCGTGCGCAGGTTCCGAAACCCACGCCGGACCCGCGCGGGAGTGAGTCTGTTCGGTGGCGCCGGCTTCTCCCATGGCCGCCGGAGGACGGCCGCCGGCGGACGGGCGAGGCCGGGACGACGGCGTGGCGGAGGGACCGAGTGGCGGTGCCCGTGATGCATGTGGGATCGTACGGCCGGTTGTTACTCGTTGGTATCCGCGAGTCCCATCCCTGTTGTGCGTATCCCCCACCACGCTCCGAGGATTCCCACGTGCGTAAGTTCTCTGCCAGAAACGCTCTGTTAGCGACTCTGGCCTCCATTTCCCTGCTCTCCACGGGCTGTTCGGCCGGGCCCCAGGCGTCGCCGTCCCCGGCGGCCGACAGTGCACAAGCACCGCATCCCACCAGCGTCCCGCATCCGGACCCCAGCCCCTCGCGGCAGCTCCCCGTGGCAGGGGCACCCGACGAACAGCCGACCGCCGTCGCTCGGGTTGCCGGGGACGGAGAGGCGCAGAAGTCGCCGCTGAAGGTGGCGTCTTACGATCCGGGCAGTCGACGAGCAGTCATATCCGGGACCAAGAAGCCGACTTCGGCAACCGGTCCTGACGAGAACACCCCAGCCGTCGGTGACGTCATCGCCAGCGGGCCCGCGCCCGGGGCACCCGACGGTTTGCTCGCCAAGGTCACCGAGGTGGCCGGCAAGACCGAGAAGGGCACCGAGGTCCGCACCGAAGCGGCGACGCTCGGCGCGCTGCTCGGTGACGACAAGGCCAACGGCACGGTCCCGGTCGATCCGGCGAGCTTCGACGTCGAGCCGCTGGTCCAGGGAGTGAAGGTCTCCTGGGCCAAGGCAGGAAACGTGCATGTGGGCCCCGAGGGCGCGAAGGTGCCCCTCGGAAGCCTGCGGATCGACGTCGGGGCGTCGGCCCCGCTCCCGGTCACGGAGGGTGCCCCGTTGTCGGGGGCGGCGGCGGTCGCGGGCCATGTGCAGTTGGCCCCCAAGGTCGAGTTCTCCTACGACGGTTCCTCCGTCATCGCTCCGGACAGCGCATTCCTCGGGCTCACCGGTGACTGGTCGTCGCAGTGGTCGCTGAAGGGCAAGGCCGTCGCGGGCGGCAAGCCGGTGCGGATTCCCTTCGCCAAGCTGCACGCCGATCCCGTGATCCAGGTCGGGCCGGTGCCGGTCGTGGTGAACCTCGACCTCACGGCGTACGTCCAGGTGGAGGCGGACGGCACGGTCACCGTCGACGTCAAGCAGGACCTCAAGGGCGGCTTCCGGATCGGCGGCAGCTACACAAAGGCGGGCGGCTGGAAGCCGGTCAGCACCTCCGACATCACCAGCACCCCGGTACAGGCGAAGGTGACCGCGGCCGGCAAGGTGAAGGCCGCCCTCGGTGCGGAGGCCAGTGTCGGGCTGTACGGTGCGGTCGGCGTCACCGGCGTTGTGGCCCCGTACCTACGAGGGGAAGCCACCGCCGTCGCCACACCCGGATCCGCCGTCGGGGCGTGGAAGCTCTACGGCGGCGTGGATCTGACGGGATGGCTTCAACTCCAACTGTCCATCTTCGGCACCCCCATCCTCCAGCACCGCATCCCCCTGGGCGCCCTGCACCGCGAGTGGCTGCTGGCACAGGGTGACGGCGCCGTCACCTGAAACCCCCCGCTGCAGATCTTGATCAGGCCTACTACTCACTGAAGTTGACAGCCAGTTAGTGCCGAAGCGGTCCGTACACATGTCGAAGTCGTCGGCCCACACCTGCTTTTCCAGAACGGGCACGCCGCTTCGGCAGCGCGGAACAGCCCGCCGGTCCTCCGGCGGGCTGTTCTGTTCGGGTGAGCAGTGCCCTGTCAGTGCTGGGTCTTGGTGTTCCAGATGGGGGTGCCATTGCGGTCGTAGATCACCACGTTGCCGTCGGCCTGGACCGCGAGCTTGGCGCCCGGGTGGCCATGGGTCACCGAGGCCCACACCGGCTGGTTGTCCGGCGTGTAGATCACAAGGTTGCCGTCCTCCTGGAAGACGGCACGAGCGCCCTTCGTGGCGGGGTTCTTCGAGGCCCAGCGGGGGTCCTCGTTCTCGTCGAAGACGACGAGCCTGCCGTCGTCCTGGAGCGTCAGCTTCGCCTTGCCCGCATCGACGACGTCACCGATGCAGAAAGTGGAGACGGCGGAGATCTCGTGGTTGCCGTTCGCCGTGACAGTGCTTTTGATCCTCGGCGCGTCGCCCGACAGCTTGCCGTCGGCCAGAAGGTCCAGGGTCGACAGCGACGGCGTGAAGGCGTACACGGCTCCTTCGGTCCGTACGAACTGCTCGAAGCGCACCTGCTTGCCCACGAAGGTGACATCGGTCGTCACACCGATCATGGGGTCCGCACCGACCTTGGGCCGGCGCTCCGGGAAGTTCGTATCGTTGACCCAGTCCTTCTGGATGAACTCGAATTGACTGACCAGGTCGGCCTGGTAACTGACGAAGACCAGACCGCGAGCGGCGTCGGGCCCGTGGCCGGCCGCTCCCGCAGGGTCGAAGGGCAGGCCGTACGGGATGCCGCGACGCATGATGCGCCGGGCGTCGAGCTTGCCGTTCTCCGGGACGGGTGTGTCGCCCTTCTTCAGCGCGAGGCCGTCGCGGGGGTTGGTCTGGCGGAGGTGGGAGAACAGCGGGGTGATCTCCCCTTCCAGGTCGTTCGCGAAGCTGATGTTGTTGTCGTTCGCCGATTCCGGGTCGGAGGACATGTCGGCGTGCGGACACTTCGCCACGGGCGTGCCGGAACGCCAGCGCCCGACCATACGGGCTGCCAGCCATTCCGTGGTGGCCTCCGGGGGCACGGCCTTCGCGTTCTTCAGCTCCTTCAGCCGCGCCCCGATCTGTGCCCACCAGCCCGGAACATCCTGGCCGAGCCGGCGCACGACATGGAACGAGCCGTTCTTCGCCCAGTCCGGAAGACCGGAGGGCGTGCCGCAGACCGTCTCCTCACCGATGACGAATTCGCCGGCCGGGACGATCCGGGTGCCCGGGCTGCCCCTCTTCCACTCGGGGCGCTCAGGGTCGGGCGGGTCGAATCCCTTCACGGCCGGCTCGCTGATGCCGTCCTTGAAGCCGAAGTGCTCCTTGCCCCGCCGGTCTCCCGCGAGGGTCCCTCCGTCCTGCTCGAAGATGATCACCACCTTGTGGATGGAGGCTTCCTGCCGCTCCTGGGCGAGGGCCGACCGCAGCTCCTCAACCTTGTCGGCCGCGATGGTGAGTACCGCGTGGACGGGCTGCGCGTTGCTGTCGCCGAAGAGCCAGTTCTCCGGGGAGCTTTCCCCGGTGTCCCCGAGCATTCCCGCCCGCACGGCGGAACCCTGCTTGAACGCGTGCTGTGTCGTGCCGTCCGAGGTCTCGGGGAAGGGCTCCTTGCCCGTCAGCGTCCGCATGCCGCCGTAAGTGAAGCTGACGCTGCGCCATACGGCGGTGAGAGCCCTGGGGTCGTCACCCCCGGTGTTTCTGCGCGCCTCGCTGAAGGCGGCGTTGAACGCCGCGACCTGCCTGGTCGTGGCGATACGCGGCTTCAGGCGCCGCAGCCAGGTGCGCGCCCGCATCGCGTCGTCGAACTTCAGGAACAGCAGCTGTACGTGGTCTTTCTTGAAGCCGGCGAGCACATCACCCTGAATTTCCGTGCTCTTCCGCAGTGCCAGGTCCGTCATTCTGCCTCCGGTTCCTCGGGATGTGATTCCTGTGTCGAGCTCCGACCCCGGTTGTCACGTGGCATTGGGCGGACCGAAGGACACGAACTTGGCCGTGCTGGGCACGCCCTCCTCGTTGAGGAGGAAGAGCATGTAGTAGCCCGGAGGCGCAGCTTCCGCCGAGGGCGGCGCCTGCAGTTCGAGTGCTCCGTCGCCGCGGCTCTTGATACGGACTTCGAGATGGCGCTGGCTGAAGTTCACGGAGTGGGTCGCCGTCGTGGGCGCCAGCAGGACGGCTCGCTTGACGTCGTCGGGGGCTGAAGTGAGCACCCTGAACCGGGAGTCGTAGCCGAGTGTGCGCCGGGGTACGGCCGTGAGGTCGGGGCGTTCGCCGTTGTGCAGGTAGGCAGGCTCGTAGATCTCGATGCTGCCGTCCATGTCGTCGCTGATGTCGGGGTCGTTGGCGATCTGCTGGGCCTCGTCGCCGGTGACCATGATGCGGCCGTCGGGCAGGACCACGGCGTTGGAGTGGTAGCCGCGCGGCAGCCGCTGGGCGGGCCCGAGCTTCCAGTCGCCGCCCTCGTCGCGCATCTCGGTCTGCCGGTACTTCAGGTCGGCGTTGGGGTTGTACTGACCGTTGCCGTAGTCGCGGATGTCATAGGAACCGTTGACGGTGAGGAGGTTGCCGTCCGGCAGGATCAGAGTGTCGTCCTGCGTACGGCCGAAGGCCCGTGCCTCCTTCGTCTTCCACTTGCCGCCGGCGAGCTGGTACGTGTTCGGGTCGTCCCGGTTGCCGCCGAGCACCAGGACGGAGTTGGGGCCCTTGAAACCGGCGGGCAGCGGCACCGCGGAGCCGTAGTTGCGCATGAACTTGTCGGGCCGCGCAGCCAGGCTCGTACGGGTCTCCGCGACGGGATCGAACAGCCACTGCTGGTCGTGATCGCGGCCGAGCCCGTAGATCATGCCGTCACGCAGGGAGAACAGATGCGGATAGTCGTGCTTGAACGGGGCGTCCGCCTTGAAGACGTCCACCGGCACGTTCCTGGGAACGTCGGCCTTGGTCGTCGGGACCGGATGGTTCAGCGCCGGGAAACGCTCCACGATGGGCGTGGGCGTTCCCCAGCCGAGCTCCGACTGCCCGGACATGATGAGAATCCGCCCGTCGGGGCCGGTGACGGCGCTGGGATACCAACGTCCCACGGACATCTGCTCGTTGAGCGACCACGATTCGGTCCAGGGGTCGAAGACGAGAGACAGCTTGGCGCCGGAGCCGTGGTTGCCGCCGAGATTGCCGCCGAAGACGCCCAACATCCCATTGGGCAGGAAGGCGTGGCCTGCACAGAAGAACGGCGCGGGCCGCGCTTCGTTCTTGCCGTCCGGCATCATGATGGTGGGTGGCGTGACCTTCTTGAAGGCGTCTTCACCGCTGCCCTTGGCAGGGTCCCAGAGATACGCCCGGCCCGCGTTCGCCTTGCCGATGACTTGGGTGGGGGCGGTCTCCTTCGTCGGGTTGGTCTCGACCCTCTCGAACGAGAACAGCAAGACCTTGCCGGTGGGGAGTTGGGCCACGTGTACGCCGAAGTCGGGGGACGGAAAGTATTCCTTGAAGGCCCCGTACTCCCGCGCGCTGAACTTGGCGTTGTGCGACGCCTGCGATTTGGTGAGTGACTCCAGACGCCCCGTCCGCATGGGCTGCGGGTAGTCGCCGAGGTCCTCGGCCCGCATACGAGCCTGGGCGTGCGTCTCGGCGTGCTCCTGGCCGAGGACAGCGGCCTCGGCCTTGTCCACCGTGACTTTGCCGGTGTCGGGCTCCTTCTCCCGGGAGACGGAATGACTTCCTGACGCGCTGTGTCCTGAACCGCTGTCGTGGGCAGCGGCGGGGAGGGAGATGGTGAGGGGGGCGGTCAGGGCGGAGATGACGGCGCATGCCGAAATCAGCCTGGACAGTCGTGGTCGTGACATGGGACTCCTCATGGCCTGACGGCCTCCGCATGCACGACCGTTCCGCGGTTCCGGCGGGGGCTGTATGCAAGCGGAAATGGCCATACATGACTGAATGCGAAAAATAGGCACAGCGATGCGATCTGCCACACGCCGTGAATCAGCGCGCGGCGATCGAACTGGCATGGGCTGCCAGGTCGGATGCAGAGGGGGACGCCATCAACGTAGAGGCGACACCGGTACCGCTCGCAACAGTCGCTTCGCCGAACCACCCTTGCGATTGAAAGAAAATCAATTCTGCGGTGCGATGTGGTTTGACCTGCGGCGGAGAGCGGATCCTGGCCGGGAGCGCGCCTCTATGGCTTGCGTCGTCCGGGCCCAAGTACCGTGCTTGCGGCACCTCGACCACTACAGGCGTGCGAGGGAGGCGCGTCCGTTTCGTGAGCCCGTCGCGCCGTGCTCAGTGACCTGCTCGGCCTGTGGCCCCTTGCGTGGGCGCCTGATTGTGCAGAACCCGCTGGAAGAGCTTGTGGTCGCGCCACTCGCCGTTGATGTGGAGGTAGCTCGGCGCGATCCCGATCTCTTCGAATCCGCATTTGACGAGTACGCGTTGGGATGCGGCGTTGGCGAGGACGGTGCCCGCTTCGGGGCGGTGCAGGCCGAGGTCGTCACGCGCGGCCCGGCACACCTCCTCGACGGCTGCGGTGGCGAGACCGCGGCCGGTACGGGTTACGTCGATCCAGTAGCCGAGGTTGGCGCTGCGGAACGGGCCCAGTGCGATGTTGGAGAGGGTAAGGCCGCCGACGATTTCATCCCCGTCCGCGAGGAGCCAGGGCACGACCCGTCCCGCCGCCGGCTCCGCCAACCGCTCGGCAAGCCGGGCAGCCTGCCCCTCCGCCGTATAAAACGCGTCCGGCCGATCGGGCTCCCAGGGCCGCATGTACGCCCGACTGCGAACCAGCGCAGCGGCAAGCGCCCCGGCGTCGGAAACAACCGCAGGACGAAGAACGATGCCGTCCACGACAGGCCGGGGTTCAGAAATCATCCCCGTACGTTAAACGCCCGCGCACGCACTCCCGTGCGCACCACAGGCGTCGTGGGTGGCCGAGGCCCTTCCCGTCGCATCCGTCACGGGCCCGAGGTGCGGCAGTCGCGCGGGCGCGGAGCGTGCGCGGTTCAGAGGCTGCGGGAATGCCGGACGCGATCAGCGCCTCAGCTGGGGTGACCCGCGGTATCTCCGCCATGTGGCGACTGTCAAGAGGTGTGACGCTCACGAATGTTTAACGAATCACTGACTTTTACGCCGTCGTGGTGTCACAGTGACTCAAGAGGCTGGAGTTACTGGCCAGTTGGACCAATCCTCTATGGCCAAGTCGGGAGGGACCGTGGCACAGCGAAACGCAGCACCGGGCGCACTTGCCCCACTGTGGAGCCTGTCGATCGCGGTCCTGCTGCTCTGCGGGACGATCAGGATCCTGCGGACCAGCTGCCCCCTCGTAATGGCGGCCGGCCCAACAGCCCGCCGACCGCCCAGGCCCCGCCCACAGGCGATCGGCCTTCCCCCGGCCCCGGCAGGTGACGGCGGCGCTGCCGCCTCCCCGGTGCACGGGGCAACGGCTCCCGGTCCCACCGGACAGCGCCCCGCAGCACGGCCGCCGTACTGCAGACGCTCCGTCTCTGATCGATCCGTCCACTCCCCCCACCTCTGATCCGACATGACGGCTCCCCACCTCGCGCCCTGGGCGCGCTGGAGGAACACCCCCATGCACATGCTCATGAAGAATGCCCGCGCCTTCCGGCACCGGGCCGCCGCGCGCGCCGAGGAGTTCGGCCGCCTCGCGGACGGCCAGTCCCCCCAAGCGCTGTTCATCACCTGCTCCGATTCGCGGGTGATCCCCTCCCTGATCACCGGCGCCCGTCCCGGCGAGCTCTTCGAACTCCGCACGGCGGGCAGCATCATCCCCGAACACGACCCCGGCCGGCACTCGAGCGAGGCGGCCACCATCGAGTACGCCGTCGAGGTGCTCGGCGTCGCCGACATCGTCGTCTGCGGCCACTCCCACTGCGGTGCCGTCGGCGCGATGGTGCGCCGCGAAGACCTCTCCGCCGTACCCGCGGTCCGCGGCTGGCTGGAGAGTGCGTCTCCCCCGCCCCTCTTCACCGACCCCTCGTGCCCCGCCATCGCGGAGGCCGTCCAGCACCATGTGCTGCGCCAGCTCCAGCGGTTGCGCGACTACCCGTGCGTCGCCCGCCGGGCCGCGCAAGGACGACTGAGCCTGCACGGCTGGTTCTACGAGATACACACCGGCTCCGTGCTCGTCCACCGGGCGCACGACGACGCGTTTCTTCCGCTGTGAGCGCCGCCGACACCCGCGAACGCGGGAACCACGAACCCGGGAACTCCGAACGCGCGAACCGTGGACGCCACCGACGAGCGGCGCCACCGCGCACCGAACGGCCTTCCGCCTCGACACTGCGATCCGATCTCACCGCGTCCGTCGTCGTCTTCCTGGTCGCCCTGCCGCTGTGCGTCGGCGTGGCCGTGGCCTCCGGCGTCCCGGCCGAACTGGGCCTGGTCACCGGCATCGTCGGCGGGCTCCTCACCGGGTTGCTCCCCGGCAGCAGCCTCCAGGTCAGCGGACCCGCCGCGGGGCTGACCGTCCTGGTCCTCGAAGCCGTCACCGAATTCGGACTCGGGGCCCTGGGCGTCTTCGTCCTGACGGCGGGCGTGCTCCAGCTCGCCATGGGTGCGCTGCGGCTGGGCCGCTGGTTCCGCGCCATCTCCATCGCTGTCGTGGAAGGGATGCTGGCCGGAATCGGCCTCGTACTGATCGCCGGTCAGCTCTACGCCATGGCTGACTCGAAGGCGCCCGGCTCGGGCCCGGCCAACCTGTTGGGGCTGCCCGATCTGCTCATCCGTACGGCCCGCTCCCCCGAGGCGCTGACCGCATTCGCTCTCGGCGCGGTCACCGTCGTACTGATGGCCCTGTGGAAACATCTGCCGCCGAAGGTCCGGCTGGTCCCCGCACCGCTGGCCGCCGTGGCTCTGACCACCTCCGTCGTGGCGCTGTTCGCACTGCCCGTGAAGCGGGTCGACGTACAGGGACTGTTGGGCGCGATCCGGCCACCGTCCCTCGACGACCTCGGCAGGATCACGGATGTCGGAGTGGTCGGGGCGATCGGCACGGTCGTCGCCATCACGCTCATCGCGTCGGCGGAGAGTCTGTTCAGCGCCGCCGCCGTCGACCGGCTGCACAGCGGTCCCGGCACCGACTACGACAAGGAGCTGATGGCGCAGGGCGCGGGCAACGCCTTGTGCGGGGCCCTCGGGGCACTGCCGATGACCGCGGTCATCGTGCGCAGCGCGGCCAATGTGCAAGCGGGTGCCCGGACCAAGGCGTCACGGGTGCTGCACGGCGTATGGCTGCTGCTCTTCGCGGCGTTGGTGCCCGCTGCGCTCGGCCTCATACCGGTCGCCTCGCTCGCCGGGATTCTGGTCTTCTCCGGCTGGAAGCTCATCCCACTGAAGGAGCTCGGGCCACTGTGGCGCGAGCACCGCGGGGAGGCATTGATCCTGGTGGCGACGGCGGTCGCCATTGTCGCGACGAACATGTTCGAGGGCGTGCTGGCCGGGCTGCTGCTCGCTGTCGCGAAGACGGCGTGGGAGACGTCGCACGTCCACGTGCAGGTGCATGAAGGCTCTGACCGGAACGGACCCCTGCGTGTGGTCCTCTCCGGCAACGCGACTTTCCTCCGCCTGCCCCGGATCCTCGACACCCTCGAAGGACTGCCGAAGGACCGGCACATCGAGCTCGACCTGCTCGACCTGCGGCACCTCGATCACGCGTGCAGTACGGCGCTCGCCAACTGGGCCGACCGGCACAACAAGGAGGAAGGGGCCACCCGCGTGCTGATGCCCGCGGCCTGACAGCAACCAGTACAGCCCGGGCCGTACGGCATCCTTGACCGGCCGCCGTACGGCCCGGGCCGAGCCGGGCGTGTTCGTACCTGTGGCCTACGAGCCCTGAGGACGCGCTGAACCCAGTGCCTGCTCCGTCCAGACCGTTTTACCGTCACGCGTATAGCGGGTGCCCCACCGCTCGGTGAACTGGGCCACCAAGAACAGGCCGCGCCCGCCCTCGTCGGTACTGCGGGCTCGGCGCAGATGCGGGGACGTGCTGCTCGAGTCGGAGACCTCGCAAATCAGGTTCCCGTCATGGATGAGCCGCAACAACACCGGTCCGCCCGCGTACCGGTAGGCGTTGGTGACCAGCTCACTGACGATCAACTCCGTGGTGAACGTCAGTTCCTCAAGTCCCCACTCCGTCAGCTTGGCCCTGGCCAGCGCCCTCGCCCGGGCGGCCGCAGTGGGTTCCACCTGCAGCTGCCACGACGCGACCCTCTCCGGTGGCAGTACGCGAGTACGGGCGATGAGCAGCGCGACGTCATCAGTGGGGTGGCCGGTCAGCACCGAGTCCAACACCGCCTGGCACGTCCGCTCCAATGCGTCCGCGGGGTGGGTGAGGGTTGCGCGCAGACGGGCCAGGCGTTCGTCGATGTCGACGTGCGGCGCCTGGATGAGCCCATTGGTGTAGAGAGCCAGGAGGCTGCCCTCGGCGAGTTCGAATTCGTACGCCTCGAAGGGCAGGCCGCCGAGACCGAGCGGCGGGCCGACCGGCAGGTCGAGAAGGCTTACCTGTCCCTCCGGGGTCGCCACCGCCGGCGGGGGATGGCTGGCACACGCCACGGAGCAGCGCCGGGAGATCGGGTCGTACACCGCGTACAGGCAGGTCGCGCCGACGATCTGCTCGGTCGGCTGCAGGTCTCCGTCGGTGGCTTCCTGCTCTGCGGCAAGGAGGTTGACCAAGTCGTCCAGGCGGGAGAGGACCTCGTCCGGTTCGAGGTCGAGGCTGGCGAGGGTGTGCACGGCGGTGCGCAGCCGGCCCATCGTGGCGGCGGCGTGGATTCCGTGGCCCACGACGTCGCCCACGACGAGGGCGACACGGGTCCCGGAGAGTGGGATCACGTCGAACCAGTCGCCTCCGAGCCCTGACGCGACACTGGCCGGCAGATAGCGGTGGGCCACCTCGATGGCCGGGTGTTCGGGTACGTCACCCGGAAGCAGGCTGCGTTGCAGAGTGAGCGCGGCCTGTTGCTGCTGGGTGTAGCGGCGGGCGTTGTCGATGGAGACGGCGGCGCGGGAGGCGAACTCCTGGGCCAGTACGAGGTCGTCCTCCTCGAACGGTTCCGGGCGCCGCGACCGCCACAGACTGACCACGCCCAGCACGAGGCCACGTGCCACGAGCGGTACCACCATCAGTGAATGGACACCTGAGCCTATGGCGCCTTCGGCGGTTCGAGGTTCCATCGCGTACCACGCGGAGGAGATTCCCGCGGCCGGTTCGAGCACCGGTCGCCGCTCGGCCAGGCACACGGCTTGCGGTGTCTCCGGACGGAGGTGGATCAGTTCGCCGGACGGATGCATCAGCTGGGCTTCTCGCGTCGGCACACTGCGTACGGCCATCCGGGAAACAGGCCCCGTCGTCTCCTGCTGCGGGTCCTCTCCTCGGGACACCGGCTCCAGCAGGTCCACCGACACACGGTCGGCGAGGCCGGGCACGGCCACGTCGGCCAGCTCGCGAGCGGTCTGCCCCACGTCCAGCGTCGTCCCGATGCGGGCACTGGCTTCGTTCAGCAGAGCCAGCCGGCTTCGGGCGCGATGGCGGTCGGTGACGTCCTCGACCAGCTCGGTGACCCCGATGACCTGCCCGGAGGAGTCCTCCATCCGGAACGCCGAGACGGACACGAACCGCTCGCGGTGGGGGTCCCGGCGCAGTCGGGAGGACTGCTCGGTGAAGACCTCCGGCTTTCCGGTCTCCAGGACCCGTCGCAAGCGGCTGTCCTCCACTCGGGCATCCTCGCCGACGAGCAACTCCCCGCTATGAAGGCCCACATGCTGCTCGGCCGGGAGCTCACTCACCCGTTCGATCGCGCGGTTGACCCGCAAGATCCTCAGGTCCGGACTGTGGACGACGAGACCGATCGGGGACCGGCGGAACATCCCGTCCAGGACCGCCCGGTCCAGCTCCCACTGAGTCACCTCCCCTGCGGGCGCGCCGACCAGGAACCACTCCTGGACGGAGTCGGCCCTCGTGACCACGCGCGACCTCACCCCGAGTTCCACCCGGTGCCCGCCGCGGTGCCGGACCGGCAGCACCCCGAACCAACCCCGGGCCCTCGTGCACTCCGCCACGACGTCTCTGACGGCGGGCCGGTCGCGGGGATCCACCATGAACTCGAATGCCGGCCGGCCGATCACCTCCCGGCCCGAGTAGCCGAGCAACTGCTCGGCCCGCTCGCTCCAGCCGACGACCCTCCCACGGTCGTCCAGCACCACGGACGCCGCCCGGCGCAGAGCGAACGGGTCCTCCGGGCTCTCGCTGAACATCGTCACGGGCGTGTCCATCACCGCAGCCCTCGTGGTCGGTGCCGATCTCGTACCCCGGTCGCGGCCTCTTCGCCCGCCTTCGGGGAGTGGTGCAGGTCTGTGGACATGATCGGTCACTCACCTGCTGAAGTGTTCGACGCCACGCGGCTCGGGCCGGAATCCGTCGTTGGCGGCCATTACGGGATACGGGCCGACCTCGTCCATTTCGTCGTCGCGCCGTCGGGCGCACCCACCGTCTTCAGGAAGGCCCCCGGCAGCCGCTCACCGCCCTCCGCCTCGGGGTAACCCACCACTCGCCGTTCTTCTGCGAGGTGCCGGGGAGCCGCGCCCGGAACTGGGAAACCGTCGCCCCCGTACGCCCGGGGATGATTCCGTGCCCCCGAGGCGTTGAGCAGGCAGCGCCATCCATCGACGACGGGAGATGTCATGCCTCTTGAGGGTGAGTACGAGCCGAGCCCGGAAAAGTGGGTGCGCGACCAGGTCGCGCTGTTCGAGGGTTCCGGTGGCACCAAGGGAACGACGCTGCGGGGCATGCCCGTCATCATCCTGACCACCCGAGGCGCCAAGAGCGGAAAGATCCGCAAGAGCCCGCTCATGAGGGTGGCGCACAACGGCACGTACGCCATAGTCGCGTCGCTCGGCGGCGCCCCCCGGCATCCCGTCTGGTACCACAACGTTGTGGCCGACCCCCGGGTGGAGCTGCAGGACGGCCCGGAGCGCCAGGACATGACAGCCCGTGAGGTGACCGGTGAAGAGAAGGCGCTCTGGTGGGAGCGCGCGGTCGAGGCGTACCCCGACTACGCCGGCTACCAGAAGAAGACGGAGCGCGAGATCCCCGTCTTCGTCCTGGAACCGGCGGCCGGAGGCCACCACTGAGCCGTCAGTTCACGGTGACGGTCTCCGTGGCCTCGGTCAGCACCTTCCGGCCGTCCGCGCCGACCAGCACCAGCCGGGGAAGGTAGGGCCCTTCCCGGTCGTAGGCGTGTGTGGTGGTCGCTTCGCCGGTCTCCTGCCGTGTGCCGTCGCCGAAGTACCAGTGGTAGCGGTATCCGGCGGGGGGCTGCGCGCCGTCCACCGTCGCCGTCAGGCGTACCTCGCTGCCGACATTGGCGTCCTTGGGCGCGGCCAGCGCCAACCGCGGCCCGCCGGGTGCGAGGTGGAACCACTGGCGCAGGCGCGGGTTGAGGAGAAAGGCGTCGGCGTACTGCCGGGCGCCGGCGATGTCGGGATGGCCGATGGCCGCGGAGAGGCACTGGACCGGGGTGGAGCTCAGCTCCGGGCAGGCCCTCTTGCGCAGCGGGTACATCGGGTCGGAGAACGGATTGCCCCAGACCGTGGAGTGCGGGGCGTAGACGGCACTGTCCAGGGTGAACAGCCCGTCGGCCGCGACCGCGTACGGGCCGTCCGACGAGGCGTTGTTGGCCGCCTCGGCCGCCTCGCGGTAGGCGTCGTTGGCCAGTTGGGAGTACTGCTCGTAGCGCCCGGTCGCCTTGCCGAGCGCGCCAAGGCAGGTGGTGAACCGAGCTCCCGCAAGTCCAGGTGCGGTGCAGTGCTTCACCGGGATGGGGGAGCTGTCACGGCTGAGGGCGTAGTAGAAGTCCGCCACGACGACCTTAGGCCGGCCGGGCAGAGAATGTGCCTTCTCGATCGCTGCCCGCATGCCGCGGCCGCCGTATCCGACCTTGGCGCCACTGAAGTAGGGCACGTTCTTCGCCGGGTTCTCCGGTGCCGCGCCGATGCCGGAACACTCGCGCCGGACCGCCTCGGGCAGGTTCTTCGAGCCGGGGGTGATGCCCACGGCGATGCCGAAGAACGGGTCGAGGTCGTTGATGCATCCGTTGATCACGACCAGGTCGAGACCGTATCCGCCCGCACGCGCCTGTGCGCCCGCCTTCTCCAACTGGCAGAAGACGTCCGGTGTCTGCTGCGTGACCTCGCCGAACTCCATTTCGCCGTCGCCGTCGGGGTCCTGCTTCTCCTGCGTCTGGAGGCAGGCCGAGTCGTCGTTGCCCGCGGGAAGCTCGGGTGCATCGAGCACCGCGCCGGAGATCGCGTAATCCATGTGCTGATGGCCCCGCCCGGTCGCGCGCCCGAGCAATTGGCCCGTCAGGTAGGGGAACTTCTGGTCATGGTCCAGGCCCTGCCCCCAGACGACCGAGTCCCCGACGGAGGCCACACGCACCGGATCGCAGCCCCGCCTGATGGTGTCCCGCCAGACCTTGCCGTACGGACCGGGCTCCTCACCGGCGGACGAGGGGACCACGCGGGCGTCGAACTGCAAGGCCGTCTCGGCCGTCGGCACACGGTCGAACGGAATGCTGAACCCGGCTCCGGACACGGCCGCCCCCATGGCGACCCGCCCGCCGGCCAGCTGCTCCCCACCGGCGCGCACCCGCCACTCGACCGTGGCCCCGGCCCTCGCCGCGGCGGGGTCGTACAGCTGCACACGACCTTGCACCGGTCCGCTGCAGACCGGATTGGGGGTGAGGTCCACATCGAGGACGAGGGGGTACGCGGATGCCGCGGAGGCCTCTGCCCCGGCTGCCGCGGGGATTCCGGTGAGCAACTGGCCCAGCAGAGCCGCGGCCGACGCCGGAAGGACGAGCCTGGCCACGGATATGCGGCGGTGGGATAACTCCCCTCTGCGGGGAGTGGGACCCCCGCCGCCGCTCTCACGCCGTCGTGCCACCCACCGAGACCACGTACTGCTCACGCCAATACCCCTGCTTCTGCTGTGAATTGGGTTGATGCGGAGTCAACCGAACGCCGCGCCAATGGTGATCATGGCAGGAGCGGGCAGGGGCGAAACGCGAGGCGAAGGCATTGCGGAGTGAGGCTGATCACTTACCTACAGTTACCTGCGGCTTTCTGGCCTTGCTCCCCCTGCCGCTTCCGGGCCCCTTCTTTCGCCCAAGTACGCTGACTGGCAATGAGACCGGCGCGGACGCCCTCACCGGGAGATGGAACAGTGCCGCGCGACATCGATGCACACCGACGGCCGGATCGCCCATAGCCAGAGGGGCCGAATGCACCCCTGGGCCGCGACCGGACCGGCCCGGACCGGAGGCACCATGACATTTGACCCGCAGTTCCAGGACCTGTACGAGCAGCGTGGCGCCCAAGGCGCCCGACCCCTGTACGAGATGACACTGGACGAAGCCAGGGCAGCCGACCTGGCCGCTGTACGAGCCGACGCGGGAACGCCTGAGCCCGTACTGCAAGTACTCGACGAGTCGATACCAGGACCCGCCGGAACACTGCCTGTCCGCATCTACCGGCCCGACGCCGGCCAGGGCCCGCTCCCTGTCCTCGTCTACTTCTTCGGCGGCGGCTGGACACTCGGGAGCATCGAGACGAGCGACGCGATCTGCCGGAGCCTGGCCAACGCCGCCGGCTGCCTCACCATCGCCGTGGGCTACCGCCTGGCGCCGGAGAACAAATTCCCGGCCGCGCTCCAGGACTGTTTCGCCGCTTTGCGCTGGACCACCGAGCACGCCGCACGCCTTGGCGCCGACGCCTCGCGCATCGCTGTCGGCGGCGACAGCGCCGGTGGCAACCTCGCCGCCGCCATTACGCTCATGGCGCGGGATGCGGGCGGCCCCTCCATCCTGGCCCAGCTGCTCGTCTACCCCAACACGGACTATCGTGCGGACACTCCGTCCCGCCGGGAGAACACCGACCCGCTGCTCTTCAACGACAAGTCCGTGCAGTGGTACTGGGACAACTACCTGACGTCCCCCGAGGACGGCAGGAACCCGCTCGTATCCCCGTTGCGCGCCACCTCCCATGCCGGCCTGCCGCAGGCGCTGGTGATCACCGCCGAGTACGACCCGCTGCGCGACGAGGGCGAGCAGTACGCCCAACGCCTGCGCGACAGCGGCGTCCCCGTGGAGTCGACCCGCTACCCGGGCGTGGCCCACGGCTTCTTCGCCATGGCAGGAGTCCTCGACGCGGGCAGCCGTGCCCTGGAGCAGGCAGCCGCATACCTGCGCACTGCCTTCGGCGGCGCCGGACTGTAAAACACCACCGGTGATCACGTACGCACCAGGGACACGCTCGACAACGCCTCCGGTAATCTGGCTCTTTTCGCCCAGGAGGAGTTGTTCCAGTGGAGTTCCGGCTGCTCGGAGCGGTCTCAGTCGCCACCGAGGCCGGTGAACTCCCACTCGGTCCCGCCAAGCGGCGCAGCCTTCTCGCCGCTCTGCTGCTGAGGCCCAACCGCCCCGTGTCGGTGGACCAGCTGACGGCCACGCTGTGGGACGACGAACCGCCGCCGCGTGCCCGCAGTGTCATCCAGGGCCACGTGTCGCGCCTGAGGGTTTTGCTCGCCGCTACAGACGCCGAGATGTTCGGTGTCGAACTGGTCACTCAGGGGACGGCGTACGTCCTGCGGATGCCGGAGACGCTGTTGGACGCCCACCGCTTCGAAGAGCTGGTGACGTTGGCCCGCAGCCAGCGTGCGCCGGCCGACGCCGTGGCGATGTATCAGGAGGCGCTGTCGCTGTGGCAGGGCCCCGCGCTGACCGGCGCGTATCCGAGTCCCCCTCTGCAGGCCGCCGCGCACGCGCTGGAGGAACTGCGGCTGGCCTCCGTGGAGTCGCTGGCCGCGGCCTACGGGCGGCTGGGTGAGCACGCCCGGGCCGCGGCCGTGCTGCGCGCGGAGGCCGGTGCCCATCCGTTGCGCGAATCGCTGTCCGCCGCGCTCATGAGGGCACTTCAGAGTGCGGGGCGCCGCTCGGAGGCGCTCGACTGGTTCCACCGCACCCGGCGGCTGCTCGCCGACGAACTGGGGGTCGACCCGGGCCGGGAGCTGGCGGACGCCTACGCGGTGGCACTGCGTGGCGAGGGTGACGATGCGGAGGAAGCCCCGGCTCCGGGCCCGCCCACCGCGCCGGTCACCACACATCAGCCGTCGGCCTCCCCGCCCACAGAAACGGTTGACCTGCTGCCGCGCATGCCGCGCGGCTTCCACGGGCGCGCCGCCGAACTCACCGCACTGTCACGCGCCGCCGCCGGCGAAGCACCGGTGTGCCTGGTCACCGGGCCGGCAGGAGTGGGCAAGACGGCGCTCGCGGTGCACTGGGCACACCGCAACCGCGCCGGGTTTCCCGGCGGTCTGCTCTACGCCGACCTGCGCGGCTTCAGCGATACGGGCGAGCCGACCCACCTGGAGACACTGCGCGAGTTCCTGCTGGCGCTGGGGGTCGCGCCGCGCCGGATCCCGGAGTCGGCGAACGGTGCGTCCGCGCTGTTCCGGTCCCTTTCCGCCGACCGTCAGCTCCTCGTCGTACTCGACAATGCGCGCGGTTCCGAGCAGGTCAGAGAGCTGCTGCCGGGTGGCGCCCGATGCGTCACCGTGGTCACCAGCCGGTACCGGCTGCGCGGCCTGATCGCCTCTGATGCCGCCCGTCCCGTACCCGTGGACGTACTCGAACCGAAGGACAGCACGGCCCTGCTTGCCGCGGTGCTCGGCAAGGAGCGCGTACTCGCGGAGGCCGTGGCCGCCCAACGCCTTGCCGACTTGTGCGGCGGGCTGCCCCTCGCGCTACGGGTGGCCGCCGCCAGGCTGGCGGATCAGCCGGACTGGTCCCTGAGCGCGATGAGCGCCGAACTGTCCGACGAGTCACGCCGCCTGAGCCTCCTGGACGTGGAGGACACGGGCGTACAGGCAGCGCTGAGGCTCACGGTGCGTCGGCTGCCTGACGAAGTCGCGGACCACTTCGCGCATCTCGGCCGCCACCCGGGCACGCACGTCGACCGGTACACGGCGGCGGCCCTGGCCGGTACGGACCCGGTCACGGCCGAGGCCGCGCTGGACAAGCTGACCGCAGCGCACCTCCTCATCCGGACGGCGCCGGGGCGCTGGACGATGCACGATCTCGTACGGCTGTACGCGCGCGGCCTGGACGCAGGGCCCGACGTACTCGTCCGGGTACTCGACCACAGTGTGGTCACCGCCCTGGCGGCGGCGCACGCGGCCGAGCCCGGCGACGAGTCGTGCTTCGCACTACCCGCGGACTTTCGTTCGCCGCAGGCGGTACGGGAGTTCGCGGACCGTGAGCAGGCCATGGCCTGGTACGCGGCCGAACGTGACGACCTGACCCTCGCGGCGGCCGCAGCGCACGCCGCAGGACTGCACAGCAGGACATGGCGGATCGTCCTGGCGCTGTGGCCGCAGATCGTGTGGCGGGTCCTCGACGGGTGGACTCCCTTGCTGGAGAGGGCCCTTGAGGCGGCGCGGGCCGATACCGATGCCCGCGCCGAGTCGCGTGTCCTTGCCCTGCTCGGATGGGTGCTGACCGAAGAGGGCCGCACGGATGAGGCGCTGGTCCACCTGGAGGCCGCCTCCGCGCTCGCCGCCCGGGCCGGCGATCTGCGCGGCGAGGCGACCGCCCGGGTCAATCTCTCGCTCGTCCAAGCGGCGCTCGGCAGCCCGGAGGAGGCGGCCGAGGGATGCGCCCAGGCTGCCGAACTGGCTCGCAGGGCCGGCGACCGGCACACCGAGCGGCTGGCTCTGTACCACCTCGCCCGGCATCAACTGGACACCAGGCAGTGGCAGTCGGCCCTCGACACGTCCACCGCCGCATTCGCCCTCGACGGTACGTCGGACACATCGGCAGCGTCCCGGGTGCTGTTGCTCACGGCGGCCGGGGAGGCACTGCTGGGGATGGGTGACGAGACCGAAGGCATCCGGCGCCTCGAGGACGCGGCGCGCGAGGCGGAGTCGTCCGGCTATGACGAGGGTGTGGTGCGGGCCCTCGGCGCGCTGCTGCGGGTGTCGTCGGATCTGGAGCTGCGAGCACGGTACGACACGGCGATGGTGCGGCTCATGGCCCAGACGTGAACGTGCGCCGCGGACTGCGGCGTCAGCGGGTCACCAAACACGCCCCGGCGGGCTGTTTCTTGTTTCGGAGGCGGAGAGGTACGCGGAGGGGCGCCCGCCGCGTGCGAGCTGCTCAGGGGAGCAACAGAGACGCGTCAGCGGTACGTCAGCGGAACGACAGGGCAGGCACCGATGCTGTGAGCAGACCGGTTGGCCACACATGGCATCGACCGCACCGACCGCATCACATACGGGGAGCTCCACATGCGTACTTCCATCCACCGCCCTGCCGTACTCGCCGCGACCGCCGTCGCCGCACTCAGCCTGACGCTCACTGCCTGCGGCGGCGGCGACGCGAAGGGCGAGGGGGCGGCGGCCGAGTCCGCCTCGACCCCGAAGGCGGCCGACGTCGGCTCCGGCTCCGGCTCCGGCTCCGAGAAGGACACGGCCGCCGACAGCGAGGCCACGCAGGGTGGAACGGGCACGGGCACCTCCGGTTCTGACACCGCGGGCTCGGACTCGACCGGCACCGCCGCGCAGGCCGGTTCCAAGAGGAAGAGCAGCGGCAAGACCCCCGCCTGCACCGTCAACGACGTGAAGATCTCCGCGGCCAAGCAGGACGGCGTACCCACCACGCACATCACGCTGACCGCGACGAACGTCTCGGGCCACGCCTGCACGCTGCTCCAGTACCCGCTGATCGCGTTCGGCGACATCCAGACCGCCAAGGACGTTCCGGCCGTCGCCAAGAGCAAGCCGGCCGCTCCCGTCGTGCTGAACGCCGACGCCCCGGCCTACGCTGCGGTACGCATCAACGAGGGCGGCGTCGACGAAGGCAACCGCGTCGTCACCTCCTTCAACGTGAACCTCTTCGCCGCCGAGGGCCCCGCCGAGGGCAGCACGGTCGTCACCGCGCCCGAGGGCGGCATAGCGGTCGACGACGCGGTCGCGAAGACTGGCTACTGGACGCCGCAGCTGCGCAACGGCGCCGACGAATTCTGAGGCTCGCCCAGGGCACTGACCCGAGCGCGTGCAAGTGAGGCCCCGACCCCGGTCGGGGCCTTCCCTGTGGGCCCCGTGGGCAAGGCGCAAAGGCGTCGGACGAGTCGGCCGAAGATCGGTCAGGGGTCACCGAATGGGCCGGAGGCCACGCAAGCCGAGTGGAACATTGAGCTGCCGCGAGGCAGGCTGTAGCCATGCGGTCGCTCCTTCGCTCTCTCCGGCCAGAGGCGGGCGGCCATAGCCGGGTCGCCCTCACGCTTGCGCAGTGTGTGCCTTTCGCGATCGCACTGGCCGTGGTGGTTATCGAGCTCACGCCTTTGCACTTTCTGTATACGGGCCCCATGCTCACCGCGACGCCGGCACTGGCCGCGGTGACGATGGGCCCCAAAGGCACCATCTCGGCAGCGGCTTTCGCTCTGGCCGTCAGCGTGACCACCGCGACCTACAACGAGGCGTGGGGCAGCCAGATGGTCTACACCAATTTCCTGGCTGTTTTCGTGGTGTCCGTGGCCGCTGTCATGGGAAGTAGTGCCGTTCGCACTCTCAGGGAGAAAGAACTCCACCAGGTCCGACGAATCGCTGTCGCAGCCCAGGAGGTCCTGCTGCACCCTGTGCCACCTCGGCTGGGCCCGGTGCGGGCGGCCAGCATGTACCTCGCGGCTGAGACGGGAGCGCAGATCGGCGGCGATCTGTACGAGGCTGTGCAGACCCGGTACGGGGTCCGCATGATCGTGGGGGACGTCCGGGGCAAGGGACTGCCTGCCGTGCGCGCGGCCGCAGCCGTGCTGGGCGCGTTCCGGGAATCCGTGCACTACGAGGACGACCTCGTGGAGGTCATCAACCATTGCGCGGCTGCGCTGCGACGGGGGGACGCCGTGCCCGGTGCGGTCGATCAGGACGTTCTGCTGGAGGGTTTCGTCACCGCGGTGGTGGCCCAGGTGCCCGACACACACGAGGTCCAATTGGTCAACCGCGGCCATCCCCCTCCGCTGGTGCTGCGCCAAGGCACGGTTCAGGCCCTGATGCCCACCTCACCGTTCCCGCCACTCGGCCTGGAAGACCTCATCATCGGTCCCCCTGGCAAGACGGACAGCTATCCGTTCGCACCCGGCGACCGTCTGCTGCTGCACACCGACGGCGTGATCGAAGCACGCAATCGCGACAACGAGTTTTTCCCCCTGCCCGAGGCCATGGAGGAGCTGCACACTCGTACTCCGCACGAGTTCCTGGAACAACTGCACCAAGGACTGATCCGCCACACCGATGGCCGCCTGGCGGACGATGTGGCGATGATCCTCGTTGACCGGCTCGCCGAAGAAGCCGGCGCAGCTGCCGCCCCCTCGGGTGACAGACGGCACTGACCACCTCCCCCCGCCAGCGATCGACGCTGATTCTGCGACACGGCGCGATCCGGACGCCGGTTCCGGCTTGCGGTTTCCGCTGCGTCAACTCGTACGGTCGTCTGTGTGGCCGGAGCGACCGGCCCGGCGATGGGAGGCATGGCCATGGCCTGGTCGATCTCGGATGTGGCCCGGATGTCCGGGGTGACGTCCCGGACGCTGCGGCATTACGACGAGATCGGTCTGCTGCCGCCCGCGTGGATCGGAAGTAACGGGCACCGCTACTACGAAGAGGCCGATCTGCTGCGGCTGCAGCAGATCCTGCTGATGCGGGAGTTGGACCTGGGACTGCGCGAGATCCAGGCGGTTCTGGACAGCCATGTCGATCAGGTGACTGTGCTGCGCGAGCACCACCGGCGGCTGCTCAGGGAGCGCGACCGGCTGGAGACACTCGTCCGCACAGTCGGGCGGACCATCGCCGAACTGGAGGAAGGCAAGGACAACAACGACATGGCAAAGATCAACAGGCCGGAGAACCTGTTCGAGGGATTCGAGCACTCCCCCGCCGATGCCGAGGTGCGCGAGCGGTGGCCGAAGGCGTGGGAGCAGTCCCGGCAGGCCATCGAGACGATGACTGCCGAGGACCAGGAGCAGTGGCAGCGTGAGGTGACGGCACAGATGATCCGTATTGCGGAGTTCATGGTGGCCGGCACACCGGTTGCCGATCCTGCGGTGCAGGCCGAACTGGACGCCCACTACCAGGGCGTCTGCCGGTTCTGGACCCCGAACGCGGCCGCGTACAGGGGACTGGGCCAGACCTACGTCGACGACCCGCAGATCCGTGCGAACTACGACAAGATTACCGACGGGCTGGCCGTCTACCAGCGCGACGCGATGGTCCTCTACGCCGATGCCCGGCTGAGCTGACCGACGGCTCACACCGCCGGGGGGCTGCAGACCCCCGGCGACAACCAACTCTCCCCCACTTCCAGAAGGCTCGACCCACTTCGCGAGCACAGGGACGCAGAGGTGATCGCGAGCATGCCCGGCATCGGGTCACTGCTCGGTGCCGAGTTTCTCGCGTCCACTGGTGGCGACATGGTCGTGTTCGGCACCTCCGACCGTCTGGCCGGATTCGCCGGTGTGGCCCCAGCCCCACGCGACTCGGGCCGGATCAGCGGCAACCTGCACCGGCCCAAGCGATACAGCAGAGGTCTCCAACGCGTCTTCTACACCTCCGCGTTGATCAGCATCCGATTCTGCGACGAGTCCCGCCGCTTCTACGACCGCAAACGCGCCGAAGGGAAACGACACACCCAGGCCGTGCTCGCTCTCGCCCGCCGACGAGTCAACGTTCTGTGGGCCCTGCTCCGTGACGGGCGGTGCTACGAACCGGCACCACCCGTCACAACAGCGGCTTGACAACGAGATTAGTAATCGGTGCGGTCCGATTTGGCCAGCCACGCGTCGAACGGCGCCGTACGGTTCGGCAGGTCCAGCCGCTCGACCGGCATCGGCCACATCGACTGGGGCTTCTTCTCGAACAGGTCGTAGAACTTGCGGTCGTCGAAACCGGCCACCGCGGCATCGTGCCGATCGGCGGCGTAGACGATCCGGTCGACTCGCGCCCACAGTGCGGAGGAAAGGCACATCGGACACGGCTCACACGAGGTGACCAGGACGCAGCCCTCGAGCGAGAAGGTGTCCAGTTTCTTGCAGGCGGCACGCATCGCGCTCACTTCAGCGTGCGCCGTCGGGTCCAGGGTCGCGGTGACCTGGTTGTTCCCGATCGCGACAACCTCGCCGTCCTTGGCGACCAGTGCGCCGAACGGACCGCCGCCGTTCGTCACGCTGTTGGTGGCCAACCTGATCGCCTCTTCCATCCAGGCTCGCTCGAACTCCTGGACGCTCGTTTCTTGGGTGTGCGCGGTCATGGTCACTCCTATTTCGAAGACGGTGGGGACTTCCCGGATGCTCTGCCCATGCGGACACCGCACCCGGGGCAACACATGGCACCCCTCGGGTGCCGCCTTGAGATCAGCGCTGCCAGCGGCATCCGCGGGAGATCATCGCGACTAGACGCCGACAATGTGCTCCGGCTTGACCGGGGTGTGGGTCAGGTTCAGCCCGGTCGCATTGCGGATGGCGTTCACGACCGCCGGGGTGGCGGAGATGGTGGGCGGTTCGCCGACACCACGCACGCCGTACGGAGCGTTCGGGTCGCCCTTTTCGATCACATCCACCGCCATCGGCGGCGTGTCCAAAATGGTCGGGATCAGGTAGTCGGTGAACGACGGATTGCGGATCTTGCCGAAAACCGTCCCGTCGGGCGCCTCGCGTCGATCAAACCGGTGAGACGCGGGCAGATGCAGCAGCGAGGGGATCGGTGCCACGTGGTACAGGTGGTGTCCCGCCACCAGCGCGTGTCCCTGCAGACTCTGGTAGGGCAACGCCTCCCACAGCGCATCGGCCAGCACAGCGTTGCGATCGTCGAGTTCCGCGGTAACGGTGATACCCAGATCAGGCCAGGCGACCTCAACATGCCGACCGGTTAACGTCTCAGTCACGGCTTTCTCCTTCGTTCGGCATGATGTCAGGAGGATCGAGCAGAGTGGTCGACCGACGGTGGTCCATGTTGATCTCGACCACCACGCCGGTACCGCCCGCGATCGGCTTCGCGTCCGGATGCTGGGCCTTTGCGGCCAGCGCTTCCCCCTGTGGCAGGTCGGAGCAAGTCCACGGCACTCATCCCTTGCTTTGCCGCAACTTGCCTTGCCTCGTTGCAACTTGTTGAGGAGTACACAGCCGCCCGAGTGGAGTCAGCTAGGAGTGGAAGACATGAAAGCGTCTGCAAGCTCTTCGTAGACTCCTACAAGAGTGGGTCAGACCTGCGGCGTTAGCCAACTCCTGGTACTCCAGCCGTAGTTCGTGATCAGGCTGGCGGGGGTCGGTGCAGGGACGGCTGCGGCCACCGATGATCACCGTGTGGTGTGAGGACAAGCGAAGATCAAGCGGTGGCCGCGTGCTTCCCGGTGAACGATCACCGCCGTGCGATGGTCCACATGAACGCCGCCACTCTGCGTCGCGGCATCGGATGCCCGGAAGCCCGAAGGCGTGACGGTCCAGCGGACACGGCGAACACCGGACCACCTGCCGCTCTACCCAGAGGCATCAAGGGAGCCAACCACACAGAGCCCGTAACCGGTTCGCCGGTCGGGTCGCGTGGCAGTCCCCCGCCAGCGGACGACCTCTGCTCCCCGAAACGCCGCAAGGCGGCCCCAGCGACCCCGGATGAGACACGCCCCAGGCGTGATCACGCCGGAGAGCCCGGCCGCCACCCGGCTGCGACCCGCAGCTCACCCCCCTGGTGAATTGTGGAACAAGCCTTGGCATTCCCGAGGATCCCGCCAGTCGGTCACACCATTGACCCACAGGTGGCATACGCCCTGACCTGCAGCAAGCGCGTCCAACGGTGCGCAGAAATCCGCCGAGTACGAGTACGTCGAGTGTGAGCGGCCCGTCGTCGACTCCGGTCATCGTGACCAGCTGGTCCCGGCCCCTGTCCCTCTGACGGGGCCGGACCAGGCAACTCGTCCTGGTCCGCCGACTGCGCGACCACCGCGCTTCGCGCGAACCAACCGAACAACGACCGAAGGCACACGTCAGACGACAGCGAGCTCCTGGCGACTACCTTCGACGAAGGCAAACAGGGCCTCCCGCAACTGCCCCTCCACGCGAGCGTCCACCCCGGTCAACTCGTCATCCAGGGTTGCCGCCGCCGACCGCGCCCTGTGGTGAGCTACGTGCTTTTGAACTCGACTACGCGGCGAAGAAGCTCACCCGTCAGACGTAACCGTCCTCCCGTGGTTGCCGCGGGAGCTGGAACGCAGCGCAATGGCGCACCATATGGCCGCAGCCGTCAGTGCAGCCGCAGCCGTCGCACCCAGCACCAGTGCCTCCGGCCGCCAGCCCAGCGAGAGCCGGGTGCCCAGGGCGGTGAGCACGGCTGCGATCCGCCCTGGGGCGTAGACCGGCACCCTGGCGGCGGCAGCCCGCAGTGCGGCTGCCACCGCCAGGCCGGTCGCCGTCCAGGCGACCAAATACGGCCAGACTGCCCCCGGAGCGGCGGACCGCAGCCCGTATTCCTCGGGGCCGATACGGAACAAGGCGCTCGCCCAACCCAGGCCCACCCCGAGGACGGTGATGCCGGCCACCCACAAGGCATGACGCCACAGCGGTCCGGGCCGCACGGCCTCTTCGTATTCGCCAGGGCCGGAGGGGTCGAGGTCGTCAGGGCTGGAAGGGTCGATGAGTTCGATCATGCTCAGAAGGACGCGCCCTGGCGGCAGGACGTTCCGCACGAGGTAGGGGCGAGTTCCGAGTGACGGTCCACCAGCCAGCAGCCAAGCGAGTCGACAGTCAGCCCTTGCACCTTCCGCCGGTCACTTCTCAGGCTGTACTGAAAGCCGACTCGCGGCGACCAGCTCCACAAACACCAAATGCCGTGATCACCCCCAATGAGGGGCCGAGCGCAACCTGCTGGCAACGGGGAAGGTGGATGGCGCCGTCCGCTCCACCACCGCCCAGCACGAGACAGTCCGCAACACGGAGGCCGATGCGAACCGTGCGTGGCGCGTTGACCTGCCCGCCGATCGCCACGAGAGTTGATCGCTGATGATTCCTCCCGATCAAAGGTGAATTGTGACACCGCAGGTCATTCCGCACGACGTGCAGGGCTCCGGCCCGGAACGAGCCCTCATGCTTCACCACTGGCTTGCGGACCGGTCGAGCTTCGACGGGATGCGAACGCATCTCGCTGGGGACGCGTACAGCTACGCGTTCCTGGACTGCCGTGGGTACGGCGAGGCGATGGACGCCGATGGTGAGTTCAGCATGGAGGAGGTCGCCGGCGACGCCCTCGCCGTGGCCGACCACTTGGGCTGGGAGACGTTCTCGGTCGTCGGCCACTCCATGGGCGGTATGGCGGCCCAGCTGATGCTGCTGAACGCTCCGTCGCGCGTCCGCTCGATCATCGGCGTATCGCCGGTCCCGGCGTCCGGCCTTCCGCTCGAAGGAGAGACCTGGGAACTGTTCGCGGGGGCCGAGCAGAACCCGGGCAACCGGAAGGCAATCATTCACAACACCACTGGTGAACGGCACAGCGACGCCTGGCTGGACGCCATGGTGAGCCGCTCGCTGGAACGAGCTTCCGCTCCGGCCTTCCGCGCGTATCTGGACTCCTGGTCGCGGACCGACTTCCATGAACTGGTCCAGGGCAACCCCGCCCGGGTATTCCTCATCGCCGGTGCCAACGACCCTGTGATGGGAGCCGAGGCCCTGCGCGGCACGTGGGCTGCGGTGGTATCCGAATGCCGAGCTGGAGGTGCTCGAGGACGCCGGCCATTTCGCGCCCGAGGAGGCCCCGGAGGCCCTTGCCGCGGCCGTTGAGCGAGCCCTCGCCCGTCTGGACTGAGTACCGCCGCGGCCGGGCGGCGCCCGGCTGATCAAGGTCTCGGCCGGAGGAATCCCTGGGGCGGCCGACGGTCTTGATGGAGAGGTTGAGGTGCCGTGCGCTCAGCCCTCCGGAGCCGTCCGCTCCTATCCTGGTGAGGGATGTTCCGGCTCACGGAGAGCGAGAAGAGGAGCCGCGGTGGCTGAGCGGATCACCGGTACCGAAGAGGCGATCGAGCAGGCGAGGGCCGCTGCCGCCCGCGAGGCCTGGGCCGATGCGTACGCCGTCCTGCACGACCTCGACCCCGGCCGTATGGCCCCCGAGGACCTCGCCGTGCTCGCCGATGCCGCTTGGTGGACCAGCCGCGTCGAGGAATCGATCGTCGCGCGGACAAGGGCGTACTCCGGCTACGTGCGCGCGGGCGCCGCCCGGCAGGCAGGGTTCTCCGCCTGGATGCTTTTCTACGAGTACCAGCTGGCAGGACGTACGGCCGCAGCCGCCGGCTGGCTGCGTCGGGCGCGGCAGCACCTCGGCAGCGAGCCCGAGTGCGCCGAGCAGTGTTATCTCGCCTGGGTCGGGGCCGAGGAGGCACAGCAGCTTGGTGCCTTCGACGAGGCGATGGCCTGTGCCCGCCGCATGGCAGGCATCGCGCGGCGTTGCGGCAGCCGGGATCTCCTCGCCATGAGCACCCAGGCGCAGGCGAGTGTGCTGCTGGCCCAGGGGCGGGTCGCCGACGGGCTCGCACTGCTCGACGACGCCATGTGCTCGGCCATGGCGGGTGAACTCAGCTCGTTCTTCACCGGGTGGATCTACTGCCTGGGCCTTCAGCAGTGCATGGCTTCCGCCGACCTGGAACGAGCCGTCGAGTGGACCGAAGCCGCCATGACCTGGTGTGCGTCGATGCCCGAGGAGAACAACTTCCGGGGGCTGTGCCGGGTGCACCGCGTCGAGGTGCTCGAGCTGAGCGGTGACTGGCCCCGGGCCGAGACGGAGGCCGCCCTGACCTGCCGGGAGCTGCTGCCCTACGAGGCCAGGATGGCTGCGGAGGCGATCTACCTGATCGCAGGCATTCAGCGGCGGCGCGGCGACCTGGCCGCGGCCGAGGCATCGTACGACCGCGCGCACGAGCTCGGCCGCGACCCGCAGCCAGGCCTCGCGCTGCTGCGCCTGGCCCAGGGCAAGGCCGACTCCTCCGCTGCCGCCCTGCGGCTCGCACTGGCGGGCGAGGACGGCGGCGGTGGGCCCGGCCGCCTCGGGCGCTGCCGGCTGCTCGCGGCCCAGGTCGAGGTCTCGCTCGCCCTCGGACAGCTCGACCAGGCCCGTACGGCGGCGGACGAACTGGAAGCGACCGCGCGCGAGTGGCAGCAGCGGCGCGAGTCCGAGACCACCGTGCTGCATGCGACCGCCGCGGCGGCGGCCGGTGCCGTGGCCTTCGCCGACCGTGACCTCGAGCGTGCGCTGCGCCTGCTGCACCGGGCGCTGTCGCTGTGGCTCGAACTGGGAGTCCCGTACGAGGCGGCGCAGGTCCGTATGACCCTCGCTGCCGCCGACCGGGCCGCGGGGGACGACGAAGGCGCACGGCTGGAACTGCGCGCCGCGCATGCGGCCTTCGAACGGCTGGGCGCGGTGCCCGACGCGCGGCGGGCGGCGGCTCTGCTCAGCACGGTGCACCATCGGCGCGGCGAGCTCACCGAGCGTGAGGCGCAAGTTCTGCGCCTTGTCGCGGCGGGCCGGACCAACCGGTCCATCGCCTCCGAGCTGGTGATCAGCGAGCACACTGTCGCCCGTCACCTGAACAACATCTTCGCCAAGCTGGATGTGTCCTCCAGGGCCGCTGCCACGGCGTACGCGTACACGCACGGCCTCGCGTGATCCCACGTACGTGATCCGGTGGCGCATGGGCTGTTCTGCCCATGCCCGCCTCGGCGAAATGGGCGGTTCCTGCGATGAGCGTCGCCCGGCCCCGTGCCTATAAAGGTGCTGTCCCCAATCACCGATTGCCGATTCCCCGAAGACGCAGAAAGCCGGTGGCGGCCATGACCACCTACACACCAGCCCTCGACCACAAGCTGTTGGAGCGGCTCCAGGGAGCCGTACGAGGCGACATCGTCCAGCCCGGCGACCCCGACTACGACGAGGCCCGCAAGGTCTACAACGCGATGCACGACAAGCGGCCGGCGATCATCGTCCGGGCCGTCGACGTGGGCGACATCATCGCCACCGTCGACTTCGCCCGGGACCAGAATCTGCTGCTGGCGGTGCGCGGCGGCAGCCACAGCGTCCCCGGCTACGGCACGTGTGACGGCGGCGTCGTGCTCGACCTCGGGCGGATGCGCGGGATCCGGGTCGACCCCGAGGCGCGTACGGCCCGGGCCGAGGGCGGCTGCACCTGGGCCGATCTCAACCACGCCACGCATGCCTTCGGCCTGGCCACCACGGGCGGGGTCGTGTCCAGTACCGGTATCGGTGGGCTGACGACCGGAGGAGGCATGGGCTATCTGGCCCGCCGCTGTGGGCTGGCCTGCGACAACCTGATCTCGGCCGACCTGATCACGGCGGACGGGTCCTTCCGGACCTGCACGAAAGAGCAGGACGCCGACCTGCTGTGGGCGGTGCGCGGCGGAGGCGGGAACTTCGGCGTCGTCGCATCCTTCGAGTACCGGCTGCACCCCGTGGCCGACATTCTCGGGGGGCCGACGTTCTACCCGCTCGACGGCGACGTAATGCGGCGATACCGGGACCTGATCGCCGATTCCGACGAGAAGCTCGGCGCCCTGCTCGTCGTCGCGCTCGGCCCGCCCGTACCGTTCCTGCCCGAACGCTGGCACGGGCGGCCGCTCTGCGGAGTGATCACCTGCTGGACCGGCAGCGAGGACGAGGACGACCAGATCCGTGCCCGGCTCGCCGAACTCGGGCCGGTCGTGGGGCAGTACGTCGAGCGCATACCGTATCCGGTGATCAACACGCTGTTCGACGAACTGCTCCCTGCGGGCCTCTTCCACTACTGGAAGGGCACCTTCAGCCGGGGCCTGCCCGACGGGGCGATCGACGCGTACGTCGAGTACGGCGCCACGACGCCCAGCATCCAGAGCGCGACGGTCGTGTTCCCCATCGACGGCGCGTGCCACCGGGTGGCGCCCGAGGACACCGCATTCACCTACCGGGACGCCGACTTCTCGACCGCACTCAGCCCGACCCTCCTGACCCGAGCCGATTGTGAGGCCAATGTCGGCTGGGCACACGCCTTCTTCTCGGCACTCCAGCCCTACTCCGCAGAGGGCGGCTATGTGAACTTCATGGACCACGACGACCAGGACCGCGTCCGGGACAACTACCGTCAGAACTACGACCGTCTGGCGGCGATCAAGCGGCGCTACGACCCGGGCAATCTGTTCCGCTTGAACCACAACATCACGCCGTGAGAAGGCGGTGAGTGTGAACTATTCGCTGTGACGTGGCGAGGGCATCGGTACGGTTCATGCACGGCAAGCCACGAAGGCCAGGACGCTGCCCGCAAGGGCGGCGTCCTCGGTTTCCGGAGCATTTACTGAGCCGGACCTATTCCGAGAGGGAAGGAACGAACCGATGCGCGCTGCGTTCCCAGTGGGCCGAGGCCGATCCGTACGGATGCTGCTGGTGACGGCCGCCGCCGTGGCGTTGGCCGTCGGCTGTACTTCGCCGGGCGGCGGCAGCGGTAACTCGGCGTCCTGCGCGTACCGGGTGACGTACGAAGACCGTACCTACCAGGACGTCGCCAACGTCGACTTCACCATCGGGGAAACGCTCGGCGCCGTCAGCTCCGCGCCCTGCGACGACACGCCGGGGCAGAACGAGGGCGCGGAGTCCGCAGCCGCATCGACCGCCTACGCGGTCGAGGGGCTCGACACCGACATCGCCATCGCGGTGGGGGACACGCCCGGTGAGGCCGTCTTCTTCGCCGTCGACTCCGGCAAGAAGCTTCCCGCAGAGGTCAGGAAACTGATCGACGGCTCCTGATGCCGCTTCCGCCTGGCGATGTGTCACAACAACGCGGCCTGTGGTCGGCGATGCTACGGGTCATTCCCGAGGGTGCCCACGTTCGGCAAAGTGGTGCTGGAGATCGATGTGGCGGAATTGGTATACCGCTCCTGACTGTCGAAGAACCCCACGTTGCAGCGAATCGCTACGCCGAATCGGCCTCCCGCGCTGCTGTCGAGCACCCAGTACGCGGGACCCGTAGCAAGCCAACTCGCCTTGTAATCAACTTCAGTGGTCAGCCTCGTCGAGGCTGACCAGGCCCGCTTCGTAGGCCAGGATGACCGCCTGGGTGCGGTTGTTGGCGTGCAGTTTGGCCAGTACGTTGCCCACGTGTGTCTTGACGGTCTCCAGGCTCACTCGCAGCTCCTTTGCCGTCTCCTGGTTGGACAGCCCTTTCGCCATGAGCTGCAGCGTCTGGGTCTCGCGGTCGGTGAGCGTGGCCGTCCTGCCGGTGTGGGTCCGTTGTACGGGGCGGCCGGTTGCCAGTCGGCGTACGGCGTCCGGGAACAGCACGGAGTCACCGGTCGCCACCAGCCGGATCGCGTGAGCGATCTGCTGGGTCGGTGCCCGTTTGCGGATGAACCCGCTGGCGCCGGCGCGCAGGGCGTCGTAGACATGTTCGTCGTTCTCGAATGTGGTGATCACGATGACCTTCGGCGGGTCGGTCAGCTCAGCCCGCAGCCGCCGGGTCGCCTCGATGCCGTCCATCTGCGGCATGCGAACGTCCATCAGTACGACGTCGGGGCGTAGCCGCTCGACCGCGGGAAGCACATCGGCTCCGTCGGCGGCCTCGCCGACGACGTCCAGGTCGGGTTTGGCCGACAGCAGGGCCCGCAACCCCGTGCGTGTGAGTTCGTCGTCGTCGACGATCAGGACGGTAACCGGCGGTTCGGGAGCAGGCGTTGGCGAGGTGGAGGGGTTCATGGCGCCGACCGTAGTGGTATCCGTGCGGCCAGCCGCCAGTGCGTGCCACCGGGGTCGTCCGTGGGTCCCGCGGACACTTCGCCGCGCAGCAGCCGCACCCGTTCGGCGATTCCGGTCAGCCCGTGCCCCGGCTCCCTGCCGGGGCGCGAGTGTGTTGTGGTGTCGACAGGGTTGATGAGTTCTACTTCCAGCACGTCGTGGCGTGCGGTGATGTGCAGGCTGATACCGGTCATGTTGCTGTGCCGCAGTGCGTTGGTCAGGCCTTCCTGGATGATCCGGTACGCCTCCCGTGAGACGGTGGCCGGTACGTGGGCCAGGTCGCCGGCGGTCTCCACGTGCAGGCCGGCGCCGGTCTGCCGGACCCGCTCCATCAAGGGGCCAAGGTCGGCGAGGGTACGTTGCGGCGTCGTGGGCGCATGCCCTTCCCGTAGGACACCGAGGACGTGGTCGAGGTCGTCCATCGCGGCGCGGGAGGTCTCCTCGATGCTGTTCATAGCGCGTCTGGCGGCCTCCGGATCGCGGTCCATGAGCTCGCCTGCTACGGCGGCCTGGATCGTAGATGCCGTCAGGGTGTGCCCGATCGAGTCGTGCAACTCCTGGGCCAGCCTGTTGCGTTGGGCCAGCTGGTTCATCCGCTGCTCCACGGCGGCCAGTCGTTCGGCGGCCCGGTGGCCGAGGAGTGCCGACGCGAGCAGACGCAGCGCCGCCGCCCCGCCGACGGTGACGTATCCGGCGAGCGCCAGGCACCCGGCGCAGGCTGCCAGGGTCCACAGGCCCCGCCACCCTTGCTCCACCCGGACGGTCAGGCCGAAGCTCGCCACTGGGCCACCACCGCTCAGCCAGACCGAAACGAACACGACGGCCATGAAGGCCAGCAGGCATGTCACCGCGATCACCGCTGACCCGATCGCCATATGTGCGACCAGGTATACGGACGTCCGGAGCCGGTCCGCCCAGGGGGATGTCGGCGTACCCGGCGGAGCGGGAAGGTCTGCACCCAGAATCCGGTCGGCCAGCCGCACACTCCCCCGGCGGGCCGCACGGGGAGAGCCCATGGCCACGAGCATCGCGCACAAGGCCACTACGAATCCCACGAAGCGAAGCTCCGCCGGCCACTTCGGCGGCGCCGCGACGAGCGCAAGCAACAGCGGCGGCAGACTCATGGCCGCGCCGAGGAATGCGTATATCCAGCCCCGGTACGCATCCGTGCTGAGGAGCGGGCGAATCATTGTTCTCACGGCCCGCACAGTACCTTCGGGCCGCGTGACGCACCTCCCCCGAAAGAGCCAGCACAGGCTCCCCCGACAGGGGCGCTGTTCTCCCCCGTAGCAGCGATGCGCCGACGCAGCGTCGAGTGACAGCGTTGCGCGAGGAAATGACCAGTCGGGGACCAGAAGGCAGCAGTCATGAAATCCACATCCGCATCGCGCTCCGAAAACCGCACCGTCCTGGCCACGAGGATCGGTGCCGCCGCATGGATAGCCGCCACCGCACAATTCTTCATCGGCCAGCTGGTTGTGGAGGCCGCCTGGCGCACCCCCTACAGCTGGGTGAGCAACAACATCAGTGACCTGGGCAACGTCCACTGCCAGACCTGGGACGTCTCCCGTCCTCGGTACGTGTGTTCACCGCTGCATGACGTCATGAACACCTCGTTCGTCGTCCACGGCGTACTCCTGCTCGTCGGCACACTGTTGACCGGCGCCTGCTGGGGCCAGGGATGGCTGTCGAGAACCGCTCGTCTTCTCTTTGTCATCAATGCCGGTGGGTGGGTACTGGTGGGCCTCGTTCCCGCGGACATCAACGAGGACCTTCATGTACTGGGTGCGCTCCTCATCATGGGCCTGGGAAACATCGGACTGATCTGCGCCGGATTCGTTCCGCGAGATTCCCTGTTCGGTCAACTCCGCTTTCTGACCCTCTTCTTCGCAGCCGCCGCTGTCGCCGCGGCATGGATGTTCTTCAGCCAGCAGGATCCCGGCACAGGACTCGGGAGCCTGGAACGAATAGCGGCCTTCGCCCTGAGTATGTGGACACTTGTCATGGGCCTCGCCATATTCCGCGGCTCTGGTTTCGGTGCGGATCGGGTTACTGACGGTCGGCTCCGGTGGGGCGGGCTCGGTCGATGATGGTTGTGGTGTCCACCCCGAGGGGCAGGGTGCCAAAGGAAATGCCCCAGTCGTTGTCGAGTCGGGAAGCGCAGAAAGCGTCCGCGACGGACGGGTGGCCGTGGCGGTGCAGCAGGGAGCCCTGAAGGACGAGGGCCATCGTTTCGACGATCCGGCGGGCCCGGTACTGGATGTCGTCGAGGTGTGCCAGATCCTTGCGCAGACGTGCAGTCGCGGCGTCCAGCCTTCGATCGGCGCCCGCCGCCTGTTCGACCTCGCCGAAGAACGCGTCGACCGTTTCGGGTTGCCGGGCCATGGCCCGAAGCGCGTCCAGGGCCGCGACGTTGCCCGAGCCTTCCCAGATGGAGGGCAGCGGCGACTCACGGTAGAGCCGCGGCATCCCCGACTCCTCCACGTACCCGTTGCCGCCCAGGCATTCCAATGCCTCGGCGGCATGGGCGGGCGCCCTCTTGCACACCCAGTACTTGGTGACGGCCAGCCCTATGCGGCGTAGCAGCTCCTCATCCCGGTCACCGGCGGCGGCTCGGTCGACGGCTCCCGCAAGCCGCATCCCTGCCACGGTCGCAGCCTCGGCCTCGATGGCGAGATCAGCCAGCACATTGGTCATGAGCGGCTGGTCGACGAGCAGGTGGCCGAACGCCCGGCGGTGTGTGGCATGGTGCACCGCCTGGACGACGCCGTGCCGCATACCCGCGGCTGATCCGACCGCGCAGTCGAGCCGTGTCATGTTCACCATGCGGATGATGGTGGCGACGCCGCGTCCTTCCTCCCCGACGAGTCGGCCCAGCGCACCTTCGTACTCGATCTCCGAGGAGGCGTTCGAGCGGTTGCCGAGCTTGTCCTTGAGCCGTTGCAGACGGATCGCGTTGCGGGTGCCGTCCGGCAGTACGCGGGGCACCAGAAAGCAGGAGAGGCCTCCGGGCGCCTGCGCGAGGGTGAGGAACACGTCCGACATCGGGGCGGACGTGAACCACTTGTGCCCCGTGAGGGCGTAGTGCCCGTCACCGGTGGGAACGGCCCGGGTCGTGTTGGCGCGTACGTCCGAGCCGCCCTGCTTTTCCGTCATCGACATGCCCGCTATCAGGCCGCGCTTGCCGCTGGGCTCGCGGAGTCCGAAATCGTAGACGGACGAGGCCAGCAGCGGCTCGTACAGCCGTGCCAGCTCCGGCTCGGCCCTCAGCGCGGGCACCGCGGCGTACGTCATCGATACGGGGCACAGGTGTCCCGGATCGGTCTGGCCCCATACGAACATCTTCGCTGCCCGGGTGACGTGGGCGCCGACACGCTCGTCCCGCCACGGCGCACCGTGCAGTCCGTTCGCCACGGCCACCTTCATCAGGTCGTGCCAGTGGGGGTGGAACTCGACCTCGTCCACGCGGTGCCCGTACCGGTCGTGGGTGCGTAGCACCGGAGGGTTCTGTTCGGCCAACCGGGCCCATTCCTGGGCCTGTTCGCTGCCCGCCAAGGACCCGAGTGCGTGCAGCTCGTCCTCCGCCCACGCCGCTCCTTCACGACGCAGGCCCTCCAGCAGGGCCGGATACGCCGCGACGTCGTAACCGGTCAGCAGCGGGGCCTGGTTGGTGACTTCATGCGTTGGTGCCATCGTCTGCTCCCAGAGCTCGAAGGGTGAACCTCACCAGAGAAGGGACGGTCCCGGGGCCGACCGTTCCCTCGGACAGCGGGCCGATCAGCGCCTCGGCGCCCGCCCCGACCAGCGCGGCCGCCGTCAACTGCGGGTCCTGCGCCGGCAGCACACCCAGCCGCACAGCCTCGGTGATCCGATCGGCGAACACGTCGCGGAACGCCCGCCGGAACACCAGCCGTTCGGCGTCCACCGCGGGATCGACCGGTTCCGCCAGCAGTGCGTACGCCAGCCGGGGGGACTTCAGCGCCCGCCCGGCGAAGGTTTCCACTACCGCCACGATGTCCTGCACCAGCCCGGCCCGGCGTCCGGCCGCCTCCGACACCGCTGCCACCTCGCGTGACACCACTGTGCGGAACAACTCGACGACGAGATCGGCTTTGCTGGGGAAGTGCCGGTACACACTGCCGGTCGCGATACCCGCTCGCGCGGCGACGGCCGACATCGAGCAACCGGCATAGCCTTCCTCGGCCAGCAGCCCGACGGCCGCAGCCAGAACCGCCTCTCGCTGTGCCTCAATGCGCGCTTGTACAGCCGGAGTTCGTCGGTAGGGCATGGAAAGACTGAAGCACTGATTCATTGCTTCAACAAGGGGCGCGACAGATATCGCTCCACCAGGATTCGGGCGGAGGCGGCCCAGGTGTCAGTGCGGGCTCTGTTCCCGCGAGGGCTCGCGCTCCGCGGAGGTGGCGGTGCCGGTCGTCATCCTGGTCCTGGGAGCGACGAACAGCGTGGCCGCAAGCGCCAGCACCAGCAGCCCGGCGCAGACGTAGCTGGAGACTTCGAGCCCGGTGGTCATCGCCTCGCGCGCAGCGTCCGCGGCCGCTGCCGTCTGCGGGTCGGCCGAGAGTGAGGGGATCACGGATCCGGCGCTCTCCGTCACAACTCCGCTGAGCTGTTCGGCGTCCTGGCCCGAGAGCCCGGTGTTACGGAGGCGGTCGCCCAGGCTGGAGGTGAGGGTGCTGAAGTAGACCGTAGTGAGTACGGCGATACCGAGCGCGGAGCCCAGTTCGCGTGCCGCGCTCTGGATGCCCGAGCCCTGGCCGGCGCTCTCGGCGCGTACGTCCATGAGGACGATGTTGGTGACCTGCGCTGTGGCGAACCCGACGCCGATGCCGTAGATGAACAGTGCGATCGCGATCAGCCACCAGGCGCTGTCGGTGGTGGCGATCAGTCCCAGCATCACCAGGCCTGCGGCCTCCAGGATCAGGCCGATCCGCACCTGTGCCGGCGCCGGGACCGAAGCGGCCATCGAGAAGCTCGCACCGCTCGCGACGAAGCTGCCGACGGCGAGAGCGACGAGCGCGAGCCCCGCTTGGAACGCGCTGTAGTCCAGAGCGAACTGCAACCAGAGCGGCAGCACCGCGATGATGCCGAACTCGCCGAGGCCGACGACCAGCGTCACGACATTGCCGTTGCGGAACGAGGGGATGGAGAACAGCCGCACGTCCATCAGCGGGTCGCCATTTGTGCGGCTGAGCGCTGCCTGACGGCGCCAGAACGCGAGCAGGACCAGAGCCGACGCGACGAATGCGACGAGAACCGGAGAGGGACCGCCGCTCCACGAGAACCCGCCGATGGTCAGCGACTCGGTGGTGATGAACCAGCCGTAGGTACGTCCTTCAATCAGCGCGAACGCCAGAAAGCCGAGCCCGATCGCCGACAGGACGCCGCCGAGGCCGTCGACACGCCCCTGACGGCGAGGCGACGCGGGCAGGTAGAGCAGTACACCTGCCGCGATCACGGCCACGAGCGGGATGTTGATGCCGAAGGCCCAGCGCCAGGAGAGGTCCGCGAGCCAGCCGCCCAGCAACGGGCCGACGGCCGCGGCAGCCCCGATGGTCGACCCCCAGACGGCGAACGCCTGACCCCGGGCCTTGCCCGTGAACGTCGCGTTCACCAGGGCCAACGACGTCGGCAGGATCATGGCCCCGCCGATGCCCTGAAGAGACCGCGCCAGGATCAGCAGGCCACCGTTCGGCGCGACCGCGGCCACCACGCTCGTCACGCCGAACACGACGAGGCCGATGAGGAAGATCTTGCGGGCGCCGTGCAGGTCGGAGAGCCGTCCGGTGAGAAGGAGCAGCGCGGCGAAGACGATCGCGTAGGACTCCTGGATCCACTGGGCCTCGACCGAGTTGATCGAGAGGTCCTCGATGACCGGGGCGAGGATCACGTTGACGATCGTCATGTCTACGACGATCAGGGCCACTCCCAGAGATACGGCGACGAGGCCTAACCACCGGCGCGTGAGAGCGGATGCTGCTGTGTCGTCCATGCCTGACTCCACTCGGATATACCTTTGCCATAAAGGTAGTTAACTTTGCGGCAAAGGTAGTTTGGTCAAGGTAGGTTGTCAACCGAGCGGTAGGGCATCACCGGCACAGATCGGAACGTGGAGCATGACCAAGGAGAACCCGGCGTCCGGCGGCCTTGAGGTTCAGCGCGACCGCCTCATGGACGGACTGCGAGCGTTCGGCGCCAACTACACCGAGTTCACCCAACGCTTCGCGACCTGGCTGGGACTGCACTCCACCGACGCCGCAGCCCTGGCCGAGATCCTGTACGCGGAGGACAAGGGCTCTCCCCTGTCCCCCGCCCGGCTGAGCGAGCGCATCTCGCTGTCGTCCGGCGCGACGACCATCTTGTTGAACCGCCTCGAAGTAGCCGGGCACGTCGTCCGCACCCGAGAGCACACCGACCGCAGGATCGTGACGCTGCGCAGCAGCCCCGACATCAGGCCGCGTGCCGAGGAGTTCTTCGGCCCCTACGCCGAGCGCATGGCCGCGGAGATGTCGCAGTACACCCCCGCGCAGCTACAGCAGTTCGAGGACTTCATCAACCACCTCCGCAGGACCATGGATTCACTGCTCACGAACGAGTACCAAGAACACCGCCCGGGCACCCGCCCCTCGCCGGGCAGCAAGACCTGACATTGGGTGTGCGGCGCCGGTCACTCGGCGAGGGATGCGCCGAACCGTGCCGCCGTCGAGGGAGCGCCCAGCGTGGCCCCGCCGAAGGAGAAGGAGCCGGTGGTGGTGATCCCCGTGGAGTTCGCGGCGAAGACCCACACCGCGCCCTTGCCCGCGTTCTCGTCCGGGTCACCGACGACCAGGCCGTACTTCTTGTCGCCGTCGCCGTCGGCAAGGGCGGTCTCCGAAGCGAACCGGTCCTGTGACTCGGCCGTCCCCGGCACGCCACTCGTCCGCTGGCTGAAGACCTTCGCCCCGCTGCCGGTCAGGCCGGAGGCGCCCCCCTTCAGCACCAGCACGCTGCCCGCGTTGAGCACCGAGTCCAGGTCCTCACCGGGCAGACCGGTGGCCACGTCGGGATAGCCGTCGCCGTTGGTGTCGCCGATGGACATCGCGCTCCCCATGCCGTCGCCCCGCTCCGCCGTACCCGGCACACCCGTCGTGGCCTGGTTGATCCACACCGGCTTGCGGGTGGTGGACAGTCCGCCGGGGCCGCCGTACACGGCCGCCACGGCTCCGCCCTTGGTGGGCAGCCAGGCGTCGCTTTCGTAGTGGTCGATGGAGTGTCCGACGACGATGTCCTCGTAACCGTCCTTGTCGAGGTCGCCGATCTCGATGTCCTCGCCGCCGATGACATTGCCCTGGGCATCCTTCAGCGCGGATCTCTCCGTCAGGCCCGCGGAGCCGCCGGTGAGCAGGGTGACGCCGCGCGGGTCCCGCTCGCCCGGGAGCTGCGTGCCCATGGCGAGATCGTCCACGCCGTCGCCGTTGACGTCGCCTGCGGCCGCCGGGCCGATGACGGCGACGTCGGCGCCCAGCTCGGACGTCGAGATCCTTGCCGGCTTCTCGTCGCGGCTGAACGGCCCATGCATGATGGTGACATCGTGCCGTTCCGTCTCGTCGCCCGTGCCGATGACGTCGAGCAGCGCCAGGTCGGGGTGCCCGTCGCCGTCGAGGTCACCGACGGTGGCTCCCTTGAACTGGAAGACGTCGTTCCAGCTGCCCGGCGGCAGATACGGGATTCTCTCCGGCTCGGCCGACAGTCCCTGCGGCCCGCCCCAGGTGATCGCCATGCGCCAGCCCGACTCCATGCCGACGGATGAGTAGTGGACCGGCGAGATGAGATCGGCGTACCCGTCACCGTCGACGTCGGCGCTCTGCAAGGCCGTGCCGAACGCGGTCGTCCGCGTGTCCGACCCCTCCGGGTCCGGCAGCGCCACAACCTGCTTGCGCTGGGTGGAGAACCCTCCGGCGGACCCGTGGAGCACGCTGACCGCGCCCCCGCCGTTGTTCGACTTGGGCGCGCCGATCGCCAGGTCGGCGTATCCGTCGCCGTTGAAGTCGTCGTGCAGGGCGGCGCCTGCGGTAGGGACCGCCACGGCAGCCGATGCTGCCAGGATCAGGCCCGTACCGGCACAGGCCAGCACGACGGCAATCGCAACGGACGTATTGCGGAAACTGCGGGAGGACAAACCAACCCCCATGTTGTGGCCGACTGTTGCCTGAGACGAATCACAAGATCCGTAGCCAACAAGACCCGCACCAAGCGCAAACGGTTGTACGCCCTTCCGCCACCTGTCGTTCACCACAGGGGGAGCCGTCGAGGGCCGGCTCGGCACGCCGGACTGGTAGCCCGGACCGGGGCTACGCTCCCAGTTCGAACTCGCTTCGGCATGAGAAGAAGAACCGATGGACGCCAGGATCGCCCGGATCCGAGCCAAGCTCACCGCACTGCCGATCACGGAGAAGGCCACTCTTGGCCCCGTGCTCACCGAGGCCCAGGTCTCGGACTTCGAGGGCACCCATGGTGTCCGACTGCCCAAGGAGTACCGCGAGTTCCTCACCCGTCTCGGCCACGGCGGATACGGTCCCGCTTACGGGCTGCTGACGATCGACCGGTGGGTATCCGGCGAGGGGAGGCGCAGCGGCCGGCTCGCCGAATCGTTCCCCATCGTGCCCGACCTGGACATCCCCACCGGGCACGACGACCGGGGCGACCTCACGGGCCTCTTCCCCGGCACTATCACGGTCGTCCACCGGGGCTGCAGCGACTTCACACTGCTTGTCGTCACAGGACCGGGCCGTGGGCGCTTGGTCGAGGTCAACACCGAGGGATTCTTCGCTCCCCGATTCTACGTCGATTCCAACTTCCTCTCCTGGTACGAGCGGTGGCTCGACTTCGTACTGACCGGACACCGGGACCTCACCTGGTTCGCCGACCAGATGGCCGGCGACGAGGACCAACTCGTGGCCACGCTCCTGGACGACAATCTCGCAACAAGGCGGCGGGCGGCCGCATACACGTTCATCACCTACCCGGATCCGAGCGTCTCCTTGCCCGGCACTCTGCTGCAGGCACTGGTCGCGGAGACGCATCCAGCCGTGAGAGGAACAATCCTCCGAGCCCTGGCCGCGCAAGGCGAGCACGGTCGCGACCTGCTGGCCATGGCGCTCACAGATCCGAGCCCCGATGTCCGGTCCCTCGCGGTCATCCTCATGACGCCGGAAGGGGGCGAGGGCGCGGTGACCGGTGTTGCCACCGACGTCTGCGAGGCAGAGACGCCGGCGGTCGGCAGCGCGAGAAGCATCCCCTCGGTCAGGGCAGGGTCATGATCCGGGGCCCTTCTTCGGTGACGGCGATGGTGTGCTCGATGTGGGCTGCTCGGCTGCCGTCGATGGTGTGCAGGGTCCAGCCGTCGCCGCCGGTGCGGTAGTCGTCGCGGCCGCCGGCCATGAGCATCGGTTCGATGGCGAGGGTCAGGCCGTGGCGGAGGGGGAAGCCGCGGCCGGGGCGTCCTTGATTGGGAACGTGCGGGTCTTCGTGCATGCGACGGCCGATGCCATGGCCGCCGAAGTCGGCAGACATGCCGCAGCGTGCCGAGCGGGCGGTGGTGCCGATGGCGTGGGAGATGTCACCCATACGGTTGCCCGGGGTGGCCGCAGCGATGCCGGCGTCGAGGGCCCGCTGCGTGGCGTCGATCAGAGCCAGATCGGCTGGACGAGGGATTCCGACGGTGAAGCTGATGGCGGCGTCGCCGGTCCAGCCGTCGAGTTCCGCGCCGCAGTCGATGCTGACCAGGTCACCGTCGCGCAGGCGGTAACCGGTGGGGATGCCGTGCACGATGGCGTCGTTCACCGAGGTGCAGATCACCGCGGGGAAGGGGGTGGGAGCGAAGGAGGGCTGGTAGCCCAGAAAGGGCGAGCGTGCGCCTGCCTTCGTAAGGACGGCGCGGGCCGCTTCGTCCAGTTCATGCAGGGACACCCCGACGCCGGCTGCTTCCCTTACGGCGGCGAGCGCGTGGGCCACGACGCGCCCGGCTTCCCGCATCGCTTCCAGTGCCGCGGCGTTCTTGATCTCCACCATGTTCTGCGACTCCCCAGCCAACGTGTGGACCAATTCTTATACCGGTATTAGTATCACGGCATGGTGAGAACTCCATTGACTCCTTGGGAGCGACAGCGCGGGGAGCAGTTCGGTGTGTTGCTGCGTCAGGCTCGCGGCGACCGCAGCATGGTGGAAGTCGCTGCGGCGGCCGGGGTGTCCCCGGAGACGCTGCGCAAGATCGAGACGGGGCGGGCGCCCACGCCCGCGTTCTTCACCGTGGCGGCCCTTGCCGCAGTGCTGGAGGTGTCCCTGGACGAACTGGCTGCCGCCTGCGCTCAGGACGGCGACTGGGATGAGCAGGCGCTGTCGGCGTGAGCCGGCCGAGAACGTAACGCGGCCTGAGCCGATCCTTGCTCTGCGCACATGTCTCCACGTGCGCAGAGCAAAGGGGGGCCTACGGGCGGTTTCTACCGCGCATGGACTTGTAAATGATCTTCCATTCGCGGTTCTTCTCCGCCCTCAACCGGGCGTCGGAGCGTGAAGCGATCCAGACAGCCTCGCGCTGGAGTTTGCGCCAGGAGGCCAGCCGCCGTTCGGGCAGCTCACCCTCATCGACGGCAGCCAGTACCGCGCAGCCCGGCTCCGCCTCGTGGGCGCAGTCGTGGAACCGGCACTGGGCGGCCAGCTGCTCGATCTCCGAGAACACCTGGGTCAGGCCCTCTTCGGCATCGTAGAGACCGACGCTGCGCAGCCCTGGTGTGTCGATGATCAGGCCGCCGTCCGGCAGGAGCAGCAACTCCCGGTGGACGGTGGTGTGTCGGCCGCGGCCATCGCCGGCCCGGATCTCCCGGGTCGCCATCAGGTCGGCACCGGCGAGCGCGTTGACCAAGGTCGATTTTCCCGCACCGGACTTGCCCAGCAGGACGGCCGTCCGGCCGGGCTGGAGCCGCACACCTTCCAGCCCTTCACCGGTCATCGAGGACACCGCCAAAACCGTCGCGCCGGGCGCGGCGGCCTCCACCTCGGCGATGTCCACCACTGCGAGATCAGCCTTGGTGATCAGGACCACCGGCTGAGCACCGCTCTCCCAGGCCAGAGCCAGGAATCGCTCGATCCGCCCGAGATCAATCTTGGGTACAGCCGGTTCCACGATGTAGACGACTTCTACGTTGGCGGCCAGCACCTGGCCGTGTGACACGCCCGGAGTGACACCGGCCCGCACGATCGCGGTACGGCGCGGCAGGACCTCCTGGATTTCGCCCTCGATCGCGACCCAGTCACCCACGCAGGGCAACTCGACCGGATCGACGGCTGCGGCCCGCTTGAGCGCGCCACTGTAGGCCGCGCGCAGCTCACCGCCGTCAGTGACAACGTCGCACGCGCCACGGTCGACGCGCGTGACCCGCGCGGGAAGGTGCTGGGGCTTCAAAGACGCGGCGAAACCGTCATCCCAGCCAAGGAGGGAAAGGTTGTAGGAAACAGAAGCCAACGGAGTGGCGCCCTTCGAAAAGGCGGGCGGCCCCGGAGCAGTAGCTCAGGCGGACACCCGGAGAGACAGGACCGGTGACAGGCCCGCCACAGCGACGTTCTTCATTTGGCCCTCCACAGTTGTCTCTCCGCGCATCTCACGGCTCTCCGCGAGGCTATCCGAGATGTCTCTGCGCGGCGAAGCATTTACCGACCGGTACCCGCGTCGAGCAGCACCGTCGGCCCCGGCTCCTTGGGGCTGACCAACCATCCGGCCGTCGGCCTGGAGGAGGACGCGACGTACGGCATGCGCAACGTCCGCGTCGACCCGGCGGCGCTCTCCGGCGCCTGTGACCCGGTGCTGGAACGGCTGGACGACTACCTCGACTCCGCACTGCCCTCGCAGTGGAGACATGTGCGGCGGAGTACGGACAGAGCGCTGATGCAGCGGCGTACTACCTGATGCTGCTGGCGCTGCCCGACCCGACCGACCGACACGTCAAGGAGTGGACCGGCTGGAAGCCCGCGCGCTTCAAGGCCGCCCAAGCGGAGCTGGAAACCTCAGGTCGGGTCATCAGGGCCGACGGGTCCCGCGCCGGGCGCGCTCTGTTCGTGGCCCGCACCTGGCTGGAGCGCAAGGCCCCTTGCCTTCCGCTGGAAGAGGCCAAGCGGCGGACGGTCGGACCGGTGGCCGCTGACCACCGGGACCGGGGTCAGCGCGAGGTGATCGGCTCCTGGATCTCGGTTACCCATTGGCCGGGATCGTCGGGGCATTCGAGGTAGAGCTCCCGCGGGTAACCGGCAGAGCGGTAGCCATTGCTGTCGATCCAGCGGGCCAGGTTCTGGGCAGTGGGCATGATGTTGTCCATGGAGCCGCGATGCACGATGGTGGCGGAGTTCTCGATCGCAGGGAGGTCCACGACGGAGAAGTCGTGGCCGTCCTTCGCGCTCGTCGCGACCGGTAGTGCGGCATGTACGAGGATCGCGTCGCCGCCGTCCAGGGAGTCCTCGTAGTAGGCGATGCCCGGCCCCACCGGCGCCACGCCCACCTGGTTCAGCCTTCGGCACAGCTCGTCGAAGAGCGGCCCGATGACCGGGCCGATGTGTTCCGGCTCGTAGCCGGCGGCAGTGCCGGTGAGCTCGGCGACCCGGACAGCTGGAATGCGCTTGACCACCACGTCATGGGTACTCATACGTCCCTCACTCTCAATTGTCCGGAGCCTCGCCTCGACTTGGGTCAGCCGTGCCGCTGCGGCTGCCACAGCCTCTTCGAGCTCTGCCCGTCGCAGCCGCAGCATCCCGCGCAACTGCTCAGGGCTTACCTGCTCATCCAGGATCATCTGCACCTGCTGGAGTGTGAATCCGAGATTCTTCAGGGCGATGACACGGTTGAGCCGGGCGAGCTGGCCCGCTTCGTAGAAGCGATAGCCGCTGACTGGGTCGACGTGGGCAGGACGCAGGAGCCCGATGGCGTCGTAGTGACGCAGCATGCGGACGGACACGCGGCCGTGCCGGGCGAAGTCTCCGATGGTGAACATGACGTCCCTCAGTGCATGGCCTCACACGGTGTCATGGTCAAGTATCGGTGCCAGGACCACACATTGCCCGTCAGGGCAGCCAACGCTCCTCGCTGTGAACCCAGGATGATCGGCGATCCTGGCGGCGGAGGTACCGGGGCCGGTGGGGCCGTGGAGGAGGCGCTCCATGGGCCGTCGGGTGTAGCGGCCCGTCTGGCGGTACCACTGGTTGTCGCCGGCCATCCACTCCTGGAGCGTCCTGACGTACGCGAGGACGTTCTCGGATACGTCCGGGCTCAGTTCCGCAAGGAGTTGGGGCAGGTCGGTGGCGGCGGTCTCCTCGAACTCGCGGATTCGGGCGGTGAACAGGTCGTACGCGATGTCCACAGCCTGCTGCAGACCGCAGTCGAGGAACCGCTGGATGGTCAGGACACCGTTGCTGACCTCCTGCTCCGAGTCGATCTCCTTGCGGTAGGAGTAGATGTCGTTGCGAATGCCGACGGTGTCGGCGAAGACGTTCACCAAGGTCCGCATCGGCGCGGACTCAAGGACCTCGGGCGGGAGTTCGCGGCCGGGAGCGTGGACGGTGAGGCCGGTCGACAGGTCCGTCCCGGCCGTGGTGCGGCGCATCTCCAGGTAGTCGACCGGGTCGGGCACCCGGTCCTCGATGATGTTGAACAGCTCCCACAGGTTGGAGCCGACGAAGTCCATCACATAGCCGGGGAACCGGCTCCGCAGCTCCGGCGGCATGGCTGGCGCGCTCAGGGCCCACACATCGGCCAGCCCGCGCTCCACCTGGTTGGCAGGCTCCGGGGCGGGCGAGCCGTCCAGCGGCATGAACCGCGGCAGCCTGTCGACGAATGCTTTGGCCCCGGCCAGGTCGCGCGGGTTCTTGTACGCGGTGACGAAGTAGTCGTCGAGGGAGAGCAGGCAGACGTCCCAGAGGGCCACCCGCTGGAGTTGCTCCTCGGTGGCATCCGGTTGGGTCAGGGCCGCGAACAACGGCCAGTCGTCGGAGTCGAAGGTGTACTCGTCCCAGATCGCGGGGCCGGGCGGCAACTCCAGTGGGTCGAGCAGGCCCATCCGGCGAGCCCAGTTCTTGGCGTGGCGCCGCGCGGAGTCCACGTGCGGGTTGAGCCGCGCGGGCCACGGCAGGCTGAAGGGCGGCAGGACGAACGGGTACCCGGGGGTGTTGCTCGTGTGACCGGGCCGGCGTGGTCGCGCGATCCGCAGGGCTGAGGCACCCAGGCCGGTGTGGCTGATCAGCGGCCGGAACCCCGAGGGGGCCTGAGGCGGCTGGGAGTTCATGTAGCGGCTTGAGCGCAGGTGCCACTCGAGGCCGCCCGCCTGCCAGTCCTGCAGGCCCTTGACGTAACGGGCCACGTCCAGCCGGGCCTCGGGATCGAGGCCGTGTTCCTCCAGAAGAAGCGGCAGCTCCGTGGCGGCGGTGTTCTCGAACTGGTGCAGCCGGGAGGTACGTAGGTCGTTGACACGGTCGGCGGCACCCTGCGGATCACAGCCGAGGAACCGCTCGACCACCAACACACCGTTGTTGAGCTCGCCCTCCTCCCCTGTCTCGCGTTCGTAGGAGAAGACGTCATTGAGCAGATGCACACCGTCGGCGAAGGTGTCCCGCAGCACGCGCAGCTGCCGGGTGCCGAAGAGAGCGGCGGGGACCTCCGCGCCGACCGCGTGCTCCACCAGGGCCGCCGACCAAGGGGCTCCGCCCGAAGTGCGGCGGAGTGCGAGGTACTCGATCGGGTTGGGAACCCGGTCGGCCTCCATATTGGACAGCTCGCGAAGGCAGTCCTGGATGAGGTTCTGCGTACTGGCGGCGAAGCGGCGGCGCCATTCGGCCGACCTGGCGGGGACGGTACGCGGCCACAGGTCTGACAGCGCCCGCTCGTCCGGGTTCGCAGGAGAGGGCGCAGCCCCGTCCAGAGGCGTGAACAGGGCCAACCGGGCAAGGTGCGCTCTGGCGCCGTCGTAGTCCCCGGTGCGCTTGAACACCTGGAAGAAGTGGTCGTCGAAGAAGAAGACCCACACGTACCAGTCGGTCAGCAGCGCGAGTTCCTCGGCGCTCGCATCGGGGTGGACGTACGCGTTCATCAGGGCGTAGTCCATGGAGTCGAACCGGGCCTCGTCCCAGACCGGACTGCCGTCGGCTCCCGCGTGGCCCAGCATCCCCATCCCGCGCGCCCACGCCTTGCTGTGCTGGCGCGCGGACCTCAGATGCGGATTCAGACGCGCGGGCCACGGCCGGTAGAAGTCGGGAAGCCGAAGAGAGCGCGTCATGCCGCAGCCTTCTCTCGCTGGTTGACATTCGGGTTCACATCGGGCGCGAGAGTTCCACAACTGAGCGTGAGTCAGGAGCGTATTCCCAGCTCAACCATCCGATCGAGCGATGTGCAGCCGGGGCTCGGCCGCGCCGCGCGCCGAGGCCACAGTGGCGGCCTCGGCGTCCAGTTCCCTGCGGACGGCGGAGGACAGCGGTCCGAAAGGGGTGACCGTCAGGTCGAGCTTGCGGCCGGTGGCCTTGGCACGCCACGTACCGGCGATCTCCGAGCCGACCAGCAACGCGCCCGGACCACCGATCGCCCGCCAGATCTCCTTCTCTCTGCTCTTGTCCGGCACGACCAGTCCCCGGTCGCGTGCCTGCAGGAACGGATCGCCCGGCGGCAGCAACCGTACGAGTCCCTGGCTCTCCGCCGACAGCAGTGCGTCCAGGTCGGAGGCGGGCAGCCATGCCTTTTTGCCGTTCAGCCACACCTCGGCCAGGTCGTTTTCCGGCCACACCGTCTTGACGACAGTCGGTTTGGTGCCGAGGTACTTCGCCACCTCGGCGGGCGTGGCAGGACCGAGGAAGCGCAGATAGGCGCGCACCAGCTCGGTGGTCCCGGACGCCTCGGCCGGTACGGGAAACCTCTCGCCCAGCGGGGCCAGGATGGTCCTCCCCCCTTCCGACCGGACGCCGATCCCTCCGAAGATCCCAGCCTGTTGGAACAGCAGCCCGGAAATGTGCTGCGCACCGCACCGCGCACACCAATACGTCAGCGACTCCGGTACGGACGCACTGACCGCGGTACTGACCTCACCCTTGGGCATAGGCGCCGTCACCACCTCGCGGAACGCCTCGGCGGTGACCCGGAACGCCTCGATACCGAGCCGCGCGCCCTCCTTGATCACCGCAGTGTCGATCCGCGCCGTCGCGTCGGCATCGTCCAGCGGCCAGAGAGCGGCGGCGAGCGCCGACAGGTCCGCACGCCGGTGCAGATGGGGAGCGCCGCGGAACGACCAGACGAGCTCCAGCCCGTCAAGTGACGCGCGCCGCGCGGCCAGAGCCTGCCGGGCCGATCCGATCGGCGTGTCCTGCGCTCCTATGACGAGTACGTCCGGTGCGGGCGAGGAGCGGTCGAAACCGTGGGCCGCCATCCGGTAGGCCAGTACCTGTTCCCGGCTCACTTCGATCCGGTGTGTGTTGCTCACGACCGCACCCTTCGCACGCGTTGTCCGTACCGTACACACGCCGGTGCCCGCGGAAGCGGCGACCTGACCGTCACATTCCTTCGACAGGATCCGTCAATGGAGCATGACTGCCAAATCAATTGCCCTCGCGATCCCGTTTGCCGCCGCCCTCATGACCGCGAACGCCACCACACCGGCCGCCACACCGGTCGCCGCGCACATAGCCCCCTGGCGCAGCGCCTGGACCGCCTCCCAGCAGGCGCCCACCCACACCGACTGGTTCCCCAACTGGTCCGAGGCGGGCTTCGACAACCACTCCGTACGCCAGGTGATCCGCGTCGGCGCCGAAGGTTCCGAGCTGCGCGTCCGGCTCTCCAACGCCTACGGCACGACGCCGCTCCGGCTCACCGGCGCGACCGTCGCCAAGAGCGCCGGGGGCGCCGCACAGCGGCCGGACACCGTACGCGCGCTGCGGTTCAAGGGGGCGGGCGCCGTTACGGTCCCCGCCGGCCAGCAGCTGTCGAGCGACCCGGTCGCCCTCCCCGTCACGGCCCTCGAACAGCTCACCGTCACCTTCTACTTCCAGGGCACCACCGGGCCGGCCACCTTCCACAACGTCGCCATGTCCACGTCCTACCGTGCCACCGGGACCACCTCCGCGACCCGGCTGCGGACGCCTTCTCGGAACAGAGCTACTCCTGGTACTACCTGGCCGGCGTCGATGTGAAGGACGGCAGCCCGAGCCGCGCCCGGCCCGCGGTCGTCACCTTCGGCGACTCCCTCACGGACGGCTACGGCGCGACCCCCGGCGCCGACCGCCGCTACTCCGACGAACTCGCCAAACGCCTTGCTGCAGACGGCCGTTCACGTCCGGTGCTCAATGCGGGCATCGGCGGCAACAAGGTCCTGGGCGACTCGGACTGCTACGGCGAGAGTGCCCTCGCCCGGTTCCGGCGCGACGCGCTCGGCCGCTCCGACGTGGGCACGGTGATCGTCCTGGAAGGCACCAACGACATCGTCCACCCCGACAGCCCCGCCGACCGCTGCACGACGCCCAGCCCGGAGGTGAGCGCCGAGCAGATCATCGCCGGTCACCGACAGCTCATCCGCGAGGCCCACGCCCGTGGCGTCAAGGTCCTCGGCGGCACCCTTCCGCCGTACCACGGTTACGAGTACTGGACCGAGCGCGGCGAGCACGTACGTAACGCGGTCAACCACTGGATCCGCACGAGCGGCGCGTACGACGGCGTCGTGGACTTCGACCGGGCGGTGGCCGACCCGGCCGACCCCAAGAGGGTCAAGATCAAGAAGGAATACGCCTTCGAAGACCTCATCCACCTCAACGACGCCGGGTACAAGGCGATGGCCGACGCGGTCGACCTGGACTCCCTCTAAGTCGTCGCGACGCCGGCCGGAGGGCCGTCTGCACCTGCGCCAACGCTTCGTCGCCCCTTGGCTCACTCCCGGCCTGTGGGGAGCGAGTCGAGGCGGGCCAGTTCGTCCGCGGAGAGCCGCAGCGCACCACCGGCAACGTTTTCGACGAGGTGGTCCGGATTGCCGGTGCCCGGGATGGCCAGCACATGCGGCCCGCGGTGCAGTGTCCACGCCAGCCGGACCTGGGCGGGCGTCGCGCCGTGTGCGCGGGCGACGGCGAGTACCTCGTCGCTGTCGGCGCCGCTCGCGCCCGCCTCGCGTCCGGCGCCGGCGATCGCGTAGAACGGCACGAACGCGACGCCACGCTCACCGCAGGTACGCAGGAAGTCGTCCTGCTCGGGCCGGGCGCCGATGCCGTACTGGTTCTGTACGCAGACCACCGGCGCGATGGCCTGGGCCTCCGCGAGGTGTTCGGGGCGGACGTTGGAGATGCCCAGGTGGCGGATGAGCCCGGCATCGCGCAGTTCGGCCAGTGCGCCGAAACGCTCGGCGATCGAATCGGTTCCGACGATGCGCAGGTTCACCACGTCGAGGTGGTCACGGCCGAGCTGACGGAGATTCTCCTCGACCTGGCCGCGCAGCTGCTCGGGGGTGGCATGGGGCAGCCACTCCCCCGACGGGTCCCGGCCCGGCCCGACCTTGGTGGTGATGACGAGATCATCCGGGTAAGGGGCCAGTGCTTGGTTGATCAGCTCGTTGGCGGAACGCAGCGGTGAGAAGTAGAACGCGGCGGTGTCGATATGGTTCACACCGAGCTCCACCGCTCGGCGCAGCACACTGATCGCCCGGCCACGGTCGCTCGGTGTGGCGCCGGCCCCGAACGCCTCGCCGCTCTGTGTCAGGCGCATCGCGCCGAAACCGATCCGGTTGACTGTCAGGTCGCCGAGTTCCCAAGTGCCCGCGGCCGCCGCGGTGATTGTCTCTGAGGTCATGATCGGAGTCTGGTCAGACGGCCTTCGGAGCGCCTCCACGTGGCAGCAAGCTGCCAGACGCAAGCCGACTTCACGGTCCGGAACCTGATCAGCGGCTCATGCGTCGTAACAGGCACGTCGTGCTCATCGCTGCGGGGCGAAGACAGGTCCGAGGCAGATGGGTGGCACGTGGTGGAGGGGGCGAACAGCAACGGTACGGCGCCGGGGTCGAGGGCTTCGGCGCTCCGGCGGTGGCTGCGTCGCATCGACCGGTGGCGTTGGGGCAAGGATGCGAAAGGCCGGTCGCCCTGGGCGCGTGGTCGTATTCTCGCGTCGCTTGCCGTGCTGACCGCAGGCCTGCTGGCGTTCCACTCCGCCGTGCCCAACACCGTAGGCCGCCTCGGCAGCCTGCTGGAGACGTTTCTGCCCTGGCTCGGCCTGACCATTCCGGTGCTGCTCGGCCTGGCACTGCTGCGCCGCTCGGTCATCGCGCTGGTGGCCGTGCTGGTGCCCGCAGCCGTCTGGGCAAACCACTTCGGCGGGCTGCTTCTCGCCGATCCGACGGCGGGCCGCGGCGCACACGACATCATCGCGCTCCAGCACAACGTCAGTGACGAGAACACCGATCCCGCGGGCACCGCGGCTGCCCTGATCAAGTCCGCACCGGATCTCGTCGCTCTGGAAGAGCTGACGCCCTCCGCGTTGCCGGTCTACGAGAGGGCCCTGGCAGCCGACTACCCCTACCACGCGGTTGCAGGCAGCGTCGGACTCTGGTCGAGGTATCCGTTGGCTGACGTCCGGCCGTTGGACATCAAGCCGGAGGGGATCGGGGAGGGCTGGAGCCGTGGGCTGCGGTGCAGCGTACGTACGCCACGGGGCGAGATCGCGGCGTACGTCGCCCACCTGCCCTCGGTCCGCGTCCGGCTGAACGGTTTCAGCTCCGGTTGGCGGGACGAGAGCGCCGGCCTGCTGGGCGCGGCCATCGCCGCCGAGAAGCAGGACAAGCTGATCCTGCTGGGCGACCTCAACAGCACAGTGGACGACCGTGGGCTGGCTCCGGTCACCTCGCGGACGGATTCGACAGGGCGGGGCTTCGCCTTCAGCTGGCCTGCGGCTTTCCCCATGTCCCGGATCGACCACATCATGACCCGCTCGGCGACCGTCACCGGCGTCTGGACTCTGCCCGCCACCGGCAGCGACCACCTGCCGACCGCCGCCCGCATCGATCTTGGACCCTGATCGCTGAGCGGGCTTGTTGCCGAGTCCCGCCACGTACGGCCGGGCGGATGCGTGTGGAACGTGCAGCGGTTCGGCTCAGGAACGATCATAGTGAATGGTTGCCATCGAAAAGTCAGCTTTTGTGGCCTTCTGAGAGGACTGTCGTGGCGCGTTCATTCGCCGGTCTCAGCGCCGTCGCCGGCTCCACCGGCCGCAGCGAGGCCGACCGGGCCGCCCAGCCTGCGGGCACCGGTTCCGGCGGTGGTGCGCGGGGGGGCCGGAGTGGCGCTGGTGACCGGCGCGTCCTCGGGCATCGGCGCTGCCGTCGCCGAGCGGCTTGCCGCCGAGGGTGGCTGGCGACTGCTGCTGAACGGGCGCGACCGGGACCGGCTGGACGACGTGGCACGCAGGACCTCGGCCACTGCTCTCCCGGCCGACCTGGCCACGCTGGAGGGCAGTCGGGCGCTGGTGCGTGAAGCGCTGCGGGCCGCGGGGCGCGTGGATCTTCTCGTGGCGGGGGCGGGGATCGGCTGGGCCGGTTCCTTCAAGGACATGCCGCTGCCCGACATCGACCAGGTGCTGTCCGTGGACCTGGTTGCCGTCATTCATCTGGTGCGGCTCCTGCTGCCGGACATGGTGGCGGCCGGGCACGGCCGCATCGTCCTGGTCGGTTCCATTGCGGGCTCCGTCGGCGTCCGCGGCGAGGCGGTCTACTCAGCCGCCAAGGCCGGGTTGCAGACCTTCGCGGACTCTCTGCGCTACGAGCTGCGTGGGACCGGAGTGACCATCACGGTGGTGGTGCCCGGCGTGGTCGACACCCCGTTCTTCGACCACCGAGGAGCTCCGTACAACCGCTCCCATCCGCGGCCGGTACCGGCCCACCGGGTCGCCTCCGCCGTCTGGAACTCCATCGCGCGGGACCGTGCCGAGGTCTACGTACCCGCATGGGTGGAGGTGAGCGCCCGCACGTCGGTGTGCACGGAAGCCACGAGTCCCGGCCGGTTCGCCGGCCCCGCCCGCTGGTGCGTCCGGCGCAGCCGCACCGCGGTGTTGGCGAGGGAGAACATGTGCGTCAGATGCCAGACGCTGTGCAGGGGCAGCAGCCGGTTCAGCGCCGGGTGGTGGGGCGAGAGGTCGCAGACGTCCGCTCCGGCCTTCCGGACCAACGGCGCCGTACTCAGCAGAGGTGGCAGCGAGACGAACCGTACGGCCGGCGAGAGGCGCTCCACGCGGTGCGCCTCACCCAGCGTGTAAACGGTGAGATCGACTCCCAGCCCGGCCGGGCTCATGCCCGCAGCGGCCTCGGCGAAGTGCTCCCAGCACTTGACCTGGCCGCCCGAGGAAGGCGTCCTGACCAGGTCCACGAGCACCGCGACGGACGGCACGTCGGACGCTGCCACCGCGGCATGCAGCAGTCCGACGACACCACCGAACGGATCGCTCATGGGAAGGCACCTCCAGGCCACCAGCCTCAGCGGCCCACCGCACCACTACCCCTGGACACGCCCCGTGTCACCCACGCCACCCGCACGCCGCTCCGATGGCCGTACCGGATCTCTGCCCGTCAGAAGCCGGGCGTCCCCCGCCCCGCGACCGCGGCGGCTTCGAGTCCTCGCGTCCGGTAGCTGTCGGCGTCGAGGGTGACGACCTCCGCGTGATGAGCGAGGCGGTCGACCGCTGCTGAGGCAACCCCGGCGTCGCCGAACACCTCCTCCCAGCGGCCGAACGGGCGGTCGCTGGTGACGATCAGCGAGGCCCGCTCGTAACGGCGCGAGACGAGCTGGAAGAGGAGGTGGGGCGCCTCTCCCTCCAGAGGTACGTAACCCAGCTCGTCCACGATCAGCAGCGGATAGTCGTCCAGCCGCGCGAGCTCCTTCGTCAGCCGTCCCGCGGCCTTCGCGTCACCGAGGCGGGCGGCCCACTCGGCCGCGGTGGCGAACAGGACCCGGTGGCCGGCCTGGCACGCGCGTACGCCCAGCGCGACGGCCAAGTGCGTCTTGCCGGTGCCCGGAGCGCCGAGGAACACCACATTGCCCTTGCGGCCGACGAAGTCGGCCTTGCCCAGCCGGGCGAGGGTCTGCGGGTCGGGCGAGCGCAGGTGAGTGTCGTCGAACATCTCCAGGACCTTGCGCGCGGGGAATCCGGCCGCCTCGATCCGCTCCTCCGCCGCGGAACCCGGCTCCTCGGCCCCGCCGTCCCGCTGCCGCGGCAGGACCGGCGACTGCGACCCGTGTGCAGAGTTTCCCCTGCTCTCGTGCGAGGCCATGGGGCCGGACATGTACGCGAGGATGGCCGCCGAGGCGATGAACGCCATGTGGATTACCGTGCCCCAGAGCAGGTCGTGCTGGGGCGTGTGGTGCACGTCCACGAACATCTGCAGCAGGTGCACCGACGAGATCCCGACGATGGCGGTGGCCAGCTTCACCTTCAGCACATTGGAGTTGACGTGCGAGAGCCACTCCGGCTGGTCACGGTGGCCCTGGAGCCCAATCCGGGAGACGAAGGTCTCGTACCCGCCGACGATCACCATGATCAGCAGATTGGCGATCATCACGACATCGACCAGCTTGAGGACGGCGAGCATGACGTGGGTCTCGTCCGCCCGCCCGCTCACGACGTGGTCGATGAGATGCCACAACTCGTTGAAGAATTTGTAGACGTAGACCCCTTGAGCGGCCACCAGGCCGAAATACAGAGGTGCTTGGAGCCATCGGGTGGCGAACAACGCGCACCCGAGCGTCATCATGGTCGACGGGGACGACTGGGAAGAGGCGGGACGGGACAACGGCACCTCCGGCAGTGGGAAGAGATTCGTATTCTTGTGGGCCACCACCGAAAATCTGAATTCCCGCCACCCTTTGGGGTTAATAGAATTCCAGTAGGACAACGCCTCTCGCGGACCGCCGCAGCGGCGTGACGGTGGAGACCGCCGGCGAACTCAGAACGAACCGCGACGCGTTCTCGGCGATCTCGTCGGGACACCGACTCCGTGCACAAGCCGGCAGCAGCGCGTCGGCGGGCGCCTGGTCGAAGGCTTGCTCTGCGGCCGCACCGGTTTCACACGACGTCGTCAGTCGGTATCCGTCGCGGCCAGCACCGCCATACGCCGACGGTCCGGAGCAACAGCCAGAGCGACCCCCAGGTCCGCCAGGAAGACTCCGTCACCTTGCGCGAGACGGCGTTCCGCCACGGCCCATACGCCTGTGACGTCCTTCAGGTCCGGCAACGTCGTCACGATCTTGTGTATCTCATCAGCCACGACGCATGAGCCTATGCCGTCAGCCGCCTTCCGCTCCGGTCAGTACCAGATCGCGACAGCCCGGCCACGGCTGTCGTATTGCGGCGGGTCGGGGAGGGGCTGCGCGCGGCCCTGGGCGATCCGTTGTGCGCTCCATGCTGCGGCAGCCGCGTCCAGTACGTCGTCCGGCGGCACGCGCCCCACGTCCCCCAGCTCGTCGGGGAGGACGACACCGGCGGCCTCGAGGAGCGAGCGTCGTGCCATCTGACCCGCCCAGCTCTTCTTGCGGTGCGGAAGCGGTGTCTTCCCCGCCAGCGCCCAGAACGACACCTCGGGGTGCACTTCGAAGAGCCGGTCGGCCCCGGCGTCCGCCAAGCAGCCGTTCGCCTCGCGGAGTTTGACGGCGAGGCCCCAGCTCTGGCGGCTCAGCCCGGCTCCGGTGAGTTCCCGGCACCGGCGGTTCGCGGCCTCGTAGTGCTCCTCCTGCCACACCGCGTGGGGCGGCACCCGGAAGACGCTGCCCCTCAGCCGGCCCAGCAGGGCCGCCGCTTCCGCCTCCGCGCGCCGCCATCCCGTATCGAGGAGACCCAGCGGCATGTCCACGGCCACGACTTCGACGCCACCGCCGCCGCTCCGGGCCTCCCCTGCCTCGCGCAGCAGGGAGCGAACGTCGGTGGCCAGGCGTGCCCCCGCGAATCGGGCGTCCCGCAGCTCGACCGCCACCCACCCCGCCGTGCACGCATCGACGCCCAGGACCGCCACCATGTCACCCAGCATCCCCGAACGGCGTCGTCGGGGGATAGCCGTATGCCCCGAACAGGCGGACGAAGCGGGCCGGTACGACGTTCCCGCGGTGCTCGAGGCCGTGGGCGGTCCGCTCGTACAGCTCGACTTCCTCCTGGCCGCCCGGGCCGATCGGCTGGACGAGGCGGCCGCCGATCCGCAGTTGTTCGACCAGCGGGGGCGGCACTTGCGGAAAGGCGGCGCAGACGACGACAGCGTCGTAGGGGGCATGGGCGGCCATGCCGAGGGTGCCGTCGCCGACGACGATCTCGACGTTCTCCACGCCCTCGTCGGCGAGGTTGGCGCGGGCCTCCTCCGCCATGTCGGGCCATCGCTCGACGCTCACGACGTACGTCGCAAGGCGTGCCAGCAGTGCGGTCTGGAAGCCGTATCCGGTACCGATTTCCAGGACGTTCTCGCTCCCGGTGAGGTCGAGCGCGTCGATCATCATGGCGACGAGGGAGGGCTGCGTCGTCACCTGACTGTGGCTGATGGGGATCGGCGCGTCCGTGTACGCCGACGCGCGGTACGAGGCGGGTACGAATGCCGAGCGCGGGACGACACGCATGGCGTGCAGCAGGCGCTCATCCCTCACACCGGCGGCGCGAGCGGCCCTCACCAGGTTTTCAGGGGTGAGGTCCGGGCCGGGGTGGGTCATCGCGTCTATTCGGGCTGGTGGGTGCGCAGCCAGTCCGACCAGGTGGTGTCGCCGAGGCGGCCGTTCGGGGCGGTCATGTCGCGGGCCGCTCGCCGGAGACGTGCGGGCGCGGGTACGTTCAGCACCCGGAATTTCCGGCCGCGGGCCTGCTGCCACTGCCTGACGAGATCACGCAGCTCCAGCACCTCGGGGCCGCCGAATGTTTCGCAGTCCCCGCCGGGCCCCTCCTGGACGCGGTCGGCCACGTACGCCGCGAAGTCGCGCGAGTCCACCGGATGAGTCACCAGGGCGCCGGGTACCGCCAGCAACGGCATCCTCGATGCCTTGCCGAGCATGCGGTCGGCCAGCCAGTGGAACTGCGTGGCCCGCAGGACGGACCAGGGCACTCCACCGGCCCGTACCAATTCCTCGGCGGCGTGCTTCACCAGCATGTAGGGGATACGGGAGCGGTCGACGCCGACGATCGAGATGTACGCGAAATGGGCGACGCCTGCCTTCCGGGCCTCCTCCAGCAGTCGGCGGGTGCCGTCCACATCGACCTGGGGAGGGCTGCGCCAGAAGTCGGTCGGAAGGAGGTAACCGCGCCGGGCGGCCGGGGAGAGTGTCGCCGCATGAATCACGATCTGCGCCCCCGAAACGGAGTCCTGTACTCCGGCGCCGGTGGCGAGATCGCCCTTGATCCACTCCACGTCGGGGTCCTGCCCACGCGACCGGGCCAGCACGCGCACCCGGTACCGGGACTTCAGTGCGGCCACCACGTCACGCCCGAGATGGCCGGTCCCACCGGTGATCAGGACGGTGTCCATGAGCAGCACCTCCGGGTTGAACGGGCTCGCTCTCCGACTCTCCCACCGGTGCGACATCAGGGCACGTGCAGAACACGCAGGTGGACGGCGCGCACGTGGTGACTGTCGGGGACCGCCGGCACGCGTCACGCATCGGCGCGGGATGAGCGGGCACATGCTCGGCATGGCCGGTGACATGGACAACGACAGGCAGGTGCGACGCCCCGGGGAGTGCGGGCATCGGGCCGTCCCGCACACGGCCGACATGCGCATCGAGGCGTGGGGGGCGAGCCGGGAGCAGTGCCTGGTGGAGGCGGTGCTGGGGATGGTGGAGTGCTTCGCCGACCTGTCCGGCGTGCGGGCGAGCGCCGTGCGGCAGATGAGGGTGGACGAGGGCAGCGACGACGACCTGCTGGCCGCGCTGCTGGACGAGGTCATCTTCCGGCTGGAGGTGGACGGCGAGGTGCCGGTGAACGTCGAGGCGGAGACGGATGACGGCGGGCTGGACCTGCGGATGGCGGTGACCGATGTGCGATCGGTGCCGATCACCGGTGCTGTGCCGAAGGCCGTGTCCTGGAACGAGCTGCACCTGGCGCCGGATCCGTACGGATGGTCCTGCGCGGTGACGGTCGACGTCTGAGGCGGTGCGGGCGACGTGGTGCAGGCCGCCGCCCTGCGTAACTGCCCCTGCGTAACAGCCTTGCGTAACGCTGCTATCCCTTCACCACACCGATCGGGACGAGCCGGGCCACCTTGCGGCACAGCCCCGCGCCCTCGCTCGCCTCCACCACCGCGGTGACGTCCTTGTACGCCTCCGGGGTCTCCTCCGCCAGGCCCCGCCAGGACAACGGGCGCACCGCGATGCCGCCCGCCTCCAGCCTGGCCCGCAGCTCCTTGCCACCGATGGTGCGTGCCGCTTTGTGGCGGCTCATGACCCGGCCGGCGCCGTGGCAGGTGGAGTGGAAGGCGTCGCCTCCGCTGACGCCGGTCAGGATGTACGAGGCGGTGCCCATGGTGCCGGGGATGAGCACCGGCTGGCCGACGCCGCGCAGCTCTGCGGGCAGCTCGGAGTGGCCGGGCGGGAACGCCCGGGTGGCGCCCTTGCGGTGCACGCACAGCCGACGCGGCTCGCCGTCCACCACGTGGGTCTCGATCTTGGCGAGGTTGTGGGACACGTCGTACACGAGCGTGAGCCGGGCGCCTGCCTCTCGGCGGAAGACACCTCGGGCCGCCTCGGCCAGCAACTGCCGGTTCGTGCGTCCGTAATTGGCGGCCGCGGCCATCGCTCCGAGGTACGCGTTGCCCTCCGGCGAATCGACCGGGGTGCAGGCGAGCTGCCGGTCCGGCACGGCGATCCCGTACCGGGCCATGGCCCGGTCCATCGCCCGTACGTGGTCGGAGCAGATCTGGTGCCCGAGCCCGCGGGAACCGCAGTGGATCATCACGCATATCTGGTCGGCGGCGAGCCCGAACGCGGCGGCGACCGACTCGTCGTAGATCTCGTCGACCTGCTGGACCTCCAGGAAATGGTTCCCGGAGCCGAGGCTGCCGACCTGGCCGAGCCCGCGCTCACGCGCCCGCTCGTTCACCTGGCCCGGGTCGGCGCCGGCGACCGCTCCGCTGTCTTCGCAGCGCCGCAGGTCGCGCTCCTCGCCGTGGCCCTGCTCCACGGCGTACCGGGATCCGCCCTCCAGGACCCGCTCCAGCTCACGGTAGCCGTCCAGCCGCCAGACACCGCCGGGTCCGGCGCCGCGCGGGATCACCCGGCCCAGGCCGTCCATGAGCGCGGGCAGCGCCGGCTCCAGCGCCCGCCGGTCGCAGTCGGCGGCCAGCAGCCGGACCCCGCAGGAGATGTCGAAGCCGACGCCGCCGGGCGAAACCACGCCGCCGGCGTCGATGTCGGTGGCGGCCACTCCGCCGATGGGGAAGCCGTAGCCCCAGTGGATGTCCGGCATGGCGTACGAGGCAGTCACGATGCCTGGCAGCGTCGCCACATTGACGACCTGCTCCAGCGATTTCTCGGCATCGTGCAACAACTCCCGGGACGCGAACACCACGCCGGGCACTCGCATCTCCCGCTGCTGATCGATCCGGAAGCGGTACGGACGCTCCTCCACGCACTCCATCGCAGCCTCCCGGGTTCGCCCGTGAGCGCCAGTACCCGTTCGGACTGCCTCCATACCTCCGGGCATACCTCCGGGATCCTCATGCTGTGAACGCCGGGGCAGCGCTGCGGGAACTCGGTCCCGGCGACCGCTCCTGTCGTGCGTCCGGCCACGCGGGGTGACACTGGAAGGGGACTCAGAACCGGAGGGCAGCCATGAGCATGCTTTCCCCCACCCGGATCGCCGCCTCCTTGTCGGCGGAGCACCGGTCACGCCTCATGGCGCTGGCACGCGAGGTGCACTTTCCCGAGGGGGCGCGTCTATTCACCGAAGGCGCTCCCGCGGACCGCTTCTGGATAGTCCGCTCCGGCGCGGTCACTCTCGACATCCAGGTACCGGGCGGTCGTGCGGTCGTGATCGAGACCATGGGGCAGGGCGAACTGGTCGGATGGTCCTGGCTGTTCCCGCCGTACCGCTGGCAGCTCGGCGCCGAGGCCATGACTCCCGTGCGTACTAATGAGTTCGACTCGGCGGCCGTGCTGAGGATGATGGACTCCGACCCCGTGTTCGCCTCGTCGGTCAATCACTGGGTCGGGCGAGTGCTCTCCCACCGGCTGCAGGCGGCCCGGGTCAGGCTCCTGGACCTGTACGCCCCGCACGGCAGCGACATCACGCGCTGACGGAGGGCCGCCGCGATGATGCGCCTCGCCAAGAATTCTGGCGCGGCCCTCCGCAGCCGAAGGCGCACGGTCAGGGAAGGGCGCTTCAGGCATCGCGGGGCCGAGCTGGTCTACGACGATGCCGGTGAGGGACCTCTTGCCGTGTACGCGCACGGCGGATTCGTCAGTCGGGCCGCCGAGGACCGGATGGGCCTGTTCGACTGGGCACCGGTCCTGGACGTGGGGGTGCGTCTGGTCCGCTATGACGCCCGGGCCCACGGCCGGTCCACCGGCGAGCCCGTGGACAGCGACTACACCTATCCCTCGCTCGCAGGCGACCTGCTGGGCCTGATCGATCACCTGGGCGCCGCCGGTCCCATCGACGCCATGGGCGCGTCGATGGGATGCGGCACCGTGCTGCACGCCGCTGTCCGGGCCCCCGACCGGTTCTCCCGACTGGTCCTGCTCATCCCGCCCACGGCCTGGACGACGCGGGAGGCGTATGCGCGGGCCAACCGGGAATCCGCAGACACCGTCGAACGAGAGGGAGTCGACGCCTGGCTCGCCGCCAAGAGGAAACAGCCTCGCCCGGAAGTCGTAGCGGGCGTTCCCCCCTTCCGACCGACGCCCACCGAGCGCGTACTGCCCTCCGTCCTGCGCGGCCTGGCGCGGTCCGATCTGCCCTCCCCCACGGCAATCGCCGCGCTGCACCAGCCGGTCTTGATCCTGGCCTGGGTGGACGACCCGGGCCACCCCTTGTCGACCGCGGAAACACTGGCCCATCTGCTGCCGCACGCCGACCTGCATGTCTCCCGGACACGCGCCGACATCCGTACCTGGGGGGAACGCATCGCGGCGTACCTGACCCGGCCCCAGTCGTGACCGGCAGCCCTTACGCTACGAGCCGGCGATCGCGCGGCCGCCGGGCTTGATGGCAACCGGCCGGATCTTCCAGCCGATGGTGGATTTCAGTGCCCCGGCGACCTTCGGGTCCCGCACTGCCGGAGTACGGTCCTCCACGGTGACCGACAGCCTGTGCGTGCGCAGGTCGAGAGGCCGTAGGCCCAGGTCCGTGACCCGCACCTCGGCACGGCCCGCGAAAGACTTCAACTCCCTGCCGTCCAGATACCAGCGGGCCCTGAGCTGACGCCCGTCCGGGCCCGTCAGCCGCGGTAGGGCGGCCTTCGCGGTGTCTCCCGGCCGGAGGGTCCTGTCGGTGGGGGTGATCGCGGTGACGATCCGCGCATGGCGGTAGAAGCCGGCGATCATCGCTTCGACACCGGGCAGGTTGAAGGGCTTTCCGAGGGAACGCATCAGGGAGTTGCCGGTGGGCCGGTTCAGCCCTGTGACGTAGTAGCCACCGCCTTCGTACGCGCCGACCGTGCCGCCGTCGGGTGACTCCTCGCCCAGCCAGCGGTACCACTTTGCGTGCCGCCGGGCCATGTCCTCGGCCGTCAGGGTGGAGATGTTGGAGTCCGCCGGCTCGGGGCCCTCGTACTTTTCGTAGCCCGGGTAGTCGGGGTAGAAGTACTCGTCGGCGAGCTTGCCCAGCGAGTGGCCGGTCTCGTGGATGGCGACCTGGCCGGACTTCTCGTTGCCCGCCGATGCGGTCGCGATGCCCTCGTAACCGAGGGTCGCGCTGGGTTCGTTGTAGCCCGCGCCGCCGTACTTCGCGCTGTTGGCGAGGACGATCACCAGGTCGGCCTCCGGCGCCTTCGCCACGTACCCGTCGACCTTGTCCTGGTCGATGCACAGCAGCCGCTCGATGTCGTCGCACCAGAAGTACGAGCCGAGGGCCGTGTCGCGGACGGTGGCCGGATCGGGGTCGCCGGAAACGCCGGACTGGTTCGATACCGCATCGACCGCCCAGACGTTGAAGAGATTCTGGTACGTCGTGTACGGCTCGACGGCCGCCACCTCGGCCCACTTCTGCTTGGCGTCGGTGTGGAACTGAGCGAGCTCGGCAACGGTGTAGCCGTCCCCTATGACAACGACGTCCAGCCGGTCGGCGGTGGAGCCGTTGTCAATCAGCTTGGCGACCTCGCCGTCGGCGGCTCGCTCGGTCCCCGAGAGCCGGCGCTGTTGCTGCGCCTGTCCATACGGCGATACGGGCGATTCCGGCGATACGTGTGCGTGGCCGGCTCCGGCAGCTGTGCCGTGTTCCGGCCCGGGTATCTCGACCTCGACCTCGCTCCCGGCGACGGCCCTGCCGGGTGTCCCCGGATCGACGGCCGCGCTGCCGGGTGCGGCGGCCAGTACGGCCGTGAGGGCAGCGGCCATGATGGTCGCCGCCATGGCTCTGCGCCGTGCTGAACGCATGAAGTCCTCCCCCTGATACGGAAGTTAAGCGAATGAGTAAGCGCAATGAACTCGGCGCTTAAACTAGGCGGAGGCGCAGGATGCGCGCAATGGTCTACTGCCCATGAATACTGGGGAGTTGGAGCAACCAGGGGGTTCCCATGGACGAACCGGCCGAGATCGGCCGCCGGGTGCAGCGACTGCGTACACAACGCGGCCTGACGCAGCGGCAGTTGGCAGAACCCTCGTACACTCCTGCGTACATCTCGACACTCGAGTCCGGCAAGCTACGCCCCTCCGAGGCCGCACTGCGCTTCCTCGCGGAGCAGCTCGGCACGTCGTTCGAGGAGCTGGCCACCGGACGTCCCGCCCATCTGGCCACCGAGCTGCGGCTCGCCCTCACCGACGCCCAGCGGGATCTCGCCACCGGCGCCGCCGACGAGGCTGCCGTCCGCTACCGCCGGCTGCTCACCGACGCGGAACACCTCGACCTCGCCCCCGAGCAGGCCGAGGCGCTGCTGGGACTCGGCGAATGCGCTCTGGAGACCGGTGAACTGGCCAACGCAGGACGGCACTTCGAAGCGGCGGAACGGCTCCTGGCCGGTGAACCACTCCCCCGCCGCGCCCGCGCGATCCGGGGCCGCGCCATCGCGCACCTCCTCGCCGGGGAGCTTCGCTACGCCTGTTATCTCCTTGAGTCCACCATCGACGAGCTCACCGCGAGCGGCCTGGCCGACCCCGAGGCGCTGGTCCAGCTGTACGCCGCCGTCATCGGCCCGTACATCGACATGGGCGCCCACGCCCGCGCCGCGCACGCCGCCGAGCTCGCCCTTGCCCTGGCACCGCAGGTCAACGACCCGGCGCTGGTGGCGGGCATGCATCGGCAGGTGGCCCGTACGTTCCTCACCGAAGGGCGCACGGCCGACGCCGACGCCTCGCTCGCCAAGGCCCAGGCGATCTACCGGCACCTGAGGCTGCACACCGATCTCGCGCACTGCCACTGGATGCGCGGCTACGTCCAGGCGCAAAACGGTGAACTGACGCTTGCAGAACAGGAGTTGCGTACCGCCCGCGACATGCTCGCCGCCAAGCGCGCCGCGCTCTACACCGCCCAGGTCGAGGTGGAGCTGGCCGATGTACTGCGGCGGCTCGGGCGACACGACGAGGCGGCCGACCTCCTCTCGGCACTACTGGAACTGGGCGACCGGCACGGCGCGGTGCACGCGGGGGGCGCGCACCGGCTGCTCGGGTTGATCGCCGAGGAGAGGGGCGAGGCGGAGGCGGCAGAGGAGCACTACGTCCTGGCCCTCGCCCTGCTGGAGCGCAGCGGGGCCAGCGGCGACCTCGCCGACCTGTGCCGCCTGCTGGGCGACCTGCTGCGCCGCGGCGGCCGCACTGAGGCGGCCCTGGACGTATACCGCACGGGACTGGGCCACCGGGCGGCCCGGGGCACAACGACTCTCGGTCCCGCACCGGCGGGTCCGCAGATCCCGCCGCGCTGATGCAGGCTGTCACGCATGCGTCAGGCGAACACACGTCATGAGGTGGGAACAGCGTTCCCGGAGCGCCGAAGGCCGATGAGCTCAAGTTCGGCGAAGACCGCGACCACCAGCGCCCCGACGACCATGAAGGCCGTACCCAGGCCGGTGAGCGGTATGACGCTCGTGAACGCCAGCACGAGCATTGCCGCGCAGGACAGTGTGTTGCCCACGACGACGATCGCGGCGAGGCGCGACGGGATCCGGGGATAGCCGGCGATGAGGGCGAGCGCGGCGGCCCCGCCCAGCATGGCGACCCCGAACGGTACTGACCAAGAAGTCGGCAGCCCGAGCGGGCCGCTGAGCCACTCGCTGCCGACGAGCATGACAACGCCGAAGACGGCGGTGCTCCAGGCGTCGATGCGCAGGCTGGTACGCAGCAGGTCCGATGCGGCGCTGCCGGCCGCTGGGCGCTGGGCGGTCATGGCCGGGACGGTCATACAGGTCTCCTTGGTGTGAGGGGCGGACTGAACATGCCCGGCCTGGGGAGACGGTGGCATCGCAAGCGTCATGGACTCAATGACCTCTGAGGTCATGGCCTCCCTGATCCAGTGGCAGTTATCCTCCCGGGCATGGATGTTGAACAGCCGTCCCGGGTGGGCGCGTTGCTACGGGACTGGCGTCGGCGCCGCAGGTTCAGCCAACTCGACCTCGCTCTCCTGGCAGACACCTCCGCGCGCCACCTGTCCTGCGTGGAGACAGGCCGCGCACGCCCGAGCCGTACGATGCTGCTCCGCCTGTCCGCCGCCCTGGACGTCCCCTTGCGCGAGCGCAACACCTTGTTGCTGGCTGCCGACTACGCGCCGGCGTACCGGGAGAGCAGCCTCGACGACCAATACATGGCGTCGGTCCGTTCCGCGCTCGACACCATGTTGACGGCGCACGAGCCGTATCCCGCCATTGTGGTCGACCGCTGCTGGAATGTTCTGACAGGCAACCGGGCCATGGCCGTACTCATGGACGGCATACCGCCTCATCTACTGGAGCCGCAGCCGAACGTGTTCCGGCTGGCTCTGCATCCCGACGGGCTGGCCCCGCGACTGTCCAATCTCGGCGAGGTCCGAGGCCTCTTCCTCGAACGGCTGCTCCGCCAGGTCAACGCCACCGGAGACGCGGAACTACGCGCGCTGTACGAGGAGGTGCACCGGTACCCAGTGCGCGCCGACCAGGAGAACGCCGGGACCGACGCCCCGGCAGCGAGGCCGAGCCCGCCGAGTCCGATACAGGTGCCGCTGCGAATCCGCACTCCGTGGGGCGAGCTGTCGATGTTCAGCACCATGGCAACGTTCGGAGCCCCGGCCGATGTGACGCTGTCTGAGCTGGCGATCGAGCTGTTCTATCCTCTCGACGAGTTCACCACGAAGGTCCTCCGCGAGCTGGCCGGGACACCGAGCCAGGGGAGCTGAGTTGGGGCCTGTCCCTTGTCGCCTCAGATCCGCTCGCGGTGGGTGTACCGGTCTTCGAAGGCCCGCCAGTCCGCTTCCAGCTTCCACTGCAGCTCCGCCTTGGGGCTGTCGGCCAGGAACTTTCGACAGTCCGCGCCGGGCGATCCGTCCAAGCCCGGGCCCGGAGTGTCATTCCTGCACGGGGTGACGAATGCGCCGTACCGGTCCTGCTCCTTCCACAGGGTTCGCCCCTCGATAAAGGCGTGGTCCAGTGAGGCCCGGCTCAGGTTGCGCAGCTGCGCGACGTTCAGGCCCTGGTCGGTGACGGCCCGTCGGAAGACCGCAGTGAGGTCACTGCGGCTGACGCCGGGGTCGTCGGTGGCCAGGGCGACCGGTACGCCCGCGGCCAGATAGGTGCGCAGCGGGTGCCGGTCTCCGCCGACCCGCAGAATCTGGGCATTGCTGATCAACGGAGCCTCGACCAGGACGTGGTGCCGGCGCATCCGGGCGGTCAGCACGCCGGGGTCCTTCTCATGGGCGAGGTCGACGGCCTCCGTGATGTGGAACGTCAGATCGTCGTCGGTGACTCCTGCCAGGCCCTTGACGAGTTCACCGGCATGCAGGCTGACCCGTACCGACGGGGCTCGGGACTTCAGGAAGTCGATCATTTTCATGTGCAGGGTGTAGTCCCTCAGCGCAATCGGGGCGTCCTCGGGCTGGACCATGTTGACCCCCACCACCCGGCCCAGCCGACGACGAGCGAGCTCGACGCCGAGGATCTGCTGAGCAAAGACATGGCGGGGCGCTTGGGCACGTCCGACCTGGTAGTCGAAGCGAATGGCAACCCGGCATGCCTCCTGAGCAGGTCGGCTGTCGCAGTCCAGCAGCTTGCGGTAGTCGCGGAAGTGCCGGTCGTAGTCGGCCGCGGCCTGCTCGACGATGGCCCGGAACCGGGGGCTAGCCGTCAGCGTGGAATGGAATTCGGCGAGATCGGACGGGCCCGGATCCTGCGGGTGGATGCGGTCGACGAGCCGCCGCAGTGAGTTGGCCTCCACTGTTACCAGGGTCTCCAGGTAGCTGGTCCGCTCCCGCGCCGCAGTCTGCGCCACTTCGGCGAGCATGTCGGCATCGTGTCCTGCGGCAGCCTCCGCGAACTTCCCGAACGTGGCGAAGAAATGGTCGTGGCCGGGTTGTGGATCACCATTGGGCGGAAGGACGAAGTCCTGCATCGACCACTCCTGGATGACCCGCTGACGGAACGGCCCCGCCGGTACGGCGTCCCTCGCAGGGCGTTGACCGGCCGGACACGGCACCGGCCCGGGTGTCACCACGAAGGTCGAGGTGTCGATGCATTTCGCGTCCCGGGCCGCGTACCGGATCAGCGACTCCGTGCGCACGGCGCCCGCGAGGTGATGGTGCAGATCACCGCCCTTGGGCAGGTCCCCCATGAAGCGCGTGCGCTCTCCCGGGGAATGCGTCACAGTGTCCAAGTACGCCTGAACCTGGACCTGTTCACGGCCGTGATGACCATGGCCTACGGGCGTGGCGGCGGCTGCGGGGAGAACCCCCGTGGCCATCCCCGACGCCGCCAGCCCGGCCAGCACCGGCCACCCGGCTCCGTATCTCTGCGGCATGATCCGTTCCCCTCTTCCGATGCGTCCGGCATCGGCTGAGAGGTCACTCCCCTCCCGGAAGTCGCGATACCCACAAGAGCGGCCCTTGGGGGGGGAACTCCCCCTGTCGTTTCGGGTCGTCGCGTCCCTAGGAACCGTTGGGCCCTCGCGCTACCCTCCGCCGCATGATTTCCACGGTTGTCTGGGGTACCGGGAACGTCGGCCGCTTGGCGATCCGTGCCGTCGAGGCCGACCCGGCGCTGAAACTCACGAACGTACTCGTCCACGACCCCGGCAAAGTGGGCCGCGACGCGGGCGATCTCGGTGGGCTCCACCACGATCTGGGCGTCGCGGCGACGGACGACATCGACGCGGTGCTGGCCGCCCGCCCCCAGGCCGTGGTGTACGCGGCTTCCGGTGACATCCGCCCTGACGATGCCCTCGCCGACGTCGTCAGGGCGATCCGCGCCGGAGCCGTGGTCGTCACCCCTTCGATGTACGCGCTGTACGACCAGGCGGGCGCCCCGCCGGAGTTGCGCGAGCCGGTGCTGGCCGCCATCGCGGACGGCGGCGGCTCGCTGTTCGTCTCCGGTGTCGACCCCGGCTGGGGCAACGACGTACTGCCACTGCTGATCAGCGGACTCGGCACCACCGTGGACGTGATCCGCTGCCAGGAGATCTTCGACTATTCCACGTACGACCAGCCCGACTCGGTCCGGTACCTGGTCGGCATGGGCCAGCCGATGGACTACGAGCCGCTGATGCTCGCCCCGATGGTCCCGACCATGGTGTGGGGCGGGCAGATACGGCTGATGGCCAGGGCGCTGGGCGTCCAACTCGACGAGATACGCGAGACCATGGACCGGCGCCCGCTCGACGCCACTGTGAGTACCCGGACGATGGGCTCGTTCGAGGCCGGCACCCAGGGCGCGGTGCGGTTCGAAGTGCAGGGCGTCGTCGAGGGCGAACCCCGCATCGTCATCGAGCACGTGACCCGAATCCACCCGTCCTGTGCACCGGACTGGCCCACGCCGCCCAACGGCGACGGGGCACACCGGGTGATCATCGAGGGCCGACCGCGCATCGAGGTCACGGTCGAGGCCACCGACGAGGGCGAGAACCGGTCGGCGGGCGGGAACGCGACCGCGGTCGGCCGGCTGGTGGGCGCCATCGACTGGCTCGTGGACGCGGAACCCGGGCTCTATGACGCGCTCGACGTGCCACTGCGCCCCGCAGTCGGCAAGCTCGGAAGGAGTAAACGATGAACATCGACATCCCCGAGGGCAAGAACGCGATCGAGTACGTGTGGGGCGAGATGGTCCCCGGCATCGGGATCGCCGCCTCGAACTTCTCGCTGTCGGTATACGCCCACACGACCCTGGGGCTAAGCGAGTTCGAGGCCGCGCGACTGCGGATCGCGCAGATCAACGGGTGCGCCTTCTGCCTCGACTGGCGGACCGAACGGGACGGGCAGAAGGTCGAGGAGGAGTTCGCCGACGCGGTGGCCCAGTGGCGTACCACCGACGTTTTCGACGACCGGACGCGGCTGGCCGCCGAGTACGCCGAGCGGTACGCCCTGGATCACCACGGCCTCGACGACGAATTCTGGACGCGCATGACGGCGTACTACAGCCAGCTCGAGATCGTGGAGCTGAGCATGAGCATCGGCTCCTGGCTGGCGTTCGGCCGGCTCAACCATGTGCTGGGCCTCGACACTGTGTGCGTGCTGCCCTGGCACTGAGGTGGTCGGGGGGCGCCCGGTGAGCCCGGCTCCCCCTGGGCTCACCCGGCCACCGTCACAGGTCGGTGGCGATGATCTTCTCGATGTTCCGTTCGGCGAGCGCAGTGATGGTGACGAACGGGTTGACACTGGTGTTGCCGGGAATCAGCGAGCCGTCGATGACGTACAGGCCGGAGTAGCCGTGGAGACAGCCGTAGTTGTCGGTGGCCTTGTTCAGCACCGCGCCGCCGAGCGGGTGGTACGTGAGGTGATCGCCCCAGATCTTGTACGCCCCGAAGAGGTCGGTCCGGTAGATCGTCCCCTCCTTCGCGTTGATCTTGTCGAAGATCGTCTTGGCGGCGTCGATGGACGGCTGTTTCCATGCGGTCTGCCAGTTCAGGTCGACCTTGCCCGTGGCGGCGTTCCAGGAGAACTCGGCGCGGTTCGGGTTCTTGGTGATGGACAGGTAGAACGAGGCGTACGTCTCGATCCCTGTGGGCAGCGGTGCCACCTCGGCGAACGCGCCACCGGCGTCCCAGTTGTCGATGCCGGCCGTGGGCATGGATGCCTGGAGCTTGCCGGTCGCGTCCCACATGTGGTTGGCGCGGCCGCACATGACGTTGCCGTTGTCGCCCCAGCCCTTCCCGATCTCGTTGTTCAGGCCGGGCAGCAGGCCGGTGGCCTTCAGCTTGGTCAGGAGCTTGCTGGTGCCGACGCTGCCTGCCGCGAAGAACACTCTGTCCGCGGTCACGGTTTTGGTGGCCGTGGTGTTACCGCTGGTGCTGATCTGGTCGATGAGGACGGTGTAGCCGCCACCGGCCGCCGGGGCGACCGATGTGACCTTGTGCAGCGGCGAGATGGTGACCCTGCCGGTCGCCTTTGCCTGGGCGATGTAGTTCTTCTGCAGGGACTTCTTGCCGTAGTTGTTGCCGTAGAGGACCTCGCCCTCCAGCGCCGACTTGGGGACGGCTCCGGTGGCCTCCTGCTTCATGTAGTCCCAGTCGTACACGTTGGGCACGAAGACGAACGGGAAGCCGGAACGCTGGGCGTGCTTGCGGCCGACCCTGGCGTACTGGTAGCAGGCGGCGCTCTCCCACCAGGCCGGGTCGACGTGGCTGACCCCGAGCCCGGCGTTGGCGCGCGGGTAGTAGGTGCCGTACATCTCGTCGGCGTTCACCGACGGGAGGACGGCGCTGAATCTCTCGCGCTTGGGGGTGACCGCCATGCCGCCGTTGACCAGGGATCCGCCGCCGACGCCGCGGCCCTGGTACACCGTGATGCCGCTGAATTCCTCGGCGTCCAGGATCCCGGTGTAGCGGGAGACGTCCTTGTCGAGCGGAAAGCCGAGGAAGTTGCTGAGGGGCTGCTTGGTCCTGGTGCGAAGCCAGAACGACCGGTAGTCCGGCTTGGTGGTGTTGGCGAAGATCTTGCCGTCCGTGCCGGGCGTGTCCCAGGACATGCCCATCTCGATCATGTGCACTTCGACGCCGGCCTGAGCGAGACGCAGGGCGGCAACGGAGCCGCCGTATCCGGTGCCGATCACGAGGGCCGGGACGTGGGCCCCGGCCTCGATCGGAGCGGCCGCGGAAGCGGCCTTCGGCTGGGCTGCGGTGGCGTGACCGGCGAGGGCGACGGCACCCAGAATAGAACCAGTTCCAGCGATGAATCCTCGGCGCGAGACGCCCTTGGAACCCGTACCACGTACGGCAGGATCATTCATGTGAGGTTCCTCACTCTCAATGGAGTGGAAACAGGTTCTACTGCCGCTTGCGTGTGAAGTCACTACATACCTAGAGGTAACTTGCGCGTACGGGTCAACGGTTGGTGATCCATCGCAGAACGGTCCTGACAGTGGCGTCGTCCAGCGTGCTGAGGACTTTGATGGCGTCCAGGTCGCCGGGGAGCGGCGCGATTCCTGTCGTGGTCAGGGCCGCGTGGAGATCCAGTCGGTGCTTGTCGGCCGGCAGGGGGCGGTACGGGTCGAGCGCCCACTGCGGTGTCCTCCGCGGCGTCCTCCGAGGAAAGGCAGAAACCTGTGTGGTGTTCATCGGAACCTCCTGCGTGTCGTCACTGACCAACAGGAGTCCCGTCAGGTGGTGTTCAGTTGCATGCGAGGCCACTTATCACCCGAACGTCGGCTCCGGCGGGAAGAAGAGCGGCTAAACCCGCACAGCAGGCTCCGGTTCGGCGGATGACGGCTTCGTCCTGCCTGCGCCCCTGAGCAGTACGAGCGAGAAGACACCCGCTGCGGCCATGGAAGCGGCCGCGCCGACCGCCGCGAAGCCCATCCCGTGCGTGAAGGCGTCGCGCGCGGCCGCCAGCACGGTCTCTGCCGTCCTGGCCGGGAGGTGCGCCGCCACCGCAGCCGCGCCGCCCAGCGTTTCGCGTACCGCGTCGGCGTGTGCCACACCGGCCGGCAGGGCGTCGGCCATGTCGCGGCTGTAGACCGCCGCTCCCACGGAGCCGAGTATCGCCATGCCCAGCGCGCCTCCCAGCTCCTGGCCGGATTCGAGCACGGCAGCGGCCGAGCCCGCGCGCTCCGGCGGCGCGGCGCCCAGGGCGAGTTCATTGGCGAGGGTCATGGCCGCGACCAGACCGCCCGCATAGACGGAGGCGCCGACGAGGGTGAACCAGAGGGGCGAGTCGGTACGCACCTGGGCCAGCCAGAGGAATCCGCAGGCGGAGACGAGGAAGCCGCCGCCCATGACGTACGCACGGTCGGTGCGCTGTGCGAGTGCCGCGCCGGCCGGGGCCATGACGGCCACGCCCACGGCCGGCACCAGGCTCCACAATGCGGCCTCGAACGGGCCCATGCCCAGGACGGACTGCAGATACTGCGTGAAGAAGACCGCCATTCCCACCGTGGCGAACATGGCGAGGAGATTGGCGAACACCGCGCCGCCGAAAGCACGTCGGCGCAGCAGACTCAGATCGATCATCGGGTGTGCGAGGCGCTTCTGACGGTGTACGAAGGCGAAGCCGAGCGCGAGCCCCGAGGCGATGCCGAGGGCGGGCAGCGGCTCGTAACCGTGCCGGGCCCATTCCTTGATGCCGTAGATCACCGGGAGCAGGGCGGCGAGTGAGAGTGCCGCGCTCAGCAGGTCGAAGCGGCCCTGCTTCGGCGACTTGAACTCCGGTACCAGGAACGGCACCAGTGCGATCAGCAGCACCATCGCGGGCAGGTTGATCAGGAAGACCGAGCCCCACCAGAAGTGTTCCAGCAGCAGGCCGCTGACCACCGGGCCGAGGGAGATGCCTGTGGTCATGACGGCCGTCCAGATGGTGACCGCCTTGCCGCGCTGCTTCTCGTCGTGGAAGAGATTGCGGATCAGAGCGAGGGTCGACGGCATCAGGGCGGCGCCGCCGAGTCCGAGCAGTGCGCGTACGGCGATGAGCAGTTCGGCCGAGTGCGCGTACGCGGCGGCGACCGAGGCCGCGCCGAAGACCGCGGCTCCCACGAGCACCAGCGTGCGCCGCCCGATGCGGTCGCCGAGCGCACCCATGGTGATGAGCAGTCCGGCGAGTACGAAGCCGTACATGTCGAGGATCCAGAGCTGCTGGGTGGCGCTCGGTGCCAGGTCCTGGCTGACGTACGGGATCGCGAAGTAGAGGACCGAGACGTCCATCGAGACGAGGAGCAGGGGCAGCATCAGGACGCCGAGAGCGGTCCATTCCTTGCGGCCCGCGCGGGGGCCGGGTGTGTTCTCCATGGCTCGATACGGAATCGGGTCGGCGCGTACACCGCAAACAGATACCTAGTGCACCCGTCACACCCCTGCCACAGACAGGCAGAAGGAGCCATAGATGCACTAGTACAGTACGGGCATGAAGGTCGAGCCGCCCTACCTCCGGATCGCCGGGGACATCCGCCGCCGCATCACCTCGGGCGAGCTCGCTCCCGGTGATCTCGTCCCCTCCACACGCCTCATCACCCAGGAGTGGGGCGTCGCGATGGCGACGGCGACGAAAGCTCTCGCCGCGCTGAACCGCGAGGGTCTGGTGCGGGCCGTGCCCGGAGTCGGCACGGTGGTCGCCGAGCCCGGACGGGAGCGCTCGGCCCCGCCCGGCCACGGCCTCACTCGCGAGCGCGTCATTCGCGCCGCGATCACGCTCGTCGACGCGGAGGGGCTCACCGCGCTCTCCATGCGGCGGCTCGCGACCGAGTTCGACACCTCCACCATGGCGCTCTACCGCCATGTCCCGAGCAAGGGCGAGCTCGTACGGCTGATGTCGGAGGCGGTGTTCAGCGAAGAACCGCCGGGACCACGACCGACCGGCTGGCGTGCGCAACTGGCGCTGGAGGCACGGTGGTTGTGGAGTCTGTACGAGCGCCATCCCTGGCTGGCGCGGGCCATGGCCGCCCTCACCCGGCCGATGGCCTCACCTCATGCGATGCGGTACACCGAGCGGGTCCTGAGCGTTCTGCGCGGACTGAGGCTCACGCCGTACGACATGATCCATGTCCACCTCACTCTCCTCGGGTACGCCCAGGGTGTCGCGATGGCCATCGAGCTGGAGTCGCAGGCGCGGCAGGACACCGGGATGACACCCGAGGAGTGGATGGCGTCCAACGAGCCGCGGATGGAGGCGATCCAGGCGACCGGGGCCTATCCGGTGCTGTCGACCCTCTTCGACCAGGACGAATTCGACCTCGAACTCGGCACGCTCTTCGAATTCGGGCTCGAGCGGATGCTGGACGGAGTCGAGGCGCTCATCGGGCGACCCCGGACGCCCTGACGTGCGTGCGTCTCACGCACCGTGCGGGCCGTGATGCGCGATTCGGATGCGCCGCAGGATCCTGCGCAGGCGGCGTACAGGATCCGACGACGTGAGGTGCGGCGACTCGTGCCGACTCGTCAAGGGCACCTGTGGCATGAGAAAGGTCGATCCGGCCGTGTCCATGACGCAGAACGGCGTGCCGCCCATGTCTTCCACGAGGACGCGGAAAGGCCGGGGAGGCTCCTCGGGCAGCTCCGCGGCCAGGATCGTGACGCCTTTGGCGCGGCCCGGCCGGTAGGCAACCACTTTGCCGTCCACCAGGACCTCGATGCCGGCCGCGGGCCGTCCGAGCTGGACGCTGACGGAATGCCCGTGCTGATCGACGTGAAAGCGGTGACCGCGGGTCATGGCGTACCTCCACGGGCGGTACGGGGCGTCCTGCTTCCAGGGTACGCAGCGCCCCGGAGGAGGGCGTCCTGAGACCGGCCCGCGACGGCCCACAGCTCAGGTGAGCGCCCCAGCAGCGTTGCATGCTCACACCGCATCGCAGTTCTGCGGTGCGTGATGGTATCGGCCCATGGACAACCAGCGGCGCATCCTCATCGTGGCCTACGACGACGCGCAGATACTTGACATCGCCTGCCCCAGCGGCGCACTGGACATCGCCAACCGGTACGGCGCCACCCCGCCCTACACCATCGAGCTCGGCACCCTCGGCCGCCGTGCCGCTCGTAGTTCGGCCGGGATCGTGCTCGGGGCGGGGCGCGGGCTGGAGGCGGTGACCGGACGGCTGGATACGTTGATCGTCGTCGGCGGAGCCGGGTACGAAGACGCGGCGGCGGACGGGCGGCTGCTGGCACAGGTCCGGCGGCTGGCCGAGCGCAGTCGGCGCGTCGCCTCCGTCTGCACCGGCACCTACGTGCTCGCCGCCGCGGGGCTGCTGGACCACCGGCGGGTGACGACACACTGGGGTTACGGCGAGCAACTGGCCGCCCGCCACCCCGCGGTGGCCGTTGACGTAGGGCCGCTCTACATCCGCGACGGCAACGTCTACACCTCCGCCGGGGTCACCAGCGCACTCGACCTGACGCTGTCTCTGATCGAGGACGACCACGGGCCGACCCTCGCCCGCGCCGTCGCACGCGAACTGGTCTCCTACCTGCACCGGCCCGCCGATCAGGCCCAGATCAGCATGTTCCTGGCCGCCCCACCGCCAGGGGACCGGCTCGTACGGGACCTCGCCGGCTACATCGCCGGCCACCTGGCCGAGGACCTGACGCCCGGGGTGCTGGCGGCCCGGGCGGGGGTGAGCCCCCGGCATCTGACCCGCCTGTTCACCGCGCATCTCGGCACGACTCCGACACGGGCCGTGCGGGCGGCCCGTACGGAAGCGGCAGCCCATCTGGTGCGGTCGAGCGGGCTGCCGCTGGCAGCGATCGCGCGTCGTTGCGGGTTCGGGTCGCCGCAGACGCTGCGGCAGGCATTCCTGGATCACTATGGGGTCGGCGGAGACAGGATTCGCAAGATGCCGGACATGCCACGAGCGCACGTACCGTCGGCACAGAAGACTCCTGTGCCATGACGAATTCGACGACACGCAGGGCTCTCCTCCGCGGGACCGTGGCCACTGCCGCGCTCGCCACCGCAGGCGTCTCCCAAGCCGGGGTCGCACACGCCGAACGGCCTGGTGGCGCGGGGCTGGACATCGGAATCCTGCTGTACGACGGCTACAGCCTGCTGGACCCCACCGGCCCCGCCGAGGTGCTGTCCCGGCTGCCGGGTGCGAACGTGACGATGATCGCCGAGCGGCGAGGACCGGTCCGAACGGACACGGGCGACGTGGCCGTAATGGCCGAGCGATCCATCGCCGAGGTCAATCGCCTGGACGTCCTGCTCGTGCCGGGCGCCGGCAACCGCGGCACGGTCGGGGCGATGGAGAACCAGGCGCTGCTGAGCTGGATCCGCCGAATCGACCGGCACAGCCGGTGGACGACCTCCGTCTGCACCGGGACGCTGGTGCTCGCCGCGGCGGGCCTCCTGAAGGGGCGACAGGCAACGACGTACTGGGCCTCCGCCGACTATCTGCGGTCCGAGTTCGATGTGACCTACCTGCCTCAGCGCTACGTGCGTTCGGGGAAGATCATCACGGCGGCGGGGGTCTCGGCAGGTCTGGACATGGCCCTGTACCTGGCGTCCCTGATCGCCGGGGACACCACGGCGAAGGCAATCCAGCTGGCCATCGAATACGACCCGCACCCCCCGTTCAACTCCGGCAACGCAGCGGACGCAGCCCCCCAACTCAAGGAACTGGCACAGCGGTTGCTGGCCGAATCCCAGGTTTGACGGGCCTCGGGACGAAGGGTTCGCGCCCCGCTCCAACTGCACACGCGGTGGGGTTAACCCAACCCCGGAACCTACGGTCAGCCCGATTGCCTGCCCGGTGTGCCCTTCCTACGGTTGACCTATGTCGATCAAGCAGCGTCGGATCACCCGCCGGGCAGCGACCGGTCTCCTCACACTCACGGTCGCGCTCCTCGCGGCCCTCCTCCCAGCGGCCGGATCGGTGGCCGCCGCCCAGCCCTCCCGGCTGCAACGGGACGCCGATGCGCTGCGCGACGCCGGGGTCACCGGCGTCTCCGTCAGGCTCGAAACGCCTCACGGCGTGCGTACGGTCCGCAGCGGGGTCGGTGATCTCAGCACCGGGTCGCCTGTGCCGAAGGACGGGTACGTGAGGATCGGCAGTACCACGAAAACGTTCGTCGCCACCGTGCTGCTTCAGCTCGTTGGTGAGGGACGGCTGTCACTCAGCGACACAGTGGACACATGGCTGCCCGGGGTGGTCCGGGGCAAGGGAAACGACGGGCGCCGAATCACACTGCGCCAGCTTCTCCAACACACCAGCGGGTTACCCGACTACACCAAGGACGTCGTCCCGGATCTCAGCGCCCGGGGATACCGCAAGCACCGCTGGACGACGTACACCTCCGAGCAGCGGATCGCCTTCGCGATGAATCACCCGCCCACCTTCGAGCCCGGTGCGCGCTGGGAGTATTCCAACACCAACTACGTCCTCGCCGGCATGGTGATCAAGGCCGTCACGGGCCATTCCTGGGAGCAGGAGGTCCAGGCCCGGATCCTGCGCCCGCTGCGGCTCACGCACACGCTCGCACCGGGCAACTGGCCGTTCCTGCCCCGCCCGCACGCCCGCAATTACCAACAGTTCGAGCCGGGCGGGACGATGACCGACACCACAGTCGCGTACCTGCCCTTCGACGGGGATGCCGACGGGGCGCTGATCAGCACGACGGCGGACACCGACAGGTTCTTCACTGCGCTGGTACGAGGGAAGTTGCTGGCCCCCGCCGAGCTCGCGGAGATGCAGCGGACCGTCAGTGTGCCCGATGACCACGGCGCTCCTGCGGGCACGCGCAACGGTCTCGGCCTCAGCTGGACGCCGCTGTCCTGCGGCGGCGGGTACTGGGGACACAGCGGCAACGGTTTCGGGTACATGGTGTGGCCCGCCGCGACGCCGGACGGGCGGGCCACCGTAACCGTCTCCGTACACAGCAGACCGGGGGACCAGGGCACAGCCATCAGCCAGATACGAGGCATCACCGACCTGGTCGACCACGCCTTGTGCTCCGCACGCCAGGGCAGCAGCCGGTGACGGACGGTTCCCCACAGAATGGAGGCAGTCAGCCGAGGCGGCGGACGGGCGAGCCCGCGAGGATTGGGCCACTTCGTACGGCCACGACCTGGCGGTGAACTTGCTGCGAGCCCACATCGGCTCCGATCCGTCACTCTCCCCCCGCCGCGGAGTGCGGTTCGGTGCCTGGTGGTGGTGACACCAGGCTCAGCGCACCCTGCCGTGCTGCCGCGCCGTATACCAGGATGGCCGGCATGAACCAACGCACAACCTTGATCACCGGTGCGACGCAGGGCCTGGGGCGCGGCATCGCACTCGACCTCGCCGCACGTGGCGGCACCGTCCTGTTGCACGGTCGCGACCGTGACCGTCTCGATTCCGTCGCGGCGGAAGTACGGGCTGCCGCTCCCGGCGCCACCGTCCGCACCTACCTCGCCGACCTGGCCGACCTCGACCAAGTGCATGCGATGGCCGCCCGGATCCGTGAGGCCGAACCCCGGCTCGACGCGCTCGTCAACAACGCCGTCGCGGGCGGTGGCGCCGAGCCGCTTCGGCGGGAGCTGAGCCGCCAGGGGCACGAACTGCGGTTCGCCGTGAACCACCTTGCCCCGTATGTGCTCACCCGAGACCTCCTTCCGACGCTCACCGCGTCGGCGCCCGCACGCGTCGTCAACGTCGCCTCGATCGGCCAGGAAGCCATCGACTTCGACAACGTCATGCTGGAGCGGGAGTACGAGGGCCTGCGCGCCTACTGCCGAAGCAAACTAGCGATGATCATGGCGACCTTCGAGCTGGCCGCCGAACTGGACGGCACCGGCGTCACGGTGAACACCCTTCACCCGGCCCACCTGATGGACACGAACGGGGTCCGCGAGTACGGCCTCACTCCGGCCACGAGCATCGACGAGGGGGTACGGCCAACCGTACGCCTGCTCATGGATCCGGACCTCGAGTCCACCACGGGTCGCTACTTCAACCAGTTCACCGACACCCGAGCACACAACCAGGCGTATGACACCGACGCCCGTGAACGCCTGATGAATCTGACCCGCACCCTCATCGGCTGAAGAGTTATTTGCATACGAATGCTGTTGGATTTCGCACCGCTCTGCCGCGCGCGGGCGTACGACAGCGCGTGTCGTTTCTCGCACCGTGTCGCGATAACTTCGAGTGCCCCCGGTCTCACCCGTTCAGGGCAATTCCCAATGCCGGTACGGACGGGATGGTGGGTGAGCAATGGAGCGAAGGTGCCGGGATTCAACAGATGGGCGCTCAGCTCCCGCTTTTAAGACGGAAGGAGACCTCATGGCCACTTCGTCCTGGCGGAAGACTCTCACTCACGGTGCATTGGCGGCGGCTCTGGTAAGCGTCATGCTCTCGGGTACCGCTCATGCTGCCCCACCGGCCGTCCCGACCGGACCCGTCGTAATCACCAATCACGCGCACACCAACTACCTGATCCCCGACGACACCGTCGGCAACAACGGCACCTACCTGCAGGTGTACTACCGGGCCGACCACCCCTTCTCGCGTGCGTTCCAGTTCGAGGCCGTGACGGGCGAGGACCGGGTCTTCCATTGGAAGAGCGCCAGGACCGGCACCTGCGCCGAGGCCACCGGCGACGCCGGCACCTACGTATACATGCGCAACTGCACGACGAAGAAGGCCCAGTGGTGGAGGCTCAGTTACATCAGCGGCACGGACAGGTGGGTCCTCAGCCCCTACTTGGAAGAGGGCGTCGCCGTAACCGGCACGTACGGCGACGACAACGTCGCACCCCTGCGTGAACTGCCCAGCCGCGAGACAGCAACCGCTTCTCAGCAGTGGCACTTCACGCCGCAATAGCCCCCCGCCCCTGGCACCGCAACGGTGCTCGTAGTGATGAGGCTGCAGCCGCATGGGCTGCAGCCTCATCGCGTGCCGTGCGCTTGGCGGCGCATGGTGTGTTGGCCGGGACGCCGCAGCCGTCGGTGAATATGGTTTCGATGAGACAAGCGATCTCCCGCACCGCTTTGACAGTCGGCGTCGGCAGCCTGAAGCGCACGAAATCGGGAGAACCGTGGACCTGGAAAGCATCACCGATGAGCTGTACGCGCTGCCGCCGGCCGACTTCACCGCAGCCAGGAACGAGCGCGTGGTCGCGGCCCGCAAAGCAGGTGACCGCAAACTGGCCGGACAGATCCAGGCCCTGCGGCGCCCAACGCTCTCGGCCTGGGCCAGCAACCTGCTTGTGCACCGGCAACCGGACCAGGTCCAGCCACTGATCAGCCTCGGCGAAAGCATGCGCCAGGCCCACCGTGATCTCGACGGCGAGCAGCTGCGCGAGCTCAGCCGTCAGCAGCACGCCCTGGTCGCCACCCTGGCCCGGCAGGCGCGCCAGCTGGCGGCAGACGCCGGCCAGGCAGTCAGCGAGGACGTCCAGCACGAAGTGGAGGCCACACTGCACGCGGTGCTGGCTGACGCGGAAGCCGCGCAGGAATGGGCCGCGGGCAGGCTGATCAAACCGCTCAGCCCACCGGTCGGATTCACGAGTGCCACCACCCCGGATTCCGTGCCGCACAAGGCTCCCCGCCCGTCGCCCTCGCCCTCGCAACCCACCGACCGGCGTGCCCGCGCCACCGCCCCCAAAGTCACGGACCAAGCACGCAAAGAGCAGCGCGCAAAGCTCGCCCAGGCCAGGCAGGACGCGAAGACAGCCGACCAGCAGGCACTGGCCCGTGAGGAGGAACTGACGCAGGCGGAGACGGAGAAAGAGCGCGCCGAGGCTCAGCTACGAGAGGCGGAGGAGGAGGTCGCGGCGCTGGCCGAGCAGCTCAAGGAGGCCAAGGAGCGCCGCAAGGCCGCCCTTGACGGTGCCCGCGAGGCAAGGGACCGCGCCCGCGAAGCGGCCACCGAAGCCCGCGTCGCACGCCGCCACGCCCAGGAGACAGCGGCGTACGCAGAGCAGCTGGCGGACAACGACGCGTAAGGGACTGCATGCGCTCGCGCGGCCGGTGAAACCGGCCGAGAGTGCGGCGCAGACGTCGGACGAGGTGCGCTCCGGACCGTCGGGTGCCGGAGCGCTGAAGGTGTTTTCAGGCGGGCGTGACGTTTTCTGCCTGCGGGCCCTTGGGTCCTTGTGTGACGTCGAACTGGACCTTTTGTCCCTCATTGAGCTCGCGGTATCCGCTACTGGCGATGGCCGAGTAGTGCACGAATACGTCCGGTCCGCCGCCGTCCTGCTCGATGAACCCGAAGCCCTTTTCCGCGTTGAACCACTTCACAGTGCCCGTGGCCATGTCGTTCTCCCTGATGAATAGCGCGGGCACTGGCGAACAAGAACGGCACGTCAGCGCGACGCCTTCGAACCACCGACGTAGCGGTGCGTGGCCTCCAGGATATGACCAATCACCCCAAATATGCGTTTGTGGTCTCTTTTCCAGACTTCTTCAGAAGTAGCTCCGCGATTCCGCCACGCCTAGGTCGCGGGGCCCCGGCCGTCCGCCGGGGCGCTCGCTGCGGCGCTCTCCCCCTCGGTGTCCACACGCGGCAGCAGCCGGTCCAGCCAGCCCGGTGTCCACCAGGCGGCCTTCCCCAGGAGGGTCATCGCAGCGGGCACCAGGAGCAGGCGCACGATAGTGGCATCGACGAGGACGCTCGCCGCCAGCCCCAGGCCGAGCATCTTCACCACAATGTTGTCGCTGACGATGAAGGCCGCGAAAACGCTGACCATGATCAGTGCCGCACACGTGATGACCCGCGCGGTGATCTCCAGGGCGTGCGCGACGCTCGCCCGGGGGTCCCCGGTGCGCAGCCACGCCTCGTGCACGCGGGAGAGCAGGAAGATCTCGTAATCCATGCTGAGCCCGAAGACGATGGCGAACATCATCATCGGCACATAGCTCTCGATCGGCACCTCGCCCGAGACGCCGAGCGCCGGACCGCCCCAGCCCCACTGGAAAACCGCCACCACGACCCCGTAGGAGGCCGCGATCGACAGCACGTTGAGTACGGCCGCCTTGACCGCGACGAGCACTCCGCGGAAGACGGCCAGGATGACGATGAAGGCGAGGCCGACGACAACCGCGATGATCAGCGGCAGCCGGCTGGAGACGATGTCCAGGAAATCCACCTGGGCGGCGGTCGTGCCCGTCACATAGGTATCGGCGTCGGTACCGGATACCGCCTGCGGCAGTACGTCGTCCACGAGACGATTGACCAGGTCGGTCGTCTTCTCGTCCTGCGGAGCGGCGACCGAATACGCGGTGCCGATCAGTACATCGCCGTCCGACGTGGGCTTCAGCGGGGTGATCGTCGCGGCGTCGGGCACCTTGCTCAGGGCGTTCTGCGCCGCGGTGGCAAGCGAGGCACGGTCCGCCTGCGGGACATCGGTCTGGTCGATGACCAGTGTCAGAGGACCGTTCGACCCAGGCCCGAAGGCCGAGGACATCAGATCGAAGGCACGCCGGTCGGTGAAGGACTTGGGGTCGGCCCCGTCGCCGATGTGCCCGAGCTGGATCGACAGCAGGGGGATCGCGAGGACGGCCAGGACTACGACACCGGATGCCATGAACCACCAAGGGCGGCGCTCCACGCGCTGGGCATAACGGTGCCATGTGCCGTGGGCCTCCTCGCCGGGCTCGGCGTCGGTCTCGGCAACGGGCTTGCGCACGCAGTACCTGTCGATCCGTCGGCCGACCAGCCCGATCATCGCCGGTACCAGAGTGAGCGCACCAAGCACGGCCGTGACCACGGTGACAGCGGCGGCCAGGCCGAGTTTGCCGATGAAGCTGATCCCGGAAACCCACAGGCCCGACAGGGCGATGACGACCGTGCAGCCGGAGACCAGCACAGCCCGGCCACTCGTTGCCGTCGCCATCCCGGCCGCGGTCACGGGATCTCGTCCGTTCATCAGGTTCTGGCGGTGCCGGGTGATGAGGAACAGCGCGTAGTCGATGCCGACGCCGAGACCGATCATCGTGGCGAGCGTCGGCGAGACAGTGGCGAAGGTGAACGCCGCGGCCAGCAGGCCCAGGAGAGCCAGTCCGCAGATGACGGCGATCAGCGCCGTCAGCAGCGGCAGCCCCGCCGCCACCACGCTGCCGAAGCCGAGCAGGAGCACCAGGATCGCCACGCCGAAGCCGATGGCCTCGCTGGCCCGGTCGTCGGGCTTCGGACGGGCCAGTTCGCCGAGCGGGCCCCCGTACTCCACCTCCACATCGGCCGCGCGCAGCGGTTGGACCGCTGTATCCACCCCGTCCAGGTAGGACGACCCCAGCGTGGAGGGCTGTACGTCGAACCGGACGGTGATGTACGCCGTCTTGCCGTCGGTGGAGTACGGGCCGACGTTCTGGGTCCCGGCGGGCGGCGTCGTACCGGGGGCGGGGAGCGGGTTCTGCGCGCTGAGCACATGGGGCAGCTTCTGAAGGTCCGTCACCACGGTCGCGACCTGGCTGCTGACGTCGGTGAGCGGCTTCGATACATCGTGCAGCACGATCTGGGCGCTGTAACCGCCGGCGGTGGGTTCATGCGCCTTGAGGACGTCGAGACCGTCCTGCGACTGGGAACCGGGCAGGGTGAAGTCGTCCGAGTAGTCGCCGCCGTGCGTTCGGTCCAGCGCCTGGAAGCCCCCGAGTGCGGCCAGCCAGAGGACGATGACGGTCACGAAGTGGCGGGCGCACCATTCGCCGATGCGCCGCAGCATGCCATTGGGGCGTGGATCCGCGGCGCGCTCGGCTGCGGGCTGTGGCGACGATGGCATGCGTTCTCCCGACGACCACCGGCGGTTCCGCCACGGTCCATGGGTGCTCTCACGCGTGGCTCCCAGGAGCGACGCACCGTACCAACGACATTGAAAGCGGCGTCGGCCCGCGCGGCACGCCCACCGGGGAGAACGGGTGAACACGAGGGGCGGTCCGCCGAGGGCTGCGGCACTCCCCCAGCCTGTTCGCGGGGCTGCTCGACCACGACCGGGGCGGTCACTTCGCGATCACCGAGGAACTTGACCGTGCCGAAGCGTGATGCCGGAGGAATGGCTGCCGCGCCCAGGTCGACTCCATGGCCGGCGCGCTGATTTGACGATACGTCAGGTCACCTCGTCGTCACCGTATCGCTTCCCCTCCGTCCTCGCGTGCACGATGATCGGTTCATGGTCGCGGCGTCCGCCCCAGAGAGCGAGGCAACAGATGGCACTCGTGCCCCACGAGCCCACCGCAGGCGTGACTGGTGTCCCCGTGGCGCATCAGGTTCCGCAAACATCTGTCCCCCGCACGCCCGGCCGGGCTTAAATGTGATCCTGAGCGGCTCGCCGACGGCCACTGCGCCCCGCAGCGCGCGGTTCGCCCAGCGTATGTGGGAGGTGTAGAAAGAGGTCATGGCCGGACGCAACCGCCGCCCGCGCTCGGTTCTGAGGATGCGAACTGTCGCTGGCCAGGTCTTTCTCCTGCAGGTGGCGATCGTGGTCCTGCTCGTCGCCGCCGCCATCGCGGTGCTCGTACTGCAGTCCCGGAGCGACAGCGAACGCGAGGCGCGCAACCGGTCGGTCGCCGTGGCCGAGACCTTTGCGAATTCGCCCGGCATCGAAGAAGCGCTGCAGAGCCCCGACCCGACCGCGGTGCTGCAGCCGCGCGCCGAGGAGGCCCGTAAGCGTTCCGGAGTCGACTTCATCGTCGTACTGAACCCGGACGGGATCCGCTACACCCACCCCTTGCCCGACCGGATCGGCAAGAAGTTCGTCGGCAATCTGGAGCCGGCTCTGGCCGGCACCGTCGTCACCGAGAAGATCACCGGGACCATCGGGCCCCTCGTGCAGGCCCAGGTTCCCATCACCGGCAGCGACGGCGCGGTCATCGGTGTGGTCTCCGCCGGGATCACCATCGAGAAGGTCAGCGGCGTCGTCGAAGAGCAAATTCCCCTGCTGCTCGGTTCCGCCGCAGGGGTGCTGCTGCTCGCCACGGGCGGGACCGCCCTGGTGAGCAGGCGGTTGCGCCGCCAGACCGGCGGCCTCGGTCCCGCCGAGATGACGCGGATGTACGAGCACCACGACGCGGTCCTGCATGCCGTACGGGAGGGTGTTCTCATCGTCGGCGGCGACGGGCGGCTGTTGCTCGCCAACGACGAGGCACGCCGACTGCTCGACCTCCCGGCCGAGGTCGAAGGGGCCCCCGTCGCCGATCTGGGGCTCGACCCGGAGACCGCCCGGCTGCTGGCCTCCGGAAGGATCGCGACCGACGAGGTCCATCCGGTCGGAGACCGCCTGCTCGCCGTCAATCAGCGGACCACGGACCAGCACGGCGGGCCGCCCGGAAGCGTCACGACCCTGCGGGACACCACCGAGCTTCAGGCACTCACCGGCCGGGCGGACGTGGCGCGGGGGCGCCTGAAGCTGCTGTACGACGCCGGCATGGAGATCGGCACCACCCTCGATGTGGTGCGGACGTGCGAGGAGCTGGCGGAGTTCGGAGCGACCCGTTTCGCCGACTACGCCACCGTCGATCTGGTGGAGGCCGTACTGCGCGGCGAGGAGCCGGCGGCCACGGGCGCCGGTGCGGGCACGGACATGCGCCGTACAGCTTTCAGCGGCGTCCGCGAGGACACCGCGCTCTACCCGCTCGGTGAGCTGATCCGCTTCGTGCCGTCCACGCCGCTGGGTTCCGGCCTCGCAAAGGGTGAGGCGGTCCTGGAGGCGGATCTGACCGCCTTCTCCGGCTGGCAGGAACAGGATCCGGAGCGGGCGGCGCAGCTCGTCGAGTACGGCATCCACTCGATGATCGCGGTTCCGCTGCGCGCCCGCGGTGTCGTCCTGGGCCTGGCCATGTTCTGGCGCTCGGCGAAACCCGAGCCGTTCGAGGAGGAGGATCTCTCCGTCGCCGAGGAGCTCGTCGCGCGCGCCGGGGTGAGCATCGACAACGCCCGACGCTACACGCGCGAGCACACCATGGCAGTGACACTGCAGCGCAGCCTGCTGCCGCGCGGCCTGCCGGAGCAGAACGCCATCGACGTCGCCTACCGGTACCTGCCCGCGCAGGCCGGCCTCGGCGGGCTCGGTGGTGTCGGCGGGGACTGGTTCGACATCATCCCGCTGCCCGGCGCCCGCGTGGCACTCGTCGTGGGCGACGTCGTGGGCCACGGGCTCCATGCCGCCGCCACGATGGGCCGGCTGCGTACCGCGGTCCACAACTTCTCCACCCTGGACCTGCCGCCCGACGAACTGCTGTGGCACCTCGACGAGCTGGTCGTCCGCATCGACCAGGACGAGGGCAGCGACGATGCGGACGCGGGTGTCACCGGAGCCACCTGCCTCTACGCGATCTACGATCCTGTAACCGGGCACTGCACCATGGCGCGGGCCGGCCACCTCCAGCCCGCGATCGTCCGGCCGGACGGCACGACGGTCTTCGCCGATGTGCCCGGCGGCCCTCCGCTCGGGCTCGGCGGCCTGCCCTTCGAGACGCTGGACCTGCATCTGCCCGAGGACAGCCGCCTGGTCCTGTACACGGACGGGCTGGTCGAGGACCGGGACCGGGACATCGACGAAGGGCTGGCGCTCCTGCGCCGTACGCTCGACGACAACGCCGACCGGACACCGGAGGAAACCTGCGAGGCAGTGCTCGGCGCGCTGCTGCCCGAGCGCCAGCGCGACGACATCGCACTGCTCGTCAGCCGAACCCGCTTGCTCGACGCCGGCCAGGTAGCCGACTGGGACGTGCCGCCCGACCCTTCGTCCGTGTCCAAGGTACGGGCCGCGGTCACCCGCAAGCTGGCCGAATGGGGCCTGGAGGAGGAGACGTTCACCACCGAGCTGATCCTCAGCGAACTGGTCACCAACGCCATCCGCTACGCCACAGGGCCGATCCGCGTACGGCTGATCCGTGACCGCACACTGATCTGCGAGGTCTCCGACCGCAGCAGCACCTCTCCGCACCTGCGGCAGGCGGCGACCACCGACGAGGGAGGCCGAGGGCTGTTCCTCGTCGCGCAGTTCGCCGACCGCTGGGGGACCCGGTACACCGCGGACGGCAAGGTCATCTGGACGGAGCAGCCACTGGGGGGCGGCCAACCGCCGGACATCGCGCGTGCGTACGGGCTGTGAGTGGCGATCCGCAGGGCTCGACGGACCGAATGCAACGTCAGGTGTCGGCCGGGCGGTGGCGGATGCTGGCGGCGAGAACCGCCACATCGTCCTCGGCGTGCTGGGCGTCCAGCCGGTCCAGTACTTGGTCGAGCAGTTCCTGGATGCCGGCTCCGGGTGACAGGCGCAGGGCGGCCAGCCGGTGCAGTGAGACGTCGATGTCCTCGTGGCGGCGCTCCACCAGGCCGTCGGTGAACATCAGCAGGGTTTCGGCGGGGGTAAGGGCCCGGGTGGCCATCTCGTAGCCGCCCAGGCCTGTGCCCAGCGGGGGGCCGACAGGCAGGTCGAGCAGGCTGCCGGTGCCCTCGGTGGTGAACACGGCCGGGGGCAGGTGCCCGGCACTGGCGAGTGCGGCGTTGCCGCGCGCCGGATCGACGCGGACGAGCAGACAGGTGGCGGGGCGGCGGGTGCCGTCCTCTGCGACGGCGGCGTCCAACTGGCGCAGCACGCGGTGGGGTGGCAGATCGGTGGAGGCGACGTACCGGAGCATGGAACGGTATGCGTTCATGTCGACTGCCGCGTCCAGGCCGTGGCCCATGACGTCGCCCATGACGAGCAGGGTGCGGCCGTAGTGCAGGCGTACCGTCTCGAACCAGTCCCCGCCCACGAGGGAGCTGCCGCCGGCCGGGAGGTAGCGGGTTGCGAGATCAAGGTTGGGGTGGGGACGGGCCGGCTCGGCCAGCAGAGCCCGCTGGAGGTTCAGCGCCGTGCTCCGGGCCTCGGCGTAGCGGTGGGCGTGTTCGAGGTGTACGGCCGCCAGGCGTGCCGCGTAGTGCATGGTGGCCATCTCCTGGTCGGTGAAAGCGGCGTCGGCACGGATGGCCAGTACCACCCCGTGCAGACGGCCGTGTGCGAGGAGCGGCACCGATACGGCTGTCAGGGGTACGCCCGCCGGCGCAGTGGTCGAGGCGGTGATCGGCTGGCCTTCATCCATCGCCCGGACCAGCATGTCGCCCTGAGGAGTGCGGGCCTCCAGCAGGCCGCTCCGCCCGGCCGTCGCGACGCGCGAGAGTGATCGGTCAGAGGCAGGCCGCTCGGAGCGGGCGTCTTGCGGCAGCAGGTCCACCGCCGCGGCGTCGCACAGGTACCGGCACAGGAATGCGGCCAGTTCCGCGCAAGTGGTCTGGTCGTGAAGGGTGGTGCCGATCGCCTCGACAGCATGCTCCATCAGCGCGAGCCGGTCCTCGAGGCGGGCGACCGGAGCGCGCGCCTCGTCGGCAGACTCACCGTCCCCGCTCATCGAACGCCACCTCCGCGGTCGCACACACCCCCGCCTGCAGTCGGGCGTTCGACCAGCCATATCAACAGCCACCGGACCGGTCACCACGACGCACCGAGCGCCTGACGAGCAGGAACCGGTTCGGTCCCACGGCTGACCTGCTGTGCAGGGGGCCACCGTGCGATCACCAGGCGGTGGCACGCCTCGGGCGGCGCTCCACCACGGGGTCGGCGGCCCGGACTGCTCAGGGAGTTGTGTGCCGGTGGACGCGGGCCAGGACCAGGACCGTGTCGTCGGTCGGGGGGTCGGGCAGGAGGTTCTTGAGGATGCGGTCCGCTGTCGCTTCCAACGACCCCGGCTCCCGGGCCAGTTCGGTGCGCAGCGCGCTCAGACCGGCCTCGATGTCCCGGCCGCGTGCCTCGATGAGGCCGTCGGTGTACAGGGCGAGGGTGGCGTTTTCGGGGAGTTCGATCTCGGTCGTCCTGAAGGGGAAGCCGCCGACGCCCAGAGGGACTCCCAGGACGTCGTCGATGGTCTCGACTCTGCCGTCCGGGTGGAGCACCAGGGGCGGGGGGTGGCCGGCGCTGGCGATGCGGGCTCGGCCGGTCTTCGGGTCGTAGACGATGTAGAGGCATGTCGCCAGCTCGATGCCTGCGTCCTGGGCGCACGCGTCGAGCTCGGCGAGGAGGTCGTCCGGTTCGCGGTCGTGCCTGGCCAGGGCCTTGGTGGTGATGCGGAGCCGACCCATGGCGGCGGCGGCCGGCACACCGTGTCCCATGACGTCGCCCACCACGAGGACGACCCGGTCGTCGGGCAGGTTGATGACGTCGTACCAGTCGCCGCCGACTTCGGTGATGCGGCTGCCGGGCACGTACCGGTGGGCCATGTGCACGTATGGGCTGGTGGCCAGTGCGCTGGGCAGCAGCGCGCGCTGGAGTGTGAGCGCGATGTCCTGTACGCGGCTGTACAGACGCGCGTTGTCCAGGCAGATCGCGGCGCGTGAGGCGAGCTCGCCGGCGAGGCTGAGATCGTCCTGGGTGTAGGGCGGCCGGGCCGCGGACCGGCCGAACATGGCGATTCCCTGGACGGTGCCCCTGGCGACGAGCGGGGCGACGAGGATGCACGTCAAGCCGCTCTCGGCCAGCAGCCTCGCGCGAGCCTCATTGGAGACGGTCCGGGCCAGGAACTCCTTCACTTCGGCGGAGATGGGGCGTCCGGTTCTCAGCATTTCGTGGATGACCGATCCGGGCGGGTACGTCACGGTCTCCGCCCCGCTCACGAGTTCGGTGGCGGGAGGCGGCAGGACGGTCCCGGAGGCAATCCGGCGGGTGACCAGTGGCAGCTCGGGGTCGAACAGCTCGGTCTCGTCCGCCCACTCCACGACCTCTACGACCGAGCCGTCGCAGAAGCCCGGGACTACCGTTTCGACCAGCTCCTGGGCCGTGAGGTTCACATCCAGGGTGGTGCCGATCCGGGCGGCGGCACGGTCCAGCAGAGCCAGCCGCTGACGGCCGGCGGTCGCTTCCAGGATGGCCTGTTCCCTGTCGGTCACGTCCACCATCAGCCCGCCCACTCCGGGCCGCGAGCCGGCCGCCTGGCTCAGGGGGAAGAAGCTCACCGACCGCACCTGGTCCCGGTCCGGACGGCCCCGTGTACGCATGCCCACCAGCATCCCCACGACGGGCCGGCCGCCCGCGGCAACGGCGCGGAGCACGCGCTCGTACTCGCCGCCGTCGGACATGACCATGATCTCGTCCATGTGCCTCCCGAGGTGCGCCTCGATCGGGAGCCCGTCCATGTCGGCGAGCGCCTGGTTGAGGTGGACGTACCGGAGGTCGGGGTCGAGCATGACCAGGCCGATGGGGCAGGTCTCGAAGAGGGCGTCGAGGAAGGCGAGGTTCGTCTTGACCCGGTCGAGCTCCTCGCTGCGGCTCGCCAGGCCCATGACGACCGAGCGCCCCTGCGCGCCGGAGACGGGAAAGACCCGGAAGCCGCAGTCGAAGACCGTGCCGTCGCGATGCCGTGCCGCCAGGCGGCCGCGCCAGTACCCCAGGGTGCGGCCTCGTTCCAGCATCCGGGCGCACGATGCGGAGGTGCCGCCGGACGCGTCGGGGAAGAGTACGGCGCCGGGCTGGGACAGGACCGCGGAGGAGTCGTACCCGAAGAGGTCCCGCGCGCCGGGCCCCCAGTAACAGACAAGATCGTCGTCGTCGATGCCGAAGACGGCGACGGCCACGTGCTGGAGCAGCGTCCCTGGCTCGGACCAGAACGGACCATGAGGCTTCTGGTCCCCCGGCCGATCCGATGGCACGAGACGTCCCCTTCCGGCTGCCACTCTCTACTTCATTATGCGGACATTTCGGCAGATCTGGTCGCTGAGAGATTCGCCCGCCGCGCTTTACCACAGCCGAGGAGCTGCGGGGCGGAAACAGCGCCACGTCGGCCTGAACCGGAATCCACGACCTGTTTTCGGCCAACCATGCGTGACTCACGAGCCCGCAGACAACCCATGGTGACGTCCGCCATCTCTGACAGGCAGGGGAACAGCAGACCAGCCTGCACGCGGAAACGCGGAAACGCAGAAAACGAGGAACGATGACCAGATCCCACCCAGTCCGTCCATGGCGTCCGGCGCTCGCTGCCGCTGTGGCGGTCGCCGTGACCGCCGGCGTCGTCGCCGCCGCGCCCGACGCCGACAAGGCACAGGCTCAGGATCGGCCCACGCCGAAGCTCAGCCTGATCGCCGCCTCGACCTCGGTGACCCTCGACTCCTGGAAGGAGTTCCCGGGCGTCTACCTGGACCTCGGTACGTACGTCACCGCCGACGGCGGGCCCCTCGAGCTCAAGGTGACCCGTAAGTCCTACAAGGACCCGGTCGTCGCCCAGCAGATCATTCGTGAGGGGACGACGGTCCGGACCAAAACCCTTCCCGAGGGCCTGGTGAAGGACTTCTCGGGGCTGCCGGACTTCGCCCAGGTCAAGGTCACCAACGCGGCCGGCAGGACTGTGGTGAACAAGTCCGAGGCATTCTGTCCGAACAACGCCTCCGGTCGGATACGCCCCGATGCCCCGGCCAAGTCGAAGTACCCCGAGAGCTGTCCCGAGAACCCGTTCACGCTCGGTTCCGTGTGGGGTGTCGAGAACGGCTGGGCATCCAACACGTACGCGGGCTACAACTCCGACCCGATCGCCCTGCCTGCCGGGAAGTACACCGCCAAGGTGTCCGTGAACAAACGCTACCGCGATCTGTTCGGCATGGAGAACAAGCCTCAGACGATCAAGGTGACCGTACGCGAGCGCAGCCAGGAGGGCGGCGCGGGCGGGTCGGCCGCCATGAAGCACGGATCACACTCGGCCGGGCACTCCGGTCACGGCGCGATGCGCGCACCCGCGCCCGCACCTGCGACGAGCGGGGCGGGACCGTCGTACAACGTGGGCCACGGGCCCCACACCCCCGCACCGCCGGCCCTGCCGTGGGCGCTCAAGAAGGCGGGCCTCAGGGCGGCGAAGGTCGGTGACGGGGCCGGGCAGACGGACGGTTCGCGGAAGGCGCCGGCGGTGAAGCCCAACGCGAAGCGGCCGACCGGCTCGCCGACGGTGCCCGATGTGCCCAAGCCCGACCTCCGTTCGCTGCCCGCGTACGGCATCACCATCGGCAGCGGAGACAACGACACTCCGGGCAAGGACTACCTGGCCTTCAGCGCCAATGTGTGGAACGCGGGTCCCGCGCAGCTGGTGGTCGACGGCTTCCGCGCTCCGGGCAAGAAGCTGATGGACGCCTACCAGTACTTCTACGACGCCAATGGCAAGCAGGTCGGCTACACACCGACCGGCACCATGGAGTGGGACCCGCGCCCGGGCCACGAGCACTGGCACTTCACCGACTTCGCCAGCTACCGGCTGCTCAAGGCCGACCAGAAAGAGTCGGTGCGCAGTGGCAAGGAGGCTTTCTGCCTGGCCAACACCGATGCCGTCGACTACACGGTGAAGAACGCCAACTGGCACCCGGGCAACACCGACCTGTCCACCGCGTGCGGCCAGGAGAGCTCGATCTCTGTCCGTGAGGTGCTCGACGTCGGTTCCGGCGACACGTACACCCAGGACCTTCCCGGCCAGTCCTTCGACATCACCAATGTGCCGAACGGCACCTACTACATCCAGGTGCTGGCCAACCCCGAGAAGCGGCTCAAGGAGACCAACCTCAAGAACAACAGCGCGCTGCGCAAGGTCGTCCTGGGCGGCCGGCCGGGTGCTCGTACGGTGACCGTGCCCGCTCATGATCTGGTGAACGCCAACTGACGTCCGCTCTTCCCAGCGGCCTTTGACGCGCGGCCTTTGATGTCGGCTCCCGAGCAGTGGTCTCGGGAGCCGACGCACGTGCTAGGCCCGGCACTCCTTCCAGGCGAGCCGGTAGACGGTCTTGATGTCGCCGTCCGTCGAGTCCATGGCGATGAAGCTGTTGGTCTTGGCCGGGTCGGAGGTGCCGGCGTTGACCCGCAGCTCGGTGTTGATGTTGAAGTTGCGTTTCACGCCGCACGGCGCCCAGACGAGCTGGCCCCAGTCGGTCTCGTCCGTCGCGTTCCAGTTGTTGTCGTACGGGCCGCGGAACGGATGCGACGCGGCCGCCGTGTCGGGCGAGCCCTGGAAGTAGTACGACGCCTTCTGAACGGCACTGGCGCCCGGCTCCAGGTGCGCGTAGCCGCGGTAGTCGGCGCTGGCGACGGCGTAGGTGAAGCCGTGCGGGACATGCACGATGAGGTTGAGCTGGCAGTTCTTGCGGAAGTCGGTGGGCTTCGCGCCGAGGCCGACCTGGGCGAGGTACTCGCTGTACGTAACGGTGAAGGCCGTGTTGTCGGGGGCGACGGCTATGGCGGCGGTGCCTGTGGGGCAGCCCGAGCCATTGACGGTCGCGACCTCGATGACGATCTTGTCGGGCGGGGCGACGATGGAGCCCTCCGCCGCGGTGGACGTGGTCGGTGCGAGGAGAGTCGCCGCGAGGACGGCCGTGGTCGCGCCGCAGGCGAATAACGCGTGGGACAGGGTTCTGGGCATGGGGCTCCGATCGGTTGTCGGTCGAAGTGGGCGGCCAATCCCGGTGAAGTCATGGACATGTCAATCTTTCAACCGGCTGACCCGCCCGAACGCTTCGGATCGTAGGGGCCAATGCCGCAGCCGGACAGGCCGGTTATCGGCCGCAAAGCGGGGAGGACCGGCCCGGGGCCCGCGCCGGTCATTCCTCCGAGGGGAAGGCCTGTTCGGTCCAGATCGTCTTGCCCGACCGGGTGTAGCGCGTTCCCCACCTCTGAACGAGTTGGGCGACGATGAACAGGCCGCGCCCGCCTTCGTCGTCCTCCCCGCTGTGACGCAGATGCGGTGACGTGTGGCCGGCGTCCGCGACCTCGCACAGGAGCGTGCGGTCACGGATGAGGCGCAGGTGAAGCGGTCCGCCGGCGTGCCTGACCGCGTTGGTGACCAGCTCGCTGACGACGAGTTCGGTCGCAAAGGTCAGCTCGTCCAGGCCCCAGGCGTGAAGCTGTCCGGTGGCCAGCTCGCGGGCGTGGCCCACCGCGACCGGCTCGGCGGGCAGTTCCCAGTCGGTGACCTGCGAAGTGTCGAGTTCCCGGGTGCGTACGAGCAGCAGGGCCGTGTCGTCCTCCATGGTGCCTTCGGGCAGGAGTTCCGACACGGCCCGGTCGCACAGTTCTTCCAGCGACGCGTGCCGGTCACTGAGTACTCGTCCCAGGGTGTCGAGTCCGTGATCGATGTCGCGGTCGCGCGCTTCGACCAGGCCGTCGGTGAAGAGAGCCAGCAGGCTGCCCTCCGGCAGCTCGATCTCCATCGACTCGAACGGCAGGCCGCCGAGGCCCAGGGGCGGGCCGGCCGGGAGGTCCGGGAACGACAGTCTGCCGTCGGGGTCGACGACCGCCGGCGGAAGGTGGCCCGCCCGGGCCATGACGCATCGTCGCGAGACCGGGTCGTAGACGGCGTAGAGGCAGGTCGCCCCTGTTGTCACATCGTCATAGAGGCCCTCGGGCTGTCCGAGCGCATGTGACTGCTCCTCCTCCGCCTGCCCGACCAGGTCGTCGAGCCGTGTCAGCAGCTCGTCGGGAGACATGTCCATCTGGGCGAACGCACGTACCGTCGTACGCAGTCGTCCCATGGTTGCGGCCGCCTGCAGGCCGTGGCCGACCACGTCTCCGACGACGAGTCCGACCCGCGTTCCGGACAGGGGGATGACGTCGAACCAGTCTCCGCCGACCCCGGTTACGTCGTCCGCCGGGAGGTAGCGGTAGGCCAGGTCCACGGCCGATTGCTCCGGCACGTGCTGCGGCAGAAGCTGGCGCTGCAGGGCGAGGGCCGCGGCGCGTTCACGGGTGAAGCGGCGGGCGTTGTCGATTCCCACCGCCGTACGGGCCACCAGCTCGACGGCCAGAGCGACTTCACCGTTGTCGAACGTGCCCGCACGCGTATCGCGGATGAAGGTGACGAGTCCCAGTACGCTGCCACCGGCCCGCAACGGCACCACCAGAGTGGTGTCGTCGAGCACGAGCCCGCCCGAGGCGAGGCTGCGTTCCTGGGGCGAACCCGGCGGGAAATCGACGCGGGGAGGCTGATGGCTCTGCGACTCCTCCCCCTCCCCCGACTCCCCCGGTGCCTTCAGGTCACCCTCCTCGGGCGAGCCGGCCGAACGGCGGGCGACCCGTACGAGGGCCATCGCCGCCGAGCCGCCGGTGACCGGCGCCTCCCCTTCGAGCACCGCCTTCGCGAGGTCGACCGTTACGGTGCCGGCGAAGTCCGGGACCGCCACCTCGGTGATCTTCTCGGCGGTGACCGTCACGTCCAGGGCGGTGCCGATTCCGCGGCCTGCCTCGACGAGCAGGGCCAGCCGCTGCTGGGCCCGGTAACGGTCGGAGACGTCAAAAGCGTCCTCGCATACGCCGAGCACGTTCCCGTAAGCGTCCTGGAGCCGGTAGTACGAACAGGACCAGAGGTGGATCGTTCCCGGATCGCTGGGAGGCTCGCCCTCGAAATGCAGGTCGAGAATCGGCTCACCGGTGTCCAGTACATGGTGCATGACGGAGTCGAGCGTGTGGGGGTATCCCTGATACCCCTGGGTCACGAACCTGCCCGTGGCGTACAGCTCATCGGCCCGCATGCCGCGGAACTCGGCGAACGGCCGTCCTATCTCCCGTTCATAGGCCGCGTTGCACCAGGTCAGGCGCAGGTCGGTGTCGTAAATGCCCAGGCCGACGGGTGACTGGGTGGCCAGCCCGTGGAGCATGGCCAGCCGGGATTCCCACACCCGCAGGTCGTCGAGCTCCGTCGCCACGAGGACGCGCTCCGCCGCACCGGTGCCGGGCAGGTTGCACACCGCCGTCGCGACGAGTACTTCGCGGCCGTCCCGGTGCCGGGCGGAGCGGATCTCGTTTCCGCTCTCGATTCCACCGAACGGGCGGACCAGGGCGGGGGCGGGCTGCTCGTCCGGAGGGGAAACATGGCCAGGCCCGGGTAGCAGGAAGGTACTCAGGGGCTTTCCGACGATCTCGTCCTGCGCGTAGCCGAAGAGACGCTCGGCGGCGGGACTCCAGCCAATGACCGTGTCCTGGGCGTCGAGAACCGCCGTGGCCGCCCTGGTGACGTCGAGGGGGCCACGGAAGTCGGCAATCTGCTGTGCCGCGTTCCATGCGCTCATGGCGCCACACCGGCCCGGTTCATTACGTACAGAATCGGGCCTGGCCAGGACGGGCACAACCGGTGTGCGCCCATGCGACGGTTGCCGCGCCACGACGCCGTGGCCCATATGCCCCGAACTGGAACATCTTGACAATTGCGTCGGTACGTTCTATTCAGTTCTTTGAAGAGGTTTCCTCCGTATCCGCAGGTCAGAGCGGCTGGGAGGTGAGCGCAATGGCAGGGCGGGAGGCATCGGGCCGACGGCCCGGCCATTACGCGGTGCTCGGCGTGGAGCCGAGCTCTTCGGCCGGACAGATCACCTCGGCCTACCGCAGGCTCGTGCGCGCGCTGCACCCCGACGCCAACCCCGACAGCCCGACGGCGGACCGCAGGTTCGCCGACGTCGTGGCCGCCAGCACGGCGTGGCCACATCTGCCCGACCTGCTGTGGAAGTGGAGCGCAGGGTGAGGAGAAGGCAATGTCACGTGCAGTGGGTATCGACCTTGGTACGACGAACTCGGTGGTCTGTGTGCTGGAGGGCGGTGAGCCCACGGTCATCACCAACACCGAGGGCGCCCGGACGACCCCCTCGGTGGTCGGTTTCGCGAAGAGCGGTGACGTGCTGGTGGGCGAGATCGCCAAGCGGCAGGCCGTAACCAACATTGAGCGCACCGCACGGTCGGTCAAGCGCCACGTGGGCGAGGCGCAGTGGCGTTTCCCGGACAGCGGGGACATCGACGGCAAGCGCTACACCGCTCAGGAGATCTCGGCGCGCGTGCTGCAGAAGCTCAAGCGCGATGCCGAGGCGTACCTGGGTGAGGACGTGACGGACGCCGTCATCACCGTTCCGGCCTACTTCAACGACTCCCAGCGCACCGCGACCAAGGAGGCCGGGGAGATCGCGGGCCTGAAGGTGCTGCGGATCATCAACGAGCCGACGGCCGCGGCGCTCGCCTACGGCCTGGACAAGGAGAACGACCAGACCATCCTCGTGTTCGACCTCGGTGGCGGCACCTTCGACGTATCGCTGCTGGATATCGGCGAGGGCGTGGTCGAGGTGAAGGCCACCAACGGTGATACGCACCTGGGCGGTGACGACTGGGACCAGCGGATCGTGGATCACCTGGCCAAGCAGTTCAAGAACGCGTACGGCATCGACCTGTCCAAGGACAAGATGGCCACGCAACGGCTTCGCGAGGCCGCCGAGCGGGCCAAGATCGAGCTGTCGGCCGCGACCGAGACCACGATCAACCTGCCTTACCTGAGTGCGTCGGCCGAGGGGCCGCTGCACCTGGACGAGAAGCTCACGCGCTCGCAGTTCCAGCAGCTGACCGCCGACCTGCTGGAGCGGTGCAAGGCCCCGTTCCACAATGCGGTCAAGGACGCGAAGATCAAGCTCGCTGACATCAACCATGTGATCCTGGTCGGCGGCTCGACCCGGATGCCCGCTGTGACCGAGCTGGTCAAGGAGCTGACCGGCAAGGATCCGCACAAGGGTGTGAACCCGGACGAGGTCGTCGCCATCGGCGCATCACTGCAGGCCGGTGTCCTCAAGGGCGAGGTCAAGGACGTTCTGCTCCTCGACGTCACGCCGCTGTCGCTCGGTATCGAGACCAAGGGCGGCATCATGACGAAGCTGATCGAGCGCAATACGACGATCCCGACGAGGCGCTCCGAGGTCTTCACGACGGCCGAGGACAACCAGCCGTCCGTGCAGATCCAGGTCTTCCAGGGCGAGCGCGAGATCGCGTCGTACAACAAGAAGCTCGGCATGTTCGAGCTGACCGGTCTGCCGCCGGCCCCGCGCGGTGTCCCGCAGATCGAGGTCACGTTCGACATCGACGCCAACGGCATCATGCACGTTGCCGCCAAGGACCTCGGCACCGGCAAGGAGCAGCGGATGACCGTCACCGGCGGCTCCGCGCTGCCGAAGGACGACATCGACCGGATGGTCCGCGAAGCCGAGCAGCACGCGGAGGAGGACCACAGGCGCCGTGAGGCCGCCGAGACCCGCAACCAGGCCGAGCAGCTCGTCTACCAGACGGAGAAGTTCCTGAAGGACAACGAGGGCAAGGTGCCCGGCGAGGTCAAGACGGAGGTGGAGGCCGCTGTTGCCGAGCTGAAGGAGAAGCTCAAGGGCGAGGACTCCCCGGCCATCCGCGAGGCGACCGAGAAGGTGGCCGTGGTCAGCCAGAAGCTCGGCCAGGCCATGTACGCCGATGCCCAGGCGCAGAGCTCCTCTGCGGGCGCCGGCGGGGCGGGCGAGAGCAGTTCGGGTGCGCAGGCCGGCGACGAGGAGGACGTCGTCGACGCGGAGATCGTCGATGAGGACAAGCAGCGAGGAGGCGAGGGATGAACCGCCCGACCGATGTCAGCGGCCACCCCGATGCGCCGCTCGAGATCGTCCGTGAAGGGCGGCGCGGCGGTCCCCCAGCCGCCCTGTCGACCCGTGCCGCCGGCCCCGATGAGCGGACCGGCAGGGCGGCCGACGCGCCGTCCGGGCGTGGCGGGGGCGACGCGCCCCGGCCGTCCCGGGAGGAGGCGCTCCGTGCGGAACTGCGTGAACGCACGGCCGACCTGCAACGGCTGAAGGCCGAGTACGACAACTACCGCAAGCGGGTACGCCGCGACCGCCTGGCGGTCCGCGAGATCGCCGTGGCCAACGTACTCGGCCGGCTCCTGCCCGTGCTCGACGCCGTCACCGAGGCCACCGCGCAGGGCGAGGTGACCGGCGGCTTCGAACGCGTCGCCGAGGCGCTGCGGTCCGAACTGGCGGCACTGGGCCTGCAGCGCTTCGGCGCGGTGGGCGATCCCTTCGACCCGTTCGTGCACGAGGCCATCTCGTACAGCCATACCGACGAGGTCGAGCGCCCCACCTGTACCGCGATCCTGCGCCCGGGCTACCGGGTCGGCGACCACCTCCTGCGCGCCGCCGAGGTGGCGGTCGCCGAACCGCCCACCGGTCCGCACAGGCAGGAGGTGTGAGCCATGGCCCGACGGCCGGCCGAGCGCGACGCCGGCCCCGACGTGCGGCGCCGGCCGCCCCTGGCAGGAGGCGCGCGTCAACGTGCTGCCCATCGATGACGCCGATGCCGCGCTCTACACCATCGGACAGGTCGCAGAGATGCTGGACGCGCGGGTCACCTTCCTGCGGCGCCTGGACGAGCAGGGCGTCGTGGTTCCGGCGCGGTCGGCCGGAGGGCAGCGCCGGTACTCGCGACGCGAGATCAGCCAGGTGGCCGAGGCGATGAAGCTGATCGACGAAGGACTCACTCTCGCCGGGGTCCGCCGGGTGCTGGCCCTGAAGGCGCACATCCGCGGCCTGGAGGCCGAACTGGCCGCGCGGGACGCGGTCGTCGAGCGGGGGCGGCTGCCTGCCGACCAGCAGCGTCCCGGCTGAAACACCAAGGGCTGAGGCTGGGGTCCGACGCAGTGGTCTGAGACAGGAGACCGACGATGGCGCCACCAAGCCGTGGGGCGACGTCCGCCTGGGTGGTGGAGCGCCCGGGTCCGATCACGTCCGCCCCGCTGCGTCTGGTGGAGCGCCGGACTGCCGAGCCCGGCCCGTACGAACTGCTGGTGCGCGTGCGCACCTGTGGAGTGTGCCGGACCGACCTGCACCTGGCCGAAGGCGACCTGACTCCTCGCAAGCCACAGTGCACGCCGGGCCACGAAGTGGTCGGCGAGGTGGTCGCCGCCGGACCCGCCGTCCAGGACTTCCGCCTCGGTGACCGGGTGGGGGCCGCCTGGCTGGCGGGAACCTGCGGGCAGTGCCACTACTGCCGCACGGGACGCGAAAACCTGTGCCCAAGCTCGCGCTACACCGGCTGGGACATCGACGGCGGATTCGCCGAACATCTCGTCGTGGACGCCCGATTTGCCTACCGCCTCCCGGAAGGGTGGAACGACGAGGAAGCCGCACCCCTGTTGTGCGCGGGAATCATCGGCTACCGGGCGCTCCAGCGGGCCGACCTGCCGCCCGGCGGCCGGCTGGGCATCTACGGATTCGGCGCCTCCGCACACCTGACCGCCCAGCTCGCCATCGCCCGGGGTGCCGACGTCCACGTCGTTACGCGGTCACCGACGGCGCAGCGGCTGGCCCTGGAACTGGGGGCGGCATCAGCCGGAGCCGGCGCACCTCCGGAGCCGCTGGACGCCGCGATCCTGTTCGCACCGGCCGGGCACCTGGTGCCGGTGGCGCTGTCGGCACTGGACCGGGGCGGCACGCTCGCGATCGCCGGGATCCACCTGAGCGCCATCCCCCCGCTCGACTACGCCCGCCACTTGTTCCAGGAACGGACCGTGCGAAGCGTCACCGCCAACACCCGCGAGGACGGCGCGCGTACCTCGCCGAGGCAGCGCGGCTGCGACCCACCGTCCGGGTGACGAGCTATCCGATGCGGCGGGCCGACCGGGCCCTGGAGGATCTGGGGGCCGGCCGGCTCACCGGGGTGGCCGTGCTCGTCATGCGGTGACCGACGGCCTTGCTGCGGTGATCCGGCGCGCAGGCCGGTTCAGGCGGGCGTGACGTTTTCCGCCTGCGGGCCCTTCTGTCCCTGGGTGACGTCGAACTGGACCTTCTGGCCCTCGTTGAGCTCGCGGAATCCGCTGCTGGCAATGGCCGAGTAATGGACGAACACGTCGGGGCCGCCGCCGTCCTGCTCGATGAAGCCGAAGCCCTTTTCCGCGTTGAACCACTTCACAGTGCCGGTGGCCATGTCGATCTCCCTCATGAAAACGGGTAGCGAGCCCCACGTCGTGCGGGTCGACGGTGATTGTCCCTGCCCGATCGGGCAGGGACGGGCAGAAACGCCATGCCGGCGAAAGGACTTCAACCGACTGTTGTGTTGGGGACAGTCCACACCGAGCGTTCGTCGACAAGTGCTGCGCCACTCGGTGCATTTTGCCGACCGGCTCCGCAGGCCTGCGCCGGGGCGGGGTACCGCTGCTCGTATGGCTGGAATCGAACTCAAGAGTTCCGCATTCGACGACGGAGCGTTCATCCCGCGCCGCTATTCCAAGGACGGAGAAGACGTCTCCCCCGATCTGTCCTGGTCCGGTGTGCCCGACGGCACTTCAGAGCTGCTGTTGCTGTGTGAGGACCCCGACGCGCCCAGTGGGACCTTCATGCACTGGCTGGTCACAGGCATCGACCCCGCGAGCGACGGTGTGGAGGCCGGGCAGACGCCACGCGGCGGAAAGGAGCGGCTCAACGGCTTCGGCGACCGCGGGTGGGGCGGACCGCGCCCTCCCGCCGGCGACAAGGCGCATCGGTACTTCTTCCGCATCTACGCACTCCCGGAGCCGACCCCTCTGGACGACAAGGCGAGCGCCGCTGACGTGCACGCCGCAGTGGACGACCGGCAATTGGCCGACGGCACATTCTTCGGCCTCTACCAGCGCTGAGCGTCCCCCAATTCCAACTCCCCCACCTTCTGGTCCCCGCTCATTTCCCCCGTCGGCCGGATCCCGAGCCCCAGGTAGAAGCCCTCGGGGCCGTCGTCTCCCGGGAGCCAGGTGGTGGTGAGACGGGTGCCGCCGCGGCGGCGGATTTCATCGGCCACCGATTGGACGGCGAAGCGGCCGTAGCCGCGGCCCTGTTCGCCGGCCGCGATGTTGAGGCGCCACAGGCCCGAGCGGATGTCGGTGCCCTTGCCGTCGCCGGCGAAGTCTATGTCGATGAAGGCCATGAGGAAGCCGACGGGCCGGTCGCCGTCGAGGATGAGGCGAGGCCAGGCTGTGTCCGGGTTCACGTACGCCTCGGCCAGGGACTTCATGACGGGTGCGACCAGGTGCTCCTGGTCGGGGCGGACCTTCAGGCCGACAGCGGCGTCGAAGTTGTCGTCAGTGATCTTCGCCAGGCGGAGTGTCGTCGTCATGCCGAAACTGTAATCAGTTGGATCAAGTGATTTTTCAGGCTCGCCCCGTACGGCAGCGGGGAGGAAGGAGATCGGCATCCCGCGGGGCGAGATGCCGCAGATCTCCAAGGCTCCGGCAGGTGGGATCAGGTCTCGTCGTCCTCCGTACGCTCGCCTTCTGCCTGGGACGGAGTGGGTCTGGGAGTACTGGGGTGCTGCTCCTCGGCTGGATCGTCGTCCTCGCCCTCAGCCTGCGACGGGGTGGTGTACTCGTCGTACTCACTCATGACAAACACTCACTTTCAGTACGGATCGGCGTACGAAAAGTAGCGCAGTCGCCGGAGGTGGTGGCGCCGATCGCCCGGGCGACGTGCTGCGGATGGCTCAACGCCCGTGAGGGTGGTCAGCAACTGCCTCAGTTACGCGTGCGGGGCCTCTTCGGCCTCCCCCGCCTTCCGCTCCTCGGCGCTGCGCAGTACGCAGAACTCGCTGCCCTCGGGGTCCTCGAACACCACCCACCCCGTGCCGTCGGGACTGCGGCGATCCGCCACCACTTTCGCCCCCAGTTCCACCAGCCGCTCCACCTCGGCATCGCGCGAGATGTCCGGCTGGAGACACAGGTGCACCCGGTTCTTCACGGTCTTCGGCTCGGGCACGTCGGCGAAGTACAGGTGCACGCCGCTGGGCAGCTTGATGACCGCGACGTGGTCACCGGGCTCGTCGTCGTCGTTGAGCGGGTGTCCGACGACTTTGCTCCAGAACTGCGCAGTGTCATAGGCATGGGCGCAGTCGAAGGCGACGTTGAACAAGGACGAGGTCATGGGTTGAGCCCTTCTCTTTCTTCGTAGTTGGGCAGTTCAGGCCATCTTCTCGAAGCAATGCGTTCACCGATGCCACGGGCCCCCTGGAAACGCCGGTACTCGCGCAGGCCGGCCTCTACGATGAGCACTTCTGAGCACCGTCGGGGGAAGGAACCAGGGGCGTGGAGTTCAATCTCACGTTCAGCAACGACACGGCCGGCAACGGCACGCAGGACGCACACAGCCCCGACCTCGCCGAGTCCGCGACGTCGTTGTACCGCTGGCTGACAGCAGAACCCGAGCTGCGCGGCTGTGCGGACGTGACCACCAGGTCCGGGCAGCCGGGTCAGGGTCACATGGGCGGAGCCCTGGACATCGTCAACGTCGTGCTTGCCAACGGCATCGCGCTGGGCAGCCTGATCACCGCCGTCGTGACGTGGCGGGGCTCGCGTCCGCGTCCGCCTCAGGTGCGGCTCGAACGCAACGGTGTAGTGGTCACCCTGGAAGGCGCCTCGCCCGAAACGGTCGAGCAGATCCTCAAGCTCTGGAACGAGAACACCGGGCCCTCGCCCACCTCGACGGACGGAGACGGCGAGTAACCGTGGCCTTATTGTCGGACCCGGCTCACTCGGAAGCCGTGCTGGTGGGTGTCCATGACTACGCCGAAATGGAGAACCTGCCGGCGGTCGCCCGCAACCTGGAGGGGCTGCGGAATGCCCTGACCGATCCCGCGGTGTGGGGGCTGCCGGCCGGGGCATGCACGGTGATCTCGCAGCCCGCCAGTGCGGGGCACGTGCTGGACACCCTGCGGGAAAGGGCCCGCCGGGCCCAGGACACCTTGCTCGTCTACTACGCGGGACACGGCCTGACAGACCTTCACACCGACGAGCTGTATCTGGCCCTGCCCGACTCGGACCGCGAACGCGAGTACACCTCGCTGCGGTACGAGTATCTGCGCCGGGCAGTGCTGGACCCCCAGGCGCGTGCCCGCCGTACGGTGGTGATCCTCGACTGCTGCTACAGCGGACGCGCGCTGCTCGGCAGGATGAGCGCGAGCGCGCATATCGCGGATCAGGCCGTTGTTGAGGGTACGTGCCTGCTCACGGCCTCCGCCGAGACCCGTCCGGCGCTGGCCCCTCCCGGGGAGACGTACACCGCGTTCACCGGTGAGCTGATCGGCGCCCTGAACGAGGGCGTCCCGGGCAGGCCCGATCCGCTCGACATGGACACCCTCTACCGGCACCTTCATCGGAGGCTCGCCGGCAAGTCCCGACCGTTGCCGCAGCAGCGCAACCGGAACACGGGCGGCCTCATCGCCATCGCCCGTAACCGTGCCGCAGAGCCCGGGGCCGCCGCACCGCCCTTCGCGCCCGACCGGTCAAGCCTCATCTTCCGGCACAGGGAGGCCGAGATGCGGCTCGTACAGATGGAGAAGCGCGCAGAGCAGTTGCGTCTGGAGAACGAGGAGCTGCGCCAGGAGGCGGAACGCCGTGCCCGGCAGACGGTGGAGACGGCACAGCGCCTCGCGAACGCCGTGACGGCCCGTCCCGAACCGGAGTTCACGCTGTTCTGGTTCGCCGTACCGGTGCCGCGTCCGCTCATGGGCGAGGACGGCTCGCTGACACCAGTGGCAGAACTGGTACCGGGCACCTGGTACCTCGCCGTCGAACAACGCGGAAACGCCATCCTCGCCCAGACCCAGGACGGCCTCAGAGGATTCCTGCTCGACACCCACGGAATCCAGCGCGGCGACAGCGGCGTGGACGCGGCAGCAGCCGCAAAGTCGGGCTTCCAGCCGTTCTGGTTCGCCGTACCGGTGCCGTGTCCGCTGAAGGACCAGGACGGCTCACTGCCACCAGTGGCAGAACTGGCACCGGGCACCTGGTACCTCGCCGTCGAACAACGCGGAAACGCCATCCTCGCCCAGACCCAGGACGGCCTCAGAGGATTCCTGCTCGACACCCACGGAATCCAGCGCGGCGACAGCGGCGTGGCGGAAAACCGTGCCCAGCAGACCGTGCGCAAGGCGAAGCGCCTGGCCGGTGCGGTGGCCGCCTCTCCGGAGCCGGACTTCACGCTGTTCTGGTTCGCCGTACCGGAGCCCCAGCAGCTCCTGAGCGAGGACGGCTCACTGACACCAGTGGCAGAACTGGTACCAGGCACCTGGTACCTCGCCGTCGAACAACGCGGAAACGCCATCCTCGCCCAGACCCAGGACGGCCTCAGAGGACTGCTGCTCGACACCGACGGAATCCAGCGGGGCTGATCGCGTGGCCGCCCCGGAAAATTCTCGGAAGAATTCCGGGGAAGCTGTCGATTCGGCCGTCTCCCGTTCGACGCAAGGGTGAGAGGCAGGGACAGCCCCCGCCCTCCCGACCGAGGAGGTCACCATGCCGCGCTTCCTGACATTGATCCGCATCGACGAGCAGAACGTCCCCGCCGAGGGACCCAGCCTCGAGCTCATGGAGCGTATGGGCGCACTGCTCGAGGAGATCACCAAGGCCGGGGTCATGCTGGACACGGCGGGCCTCGCCCCGACCACCGAGGGCACCCGGGTCACCTGGTCCGGCGGCAAGCTCAGCTACACCGACGGGCCCTTCACCGAGAGCAAGGAAGTCATCGGGGGTTATTCCATCGTGCAGGCCAAGGACAAGGCCGAGGCCCTGGAGTGGACCAAGCGGTTCCTGCAGACCCACGAGGACTACTGGACCATCACGGCCGAGGTCCGCGAGATCGCCGAGGCCTGATCCGCCCGCGCTTGCCCCGCCCCGCCACCCCTGTTCTGATGGGTGGCCGTGACGGCAGCAAGCGCGACCGAGACGGTCGAAACGGTGTTCAGGATCGAGTCCGCGCGGATCATCGCAGGTGTCACCCGCATCGTGCGGGACATGGGCATCGCCGAGGAGCTCGCGCAGGACGCTCTGGTCGCCGCACTGGAGCAGTGGCCGGAGTCAGGTGTCCCGGACAAGCCGGGCGCCTGGCTCATGGCCACGGCCAAGCACCGCGCGATCGATCTCGTACGCCGCAAGGAGACGTACGCGCGCAAGCTGGCGGAGGTCGGGCGGACCCTGGAGGACATGCCTCCGCCCGATCCGGCCGACGCCACGGACCCCGAGGGCATCGACGACGATCTGCTGCGGTTGATCTTCACCGCCTGCCATCCCGTGCTGTCGACACAGGCGAGGATCGCGCTCGCGCTGAAGCTGCTGGGCGGGCTGACTACGGAGGAGATCGCCCGCGCGTTCCTGACGTCCGAGGCGACGGTCGCCCAGCGCATCGTGCGCGCGAAGCGCACGCTCGCCAAGGCCGGCGTCCCGTTCGAAGTCCCGTACGGCGCCGAGCGTGCCGCCCGCGTCTCGTCGGTCCTCGAAGTCATCTACCTCGTCTTCAACGAGGGGTACTCCGCGACGGCCGGCGACGACCTGGTGCGCCCGGCCCTGTGCGAGGACGCGCTCCGCCTGGTCCGCGTTCTGGCGGGCCTGATGCCCAAGGAGCCCGAAGTCCACGGCCTGGCCGCACTCCTGGAGTTCCAGGCCTCCCGTATCGCGGCCCGCACGGGCCCGGACGGCGAGCCGGTGCTGCTCGCCGACCAGAACCGGTCCAGATGGAACCGCATGCTCATCCGCCGTGGCATCGAGGCCCTGGAGCGCGCGGGCCACGGCCCGTACTCCGTCCAGGCCGCGATCGCCGCCTGCCACGCGCAGGCCGTCCGGTACGAGGACACGGACTGGGCGACGATCGCCGCGCTGTACGGCCGGCTGATGACGCTGACTCCGTCCCCGGTGGTCGAGTTGAACCGGGCGGTCGCCGTCTCCATGTCGGAGGGCCCCGCGGCCGGCCTGAAGCTGGTGGACGCCCTGGCGGACGAACCGGCCCTCAGTGCCTACCACTTGCTGCCGAGCGTCCGGGGGGATCTGCTGGAGCGCCTGGGGCGGGGCGAGGAAGCGCGCAGGGAATTCGAGAGGGCGGCGTCGCTGACCCGCAACGCACCTGAGCGGAAACTGCTCCTGGAGAGGGCCTCACACTCCGCGAAGTAAAGAACACTTGACATCGTGTTGAGGCTGCTTGACACTCCAGGGTGTCAGGTTTTCTTTACATGGGGAGCGAGTGAGCCGAGTGGCCTTCGAAGAGAAACGCGCCTGGAGCATGCTCCTGGTCACGGTCGCGTCGTACGCGGTCTACCTGGCGGTCGTCCTCGGGCGGCCCGGAGACGCACCCCTCGCCGACACGCCTTATGTGTCCGCGCTGCTGTGGACGGTCGGCGCGGCGATCGCCGCGTCCATCGTTCTCCACATCGCGCTGGCGACGTTCTCGCCCGAGGACGCGAACACCAAGGACCAGCGCGACCGGGAGATCCACCGCTTCGGCGAGCACATCGGACAGTCGTTCGTCGTGATCGGCGGCGTGGCCGGGCTCGCCCTGGCCATGGCCGACCTCGACCAGTTCTGGATCGCCAACGCGATCTACCTGGCGTTCGTCCTGTCGTCGCTGCTCGGATCCGTGACGAAGATCGTCTCGTACCGGCTGGGCTTCCACCCGTGGTGAAGCCGACCAGGGTCACCAACGCGATCCGAGCCCTGCGCTTCACCCACGGCGAGATGACGCAGGCCGAGCTCGCCGGCCGCATCGGCGTCTCCCGCCAGACCGTCATCGCCATCGAACAGGGCCGCTATTCACCCTCTCTGGAGATGGCCTTCCAGATCGCCCGTGTATTCGGTGTACCGCTCGACGCAGTGTTCCAGTACCCACACAACAACGCGGGAGAGACCCAATGAAGGCCATCACCCATGCCACCTACGGACCGTCGTCGGTGCTGCGCCTGGAAGAGATCGCTCAGCCGGTGCCCGGCAGCGGCGAGGTGCTCATACGGGTCCACGCGGCCGCCGTCGACCCGGGCGTCTGGCACCTCATGGCGGGCATGCCGTACCTGATCCGCGCCATGGGCTTCGGCCTGCGGGCGCCCAAGGACCGCGTCCGGGGCCAGGACCTCGCGGGGCGCGTGGAGGCTGTCGGTCCGGACGTCACCCGCTTCCGGCCGGGCGACGAGGTGTACGGCACCTGCGACGGGTCGTTCGCCGAGTACGCCTGCGCCAAGGAGGGCAACATCGCGCGGAAGCCGGCGAACCTCAGCTTCGAACAGGCGGCCGCCGTTCCGGTCTCTGCCTGCACCGCTCTTCAGGCCGTGCGCAACGCCGGACGGCTGAAGGCCGGTCAGACCGTCCTCGTGATTGGCGCGGGCGGCGGGATAGGCCACTTCGCCGTACAGCTGGCCAAGGCCTCCGGAGCCCACGTCACCGGCGTCTGCAGCGCCGCCAAGGCGGACCTGGTCCGCTCCGTCGGCGCCGACGAGGTCATCGACTACACACGCGAAGACCCCACCGACGGCGCCCGCCGCTACGACCTCGTCCTCGACACCGCCGGCAACCGCCCCCTCTCCGGACTCCGCCGCGCCCTCAACCCCCGCGGCACCCTCGTCATCATCGGCGGCGAGGGCGGCGGCAACTGGATCGGCGGCAACGACCGGCAGCTGCGGGCGCTGCTGATATCGCCGTTCATCGGCCAACGGCTCCGCGGGCTGGCGGCCATGGATCTGCCCCACACCGACCTTGAGGTCCTCACGGAGCTCATCGAGGCCGGCTCGGTGACACCGGTCATCGACCGGACCTACCCGCTGGCGGACGTCCCCGAAGCCATCAACTACCTGATGGAGGGGCACGTACTCGGCAAGATCGTCGTCAGCGTGTAGACCTCTCCGACGGACACGGGGCGGTGGGCCCGGCCTGGAAGGCCATGCGGGATCTTGCCGCCGAGTACGGGGACGAGAACGTACGCCTGGTGGTCTGGTTCGGCTGAGCCGGTCTCGCGAAAGAGGCGTGAGACCTGCTCAACCGCCGAGTCCACCGACCGTCGCGTCCAGGGTGCTCGCCGGAGCGGTCATGTCCAGCAGCCCGAGAAGCCCACGGGCCGCCGGGCTCGTGGACTCCTCCTGCGGCAGGGCCGTCACGCTGCTGTACGTCAGATGCTCCGCACCGGCCAGCGGTACGGCGCGCAGCCCCTTCGCCTCCGGTTTCCTCGCGAAGTGCTGGGGAACGAGCGCGACACCCAGCGACTCGTGGACCAGCTCCAGCAGGCTGTGTACGTCATTGACCTCCAGAGAGACCTGGCGGCCGATTCCGGCGGCGGCGAAAGCCGCGTCGCCGACCCTGCGCGGCCCCCAGTCGGAGTGGAAGTCGATGAACGGCTCGTCACGCAGCTCGTGCCAGGACACTTCCGCGGCTCCACCGAGCGCATGATCCCCGTGGCAGAGCAGCATCATCGGCTCGTCCGTGAGCGGCAGCATCCGTACGGTCCGGGGCGTGTCCCCGCAGTCGATGGCGAAAGCCAGGTCGAGCCGTCCGCTGCCGACCTCCTCGATGAGCTGCGCGGAGCCGGCCTGACGCAGCCGGATCTCCACCTGCGGATGCCGCTGGTTGAAGCGCGCCAGCAGCCCGGGGACATGCACACCCGCGATGCACTGCTCGGTGCCCAAGGTGAGCGTTCCGCGCAGGAGCCCCTGGACCGCGGCCACGGCGTCCTTGGCGGCGCGGGCGGCCGAGAGGGTGCGCCGCGCCTCGGCCAGCAACGCGCGCCCCGCTTCGGTCAGTCCGACCGAGCGAGTCGTACGGGCGAACAGCGCGGTGCCGAGTTCGCGCTCCAGTTCCCGCACGGAGGCCGACAGTCCGGACTGGGACACCATGAGCCTCTGTGCGGCCCTGGTGAAGTGGCACTCCTCGGCCACGGTGACGAAGTACTCAAGGTGTCGCAGCTCCATGATTCAGAAGGATAGCTTCTGGAACCCTTCGCATTCTTCTGTTGGACGGGATGAAGGCTGATCCGACACGCTGGGATACGCAGCGTCCCGGCGCCCCCGCAACCCGAGCCACACGCGCAGAGGAGACCAACGTGTACACCGCCCACCCCAGCCGGTACGACACCATGCCGTACCGCCGTATCGGCCGTAGTGGACTCAAACTCCCGGCACTCTCACTCGGCCTCTGGCACAACTTCGGAAGCGACCGCACCCTCGACACACAGCGCGAGATCCTGAGGTGCGCCTTCGACCTCGGGGTCACCCACTTCGACCTCGCCAACAACTACGGTCCCCCACCGGGAGAGGCCGAGACCGTTTTCGGGCGCCTCTTCGCCGAGGACTTCGCGCCGTACCGGGACGAGGTCGTCATCTCCACGAAGGCCGGACATCTGATGTGGCCGGGCCCCTACGGGGAGTGGGGCTCGCGGAAGTCCCTGCTCGCGTCGCTCGACCAGAGCCTGAGCCGGACGGGGCTCGACCATGTCGACATCTTCTACTCGCACCGTTTCGACCCGGACACGCCCCTGGATGAGACGATGGGTGCGCTGCACACCGCCGTCCAGCAGGGCAAAGCGCTCTACGCGGGCATCTCCAACTACCCCGTCGAGGAGACGCACAAGGCCGCGACGATCCTGCGCGAGCTCGGCACTCCCCTGCTGATCCATCAGCCTCGCTACTCGATGCTGGACCGCGCACCCGAGGACGGCCTGCTCGACACCCTGCGCGAGGTGGGAGCCGGAGCCATCGCCTACTCGCCGCTCGCCCAGGGACTTCTCACGGACCGCTACCTCGACGGTGTCCCCGAAGGCTCCCGCGCGGCCGGCACGAGCCCCTTCCTGACCGCGGAAGCGGTGACGGAACCGCTGGTGTCGCGCCTGCGGTCGCTGAATGAACTGGCAGCTGAGCGGGGCCAGTCACTGGCCCAGATGGCGCTCGCCTGGGTCCTGCGCGACGACACGGTGTCCTCCGCGGTCGTCGGTGCGAGCAGCGACCGGCAGTTGCGCAACAGCGTCGAGACCATCGCGCGGCTGGAGTTCGGCGAGGCCGAACTCCAGCGTATCGATGCGATTCTCTCCTCGCCGCCAGTCCCCGCCGTCTGAACCGGCGGAGCTGCTTACGAGAGGTTTGCGTCTACGGGAGGTTGTGAACGTGCGGGCCGACCGCGTTGGACCAGGCGTTGCCGGCCTTCGCGTCCCAGTTCGTGGACCAGGTCATCGCACCGCGCAGGCTCGGGTAGGTCGTGGACGGCTTGAAGGATCCGCAGTTGGTACCACGGGTCAGGCAGTCCAGGGCGTTGTTGACGATCGTGGGCGAGACATAGCCGCTGCCCGCACCGCTCGTCGATGCCGGTACGCCGAGCCCTACCTGGGACGGTGCCAGGCCGCCTTCCAGCTGGATGCAGGCGAGCGCGGTGAGGAAGTCCACCGAGCCCTGGGAGTAGACCTTGCCGTCGCAGCCCAGCATCGAACCACTGTTGTAGTACTGCATGTTGACGACGGTCAGGATGTCCTTGATGTTGAGCGCCGTCTTGAAGTACTCGTTCGAGGTCGACTGCATGTCGATGGTCTGCGGCGCCATGGTGATGACCAGGCCGGATCCCGCCTTTTGTGACAGCGAACGCAACGCCTGTGTCATGTACGTGGAGTTGAGGCCGTTCTCCAGGTCGATGTCGACGCCGTTGAAGCCGTACTCCTGCATCAGCGCATGCACCGAGTTCGCGAAGTTCGTCGCGGAGGCCGCGCTGTTGACGGTGATTGTGCCCTTCTCGCCGCCGATCGAGATGATGACCGACTTGCCGGCGGCCTTCTTGGCCGCGACATCGGCCTTGAACTGGGCGACGGTGTAGCCGCCGAGCCCTGCCGAGTCGAGGTTGAAAGTGACCGCACCCGGTGTGGCGGTCGCGTCGGCGAAGGAGACCGCGATGATGTCGTACTGCGCCTGTACGTCGCTCAGCTTCTGGACGGTCGCGCCGTTGTTGAAGTTCTGCCAGTAGCCGGTCAGTGCGTGCTTCGGCACGTTGGGGTTGCCCGGGTCGCCGCCTCCGCCCGTGGTCGTGCCGGTGACGGCCGCCGACTTCGCGGACTCGCCCGCCGCGTTGGTCGCGGACACCTGGAACTGGTACGACGTCGAGGCGCTGAGCCCTGTCACGGTGGCCGACGTCCCGGATGCGGCCTGGACCTTGGTGCCGTTCCGGTAGACGTTGTAGCCGGTCGCGCCCGACACGCCGTTCCACGACAGGGCGACGGACGATGCCGTGGTCGCTCCGACTGCGAGCCCGCTGGGCACGGCGGGGATGCCGGGCTCGGGGTCGGTGCCCCCGCCGCCGTCGGGCCCGACGACGGTCAGGTCGTCGGCGTGGTAGGCGGGCTGGCCGTACCAGCCGTGCGTGTAGACGGTGACGGAGGTCGTGTTCGCCCCGGTCGTGAAGGTGGTGGTGAGCTGCTGCCAGCCCGAGGCGCCGGGTGTCCAGGTGGACACATCGGTCGTGCCGGTGCCGCCGGCGCCCAGGTAGACGTACGAGCCCTGCACCCACGCGCTCAGCACGTACGTCGAGTTGGGCTTGACCGCGACTGTCTGCGAACACTTGGCGTTGTCCTGCCCGGCCGGGGTCGCCTTGAGGGCAGCCGCCCCGCCGTGCACGGGGCTGGACACTGTGGCCCCGCTACCGGCCGTGCACGTCCAGTTGGCGAGTCCGGACTCGAAGCCGCCGTTCTTGGCGACGTTGACGTCGGCCGCCTGAGCGCTTCCTGTCAGTCCGGCAACGCCGAGCGCGGATGCGGCGACCACCGCCAGTGCTCTGGCGAACCATCTTCGTGAGCGTGTGGTGCGGTCCACTACTGCCTCCGGTGGGGGTATGGCGAGAGGGGGTGCACGAGACAACGGTGGCCACCGTTGCCGTAAAAATGGTCCAGACCAACGGAGTTGTCAAGACCTCTGCCACCGACCGTCGGAGGCACCCGGCCACTCCACGACCCGCCTCGGAAGAGTGCTCTGCCGTCACCGGATTCCCACCACAACACAACAAACCGTAGGCTGCCCCTCAACGGTCACCGATCACCACGCTCAGCAGTGGGCCGGAATCAGAAAGGCAACACCATGAATTCCACAACCAGCACACCGGGCAGCGTCGCGACTACCACAGCACTACTGCAGGCGGAACTTCCCCGGCTGGAAGAGCAGCAGCAGTCGCTGGAGTCAGAACTCGCCGCAGTGACCGAACGGTTGGAATCCGTACGCACCGCGCTCGGCGCTCTGCAGGCGCTGTCCCTCGCACCGGAAGTCCAGGAACCGGCCCCCCAGCCCGAGCCGGAGGCCAAGCCCGCCCCGTCCGCGAGCACCGAGGCCGAACTCGTCACCGGCCCCAAGGCGTCCTCCGGTGCGAAGCGGAAGAGCGCGGAAGCGCCTGCCAAGCAGAAGCAGCGCCCGGCGAAGAAGGCCGCCCAGTCGAAGGCCGCCCCGGCGAAGAGCGTCAAGGCGAAGCCCGCGAAGAAGACGGCACCGCCCGCGATGCCGGCCCAGGCCGGCGAGAGCCTCACCGAGCAGATCGCGGCGTTCCTCGCCAAGTCCGGCGAGAGCCCCGTCCGCGCCCGCGACGTCGCAGAAGCGCTGGGACGCGACGAATCCGCCAACAGCATCAACGCCGTACGCAGCACACTCGACCGCCTCGTCGCCACCTCCAGGGCACACCGCGCCGGCCGCGGCCTCTACCAGGCACCCGCCAACTGACCCCACCGAGGGCCCGGCTCGGCAAGGAAGGAGTTCGGCCACCACCGTGGGCTGCCGCCTCGACGGCGTCCGGCAGGCACAGCATGATGACGCGATGCGCTTTCTCATTCTCGGTGGGACGGCCTTCCTCGGTCGCGCCGTTGCCCGGCACGCGCTCGCGGCCGGGCATGACGTCACCTGTGTCGCTCGCGGCTCGTCCGGCAGCCCGGTCGCCGGCGTGCGCTTCGTCCGGGCGGACCGCGACGACCCTGACGGCCTGAGCGTTCTGGAAGGGGAGTTCGACGCGGTGGTGGACGTCACTCGCCGCCCGAGTCACGTACGCCATGCGTTGGGTTCGCTCGCCGGTCGCGTCGGACACTTCACCTTCGTGTCGACCGGATCGGTGTATTCGGACAACGCGACGCCCGGCCAGCGTGCGAACACCGCACCCCTGGTCGCTCCCGCGCCGCCGGAGGCGGACGACCCCGGTCTGGATCCGGCCGTCTACGGTCCGTGCAAGGTGACCTGCGAGCAGCTCGTACGGGACGCCTTGGAACCCGGCCGGGTGTTTGTCTGCCGGGCCGGGCTCGTCGTAGGACCGGAAGATCCGCTGGGACGCTTCGACTACTGGCTCAGGAGAGTTGGCGCTTCGGCCTCGTTACGGGCCTTGACGGGAAAGCTCTTCGCGATCCGAGGCGGTGAGATCCTTGTCCCCGGCGCACCGGAGGACCTCGTCCAGTTCATCGACGTCCGTGGCCTGGCCGCGTGGATCGTCGAAGCCGGCGAGCAAGGACTGACCGGCACGTTCGACGGCATCGGGGCTCCGATGACCTGGCAGACGTTCCTGACCGGGCTGGCCGACGGCGACATCACCCTCACCTGCGTGCCTCAGGATTTCCTCTTCGAGCAGCGGGTCGCGCCGTGGGCCGGGCCACGGTCGCTGCCGATGTGGCTGCCGCTCCCCCAGTGCGCGGGCTTCATGAGCCGCGACGTCACCCCGTCGCTGGCGGCCGGGCTGCGCTCACGGCCGTTGGCCGAGACCGCTCGCGACACCGCCGGACGCCTGCGCGGTACCGGCCACGCGATCGCACTCACGGCGGCGGAGGAGGCCGACGTACTCAGGGCCTGGAACGCCAGTCTCGAACCCGGGCCCGTTATGAAATCGCAGGTTTGAAAGAGGTTTCCGGTACTCGCGCCAGGCAAGCAGGGAGGGCATGAACAATCCCCATGAGCCCATGCCCGTAAACGACAACTACCACCCGTATGACCCCAACAGGGACACCCATAGCCGTAGCCGGAACGGCGACGGAGTAAACCGGGCAGCATTGGCGATCCATACGATCGCGGACATAGCAGCCGGATTTCTGGGCCTGTGGGTCCTCCTGTACCTGCTCGACGCCAACCAGGGAAATGTCTTCGTCGGCTTTGTGCACGGCATGGCCGACTGGCTGGCCGGCTGGTCCCAGGACATCTTCACGATGGAGACCGAAGGCCTGAGAGTTTTCCTCAATTACGGCCTGCCCGCCGCAATTTACCTTCTGCTCGGCCATGGGATCGCTGCGCGGGTACGTCGCCTCTGACCGAATTCAGGTCGAGCGCGTCGTCATATATGTCCGTGAGGTCCGCCATCAGATCATGCAGTAATTCGCGGATCTCACGGCATAGCGCGCCGTGGTGCGGTCTCCGGCGGGTAGTCGCGGCAGCCGCCCGGGGTGAGTGGTGGCGCGGGCAGCAGGTCGCGCAGCGAGGCATGGCTTGGCCGGATCACCGACCGTCGTGATCGCCTGCTGGCAGGATCGGAGCATCACCGACCAGGAGGACAGCCATGGACACTCTCAACTCACAAGACCCGCTGGCCATCGCGGTCACCAAGGCGATCCGCACCGGTGACGGCCCGGCGCTCCAGCAGCTCCTTTCCGACCACCCCGGCCTGGCCACCGCGAGGATCAGTGAAGAGGGCTGCGCCGCGGCCGGGACACGGAGCCTGCTGCACATCGCGACGGACTGGCCCGGTCACTTCCCCAACGCTCCCGCGACCGTCGCCACCCTCGTCGCCGCCGGAGCCGACCCCAACGCCCGCTTCGCCGGCGCCCACACCGAAACGCCCCTGCACTGGGCCGCCAGCAGCAACGACATCGCCGTACTCGACGCACTCGTCGAGGCAGGCGCCGATATCGAAGCGCCGGGGGCCGTCATCGGCGGTGGCACACCGCTCGCCGACGCCCGCGGCTTCGGACAGTGGCAGGCAGCGCACCGGCTCATCGAACACGGCGCGCGTACGAGCCTGCAGGACGCGGCCACCCTCGGCCTGCTCGACCGAGTCGAAGCCCTCGTCGAAACGCCGGAACCGCCGGCTCCGGACGAAGTGACCCGGGCCTTCTGGGGCGCCTGCCACGGCGGCCGCCTGCCCACCGCCCAGTATCTGCACCGCAACGGCGCGGACATCAACTGGATCGGCTACGACGACAAGACGCCCCTCGACATCGCCCGCGCCGAGGACGCCGAAGACGTGGTCCAGTGGCTACGTACCCAGGGCGCGAAGGCCCGCGCCGAGCTGACCTGAGTGCCCGGCTCACCGCCCGTACGCCGCGAGCGCAGCCTTCCGTCCACTACGCCCTACGCCGGGTGACCTTCCGCATCGGTCCGGTCGGCCTGGCTGGAGAACTTGGACAGAAACACGTCGAACCGGCCGTCTTCCCCAGCGCGGACTGGCCGCCGGCCCTGGACCGCCCATGCGCGGGCGGTGAGCGCGATCGCCCCGTCCGGACGCGTGGGCACAGCCTCGCTGAGCGTGTCACGCAATCGGTCCCGGACGGCCGGTGCGAGAGCGGCGACGTAGCCAGGGGCGGGCCCCTGCCCGGCCAGGAATGGTTCCCACAAATCCGCGAAGTCGGCGAAGACGGTGGGCACCTCGATCGGGGCTACCGCCACATCGACCAGCCCCGCCTCCATCCACAGCGCACGCAGCACATCTGGGCGGCACACCGGAAAGCGGTGGGTCTCGTCCAGGGCGACAGCCGACGGATCCACTGTGACCGCGGCATCCCAGAAGTGCCGCAGGAACGCCATGCCCTCGGCGTAGTCCCACACGTACGCCGCGACCAGCCCGCCGGGCCGCACCACGCGGGCCGCCTCGGCCACGGCCGAGCCCGGTGCGGGAAGGAAGTTGAGCGCCAGTCCGCTGACGGCAACGTCGCACGCTCCGTCGCCCACCGGCAGCGAGAGCGCGTCGGCCACCACGAAACACGCCGACGCCGGAGCGGCGGCACGCGCCGAGACCACGAACCCGGCGGACCGGTCCAGCCCCACCAGCATCCGGGGCCGACACCGGGCGGCCACTGTCGCGGTCAACGCGCCGGTACCGCACCCCACATCCAGCCACCACAAACCGTCCTCGCAGCTGAGCCACGCCACGAACCCATCCGCGACCGGACGGCTCCACCGGCCCATATACCGCTCGTAGGCGTCCCCGGCCGCCCACATGTCGAACCGCTGCTCCTTCATGCGACCACGATCCCCGACCGGGTCCGCCCAGACCGCAGACACGCGGGCCCCCGGCCAGGGCATCGCCCGTACCACTTCGTGCGCCCTGGCTGCCGGTCGGGTGCCCCACTGCTTTTTACGTTACTTCTCCCACGGCCACTGCGCGTGGCCGCGTCCGTCCACGGTCCGCGGGTCCGTCGTACGCATGCCGCTCGTTTCCAAGTCAGTGTCGGTACACCGCCGTACGGTCATCCCTGAGCGGTCCACCGATACGTGACGTCCGGCTCCCTCTCCTCGTTCCGGCTGCCGTCGTTGAAGTCGACCGCGCTGAATCCGTACCGCTCGTAGAAAGCCCGGGCGGCGGTGTTTCGCTGGAAGACGTGCAGGTTGAGCTCCTTCGGGCTGGCCTCGCGGGCCTTCTCCAGCAGCAATGACCCGATGCCCCGGCGTCGTACGTCGGGACGAAGGTAGAGGTGGTCGAGCTCTGTTCCGTCGAGGGAGGCGAAGCCCAACAGGTCACCCGTGTCTTCCGCCTCGGCCACCCACACTGTGGTGCCCGGCAGCACGACGTGGGTGATCCAGGCGAGTGTGTCCTCGTCGCTGTGCACCCTCGGCAGGTAGGGCATGGCCTCGGTGCGCGAGGCGAGGAAGACGCTGGTGATGGGTTCGGCGTCTTCGGCGGTGGCTGTGCGCAGCGATACTCCGCCGGTCCGTATGGACGCGTTCGGTGTCATGTCGTGTCTCCGCGATTCGTCTCGGTCAAGTCCGGCATGAAGTCACATGAGGTCATATGAGGTCAACGGCACGCCTAACCGGGGGCGTCGGCGCGGATGATCAGGTCCAGCAGTCCGGGAAAGCGTGCGTCGAATTCCTCGCGGCGTATCCGGTTGACCCGCTTGGACCCCTGATCACGCTGTTCGACGACGCCGGCGCCGCGCAGTACCGCGAAGTGGTGGCTGAGTGCCGCCTTGCCGACCGGCACGTCGAAGCTGCCGCAGCTGCGCGTCCAGTCGTCGGAGCCCGCCAACTCCCGGACGAGTTGGATGCGTACGGGATCGGCCAGCGCGGACAACGCGGTCAGGAGAGAAACGTCGTCGGGGTCCGTATGCACTGGTGCGGGGCGGTGTCCGCTGCCCGCCGCCTGGTCCGGCATGCCGCTCTCCTAGCCGTTCCGGCCTCGCCGGGGGTGCCATGAGGCATCCCGGCCCTTGCCTGGTGTTCGATCGTCATCTTACACTTCGAGTGTTCGCTTTCCATTGAACACTTTGCCCGAAGGGTGTGTGCTGCCATGCGTGCAATCGAGTTCCGGGAGTACGGCGATCCCGAGGTATTGAAGGTCGTACGGGCCGACGTCCCCGAGCCGGGACCGGGCCAGGTCAGCATCGATGTCGCATATGCGGGCGTGAACTTCGCGGACCTCAAGGCGCGCGCCGAGGGCTACCGCGTGGGGTCACTGCCCTACGTCCCCGGCCTGGAAGTGTCCGGCCGGATCCGCGCCGTCGGCGAGGGCGTCGAAGGGCTGCGCCCCGGCCAGGAAGTCGCCGCACTCACCAGCGGCGGTGCCTATGCGGAGGTCGCCGTCACGGAGGCCGCCACCGTCTTCCCGCTCCCGGAAGGCGTCGATCTGCGTACGGGGGCCACTCTCCCCACCGTGCTGCCGACCGCGCATGCCCTGCTGCACGAGGTGGGGCGGCTGCGCGCCGGCGAGAGCGTGCTGGTGCACGGTGCGGCCGGCGGTGTCGGCACAGTGGCCGGGCAGTTGGCCCGGGCCGCGGGCGCGGGCGCGGTGTACGGCGTGGTCTCCTCCACGGCCAAGGCCGGGTACGCCCTCAAGTACGGCTACGACGAGGTGTTCGTGGGCGACTCCTTCGCCGATGAGGTCCGCCGCGCCACCGGTGGCCGAGGCGTCGACCTGGTGCTCGACCCGGTAGGTGGCGACACCCTCCGCCGGGGCCTCGACGCGCTGGCCGTCTTCGGGCGCCTGGTGTCCTTCGGGAACGCGAGTGGGGCGCAGCCGTGGCAGGTGGGGCAGCCCGAGCTCTACGCGGAGGGCCGTTCGGTCGGGGGCTTCTCCATCCTCGCTCTCGCAGTGTCGGCTCCCGACGCCCTGCGGTCGCTCGCCGAGCGTGCCTTCCGCACCGTCACCGAGGGCGTCGTGGAACTCCCTGTCACTGCCGAGTTCCCCCTTTCGGAGGCGGCCGCAGCTCACACGCTGATGGGCGGTCGTACGTCGACGGGCAAGCTGCTGCTGCGGGTATCCGACGACCCGGAAGGTTCACACTGATGAGGATTCTGGTCGTCGGCGCCGGAGCCACCGGAGGCTTCTTCGGCGCACGTCTCGTCCGGGCGGGAGCGGATGTCACCTTCCTCGTCCGCCCCCACCGCGCCACTGCCCTGCGGGATAGAGGTCTGCGTATCACCGGTCTGGCGGAGGAAGAGGTCATCGCTCCGGAGTTGGTCACCGCTGCCGAACTCTCGGATCGTCCCTACGATCTGGTGTTGCTGTCGGTGAAGGCCACCGCCTTCAAGCAGGCCATCGACGATGCCGCCCCGGCGATCGGTCCGCAGAGCGCGATCGTGCCCATGCTCAACGGCATGGCTCACCTCGACGAGCTCAACGCCCGGTTCGGCGCCGGACCGGTCCTGGGCGGCGTGGCCAAGGTCGTCACCACCCTGAACAGCGACGGAGACATCGTCCGCCTCGCACCGCTCGCGGGCCTGACCATCGGGGAACAGGACGGCCGCCCGTCACCGCGCGTGGACAGAATCCGAGCGCTGCTGGCCGACGCGGGAATCGACGCGGGCGTGTCCGCCGACATCGTTGCGGCGATGTGGCACAAGTGGGTCTTCATCACCACCGTCGGTGCACTGACCTGCCTGATGCGCGGCACGGTCGGCGACGTCAATGCCGTCCCCGGCGGATCCCGCCTCGGTCCCGCCATCCTCGCCGAGGCCGCTGCGGTGGCGGCAGCCGCCGGTTTCCCCGTCCCGGCGGACGAACTCGCCGCCACCACAGCAACGGTGACCCAGCCGTTGTCCTCGTTCGCCCCCTCCATGTACCGCGATGTCGTCGACGGCCGCGCGGCCGAAGTCGAGCACGTCTTCGGCGACCTGGTGACGCGCGCACGCGCCCTGTCGGTCGACACGCCCCTGCTCGACTTGGCCACACTGCACTTGCGTGTCCATCAACATCGCACGCTCACCATGTGAGTACGCGTCAGGAGAGGCGCCAGGCGACGGCGTACGGCTGGGCGAACTGGGTGATCCGGTGGGCGCGGACAACGACCTCCGCGTCCCCGGCGGGGATGTTCTGCCAGCGCACCTGCTCGACGTTGTTGACGCGGTCGAATCCGGGTTCCGTGCCCATGTTTCCGTGGCGTTCCTGGGCGCCCGCCCGGACGATGAGGTCGAGGTCGTTCTGCAGGGCCGGACCGGGCGGGTCCGTCCAGACCAGGGTGATCTTCAGGGTGTGACCGGCCTGCTCCGGGACGCTGATACGGAACGTACGCTCCTCGCCCTGCTCCAGCTCCTCCTCGTCGGCGAAGCCCGCCCGGTTGCCGTCGCCGGGCAGGACAGCGGAGCGTTCGAGGTTGACGAGGCCGAAGCCGGAGTTGTTGTTCGGGGAGAGGCCCGCCTCGGTGGGGTTGTACTGGCCGGGGAGGTCCACCGCGCCATTGATCAGCATGGCCTTCAGGAGCGCCGCGCTCGGCCTGGGGGTGCCGTTCTTCATCAGGGCCTCGCGCAGCACCGCCACGCAGCCCGCGACCAGCGGTGTGGACATGCTGGTGCCGCTGCTGAAGAAGAACGCGGGGTCCGAGGAGACGCCGAAGAGCGTGTCGGGCCCCGCCGCGCGCGAGTGCGCCGACAGGATCGACGTGCCGGGGCCGACGACATCGGGCTTGATACGGCCTTCCTGGGACGGCCCACGGCTGCTGAACGCCGCCATCCCGGCCGGGTTGCTCGCCTGCCGGTCGTCGCGGATCGGGTTCGCGGGGAACGAGGTGGGCCTCAGCTGGCCGTAGGTGAGGGGGATGTCGGGGCGGCTGCCTTCGCTGGCGCCGATGGTGATGCAGTTCTTGGCGCCCGCCTGCCCGCTGACGGATGCCTGGTTGACACGGCCGTCACGGTCCCGGTCGTGACCGCTGTTGCCCGCCGAGAAGCAGATGACGTACTCCTTGTTGTCCCAGACCATCTTGTCGGTCTCGAACGCTCTGGTGTCGTACGGCAGACTCGGGCGGGTCGGGCCCCAGGAGTTGGTGTGGATCCGCGCCCCGTCCTCCAGGAAGGGCGGCTCGAACAGGTCGCGGAGGTCGTCCGGGATGCCCCCGAGTCGGCCGTTCTCGTCCAGGAGGGACTGCAGGACCAGTCGCGCCTCGGGCGCCGTGCCCGTGATCGGGCCGCCCATCGATGCCGACGTACCGTCGCCGAGGACCGAGCCCGCCACGTGTGTCCCGTGGCCGTCCGGGTCGTCCACCTGCTTGGGGTTCGTACGGCCGAGGGCGATCAGGCGGACGACGCGGCCGGTGAAGGCGGGGTGCACGTCTGCAGTGGAGCCGCGGTCGAAGCCGGTGTCGGCGACGGCCACAACCTGGCCATCGCCCCGGAACTTCGTGCCGTTGAGCGAGATCTGACTGTGCATCAGTGTTCCGGCGAGGGTGTTGTGCAGCCCCACCTCGGCGACCTCCTCGACATGCTGCACTTCGTCGAGGTCGGCCAGCGCGGGCAGATCCTCCTCCCGGACCGTCATGCGCACCTTGCGGCGGTTGGGCCGGACATCGCCGGCGCGGGCACCGACGGCCCCGGCAATCCGCTCGCGCACTCCGTCCGAGCCCGTGTCGACGTCCTCGTGCAGGACGACGTCGACCGTACGGGGAGCGGGGCCCGCCGCCTCCATGGGCTCGGCCAGGACGGCGACGGCCGGGCGCAGGCGGTCCGACCGCAGTGACGGCGCGATTTTGAAGCCCTTGAGATAGACGTCCGTCCAGGCCACGAAGGGCAGTGCGCGTACGGCCTCCAGATCGGAGGGCCGGTAGCCGCACAGATAGGTGCTCTCCGGAACGTATTCGTGGATCACCACGCCGAGCGCCGCCAGTTGCTGCTTCTCCTCGGCGGAGGGTACGTGCGTGGTCTGGACGAGCAGGTAGTTGGACGCGGAAGCGTCCTCGGAGACCAGCGATGCACTGGCCATCTCCCGCGACTGGACCAACGGGTCCACGGTCACGCCGTTGATGGTGATACGAGCCATTGCCACACTCCCCGGATCGCACGACTGACAGATGATTACAGTCTGTCACCATATGAGCCGGGTGTGTCACGGCGCGGCCGACGCGCCTACCGCGGCCGCGTGCGCCTGCCCCGCCTCCCGCGACGCACGTGACTGCTTCCGCTCACAACCTCTCGCGTGGCGTTCGCAAGTGTGGGCGTTTTCTGACGTTATGTTCGCTTGTATGTTCTTCGGGTCAGTCGGAGACGAAGTCTGTGAACGCCGCACCGGACGAGAGACGCGATGAGACTCCATACGACTGCCGGCCGGCGCCTGGCACTGCTGCTGACACTGGTCGCCGGCCTGGGCGTGGCCCAGGCACCGGCACCCGCGGCGCACAGCGGCGCGGCTCGGTGCCCGGCGTCCGTGCCCTACCGGTCGGGTGATTCCGGCTATCACACCTTCCGCATTCCGGCCGCGCTCCAGGTACCCGGCGGTGCGCTGCTCGCCTTTGCCGAGGGCCGGCGCAATTCCCCGGCGGACAACGGTGACATCGATCTGGTCCTGCGTCGCTCCTTCGACGGCGGATGCACGTGGCGGCCGCTCCAGCTGGTCGCGGACGCCGGGAAGGACACGGTCGGCAATCCCGTGCCGGTCATCGACCCCGTCAGCGGTGACATCGTGCTGGTGACCTGCCGGACGATCGACGGAGCCACAAAGGCGCAGGTGACGTCGGGTCAGGTCGTTCCGTCCGTACGTCGTGTGTACGTCCAGCGGAGCGACGACGGCGGGAGGACCTGGTCACGGCAGCGGGACATCACCGGATCCGTCAAACCGTCCGGCTGGCGGTGGTACGCGGTCGGCCCGGGTCATGCGGTCGCCCTGCGACACGGGTTCGACCGGGACCGGCTGCTGGTACCCGCGAATCACAGTTCCGGCGCCAACGGACGCAGCGGTGGGCACTCCCTCTACAGCGACGACGGCGGGCACACGTGGCGCATCGGTTATGTGAGCCGATCCGCCGGCGGCCCGCTCGCGCTCAACGAGAGCACGCTGGCCGAGCTCCCGGACGGCAGGGTCTACATCAACGCGCGTGACCACGACCGGAAGGCCGAAGGCACACGCGCGGACGCCTACAGCACCGACGGCGGCCTGACGCTGTCCGTCCCGTTCCGGCCGCAGCCCGAGCTGACGGGGCCGACGGTCCAGGGGAGCGTGTTGCAGGTCTCCCGCGGACTGCGGAGCGGACTGCGAAGCGGCCCGTTGCTGTACTCCGGTCCGTCAAACCCGGACGGGCGGTTTCGCATGCAGGTGCGGGCCAGCGCCGACGGCGGCCGGTCGTGGCAGCCTCTCTGGTCGGCGTCGGGAGACCCGGCCGGCTACTCGGACTTGGTGCAGACGAACTCGCGCACAGTCGGCCTGCTCTACGAAACAGGGAAGCTGACCTATCACGACACGATCCGCTACACACAGTTTCGTTCGCCGAAACTCTCCGCAGGCAAGCAACCCTGAGCCCGCGGCAGGCGTCTTGGTCCACAGCAGGGCGCTTCGCCGCAGGTGACGGGCGGCGCCCAGATCCCCGGAGCGTCAAAAGGTCCGGGCATCAGCCAGCTATACACTGCATGTATACATAGAGCGTATAGTTACCCGCTGTTGCCCTGGCCGTGCACGAAAGGCATCCATGCACAGCAAGGCATTCGCGCCCGAGTACCAAGGCGCCCTCACCAAACTGTCGGTGAACTCCTCCCTGACGGACGTACTGGCCGAGGGAACCGAGCACTTGAGGGCAGCCGAACTCTCCGGCTCGCAGCAGGAGGTGGCGCGGTCCGGGCTCGCCGTTGCCGAGGCGCACCGCAGACTGGGCAACATCAAGGAAGCCGACCAGGCCTGGAAAGCCAGCTACCGGGCCGCCCGATCGGCCGGTGACCTCGGGGCCATGGCCTGGGCACTGTGGAGCGGCGGCACGCTCGCCCGTCAGCGGGGCGCGCTGGCACTGGCCTTCCGACTGCTCGGCCTCGCCGCCGACATGGGCAAGCGCGGAGGCGACGTAGTGGCCCGCGGCTACTCCCTGGCCGGTCTGGCGGAGACCGGACGAATACAGGGCGACTACCAGGCCGTAGCTGTCCTGCACGAGCAACTGCTCGCCGAAGCACGCCAGCGCGGCGAGGCCCGCCACACCGTGTGGGCGCTGGAGGGCATCGCACAGATTCACCGCAACACCGGTTCGTACGACACGGCCCTCGCGATGTTCGAGGAAGCGGCCGAGATAGCCGGGAAGGCGGACGACCGGCGGGGACGCGCGTGGGCCCTGCGCGGCATGGCCGACATCATCTCCCTGCGGGAGGACAACCCGGAGCGAGCCCTCTCCCTGCTCGCCGAGGCCGAACTCACGTGCCGCGAGATGAAGTTGTCCAGCGCTCTCGCCTACAACCACAAAATGCGCGCCAACGTGCTTTACCGCGCCCGCCGTTACGGCGAAGCCCGAGAGGCCTACGAGCAGGCGCTCGCGGAGTTCCGTGCCATGAGCGAGCCGCGGGGCGAGGCGCTGGCCCGGCTGGGACTGGTCAAGGCACGCGCCCACCTCGGCCGGGACCGGGCCGAAACGGCCGCGGAACTGGACGAGTTGGGCCGTACGCTCGACCGGATCGGCCTGCGTCACGCCCGGGACATGGTCGACAAGGCCCATGCCGAACTCGGGGTCATACCTCTCGCCACGGCGGCGGGCGAGGAAGTCGGCCCACGATGACGATGCCCACAACAGCCCCGGCCACCGCACCGCAGATCCTCGCCCGCTGCCGCGACCTTGTGCGGCCGGCCCTCACGCAAGCGGTCCAGCGCCTACACCCCTGGCCGGCCGAGATGGCCGCCTTCTCGCTCGGCTGGAGCGAAGTGGGCGGCACGCTCGTCCCCGGCACGCACGGCTCACGCGGCTCGCACGGCAAGGGAGTGCGCCAGGCGCTGACCGTGCTCTGCGCCGAGGCGGCGGGCGCCCCCGGGGAGAGCGCCGTGGTCGGCGCGGTGGCCGTCGAGCTGATCCACACGTTCTCGCTTCTGCACGACGACATCATGGACGGCGACGAAACACGCAGGCAGCGCGCGACCGTGTGGAAGGCCTACGGCACCGGCCCCGCGGTGTTGGCGGGGGACGCACTGTTCGCCCTGGCCGTGGAGACCCTGGCGAACTCCCGCACCGTACACAGCGCGGCGGCGGTGCGGCACCTGGCCTCGACGCTCAACGACCTGGTGCGCGGTCAGGCGGAGGACCTGCTGTTCGAGTCCCGGCCGTGGACGGGGCCGGACGCGGTGCGGCCGGACGAGTACCGGTCCATGGCCGGCCACAAGACCGGCGCGCTGCTCGGCTGCGCTGCCGGACTGGGCGCCGTGCTCGCCGGGGCCCCGGCTCCCACCGTCGATGTCCTGGCCCGAGCGGGCCGGCATCTCGGGGTGGCATTCCAGGCGGTGGACGACCTGCTCGGGATCTGGGGAGACCCGCAGGTGACAGGCAAGCCGGTGCACAACGATCTGCGCCGGCTGAAGAAGACGTACCCCGTCCTGGCAGCCCTGGCCACGGACGGACCGGCCGCACGGCACCTCGTCGCGCTGCTCACCTCGGGCGAGCCGCTCGACGACGTCACCGCCCGGCGGGCCGCCGAGCTCATCGAAGACGCGGGCGGACGCTCGGCCACCCTGGCCGAGGCGCACCACCACCTGGACAGCGCCCGCGCATGCCTGGACAGCGTCTCGTTGGCGCCGGCGGCGGTCGGCGAGATCCTCACACTCCTGCCGTTCCTCATCGACCGCAGAATGTGACCACTCGCCCCACGCGAGCCGTCTCCCGGGTGTGATCCAAGGTGTGATCTGCGCAGTCGCTCTCCCGGGAGACGGTGACGCCTGGATCAGGTCCTCCTGCCACGCCGCATGATGATGACTGCGGCGAGCACGGCCAGACCGGCGAACAGCAGCACTGCTCGGTCGACCCGTACTCCCTCTGCCGCCTGATAGGCCCTCTCCCGCACCGGCTGCGGTGTCCTGTCCTCGATCTTCTGTCCAAGGACGTGGGCCGTTCCGGTCAGCTGTTCCTTGGCGTGTGCGGCCTTCTCGCGGACCGGCTGAGGGGTCTTGTCCTGCGCGGCATGGAGGGCGTGGGCGGCCTTGTCCTGCACCTGGCTCCTGGCCTTGGCCGCCTTCTCCTGTGCCTGAGTTCTGATGTCGGCCTTGGCTGCCAGCGCGTCGACCGTACGGCCCAGCTTCTCGCGGGTTCCCGCCACCTGCTCCCGCAATTCCTCGGGAGTGAGTGTGGAGCGGTGGGAGTTGTGCCCCCGTCGGTGTTTCGTCATCGCCGTGCCCTCTCCTTGATCTCGGCCACGTCGGCCTTGACACCGGCGATGGCCTGCTCGGGTGCGGGAGGGATGGCCCGGCTGACCTGCTTCTTGCCCACGAGGGCGAGTACAGCCGCCGTCACGAGCAGCGCGCCGGTGACGGCCAGGGCAGAAAGCCACAGCGGCCAGACCAGGTCCAGAGCCACGATCGCGGTGGCCACGCCTGCCAGCAGGGCGACGAAACCGATCACACCGGCTCCGCCGAACAGGCCGCTGCCGAGCCCGAACCGTTTGCCCTTCTGCCGCATCTCGGCCTGCGCCAGCTGCAGCTCCTGCCGCATCAGCTGGGAGATCTGCTCCGATGCCTGCTTGACCAGCTCGCCCACCGACTGCTCGGTGTCAGTGCGGGGCGGGTGATCCAGTGTTCTGCTCATTGTCGTGACCTGCCTTTCGGGGCAGCAGCGGCCTAACGGTTTCCGGCCTTCCGTGTTGCCACCACGGGTCCTCTCCCTCGTTGCGTGTGGTGTGGCTGCTGTCTTTCGGCGCGTACCCCTTTGCCGTCGGGGGCATGTGCTGGGTGTGACGTCGTTTTCGGCGGAGCAGCCGGTCGTGTTTCCCCTGCTGACGGCGCGGTGGCTCAGCCAGACCTTTCTGAATTGGCCGTACGCCCCGGAGGAGGTACAGGCCCTGTTGCCGGGCGGCCTTCGGGTGGATGTGTTCCGCAACGCCGCATGGGTGGGCGTCACCCCCTTCCTGATGACCGAGGTGAAGGCCCTCGGTGTGGTCGCCGTACCGGGCCAGGAATTCAGCGAAACGAATGTACGAACGTACGTACGACTTCCGGACGGCAGACGCGGCCTGTGGTTCCTGTCCATCGAGGCCGGCAATCCGATCATGACAGCCGCCCGTCTGGCAGGTGTCCCCTACCACGCAGGGAACCTGAAGATCGGGACGGACGGTCCTGTCGTCCACTACACCGGGGAACGCCGCGGTGGCGGCCCCCGATACCGGCTGACGGTACGTACGGGCGCTCCGGTCGAGATGACCGAACAGGATGCCTGGCTGACCACACGATGGCGGGCCTTCACCCGGAGAGCGGGCCTGCTCTGGGAGACACCGGTCGAGCACCCTCCGTATCGCCTGGCACGCGTCACACTGCTCGACCTGGACGAGACCCTCACCGTGGGCGCGGGCCTCTCGGCTCCTGTCGGAGAGCCTGTCGTTCATTACTCCCCGGGAGTCGGGCCCGTACGGCTGGGAGTGACACGTCCGGCCGTGGCCTGCCGCAGTCGTTCCTCGGCCTCGGCCCTGGCGCCGTGACGGGCGTCAGGTGATGGTTGCGCCCTGCTGGAGCAGCAGGGCGACATCGGCCGCGGCGATGCCGATCGCCCCGAGAAACGGCAGCCTCGGCCACCGGTGGCCCAGCAGCGCGCTGCCGACCGCCACGATCAGCGCCACCGCCAGGGCGGTCGCACCGGCAATACCGACCGGGCCGGGACGGGCGAGGGCGAGCAGTGCGGTGGCCGTCACGAGAGGAAGCGGCAGCAACAGTCGCGCGCGGGTGGGGCCCAGCCGCTGGGGCCAGCCGTGTACGCCGGTCGCCAGATCGGCAGCGATGTCCGGGAGCACGTTCGCCAGGTGCGCGCCGACTCCGAGCAGCGCTGCGGAGGCGACGACCCACCACGCGGGCCAGGGCCGTCCCGCCAGGCCGAGCGATACGAAGGCAGGGAGCGCCGCGAATCCCACGGCGTACGGCAGCCAGGACAGCGGGGTGGCCTTCAGCCGGAGGTTGTACGTCCAGGCTGCGGCGACCCCGATGAGGTGGACCGTACCGGCGAGTGGACCGTAGGCGAGGGACAGCGGTACGCAGAGGGCCAGGGCGGTGATCGCGGCGCGGCGTACGGCGGTGACGCTCACCGTGCCGGCGACCACGGGTTTGGTGCGACGCCGGGCGGTGGTGTCACGTACGGCGTCGACGGCGTCGTTGCTCCAGCCGACGGACAACTGCCCTGTCAGCACGGCGGCGGCGACCAGCAGGCACCGTCCCGCGACCTGACCGCCGGCCACCGCCATCCCGGTCATCAGGAGGGTGACCGCTGCGGTCGGGCCGGGGTGACACGCCTTCAGGAGGCCGGCCCCGGCTTGAAGCCTCGCGCCGGAGGACGCCGATGCCGGGGGTGCCGCTTCGGCCCGGCCCGTAGCGTCCACGTCCACATCAGCGCCCACGTCCGCGTCCACGCGCTCATGCTAGGCAGCCCGGCCGTCGCGGAGGCAAGCCGCCGGACGGGCGACATGGCGTGATGCGGTGCCGAGCGGGGGCACTCATTGCAAGGTCCCCCGTTCTCGACCTCGGACCGCAGATGACCCGGATCGCCGCTGTTCACGGAGTTTTGGCTCCTCACCGGCACGCCCAACGAGAGATCACGGACATGATCGCCCGCGTATGTCTGCCCGAGGGGACGGATCGCTGCGTACTCGACCGGCTGCACGACAGCGCGAAGGTGAAAACCCGTCATACGGTGCTGCCGCTCGACGCATACGCGGAACTTCGCGATTTCGGGGCGGTCAACGACGCCTTCATCGAGGGGGCCGTGAGCCTCGGTGGCGAGGCGGTCGGCGCGGCACTGGACGCGGCGGGCCTCTCGCCGCGCGACGTCGACCTCCTGATGTTCACCTCGGTGACCGGCATCGCCGCACCGTCGGTCGACGCTCGCCTCGTGGGGCCGCTCGGACTGCGCCCGGACGTCAAACGCGTCCCCATCTTCGGGCTGGGGTGCGTCGCGGGGGCGGCCGGAATCGCCCGGCTGCACGACTACCTTCTGGGCCGCCCCGACGACGTGGCCGTCCTTCTGTCGGTGGAGCTGTGCTCTCTCACCTTCCAGCGCAGCGACGCCTCACCGGCCAATCTCGTCGCCGGCGCGCTGTTCGGGGACGGCGCCGCGGCTGTCGTCGCGTGCGGCGCGCGGCGTACGGCCGCCAGCGGGCCGGTGGTGGTCGAGACGCGCAGTCATCTCTATCCGGACACCGAGCACGTGCTGGGCTGGGACATCACGGCCTCCGGCTTCCGCGTCGTACTGGATGCGAGTGTCCCTGATGTCGTGCGCAAGAACCTCGCCGCGGACGTCGACGCATTCCTCGCGGATCACGGTCTCCGCCGGGAGGACATCGCTGCCTGGGTATGCCACCCCGGCGGCGCCAAAGTGCTTGAGGCTGTCGAAGAGGCCCTTGAACTGCCGGACGGCGCACTCGACTTGACCTGGAGTTCACTGGCGGCAGTGGGCAACCTCTCGTCGGCCTCGGTGCTCCACGTCCTGCGCGACACCCTTGCCCAGCGCCGCCCACCGGCCGGCACGGCCGGACTGCTGCTCGCCATGGGCCCGGGGTTCTGCTCCGAACTCGTCCTGCTCCGCTGGTAGGCCATTGGATTGCTAGGGAGGGCAACCCATGCTCTGGTTCACCTTGCTGGTCCTGGCGGTCGGCGCGGAGCGCGTCGCCGAGCTCGTCGTGGCCCGCCGCAACGCCCGCTGGAGCCTGGCCCGCGGGGCCGTCGAAGCGGGACAGCGGCACTATCCGGCGATGGTGGCCCTGCACACCGGGCTGCTCGTCGGCTGCCTGGCGGAAGTCCGGCTGGCAGGGCGGTCGTTCGACCCGGCGCTCGGGTGGGCCATGGCCGCCGTCGTGGTGGCGGCACAGGCTCTGCGCTGGTGGTGCATCCGCACGCTGGGGCCGCGTTGGAACACCCGCGTGCTGGTCGTACCGGATCTTCCCCTGGTCGCGAGCGGCCCGTACCGGTGGCTGAGCCATCCCAACTACGTGGCGGTAGTGGCCGAAGGGCTGGCCCTGCCGCTGGTGCACGGCGCCTGGGTGACCGCCCTGATTTTCACCGTACTCAACGCCGCACTCCTCACCGTACGGATTCGCTGCGAGAACCGGGCGCTGACTCCCGCGCGCGCCGCTGTCGGCAGCAGGGCGGGTGCCGGGCTGTGATCGACCTGCTGGTGGCGGGCGGCGGGCCGGCCGGGCTGGCCACGGCCATCCACGCGGCGTCGGCCGGCATGGAAGCGGTGGTGATCGAACAGCGCAGCACCCCGGTGGACAAGGCATGCGGCGAGGGGATCATGCCCGGCGGTGTACTGGCTCTGGACGCCCTGGGCGTCCGCGTCGGCGGTCGGGCACTGCGCGGCATTCGCTATGTGGACGGACGGTATTGCGCGGAGGCCCTCTTCCGCGACGGCTCGGGTCTTGGTGTTCGCCGTACGGAGTTGCATGCGGCGCTGGCCCGGCGGGCTGCCGAACTCGGCGTCAGGGTCGTCACCGGCAGGGTCGGAGAGGTGCGGCAGAGTACGGACACGGTGAGCGCGGGAGGGCTGCAGGCGCGCTGGCTGGCCGCCGCGGACGGGCTGCACTCGCCGCTGCGCCACTCGCTCGGCCTGGACCTTCCCAGCCGTCGGCCCCGGCGCTTCGGCCTGCGAAGGCACTACCGGGTGGATCCGTGGACGGACTTCGTCGAAGTGCACTGGTCGCCGTTCGGCGAGGCGTACGTGACACCAGTCGGCGACGGCCTGGTCGGAGTGGCCGTACTGAGCACAGTGAGGCGCGGCTACGATGCACACCTGGCCCACTTCCCTCGGCTGCTCCAGCTCCTTGACGGCCCCACCGCCACCCCGGTACGCGGCGCCGGCCCACTGCGCCAGCGGGCACGCCGCCGTACCGCGGGGCGGGTACTGCTCGTGGGCGACGCGGCGGGTTACACCGACGCGCTCACCGGCGAGGGACTCGCCCTCGCGATGGCTTCGGCCGAAGCGGCTGTGCGCTGCCTGAGGTCTGGGCGGCCTCAGGCGTACGAGGGGTGCTGGCGGCGGCTGTCCCGTAGGCATCGCCTGCTGACGGAGGGTCTCGTACGGCTGAGCGGTCACGCCGCCGCAGCTCGCCTGGTGGTACCGGCGGCGGCCAGGCTGCCGTCGGCCTTCGCCGCGGCTGTCCATGCGCTCCAGTGACGCGCTGCACGGCTTACGGAGGCGTGTCGGGCAGCGCGCCGACCGATCCTGGTCAGCTACCCGTGATCCTGGCTGGTGATCCAGCGGCGGTCGGTGGCGGCGTACTCGTAGCGCGGCATTCCCTTGGTGCCGCTGGTGCGGAAGGGTCGTCCGTTGTCGCTGATCCGGACCGTGCCCGAGCGCGCGCCGCTGCTCCACTCCAGCTCCAGGTACCAGTAGCAGTCGCAGTTGACCGTCCTGGAGGTCACCAGCAGCACCTCGGGGTCTGAGGCCGTCACGGTGTACGGGAACGAAACCGCCGGAATCCGGGTTCCGGCCACGCCGTCGAAACCCGCGACGGAACGGGCGACGGGGCGCGGGGCGTCGAGGTTCACGTCGATGTAGCGCGGGCTGAGTGCGCCGCCGCAGCCGTTGTTCATCCCGTAGACGTTCCGCTTGACGGGCACGGCGCGCTCGGTGACGCGCACGCGAAGTGCCTCAAGCACCACCGTCTTCTCGGAGGTGCCCTGGAGGGAGATACGCACATTGGTGTCGCCGCCGTGCAGTGCGCCGAGGGAGCGCGCCCACTGTTTGGCGTCCTGTTCCACGGGGGGCGGAGGGACCTGGTCCGGGCTGCGGTTGATCAGGTAGTTGTGGTTGCAGCCGCTCTGCCAGACGTCGGAGTCGGCGGTCCAGGTGAACGGGACGGCGGTGCCTGTTGCGCCGCCGGTCTTGGGGGCCGGGGCGCGCGGGCCTGTGGTGGTGGGCGGCGTGCTGCGAGCAGGGTTCCGGCGCGGGGGCGCGCTGGTTGACGCCTTGGCGCCACCGGACTTGCTCGGGTGCCCGGTGGGGCTGCCGGTCGGCGGTGGTCCCGTCCGGTCGTCGCTGGCCCCGTCGATGGAGGCGACGGAACGGCGGTCGTCCGCGGCTCCGGACCCGGGCCCCGCAAAGGCCAGCGCGGCAAGCCCGGAGGCGACGGCGACAACCGCGGCCGCGGCAAGAACCACCTTGCGCAGGCGTCGCGGTCGGCGGGGCGAGGGAATTGGGGCTGCGGTGACGTGGGTCGGGGGCCCGGGGGACGGCGCCGGCTCGGCCGGCCCGGGGGGCTGCGCGACCGGTGCGGGGTGGGCCGCGTGATCGGGAGCTGCGGGTTGCGGGGCCGCGGGCTGCTGGGTAGCGGGGGCACGCGTTGAGTCCGGTGTCGCGGGTGCCGACGCCGGCCCCAGGGTCGCGGTGACTCGGGTCGGCCCCTTGTGGGCCGACGCCTTGTGGGCCGACGCCGTGTGGGCCGACGTCGTGGGTACCAACCCCGGTACCGACACCGTAGGGGCCGACGCAGTGGGCACCGACCCCGTACGAGCCGACACCATAGGCACCGACGTCTCAGAGGGCGGCGTCGAAGCCGCCGTCGTAGAGGCCGTCTTCCGGATGGTCTGCGGGCGCCGGGTCGCGTCCGCCAGGATCCACAGTCGGTGCAATTCGAGCAGCTCCTGCGGTGGTGCGCCGCACAGCCGCGCCAGCCGTTCTACCGGCGCGAAGTGCGCCGGTACCGCCTCGCCCGAGCCGTACCGGTGCAGTGTCGACGCGCTCACGCCCAGGCGCCGCGCCAGGGCCCCGTAGCTCCGGCCCGAGCGTTCCTTGAGCGCGCGCACCTGCTCCGCGAAAAGCTCGACTTCGGCTTCTCTCGACGTGCTCATCCGTCCCCCCGCCCCTCCGCCATTCCGGGCCGCATTCCACCCCACCCGCATATCCCCACGTCAGTGGGGGTGGAATGGTTCCACCATCCCGTACACCCGCGTTGGCATTGCGCTGGTCGGCTTCGCCCGCCGAAGCTGATCAATGTCTTCATCAACCACCGCAACGGGGGATATTCCGTCCATGCCTGCATTCCGTACCAAGCTCGCCACTACCTTGACCACCGTCGGCCTGGCCCTGGTCGCCGCCCCGCTCACCCCGGCCACGGCGGCCCCCTCCCCGGCGTTCCTCAACGCCGCGCAGATGCCCGCCTCCTCGACCCCGTGGTCGGCCGGGAGGGTGACCACGGGCCTGCCGGAAGGGGGCGTGCTCTGCGCTCCGGGTGCCCTGCCGGGCAAGGGCACCAGCCACCGTACGTTCCGTACCGAACTGGACACCGGAGGCCTGCAGATCACCACGGTCGCCGCGTCCACCGCGAAGGCCGCCGAGATCGTCACCACACTGCGCCGGGCACTCGCCACGTGCGCGGGGCGCATCGAGCAGCAGTACCCCACCACGCAGGCGAGCAGCGTCTACCACGGCAAGCTGGCGGTGGAGGAGGGCGCATACGTCTACAGCCTCGACACCGAGGACCGCGAGGCCGGAAGCACTGACATCAACTTGTTCTCCGTGGGCCGCGACGGACGCACCGTCACCTACGTGCAGTGGGGCCGCCTGGGCGACCTGGAGGACGCCCCGCTGAAGGGCTTCAAGGCAACCACCCGTACCGCGGTGAAGAATCTCTACCGCTGATACGCCCAGGGGCGGCGCGCTGTACGGACCGCAGCGCGCCGCCCCGCATAGCCCGGCCCGCAATGGGCTGCACACCCTCACCACTCGTAGGACTCACCACTCGTAGAAGGAGTCCATTGATCACTACACGCCGTCGGCGCCGTCTGCGCGTTCTGACAGTTTCACTCCTCGGTCTTGCGCTGGTGACGGGGTGTCAGTCGTCGGACTCCGCGGATACGAAGAACCGGGAGCCGGACCCGGCGGCCTCCGACACAGCGCGGGCCCGCATCACCGTCTCGCCCGCGGGCGCCGGGGCCGGTCCCGTGGATCCCGGACACACCGTCAAAGTGGTAACCGACCACGGAACGCTGACATCCGTCGAGGTCAAGCCCGCCGGGGGCAAGGGCGTCCAGGTGACCGGCACCTGGAAAAACGCCAGGCGCACCTGGCAGTCCGACCGCACGATGACACCCGGCACTGCGTACGTCGTCGAGGCCACCGCCACCAACGCGGACGGCGCCACGACCCGGACCCGGAGCACGTTCCGTACGAGGGTCCCCAAGCTGCTCAACGGCGTCACCGTCACGCCTTCCAACGGCGCGGTCGTCGGCGTCGGGCAGCCCGTGTCGATCGCCTTCGACGCACCTGTACGGGACAGGGCGGCGGTCGAGCGGCGGCTGTCGGTCACCACCACCCCGAAGACCGAGGGCTCGTGGGGCTGGACCCGCGACCCGCTGACCGGCACCGAGCGGGTGGACTGGAGGCCCAGGCACTACTGGGCCAAGGGCACCAAGGTGACGATGCGTGCCGAGCTCAGCGGCGTGGACACCGGCGGCCGCCACCTGCGGCGCGACGTCAGAACCACCTTCACCACCGGAACCGCCCGGATTTCCGAAGTGGACCTGCGCAAACACACGATGACGGTGTTCGAGAACGGCAGGAAAGCCAAGGTCATCCCCATATCGGGCGGCGAGCCGCGGTACCCGACCTGGAACGGCACGATGGTCGTCCTCGGCAAGCAGCGCCTCGTCCGCATGACGTCCGAATCGGTCAATATCGACGACCCGTACGACAAAGATGTGCCGTGGGCGGTCCATCTGACGACCTCGGGCACCTATGTCCACGCCGCCCCGTGGAACGAAGGCAAGGGCTACTTCGGCCGTGTCAACAAGAGCCACGGCTGCGTGGGGATGTCCGGCGCGAACGGCAAGTGGTTCTACAAACGGTCCGTCCCCGGTGACATCGTCAAGGTCACCGGATCACACAGTGCCACGGTCGCGACCGGCAATGGGTACGGCGAGTGGAACCTGAGCTTCGAGCAGTGGCGCAGGCTCAGTTCCCTGCGCTGAGCAGCCACACCGCCTCCCGGCCCGGGTCGCATCGCGGAACGCCCGACACGGGGCGGGTGGAACCATGCGGCGAGTCCGGGCCGGGGCCTACCAAATGTGACCTGTCCACGTCATAATCCCAAGGCCGATCGGGCGGCCGAGGGGACGGGCTCATGAGCGTGGACCGGCGAACCTTTCTCACAGGTGCGATGGCGGTCTCCGCGACCGCCTTGCTGGGCTTACCGAGCGCAGCCGCGGCGCCACGGACGCTCTCCGTACACGACTGGATGGCGGGCCTCGACGACTCCACGCCAGTGCAGCGGCTGACCATCCCCGGCACCCACGACTCGGGCGCGCGGGTAGGCGGACCTTGGGTGGCGTGTCAGAACACCTCCGTCGCCGAGCAGTTGAACAGTGGCATCCGCTTCCTGGACGTACGGTGCCGGGCCATCGGCGACTCCTTCGCCATCCACCACGGCGCGTACTACCAGAACCTGATGTTCGGCGATGTGCTCATCGCCTGCCAGGACTTCCTGCGGGCCCGTCCCTCGGAAACCGTCCTGATGCGCGTCAAGCAGGAGTACTCCGAGGCGGCCGACGCCGAGTTCCGCCGGATCTTCGACCTCTACCTCGACGCGAAGGGCTGGCGGCCGGTCTTCCGTATCGACGCGAGTCTGCCGACGCTGGGGCAGGCCAGGGGCAAGATTGTTCTGCTCGCCGACAACGGAGGGCTGCCCGGCGTCCGGTACGGGGACTCGGTGCTCTTCGACATCCAGGACGACTACATGGCCGAGCCGGGCGCCAAGTACCCCAAGATCGAAACCCAATTCCGCAAAGCCGCCCAGCAGCCCGGAAAGCTCTTCCTCAACTACGTCAGCACGTCGGCGCTGCTGCCGCCCCGCTGGAACTCCGACCGGCTCAACCCCAGAGTGCACGGCTTCCTCGACGGCGCGGAGGCGGGCGGCTGGAAGGGGCTCGGTGTGGTGCCGATGGACTTCCCCAACACCCGGCCGGGACTGGTGGAGTCCCTCATCCGGCACAACCCCGGACAGGGCGCCCAGAGCCAGTGAAAGAGCCACTCCGGGCGGTCGCCTCCGGGGGCGGGCCGGCACCCGGGAACGTAGGCTGGAAAATGGACTCGGGGCACATAGGCTCACCCCGCCGGGAGGCGGATGATCATGGCCGGAATCGTGAGCAGGAACTTCGACTCCGCGGATGAGACCCGTCCGTTCGAGGAGGGCAAGGGCAGGCTCGATTTGATCACCACAGACCGCGGCCCGGTGGGCCGGGCGGTGTTCGAGCCGGGCTGGCAGTGGTCCAAGCACATCAAGCCCATCGCGGGAACCGACAGCTGCCAGGCCGCCCACACCGGTTACGTCGTGAGCGGCCGGATGAAGATCACCATGGACGACGGGGAGACCGGAGAGATCGGGCCGGGCGACTTCATGGACATCAAGCCGGGCCACGACGCCTGGGTGCTCGGCGACGAGCCGTGTGTGGCCCTGGACTGGGTCGGCTTCGGGGACTACGCCAAGCCCGCAGGCTCCTGAAACACGACTTCGCCGCCTCCGGTGAGTCCCGGCCGAGCCCGCGCGCCCGCTCCGACTTGTCGTACTGCCCACCACATGTGATCAGGCGCAGACCCCCCGCGTGGTCGATGTTCTCGTAGACGTCGCATGCGGGCGTTGGCCGGTCAGGCACTGCGGCTGGTTACCCCGTTGACCTGCGCGTCCCTGACGGGCTGCGCCGGAATGGACGCCCCCGGCGACGCCGTCTCGCTCAGGTGCCCCACGCTCGGGCGGGCCCGGTCCACGGCCGCGGTTCCGGTGATGGCCGTGGTCGCCGGGCTCAGGGTGGCCGGTTTGGTGCGGTCGTTGCTGCGGTCGGCAGGCGCATTGGCCATCGCGGCTGACCAGGTGCGGAGCCGGTGGCTGGCAGCCTCGTCGAGGCTGACGGGCGCCCCGCTCTGTACGGCCAGCCGGCTCGCCTCCCGGCCGAGTGCGGCCACGTCGTCCCAGCGGAGGTGCAGCACTACGGACAGTTCAGCACCGCCGTCCGGAAGCCCTTGCATCATCGGCTCGTCACGATTAGTCATTGCCGCTCCTGTCGTTGACGCTGAGACCTTCGCCGCGCCTGGCTGGAGCGCGGACAGCCGGTAGTACGCAATGGGCGGACGTCGTGTTCAGAGCGAACCACCAGCACTGAAACCGATCCATGTGCGTTTCGCGAGCGATCGAACGGCTACCAGCACGGCTCCTGCCCGGACGCCTGGTACACCCAGCTGCGCGACGCGTACATGCCACCAAGGCCGTCGCCCAGGAACTGGGCTTCTGGGAACTCGACTTCTGGGAACTCGACTTCTGGGAATGTGCGGCGCCCCCAGCAATGTGCAGCGCTCCCACATTTGTCGCGTACGCGTCTGGACGTCCGCGCCCCGCGGGGCCACTGTGGTGCCCCATTCACCGCGCGGGAGGGGGACAACTGTGAGGCGCGGACGGATCGCGGTTTTCGTCGCACTGGCACTGGTCTGGGTGACCGGTTGCTCGGACCCCTCCGACTCCTCCTCCGCTCCCCCGCCGGCTCCTCCCGGTACGTCGACCGCCGCGCGGCCGGTGGAGTCCGGGTCGGCCCCGCCCACCGGGGCACCGTCGACGTCGCAGCAGCAGCCGCGTAAGAAGTCCCGTGTGGTGTACGTCGGGGACTCGCTCGCCATGGAGAACCAGCTGGTCCTGGCCGACCGGATCTCCGCCGACGGGCGGGCGACCGTACACCGTGCGCCGTACTCCGGTACAACATTGTGCGATTACCGGGCGGACAGGCCTTACGACTCTCTTGTGCCGCCACGCCACAAGGCGGCCGCTCTGGTCAAGTCCCAGCGCCCGCGGGTCGTCGTGCTCCAGTTCTGGGGCAACTCCTGGGCGTACACGCCGTGTATGGACTCGATCCCCCAGGGCGGCGGCTCGCGCTACTACACCCGGTACGCGGCCGACGCGAAAGCGCTCACGGAGCAGATCGCGGCAGCGGCCCGGGACGTCGGAATCCCACGGCCCAGGATCGTGTGGGTGCTGCAGGCGCCCGACGCCTTCTCCCCGGACCGGGTCCGCCGCGTCAACGGCATCTACCGGGCCCAGGCCGCGGCCTCCGGGGACATGGTGGCGGACGCCGGTCGGCACGTGAGCCCGGCAAGTGACCGCTACACCTGGGCGCAGCGGCTGCCCTGCAACAACGACGAACGGGCCCGCGCACGCGATTGCAGCGGTGGGCTTGTCACGCTGCACCGTGACGACGACCATCTGCACTTCTGCCTCGCCCCGACGACGAAGCGGCCGAGACCCTGTCCGGTGCGTTCGCCGGGCATCGTGCGCTGCTGCAAGGCGATCGCCGCGGTCGTCGACGCGTATCTGCGCCGAACGGCGTGACCGGCCCAGAACCCTCGTCTGCCGTTCTCGGATCGCGCAGTAGCCCGGAATGCCCGTTCAATGTATCGAAGCGTGCGCCGCAGTGACGCACAGCAACCCATTGGTGGGTGCCACCGGCAGTTCCGCGAACGGAGCCGCGCCATGACAACCGAGGACGTGGCACAGCTGGTGTCCATCCTCGGCCACGACGCAAGCGAGCATCGCCCCCCGACCCTGGATGGCGCCACACCCGAACCGTTGGCGCCGAGCGTCGGAGCGAGCGTCGGCACCGCCCGTAGCCCGGCATCCTCGGAACCCGCGGCTCCTGCGACCCCCGCAGCTCCCGCGGCTGTCGATCTGCCGTTCGGCCCGCCGGTGTGGCCCCCGTCCGCCCCCAAGCCGGCCTTCGGCGACCCGTTCGTCACCGAACCGGGCGGCAACACCGTCTCGCCTGCCCTTCGTTCCGTACTGCGGTGGCCCGCGGCGCTCCTGCTCGCCTGCGGCATCATCCACCTGCCGACAGACTTCGCCCACCTGCGCTCGGTCGGATACGCGGACGCGTTCTTCCTCGCCGTCACCCTGCTCAGCATGGTGACGGCGTATGGCTGGCTGTACGGGACACGGCGCGCGTCTGGGTGGCAGGCGCTGCGGCTGCTGTCGGCATCGATGCCCTGCATACGATGGCGAGCCTCGGCAACTTGAAGCTCTCTCCCGGCTGAAGCCGGGAGATTCCCTCCTAGGTTGCTCTGGCGGGTTTGACAGGTCATGCCTGTCCGGCGACGACCCTCCCGGCCGCCGGAGCAAGTACGGGACTCGCTCACGTCATGCTGTACCTCTGCGACTCCAGCTTGGTTGTCGCTGAGGTCTCCGATGACTCTGGCGAACTCCGGCGCTCCGCGCCTTCGATTCAAGGATGGCCTTCACCTCCGCCGTAAACAGCGGAGCACTGGCCAAGATCAGAGGTAGACCTGACGCACAGCAGTCTGAGTGCGTCCTTGGCGTGGGCGGACACCGCAGCGGTGGCCTGTGCCGCGATCGGCGCGGTGCTCGCCGGTTCGGCCCTGTTGCACCGTGAGAAGCCGGACGACGCGACGAACGCACCTGAAGCGACGGCCGGGCAATGAGGAAGATCATCCTGATGATGTCGGTGTCCCTTGACGGGTTAATCGAGGGCCCGGACCGTCAGATCGACTGGCACATGGTCGACGACGAACTGCAGTACCGCGACCATGGCCGAGTTTGCCGGTATCTGGCGGGACATGCCCAAGGTCGTGTTCTCCCGGACCCTGGAGCGGGCGGACTGGAACACGACCATCGCCCGGGACGTCGACGTCGACGAGATCAGGGCGCTCAAGGCGCAGCCCGGCGGAGACCTGGCGCTCGGTGGGCCCGACCTCGCTGCGGCGTTCATGGAGCACGGTCTGATCGACGAGTACCGGATCTACGTACGCCCGGTCCTGATCGGACGGGGCAAACCGCTGTTCCCAGGGATCGGACGCCAAGGTCAGTCTCCGGCTCGTCGAGACCCGGACCTTCGGCAACGGGGGGTCGTCCTCCTCCATCACCTCGTACCGAGTACCGGCGTGCCGAGGCCTCCGCTCAGGGGTGATCTTCGCGGAACAGCGCGTCGATCTCCCGCAGGAAGTGGTCCATGTCCCTGGGCCTGCGCGAGGTGATGAGTACCCACCCGCCGGAGTCGTCGCTGACAACCGGCTTGTCCACCCAGTTGCCGCCGGCGTTGCTGATGTCCGTCTTGATCGACGCGTAGGAGGTCAGGGTCTTGCCCTCCAGCACCCCCGCCTCGACGAGTGCCCACGGCCCGTGGCAGATCGCCGCAACCGGGCGCCCCGAGGACTGGAACGAACGGACGATGCCGACCGCCTTGTCGTCCAGGCGCAGCCTGTCGGCGTTCTGCGTGCCGCCGGGTACGAGCAGCATGTCGTACGAGGAGGGCTCCGCCTCGGCCAGCGTGAGTGTGGGCTCGACGGTCTCGCCCCGCTTCTTGTCACCGATGAGGGTCTGGATCGGATCCGCCGAGACGGCCGCCACGTCCACCTCGGCGCCGGCTTCCCTCAGGTGCTGCACGGGGACGACGAGTTCGTCGTGCTCGACGCCGTAGTTGGTCACGATCGCCAGGACACGGCGACCGGCCAGATCGTTGTCTTGGGCAGTTGTCATACGCCGTCTTCCCCAGGTCTGCTCGTCTCGGAGGGAGCCGCCCGGGGCTTCGCCACCCTGGGCCGGCTCCCCATCACACTTCCTACGTCCGGCCCGCAACGGCAGCCAACACGCCACGGCGCTGCCGGCTCCGCGTCATCCGATTGCCTGGCCGTCTGCTGCCGATCAGGGGACGGCGACCGGCGCTCTGCGCTACGCCTTGCGCGCCCCGTGACCAGCGAACGTACAGATGCTCGTGACGCTCGACGAGCGCGGTCACTTCATCGAGGGTGCGCAGGACGGGCAGCTCGTCCGCGGTGCTGCTCATACCGGTCCTCGGGGCGGAGCGGGCAGGCATCGTGGCATCGGTCATGGCGGGTCGCTCAGGGCTCGTCGAGCTTCCGGGTGTCGCGGGGCTCGACGTACGGCTCCTCCTCCTGCGGGTGCCCGGCCTCGATGGCGCGGCCGCGTTCGAGCTCGGCGTTGAACTCCAGGCCGAGCAGAATGGCGATGTTGGAGATCCACAGCCACACCAGGAAGATGATGACCGCCGCCAGGCTTCCGTAGGTCTTGTCGTAGCTGCTGAAGTTCGCCACGTACAGCGCGAAGAGGGCGGAGGCGGCGATCCAGATGAGCACCGCGAGGATGCTGCCGGGGGTGACCCAGCGGAAACCGCGTTTGACGTTCGGCGCAGCCCAGTACAGCAGCGCGATCACGAAGCTGAACAGCAGGACCAGAACGGGCCACTTGACGTAATTGAACACGGTGATGGCGGTGTCCCCCATGCCGAGGACCTCGCCCGTTTTCTGCGCCAGCTTGCCGGTGAAGACCACGCCGATCGCGATCGCAGCCAGCAGCACCACCACGACGAGCGTGATGCCGAACCGGGTGGGCAGTGTCTTCCACACCGGGCGGCCCTCGCCGATGTCGTAGACGGCGTTGGAGGCGCGCATGAACGCCGCGATGTAGCCCGAAGCCGACCACAGGGCGACGACGATGCCGATGATCAGAGCGGCACTCGCCTTGCCCTGGCCGCTCTCCAGCTGGGTCAGCGTGCTGTTGAGGATGTCGCGGACCGCCCCCGGGGCCAGGCTGCCCACATTGTCGATCAGCGGCTTGATCGACGAGGTGCCCAGCAGTCCCAGGATCGACATCAGCGCCAGCAGGGCCGGGAAGATCGACAGCACGCCGTAGTACGTCAGGGCAGCCGCCAGGTCGGTGAGGTTGTCTTCCTTGAACTCCTTCACGGTGCGTTTCAGAACGCCCGTCCAGGACTCCTTGGGCAGGTCCGTCGGCTTCTTGACCGGCTCGTTGTTGTCCGGTGTGCGTCGCGCCATGATTCACCACTCTCCAAAGAGGCAGCGTGTGGGCGTCATCCGGGCCAGGTGCCGGTCACGTGCTCAGTGGCGGTCGTGCCTGCGCCGAGGGGCTTGTCAGCAATCTTCGATGCCTTCATTGCCGGCCTCCGCTTCGTGGCTGGTCGTTGCGCAGGTACCCGGGGCGGCGTGACACATCCGTGGCTGTCGCCGCCTTCTCACAGCAATCTGCGCAGCAGCAGGCGGGGGGCGGGGCGTACGAGGGAGGCACGGGCCACAGCGGCGGTGAACCCGACTGCGGCAGCGGTGTGCCCGGAAGGGAAGGAGGAGCTGTCCGGCCGCTCGTGCGGGCCCTCGTGGCGGATCAACTGCTCCGGTGGCCTGCGCCGCTCGTACAGCTGCTCGCCCACCGCGTTGCAGACCGGCTCGGACACTCCCATGCTCGCCGGCCCCACGGCCGCCGCCTTCCGGCCCCTGTGTCCGCCGGTCGCGGCATCGCCACCGCCAGGCCCGGCCCGGCCCGGCCACAGCTTGGTGCGCCCGGCCGCGGGCTCCAGGCGCGTCTGTCATGGATCCGCTCGCCGTATCCCGTCCGGAGCCGACTCGCACGCCGGGGCGGCAGGCCGGCACGTACTGCCTCGGCTTCCATGGCACCCCCGGCGGCGGCGACTCGCATCCCGGACGCGGCGGCCGGCGTGCGCGGTTCCCGGCCGGTGCCGACGCCTAGCGCCGGTACGCCATCGACGCGCGCACGTCGCTGAAGTCGACCGCCAGCTCCACCTCCCGCAGAGTCTGCTCGGCCGCCTGGCGCACCTCGGCCGGGACGTCCCCGCGCTCCTCCACCAGACCGGCGTAGATCGGTGCGTCGGTCTTGTCTGTGAAACTCACGTCGAACTACCTATCGATCAGTTGCGTACGCTGACCGCCCGGCGGGCGGAAACGGGGGCGAGTTTACGTCCTCTTCATCCGGCGCTGTGGCGCGCACCAGAGAACGAGCCGACTCCGGGCGATCGAGGGCGTATATGCGTCGGTATGGGGGGCCGGGGCCCGGCCCGTCGTCGGTCCGGGCCGGGGATCGAGGTACTCCATCACGGTGACAGCGGCGACGCCCGGTATTCGTACAGAAGAGATCGGGCACCCATCGGCGCATGAAGGTGAACCCGATCGAAATGCAGAACTCCCTCGGCGGCGTCAACTACCCCGCTTCCAAGAAGCAGATCATCGACCAGGCGAAAACCAACGGCGCGAGCCAAGAAGTCAGGAAAGCGCTGGGTGCCCTGCCGGAGAAGGAATACGACTCTCCGGCGGCCATCAACAAGGAAGTCGGCAAAGGAGCCTGAATCCTCGACCGCAGCCTGAATATGACCGGTACCCCGTGACAGCAGCTGTCACGGGGTACCGGCATTGGGACTGGCACACCGCGCACCACGCACCGCACCAGAACACCGCCACCACAACGCCGTAGCCGTGGGCGGTCACCCGGATGCCCCGGCCGCCTTGCCTTCCAGCCCTCCCAGCCATCGCATGGAGTACATGACGCGAGCCCACCGGGGGCTCGCCCACGCCGCCGGAGCGGCATCGCAGCTGCGCCGTCGGATTTGCAGGAAAGGGCGCTATGTACGTTCGCACCATTTACGCGACAGGTGATCCGGCCGAACTCGACGGCGTGGTCGAGGCACTCAGCACCGAGGGCCGCAGGCTGCTGTCGGAACAGGCGGGCTATCGCGGCATGGGCTTGTTCGTCGACCGCGAACTCGGCAAGCTCGTGGCGGGAACGTGGTGGGAGGACGAAAAAGCGGAGCAGGCCAGTGACGATCGCCTGCGCGAGCGGCGGGCCGAATTGCTGGCGCCGTTCGCGCGGACTGTGGCGGTCGACAAATGGGAGGCGGCAGTCGCCCGGCGTCCGGCCGCGCTCGGCTCCGGTGCCTGGTTCCGGCTGCTCCGGCTGGAGTTCGAGCCGTCCGACGCGGACCTGCTGGTGGACACCTTCGAGAAGACCGGACTGCCCAAGCTCGAGACGATCCGCGGTTTCGAGGGCGCGTCGCTGCTCATCGACCGCGCGAAGGGCCGAGCCACCGTCGGTGCCCTCTGGACCGATCGCAACACGCTCGTGGCGTCCCGGGCCGCCGTCGCGGGTATTCGGGGCGAGGCCACCGCGAAGGCGCGTGTGATCACGCGGAGCCTCGAAGAGTTCGAGGTGGTCTTCGTGGCCCCTGTCTCACCTGCCTGACGAGTAGGCCCTCCCCCGGGCTACAGCATTTCCAAGATACGGAATATATTTTCCGATACGTCGTAGCCCGGGGGAGGAATTACACCATGTGCATTGAAAATGCACTACCGCGCCGAGCGGCCGCCGAATTGGTGGGAACCGCTGCGCTGGTGACCGTGATCATCGGTTCCGGCATCCAGGCCACCGGGCTCAGCCAGGACGACGGAGTCCGGCTCCTCGCCAACGCACTGGCCTCGGCGATCGGGCTCGGCCTGCTCATCGCCCTCTTCAGCCCGGTCTCCGGGGCTCACCTCAACCCGGTCATCACACTCTTCATGTGGTGGTCGCGACGGGGCGGCAACGACGGGCTCAGCCGCCGCGAGGTCGCCCTGTACATCACCGCGCAGTTCACCGGAGCCGTCACGGGCGCGCTCCTCGCCGAAGCCATGTTCGGCCGGATGCCCGGCGTCTGGTCCACCCAGATCCGGTCGGCCGGCCATCTACTCATCGGCGAAACAGTCGCCACAGCAGGGCTGGTCCTCCTGGTGCACGGGCTGGACCGCATAGGCCGCGCGAAGCTCACCCCCGTCGCAGTCGCCGCATACATCGGGGCGGCGATCTGGTTCACCTCGTCCGGATCCTTCGCCAACCCCGCGGCTACGGTCGGCCGGTCGCTCACCGATTCCTTCACCGGCATCGCTCCCGCGTCACTCCCCGGTTTCATCACCGCTCAGCTCCTCGGCGGCCTCCTCGGCACTGGCTTGGCGGCCGTCCTCTACGGGCCACTGGCAAAACCCTGGACGGCTGAAAGCGCCGGCTGACCGCCGCGGGGGCCGGTGCACATCCGCACGGCTCTTTATGATCAGTCGCACTACAGGCGACCGGGGAGGCTGAACGACCATGGCTGATAGGCAAGTTGTCATCGTTACTGGCGGGGGTACGGGCATTGGTGCTGCCACTGCCCGGTTGTTGCGCACCGCCGGGCACCGAGTGGTTGTGTCCGGGCGCCGGCCGGAGCCGTTGCATCAGCTCGCGGAGGAGATCGGCGTCCTGGCCCATCCGTCCGACATCGGCGACCCGGAGTCCGTCGTCGCTCTCGTGGACGCCACATTGGCCGCGTACGGCCGCGTGGACGGGCTCGTACTCAACGCGGGCACGGGGCGCAGTGGCGCCGTGGGTGACCTGTCGATCGAGGACTGGGACGTAGTCATGCGCACCAACCTCACCGGTCCCTTCCACCTCCTGCGCAGCGCACTCCCGCACCTGCTGAAGGCGCGCGGGTCGGTCGTCGCGGTCGCCTCGGTGTCCGCGCTACGCAACGGGGTGGGCAACGCCGCGTACGCCACGTCCAAGGCAGCCCTGCTTCAGCTCTGCCGGTCCCTGGCCGTCGACTACGGACAGCATGGGCTGCGCGCCAACACCGTGTGCCCCAGCTGGGTGCGCACCGAGATGGCAGACCGGCGGATGGCTCGCTTCGCTGAGGAGGCGGGGCTCGGGGACGGCGAGATCGATGCGGCGTACGACGAAGCGACCCGGCTGCTTCCCGCGCGGCGCCCCGGCGAACCGCAGGAGGTCGCCGAGGCGATCGCCTGGCTGCTCTCGCCCGCGGCGTCCTTCGTGAACGGTGCGGTGCTGACCGTGGACGGCGGGGTGACGGCGCTCGACCCCGGGACTGCCGCGTTCGACTTCCGCATCGAGCCCCGAGAGAACGAGCCCCGTACGGCTGGTGGGAGTCGCGGCTGAGCCTCTGGGTGACCGCTCGTCAGCCCCCGGCGGCGGACGTTCGTCGGGGCGGGTACGGCACCGCGGGGCGTCTGTGTGCCCAGCCGAGGAGGACGACCGAGCACACGGCAGCAAAGGCGCACCAGGTCGAGATGAACTCCAGCCGCCACAGGGCCGCGCAGATCGCCGCCCCGACGGTGACCAGGACTCCGAGCAGCCGCAGTCGGCGGTCGTCTGCGAGGAGCAGCGCGCCGGCTGTGGCCACGAGGTAGCCCGCGACGAGCATCTCGGGATGCGGCAGGTCGAGTACGTAGCCGAGGGTGTGGCCGCGGATTTCGGCCGTCACGGGACGGGTGGCCAGGCAGTACGCCAGAGCTACGGCGGTCGCTGCTCCGGCTGCGACGGGGACTGCCAGTCGGCGCCGGGCGTGTGCCGACGCGGCGCACAGCACACCCAGCGGCACCCACAGTGCCAGCAACGGAAGGGCGATGACGGCCCAGACGACCGTGGCGGGGCCCGTACCGCCGTCCGAGCGCCAGACCACGGACTCGATGATCTGATGCGCCCCGAGGAGGAGCGGCAGCGCGGCGAGTGGCAGATCGCGAGCCCGGTGCGGGCGCGCGACGCACGCAGCCCCGACCGCGGCGATACCGATTCCCGCCACGAGATCGGCGGTCGCACTCCAGCACATTGGCGTCACCCGGACCACAGCGTCACGTGAATCGGTCGTTACCGTGGGCAACGCTACGGCGCTCCTCGCCGACGCCCCCGGGGACACTCGGCTCGGGCCGAATTCGTTTCACCGCCCACCGGAGACCCTCAGGACCGTCCCGGTGGTGTACGAGGCGTCGGGTGACAGCAGCCATGCGACGGCCGCAGCGATCTCGTCCGGCTCGCCGGGTCGCCCGAGCGGGATCTGCGCGGCCGCTTTCGCCGGGCGATCGGGGTCCCCCATCGCGGCATGCATCTCGGTGTTGATGACGCCAGGGGCGACCGCGTTGACCCTGATGCCGTCCGCGCCAAGTTCCTTGGCCAGTCCGACGGTCAGGGCGTCGGTGGCTGCTTTCGTCGCGGCGTAGTGCACGTACTCGCCGGGACTGCCGAGCGTGGCCGCTGCGGAGGAGATGTTGACGATGGCGCCGGAGCCGAACGCCGCCATGTCCCGCGCGGCGCGTCGGCAACACATCAGGTAGCCCAGGAGGTTCACTTCGACCACCCGGCGCAGGTGCTCGGTGCGGGCATCGGTGAGTCTGCCGAGGGGGCCGGTCACTCCGGCGTTGTTCACCAGGCCCGTGACGCGCCCGAGTTCCGCCGCGGCGGTGTCGAACAGCCGCTCCACGTCAGCCTCGTCGGACGTGTCCACCCGCACCGTGACACAGCGCGCCCCCGCCGCACGCACTGCGTCAGCAGTCTCCTCCGCCGCCGCACTGTTGCTGACGTACCCCAGGACGAGATCGTGCCCGTCGGCCGCCAACCGGAGGCACGTTGCCGCGCCGATGCCTCGACTGCCGCCTGTGACGATGGTGACCGGGCGTGACATGGATTGCCTCCTGCGATCGCTGGTACATACACGGTTCAACAGCAAGTCGTACCTCACCGCCCGCCGGGCACGGCGGGCGGCCCCTCAGATTCACATTTGCGGCATATGGCTCATAATTGGCCCTATCCGGCTGTCTCGGCGCCGCACCTCGCTCACGAGGTGACTGGTCCGAGGGCTGGACAAGGACGAGGAGGAGTCATGACCGAGTCCTGTGTCACCTGGCTCTATGCCGTCGCGTTCGACGTCGGCCCGAACAATCACCTCGCCACCGAAGTCACCGGAGTGACAGGAGTGGCCGGTGAGACGGTGCATGTCGTCAAGGAAACGTGTCTGGCCGGCTTCGTCGGTTCGGTGCCGGCCAAGGACTTCGGAGAACAGGAGCTGCACCACCACCTCCAGGACCGTGGCTGGCTGGAAGAGGCTGCCCGGGCCCATCACGAAGTGATCTGCACGGTGGGTCTCCAGAGAAACATCGTTCCTTTCCCCTTCGCGACGATCTACCAGGACGACGACCGCGTGCGCTCTCTCCTCGCCGAGCGGCGGACGGACTTCGTGGCGGCGCTGGACCGGGCGGCGGGACGGAGGGAATGGGGCGTGAAGGCTTATGCCGCCCCGCGAGCGCCCGAGCACCATGACGCGCGGGCCGCTCGCGCCGCCGACGGTGACGACCGCGCGGAGCAGATCCATGACGCACTCCGCGATTTCGCGGTGGAGACCGCGCAGCTTCCCCCTGCGTATGCCCGCCCGGCCGGACACAAGGGCTCCGTGATCCTGAACAGCTCCTATCTCGTGCCGGACATCCGCACAGAGGAATTCACCGCCGAGGCGGATGCACTCCGGGAGCGCTTCCCCGATGTGCGGATCGAACTCGCCGGCCCATGGCCCGCTTATTCCTTCACCAGCCCCGACGCCTCGCCAGTCCTCCTATGGTGAGCACGTGAATGACGTGGATGACGTGAATGAGACGACCTGGAGCCCCACTGACGTCGGCGTCCTTCGGCTTCCCTCCGGGCGCCTGGTCCGAGGTCGGGCGCTTCGCCGACCCCTTCCCGCCGGCCCGGTGCCCGCATACGCCGTCTACCTGCTCGGCAAGCAGCCCCCCGAAGTCCCATGGGAATCACGGTGGTTGCACTGGCCGGACTTCTGGCTGCCCAGCAGTCGTACGCAGGCCCGAGCCATCCTCGGGGATGCCTGGAACCGGGCGGGCACCGAACGCATCGAGGTCGCCTGCGGCGGTGGCCGTGGGCGGACCGGCACCGCCCTGGCCTGTCTCGCCGTCCTCGACGGCGTGCCCGCCGACCAGGCAGTGGACTTCGTACGCAGGAACTACGATGCCCACGCCGTCGAAACGCCCTGGCAACGACGCTACGTCCGGCACTTCGCCGACTGATCGCGAGCCGTCCTCCTGGCTCGCAGCCAGGCGCGCAAGCCCCGCGACGTTTCAGGGCGGGGCGGCGGCAGTGGACGGCCAGCCCCCGGGCGGGGAGCCGAGCGGTGTTCTCGTGCCTCGTCCAGCAGCAGGGCGAGGCTCACCCTCTGCCAGAGAATCTCGTCCGGGTCGTCGGCCAGCGACAGGCGGGCCATGGCCTCCCGCGCGGCGGTCGACTCGCCCTGGCCGCCCACGAGTCCGGGCCGGAGCTTGTTGAGGTACGCACGCTCATAGGGGTCGTCGACGACCTCCGCGAGCTGGACGGGGTCGAGCACGGAGCTCGTGATCGCCGCCTGTTCCCAGGGATCGGCGGTCTGACGCGTCAGGTGGCCGAGGCGTCGGGCCCGCCAGTTTCGGGGTCGCCGGTCCTCCCCGGCATCGAGCATGCTGCGCATCGCCTGCGGCGACCGTCCGGTGAGCAGACCCGGCTCGCGGTCGGCGAACTCCCGGAGTTCTTCGGCGAGATAGAGCCAGACCACTGCCCGATAGCGGTTCAGATAGAACCTCACCGGAGTGATGTATCCGGTGCGGGCGAGTCGGCCGAAGCGGTCCGGGCTGATCTCCATGAGCTGGGCGCCCTCGGTGGTGCCGACCGTCCGGATCCGCTCACGCAGTGTGTCCGACGCGCCGTTCGTCGAACGCAGCCGGTCCATCTCTTCACGCGTGACGCGGCGGTGAGTGCCGCCCGGATCCGAAGTGGTGTGGATATGCCCCAGCAGAACACCGAGGTCGAACTCGCTCCGCTTCAGACCCAGTTCCTCGGCCGCCCGGGCCGTGGTCAGCGGCTTCGCGGCCTGCGCGGCTGCGATACGGGCGGTGCGGTTGGTGTGGTTGGTGCGGTGTGCTTCCTGAACGGCCATGATCGTCTCCCCGTGAGATCCGAATACTCTCGGTGACGACCGTAGCCCGAATCGAGAGCTGCCCGCCCGGCCTGTGGATAACTCCCAGGCCGGGCGAGTACGCGCAGGTCAGCGCAGGTCGGTGCCTCGGGCGGCGACACCGAGGTGCTCGCCGACCCGGTTCACGAGCAGTGTCATCTCGTACGCCACCTGCCCGATGTCCGCTTCCGCCGCGCTCAGCACGCAGAGGCAGCTGCCGTCGCCCGCGGCCGTGACGAACAGGACTCCCTCGTCGAACTCGACCATCGTCTGGCGGACTTTGCCCGCCCGGAAGTGGCGTCCCGACCCCTTGGCGAGGCTGTGCAGCCCCGACGACACGGCAGCCAGGTGCTCGGCGTCCTCCCGGGCCAGCCCTGTGCTCGCCCCCGTGACCAGGCCGTCGTTGGACAGCACCAGTGCGTGCCGTACGTACTCGACCCGGCTTGTCAGGTCGTCCAGCAGCCAGTCGAGTCCCTTGTCCAGCGCCATATCGCGGCCTCCCCGTTCATCTGTTCCCCGTGGCCCTGATCGAACGCAAGCCTTCCCCACGGGCGCCGTCGCGGCAAGGGCAGGGCTATCCGACCGTGTCGAGCAGCCTGGCGGTGTGCATTCGGCCGGCGTACTCGACCAGGCGCACCAGCACCTCCTTCCCCGAATCGCGGTCGCGTGCGTCGCACAGCACGACTGGTGTGCCCCGGTCCAGGTCCAGGGCGCGTGACACTTCGTGCGCGCCATAAGTCCGGGTGCCGGGGAAGCAGTTGACCGCTATGACGAACGGGATGCGGCGGTGCTCGAAGTAGTCCACGGCGGGGAAGCAGTCCTCCAGGCGGCGGGTGTCGGCTAGGACGACGGCGCCCAGTGCGCCTTGGGACAACTCGTCCCACAGGAACCAGAACCGGTCCTGACCTGGCGTACCGAAGAGGTACAGCGACAGCCCGGATCTGATGGTGATGCGTCCGAAGTCCATGGCGACGGTCGTGGTGGTCTTCTGGTCAACACCCCCTGTGTCGTCCACCGTCCGGCCCGCCTCACTGAGCTGTTCCTCAGTGCGCAGCGGCCGGATCTCACTCACCGCGCCGACGAGGGTCGTCTTGCCGACCCCGAAGCCGCCTGCGACGAGAATCTTCAACGCGAGGGCGGCCGTTTCGTCGGCCTTGTCATCAGAGCGCTCGGAGCCCATCGATCACTTCTTCCAGGATTTTCTCGTCGGGCAGCTGGGCGGGAGGTACGGGCCGGCTGACCGTGACGTAGCCGGATTCGAGCAGGTCACCGAGGAGTACACGGACCACACCGACCGGCAGGTCGGCGTCCGCGGAGAGTTCCGCGACGGACTGGGTCTCCGTGCGGCACAGCGCGAGCAGTGCGCGGTGTTCGGGGCCGAGCAGCGATTCCTCGGCGCTGCCCGGCGCGTCGTCTGCGATGTCGACGAGCGCGATGAGGTCGAACCGCACCCCGCTCGGGCCCGGCTTGGTCCGGCCGCCCGTCATGGCGTACGGGCGTACCAACGGGCCCGCGTCGGCGTCGTACCAGTGGCTGCCCTCGTGGTCGGTGTAGCCGGTGCCCCTGTCGTCGGTCATGTGCGGTGCCGCCTTATCTGCGTACGGTCAGCCCGCGGCCGTCGGCCGTGCGGCGAGGCGTGGCGGTGTGTACAGGTGCTCGCCCACGCGTTTGACGAGTCGGGCCATCTCGTAGGCGATGAGGCCGATGTCCGCGGTCGCGGCGCTCAGGACGGCGAGGCAGGAGCCGTCGCCGGCCGCGGCGACGAACAGGAAGCCGTCGTCCATCTCCACCAGTGTCTGGCGCACCTCTCCGGCGTGGAAGTGGCGTCCCGCGCCCTTGGCGAGGCTGTGGAAGCCGGAGGCCACGGCGGCCAGGTGTTCGGCGTCCTCTCGGTTCAGTGCGCTCGACGCGCCGACGGCCAGACCGTCGTTCGACAGCACGACGGCGTGCCGTACTTCGCCCACCCTGGTCACCAGGTCGTCCAGCAGCCAGTCGAGTTCGCCGGAATGGCCGGTGGTGCCGGTTCCGACCCTCTCGTGCTCGATCATGCGTGGTCTCCTTCGCTGCCGCGGGTCCATCCGCTGCGGTATGCCGTCATGCGGTCCCTGGCCTGTTCCGGGGTGCGCTCTTGCGCGTTTTCACCGGAAGGGGGACGTGGTGAGGGGGGCTCGGGCGGGGGTGCTTCGCGCAGTTGCGGGACGAGGCTGGCCTGGCGGACCCTGCGCGGGAGTCCGTCCTCGCCGTTCCGCGTTCCGTGCGGGTCCGTGTCGCCTGATTCCGTCCGTTCAGTGGGGCGGCTCTTGTGCAGGCGCAGCGAGGTGACTCCGGCGGCTTCCTCCGGCCGCGGGTGCGGGTGTGGCTGTGCCGCCAGGACCGGGCGTGGTGCGGGGGCGGGGGCAGGGGCGGGGAATGCGGTGCCGTTCGTCCGGGCGGGCCCCGGTTCGGGAGCGGGAGTTCGCCCCGCTTTGGTGACCGCGCTCTGCAGCAGCGGAATCGGCAGCAGCACGACGGCCGTTGTGCCGCCGTACGGCGACGTACGCAGATGCACCTTGATGCCGTGCCGGGAGGCGAGCCTGCTGACCACGAAGAGCCCGAGCCGGTCGCTGTCGAAGAGGTCGAGCGCTTCGGACTGCTCGATCCTGCGGTTGGCCTCGGCCAGGGACTCCTTGCCCATGCCGAGTCCGCGGTCCTCGATCTCCAGGGCGTAGCCGTTGCCCACCGGTTCGCCGCTGACGCGCACTTTGGTGTGCGGCGGGGAGAACTGGGCGGCGTTCTCGACCAGTTCGGCGAGGAGGTGGGTGAGGTCCGCGACGGTAGCGCCCACGACGGCGGCCTCGGGCAGGATCCGTACCTCTACGCGTGCGTAGTCCTCGATCTCGGACACAGCGGCGCGGACGACATTGGTCAGCGGTACGGGCATGCGCCAGGCGCGGCCGGGGGCCGCTCCGGACAGGATGATCAGGCTTTCCGCATGCCTGCGCATCCGCGTGGTGAGGTGGTCGAGGCGGAAAAGGTCGCCGAGTTCGCTCGGGTCGTCGGCGCGGCGCTCCATGGTGTCGAGCAGGTTGAGCTGACGGTGGACGAGGACCTGGCTCCTGCGGGCGAGGTTCACGAAGATTCCGGATACGCCGTTGGCCAGTTCGGCGCGTTCCACGGCCGCGCCGACGGCGGCCCGGTGCACGGTCGCGAGGGCTTCTGCGACCTGGCCGATCTCGTCGTCGGCGGGCGGTTCTTGCGGCGCTTCCGCGTTGACGTCGATTTCTTCGCCGGCGCGGAGCCTCTGCATGGCGTGGGGCAGTTTGCGGCGGGCGATTTCGAGGGCGCCGTTGCGCAGGCTGACGAGTTCGACGACGAGTCCGCGGCCGATGCGTACGGAGATGACGAGGGAGGCGGCCACGGCGCCGAGGCCCAGGAGCACCGCCGCGCCCGACGGCGTGAGCACGCCCTGGGCGAGCGGGTCGGTGCGGTCGGCCGCGTTCCCGCCGGTGCCCGCCCCGATCGCGCGCACGCCGCGCTGTACGGCGGTGTGGGCCGTCTTCCAGGTGGCCTCCGGTACGGCCTGGGCGGCCTTCCGTCCCGGCGGGGCGGCGATCACCTTGTCCTCGGCCGCGAGTACGTCGTCGTACGCGCCCTTCTTGCTGAGCGCGCGCCATGCTTCGTGCTCGGTGTCCGGCAGGTCGTCGGCGGCGGCTTCGGTCAGGTGCCTGCGCGTCTCCACGGCTCCGGCGAACTGCCGCTGCCGCTTGACGTCGAAGGTGCGGGTGCGCTGTGCGGAGGAGAGCAGCGCGTCCTCGCGCGCCAGCATCTCGCCCGCCCGGGCGAATTCGAGCAGTACGCGTGCGTCGGAGCCGAGCCGGGCGTCGTGGATGCCGGTGAGGGCGCCCGTGACGCCGAAGGCCTCCTGGATGGTCCTGGTGTACTGGTCGTACGTCTTGTCCCAGGCGGCACTGCGGTCGAGGATTCCGGTGCGCAGGGTCCGCAGATTCTGCGCACCGGATACGAAGGTGTCGAGTCTGCTGACCACGGTGTCCGGCAGCTCTGCGCCTGCGGCAACGGTGTGGCGTTCGTCGAGCCGGAGTGCGTCCACTGCCTTGTCGGTGCGTTTCGCCTGTTCTTCGACTGCGTCGGCACGGTCGCCTTTGGGGGAGGCCAAGTAGCGTACGGCCGCCCGGCGTTCGGCCTGGAGTTCGGCGACGGCGACGGCGACAGGGGTACGGACCTGCTCGTCGACACGTTGCAGTTGCCGCTGGCGGGCCACGTCCTGGGCGGTGGTGACGGTGGCGAAGGCCCAGAGTGCGAGCAGTGAGACGACGGGCACCATCAGCAGCGAGACAATCTTCGCCCGTACGGTCCTCGGGCGCAGCCGCCGGCGCCCGGATGCGGACACAGAGGTGCCCGCCTGCGGCTCCTGCCCGCGGATTTCATCGGCGGGCGGACCGGCATGTGCCCGCCGTCCGCGCGTCGGAGGCGCGGACTCGGGTGGTAGGTCGGCGCCCGGGGTCCTGCGGGGTGTGCGCATGGCCTCCTCGTTCCGGGTTACGGGTCGTACTGCCTGGGCGGTTCAGTGCGGCGCGGCGGCGGCTAAGGGGCGGCAGTTTCGGTCAGCCGTTCAGCAGAGGCGTACGCCGCGCGCTCGCGCGCTGTGGGTGAGAGTGCGACGAAGGCGGCGGTGAGGAAGAGGTATGACCCCAGGCCCACGGCGAGGGGGAAGGTGAACTGCATCGCCGCGGCCCCGGGGAGTTCACTTCCGGAGAGACTGATCCGCACGCTCACCGCTGCCATCCCGGTGTAGTGCATGCTGCTGACCGCCGCGCCCATGACGAGTGAGGCGACGGCGACCGCGACCGGCGATTTGATGTTCAGCGCCGCCCAGAGGGCTGCGGTCGCGGCGACAACGGCGATGGCGACGGACAGTGCGACGAGCAGCGGGTCGTAAACGACGTCGCCGTGCAGGCGCAGAGCCGCCATGCCGAGGTAGTGCATGCTCGCCACTCCCACGCCCGTCGTGAAGCCACCGAGCAGCAGCGCCCTGCGACGGTCGCGGCCGTAGCCGACGGCGAACACACCGGCTCCGACGACCAGCATCGCGACGAGCAGGCTGAGGATGGTCAGCGGCACGTTGTAGCGGATCTCGGTGCCGGTGACGCCGAAGCCGAGCATTGCGACGAAGTGCATGGTCCAGATGCCGGTGCCGAGGGCGGATGCTGCGGTGATCAGCCAGTTGCGGCGGGAGCGCCCGCCCGCGGCCAGCGCTCGTACGGTGCAGCGCAGGGCGAGGGCGGCGCCGATGGCGGCCATCGCGTACGACAGCACGGGTGTCAGCCAGCCGAAGGTGGCGTGGTCCAGGTGTCCCATGGCTCAGGGACGCTAGACCTGAAGGGGGCGCACACCGGGGGCGCGTTTCGAAAGCTGCCGGAATATGACAGAGATACGTTTACGAACGACCGAGCAGCGCTCGAACGTGTGCACCGCACGCGCGCCGGAGTCTCTGCGGGATCATGTCCGTATGGCCGACGACCACACGCATGTCCAGGAATTCTTCACCGCCCGTGCCGCCGACTGGGACACCCGTTTCCCGGACGACGGACCCGCCTACGCCGCCGCGGTCACTGCGCTCGGACTGCGGCCCGGCGACGCCGTGCTCGACGCAGGATGCGGCACGGGACGCGCCCTGCCGTACCTGCGCGACGCAGTGGGCCCCGGCGGTGCGGTGCTCGGCGCCGATCTGACGCCCGCGATGCTCGAAGCGGCGGTGCACGCCGGCCGTCATCGCGGGGCGCAGCTGCTGATCGCCGATGTGGCCCGGTTGCCGGTCGCGGACGGGGCGCTGGACGCCGTCTTCGCGGCCGGGCTGATCGCGCATCTCCCCCGGCCGGGGGAGAACCTTCGCGAGCTGGCCAGGGCAGTGAAGCCCGGCGGCCTGCTGGCGCTGTTCCACCCCATCGGCCGGGCCGCCCTCGCGGCCCGGCAGGGGCGGCAGATCACCCCGGAGGATCTCCGCGCCGAGCCCAACCTCCGTCCGCTGCTGGCCGGTTCCGGGTGGCGGATGACGTCGTACACGGACGAGAGCGACAGGTTCCTCGTCCTGGCCGTACGTGGGGACTGATGACGTGGGCACCGCTAGCGAGGACTGATACGTCAGGACCGGCGAGTCAGGGCTGCGTGGCCGCCGGGCTCTCCGTGTGCGGGACCGGGCAGCCGCCCACGCCGGGTGTCGGGAAGGTCCCCAGGCTCCCCACCTTGTAACCGTCGGGGTATCCCTTGATCTCCGGGTTCTGCCGGGCATAGTGCGGCGTACTGCGCGGAGGCAGCAGCCGTACGGCACGGGCGCGCAACCTGAGCGCTCCCCTGACCACCGCGCGGGTCGCGGGCGCCGGGGTGTCGTAACGGAACGCCCGCAGCAGAGCGTCGTCGAGGAGAGCGAGGCTCGCGCCGCGCACCAGGGGCGCTAGGGGGCCCGGGTACCAGGAGGCCATCAGGGCCAGGGTCGCGTCGGAAACCTTCCGTGCCCCCTCGTCCCAGCCGAAATGCTCCGCCTCGTAGGTGTCGAGGCAGCGCTCGAACTCCTCGAAGGACTGCGGGATTTCCTTGATGCCCATCTGCTTGCCGAGCAGGGCGTAGTAGGCGGCACAGGCCCGGAGTTCGTGGTCGGACAGTCGGCGCCAGCCGTAGGAGTCGATCCAGCGCTTCGGCATGACGACGAAGGTGCACAGCACGTAGCGCATGTCGTCGTTGCTGATGTCGTAGCTGCGGTGCATCTGGTTGATGCGGCGGATGGCCGTTCGGCCGTCCTCGCTCTCGAAACCGTGCTCCACGACGGTGTCCAGCAGTAGCGCGGTGTCGTCGTAGCGCTTCTGCGTACGGTCGGTCAGTTCGGCGGTCTCGGCAAGGAGACGGCCGATGCTCGGGACCGCGTACGTGCGATAGAGGGCCAGCTCCAGTGCACGGGTGAAGTCCCAGGGGAACTCGTACGTCGATGTGAGCCGGTAGATCGTCAGGAAGCCCTTCTCCGGATCAAGCCGCTGGATCTCCTTCAGCCGGTCGTAGCGCTTCAACGCACCGTCCCCCTATCTGTCGTCCGAGGTCCAACCTTACGTTGGGGGCGCACACTTGAAAGATCCGTGATCGAGCTACACAGGGGAAGGTGATCCGGGTGTTCGGCAGACTCCGGAAGTTTTTCGCGGCACGACCCGACGGTGCCGGGCAGGCCCCGCCGCACCCGGAAAATCGGCAGCACAACATTTTCGAGGCCGCGGCGGTCTATGTGTCCGCCTGCGCGGAGGACGACGAGCGGCGCAGCGACGAGGCGGCCGGCTGGGTCTCGCCCGAGGCCCTCTCCTTCGGTGTCAACGAACTCGCCTGTCGGGCGTTGATCGCGCTCGCAAGGGAGCGCGACGAATCACCGCACAGTGTGGCGCGTACGCTCCTGGGTCTTCCCGCCGCCTGACCCGGGAAGGACAGCGATCCGGAGCTCCGGAAGGGCGGGGCCCCTGAGGGTTCTTTTCGTCCCGTGGACCTCGACGATCGGGTTACTCACTGGTTAGGGTGCGCCGACGACCGATCCGATGAGGAGGGCGCCGTGACCGGGCCGGACACCGCCGAGAATGCCGAGGACGCCGAGGACGCACTGTTTGTGCTGACAGCGGTGCTGCTGACGCCCGCGCAGTTCCCCAGCGTGCTCGGCGACGACTATCCGGAGGCCTGTGCCGCGCTCGGCCTGGAGCCGTACGCCGACGGGTACGGGCTTGTGCTCGGCCAGGACGGCACCGGAGCCCGGTGGACGGTGGTGATCGACGACGTGTCCCTGGTGGCGGTCGCCATCGCGTCCTGGGACTGCGGCATGGAGTACGACCTGTCGCCCGACGAGCGCAGCGTGGTCGCAGGCCTGCCGGGCTGGCCGCTCAGCCTCGCGGTGGCCGCTCCGGGCATACCGGCGCCGCACGACCCCGCACCCGAGGAGGGTGAAACCGGCCCGGCCCTGGCGCCGCCCGACACCGAGCAGTGGGGGCCCGCCCAGCGGCGGCTAGGCGCGGACGAAATCGCACTGCAATGGGCGGCCTGGCGTGAGCAGATCGACGACGAGGAAACCTTCGTCGCTCCCGGCGACAAGCCGCACACAGGTGTGCGGCGCGTGATCGAGGAACTGCACGCCTATGTGGAGTCCCCGCCACCGCCGGGACGGGTGCGATCCGCCTTCGCGTCCGGCGAGGCCCGTACGCTCCGTGCCGACGGTCCTGGCTGGTCCATGGTCGCCAGGACTGACGACATCGCTTTTGTGCTGCTCGACGACGAGCCGGGAGAGGTCCTTCCGGTCGGCCGGGGGCCCGAGCTGCCCGGGCTGCTGGAGGCGCTCGACAAGATGGCCGTACGGCCTGCCTGACCGCCTTCTCGCGGGTCAGTCGCCCCCCGTCGGACCGGCGACGAGCGCCCCGAGAGCTGTGTCCGGATCCGGGTGGTCGCGCAGGGCCGCCAGCTCGCCGGGCCATGGCTCCCGCCAGGAGGCGGAGCGCCCGGCCGCCGACACCAGGGCCAGCGCGAGCAGTCCTGCGGGCGCCGATCCACGGGCCCGCAGCAGGCGCACGGCATCGAGCACCGCCGCCGCGCAGTCGGGACGACCGGGGCGGCCGACGTCGATGTACAGGCCGTCGTCGAGCGCCAGCCTGTCGGGGCGTGCCTCGACCAGACCCAGCAGCCGCTCCCAGAGTTCGAGCGCCGGGTCCCCTGCCCGTGCGGCGTCGAGTGCCGCTTCCTGGGCGAGACGGGCCGCCTGACGCGACAGGCCCGCCCCTTCGAGGGCGTCGAGCAGGACGTCGACAACAGCCCGCGAAGCGCCGTGACTGTACTGGCCGGCGATGACGTCGGCACAGCCGTCGAGGCGGCGCAGCACGTCGACCCTGCTGTCCGGTTCGTCGGAATGCGCCCCGATCCGCAACGGCGCGAAAGCCTCCGTCGTGATGGCCGACGTGTTCTCTCCCGACGGCAGGGCGACGAGCTGCGCTACGGCCGCGTGCCACACCGGCCGGGTCCTGGTCAGGTCGGCGGCGGTCTGTGCCAGGACACGGGCGGCCTCCTCGGACGCATCGTCGGTGAGGTGGGCGTGCAGGGCGCGGCAGGCGGCGATCGCGGTGCTGTCGTCGCCGCCCTGTACGAGGCCGAGGAGGAAGGCGTTGTACGCGGCACGGGCCGCGCGCGGTACAGCGGTGGGGCGTATACCGACGACAGCCTCTCTTACGGCCTGTTCCCGCACTCCTTCGGACAGCCGGTGCGCGATGTCGTCGCGGTCGATGCCGCGCAGCAGGAGCGGCGCGATGACGGCCCGTACGTCCCGGTGCTGGCCCGGCTCGTCCCATGCGGCGAGCAGCGCGCTCAGGGCGGCTGTTCCGGTGAGGATGCCCAGCGCCCTGGCTGCCTCCTTGCGGGTGCCGACCGGGTTGGCCGGGTTCCGCAGAAGGGGCGCCAGCAGTGTGATCGCCCGGCTGTCCGGTACGTCGTCCAGCAGGCGGCGTACGGCGGACATCGCCGCACGCCCGCGCACGCCTCCGGTGCCGGCGTGCCTGAGCAGTGTTTCCAGCAGTTCTGCTGTGACGGGCCTGGTCCCGCCCAGTGCGCCGATCGCGGCCGCCGCCACAGGCTGGGGCGCGGCCGAGACCAGGGCCGTGAGGTGTGCCGGGGTGTTCAGGAGTGCGGCCGCGTCGGTCCTTTCGCGCAAGGGGGCGTGCTCGTCGGACGCCACAGTCACGAGGTACGCCGCCCATTCGCGCCGCTGGTACGCGAGCCAGCGGCCGGTGTCGGCCGGGCGTAGCCGGGGTGCCCAGGGCGTGCCCCGTGGCCGGATGCGGCCGCGCAGACCGTCCCGTACGGCGGCTTCGAGTACGTCGTCGAGCAGGTCGGTACGGCGGGTGGTGAGCGTGCGCAGCACTTCGGGTACGGCGGCGAAGGACGGGTCGAGGCGCACCAGCTCCGCGCAGCGGGCCTCTCGGGTGGCGGCGGGAGCAATCCAGACGGCCGCCGCACGGGCGGCGATTTCGGGGTCCTCGTGCTCCTCCGCGGTGCGCCGCATCAGGGCTTCCAGGGTGGGGAGTTCCGCCAGGTGGGGTGCCAGGAGTTCGGCGAGTGATGTGAGGGTTTCGGCGTGCGCCCCTGATTCGGCCACCGTGCCGGAGCAGACGGCACGCGCCGTAGGTGCGTCCAGGCGCAGCGGGTTACGCGGGCCCCTGCGCCGGGGGTCGGCGAGAACCTGGCACAGCAACCGGGCGGCGAACGCGGCCCGTTCGGTGTTTCCTCGCGCCGCAGCGCTCTCGGTGGTGCGGCGCAGCCACCTTTCCGCGCAGGCAAGGGTGGCTGCGGTGGAGTCACGCGACTGGACCGTGGTCAGAGCGGCGTCGCGAAGCACACGTTCCTCGACCGCCGCGAGCAGCCGGGCGGGTGCGGCGGCCAGCTGCGCGAGGGCGAACCGGCGTACGTCGTTCTGGTCGTGCCAGGCGCGTTCGCAGGAGGCTGCGATCCGTGCGTACTCCTGGGGATCACCGTTCAGTTCGGCGCTGGCGAGCAGCGCGGGCCAGGCGGCGAGCCGGAGGTGCATGCGATGGTCCGACGTCTGGGCGCGCAGGACCGGTTCCGCGACATCGAGCGGCAGTCCGGCGAACCGCCTGAGCGTCCTGCTCCTGCCTGCCGAGCGCTTGAGCCAGGGTGCGAGGAAGGCGGACCTGTCGTCGGGTTCGAGGGCGGCGATGGCGGACAGGGAGGCGCGGCGCCCGAAGTCTCCTCCGATGCGTTCCCGGACGACCCGGCACCGTTCGGCGGGCGGCAGGAGCCGGAGCAGTGAGTCGGGGGCGACCTTGCCCTGGCCCGTGCCGATGCGCCTGGGCGCGTCGGCCGGGCACCGGGTCGCGAGCTCCACCAGGTCGTCGGGCGGCAGGTCCAGGGCAGCGCGCTTGACCGACGGAGGCAGCGGGCCCGCCTGGATCGTCAGTACGGGCTCTGTGCCGTCGTGTTCTGTGCCGTAGTGCGTCGGGGCCGCCCGCAGGATCTCCAGCACGGCGGAGGGGGTACGGAGGAGGGCTACAGCTGCCCGTTTTCCGATGAGTGAGGGTGCTCCGCGGAGCATCAGCAGGCCGGCTTCTGTGTCGCGTTCGGCGACTGCTGTGGCGATGATCCGGTGCGCTCGTGCGTAGCTGTGGCGTTCGTGGCTCCTGCGGGCCGCGTACTCGTCGGTGAGGTGCCTGGCGACGGCTACAGGGGCGGTGCGGGCAAGGGAGTTGAGCACTCCCGCTGGTGGTTCGAGGTGTGGGAGCCAGTGTGCTGCCGTCTGTGCGGAACAGGCTGTCAGCAGCCGCGCCGCCTCCTGGCCGCCGTGGCGTTCGTACACCTGCTGGATGAGGGAGTCGGCGAGCGCCGTACGGCGGGCGGTCTTCAGCACGCGGTACGTCTCGTGGCGTACGGCGCGTGTGTCGTGCAGCGCGAGTGCGGCGAGGGCCTGTTCGTGGAGCGGCAGGCGGAGGGCGGCGGAGAGTGCGCGGCGGCGCAGGAGGGGATCGGCGAGTGCCCGGGAGACGGTGTCGATGTCGCGGCGCACGACGGCGAGAAAGAGCGCGGTGTGGCGCTCGTCGGGGTCCCCCGCATCGAGCGCGGCGTGCAGAGCGGCGTAGGCGTCAGGGGCCAGTGCGCGGCCGTACCGGGCGAGAGCGCCCATGCGGGCGGGGAAGGGCAGGGAGTCGAAGTGGGCCCTCAGCCATGCGGAAGTCAGAGGCTGGGATTGGGGCTCAGCCTGGGGCTGAGGCTGGGCGTGCGGGGCATCGTATGTGGCCATCAGCGATCACCGAAGGATCGTGAGGCCCCCTTTCCGGTCTTCATGCGGTCATGATCACAGCGAACTGATCAGCGGGCAAGCGGTTTTCGTGGTCCGCCCCCATGCCTCGGTGCGACACCGTGTGGGCCGGGCCCATGGCCGCAGCTGGATGAGCGACAGCACGATGTGGCGACTGCGCCCCGTCTCGCCACCAACGCCCTGCACCGTCCCCACTGCCGTGAATCCGGAGGCCGCCCATGCGCCAGTCCCTGTCCCGAGGCGTTCCGCTCGTCGCCGCGCTTCTGATGGGCCTGAGTACGATGCCGACCGCGGTCGGCTCCGCCGACGCCGCCGCACCCGGTGCCCGTCCCGGTTCTGCCTGCGCCCCGCACGACCGTCCGACGGTTCCAGGCGCGGAGCACCAACAGACGGCCTGCCTACCCGACTTGACCACCGCGGGGCTCGCCGGCACGGCATACACCGACACCGCCGACCAGGCGGGCCTGTCCGCGAAGGGCACGAAGAACCCGTCCGGTGTGCCCGGCCTCCAGATCGACGGCTACTTCCCGGACACTTCACGCTCCAATGCCACCCACGGGTGGCGGCACGACGCCCAGTTCGTCATCCGGCTGCCGGAGCGCTGGAACGATGGTCTGGTGGTCACCGGCGCACCGGGCACCCGCAAGCAGTACGCGACCGACGCCCTCATCTCCGACCAGATACTGGCCCTCGGTTATGCGTACGCGGCCACCGACAAGGGAAACAGCGGTCCCGACTTCTTCATGGACGGCAAGCGGCCCGGCGATGCGGTGGCGGAGTGGAACCGGCGGACCACGGAGCTGACGCGCGCGGCACGGAAGGCCGTCGCGCAGCGGTACGGGCACGCGCCCCGGCGTACGTACATGACGGGCATCTCCAACGGCGGCTATCTGACCCGCTGGCAGCTGGAGAACCACCCCGAGCTCTATGACGGAGGGGTCGACTGGGAGGGCGCCCTGTGGACGGCCGACGGCGGCGGGCTGCTGGGCTCCCTGCCGGTCACCGTGGCGCGCGCTCTGGGGCGGGCGACGGACGAGGACCTCCTGAAGGCCGGTTTCGCGCCCGGTTCCCAGTTCCTGTGGCCCTACCACGAGAAGGCGTACTGGGGAGTGACCCAGAAGATCTACCGCGCCGAATTCGACCCGTCGTACGATCCGGACTGCCCCGGCTCTTCGGCAGGTTCGACGGCGCCGGAGATCCTTGCCCCGTGCGCGTCGGATGCGGACTACGACTACGCCGCGCGCCCCTCGTCCGTACACCGCGCGGTGCGGCGGGTGGCGCTGACCGGGCGGATCGGCAGGCCGCTGATCACGCTGCACGGCGATCTGGACACGCTGCTGCCCATCGCCACCGACTCCGACGTGTACGAGCGGATGGTGACCGGACAGGGCCGGTCACGGCTGCACCGCTACTACACCGTCGAGGGCGGCACCCATGTCGACTCCCTCTACGACACGTTCCCCGAGCTGCTGCGGCCGGTTCTGCCCTGCTACCGCTCGGCGTTCACGGCCCTCGTCTCGTGGGTCGAGGACGGCAGCGCGCCGCCCGCGGACCGGACGATCGCCAGGCCCACGGGCGGTGACGTGGTCAACTCCTGTGCGCTGAGCTGAGCCGGGAGGTCAGACACGCTCCATAGGGCGGTGCGGCTCGGCCGGCAGGTCGACCGTGATCCGGTCACCGGGCCACACCACTCCGCCTGCCGTGACGATGCTCATGATCCCGGCCTTGCGCACAATGTTGCCCGCAGTGTCCCGGCCGACGACCTGCTTGAGGAGGCCGTCCTGGAAGGCGTCGATCTGAAGGCAGGGATTGCGCAGGCCGGTGATCTCGACGACCGCTTCGTCGCCGATGCGCAGCAGGGTGCCGGTGGGCAGCGCCAGCAGGTCGATCCCGCGCGTGGTGATGTTCTCACCGAGCTCGCCGGGCGCGACCTTGAAGCCCTCCTCCAGCACCTCGTCGAAGAGCTCTTCGTGGATGAGGTGGACCTGTCGCAGGTTCGGCTGGGTGGGGTCCTGGGCAACCCGTGACCGGTGCTTGACCGTCACGCCCGCATGCACGTCCCCCTCCACGCCGAGACCGGGCAGCAACGTGATGCTGTCCCGGTTCGGCTTGGTGAAGCTGTACTCGCCGTTACTGCTGACCGCCGTGACGGTGCCGCTCAGCGCCCTATCTCCTTACGCGAGATCCTGCTGCGCAGCCTGCGGCGCTGCGAACTGTCCAGCATCAGGTACGCCGCCACAGGCACTCCGACCATGACCAGCAGCGCCGGCCAGAACCCGATCAACCAGATCAGGGCGATCCCCACCACCACGCCACCGGCGGCGACGACCTTCGCGTTGTTCGACATCTTCTGACGCCTCCTTCGCGGCGACTGCCGCTCCCTGCTCCGACAACGTGCACGCCAGCGCCGCAGTTCCATTGTGCGCCCGTTGTACAGCAGCGCTTATACGGCAGCGCTCGGGGCGGGCCTGAGCGGCTCACCCACCTCGTGCATGTGCGTCAGCGCCTGCCGGTACGAGTCGACCAGGCCGGTCTCCGCATACGGCATACCCAACGACTGGCAGTGCGCACGCACCAGCGGCTGGACGAGCCGCAGATGCGGGCGCGGCATGCTCGGGAAGAGGTGGTGCTCTATCTGGTAGTTGAGGCCGCCGAGGAACCAGTCGGTGAGTATCCCGCCGCGCACATTGCGTGACGTCAGGACCTGCCGCTGCAGGTGGCCCCAGCGCTCGCCGTCGGGGTCCGGCATTTCCATCCCCTTGTGGTTGGGCGCGAAGGCCATGCCGAGGTGGAGACCGAACAGCGCGTGGTGCACCAGTGCGAAGACGATGGCCTTGCCGACGGACATGGTGGTGAGCAGGAGTGTGGCATATGTCATGAGGTGGGCGATCAGCAGAAAGCCCTCCACCGTGCGCTCGCGCAGCGACTGGCGACGCAGGTCCTGGAAACCGGAGACCTTCAGGGCGATGCCTTCGAGCAGTAGCATCGGGAAGAACAGGCGTGCCTGGTTGCGGGTGAGCCAGCGGGCGAAGCCCTCGCGCTGTTCGGCCTGCTTCTGGGTCCAGACGAGTGCGCCGACTCCGACGTCGGGGTCCTTGTCGACGTGGTTGGGGTTGGCGTGGTGGCGTACGTGCTTGTCGTTCCACCACGCCTGGCTCATGCCGAGCAGCAGATTGCCGTGGATGAGCCCGACGGCCATGCCCAGCCGGCGGTTGCCGGTTATCTGCGCGTGTCCCGCGTCGTGTCCGACGAAGGCGGTACGGGCCCACAGCACCGCGAGGGGCAGTGCGAGCAGCAGCGTCCACCAGGAGTCCCCGATGAGCACGATGCCGGTGACGACAGCGGCCAGGGCGAGCAGATTGGCCGCGATCCCCAGCGCGTACCAGCCGATGCGCCGCTCCAGGAGTCCCTGCTCCCTTACGGTGCGCAGGAGCGGGGCGAAATCGCTCCCCGAGGTGCCTGTCGTGGGTTCCGCGACAGTGGCGGCCTGGGGCATAAGGGTCTCCGGTCTGTAGGACCTTGCTCTGACCTCATGAAAGTACGCAACGAAGACCCTCAAAGACCATGGCGCTGGCACCCGGCTTTCAGTGGGGTAAGCCCCCAGCCGCCAGGGTGGGGCTGGCTACACCTCGCGCGCGCCGGATGCTGTACCCTCGGCGGCCCGGCACCCACTAGTCAAATTTGAGGAATGCGTCATCGCTGTGCACCGACCTCTTGCGGCAACGCCCTCCGAGATCTCCGAACTCACCCGCTGCCCCGTGGTCTTTCTGCCCGCGGACCCACCCCGTACCGGCAAGGTCGCCTTCTGGCGGTCCGACGGAGGCGAGCCCCCGCCCGTCCCCCCGTCCGCACCCCGGTCCGAGCCCTTGGCCGCCAACGGATCCGTCGAGGAACTGACCGTGGTCGCGGCCGATGCGACACCGCGGACCGTACGAGCCGTCGTACTGCCCGTACGGGACGCCCTGCCGGTCCTGACCCGAGCCCGCGCGTCCGCGCACGCCGACCCCGCCGCCGCCTTCTGGGGCGCGGCGGCCCTCGTCGCGCTCCAACTCGCCGCCCGCGGGCGGCTGCTGCCGGGCCTGACCGCCACCGACCACGATGCCTGGCGGGCCGGACCGCTCACCGCCGACGACCTGGAACGGGTACGCGAACTCGCGGCCGCGATGCCGCCCAACGCACACGCCGTACCGCTCGACGCCGACGCCGAGCCCCTGCTGCTGCCCGCACCCGAGCGCCTCCTCCGCGCCTTCCTCGACGCGGTCGCCGACGGTCTGCCACGCACGCCCGCCGCACCTTCGGCCACCCTGAGCCCCGCCTTCGCCGCGGCCGAGCCGCAGCGGCTGCCCGAACAGCGGGCCTGGGCCGCGGATGTCGCCGCCGGGCAGGACGCGGGCGTACGAATCTCACTGCGGGTCGAACTGCCGGGCCTGGCGGCGTCCGGGGCCGGGACGTTCCGTGCCGTCCTCCAGATGCACAGCGTCAGCGACCCGTCCCTGGTGGCGGACGCCGCCGAGGTGTGGGCCGGTGCCGGTCAAGCCGGTCATGCCAGTCACGCCGGTCAAACCGGTACGGCTTTCGGTCCGCGCGCCCGCATGGACGCGCTGCTCGCCCTGCGCCGGGCCGCCCGCGCCTGGCCGCCGCTGACCCCGCTGCTGTCGGCCGCCGTACCCGACACGATCGAGCTCGCGGACGAGGACGTCACCGAGCTGCTCGGCGAGGCCGCCCGGGCGCTGGCCGCCACCGGGGTGCAGGTGCACTGGCCCAAGGAGCTCGCGCGGAAGCTGACGGCGCGCGCGGTCGTCGGCCCGCCCGACGAGGCAGGTGAGAGCAGCGATGCCAAGGGCCCCGGAAAGACAGCGTCCGACGTGCCGTCGTTCCTGTCGGCCGACGCCCTGCTGGCCTTCAACTGGTCGTTCGCGCTGGGCGGCCGTCAGCTCTCGCGAGCCGAACTCGACCGGCTCGCCGAGGCCAACAGGCCGGTGGTGCGACTGCGCGACCAGTGGGTCCTCATCGACCCCGAGGAGGCCCGTCGCGCGCGGGAGCACCAGGACCGCAAGGTCACCCCCATCGAAGCGCTCAGTGCCGCGCTGAGCGGCCGTACAGAAGTGGACGGACAGCGCGTCGACGTACAGGCATCGGGATGGCTCGCGCAGTTGCGGGACCGTATCGCCGATCCTGAGGGCACGGGGCACCAGACGATTCCACAGCCGACCGCCCTCGCGGCGACGCTGCGCGACTACCAGTTGCGCGGGCTCAACTGGCTGCACCACATGACATCCCTCGGGCTCGGCGCCTGCCTCGCCGACGACATGGGGCTCGGCAAGACCATCACGCTCATTGCCCTGCATCTGCACCGGCAGACGGACGAGCGGGCCGCAGGACCCACCGTCGTGGTCTGCCCCACGTCGCTCATGGGCAACTGGCAGCGCGAGATCGAACGCTTCGCGCCCGGAACGCCCGTACGTCGCTTCCACGGGCCTTCACGCAGTCTGGAGGGCCTGGCCGACGGCGAATTCGTCCTCACGACGTACGGCACGATGCGGCTCGACGCCGCGCGGCTGACTGTGCCCGGCGCCTGGGGGATGGTCGTCATCGACGAGGCACAGCACGTCAAAAACCCGTACTCGGCGACCGCCAAGCAGCTGCGGACCATCGACGCACACGCACGCGTGGCGCTCACCGGAACGCCCGTCGAGAACAACCTCTCCGAGCTGTGGGCGATCCTCGACTGGACGACGCCCGGCCTGCTCGGCAGGCTCGGCACCTTCCGCAGGACCTACGCGCAGTCGGTCGAGGGCGGAAACGATCCGGCAGCGGCAGAGCGGCTCTCCAGGCTGGTACGCCCCTTCCTGCTGCGGCGCCGCAAGTCCGATCCCGGCATCGCGCCAGAGCTGCCGCCGAAGACGGAGACCGACCGTGCCGTCTCTCTCACCACGGAACAGGCCGGACTGTACGAGGCGGTGGTGCGTGAGACGCTGGCCGCCATCTCCGGGGCCGACGGGTTCACCCGGCGCGGGCTCGTGGTGAAGCTCCTGACCGCGCTGAAGCAGATCTGCAACCACCCCGCGCAGTATTTGAAAGAGCGCGGTCCAAGGGAAGACCGGCCCAGGATCGCGGGGCGGTCGGGGAAGCTGGAGCTGCTGGACGAGCTCCTCGACACCATCCTGGCCGAGGACGCGAGCGTGCTGGTCTTTACGCAGTACGTGCAGATGGCACGGCTGCTCGAGCAGCATCTCGGCGCGCGCGGGGTGAACACCCAGTTCCTGCACGGCGGTACGCCCGTACAGGAGCGCGAGGCCATGGTGCAGCGGTTCCAGGACGGTGAAATCCCGGTCTTCCTGCTGTCGTTGAAGGCTGCCGGCACCGGTCTCAATCTCACCCGCGCCGCCCATGTCGTGCACTACGACCGCTGGTGGAACCCCGCCGTCGAGGCACAGGCCACCGACCGGGCGTACCGCATCGGGCAAACCCAGCCGGTGCAGGTGCACCGGCTGATCGCCGAGGGGACGATCGAGGACCGGATCTCCGACATGCTCGCGCGCAAGCAAGAGCTGGCGGACGCCGTCCTCGGCTCCGGCGAGGCCGCGCTGACCGAACTGACCGACGCCGAACTGGCGGATCTGGTGGAGCTGCGAGGGGGCACGCGATGAGCGGCACAGGCGGGTGGAACAAGACGGACAGGGCCACGGAAAACGAGACGGACAGGGCCATGGAAAGGGACACGGAGCGCACCTTTGGCGCCCTCCCTCCCGCGCGGGGACGCGGTTTCGCACAGACGTGGTGGGGCCGTGCCTGGCTGAAGGCACTGGAGGACACGGCGCTCGACGGCGAACAGCTCAAGAAGGGGCGCAAGTACGCGCGTGAGGGTGCGGTCGGCGCCGTGTCCGTAAGGCCCGGCCGGATCACGGCCGTCGTCCGGGAGCGGGACGGCTCGGCGTACCGCAGTGATGTGCTGTTGCAGCGGCTGAGCGACGAGGACTGGGACCGCTTCCTGGACATGGCGGTCGAACGGGCCGGGCACATCGCGGCTCTCCTGGACCGCGAGATGCCGCCGCACCTCGTGGAGGACGCGGCGGCGGCCGGGGTCGAACTGCTGCCGGGCATCGGCGATCTGGAGCCGGAGTGCTCGTGCGAGGCCTGGGACCACTGCCCGCACACCGCGGCGCTCTGCTACCAGGTGGCGAGGCTGCTGGACGAGGACCCGTTTGTGCTGCTGCTGATGCGGGGGCGGAGCGAGCGGGCGCTGCTCGACGAGCTGCAGGTACGCAGTGCCGCCAGGGCAGCGACTCCCCACGAAAGCATGGGGGCGCACGAGGAAGAGCGCGCGCCGGAGGGCGTGCGCGCGGACGCGGTCTTCGCGGCACGGGACGTACTGCCTTTGCCCGCGCCCCCGCCCCTCCCCGAGGAGCCGGGGCGGCCACCGGTTCTCGATACGGAGACGGGGCCGGCGCCTGGGATCGACGTCGCGGCGCTGGAGTTCCTGGCAGCGGACGCCGCCGCCCGGGCTCATCGCCTGCTGGCCGAGGCGCTGTCGGCCGGTCATGAACAGCACCCCGTCGACAAAAAGCTGAACGCGGATCAGGACGCTGTACGGCTGGCAGCCGGGGCTCCCGGTCCAGTCATCGCCGCGCGCCTCGCGTCGGGATCCGGCCGGGAGCGGGCCGAACTCGCCCTCGCTGTACGAGCATGGGGGTACGGAGGGCGTGCCGGGCTCGCCGTACTGGAGGAGGACTGGTCCCCGGACCGGGAGGCGCTGGCCCGTGCCCGTGCGCGGCTGGCGGAAGCGTGGGACGAGGAGGAACGCCCGCAGTTCCGTGCTCAGCGCAACCGGTGGACGGTGACCGGCTCGGACGCTCGGCTCTCGGGCGCTCAGCTGCGATGCGGGCGCGACGGGCGCTGGTGGCCGTACCGCAAGGAGCGCGGCCGGTGGACGCCGGTCGGTCCCGGCGACCAGGATCCGGCGGTGGCGCTCGCCGTCGCCCTGCGGAGCGACGGACAGGAGGCGGCCGACTCCACAGCAATCCCCCGCAGGGGTGACGAGCCCTCTCCCGGGTGAATCGAACGCCGCATCACGGCAGCTTTCGGAAGCGCGCCCTGTCCTGTCGCCGTTCATTCGGACTTTCGCGCGACGGTTCGCCCGCCTTCCCCCGTGACGGCTTCTTGATCAGGTGAGTTCTCCGGGCGCTGGATCCCTCAACGTCGCCACAGGAGGAACCTTGAATTCCGCGCCCGCTCGTCTCGTGCTTCACCCTGCGTTCGAGAACCCACCTGTGGCAACCGCACTTTCCGTGCGCCCTGTTGACGCGAGGTGGTCGGAATGAAGTGGCTCGCAAGCGGTCGGCGTACCGGTTCCGTCGGAGCGGACTCGGAGTCGGTGTCGGTGTCGGCGGCGGATCCGAAGTCGGTGTCGGAGCCGGCGTCCGGCCCGGCAGCGGCGGTTCCACCCGCCAGGCAGGAACGACCGCACCCCTCGGCTCCTCCGGAGCTGGACTACAACGGGCGCAAGCACCGCCGCGCCATGGAGGATGCCACCCTGCGGGACATGGCGCGGCGGATCCCCGCCGCGCTCGGCCAGACCGCCCGGCTCGCCTGGTCGGTCGACCGGCGCATGGTGATCACCATCCTGGCCTGTCAGCTGCTGTCCGGGATCGGTACGGCCGTCATGCTCGCCGCCGTCGCCAAGGCCATGCAGCACCTGTTCGGAACGGCCGACGCCCGGGCGGCGTTATCGGCGGCCTCGCCGGCCCTGGTGCTGGCAGGCCTCGCCATGGCCACGGGTTCAGGGGCCTGGATCATGGCCGACTGGGCCACGCGCCGGCTCAACCCGCAAGTCGCCTCAGCAGCCGACATGACCATCGTCGACCTCCACATGCGGGCCGAGTTGTCCGCCTACGACCAAGAGGGTTTCAAGGACCGCAGTCAGGCGGCCGAGATCGGGGCACTGCGCGCCGTCGATCTCGCCGATGACGCCAAGACCCTCACGAACGGGTTCGTGCAGCTCGTCTCCGCCGCGTCCGTCCTCGCGGTGCTCCACCCTCTGCTGGTCGGCGTGCTGCTGCTCTCCGTCCTTCCTCGCGGCCTGGGCGGTGTGATCGCCGCGCGCATCGACTACCGCGTCCACGACCGTACGATCTCCGCGCGCAATGTGCGCGGCATGATGCGGTGGTGGCTGACAACCTCGGAACTCGCCGACGAACTGCGCGCCAACACCATGCGCGGCTACCTCTACTTCTGGTACCGCACGATGTGCGACCGGGTGGAGGGCAAAGAGCTGGAGGGCGCGGGGCCCTATCTGCGGATTACGGCCGTCGCCGCGGCACTGTCCGGGATCTTCACGCTCGGCATGTGGGCCTCCCTCGCCGCGCTCGTGCTGTCCGGCCACATGGTCCTGGCCATCGCCGGAACGGCCATCGTCGCGTCCCAAACCGCCGGCCGCGCCCTCAACTCGATCATTCGCTATGGCGCCGTCATGTTCCACCACGGCCTCTACCTCGGCGACTACCACGATTTCCTGGCCGAAGTACGGACGATGACCACCCGTCGCGGCGCCGCAACGGTCCGGGCGCCCCGCACCATCCGCCTCGACGAAGTCGAGTTCAGCTACTCCAACAAGGCAGCCCCTGCCCTGCACAACCTCTCGCTCACCCTCAAGCGCGGTGAAGTGGTCGCCCTCGTCGGGGAGAACGGCGCCGGCAAGTCGACCCTGGTGCGGCTGCTGACCGGACTGACGTTGGCCACATCCGGCGGCGTGTACTGGGACGGCACCGATCTCGCCACCGCCGATGCCGAATCCGTGTGGCAGCACGTCGGGCTCGTACCCCAGAACAACGGCCACTGGCCCTTGGCAGCCAGGGAGAACATCACCCTCGGTCAGCCACGAGAGTTCGGCGACGAGCAGGTCTGGAAGGCCGCCGAACAGGTCGGCATGGCGGGCGTCATCCGTGACCTGCCCGACGAACTGGAAACACTGCTGGCCCGCTCGGTGTGGGGCGGGCAGGAACTGTCCGGCGGGCAATGGCAGCGTCTCGCCTGTGCCCGCGCCCTCTACCGCAAGCCGGGCCTTCTCATCCTGGACGAGCCCACCAGCGAGATGGACGCGAGGGGCGAGCACATGATCTTCCGTACGCTCCGGGACATCGCGCAGGACCGCATCACCGTCGTGGTCACCCACCGCCTCGACAACGTGAAGATGGCGGACCGGATCATCGTCCTCGACGAAGGCCGCATCCGGGAGGAGGGCACATTCGAGGAGCTGGTGCACAGGGACGGCAGCCTCCTCGGCGAGTTGTACGCCCTGTCCCAGGACCGCTGACCCTGCCCACCGGGTGGGCCGATAGCCACCGGTACTGACGGCCGGTCGCTACCGCTACTGACGGCCGATCCTCACCGGTGCTGACCGCAGGAGCACGGTGTGCCCCGGGACAGAGATCCCGGGGCACTGGCGGTAAGGAACACGCCACCCCACGACAGGCGTCCTTGCCGCCGTACTGGCCCTCCGACACGATGGTTCGGGAGGCCGAAGTGACCGATGCATGGGTGGCTCTGGAGGCCGGTGCCGACCCCGTTGAGCGGCTGGGTGAACTGCGCAGGGCGCATGAGGTGTTCACCAGCGCGGGGCGGCTTGAGCGGCCCGTACGGTCCGTGGTCGGGGAGTCGTGGCGGCGGTCCGCGCGGGCGCATGTGAGCCCCGAGTCCACCGCTCGTGTCGAGCTGACCGACGCGGACCTCGGCTCGTACAGGCACGAACATCCGCTGGCCCGCGTGATGCCGCTGTTCCGGGAGCTGATGGGCACCTTCGCGAGCGACGGAGAGCACCTGCTCGCGGTGTGCGACGCACAGTGCCGCCTTTTGTGGGTCGAGGGGCACCCCGGGACCCGGCGCCGTGCCGGGCGGCTGAACTTCGTTCCCGGTGCCCGCTGGTCCGAGTCCGCGATGGGAACGAACGCACCCGGAACAGCCGTTGCCCTGGACCGGCCCGTGCAGGTCTTCGCCGCCGAACACTTCAGCAGGCCGGTACAGCCCTGGACCTGTGCCGCGGCACCCGTACACGATCCGCGCACCGGACGTCTCCTCGGAGCCGTCGACATCACCGGTGGGGACGGGCTCGCGCATCCGCACAGTCTGGCGTTCGTCCAGGCGGTCGCCCGTGCGGCCGAGTCACAGCTCGCGCTTCTCTCGCCGCCCCCGCACGCCTCCGCCGTCCAGCTCTGCGCGCTGGGCAGGGACGAGGCCCTGCTCGTGGTCGACGGCCGCAAGTTACGTCTCAGCCGCCGTCACAGCGAGATCCTGGTGCTGCTCGCCCGTCACCCCGAGGGCCTGACCGGCGACGAGCTGCTCATCGCCCTGTACGAGGACGAGTCGGTCACGCCCGTCACCCTGCGCGCAGAGCTGTCCCGGCTGCGTCGCCTGCTCGGCCCGGCGCTGCTCCTCTCCCGGCCGTACCGGCTCGCCTCCCCCGTCGACACGGACTTCGACACCGTCGCACGACGCCTCGCGTCCGGCGCGACGACGGCGGCCATGAGCGGGTACGCGGGCCCGCTGCTGCCCGTCTCGCAGGCCCCCGAGGTCGTACGTCTGCGGAGGCGTCTGGAGGACCAGCTGCGGGCCGCAGTGATCGCCCGCGCGGATCCCGGGCTGCTCGGCGACTGGGCGTACAGCCCCTGGGGAGAGGACGATCTGGCGGTCTGGCAGACGCTCGCGTCCGTACTTCCCGAGGATCAGCGGCCTGCCGCGCTCACTCGCGTACGGGAACTCGACACCTGGCAGCGTGGCCGGGCATGGGACCGGTGAGCATCCGCCCCGGATGACGGCTCCCACGCTGCGGACACGGCCCGGTCTCCTTAGTGTCTTTTCATGGACCACCACAGTGTCTGTTGATGGAGCACCACACAGCACCACAGGTGCCGCCCATCCGAACCCGGAGGAGCCCCCATGCCGGAGCTGTTCATCGGTGGCAAGTGGACCGCCGCCCTCGGCGGGCAGGTTCGTGAGATCCGCTGCCCCGCTGACGGCACCCTGGTGGCAACCGTCGACGAGGCCGGTCCCAAGGACGCCGCCGCTGCCCTTGCCGCCGCCCGTGACGCCTTCGACAGCGGGCCGTGGCCACGCACTCCGGCCGCCGAGCGCGGCCGGCTGCTGCTGCGCGTCGCCGACCTGCTGGAACGCGACAGGCCGACGCTCGCCCGGGCCGAATCCCTGGACACAGGGAAGCGGCTCGTCGAGAGCGAGTACGACATGGACGACATCGCGGCCTGCTTCCGCTACTTCGGCAACCTCACGGCATCGGGCGGCAACGACCGGATCGTCGACACAGGCAATCCCGACGTCGACAGCAGAGTGGTCCACGAACCGGTCGGCGTGTGCGCGCTGATCACTCCATGGAACTATCCGCTCCTGCAGACGGCCTGGAAGGTCGCCCCGGCGCTCGGCGCGGGCAACACCTTCGTCCTCAAGCCCAGCGAGCTGACCCCGCACACCGCCATCATCCTCATGCGTCTGCTGACCGAGGCAGGACTGCCCGACGGGGTCGCCAACCTCGTGCTGGGCGCCGGCCCGACAGCGGGTGCGCCGCTCACCGCGGACCCCCGGGTCGACCTGGTGTCGTTCACCGGCGGACTCGTCACGGGGCGCCGCATCATGGCAGCGGCCGCCCCCACCGTGAAGAAGGTCGCCCTCGAACTGGGCGGCAAGAATCCCAACATCGTCTTCGCCGACGCCGATTTCGACGCGGCGGTCGACCACGCCGTGATGGCGGTGTTCCTGCACTCCGGGCAGGTCTGCTCGGCCGGGGCACGGCTCCTGGTCCAGAACGAACTGCACGACGCGTTCGTCGACGAGGTGGTGGCCCGGGCCAGGGCGATCCGGCTCGGTGGCCCGTTCGACGAGAATGCCCGCACCGGGCCGCTGATCTCCGCGGCGCACCGCGACAAGATCGAGGCGTACGTGGCGGCCGGGCTGGGCGAGGGCGCCGTACTGCGCTGCGGCGGCAAGCGGCCCGACGACCCGGCCCTGCAGGACGGCTTCTACTACCTGCCGACCGTGTTGGACGAGTGCACGCCGGGCATGTCCGTGGTGGCCGACGAGTCGTTCGGTCCGGTGCTCACCGTCGAGATGTTCCGTGACGAGGAGGAGGCGGTCGCGCTCGCCAACGACACCGTCTACGGGCTGACCGGAGCCGTCTGGTCGGGTGATGTGGCCCGGGCGCAGCGGGTGGCTTCCCGGGTGCGCGCCGGCACTGTATGGATCAATGACTTCCATCCGTACGTTCCCCAGGCAGAGTGGGGCGGAATGAAGCAGTCCGGTTTCGGCCGTGAACTTGGCCCGGCCGGACTTGCCGAGTACCAGGAGGCCAAGCACATCTGGCGCAATCTCTCGCCCAGGCCGCAGAGGTGGTTCGAATGAGTACGGATGCAGGAAGAGGTCCGGAACCAGCTGGTCCGGTCCGGACCCAGACCCAGCACGACGACGATGCTCTGGGAGAGCTCGGCTACCGCCCGGAACTCAAGCGCAGCCTCGGCAATTTCCACACCTTCGCCGCCGGGATCAGCTACATCTCGATCCTGACCGGCACCTTCCAGCTCTTCTACTTCGGCGTGGCCTTCGGCGGGCCCGCCTACTGGTGGTCCTGGCCGATGGTCTTCACCGGCCAGCTGATGGTGGCCCTGTGCTTCTGCGAGCTGGCCGCCCGCTATCCGGTCGCCGGTTCGGTCTACAACTGGGCCAAGACCATGGGCGGTCCGCACATCGGCTGGCTCGGCGGCTGGATGATGATGACGGCCACCATGGTGACGCTCTCGGCCGTGGCACTCGCGTACCAGATCACGCTGCCGCAGATCGACGACTGGTTCCAGTTCGTGGGCGACGGCACCGGTGAGAACGACGCGGCCGCCAACGCCGTACTCCTCGGCACGGTGCTCATCCTCTTCTCCACCGTGGTCAACGCCTTCGGTGTCCAGCTCATGGCCCGGATCAACTCGGCCGGTGTGTTCATCGAGCTGATCGCCGCCGTCGCTCTGATCGTCTTCCTGGCGGCGCACATCACCCGCGGCCCCAGCAGTGTCCTCACTGAGACGTACGGGCTCGGCAGTGGCCAGGACCTCGGCTATTTCGGCGCGTTCCTGACCGCGTCGCTGGCCTCCGCGTACGTCATGTACGGGTTCGACACCGCGTCGTCACTCGGCGAGGAGTCGCACGATCCGAGCCGCAACGCGCCCCGCGCCATCCTGCGGGCACTCGTCGCGTCCTTCATCATCGGCGGGTTCATCCTGCTCTTCGCTCTGATGGCCGTGCCGGATCTGGCCGCCGAGGAGCTGGGCACGGGCGGTCTGCAGTACGTGGTGCTGGAGACGCTCGGTTCGACCATCGGCGAGATCTTCCTGTGGTGCGTCGTCGTCGCGATCACCGTCTGTGTGCTGGCCGTGCATGCCGCAGGCATCCGGCTGATGTTCGCCATGGCGCGGGACAACAACCTGCCGGCGGGCTCTCTCCTCGCCCGGGTCAGCCCCCGCTTCCAGACACCAGTGGTGCCCGCCGTCGTGATCGGTGTGATCGGCGTCGTCATCCTGGTGATCAACATCAACCAGCCACAGATCTTCTCGGTGATCACCAGCATCGCCATCATCATGATCTACGTGGCGTACCTGCTGGTCACCGTGCCCATGCTGATCCAGCGCCTGCGCGGCAGATGGCAGCCCGCCGAGGGCAAGTTCTCGCTCGGCAGGTTCGGGCTGCCGGTCAACATCCTCGCCGTGCTGTGGGGCGCCGCCATGTCGCTCAACCTCGCCTGGCCGCGCGCCGAGGTCTACAACGCGACGGGCGACCAGCACTGGTATCTGCGCTGGGGCGCGTTTCTCTTCATCGGCATCGTCGCGCTGGGCGGCTTCGCCTACTACTGGTTCGTACAGCGGCACAAGACGGGAGTCCTCGCCGAGCACCGCTTCGAGGCCGTGGAACCGGCGCCGACGCCCCCGTCCGCCGCCCCCTGAACACCTCTGATCCAGGAGACGCAATGTCCGCTGAGAGCCCCCTGGCCGCCTTCGACTATGTGGTGGTCGGCGGCGGTACGGCCGGCGCGGTCGTCGCCGCGCGGCTGACCGAGGACCCGGACGTCAGCGTCTGCGTACTCGAGGCCGGTCCTTCGGACGTCGGCGACGACAACATCCTCCGGCTCGACCGGTGGATGGCCCTGCTGGAGTCCGGTTACGACTGGGACTACCCGGTGGAGCCGCAGGAGAACGGCAACAGCTTCATGCGGCACGCCCGCGCCAAGGTGCTCGGCGGCTGCTCCTCGCACAACTCGTGCATCGCCTTCTGGGCACCGGCCGAGGACCTGGACGAGTGGGGCGCGCTGGGCTGTACGGGGTGGAGCGCGGCGGACTGTTTCCCCCTCTACCAGCGCCTGGAGACCAATGACGCGCCCGGCGACCACCACGGCCGCTCGGGCCCGGTGACCATCCGTACGGTCCCGCCGAACGACCCGTGCGGCAGAGCGCTGCTGGCGGCGTGCACGGCGACGGAGATCCCCAGCAGGCCGTTCAACACCGGCAGGACGGTGGTGCGCGGTGCGCACTGGTTCCAGATCAACTCCCTTCCGGACGGCACCCGTTCGTCCTCGTCGGTCGCGTATCTGCACCCGATTCTCGGCAAGCGGCAGAATCTGGAGGTACGCACGGGGTTGCAGGCCAAGCGGCTGCTGTTCGACGACAGCGGACGGCGTTGCACGGGCGTCGAGTATCTGGAGCCCGACACCATTCACAGCGGGGCGGTCACGGCGCGGCGCGAAGTCATCGTCTCGTGCGGGGCCATCGACTCTCCGAAGCTGCTGATGCTGTCCGGTATCGGACCGGCCGGGCATCTGTGGGACTGCGACGTCGAGGTACGGGTGGACTCCCCCGGGGTCGGCTCCAATCTGCAGGACCACCCGGAGGGCGTGATCATGTGGGAAGCGAAGCAGCCCATGGTCACGGCGTCCAGCCAGTGGTGGGAGATCGGCATCTTCGTCGACACCGAACCGGGCCTCGACCGGCCGGACTTGATGTTCCACTACGGTTCGGTGCCTTTCGACCTGAACACCTACCGGCGCGGCTATCCGACCGCCGACAACGCCTTCTGTCTCACGCCGAACGTCACCCGGGCCCGCTCCATGGGCACGGTCCGGCTGCGCACCCGCGACTTCCGGGACAAGCCGAAGGTCGACCCCCGCTACTTCACGCACGAGCACGACATCCGGGTGATGACGTACGGGCTGCGGCTCGCCCGCGAGATCGCCGGGCGGGCCCCGATGGCCGGCTGGACCGGCGCCGAGCTCGCTCCGGGCCCGGACGCGAAGACCGACGAGGAACTGTTCTCGTACATCCGGCAGACGCACAACACCGTCTACCACCCGGCGGGCACCGTGCGCATGGGCGCGGCGGCCGACCACGACTCGCCGCTCGATCCTCAACTGCGCGTCAAGGGCGTCACGGGACTGCGGGTGGCCGACGCGTCCGTCATGCCTTTCCTTCCGACGGTCAATCCGTGCATCACCACGATGATGATCGGCGAGAAGTGCGCCGACATGATCAAGGCGACGTAGGCGCAACCTGGTCGCAACGTCCGGGTCCATACCCTCGCGCCGAGTGCCGCCCAACGGCGGGCGGCGCCAGAGGGAGGCCACGGAGATGACCCGTTACGCAGCGCCCGGTACCGAGGGTGCGATCGTCTCGTACGAGTCCCGCTACGACCACTGGATCGGCGGCGAGTACGTCCCGCCGGCCCGCGGCCAGTACTTCGAGAACCCGAGCCCCGTCAACGGCCGCCCGTTCACCGAGATCGCCCGCGGCACCGCGGAGGACGTGGAGCGCGCCCTGGACGCGGCGCATGCCGCCGCGCCGGGCTGGGGGCGTACGGCGGCGGCCGACCGCGCGAACATCCTGCTGAAGATCGCCGACCGGATGGAGACCCATCTGGAGGAGCTCGCGGTCGCCGAGTCCTGGGAGAACGGCAAGCCCGTACGGGAGACCCTGGCCGCCGACATCCCCCTCGCCATCGACCACTTCCGCTACTTCGCGGGTGCGCTCAGGGCGCAGGAGGGGTCGCTCAGCGAGGTCGACGACGACACCGTCGCGTACCACTTCCACGAGCCGCTCGGGGTCGTCGCCCAGATCATTCCCTGGAACTTCCCCATTCTGATGGCCACTTGGAAGCTGGCCCCGGCACTCGCCACGGGAAACGCAGTCGTCCTGAAGCCCGCCGAGCAGACCCCCGCCTCCGTCCACTACTGGATGAGCCTGGTCGCCGATCTGCTTCCGCCGGGTGTCGTCAATATCGTCAACGGCTTCGGCGAGGAGGCCGGGAAGCCCCTGGCGTCCAGCCCGCGCGTCGCGAAGATCTCCTTCACCGGTGAGACCACGACCGGGCGGCTGATCATGCAGTACGCCTCCGAGAACCTGAAACCGGTGACACTGGAGCTGGGCGGCAAGAGCCCGAACATCTTCTTCGACGACATCTGGAGCGTCGACGACGACCTGCGCGACAAGGCGCTCGAAGGCTTCACGATGTTCGCGCTGAACCAGGGCGAGGTGTGCACCTGCCCGTCGCGTGCGCTGATCCAGCGCGGCAACTACGGCGATTTCCTGGAAGCGGCGACGGCCCGGACCGAACTGATCACGCCGGGCCACCCCCTGGACACCGACACGATGATCGGCGCCCAGGCCTCCAACGACCAGCTCCAGAAGATCCTTTCGTACCTGGACATCGGCCAGCAGGAAGGCGCCAAGATCCGGACGGGTGGTCAGAGGCTGGAGTACGACGGCGACATGGCCGGTGGCTACTACGTCCAGCCGACGATCTTCGAGGGCGACAACCGGATGCGGGTCTTCCAGGAGGAGATTTTCGGCCCGGTCGTCGCGGTCACCTCCTTCGCCGACTTCGAAGACGCCATCAAGACGGCGAACGACACGCTGTACGGGCTCGGTGCGGGCGTCTGGACGCGGGACATCAACACCGCGTACCGGGCGGGCCGTTCGATCCAGGCGGGCCGCGTCTGGACGAACTGCTACCACGCGTACCCGGCGCACGCGGCGTTCGGCGGCTACAAGCAGTCGGGCATCGGCCGCGAGAACCACAAGATGATGCTGGAGCAGTATCAGCAGACGAAGAATCTCCTGGTGTCGTACTCGCCGAAGAAGCTGGGGTTCTTCTAGACGCCGAAGAAGGGCGCCTGAACAGGTGTTTTGCCTGCCAGGCGCCCTTCGTGGCGCGCATCTAAGCCGTGTGGCGAAATACGAAGCTACTCCCGATATCTTCCACCGCTATCCCACCTCTTACCAGCTGTTCCGGGGCATTTCCGGGCCAAGGACCGGCTCATGTGTTCTACGCGCTGCCCTCCGGCACCTCCCATCGCCGCATCGACTCCTCTATCAAGTTGTTGGCATGGTTCCGTGCCTCGGCCAGGAACTTGGCGTAGTAGCGGAAGAGAACCTGGATGCTTTGTCCGGCCCGGCGCGCACACTCTGCGGGGTCGACACCCGAGGCAAGCCAGAACGAGATTCCGGCGTGGCGCAGGTCGTAGCGGCGTTTCGCCAAATCAAGGGCGTGCTCGTCGAGTGTGAGTGCGGCCTCACGCGCCCGTCCCCATGTGATGCCGTACGCGGAAGGATCGATGTATTTTCCCGCCGCGTTGCGGAACAGACGTCCGTCGGGTGGGACACCGAAGCGCTCTATGACTCTCCGCCGGTACGCCGACTGGTCCAGCCGCTGACCCGGCCGTCCATCGGCTGGCTGTTCACCCCTGCCCCGCCACCGGCTGCCTGCGTTCACGGAGGGCTGTGAAGGTTTGGCGAACGGGAAGAACCCTGATGCGGCCCCCTGGTACCTGCTGGCTAACGTGGTCACCGGTTGATCACCACGAATTCCTATACAACGGGGAGCACAGCGCCATGGGAGCAGGCTTCAAAGTCGAGTTAACTGAACTCGACGCGCTCGTCAGAGAGCTCCATCGGAGCCAGGAGGAGATGCGCTCGGCGCTGAACGCGCTGCGTGACACCGGCCCGAAGACCACGGGCAGTAAGGAACTCGACAACGCCTGCGACGAGTTCCACGACAGCTGGGACGACGCGATCAAAAAAATCGCCGATGGCACGCAAATCATCGAGGACAAGCTCAAGCAGACCCGCGACACCTACCGGGACGCCGAGGCGGCCATCCGGGACGGCTTCGGCGGAAAGGGTGGCGCGAAGTGAGCGACAAGTACCCCTCGCTCGGCTTCGACCCCGCGCCGGGTGACTCCGGCAACGTGGGTTCGCTCGCCGCCCGTACCAAGAAGGCCGCGACCGCGCTCGACACCGCGCAGAACAGCATCAAGCGCCTGACAGGAAACGTGAGCTGGGCCGGCGATGCCGCCTCCGCCTTCTCCCAGAAGGTCGGAGAGCTGCCCCGCTATCTCAAGGACAGCCACGAGGCGATGCAGACCGCGTCCTCGGAGATGGCGAAGTGGCGCGAAGCACTCACCCACTACCAGAGCACCGCCGGTACGTACGAGGTGCAGGCCAAGCAAGCCAAGGGCAAGGTGGCCTCGGCGGAGAAGGCCAACGACGCCGCGGCCGGCCGCTACAACCAGGCCGCGAACGACCCCGCCTTCCGGCTGAGCGGCCAGATGTTCACCGGACCCGCCCTCCAGGACGCCCAGGCGAAGGTCGACGCGGCGAGCAGCCGGCTCAAGCAGGCCGACAGTGAACTCGACTCCGCCTCCACCCAGCTGGACCAGGCGCAGCGCGAACTCGAAGAAATCATCAAACGGGCCGAGCAGTTGCTGGAGGAGCACCAGGCCGAGGCCCGCGGTGTCGCGGGACACATGCGCAAGGCCACCGACGCCGCCCCCGACCCCGGCTTCTGGGAGCGGCTCGGCGACAAGTTCAAAGAGATCGGGCACTCCATCCAGGAGTGGTGCGCCCGCAACAAGGACCTGCTGAACAAGATCGGCGACTGGCTGGGAAACATATCCGCCGTACTCGGCATCCTGGCGCTGCTGACCCTGTGGTGTCCCCCGTTGTCCGGCGCACTCGCGTTGGCGAGTGCAGGGTTCTCGGCGGGCGCGCTGCTCTCGCACGGTGCGGCGAAGATCGGAGGGGCGGATGTCGGGTGGGGAACCCTCGCAGGTGATGCGGTAGGCCTTATTCCGGGCGCGGCGTTCGCGAAGACCGCGATCACTGGAACCGCGAAGGTAGTGGTGAAGGTGGGGGACGGGGTGGTCACACACATCGACGACGTGGCCAGGGTCACTCGGCTGAACCGCCTCGTCTCCGAGGGAGCCGCAGCAGTGAGCGAAGTCCCGCGAGCTGCCAACCGTTTCCGAAGTGCAGCTGAAGTCCACACCTTCAAAGCCGTAGACGGCATCGGGAACCGGGTGTCTCTCGCCTGGGAGAATTCGGTGGCAAAGAACCTTGGAGCAAGTATCGGTGAAAAGGGGCTGAGCGGGCTCATCACGAACACGCCTGGCCTGCGAAGCCTCCCAGGTCTTCAGCAAGCCATCCGCGCCGACGATACGCTCGATCCCCTCTCGTGGTGGTCGAAGGGGCCCCCCAATGCCGTTGCTTGAGGTCCT
>NZ_JAGGPB010000026.1 GCF_018614055.1 Streptomyces sp. ISL-98
CACACTCCGGGGGGCACCTCACAGAGCCGGGGCGAAAGTGCCCCGGCCTACGCCTGGGCAGCGTCGTTCAGTTGGCAGCGCCCACGCTTCCCAGCACGACATGCAGCGCATCACCCTGGAGTGCTCCGGATCTCTCTCCACGCTGCCACCACACCGGGGGCACTGCTGCATGACGACTCCCTACGCTGTGACGTCGAACTCCCCCAGCTTGGCACCAGGAAGGAACTGCGCCCACTCCACGGCGGTGAACTCGACCGTCTGGCCGCTCACGGAGTTGCGGACCACCACCTTGCCGGGAACGTTGGTGGCGACCTCGACACAGCGGGGGTCGTTGTTGTTGTACTGGCACGCGCTGGACGTGCGGAACTCGAATTCGGGCACGGTCATGCGTGGTACCTCTCTCTGTTGGAGTGGCGCACTGCACCTGCTGCCCCGCCCCGGCGGGCACTCTGGCTGTCCTAGGGCCGTGATCCACCGGGGCGGGGGTCTCTACTCGGCGCGAACCACCATCGCGAACGACGTACGGATGCGCCGAAAGGCAGCGTGGCCAGACCGGCCGGTGTGACTCATGCACTCCACATCCACAGCCGAACTGTCCGTCGTAGGGGTGGCTTTCCAGTCGCACCACAGGCACTCAGCTTCGAAGGTCACGTCAGTGTTCGGGTGCTCCGTAATGCGGTGCTCCACGTACCGGAATGCCGCCCGCGCCGTCACCGTCGCCCCCGCGTCCTGTGCGGGTGATTCCTGATCTCCACATCCGCATCCGTCGCCGCCGACAAGTCACCCCTGTCCCGCGCCGCCTGCCGCTGAGAGACCAACGCCCCGCACACCTCGCAGCCTGGCGCAGGGTCGGGCGGAGTGCGCGGCAGAGACAGGTGTACCGGGCCACTCATCGTTCTCGGATTACTCACGCTTGCCGCCTCCCTGACTGCCTGTCTTGAGCGCCCGACAAGTGTCGTCCGGCGGGTGGAAAGCGCCTACGTTTATTGGCGTTGTCGGTTAAAGATCACGGCCCAGTCGCTGATGAGTGACCGGAAATCATCGCCCCAGAAGGCGTATCCCTCGTACCTCTCGAAGTCCTCGCGGTAAGCGTTCACGTCCCGGCGGTCTCTGAGCATCAGGGCGCCTGTCCCTGTTTCCACGGTGGCCAGTCGGCGGTCATAGACTGTGAACGTATTGAGGGGCCGCTCCGGAATATGGCCACTCAGCGGGATCACGCCGAGACGCACGTTCGGAATTCGGGAGACGGACACCAGTCGGTCAAGCTGCATGGCCATTGCCAAAGGTGGCAGCAAAGGCCACCTGACGGCCTGCTCCGTGAGAAGGAAGGTGAACCTCTTCTCCGGGTCGACCAGGGCGCTTTGCCGCTCAAGCTTCCTAGCGATGGTCTTGGACTGGTCTCCCGGAACGTCAGCGATGCTCGCACGCACGTAGTCAGGTGTGGCGAGCAAGCCGGTAATCATGGAGAGCAGGAAGTACCGCAACTCTGTGGAAGCTGCTTCGAGTCTGGCTAGTTCATTCTGCTTCTTGTCCAGGCCCCGGCGGCGGGAGTTCCAGTGGTCTTGCCATTCCGTGTTTGCGGATCGGGCAAGGGTGAGGATCTCGGCTGCTAGCGGCCCCTCTGCGCCAAGGGCGTCAAGGATCAGCTCAACGTCGACTATGGCGGGGGTTAGCTTCCCGCTTTCTATGTTGCTGACCTTGGTTTGGCTCATGTTGCAGCGCTTAGCGAGCCGGATTTGAGTCCACCCGGCCCGCTTGCGCTCTTGCTTCAGGACTGCCGCTAGGTCCGCCTTGGACTGACCCAGGGCCTCAGGCTCAAAGGTCAAGGCCCTTCACGTACTCCTCGAAGGGCACCGACTCAGCTACCGCGATCCTCTGGTATTCGATGAACGGTGCCGTATCGCCGTCGTGTATTTCGCGGCTGATCTGCCTGCCGTCCGGGTGGTAGTTCATCAGGACCACTTCGGAATGGTCGAACATCCAGAAGTCCTGCGCTCCCTCAAGAGGGTTCGGCCTGTCTGTGATGTCGAGAATACGGATCTGTTCCCCGGCCAAGGCGTGGGCCCTGTAGTAGTGGTGGAACTCAAACCGCAGGTAGTCGGACAGGGGGCGAGCAACGACGTGGACGCGGCCCTGTGTGCGTCCCTCAGCCGCTTGTCGGCGTAGCCGGTCGGTGTACTCATTCGCCACGGTGCCGGGCTCAATACGAGCACCTGCGCGGAACGCTGCGAACTCCTCTTCTTCCTGCGGCATGAGGTACTGCGGTAGGAGCTCCAGGCGCCATGCCTCCCGTGTGAAGTCCTCGAAGCGCGCCGCCCATGCCTCACCAGCCAAGCGCACGGAAAGCCTCCCTCAGCGTCTCCTCCGGGATCTCTACGAGCCCCTCCCCCTGCGGGGCCGAGAAGGCTTTGGACACGTCGCCCTGGACAACGAACGAGCCGGATGCGGTCCGGTAGACGTTCGGGCAGTCGTCCTTTCCGCACTCGCCGTTCCCGTTGCCGGTCAGTCGGGTCAGTTCCTCACGAGCCATGGTGAAACCCCCTGTCTCGCGCCCCTCGTGGGGCGACATCACGACCGTACGGAGGGCGTGCCGTCGCCGTCCATGCGGCAACACCAATATTTGCGTTGTCGCATAAACCTGTGGCGCTCGCACGGTCCGGACGGCCTCTCCGGGAACGACCTTGGGCACCACGTGGGCAGGTTGGTCACGTGACCAACGCATGACCAACAGCCCCCGGGAACGGGCAGAAACAGCAGGAAAGAAGAGGAGAACGCAGCCTCCAACAACCGCTCCACCGCAGGCGTTTGCGCAGGTCAGGACACACAGAGGCTGGTGCCCGAGTGGAGAGTTCAAGTCCCCCCTCGGACACATAAAGATTGATCAAGCGAAATGCTGGTCGGGATTCATCCCGGCCAGCATTTCGCGTTGTGCGTGCGGGGCGACGGTCAGTTCACGAAACCGCCGACTGTACGGTCCGCACCCGGTCCATCGTGCCGAGGACCGCCGCGATGCCCCGTGCGAGGTAGGGGATCCGGTGTGCCGAGATCCCTGCGATATTGATCCGCCCCGAGGCTGTGCCGTATATGGCGAACTCCTCGCGCAGCTCTCGCATTTGATCCGGCGTGAGCGGCAGCGTGGAGAACATGCCCTTCTGCCGCGCGAGCGGCCGAGCCTGGCCGGCGCACCCCAGGCCGTCCAGGTGGGCGACCAGATCGGCCCGGTTTGCCGTGATTCTGCCGCGCATGACGTCGAGTTCCGACCGCCACGTGGCCCGTAGCCCCTCGTCCTCGAGGATGGTGGTCACCACAGCGGCACCGTGCTCCGGCGGCATGGAGTACAGCGTCCGGGCGATGTTCTGCAGCGAAGTCTCGGCGTGCCGCAGTGCCTGCCCTGACGGGCCGAGGACTACAGCGCAGCCGGTACGGTCGCTGTAGAGGCCGAAGTTCTTCGAACAGCTGACGGCGATCAGCATCTCCGGAACCCGCATCGCCAGCATGCGCGTGGCCCGCAGGTCCGCCTCCAGGCCGTCACCGAGCCCGTGGTACGCGAGGTCGATGAACGGAACCCAGCCGTTGTGCTCGGCCAGCTCGGCCAGGGCCTCCCAGGCTTCGAAGGACAGCTCGACCCCAGAGGGGTTGTGGCAGCACCCCTGAAGCAGGACGACGTCGTCGCGCCGCGCGTCCTGCAGGTCTCGCAGCATGCCCGCCGTGTCCGAGCACCCCTCGGCGTCGAGCCAGCTGTACGTCCGTACGGTCAGTCCGGCGGCTTCGAGAATGGGGCGGTGGTTGACGTAGGCAGGGTCGCTGATCCACACCGTTGCGCCCGGCCGCGTCCGGCGCACCAGGTCGGCCAGCAGCCGCAGCGCTCCGGTGCCCGCGACGGTCTGGACCGCGGCTGCCCGGCCGGCCGTGCCCGCGCCTCCCAGGACCATGGACAGCATCGCGCGGTTGAAGGCGGCGTTGCCCGACAGCCCCCGGTACTCCTTGGACGCGGAACGCTCCGCCAGGCGTATCTCGGCCTCACGGACGGCCGCCATGACGGGGGTGACCCCGGTGTGGTCACGGTAGACGCCGAGCACGAGGTTCAGGCGTTCGGGACGCGTATCGGTGCCGAACTCGGCAGACAGGTCCCACAGCGGGTCGGCAGGCGGGGGAGGGAGAAGCTCAAACATCGGCGGGAACCTTGTGTCGGGGGCGTCGGTTGGAGAGCACGACGCCGGTGGTGAGGACGGGCACGCCGATCAGCACGGCGAGCGTCGGTGACTCGTCCAGCAGCGGGATGGCGAGGAGAACAACGGCAACAGGGCTGAGGCTGCCTATGACGGAACTGCGCTCCGCGCCCAGCCTGCGGATCGCGAACGCGTACAGCAGCCCGGCGCACAGGCCGACCCCCAGCCCCTGTACGCCGAAGAACAGCGCGATGTCGCTTCCCGCCGCGTGCGCGAAGCCGGTGGGAAGTACCCCGGTCACGACCAGGAGCGCCATCACGGCGAACGACGGCAGGCACAGCAGCCCGATCGAGCCGACGGGATCGAGGTCCACCTCCCGCAGTCCCACCGTGTACAGGGCCCACAGCCCGCTTGCGACCAGGAGCACCCCGCAACCGACAAGCACGTCCGCGTCCAGCGCAACCGTGTAGCGCCAGACCAGGATGATGACGCCGACCGCGATCAGGACGAGCCCGGCCGCCTGCGTCCCGCGAGGAACGCCGCGCCCGCTCGCGACCATGAGTGCGGAGACGAAGAGCGGGACCATTCCCGGGATGAGCGAGCCGACGAACGCGGCAGACGTGAGGGAACCGCCGTACATGGCCGCCAGGAAGAACGGCACCCCGGCACCGCAGATGATCTTCATAGCCGTGGCCGGACGCACGGCGGCCAGTCGCCGTCGGCGCCGCCACAGCGCGGGCGCCAGGATCACCAGGGGTGTGCCGAACCGCAGCAGAGCCGCGTCGGCGGGCAGCAGAGTGGAGGCGCTCAGCGCCCGGGCGCTGAGCGCGAACGCGGCCCAGATCGCCACGGTCAGCAGCAGCGCGAGCCCGGCCACCGCATTGGGGGAGAACCGTGGGCCCGCGGTCCGGGCCCTGTCGCCCTCCAGGCTCGCCCCGGAGGGCGCCGCCGCCCCCATGGTGTTCGTCGCGACCAACGAAGTCCTCCAGTCTCTGACCTTTCGACGGGCACGAAACGGCCACGCCGTACCTGGCCGAGAACCGGCCCCGCCCCGCTGAGCAACGCTAAGCCAATCAGCGAGGCAGCCGATTGCTTCTTCTGCCTCTCAGGCCTACGTTCGGGGCAGGATCTGCCAAGGAGTGAACGATGGACGCTGTCGACCTACTGATCATCCGTGAGTTGCAGGCGGACGGACGGCTGTCCAACCAGGACCTCGCCGACCGGGTGCGCCTGTCTCCCTCTCCCTGCTTGCGACGGGTACGTCGGCTCGAACAGGCCGGGCTCATCCGTGGCTACACGGCCATGGTCGACCAGGTCGCCTTCGGGCTCCCGATCACCGTCTTCGTACGGGTCCGCCTGGAACGCCACACTGCCGAGGCCGTCAACGTGTTCGAGGAACACGTCGGGCGCATCGAGCACATCCAGGACTGCTACCTGATGGCGGGAAGCAGTGACTACCTGCTCAGAGTCGTCATCGAGAGCCTCGAGGCGTACGAAGTCCTGGTGCGCACCCGGATCCACGCCATCCCCGGCATTTCCTCGATCGAATCGAGTTTCGCGTTCGGCAGCGTGAAGCAGTCCAGGACATACCCCAGCCCCGCCACGCGACCTGTTTGAGCGGTCGTAGCTTTTCAGCCCCGTTTGACGAGTGCACCTCAATACCTGGCCTCCGTCGCTAGCGTCGTACTCGACCACTCGACGTACGCCATCAACTCCCGTCGTGCAGGCGCCGCGCAGCGGGAAGGCCATTCGTTACAGGGGAGAAACAGTGATCATCCGCACAGCAATGCGACGGGCGGCGATCGCCGCAGTCGTCACGGGGTTAGCCGTATCCGTCCTCGGGAACAGCCCGGCGCAGGCCGCGCAGCCCGCGCCCGCCGAGGACAAGGCACTGATCGAAGCCGCCCGGACCTACTTCGCCGGTGAGAACGCGATCACCGTGGAGGGCGGTGCTACGGCCGCCAGCGCGACCCGCAAGGCCGAGGATCTCAAGGTGGCCGAGGCGTTCCGCGCCGTACGGGACGACCGGATGGAGGCCCGCGAGCAGCTGCTCGGCATCAACGAACTGGCCGGCGTGCGCTACTCGGGTGTCGATACCGAGCTCACCCCGGTCGGCTCTGTCCGCACCCAGGGCGACACCGCACGCCTCAGCGTGCGTGAGCACACGGAGTACACCTTCGCGGGCAGCAAGGACGAGCCGTACAGCTACACCGTGCGGCACAACCTGTCCTTCGTCCGCACCGACGGGGACTGGGCCCTCTCCAAGATCTCCACGCTGGACGGCCCGGCGAACCTGTCCACGCCGGAGAAGCTCGACCCGGCCGAACTGAGCGCCGCCCGGAAGGCGGCCAAGGAGCTTCGCGCCGAGGCCGCCGAGGGAGAGGGGAAGATCACCGATCCGGCGAAGAAGGCGTCCGCAGGGACCGGGGTCCGCCCGGCGGCGGCGTACGACTACAGCGCGATGGTGGCCTTCGCCACCAAGTACGCCGAACCGGAGCCGGAGGACAACGTCCCCTACGACCGGGACGAGAACGACTGCACCAACTTCATCTCGCACGCCCTCAAGGCCGGCGGCTGGGAGCGGGTCCTCGGCTGGTACCGGAGCGACTCGGTCTGGTGGTACACGGGCAACCCGTGGCCGCTCCCGCCGCACAGCTACACCTGGGGCGGGGCGCCCAACTGGCAGCGTTTCGCGCGGGACGAGTCGGAGCGGGTGTACGAGTTGTCCGGCCCCTCCAGTCTCGCGATCGCGGACGTGGTCCAGTTCGAGATCTTCGGCTACAGCGACCCCGGTCAGCCGGGCCACACCATGATGGTCACGGACTTCACGGACGACTGGATGCCGAAGATGAGCTACCACTCCACGGACACGCTCAACAGGCCGCTCAGCGAGATCATCGCGGAGCACAGCGACGGTGAGAAGTTCTGGTACTTCCGTACCTGAGACCGGCGTTGCGTGCGTCGCGGTGGCCGCTGCTACGGCTCGGTCACCGCGGCGCGCAGCTGCTCCCGCTCCACCGCGCCCTTCCCGCCGTCGGCGCACTCCAGCGTCACGCGGCCGTCGTCGCCGAGCGGCAGCGCCTGCTCCGGGGCGAAGTGGAAGAGGTGCTCCCCCTCCTTGGCGGGACGTTCCGCCGGGTCGAGCAGCAGAACGTATCGGCCGGGATCGGGGAGCTGGACCTCAGCCGTCGGGTACCACACGGTGACCCGGCCCGAGGACGGCACACCGGTGCCGTCCGCCAGCGCACCGTCGACGTCGAACCGGAAGGCGGAGCTCCTGGTGACCCCGTCGTCCACCGCGATACGTCCGGCGCGCAGCGTCCCGTACACCGGCCGGTAGCCCTGCTCCTGCCGGTCTCTGATCTTCTGCGCCGCCGTCCGAAGGCAGTCGGCCGAGGCGGTCGGGGCCGGTTCGTCGTCCCCGAAGAGGCCTCCGAGCACCGTGGGGACCACGACTGCGGCGGCGACGATCGCGGCGGTGGCCGTCGCCACGGCAAGGCGGCGGCGCAGCAGCCCCCGACGGGCGCGGGCGGTGAAGGCCGTACCGGGTGCGGCGGCCCGGCCCTCCGGCTCTGCGGCGGCCATCAGCAGTAGCCGCACCTGCTCTTCCTCCGGAAGCTGCTGGTCAGTCATCGGCGGAACCCCTCTCCCGGTCGGGTACGGACGCGGTGACGAACCCTTTGTCGCGCAGGGCGGCCAGGGCGCGGGCGGCACGGCTCTTCACCGTGCCCGGCGAGCAGCCCAGCACGTCGGCGATCTCCCGCTCGGTCAGCTGGTGGTAGAAGCGCAGCACGAGGACGGCCCGCTGGGCGGGAGAAAGGGTCTGCAACAGCTCGCGTACGGCGACCGCGGTCGTCACCTGGTCCTCGTGGCCCGGGCGAGGAATCTCCGGCATTCGCTCGGCAGGGATTTCCGCGTGCCAGTGCCTGCGGCGGTCCTTGATCAGCAGCCGGACCATCGTGGTGCGGGTGTACGCCTCGGCCGCGTCGAGGCGCCCGATCCGGTGCCAGGCGCGGTACGTACGCAACAGCGCCTCCTGTGCCAGGTCCTCGGCCCGCGAACGGCCGCCGCCGGTCAGCAGCGTGGCCGTACGCAGGAGCGAGCCGTAGCGCGCGGCCATGAAGGCCGTGAACGCCTCATCCCTGCCGTTCCGCATCCCTTCGCCTCTCACTCGCCGCCACAGGCCACCCTCACCATGTCAGAGGCCCCGGGGGTGAGACGAGGTTCCATGGCGTTCCGTGGCGCCGCGGCAGCCGTCCGGCCAACAGGCGTGCGGAATAAGCCATTTCCGAAACCATTGAGCGTTTCTGGAGCGGGTGTGAAGAGTCCTGCCATCATCGGACGGTGCTCCGTTGGTCGTGACATGACACGTACGAGGAGGGGGACTCTCTTGAGACGAAGATTAGGCACGGTGCTGCTCTCGGCAGTACTGCTGGTCGGCGGGACGACCGCCGTACCGGCGTCCGCCGAGCCGGCACCGGACGGCGATGCGCGTACCGCGGCCTGCAAGGCCCAGCCGGACCGGGGGGTGCGCTGTGTGGGCGTCACCGCCAAGTTCAACCACAAGATCTCCCAGGGCCGTTCGGCCGCCCTCTCGGTGAAGCTGGATCCCCGGATCGACATACCCGGCGCCCGTGTGGAGATCGACCTCCCCGCGGCCCTGCGTTTCGCCGGGGACCCGGACGGCTTCGAGGTCTCGCGCCACTCCTCCGCGCTGCCGGCCAACGGCGGTTCGGTCACCACAGCCGTACGCACCGTCGATCTGACGGCCGGGCGCAAAACGTCCTACTCCCTGCCGGTCGAGGCTGTGGCCGGCGGCGAACTGTCGGTACGCGTACGGGTGCTGCCGCCCAAGGGCTACGGCGTGGGCATCGAAGAGCCCGTCCTGGCCACGGTCGGTGAGGACCAGGCGTCCTCGCGTCTCGGCCTCGCCAAGGGCCCCTTCGAGGCCTCGGCCGTCCCCGAGGACGCCAAGCCCACCGCGCCCACCGAGCTGTCCGCCGAAGGACTCGGCACCGAGGGCCTCGCCGAGCCGCACTCCGACGACCCTGCGGCCGCCGAGGGACAGGGCGTCGGCGCACAGGCGCTGACCTGCGTACGCGGCTCCTTCAACTATCAGGACGCCGGAGGCGCCTGGCGCAACTCGGCCAACCTCCAGGTCCAGGTCTGGGACGAGGACCCGGCCAACAGTGACGACCTCCTGACCGTCGGCCTCACCGACGACAACGGCGCCTACCGGCTGTGCTTCGACAACAGCACCGACGCACGCGGCGGCCAGGACGTCTATCTCGTGTTCGTCACGCAGAACGGCCAGTGGGGCGTCGAGCGCGACGATGACGACGAATACGAGTTCCGCAGCGGACAGCGCGACAACCTCGGCGACGGCACCACCACCGACTTCGGCGCCCTGCACCCCACCGATGCCCGCCTGCACGGCTCGCTCCGCGCCTACAGCTGGGCCAATGCCGCCTCGGCGTGGACGCCCGGTGACTGCTGGGACTCCAAGGACACCGACTGCCGTCGCATCGACATCAACTGGCACCCGGACGACGACCCGGGCGGCTCCTTCTACCGCCCCGGCGAGGACGAGATCTACCTCGTGCCGCAGGACGCCGACGACCGCAATGTCGTCGCCCATGAAATCGGCCACGCGGTGATGGACGACGTCTACGACGACAACACCTTCGACACCCAGTGCCCGTCCCCGCACATCATCACCCGGACCTCCAGTCGGCCCTGCGCATGGTCGGAAGGGTTCGGCGACTGGTACGGCGTGGCGGTCTTCAACGATCCGGTCTACGTCGACGGGGGCGTATCACCCTTCACCGTCGACTTCGAGAACCACACCTGGGGAACGGCCGGCTGGGACAACGGCGACGCCGTCGAGGGCCGGGTGGCGGGCGCGCTCTGGGACCTGGTCGACGGCGTCGGCGAGGCCCCCTGGGACCAGTACGGGGAGGGCCTGACCAACGTCTGGAACACCTTCCTCAACCACCGGGACACCACCTTCCAGGAGTACTGGAACCACCGGGCCGGCGACGGCCACGAGGTGGGCGCACCGGCGCTCGGCAGCCTCTTCCAGAACACCGTCGACTACGGCTTCCGCAACCCGCTCACCAACCACGTCCCGCTCGAACGCCCCACCCCCGAGCCGGACCACAACTACCGCTTCGACACAGTGATGCGCTTCTGGTCCGTCGTCGCAGTGCGCCCTCCGGCCACCGCGGACTACGACCTGTCGCTGTACGACGACCAGGCCCAGAACCAGCTGCTGGGCTTCAGCGGGCAGGCGGCCGGTGTCACCGACTTCGTCGCGGTGAACTCCAACCGCCGCGAGGCGGGCGACTACTACCCGCGGGTCAGCGACGTCAGCGGCACCGGCGACTACCGGATCGAGGCCGACGAGACCGAGGGCATCTTCAGCGGCTCTCCGACCGTCACCCTCGGCGCGGGCCGACTCGCCGCCGTCTGGGACATCTGCCTGACGGCGGGCGAGAAGGCGACGTACACCGTGACTCCGTCCGGTACGGGTCAGGACGCGGAGCTCTTCGTCTTCGACGCGGACCGGACCGGGGCCGACAACGTCGACTCCCGTTCCGGGGCTGCCGAGAGCGGTACGGCGGGCGGCCCCGGCCAGCCGGAGTCGGTCGCGGTCACCCTGCCGGAGGGCTGCCACGGTCTGGTGGTCGTCAACAAGGCGGGCAGCGGTACGTACACGCTGACCAAGTCCTGACCTTCACTCTGTACGCGAGGTTAGGCACCGGCACATGAAGGAAGGGACGGGCGTACGGAACCGGAAGGTCCCGTGCGCCCGTCCCATTCACATGCGTACCGCCCTGACCGCCCCGGCCCTGCTGATGGCTCTCCTGGCATTCGGCACGTCCTGCGCCGGCCCCCAGAGCCCCGCGGCCCCGGAGCCGCCCTCGGTCGGGCCCGCCGAACTCCTGGTCGGTGTACGGGAGATCCCCGGCACCCCGTCCCCGCAGATCCTGCGCGGCCTGCCCCGGCTCTCGCTCTACGGCGACGGCCGGGCGATCACGCCTTCCGGCCGCACGGGCGCCCTGCAGACGGCCACGGTCCGCCGCCTGACAGGCGAGCGGGTACGAGACCTGTACAGGGACGCGTATGCGACGGCCCGTACTGCCGTCGAATCGCCGGAGGTGGTCGACGGGGGAGTGCTTGCGCTCACGGTTGCCGAAGCGCGACGTACCGGCGCGTCGCGGCCCGAGCCCGACGCGGCGGAGCTGCCCCTCCAGGCGGACGAGATCGCGGAATTCCGCGCGCGGACGGACCCGGCGAAATGGCCGGACACGGCCTTCGAGAGCGGACCGCGCCCCTACACACCGGCCTCGCTGGCCGTCTTCGCGACGCCGGTCGAGGGCGGGGACGAGGACGCAGAGCCGGTCGTCTGGCCGTATGACGATCCGGGCCTCACCGGCATGCCCACCCGCGAGGGCCAGTGCACGGCCCTCGCCCCGGATGCCAGCCGCGCCGCCCAGCGCCTGGCCCGCGCCGCCACCCCGGAAACCCTGTGGCGTGCCCCGGGCGGTCGTACGTACCACCTCGACTTCCGCCCACTGCTGCCGGACGAGACGGGCTGCGGAGATCTGGGACATCCTGGCGCCTGAGCTCCTCACCCGCCTCACGGAACACTGCCGGATCCCTTGACGCGCCCTTCCGGCCCTCACATACTGGCGGCCAAATCGATTTGGCCGAATCGATTTGGTCCCCCGTCCAGGGCCGGATCTCGGCTGAAACCGGAGCGAGCCGAACGGAGCTCGAACGTGTCCAGTCCCCGCCCCATGCCCACCAGCGCCACCCAGCCCACCCACCCCGTAGACGAATCCCGCCCGCTCAGCAGGATTCTGCTCTTCGGCATCCAGCACGTCCTCGTCATGGCCGCGACCCCCATCTCGGCGATCTTCCTGATGAGCGCCACGCTCCATCTCGACCCCGGCCTCACCGTCAATCTGCTCTCGGCGGCCTTCGTGCTCTCCGGAGCCGGCTCGCTGATCCAGTCGCTGGGGCCATGGAAATTCGGGCCCAAGCTGCCGTTCGTCATGCTGCCCGGCGGCGCCCCGCTCATCCTCTTCCTGGCCATCGCCGAGCAGCACGGCCTCCGGACCGCGAGCGGCGCGGTGATCATCACGGCCGCCTTCTACTTCGTCGTGCTGCCCGTCTTCTCGCGGCTGCTCAAGTTCTTCCCCGCCCTCGTCATCGGCACGATGATCGTCATCGTCGGCGTGAATCTGGTGAAGGTCGGCGCGGTACTGGTCACCGGACGGCCGGGGGAGCCCGGCTTCGCCGACACCACCAACCTGATGCTGGGCATGGCGACGATCGGTTTCACCGTCGCCTTCTATCTGGTGTTCACCGGTGTGCTGCGGCAACTCGCGGTCATGCTCGGGCTGATCGCAGGCACCGCTCTGGCCTTCGTGCTCGGCAGTGTCGACTTCGGGCGGGCAGCCGAGGGCGGACTCGTCAACGTCCCGCAGTTGATGCCGTTCGGCTCGCCCGAGTTCAACCTGATCGCCGCGCTGCCGCTGATGCTGTACAGCCTCGCCTCCATGGCGGAGGCGACCGGACAGACCGTGATCAACGCGGAAGCCGTCGGCAAGGACATCGACAAGCGCACCGATGTGCCCAAGACCATCCGCGGTGACGCCGCCACGTCCCTCTTCGGCGGGTTTTTCGGGCTGCCGCTGATGGTGACGAGCGGCGAGAACATCGGGATCGTACGAGTCACCGGCGTACGCAGCCGCTACGTCACTGCCGCCGCGGGCGTCGTGCTCATCGCCATCGGCTTCCTCGCGCCGGTCACGCGCGCCATCAGCGTGGTCCCGTCGGCCGTCGTCGGCGGAACGGCCATGGTCGTCTTCGCCGTGATCACCGTGCTCGGCGTGCAGATGCTCGGGCGGTCCGACCTCGACCGGCACACCAGCACCTTCATCTGCGCCGTCGCGCTGGCCCTGGGGCTTCTGCCCATCCTGATTCCCGGTGTGTACGGCGGCTTCCCGCCGAACGCCCGCATCCTCCTCGAAAGCGGCGTCGCAGTCGGAGCCTTCGTCGCCGCCTTCCTCAACGTCCTCTTCCATCACGTGCGGCCGCGGCTGTCGCGCACATCCACCCGGTCCGCCGAACACGCCACCGCCCCCGTCGACGAGGGCGAACCCCGCGACGCCGTCCCGCATGCCTGATCCGGCACGAGACCTGTCGCGAAACCTGTAACGAAAGAGATCGATGACCGACCTGACTCCCGACCTTCTCGGGGCCGATGTGCTGCTCCTCGTACCCGACGCGGTACTGACGCCCGACGGCCTGATGGACGGATACGCGGCCGTGGTCGCCGAAGGTGCCTTCGCCTCCGTCGGACGGGCCGGACAACTGGAGCGGACCTACCCGCACCTGGTTCCCGTCCGGCTCCCCGGCCACGTACTGATGCCCGGATTCGTCGACGCCCACCACCACTTGACGCAGAGCTTCGGCTCGGCGCTGGCCTTCGGTGAGCCCTCCGAGATCTTCCGCCGGGTATGGGTCCCCCTGGAGGGCGCCCTCGACGAGGAGTCGGCGTACGCGGCGGCGAAACTGGCGGCACTGGAGTCGCTGCGCGGCGGATTCACCACCGTCGCCGACGCGGGCACCCGTGCGGCCGTCGACCTGGAGGCGGTGGCCTCGGCCACCCGTGACGCCGGGATCCGCTGCGTGCTCGGGCTCGTCTGCAACGACGCCGACACCGGCACCGCTTCTGCTCTGCCCAACGCCGAGAAGCACCTTGCCCGTTACGCCGACGACGACCTGGTCCACCCGTCGCTCGCGATCTCCATACCGGAGGCCGCGACCGCGGACACCCTGCGCGACACCGCCCGGCTGGCCGCCGAGGCGGGGGCCGTCGTCCAGATCCATGTCAACGAGCATCTCGCGGGCGTGGAGCGTTCTTTCGTCGGCCACGGGATGCGCCCCTTGGAGTATCTGTATCAAGTGGGCGCCCTGGGACCGCAGTTGCTGGCCGCTCACGCCACCCTCCTCACCCCCGCCGAACTGACCCTGCTCGCCGACACCGGAACCGCCGTGAGCTACAACCCCGTAGCCAGCGCCTGGAAGGGCAACGCGGTGGCCCCGGCGACCACCATGGCCGAACGCGGGATCCGCTTCGGACTGGGTACGGACGGCACCCGCGGCGACGCGTTCCGCCTGGTCGAGGCCGCCGAGTTCGCCCAGCGCATCACGTACGGCCTGGCCACCGGCGACTCGTCCTGCGGCGCCGGCTGGACCTGGCTGGAGCGCGGGGGCCCGGGAGGCGCCGACGCCGTCGGCCTCGGAGCCCGTACCGGCCGGATCGCCGACGGCCTGGCAGCCGACTTCCTCCTCGTCGACGTCAGCGGCCCGGAAATGCAGCCGACCTGGGACCTGCCGTGGGAGCTCGTACGGCGCGGCAACCGCGACCAGATCAGCGCCGTGTTCGTCGCCGGGCGGCTGCGCCTGTGGCGCGGATGGCCGGTCGACTGGGACGGCCCGGCTTTCGTACGGCGGGCGGCCGAACTGGGCAGGGAGGCGGTACGGCGGGCCTCGGTGACCCGCGTCCACCCCACATCCACCGAGGCACGGGCACAGGCACAGGCACAGGCACAGGCGCGGAGCGCGGCACGATGAGCACCGAAACGGTGGCCGTCCTCGCCGTCGTAGTGGCGACCGCCGCGTTCGTCCAGGGAACCAGCGGGCTCGGATTCGCACTGATCGTCGCGCCCGTGGCCGGACTCCTCGATCCCGGCCTGCTCCCGGTGTTCGTCCTCGCGTCGATGATTCCGCTCAATGTGTACGTCGCCTGGCGCGAGCGCCACTCCCTCGATCTGCGCGGAGCGGGCTGGATCACGGCAGCGCGGCTGGCGGCGACCCCGGGCGGGCTGCTCCTGCTCTGGGCGGTGCCCGACGACAGCCTGGGCCTTGTCGTCGGGGCGGCGACCGTGCTGGCAGCGGCCGTGAGCCTGGCGGCGCCCGCGTTCACGCCCGGCCGGGCGGCGTATCTCGGGGCCGGGGTCGTCACCGGGCTCACGGAGACCGCGACGGGCGTCGGCGGCCCGCCGCTGGCCCTGGTCTACCAGCACCGCCCTCCGGCGGAGCTGCGGTCCACGGTCGCCGTGTGCTTCCTCGTCGGGGAGGTCGCCTCGCTCGCGCTGCTGTTCGCGACGGGGGAGGGCAGTCCGGCGCAGCTGGGCTGGGCCGCGCTGCTGCTGCCCGCCCTCGCCGCCGGGGCGTGGCTGAGCCGGCTCGTGCACCACCGGATCGACGCCGCGAAGATGCGCCCGCTCGTCCTGGTCTTCGCCCTCGTCTCCGGGGCGGTGCTCATCCTGGCTCCGTGACACCGGCCCGCAGTGAAGAGGCCCGGGCGACGATGCGCGGCGCGGGCGCGGGCACCGCGTCCGCGGTCGCGGCGGCGGGCTCGGTCAGGCGGTGGAGCAGCAGCTCCACCGCCTCGGCGGCTGCCCGGTCCAGTTGCAGGTCGACGGCGGTGAGCGGTGGCTCGCAGGTCCGGGCCCGCAGCCCGTCGTACCGGGTGACCACCATGACGTCGTCCGGGATCCTCCGGCCGCTGTCGTGGATCGCGCGTACGGCGCCCACCGCGAAGGCGTCCACGAGCGCGCAGACTGCGTCGACCTCCGGGTGCTCGGCCAGCAGGGCCGCGCAGCGGTCGTACCCGGCCTGTTCGCCGCCCTCCTCCGGGGCGGTGACGGTGAGCGGCGCCCAGCCGTGCTCGGCGGCGGTGCGCTCGAACGCGGCGCGGGCGTCGACGGCGGAGTGGCGCGCGCCCGCGCCGATCAGCAGCGCGGGGTGGCGGGCGCCCTGCTCGCGCAGGTGGGCCAGGAGCAGCTCGGCGACCGGCCCGCCGTGCAGGTCGACGTACGGGGCGTCGTCGCCGGGCGACGGTGACACCTGCCGGCCGAGTGCGACGTACGGCAGACCGCGCTCGCGCAACTGCGCCACGGCCACGTCGTTCTCGTCGGGCTCGACGACGATCGCGCCGTCGATGTCCACGGAGTACAGGGCCGAGCCGGACTGGACCGGCGGTACGAGTACGAGTGCGTAGTCGTGCAGCAGGGCCGTCTCCGCGGCCGAGGCGGCGACCTCCATGTAGAAGCCGAGCCGGGAGGGCCCGCCGGCCACTGCGAACGGCATGGAGGAGGCGAGCGCGATCGCCTTCGCCTGGCCGCGGCGCAGACGCTGGGCACGCAGATTCGGCCGGTAACCGAGCTCGGCGGCGGCCTTCTTGATACGTTCGCGGGTCCGGGGGTCGACCTTGCCGAGTCCGTTGAGCGCATGGGACACGGTCGTCCGCGACACCGATGCGGCCCTGGCGACGTCGGAGATCGTCGGCGGCCGGGTGGGGGAACCGGGACTGGCCATCGGGCAGACGCTCCTCGCGCACTCACGCACTCATGACGGGACGGGTGACAGTCACATCTTCGCCGACCTGTGCCGTCTGCCTCCAGTCTTCACCTTCTTGCTCCCTGTGGCAGCCATTACGCCTTCATATCGAAGGGAAGTTGGCGCTTCGCACCACTGGACCATCTGTTAATCTGCCCGCTCCTGGATGTTCGGCCACAGTCCCTCTCCCCCCAAGCGCCCTGTGTACGCCGGGTGCAGCGAGGTGTCTCGTACGTGTACAGCACTCCGTTTTCCCCCGTAGAGGCCAGATCCGCCCGGGCCCGCATGGGCCTGACCACGGCTCAGGTCGCCCACTCCATGGCCGCATGCGGCGCCCCCGTCCACCCGGACCTGATCGCCGCCTGGGAGCAGGGCACCCATGTGCCGTCGGAGCCTCAGCTCTTCGCCCTGGCCGATGTCCTGTGGTGCACCTCCACGACGCTGATGGGCGTCGAACCACGGACGCTCGCCGAGCACCGGCTGGCCCGGCAGCTGAGCGTGGAGCGGGTCGCGTACCGGATCGGCATGGACGCGGCCGACTACCGGGCGGCGGAGGCGCGGCAGCAATGGGGAGGAGACCCCCGGCAGACCCGGGCTCTGGTGGAGATCCTGGGGCTGTCCCTGCGGCATCTGGTCGGAATCATGGGCCGGGTCGACGAGTTGGCCGGGCATCTGCGCGCGGCGATCGACGGACGCTGGAAGGTGTACGTCGTGCCGGTCGCGGAGATCGTCGCGGTCAACGAGACCCGGGTCGGCGACGCGCTGCGCGAGATGCACGCGGAGTTCGCCGAGTTCTCCGAGCGCTACATGGGGCACCTGGTGGGCCGCAACGACGACGCCCGGCTGAAGGAGGTCGCGGCGGAGCGCTCCGCGTATCTGCGGCGGCTGGTGGACCACTTCTGGGAGCTGATCGGCGAGGCGGGGGACGTGCCGCCGTTCAATGCGGTGGGCGACTGAGCGGGCGGACGGCGTGGAGCCCCGGCGTGCAGCGCCCGGCGTACGGCGGTCGCGGGCCGGTGAGGGAGTGGATGTCCCTCCCGGCCCCGCAACAGCCACCGGCGCGGCTCAGCGGGCGGCCGCACCGGTGTACGGATCCGCCGAACCGCCCTCCTCGATGTCGTCCCAGTCGATCTCCGTCGTCTTGCGGCGCGTGAAGACGTTGAAGAAGAGATTCAGGACGATGGCGGTCAGGCCGCCCAGCGTGATCCCGCTGTCGAGGACCGCCCGGACGTCGTCCGGCATCCCGTCGAAGAAGGGCGCGACCGTGGTCGGCAGCAGCGCGGCGCCGAGGCTGACCGCCAGGATCAGAGCGTTGCGCTCCTCGCGCAGATCGACCTTGCCCAGGATCTGGATGCCGACCGCCGCCACCATGCCGAACATCGAGATCGCCGCGCCCCCGAGCACCGGGTGCGGAATTGCGGCGACCAGGCTGCCCGCTTTCGGCAGCACTCCCAGGACGATCATGAAAACGCCGGCCGCTACGACGACGTACCGGCTCATGATTCTCGACATCCGCACAAGGCCGATGTTTTCCGCGAATGCCACATAAGGGAACGAATTGAGGACGCCGCCGAGCACGGTGGCGAAGCCGTCGGCGCGCAGGGCCCTGGCCACCGTGTCGCTGTCGACCTTCTTGCGGGTGATCTCCCCGATGGCATAGACGTCGCCGGTGGTCTCCACCATCGTGATCAGCATGACGACGGTCATGGCGATGATCGGCAGCAGCTCGAACTCGGGCATGCCGTAGTGGAACGGTGTGGTGACCCCGAACCAGTCGGCGTCCTTCACCGCGCCGAAATGCGCGTCGCCGAACATCCAGGCCACCGCCGTACCGAGGACCAGTCCCATCAGCACGGCCAGGCTGCTCAGGAACGGCTTGCCGACCCGGACCACGGCCAGGATGAAGACCAGAGTGCCGAGGGCGTACGCGAGGTTCTTCGGATCCCCGTACGCGGGCTCGCCGATGAGATGCGCCCCGCCGGCCGCGTCCTGCAGGCCCACCGGGATCAGCGTGAGGCCGATGATGGTGAGAATCGTGCCGATGACGACCGGCGGGAAGTACTTCACCAGCTTGCTGAAGAACGGTGCGAGTAGGAACGTCGCCATACCGGCCGTGATCACCGCACCGTAGACGACGAGCAGCCCCGCGGTGCCGCCGCCCGCCCCCAGGCCGATGGCGACCATGGGCGAGACCGCGGTGAAGGTGACGCCCTGGACCAGCGGCAGTCTGGCGCCCACCTTCCATATGCCGAGGGCCTGGATGATCGTGGCGACGCCGCAGGTCAGCAGGTCCGCGTTGATCAGGTAGACGAGCTCCTGCTCGGACAGCCCGAGGGCGTTTCCGAGGAGAACAGGGACGATCACCGCTGCCGCGTAGAACGCGAGGATGTGCTGGAATCCGTAGAGGGTGAGTTTGGGGAGGGGGAGCAGCTCGTCGACGGGATGGGGCCGCTGTCGGGGGAGCTGCCGGGAGGACTGCCGGGAATCTCGTGCCATCTCTGCCTTGCCTTCGCGCGAGGTAGGTGATTGAGAGGAGACCGCCGCCTTCGAGTCCCGGATGGCGGGACGAGGGGCCGATCGGCTCGTACGGAGCCGACGTCTGGCGGAGTTGCCGACACCACGTCGCCCTGCACTGACTATTTGTGTCCTGGATTGGCAGGACATCCTTCGATCGGCACAGCGAAGCCCTATTTATTCATGGGATACGCAGGTGTATTCGATCGGAGCGTTCACCTTAGAGCAACCTTGTCATTCCTCGCGAGTAACCTGCGGCCCTTGGCATCGGACAGCCCCCGCGCCAGATTCCTGACGCAGTGTCAGAGCCTGACTACCGGGGAGTGACTGCCGATGACCACGAGCGCGGATCCTTCCGGACGCCCCTCCCGCAGACAGGTGCTGTACGGAACGGGGGCCGGGCTCGCCGTCGGCCTGCTGCCCGGCCCCGTGGCTGCAGCCGCTCAGCCCGCCCGGGCGGAGCAGGACGTGCCGGTTCTCGGCGAGTACGACGTCGTGGTGGTCGGCGCCGGGGCGGCGGGGATGACGGCCGCCCTGACCGCCGCCGAGCGGGGGCTGAGCTGCGTCGTCGTCGAGAAGGCACCGACGTACGGAGGGTCGGCCGCCCGGTCCGGCGCCGGCATCTGGATACCGAACAACCCGGTGATCCTCGCCGCCGGAGTGCCGGACACCCCGGCGAAGGCCGCCGCCTACCTCGCCGCGGTGGTCGGCGACGACGTGCCCGCGGACCGGCAGCAGGCCTTCCTCGCCCACGGTCCCGCCATGATCTCCTTCGTCATGGACAACAGCCCGCTCACCTTCCGGTGGGGGTACAGCGACTACTACCGTTCCTCTGGACTGAGCAGGAGTGAATCTGCTCAGCCGCACGCCCCGAACGGTCTTGGGCGCACTGGTCCCCGGCGTACTCAACCCCGGGGCGGTGACACGCATCCTGTGCGTGGTCCGGGCCCGGGAGGTCGGTTCCCTGCGCGATCTGGCCAAATGGGTACGGCCAGAGGCGACGGGGAGGCCCTGAACCATCACTCCGGTGGAGCAGGGGCCCCGCACGCTGGCGCCGTACCCGGCGTCCCAGATCACACGATCACGTTAATCCGGACGGCCCAGGAGGCCGCAAGCCCGGAAGCCGACCATCACACGATCGAGTTAAACCGCCCTAGTGCACGCTCCCCGGCAAGCAGCTGACGACCCCTCACCATGGGCCAGTCGCTGGCCGCCGGGCTGCTCGCCGCCCACGTGCCGGTCTGGCTGAACACCCCACTGACCGATCTGCGCATCGAGAACGGCGCCGTCACCGGGGTGACGGTGACACGGGACTCGAGCACAACGCCGCCATGCGCGAGCAGTACCAGCAGCAGCCCATCGGCACCGACTGGACCGTCGGCGCCAAGGAGAACACCGGCGACGGCATCCGGGCGGGCCAACGGGCCGGGGCCGCACTCGACCTGATGAACGACGCCTGGTGGGGACCGACGATCCCACTGCCCGGCCAGCCGTACTTCTGCCTGGCCGAACGCACGCTGCCCGGCGGGCTCCTCATCAACGCCGCCGGGGCGCGCTTCGTCAATGAGGCCGGCCCGTACAGCGATGTCGTACACACCATGTACGAGCGTGACGCGACCGATCCGGACATCCCGGCCTGGCTGATCGTCGACCAGAACTACCGCAACCGCTATCTCTTCAAGGACGTCGCGCCGACGCTGCCGTTCCCGGCCGCCTGGTACGAATCCGGGGCCGTGCACAAGGCATGGACCCTGGATCTCCTGGCCCGGCGGATCGGCGTTCCGGGGGCCGCCCTGCGCGCCACCGTCGACCGATTCAACGGCTTCGCGCGAAGCGGGGCGGATTCCGACTTCCGCCGTGGCGACAGTGCGTACGACCACTACTACACGGACCCCGGAATCCACCCCAGCTCATGCCTGGCTCCGCTGTGGCTGGCTCCCTTCTACGCGTTCAAGATCGTCCCTGGTGACCTCGGCACCAAGGGCGGAATGCGCACTGACGCCCGCGCCTGGGTGCTGCGGGCCGACGGCACTGTCATTCCGGGGCTCTACGCCGCCGGGAATGCCAGCGCCGCCGTCATGGGCCACAGCTACGCGGGCGCGGGTTCGACGATCGGGCCTGCCATGACCTTCGGCTACATCGCGGCCCAGGACCTGGCGGCGCAGTAGACGCGGCTCGGCAGATGCGGCTCAGTGCGGAGGCGGCTCAGGAGAGGGAGACCCGGTACTTGGCGAGGGCTTCCGGCACGGGCTGGTAGAACGTCGTACCGCCGACGGAGCAGTTGCCGCTGCCGCCGGAGGTGATGCCGAGCGCCTTCGTGCCGTCGTACAGGGCGCCGCCGGAGTCGCCCGGCTCGGCGCACACGTTGGTCTGGATCATGCCGCGGACGGTGCCGCCGCCGCTGTAGTGGACGGTGACGTTGAGCGCGGTGACCGTTCCGCTCTTGGTGCCGGTGGTGGAACCGCTGCGCTTGACCGACTCGCCGACGAAGGCGTTGGCGGCGGTGAATCCGCCCGGGTGGCTGAGCGAGGCATTGTCGTAGCGGACCAGCGCGTAGTCGTTGCCGGGGAAGCTGGAGCCCACGGTGGGGCCGATCAGCGTGCTCTGGGCGGAGTTGGCGTACCAGGTCTTGACGACGTTGCCGCAGTGACCTGCGGTGAGGAAGTAATGGGTGCTGCCGCTGACGACGTTGAAGCCGAGCGAACAGCGGTAGCCGCTGCCGTAGATGGCGTCGCCGGGCCCGAGGAGCCGGGTGAACTTCCCGGCGGTGCGCTCGATCCGCAGCGCGCCCGCGTCGGCGCCCGCCGCCTTCCTGAGCTTCGAGAGGCCGGCCGCGGACACGGTGCTGTCGGCGGTCACGACGACCCGGCCGCTCTCCCGGTCCACGTGCCATGTGGTGCCGCCGACATCGGCGTTGAGTACGGCCCGGTCGACCTCGGCGAGCTGGGTGGCGCTGAAGGTGCGGGAGGCTGCTGCCTGGGCCTGCGGCAGGGTGACGGCGGTGGCCGTCAGCAGGCCGGCGGCGACGGCGGCGACGGCGGCGAGAGTGGCGAGCGTGGTGCGTCTCGCTGTGCCGGTGCGGGAAGTGGTGCGCGTGATCCTCACTGGTCTCCTCCTAGGAGCGTCGGGGCCCGGGGGGTGAGGGGCCCTGTGAGGCGCGTCAGGGGACAGCGGTGGCGTGTCCCTGACAGGCGCTGCGCCGAGTATTGAGGAGGCGGCTCGGTGTGCACAAGACCGGCGGCCGTCTCTCAAGTGGGCGGTACGCACGCCTCGTCCGGCCGGCTCCGGGCGTACGCGAGGTACCCTGCGCCGATGTCAACGATCAAGGTTTTGATGATGTGCGGCAGCGTCCGGGCGGGTTCGGTCAATGAGGCGACGCTCAGGACCGCGATGGCGGTCACGCCCGAGGGCGTAACGGCCACTCTCTACACGGGACTTGGCACATTGCCGCACTTCAACCCCGACGACGACCACGCCCCACTGCACCCCGCCGTCGCCGACCTGCGCGCGCGGATCGGGGCCGCGGACGCGCTGCTGTTCTGTACGCCGGAGTACGCGGGCGCTCTGCCCGGTTCGTTCAAGAACCTGCTCGACTGGACGGTCGGCGGCGTGGAGATCGGCGAAAAGCCGTGCGCGTGGATCAACGTCTCCAGCGCGCCCACCGGCGCGGTCTCCGCACACGAATCACTGCGCCGGGTGCTCGGTTACACCGGCGCCCGCATTGTCGAGGACGCCTGCGCTCGCATTCCCGTGCCCCGCCAGGCTGTCGGCGCCGACGGGCTCGTACATGATCCGGAACTGCGCGGTGAAATTCTGACGAAGCTCACCGCGCTGACAGAGCACGCCACTTCCCTTGATCGCCACTGAACTCGGCTGACCTACGCCGCCGCGTGGAACAGCGCGGCCGCCTCGCCCCGCGACCCGACCCCCAGCTTGGTCAGGATCTTCGCGACATGGAACTTCACCGTCGATTCGCTGATGTGCAGTTCCTGCGCGATCACCCGGTTGCGGTGGCCGAGCGCGAGCCGCGTGAGGACCTCCAGCTCGCGCGCACCCAGTGAGCTGAGCGGATCGGTGGACGCCGGGGCGTCGGGCGTCGTCAGCGGGATGACCGCGGTGACCGTCGTCCCCCAGCCCGGCACCGCGTCCAGGTCGAGCCGTCCGCCGAGTACGTCCAGCCGGTCGGTGATCCGCGCCGGACCCAGCTTGCACATCGACAGTGCGCCGGGACCGTCGTCCCGTACGGTCGCACGCAACTCCTGCTCGGTCACCTGCCAGCCCACATGAACGCGCGTCATCGGCTCCTGTTCCAGCGCGGTCAGCAGCACCGCGCGTACGATCGCCCGCGCCGCGTGCGCCACATCGGCCGCGACCCTGCGGACGGAGTCGGGCGGGCCGAGTTCCAGGCGTACGGGGCTGTGGCGCAGCAGCGGTCGCAGCGAGTCCGCGAGCCGGGCGAACGCCTCGTCGGCCCGTTCCTCGGCGACGGCCTTGTCCCGGTCGGCCTCGGCGCGCAGTTCGATCAGCGCGGACACGGCCAGCTCGGTGGCGGTGGCCCGCGCGGCCGCGTCGTCGAGGCTGCGGCTGCGCAGGACCCCCAACAGCCCGGTCAGCGCGGCCGAGTGCGTTTCGCCCAGCTCCGCGATCACCCGGGCCCGGGTGTCGGCCGCGGCGCGTGAGCGGGCCAGGGCGCCGGGGGTCGCCTCCGACGCGAACCGTTCGAAGTGACTGGTCACCAGGGACCACAGCGCCTGCGCGACGGCGAGGGCGCTCTCGTCGACCGGCGGAGCGTCGTCGTCACGTACGAGCACGAGGAGCGCACCCCTCGCCGTCGCGTCGGTCATCACGGCGACCACGGACCGCTCGGCCCCTGCGATCCTCGCCGTGCCTTGCCAGGGCTGTCGGGGGATGCCGGCGACGAACAGCGGTTCCAGATCCGCGGCGCTGATCCGCGCGGCGAACTCCGGCTCGCCGACCGCCTTGAACGGCGAGTGCGCGCAGTGGGTGGACAGTTCGGCGGCGGCCAGGTGCGGAACCAGCTCGGCCAGGGTCGCGGACAGCCGGGGCAGGATCTCGCCCAGCGGCTGCCGGATGACGTCGTAACCGGCCGACAGGGCTGCCAGGGTGCCGGCGCCGGGCGTGAGGGCCTGGGCCGGGACGGCGGCAGGGGTGGCGGCCTGCGAAGGCAGGAAGGTCACGGACCTCACGGCCCCGGTCAGTGTCAGCTCCATTCGGCCAGCGTAACGAGCGCCGCCCCGCCCACGGCTGGTCTTTCGGCCAGGTCGGACTGTCCCAAAGACGGGCCGGAGCCGGCGCCCCGCCCGTCGAGGCTTGAGCCGTCAACCGATCCGTATCAGCGGGGAGTCAGTCATGGAAGCGATCGTTTACGAGACGTTCGGCGGCCCGGAAGTACTGCGCCACGGCCAGGCCGTGAAGCCGGAGCCCGGCGCGGGCGAAGTCCGGGTCAAGGTGGTGACGGCCGGCGTGAACCCGCTCGACTACAAGATCCGGTACGGCACGATGGAGCAGCTCTTCCCGACGACGTTCCCGGCGATACCCGGGCTGGAGTTCGCCGGGATCGTGGACGCGGTCGGCGAAGGCGTGACTCACGCGGCAGTCGGCGACGAGGTCTTCGGCTGGACGACGACCGGTGCGTACGCCGAATACGCGCTGGCCGGTCACATCGCCGCCAAGCCCGCCGCACTGACCTGGGAGCGGGCGGCGGCCCTCCCCGTGGCGGGCGAGACGGCCCAACGCGTCCTCGACCAGCTGCGGGTGAAGACCGGCGAAACCCTGCTGCTGCACGGCGCGGCGGGAGTGGTCGGCTCGGTCGCGGTGCAGCTCGCGGTGGCCGCGGGCATCACGGTCGTCGGCACGGCGTCCGAAGCCAATCACGACTATCTGCGCTCGCTCGGCGCGATCCCCGTCGTGTACGGCGACGGTCTCGGCGCGCGCGTCCGGGCCGCCGCTCCGCAGGGCGTGGACGCGGTGTTCGACACGGCGGGCCAGGGCGTGCTGCCGCTCTCGATCGAGCTGCTCGGCGGCGCGGCCGACCGCGTCGTCACCATCGCGGACCCGAACGCCGCCGACCACGGAGTCGCCTTCTCGGCGGGCGGCACGGCCCCGGAGGCCATCCGCGCGGGCCTGGCCGAGCACGCCCGTCTCGCCGCCGAGGGCCGGCTGGACGTCCGGATCGCCGAGGTCTTCCCGCTGGCGGACGCGGCGAAGGCACTGGAGCTGAGCGAGGCGGGACACGCACGGGGCAAGCTGATCATCAGGCCCTGAGGACGTGACGCGCAGAGGCACTTCCGCCGGTGGGGCCCGGCGGGGGTGCCGCAGCGTCTTCACCCATTCGGCACAGCGCGTGTCGCGGGCAGCCCCGGGCAGGCCGAGAGTGTGACCATGCGCGTCTTCCGTGTGGCGCTGTGCTGTGTGCCCGGGGCGAGTGCCCTGGGGCTCCTGCTGCTGTGCGCGGCGGGGGTCGACCCTGCGGTGTCCGGCGTACGGGCCGGCGATCAGCCTCCGCACACGTCCCTGATGCCGGCGGCCGCCGCCCCGGTACGCCGCATATCGCCGCACCTCGCCCCGTATCCGAGCATCGTGCCCCGGTCGAAGTGGCTCGCCCGGGATACGTACCGTCGCCCGCCCGCCCGCTTTGCCGACCGCATCGAGGCGGTCTTCGTCCACCACACCAACTCGCCGAACGGCTACGACTGCGCCGACGCCCCACGCATCATCAGCACCGTGTACCGCGGCCAGGCCGGTGCCAAGCACTGGGACGACATCGGCTACAACTTCCTCGTCGACCGCTGTGGCACCATCTACGAGGGCCGCGCCGGAGGCATCGACCAGCCCGTCGTCGGGGCGCACGCCCAGGGCTTCAACCGGCGCACGGTGGGCATAGCCGCCATCGGCAGGTACACCGAGGGCGTGCCGGTCCCGCAGCGCATGATCGATGCCATCGCGGCGATCGTCGCCTGGAAGCTCGGTGTGTCGGACATCGACCCGCGCTCCAGGGTGCGGCTGGAGTCTTCGAACAGCCTGAGCAAGTACCGAAAAGGGACGACTGCGCTGTTCTACGCCGTGTCGGGGCACAGCGACGGCTACCAAACGATCTGCCCGGGCGGTGCGCTGATGGCCGAACTGCCCGCGATCAGGGAGATCGCTGCCCGCCTCCAGGGCAGGTAGCCGGAAGCGAGCGATGAGTTCCGGTGCCGCGGCAGGTCCACCCTTCAGCCGCATTCGCTCGCGTGCGTCCGCTCGCGCCCAGCCAGGAGGAACCCCATGCAGAAGATCAACACGTTTCTGTGGTTCGACGACCAGGCGGAGGAGGCCGCGGAGTTCTACACATCCGTCTTCGGCAACTCCCGCGTGCTGGATGTGCAGCACTACGGGGACACAGGGCCGGGCAAGCCGGGCTCCGTCATGCTCGTGACGTTCGAACTGGAGGGCCAGAGCTTCATGGCGCTCAACGGCGGCCCCGAGTTCCCCTTCACCGAAGCCGTCTCGTTGTACGTCGACTGCGTGTCGCAGGAGGAGGTCGACGACCTCTGGGCCAAGCTCACCGCCGGCGGCGGTTCGGAAGGGTCCTGCGGGTGGCTCAAGGACAAGTACGGCCTGTCCTGGCAGATCGTTCCCCGGGCGCTGACGGAGCTGCTGCGCGACCCGGACTCCGAGAAGGCCGGCCGGGCCATGCAGGCCATGCTCGGGATGAAGAAGATCGACATTCCGGCGCTGCGGCACGCCGCAGGAGAGTGACCGGGCAACCACGCTCCGGAGGCTCCGGATTCGGCCAACCATCACGGCCGACATGATGATGTTGGCGCTTCCCAAATTCTGCTTATGATTCCCGGGTGTTCGACTCACGGCACATCAAGACATTCCATGAAGTGGTCAAGACCGGTTCGTACTCGGCGGCCGCTCGTGCTCTGGGCTACACACAGCCCGCGATCACCCAGCAGATGAAGGCTCTCGAACGGGACGTCGGCACGCCGCTGTTCACCCGCATCGGCCGCGGCATGCGCCTCACCGAGGCCGGGGAGGCGCTTTCGCGGCACGCGGCCATCATCCTCGACACGATGTCCGCGGCCCAGCAGCAGATGAGCTCCCTCACCCGCCTGCACACCGGGCGGGTGAGGGTCTGCGCCTTCCCCAGCGCCAACGCCACTCTCATACCCGAGACCATGGCCCGCCTGGCCGCCGGTCACCCCGGGGTGCGCGTGGAGCTCCTGGAGAACGAGCCGCCGGAGTCGCTGCGGCAGCTGGTGCGCGGCGAATGCGATATCACGCTCGCTTTCACCTATCCGGGCCTGCACGAGGACGTGCCGGATGTGCCGGACGAGATGGTGGAAATCCCGCTGCTGGAAGACCAGTTGACGGTCGTGCTGCCGACCGCGCACCCGCTCGCCCGGCGCCGGGCGGTGAAACTGGCGGACCTGGCGGAGGAACGCTGGATCGCGGGCTGCCGACGCTGCCGCGTCAACTTCCTGCACGAATGCGCGGAACAGGGCTTCGCGCCCGACATCGCGTTCACGACCGACGACAACCTCGTGGTGCAGAGCCTCGTCGCCGAAGGGCTCGGCGTCGCCATGATGCCGGGGCTCGTCCTCAACTTCCTGCGCCACCCGAAGGTCACCGGACGGGCTCTGGAGCCCGCATCCCGGCGGCAGGTCTCGGCGTACGTCCTGCGCGAGCATCTGCGGATTCCGGCCACCGGGCTCGTACTCGAAGAGCTCCGGGCGGTGGCCGCGAACAAGATCGGCTGCTAGACAGGGCGAATCGGCGCGAATCATAAGGAGAGTTTGGGCGGCGGCGTACAAACGCTCCTTGGACGTCCTCGATCGAGCGGCGCCAGTCTGCTCGTATGACCACTTCGACCGCATTGACGGCTGCCCGTACGACCGCTCGCCTCGACGCGCTGGTCGGCGAAATCCGTGAGGCCGTAGGTCAGGGCCTGCCGCCCGACCCGACGGCGTACCTGGTCGGCGAGCGGCTCGCGCCGCACCTCGGCGCGGACGACCTCCTCGCCCCGGAGCAGCGCGAGGGCGACCCCGAGCGCTACCGCCAGCACCTGCTGCACGCGGAGGGCGACGGCAGTTTCTCGATCGTCGCGCTCGTCTGGCGGCCGGGCCAGCGCACCAGCGTGCACGACCATGTCGCGTGGTGCGCGACCGGCGTCCACGTGGGCGAGGAGCACGAGCGGCGCTACCGGCTCGTCCCGTCCTGCGACGGCTCGGCGGCTCGCCTCGTCGCCACGCAGGACGTCGTCAACCCGCAGGGCGCCGTCTGCGGTTTCGCGCCGCCCGGCGACATCCACCGGGTCTGGAACGCGGGCACGTCCGAAGCGATATCCCTGCATGTGTACGGCGCCGACATATCCAAGCTCGGCACGAGCGTCCGCCGGGTGTACGAGCTGCCGGCCGACCGCTGATGGCGCTCCTCAGGGAACGGGTCAAGGAGTCGGGGCGGGAGACACCCGCGCCCGGCAGGTCGCCGGGACTCGCGCTCGCCGCCGCCGGCGTGGGCGTCGCCTGGGCCGTGCACCAACTCCTCCCCGGCGTCCCGATGCTGACCGCCGCCGTGGTGCTCGGCGTCGCTGCCGCGCATCTGCCGGGAATGCGTGCTCTCGTACGGGGCAGTGCGCGACCGGGACTCTCGTACGCCGGGAAACGGCTGATGCGCCTCGGCATCGTCCTGCTCGGCCTGAAACTGGGCCTGGACGACGTACTGGGCATCGGATGGGCCACCGTCGCGATGGTGCTCGGCGTGGTCACAGCCACCTTCTTCGGCACCTGGTGGCTGGGCCGCCGCATGGGGCTGCGCGGCGACCAGCCGCTGCTCATCGCCACCGGCTACTCGATCTGCGGGGCGTCCGCGATCGGCGCGGTGAGCGAGGCGACGGACAGCGACGAACGCGACACCGCGACGTCGGTGGCGCTCGTGACGCTGTGCGGGACGCTCGCCATCGCCGTACTGCCGCTGCTGCAGCAGCCGTTGGGGCTGACCGATGCGGAGTTCGGCCGCTGGGCGGGCGCGAGCGTGCACGACGTGGGGCAGGTCGTGGCCACCGCGCAGACCGCCGGGGCGGACGCGCTCGGCGAAGCGGTCCTGGTCAAGCTGATGAGGGTCGCGCTGCTTGCGCCGCTCGTCGCGGCGGTGGCCGTGTCCGTACGCCGGCGCAGGCGCACCACCGCTTCGAGCGCGGGCACGAAGCGGCCGCCGCTCGTGCCGCTCTTTGTCGTCGGCTTCCTGGCGATGGTCGCCGTGCGCAGCACGGGCCTGCTGCCCGACGGCGCCCTCGACGTGGCGCACACGGCGCAGGAACTCCTGCTCGCGACCGCCCTGTTCGGGCTCGGCAGCGCGGTGCACCTGCCGTCCCTGAGCCGAACGGGCGAGCGAAGCGAGATGGGGGTCCCCCCGGCCGGAGGCTGGGGGAGGGTGGCGGCGCTGGGGCTGTGCGCGTGGGTGGTCGTGGCCGGAGTCTCGTACGCGGGAGTGCTGCTCACGACAGCCTGACCAGTTCGTAGTCCCGCGAGATTTTGGACGCAAGGATCCAGCCACCCTCGCTTCGGAATTCCAGGGTGACTTGCCTATGCTCGGCGGGTGAACGGAACGGCGATGCACGTACCCATGACTCCGGTGCTCGGAGAACCCGCCGGGCGCATGGAACTGCCGAAGGCGGGCGAAGCTCCTGTGCTGTGGAGCGTCGACGCGGAGCGCCAGGGGCGCGTCGCCGCGCGGCTCGCCGCCGAGATCCTCGACGACACGGAGAAGGAGCGCGCGGCGTCCTTCGTACGGGACATCGACCGCCGGTGTTACACCACCGCGCACGTGGCGCTGCGCGTCATGCTCGGCTCCTGCCTGGGGATCGAGCCCGGCGCGGTGCGGCTGCACCGCGAGCCGTGCCTGTCCTGCGGCGGCCCCCACGGGAAGCCGGCCACCACCGACGGGCCGGTCCACTTCTCGCTCTCGCACAGCGGCAGTCTGGCCCTGCTCGCCTGCGCGGCAGTCCCGGTCGGGGTCGACGTCGAGGCGGTACCGCAACTGGCCGTCGTACGGGAGATATCGGGCGAACTGCATCCCGACGAGACGGCGGAGCTGGCTGCCGCGCCGGAGGCCGGGCGGCCCGCCGCCTTCGCCCGGACATGGGCGCGCAAGGAGGCGTACCTCAAAGGCCTCGGCACCGGCCTCGCCCGCAGCCCCTCGCTCGACTACCTCGGCACGGCCCGGACGGCGGTGCGTCATCCGGCGGGGTGGGTGATCAGCGACGTGGCGGCGCCGCACGGGTACGCCGCAGCTGTCGCGACAGCGGATCAGTCCGCGCCGACGGCCCCGTCGCCTTCCAGCAGTCCCGAAGCCGCCAGCAGGTAGCCGAGTTGGGCCCGGCTGCTGCTCTCCAGCCGGAGCGACACCTTGCGGATGTGCTCGGCGACGCTGCGGCGGCTCATGCCGAGGCGGCGCGCGATGGAGTCGTCGGTCTCGCCGGACACCACAGCCAGCAGGATCGTGCGCTGTACGTCGGACGTGATGCTGGGCGAGCGCAGTGGTGAGGTGTCCGGATGGACCGGGATCGACCTGGCCCAGGCGTTGTTGAAGGACTGGGCCAGGAAGCGGACCAGGGCGGGATGACGGATCTCCAGTGCGGCGCTGCCGCGCTCCTCCGACACCGGAATGAAGGCGACCTTCTGGTCGCAGATGATGAACCGCTCGAACACCTCGGCCAGCGTACGGACTTCGGCGCCCGCCGCCGTGACCTGCTCGATGTAGGACAGTGTCGCCCGGTGTGAGCGCACGGTGTGCTGATAGATCGTCCGCTGCCGTACGTCGCGCGACAGCAGGCGCAGATCGCGCTCCAGCGCTTCACTGAGCATCTGCGGTGCGCGGCCGCCGCCCGGCTGGGCCGTCAGCAGCTCGTGACGGCACCCGTCCACGGCCGCCGTCAGCGCCTTGCTGATCAGCTCACCTCCGGTGAGCAGGGTCAGCGGAGGCTGGTCTGCGCTGCGTGCGTCGGTGTACACCTCCCCAAAGGCCGACAGGGCCGCGCGTGTTGCGCGAAGGGTCTGGCGCTGCTGGGAAATGGCGTTCTCGATCGGGGCCAGTACGGCAAAGGCCGCGGCCTCCGCGGGGACGGCTATAACAAATTCGGGCGAATAAGGGTCTTCAAGTACAAGGTGAAATCTCCATAGACAGTCCGGCGCCTCGTTCCGAGGAAGCCTTCCTTCCGTGAGCGCACGCCGGTAGGTCGCGAGCGCGGTGGCGCACGGCCCTTCCAACGGCGAATTGTCGCAATCGAACGCCATCGAGGTGGAATGGTCATCGTTCACAACTGTGCAGATTACATTTGTGCGTTGACCGTTCCCGGGTGGCGCCGCGCAATTCGGCAAGCATGATCGGGAGCGGGACCGGCCCGCTCACGTCCGCACCGAGCGCCCGCCGAGGAAGAGGGAACATGCCTGCTGCCGTGACGGCCGACTGGCGCTACCGGATCCTCGTCGGGGGCTACTCGGTCTCCTCGTACGGAACCTTCCTCAACATGGTGGCGCTCAACCTCTTCGTCTACGCCACGACGGACAGTGCCCTGGCCATGGGCCTGTTCATGGCCGTACGGCTCGGCGCCGGATTCCTCACGGGGCTCACCGCCGGCTCCCTGCTGGCCCGGGTCGCCGTCAAGCCGGTCATGCTCTGGATGAACCTGGCGCAGGCGGCCGCCATGCTGGTGCTGGCGTTCGTACCGGACGGGCTGCGCACAGTCGCGCTGTTCGTCGCCTCCGCCACGATCGGCGCCTGCAGCACGGTTTTCATGGTGGCGCTGCGCAGCTCGATTCCCGATCTGGTGGGGGAGGAGCGGCGCAGCTGGGCCAACTCGCTGATGGTGGGCGGCCGTTCGATGGCCATGGTGGCGGGCTTCGCCTCCGCCGGCGTCGTCGTGTCGCAGCTCGGATTCACCGCCGCGTTCCTGCTCGACGCGGCGAGCTTCCTGGTGTGCGCGGCGACGGTGATCTGGCTGCCGGACAAGGCCGGGCGTACGGCGGAGGGCGATCGTACGGCCGACGGGGCAGGCACTGCTGAGAAGGCCGAGGCGGGCGCAGACTCCGGGCGCAAGCTGTCGGTCGCGGTGACCGCGCTCGCGGCCGTGCCCGCGATGGGGCTCATGGTGATCCTGCGCGGCGTCGACGCCCTCGGCTCGTCCTCGCACAACGCGGCCCTCCCGGTGTACTCCAGCGCGCTCGACCCCGGCGACCCGGCGGCGTTCGTCAGCCGCTTCTGGCTCTTCTGGGCCCTCGGGAACGTACTGGCCCAACAAGTCATCCAGCGGTGGGTCAAGCACACCGGGCGATCCGTCGGCGCCGTCGGATTCGGCCTGGGTACGGTCGCCATGTCCAGCGCCTTCATCCTGGGCTTCGCCGGGTTCCCGATCGCCGCCACGCTGGTGATCGCGCTTGTCGCCGGAGCCGCGGACGGGCTCACCGAGGTGTCGTACACCTCGCATCTCCAGACGCTGCCGGAGACCCTGCGCGGCCACGCGTTCGGAATCTCGGCCACGGTCGAGAACCTCGGCTTCGGCGTCGGCATGATCGCCGTCGCCGCCGCGCTGGAGGCGTTCTCACCGTTCTCCGTCGTCGCCTGGTCCCACGGCGTCGCGATCGTCGTCGCGCTGGTCTTCCTGATCCGGCTCATGGGCGGGCGGGGCCGGTGGGGTCGGAGTGACAAGAGGTCGTCCGTAGAGGGAGGGAATGCCGATGCGGGAGACCCGCACAGCGGTCGTCGGGATGGCGCTGAGGTTTCCGGGGGCTGACAGTCCCGGGCAGTACTGGGAAGACATCCGCTCCGGGACGTCGCACGTACGCCGCTTCACGGACGCGGAGTTCGCCGCCGCCGGGATCCCCGAGGAGGCGTACCGGGCACCGGACTTCATGGGTGCCAGTGCGCCGCTCCGGGACATCGACGGCTTCGACGCGGGCTTCTTCCGGATGAGCGGCAGGGAGGCCGCCGTCACCGACCCGCAGCAGCGGCTCTTCCTGGAGTGCGTCTACCACGTGCTGGAGGACGGCGGATACGCGCGGCCCGACCCGGACGTCCGTATCGGCGTCTACGCGAGCACCGGGTACCGCCTCTACTCCCTCCACAGCTACCTGGCCAACAACCTTGAACGGGAAGCCCGTTCGGCGGACTGGCACGCCGTGAAGCAGGTGCAGGTCGGAAACTATCCGGACTTCACCGCCAGCCGGGCGGCCTTCAGGCTCGGCCTGACCGGGCCCGCCGTCAACGTCGCCACCGCCTGCTCCAGCTCGCTCGTCTCCGTACACCTCGCCCGCCAGGCACTGGCATCCGGCGACGCGGACCTGATGGTCGTCGGATCGGCCGCGCTGCACCTGCCCCAGGTGACCGGTCACCCGCACGTCAAGGGCTCGACGCTCTCGCGGACCGGTACGGTACGTGCCTTCGACGCGGCGGCCGAAGGCACGGTCGGCGGCAACGGGGTGGCCGCGGTGCTGCTCAAGCCACTCGACCGCGCGCTCGCCGACGGCGACACGGTGCACGCCGTGATCCTCGGCTCGGCGGTCACCAACGACGGTGCGGGCAAGGGCGGTTTCGCCGCGCCGGGGGTCGCGGGGCAGCGGGACGCCGTACTCGGGGCGCTGCGGGCAGCCGGTGTCCCGGCCGACACGATCGGCTATCTGGAGGCGCACGGCACGGGCACGCTCAAGGGCGACCCGATCGAATTCGCCGCGCTGAGCGAGGCGTTCGCGCGCCACACGGATCGGACCGGCTTCTGCGCGCTCGGCTCCACCAAGCCCGCCATCGGCCACCTCGACAGCTGCGCGGGACTGGCCGGACTCATCAAGGCGATCCTCGTGCTCCGGCACGGCGAAATTCCGCCGCTGGTGAATTTCTCCCGGCCCAACCCGGCCCTCGATGTCGCAGGCAGCGCGTTCGTCCTGCCGGACCGGCTTCGCGCGTGGCCGGCGCCCGGGGGTGGCGTACCGCGCCGGGCGGGCGTGCACTCCATCGGCATGGGGGGCACCAACGCCCATGTGATCCTCGAAGAGGCGCAGCCGACGGCGGCAGGCCTGCCGGTGGCGTTGGACCGGGCCGCCTTACCCGGCCTGCTGCCGCTGTCGGGGCACGACCCGCAAGCGCTGACCGAGTACGCACGAGCCTTCCGGGACCACCTCGTACGCCACCCGGGGACGGCGCCCGCCGATCTGCTCACCGGCGCGGCGCTGGGCCGTCGCCATCTACGGCACCGGCTCGTCGTCACGGCGGAGCCGGACGGCCTGCTGCGCGCGCTCGAAAACTACCTCGACAGCCCGCTGGAGGCCGGTCGGGACGCGCCGTACGCACTGGGCGAGGTCCCGGAAGATGCCGTTCCCGAGGCGGTGTTCCTTTTCAGCGGGCAGGGCGGTGGGAGACCGGGGACGGCGGCCTCCGTCGCCGCTCGCTTCCCCGTGGTCGCGGAGACGCTCGACGCGTGCGCGCGAATCCATCGGGACGAGACGGGTGAGGACACGTTCCTCGAACGCCTCCTGACCGACGAAGGACCCGAACAGTGGGACACGGAATTCGCCCAGCCCGCGATCTTCGCCCTCCAGGTCGCCCAGGCGCGGCTGTGGCGCCGGCTCGGCGTCGAGCCGGCGGTCGTCGCGGGACACAGCGTGGGCGAGTACGCGGCCCTGTGCGTCGCGGGCGCCCTGACGCTGGAGGACGGGCTGCGGCTGGTGTGCCGGCGCGGGCGGCTGATGCAACGCCATACGGAACCCGGCGGCATGATCGCCGTACTCGCGCCGGAAGAGTGCGTACGCCGGCTCCTGGCCGACGTCGACGGCCTAGAGCTCGCCGCGGTCAACGGCCAGGCCCATCATGTGGTTGCCGGCGGGCGGCGGGCGGTGGCGGCAGCCCGCACGTGGCTCACCGAACACGGCGAGGCGGGGCTGCCGCTGGCGGTGGACCGGGCGTTTCATACGTCGCTGATCGACCCCGTGCTCGACGACCTCCGTATCGCGGCGGAGAAGGCCGAACTCAGGCCGACTCGTGCGGCGCTGGTCAGCGGCCTGGACGGCGCGCTGCGTCCGGCGGGCTGGCTGCCGGACGCGGACGATCTCGTACGGCAGGCACGCGAGCCCGTCGACTTCCACGCGATCCTGCGCACACTCGCCCCGCGAAGGCCGCTGCTCGTGGAACTCGGCCCCGACGCGCCGCTGACCGGGATGGCCCGCCGGGTCCTGCCGGACACGGTCGCGGTGCCGACGCAGCGCCGGAACACCGCCACGCTCCAGCCGCTGTGGGCCGCCGTCGCGCGCCTGCACTGCGCGGGCCACGCCATCGACTGGGCGGCGCTGCTCGACGGCTGCGGCGGCCGCCGGGTGCCGCTGCCCACGTATCCGTTCCAGCATGAGTCGCACTGGACGGGGCCACCGCCGTTCTTCAGGGGCCCGGCGGGTCCCGGTCCAGGGCCCCGGAATCCCTCCGAAGACGACGACCATCGAGCCACCACGGAGAACGCCATGACTGAACAGTCCGTACTGGACCGGGTGCTGGAGCTGACCGCCGGCCACTTGGGCTACGAGCCGTCACAGGTCGGAGCCGACCGGACTTTCGTGGGCCTCGGTGCGGACTCGCTCCAACTGATCGGGATGCTGCGGCAGTTGGAGGGGGAGTTCGGCATAGAGATAGCGATGCGAGAGATGCTGGAGGAAGTGGGCACACCACGACTGACGGCGACCTTGATCACCACCCGCCGGGGCGCGAGTGCGACTGGGGCACCGGCAGCGGCAGCGGCACCGGCAGCGGTTGGCGCCGCGCCGGGTGCAGAGAAACCGGCTGGCGCAGCGCCGGCTGGCTCTGTGTCGCCCTCCGTCGCGTCGGCTGCTCCCGCGCTGGCTGGTCCTGGACCGGCTGGCGCCGCACTGGCTGCTCCCGCATCGGCTGGCGCCGCACCGGCTGCTCCTGCACCGGCTGGCGCCGCACCGGGTGCGGCTGCATCAGCTGTCTCCACGCTGGCCGGCTCCGCCTCGGCTGTTCCGGCACCGCTTACCTCCCCGCTGGCCGGCTCCGCCTCGGCGGCTTCTGCACCGGCTGGGTCCGTGTCGGCTGCTCCCGCATCGGGTGCCGCCGCGTCGGCCGTGCCCGCGCTGGGCGGCACTCCGGCGCCTGCCCTCCCCAACTCGGGCGCTACCACGCCGGTTGCCGGGGCGCCCGCGGTGCCGACCGCCACCGACGGCTCCCTGGGCGAGAGCCCCGCGGCCATGCCATCGGCCGCCGCCGACGGCTCGCCGGCGTACGCGACGCGCGCCGAGGTCGAGGAGCTTGCGCGGCAGATACGGCAGCTCGCTGCGACTCAGGCGGAGATGCTCACCCAGCTCTCCGAAGCCGTCGCGCTCCTGACCGAGGGCCCCGAGGCGGCGGCCCGATGAGTACTCCAGGCGTATCCGTCACGGCCTCCGCCGACGAGGTGGCCAAGGCAGCCGAGCTCTCCCGACAGCTCACAGCACGGCTGGCCGCTGCCAAGCAACGCCGTGCAGCGCCCGCACCCGCGTTTGTGTCGACAGCCGAGGCTGCGATCGCTCCTGCAGTTTCATCGGTGTCCGCACCGGCCACGCCGACACCCGCACCCGCGTTTCCGACCGAGCCCGAGGCCGGGATCGCACCCGCACCTGCACTCCCAGCCTCCCCCGAACCACCCCTGCCCACCCAGCAGCACGGTCCCCGCGTCACCGTCCCCCCGGGCTCCGGCATGGCCGGGGACGGGGCCGATCGCAAGCAACTGGCGCACGTCGCCGACCTCGTGCGGCGGTTCACCGAGCGCACCCGTACCTCCAAGGAACTGGCCCAGCGGCACCGGTCCGTCCTCGCCGACAGTCGCGCCGTAGTGGGCTTCCGGCGGGCCACCAAGGAGATGCTGTACCCGATCGCCGCCCGCTCCGCGCTCGGCGCCCGTCTCACCGACGTCGACGGCAACGACTACACCGACATCACCATGGGCTTCGGTGCCCTGCTCTTCGGCCACGAACCGGACTTCGTCGCCGATGCCGTACGCCGCCACCTCTCCGACGGGCTGCGCCTCGGCCCGCGCTCGGCCGACACCGGCGAAGTGGCCGAGCTGCTCGCCGAGACGACCGGCATGGAGCGGCTGGCCTTCGCCAACTCCGGCACCGAGGCCAACTCCGCCGCCGTCCGCCTCGCCCGCGCCGCCACCGGCCGCGACCGCATCGTCATGTTCCGCGGCTCGTACCACGGCCATGTGGACTCCGTGCTCGGGCGCCCGGGCCCCGAAGGGCACCACGCCGTCCCGGTGTCCCGCGGCATCCCGCGCAGCGCCGTGTCCGAACTGCTCGTACTCGAATACGGCGCCCAGGAGAGCCTGGAGACCATCGAGTCGCTCGGCGACACCATCGCCGCGGTACTCGTCGAGCCCGTCCAGTGCCGCAACCCCGGCCTCCGGCCGGTCGAGTTCCTCCGCTCGCTGCGCGAACTCACCGCCCGTCGCGGCATCGTGCTCCTCTTCGACGAGATGCTCACCGGTCTGCGCCCCCACCCGCGCGGCGCCCAGCACCACTTCGGTGTCGTCCCCGACCTCGCGACGTACGGCAAGGCCCTCGGCAGCGGCTTCCCCATCGGCGCCATCGCGGGCCGCGCCGACATCATGGACGGCATCGACGGCGGCTTCTGGCAGTACGGCGACGACAGCCGCCCGATGCGCGACACCACCTTCTTCGGCGGTACGTACATCCAGCACCCCGTTTCCATGGCGGCGGCCAAAGCGGTCCTCACGCACCTCAAGGAGCAGGGGCCAGGCCTCCAGGAGCGCCTGAACGCACGCACGGACGCACTCGCCGACGACCTCAACCGCTTCTTCCGCGACGAGGAATTCCCTCTGGAAATGGCCCACTTCGGGTCGATGTTCCGCTTCACGCACCGCGCCGACATGGAGCTGCTCTACCACCACCTGATGCTGCGCGGCATCCATGTGTGGGAGTGGCGCAGCTTCTACCTCTCCACCGCCCACACCGACTCCGACACCGAGCGGATCACCGACGCGGTGAAGGACTCCCTGCGCGAACTGCGCCGCCAGGGCGGCTACTTTCCCGAGAAGGCCAAAGCAAAGGCCCGTCCCACCGACTCCCCTCGCAAGCGCCCCGCCCCCGACTTCGGCGTCTACTTCTTCGGCAACTACCCCGAAAAGACCACGGACGACGACGTCGCCGCAGGCGACAAGTACGAGCAGCTCATCGAGACGGCCAAGTTCGCCGACACGCACGACTTCAGCAGCCTCTGGCTGCCCGAACGCCACTTCCACTCCTTCGGCGGCCTGTTCCCCAACCCTGCCGTCCTGGCCGCCGCCCTCGCCCGCGAAACCCGCAGCATCAGGCTGAACGCCGGATCCGTCGTCCTGCCCCTGCACGACCCCGTCCGCGTCGCCGAGGAGTGGTCGGTGGCCGACAACCTCTCCGGCGGCCGCGTCGGTATCGGCTGCGCCACCGGCTGGCACGCCAACGACTTCGTCCTCCACCCGTACCGCTTCCAGGACCGCAAGGAAATCGCCTTCGCCCATCTCGACGACGTACGGCGCCTGTGGCGCGGCGATGCAGTGCGCCGCCGCACCGGAGAGGGCCGCGACATCGACGTACGGATCCAGCCGCGCCCCGTCCAGGACATGCCGCCCATGTTCCTCGCGACCTCCGGGCAGCGTGCGTCGTACGCCGAGGCGGCGAGACGCGACCTCGGCATCGTCACGAATCTGATGAACCAGAGCGTTGCCCAACTGGCCGAGAACATCCGCCACTACCGGCAGGTCCGCGCCGAACACGGCCTCGACCCCGACGCCGGCCGCGTCACCGTCCTGATCCACACCTACCTCGCCGAGGACCACGCGAAGGCGCGGGCCGACGCGCTGGAGCCGATGAGCAGCTACCTGCGCTCGTCGCTGCTGATGCGCTCCGCCGCGACGGCGCTCGGCCGCAGCCCCGAGGACGTGGCCGCCGCGAGCGAGGAGGACCTCGACTACCTGTTCCGCCGGGCGTACGACCGCTACTGCGACCAGCGCGCCCTGATCGGTACACCCGACACCTGCGCCCCCGTCGTCGACGCCCTGCACGCCGCCGGCGCCGACGAGATCGCGGCGCTGGTCGACTTCGGCATGCCGACGCAGCTGATGCGGTCGGGTCTTGAGCAGCTGGACGTACTGCGCAGGCGCTACCACGACCGCGAGACGCCGACGGCCCTGGCGCCGACGGCCCCGGCGACCATGCCCCCGGCGGCGACGCCCCAGGCGGTCACCGCCCCCGCCACCCCCGCCCAGCAGCGCCTCTGGCTGGCCTCCCGGCTGATCGGCAACCCGGCGGCGTACAACGAGATACAGGCCGTGCGCCTGCGCGGGCACCTGGATCCGGCCGCCCTGCGCGCCGCCGTCACCGGCCTCGCCGAACGGCACGCGGCGCTGCGTACCGTCTTCCGCACCGGGCGCGGGGACGAGACCGTTGTCCAGGTCGTACGTCCCGGCCTGCGGCCCGAGCTGCTGGTGGTCACCGACGCCTGTGGGCAGGACGCCGACAAGGCGATCGCCGAGGCACTGAGCGAGGAGAGCGAGCGCCCGTACGACCTGGCCGAAGGGCCGCTGTTCACGCCCAGGCTGCTCCTGCTCGGCCCCGGCGATCACGCGCTGCTGCTCGGCATGCACCACATCCTCACGGACGGCCACTCGGCCGAGATCCTCGCCGCCGACCTCCAGGAGCTGTACCGGGCGGGCGTGGAGGGCCGCGAACCCGCCTTCGCCCGCCCCGCCGGTACGACGCTCGAACCGGCCGCCGCCCCGCCCGGCAGCCCGGACGACGACGACCTCACGTGGTGGCGCGACCACCTCGGGGACAAGCCGCCCGTGCTCCTGATGCCGACCGACCGCCCGCGCGGACGCACCGTGGCGGGCCGGGGCGCCGCCGTGGCCGTCAGGCTCGGGCCCGAGCGCACCGCACAGCTTCAGGACTGGGCCGGGCGCCAAGGCGTCACGCTGTTCGCGACGCTGCTCACCGGCTGGCAGATCGTGCTCCGCCAGTACGCCGGTCAGGACGACTTCGTCGTCGGCAGCACCTTCGGGCGCAGAGCGCCGGACCAGCGCGACACGGTCGGCTTCCATGTCGCGCTGCTCCCGCTGCGTACGTCGCTCACGGACCGCACCGGTCTGACCGACGCCGTACGGGCGACCAGGGACACGCTGTTCGGCGCCGACGCGCATCGCGAGGTGGACCTCGACGCGTTGCTGGCCGCCGGCCATCCCGACCCCGGCAACCCGCGTCCGCTGGTCACCGTCTCGGCGGACCTCGACACCGAACCCCTCGCCCGTATCGAACTGCCCGGCCTGCGCGTCGAAGGGCTCGACGGCGGCACCGAGTCCGCGCCCCTCGAACTGGCCCTGATGGCCACCCGCAGCGCCGCCGGGCTCAAGCTCCGTGTCCGCTACGACGCGGATCTCTTCGACGAGGCCACCGTGCGCGGCTGCCTGGACCAGCTCGACCGGGTGCTCGCGGCGATGGCGGAGGGGACCGCCGAGCGCGTGGGCGAGCTGCCGGCGCCCCCGGGGTACGCGGCAGGAGACTCGACCGCTGCAACCCTGCGCGCGGTGTGGGAGGCGGTTCTCGGGACCGACGGCTTCCCTGCCGACAGCAATTTCTTCGACCTCGGCGGCAATTCGATCAGCGCGATCAGGCTCGTCAACCGGGTGCGCGACGCGCTGGGGACCGACTACCCCATGGCGGACTTCTTCCAAGACGCCACCCTGCGGGCCATGCAGGACCAGCTGGCCGGACCCGGCCAGGACGCGCCGCGCGTACAGGGGGAACTGTGACCGTACCCGATCACATCGACACACTGCTCGCCCGGCTGGAAGCACTCGACGTACGGCTGCTGGCGACACCCGGGGGCGCACTGCGCTACGACGCGCCCCGGCATGCGCTCACCGACGACCTCCTCGCCGAACTGCGCTCGCACAAAGCCGAGTTGATCGCCCGGATCTCCGGCGTCACGCACGAGGTGACCGACCGGGCCCCGGCGAGCGACCAGCAGGCCCGCATGATCGCCGGCCACTACTCCGTACCGCACGCCGAGGTCTGGAACATACCGACCAGGATCCGCTTCACCGGCGCCCTGGACCCGGACGCGCTCCGGGCGGCCCTCGCCGAGCTGATCGGCCGCCACCACGGCCTGCGCACGCGCTTCGTACAGCAGGACGACGGCGCCTGGTGGCAGGAGGTCGTCGCGCCTCCGCCGCTCGACCTGCCGGTCGAGGACCTCACGCATCTCCCGGCCGCCGCCGAACGCCGCAAACACGGCGAGGAGTTGTGCCACGAGGCAGCCGCCGCGAGCTTCGACCTCACCCGCCCCGTCCTGCCCCGCCTCCGCCTGATCCGGACCGAGGAGGACGAGTGGGCGCTGATGTTCGTACTGCACCACATCTGTGTGGACGGCTGGTCCCTGTCCGTGCTCCTCGCGGAAATCGCCGAACTGTACGCCGCGTACGCCTCAGGCACCGCCCACACCCTCCCCGCCCCCACGTCCCAGTCCACCGACTACGCACGCTGGCAGCGCGAGCAGGACGACCCGGCCACCGAGGCCCGCAGGGCCGCACACTGCGCCGCGTACCTGGACGGCGTACCGGCCGCCCTCGACGTACCCACCGCACTCCCGAGACCCGAAAAGCTCAGCGGACGCGGCGGTACGATCCGGGGCCTCGCGTCCGGTGAACTCCGCGCCGCCGTCGAAGGGTTCGCCGCGGCCCGGCACACCACACCCTTCGCCGTGGCCGCCGCCGCCCTCGGCGTCTTCCTGGCCAGGCTCTCCGGCGAGCGGGACATCCTCCTCGCCGTCCCCTACGCCAACCGCGAGGCCACCGCCTTCGAATCCCTGGTCGCCATGACATCGACAGCGATCATGGTCCGCGTACGCCCCGACCCGGACGAGAGCTGCGCCGCCCTCGTCACCCGCACCGGCGCCGGCGCGATGGAAGCCATGGCCAATGTGCTGCCCACGGCACGGATCATGCAGGCGATGCGGGAGGCGGGCGCGACCGACGTGCCCGACCGCGTCCCGTACGTCCTCGCCTTCCAGAACTCCGTCGACACCGACATCGAGATCCCGCATCTCGGCGTCGAGGTGGACGACCTGGCGCCGCCGCTCGCCCGCAGCGAACTCTGCTTCGGCCTGGCACCGCGCAGGGACCCCGCGACGGGCTACCGGACGTTCCTCGAATACTCCGCCGACCTGTGGGACGCGGAAGCCGCCGAGGCACTGCTCACCGAATACACCACCCTCCTGAGCGAGCTGTGCTCCCGGCCCGAAGAGCCGGTCGGATCTCTGCTGCAGGCCAACGGAAAGGCACGGACCGCATGACGCTGACCCACGACCGGAGTCACAGCGACGACCTGATCTCCTTCATCCGCGCCAGCCCGTCCCCGTACCACGCGGTGGCGAGCGCGGCCGAGCGGCTGGAGAAGGCCGGTTTCCGCGAGCTGGCCGAGACCGACAGCTGGTCAGGTGAGAGCGGCGGCTGTTACGTCGTACGGGGCGGCGCCCTCATCGCCTGGTACGTCCCCGAGGGCGCACCCGCGCACACCCCCTTCCGGATCGTCGGAGCACACACCGACTCGCCGAACCTCCGCGTCAAGCCCTCGCCCGACACGAGCTCGGTGGGGTGGCGGCAGGTCGCCGTCGAGGTGTACGGCGGAGTGCCGCTCAACACCTGGCTCGACCGAGACCTGGGCATCTCGGGACGGGTCACCATGCGCGACGGGACGAACCGGCTGGTGTGCATCGACCGGCCGCTGCTGCGCGTGCCGCAGCTCGCCATCCATCTCGACCGTACGGTCAACGAGGGCCTCGCCCTCGACCGCCAGCGGCACACCGCCCCGATCTGGGGTCTCGGCGGGGCCGAACAGGGCGCGCTGCTCAGCCGGGTGGCGGAGGAGGCCGACGCGGACTTCTACGAGATCCTCGGCTGGGACCTGATGTTCCACGACGTACAGCCGCCCGCGTATCTCGGAGCGGACGAGGAGTTCCTGGTCTCCTCCCGCCTCGACAACCTTGTGTCGGTCCATGCGGGCGTCACCGCACTGGCCGCCGCCACGGGCCGGGAGAGCGCGTACGTACCGGTGCTGGCCGCCTTCGACCACGAGGAGGTCGGCAGCGCGTCGGAGAGCGGCGCCCAGAGCCCCCTCCTCGAACGTGTACTGAACCGGTCGGTCGCCGCGCGCGGCGGTACACAGGAGGACCGGGAGCGGGCCTTCGCGGGCTCGTTCTGCGTATCGGCCGACATGACGCACGCGGTACACCCGAACTACCCGGAGCGCCACGACCAGGACCACCGCCCGCTGCCCAACGGCGGGCCGGTCGTGAAGGTCAACGTCAACCAGCGCTACGCCACCGACGGGCAGGGGATCGCGGTCATCGCTGCGGCGTGCGAAAGGGCGGGGACTCCGTGGCAGTCGTTCGTCTCGAACAACGCCATGCCCTGCGGCACGTCGATCGGCCCGCTCACGGCGGCCCGTACGGGCATTCCCACGGTCGATGTGGGGGTGCCGGGCCTCTCCATGCACTCGGCGCGTGAGCTGTGCGGAACGCAGGACCCGTGGCTGCTGGCTCAGGTGCTCACCGAATTCGTCACGGCGGGCTAGGCGATGACACAGGACGAATCCCGTAAGGAATGGACGGCCGTACTGCGCCCCGCACGCGGCGACGGACCGCACGGCGCCGGGCCGCACGACGCCGGGCCGCGCGGCCGGGTCGTCGCCGTGCCCAACGCGGGCGCCGGCCCCAATTCCCTCCTGCCCCTGCTGAAGCGCCTGCCCGACAGCATCGAAGTCGTCGGGGTCACCCTGCCGGGGCGCGAACGGCGGTACACGGAGACCTTCGCCGACACGCCGGACGACCCGCCGGCCGTCGTGCGCGCCGTCCTCGGCGAACTGCGTCGGATGCCCGCACTGCCCACCGTGTACTTCGGCCACAGCATGGGTTCGGTGCTCGCGGCGGCGCTCGCCCTGGAGGCGCCGGACCTGTGCGCGGGGCTGGTGCTCAGCGCACCGCCGGACGTGGACGCCGGGGTCCGTGGAGACGCCGGTATTGCCGGTTACTCCGGGGACGCCGGGGACGCCTGGGACGAGGCCGCCCTGCTCGATGTCGTACGCCGGGGTGGCGGCACCCCGGCCGAGGTCCTGGCGGACCCGTTCTTCCGGGACCGCGTACTGTCCCTCCTGCGCTGCGACCTGACACTCGGCCGGCGACTGGCCCGCCTCAACGCGGGCCGGGCGCTGCCCGTGCCGCCGACGGTGCTGACGGGCGAGGACGACGCACTCGTCACGGGCCCGGAACCGGCCGCCTGGACGACGTACGCCCCCGCCGGGCGCCGCCAACGCTCCTTCCCCGGCGGGCACTTCTACCTCCTGGACCCCAACAACCGCGACGCTGTGGCCGCCGAGATCAGCGCGGCCTTCCCCCGGAACGGAGCCACACCACCCGTGGAAGAGACCTTCCTCATCTGCCTGCCCTTCGCCGGAGCGGGCGCGTCGTTCTTCACGCCGTGGCAGGACCTGGCCCCCGAGGGCCTGCGCATCCTCTCCGTGCAGCTTCCCGGCCGTGAGCAGCGCTTCGTCGAGCCCCCGCACACCGACGCCGCCGACGCGGTGGACGAGGCGTACGCCCTGACGACCGCGCAGCTCGGCGAAGGCGCCCGTGTGGCCGTGTTCGGCCACAGCCTGGGGGCGGTGCTGGCGTACGAACTCGCGCACCGGCTCGAAGCGACGCCCGGCGTGAGTCTCGACGGCCTGGTCGTGAGCGGCTCGCCGGGCCCCTGGACCCGCCGCGCCGACCATGCGAACGACCTGCCGGACGACGAGTTCGTGGCCCGCGTCCGTACCTTCGCGGGCTACTCGCACGTGGCACTGGAGGACCCCGAGATGCGGGCGCTGCTGCTGCCGACGCTCCGTGCGGACGTACGGATGCACGAGACGTACGTTCCCTCCTCCGACCGCCCGCTCTCGGCTCCCATTACGTCGGTCCGGGGCCGCGACGACGAACTCGTCAGCGCTGTGGAGGCCGCGCAGTGGGCGTGGGCGACCACCGGCAAGCTCACGACGGCCGAACTCGACGGCGGGCACATGTACGTGACCGAGCGGGCGGAAGCTCTGCTGCGGCTGACAGCGGCCGAACTCCGCACGGCCCGGGCACGATGACGTCGATGAGGACACGGCTGTCCGGCAGGACCGCGCTGATCACGGGAGCGGCGAGGGGACTGGGCCGTGCCTGTGCGGTCGCCTTCGCCCGCGAGGGCGCGGACCTGATGCTGGTCGACGTGGCGGGGGACCTGCAGGGCGTCCCCTACCCGCTCGGTTCCGCGAGCCAGCTCGCGTACACCGCCGACCTCTGCCGGGACGAAGGCGCAGCCGTACTCACGCGCCCCGTCGACGTGCGGGACCTGGGGCAGGTGGAGGGGGCGGTGGCCGACACGGTCGCCCGCTTCGGCCGTGTCGACGTACTAGTCAACAATGCGGGAATCGCGGCCCCTTCGGGCAAGACGGCACACGAGATCGAAGAGCACGAATGGCAGCTCATGCTCGACGTCGACCTCTCCGGTGCCTGGCGGACGATCCGGGCGGTGGGCGGCCTGATGGCGGCCCAGGGCTCGGGCAGCATCATCAACATCGCCTCGACCGCGGGCCTCGTCGGCTACCGCCACTTCGCGGGTTACGTCGCGGCCAAGCACGGCCTCGTCGGCCTGACCAAGGCCGTCGCGCTGGACTACGCCCCGCGCAAGGTCCGCGTCAACGCGCTGTGCCCCGGTTCCGTACGGGACGAACCGCAAGTGGAGGGCCGGATGCTCTCCGAGATCGCCCGGTCCCTGGACGTACGGGTCGACGAGCACGAGGAGACGTTCGTCCAGGCCCAGCCGATGAACGCCCTGGTCGAGCCCGAGGACATCGCGGGGGCGGCCGTCTGGCTGGCGTCGGACGAGTCCCGGCAAGTGACCGGAAGCGTGCTCACCATTGACGGCGGCTTCACCGCCCGCTGACCCCCGGAGAACCCCCAATGCCACACGTCCCTGCCCCGGCCGCCCTCTCCCGGATCGTCCCGGCGGACTGCCCGCCGTCGGCCCACTGCCACGCCCTGTCCGTACGCCTGCCGGACGGTGGTGACGCCGACGGGCTCGGCCGGTCGCTGGACGCCGCTGTCCGGCTGTGGTGGCCCGAAGCGGGGGAGCGGTGGCCGGTGCTGTGGCGGGAGGCGGTGCGGGCGCCGGCCGACTGTGACGCGGCTGAACGGCGGCTGTATGCCGAGACGCACCGCCCGGTGAGCGTCGCTTCGGGACCGCTGCTGCGTGCCGTGCTGCTGGAGTACGCCGACGGGCCAGCCGACCTGGTCCTGACCGCCCACCGGCAGCGTCTCGACGCCCGCTCGCTGGCCGGGGTCGCGGACGTGGTGCTGGGGCGGGTGCCAGCCGGGGAGTTCTGGGTGGCTCAGGGATGCGCGGGCGACAGCTCACCGGTGCGCGGACGGCCGGGATCCGGCGGCCGGATCGAGTGGGGAGGGACAGGCGTGGTGTTGAGTACGGCACTTGCCGGTACGTCCGATGATCCGCTGGCGTGCGTGGTCGCTGCTGCGGCGTTGGTGGTGGGGCGGTACGAGGGGCGGGCGGCGACGGAGGTCGGCGTGCTGGCGGAGGGGGCGGACCGGCCCGAGCGCGCTCTTGGTGCGTTTGACGAGGCGTGGGTCCAGGCTGTGGACCTCTCTGAGGGGTGCACGGCGGGACAGCTGCTGGACGCGGTCCGGGCGGCGCGGCCAGGCCCGTACGAGGGGGTCCGCCCCGTCGTCGGCGTGCTGGGCGGCGAGGGCCTCGGGGGGAAGGATTCTTTCGCCCGCTCCTCAAACGCCGGAGAGGCTGGAATTTACGGCAACCTCCAGTCGGTCCGGGGGTCTGGGGGCTTGCCCCCAGTTCGGGAAGGGGCGGGTAGGGGAACTGCGCCGCAGGCAACCCGCACCCCAACCCCCCACGCCACGCACTGCAGCCCCGCCCCGCACCACCTCCCCTGCCAAACCGCCCCCTTCCCACTCACACTGACCATCCGCACCACCACTACCCCTGACGGCGGCATCGCCCTCGACCTGCACCATGAGCTCCAACACGTCGACGACGCCACCGCGCGTGCCTTCGTCCGCCACGTGGCCCGCGTCTACCAGCAGTTGACCGCATCCCCCGGCCAACCCGTCGCCGACATCGCACTGCTCGACGCCGCCGAAGCTGAAACCCAGCTCGCCCTCGGCCGCCCCGAAGGCGACTCGCACCCACCCCGCCCGCGCCCCCGCCGCATCGACGCCCTCTTCGACGAACAGGCAGCCCTGCGCCCCACCGCGACGGCCCTCACCCACGACGGCCGCACCCTGACCTACGCGCAGCTTCGCGAACGGGCGGAGCTCTGTGCCGCCGGGTTGCGCGCGGCCGGTGTGCGGGCGGGGGAGCGGGTCGGTATCTGCCTGGAGCGGTCCGCCGACCTCGTGGTGGTCATGCTCGCGGTGCTGAAGGCGGATGCGGTGTACGTACCGCTGGACCCGGCGCACCCACCGGCCCGGCTGACGTACACCGCACAGGACGCGGGCCTGCGCCTGATCGTGACGGCCCCCGACACCTTCCCCGGCGACGACACGGACGTCCGCACCCTCACCCCCGCAGACCTGGCCGCCACAGGCACGGAAGCCATGGCGGCCACGGACGCCAAGGCGGCCACAGAATCCAAGGCGGCCCGCACCCACCCCGCCCGCGCCCCGCAGGAAGCCGCGTACGTCATCTACACCTCGGGCTCCACCGGCCGCCCCAAGGGCGTCGTCGTGCCGCACGCCAACGTGGCCGCGCTGCTGGACGCCACCCGCGACGACTTCGGCCTCGGCGCCGACGACACCTGGACGCTCTTCCACTCCAGCGCCTTCGACTTCTCCGTCTGGGAAATCTGGGGCGCACTGCTGACCGGCGCACGGCTGGTCGTAGTGGACTACTGGGTGTCCCGGTCACCCGCCGAGTTCCGCGCACTGCTCATGCGCGAGGGCGTGACAGTGCTCAACCAGACCCCCTCGGCATTCGGCCAGCTCATGGAGGCCGACCGGCCCCACCGGCCCGAACTGCCGCTGCGCCTCGTCGTCTTCGGCGGCGAGCCGCTCGACACGCGCCCACTGCTCGGCTGGCTCGACCGCTACCCGGAGAGCCGGTGCCGGCTGGTGAACATGTTCGGCATCACCGAGACCACCGTCCACGCCACGGCCCAGACGGTGACCCGCCGCGAGGCGATGGCCGGTTCACGCTCCGTGGGCCGTCCGCTGCCCGGCTGGTACGTGTACGTGCTCGACGCGCAGGGCCGCCCCGTGCCGACCGGCACGGCGGGCGAGATCTGGGTCGGCGGCGCCGGTGTCGCACTGGAGTACCTGGGGCGCCCGGAGCTGACCGCCGAACGCTTCGTGCCCGATCCCTACCGGCAGGAGAGCCGCATCTACCGCAGCGGCGACCTCGGCAGACTCCGCCCCGACGGCACCCTGGAACATCTCGGGCGGCTCGACAGCCAGGTCAAGATACGCGGCTTCCGGATCGAGCTGGACGAGATCCGCAGCGTCCTCCTCGACGACCCGTCGGTCACCTCCGCCGCCGTAGTGCTCGGCGGCGATGTGCTGAAGGACGCGGCGGGCGTACGCATCGACGCATACGTCGTGCTGCTCGAAGAGCGGTTCGCCGAAGCGGCCGCGGCCGCGGTACGGCGGCGAGTCGCGAAGCTGCTGCCCGACTACATGGTGCCGACGACGGTGACGGCTCTGCCCGCGCTCCCGCTCACGGAGAACGGGAAGCTGGACGTACGCGAACTTCCCGAACCGAAGCCCGAACCGAAGCCCGAGCCCAAGTTCGAGCCCCAGCCCCAGCACACCCCCGAGCCCGCCGTCCAGGCCAGCAATCCCCTGGCCGAGGTCTGGGAGTCCGTACTCGGCGTACCCGTCGGCCCCGACGACAACTTCTTCGACCTGGGCGGCAACTCGCTCTACGCCGTCCGAGTAGCCGCAGCACTCCGGGAACGCGGGCTGCCACCCGTCTCGCTCCGCCAGCTGTATACAACCCCGACTGTCCGTGAGTTGACGGTCGCTCAGACTGCCGGAACCCTCCCCGGAGCCCATGATTCCGGGGCTGTGGCGGGCCATTGACGATCTACGCCCCTACCAGCCCGTCACCCGTCCAGGACCAAAGTGCGCGGATCGATTCCGTCGGCCGTCCCGTCGGGCTACCCTCGAGATCCGCCACCGTTGGGGAGGGATGATGGTGCCCCGTCAGGAGCACCCGGTCACCGTCCCGCTGCTGGAACGCGAGACGGAACTCGCCGCCGCCGCACACGCCGTAGAAGCGCTGTGCGCCGACACGCCCGGCGGTGGGGTTCTCGTCTACAGCGGCGAGGCCGGACTGGGCAAGACAGCAATGTTGTCCGAGGTACGCCGCATGGCCGCCGGACGCTGCACCGTATGGTCCGCACGAGGCGGCGAGACCGTCACATCCGTGCCGTTCCATGTCGTACGACAACTGCTGCAACCCGCGCTCACACTGCCCGGCACCGTAGACACCCGTGGCCTGCTCGGCGACGGCTACGAGATCATCGGCCCCGCCCTCGGCGTGGCACCGCCGGGCGGGCAGGCCGACCCGCAGGGTGTCCGTGACGGCCTCGACACCCTCGTCGTACGACTGGCGGCGGCGTACCGTCCGCTCGTCCTGATCGTGGACGACGCGCACTGGTGCGACCTGGAGACCCTCGGCTGGCTGGCCTCGTTCGTCCAGCGGCGCGAGCTTCCCGTCCTCGTCGTCATCGCGTACCGCACCGAGGAACCCGTCGGCGACACAGCGGAGTTCATCCGCGCGATCGAGGCGGCCGCGCGCGAATGCGTGTCCCTGCAGGCGCTCACTCCCTCCGCCGCGGCCGGGCTCGTACGGGCCGATCTCGGCGAGCACGCCGACGATCCGTTCTGCCGCGAGGTGTGGGCGGTCACCGGCGGCAACCTGTACGAGACCGTGGAACTGATCGCCAAAGTGCGCGACGAGGGCCTGGACCCCGTCGAATGCTCCGCGGGCGCCCTGCGCGCCCTCGGCGCGTCGGCACGCGGCACCGGGCTGATCAACAGGCTCGAAGAGCTCGGCACCGTGACCACCCGGTTCGCCTGGGCGGCCGCGATTCTCGGCACCGAGATCTTCCTGGACCTCGCTGCATCGCTCGCCGTACTCGGGCGTGCCGAGGCCGCCGACTGTGCCGAACGGCTGCGCGCGGCCCGCATCCTCGAAGGGACGGACCCGATGGAGTTCGTCCACCCGCTCATCGCGGGCGGCGTCTACCGCGCCATCCCGTCCGCGATGCGCACCGCCATGCACGGCAGGGCCGCCTGGGCGGTCACCCGGGTCGGCCGGGGCGCGGCGGCCGCCGCCAGGCACCTCCTCGAAGTCCACCCGGACGACGATCCCGAACTGGTCGCACAGCTGCGCGCCGCGGCCGCCGAGCATCTCGCGGTGGGAGCGCCGGACGCCGCGAGGCGCTGCCTGGAGCGTGCCCTCCAGGAGCCGCCACTGCCCGAGCACCACGCCCAGGTCCTGTACGAACTGGGCTGCGCCACGCTGCTGACCTCACCCGCCACCACGGTCGGCCACCTGCGGGCCGCCCTCGACATGCCGGGGCTCGACGCCGGCCAGCGCGTCGACGTGGTGTTCCGGCTGTCCCAGGCCCTCACCCACAACAACCAGACACGGGAAGCCGCGCAGGTCGTGGCCGCCGAGGTGGCAAGGACCGCACCGGGGCCCGCCAGGATGCGGCTCCAGGCCGTGCACTTCCTGTGGGAGGGAGTGCAGGCGGCCGAGGACGACGGGCCCGGACGGTCCCGCCGCCTCGCCGCGATGACCGACGGCCTCCGGGGCCGCGACAACTCCGAACGCGTCCTGCTGATACTGAGAGCCTTTGACGGCACCGCACGTGGCGAGAATGCGGAGGAGATCGTCCAGATCTGCGACGGCGCCCTGTACGAGGGCCGGCTCGCGCCCGGGCTCGGCTGGACCAACACCACATGGGGCTTCGAACCCCCGGCCCTGCTCGGCCTCACCTACGCCTTCGCGGACCGGCTCGACCAGGCCGAGAGGCTCTTCGACGAGGCGCTGCACGACTTCGAGCTCTCCGGCTGGAGCGGCGGCCACCTCGCCTTCGCTCACACCCAGGTCGGCTATCTCCAGCGCAGGCGCGGCAACCTCGCGGAGGCCGAGATGTATCTGCGCGAGAGCCTGCGCCTCGCCGAGCGCGTTGGGGACGGCCTGCCGATGCACTGGGACGCCGCGTGCATGCTCATCGACACGCTGCTCGCCAGGGGCAGGATCGACGCCGCCCAGGAGGCGGCCGACCGCTATGCGTTCGCCCCTCCGTACCCGTCCTCGATGGTGATCCCCGACGCGCAGTGCGTACGCGGAAGGCTGCTGCTCGCCCAGGGTCGCACCAAGGAAGCCGTCGCCGAACTCGAAGCAGCGGGCGATGCGTTGACCGCTCGCGGCCATCACAACGGGATCATGGCCCCATGGGCGAGCGACCTCGCCCGCGCGGTGGCCGCCGAGGAACCCGAGCGTGCGGCCGCCCTCGCCGCCTACGCCCGCGACCGCGCCGAGCGCTTCGGCACCGACACGGCCATCGGTGAGTCACTGCGCTGCGAGGCGGCCCTGGCCGAGGGCGAGCGCGCTGTGGAACTGCTGTCCAAGGCGGTCGCGTTCCTCGAAGCGTCCCCGTGCGCGTACGAGCATGCGCTGGCCCGTGTCGAGTACGGCATCGCGGCCGGGTCCGCCGGGGAACTGACCCGGGGCCTGGCGCTCGCGGAGTCGTGCAGCGCGGACGGCCTGGTGGCACGGGCGAGGCAGGCACTGCGGTCCCTCGAACCGGACCGGAAGGCCCGCCCCGGCCGAGGGGCCTACAGCTCCCGAGGGGGCCGGAGCTACTGACGCCTTGAGCAGCGCAGGCTCTTCAGATCGACGGTGTCGCTCATCGTCCGCATCCCCGCGTCATTGGGGTGGAGATGGTCTCCGCTGTTGTACGCCGGAAGGATCCGGGACGGTGCGGCCGGGTCCTTGACCGCTCTGTCGAAGTCGACTACCGCGTCGAACGCGCCGCTGTCCCGGATGAAGGCATTGACCTCCTGCCGCACGGCTTCCCCTCCCGGCGTCCAATCCCGCCAGCCTTCGTACGGCATGACGGTCGCGCCGACCACGCATACGCCCGCCGCGTGCGACCTGGTGATGAGCTGCCGGTAGCCGGCGATCACCTCGGCGGCGGTGGGCGCGGGGACGCCCTTGATGTCGTTGACCCCTTCGAGCAGGACCATGGTGCGCACGCCCCGCTGGGACAGGACGTCCCGGTCGAGCCGCTTGAGCGCGCTCTCGCCCGACCCGTCCTTGAGGACCTTGTTGCCGGAGATCCCCTCGTTGGCGACGCCCTTGATGCGCGAGCCGGGATCGGCGTCCAGCCTGCGGGCGAGGAAGTCCGGCCAGCGGCGGTTGGTGTCCCGGGTCGAGATGGCGCCGTCGGTGATGGAGTCTCCGAGCGTGGCGACGGCGCCGGTGCCGCGCCGGGCGCCGACCGTCACCGCGTCGAGGTAGAACCAGGAGGTGATCCGCTGGGTGTAGGGGGTGGCGGAGTCGTCGGAGGCGTGGTCGCCGGCGGGGGCGATGTACGACGTCTGGAGGGCCATCTTGTGCCCGGTCGCGACGCCGCCCGCGCTGCGTACGTACAGGCTGACGGCGAGGTCGGACTGCGGCCGCAGCGTCCCGGGCAGCTGGTCGCTGTAGACGGATCCGCCGGGCGGGACGGTGACCGAGGGCGAGCCGCCGAAGGACAGCGGGCGGTTGGTGCCGGGCACCAGGGAGGCGCCCGAGGAGCGGAGTCCGGCGAAGGCGCGGCCGAACGTCACCGGCTGGTCGCCGAAGGCGTTGGAGAGCCGGATCCGCAGCCCGGTGCCGCCCGCGCTGGTGCGCACGACGAGCCGGTACGTACGATCGGGGAAGGCGGCGGCGGTGGTCAGCCGGTCGGTGCTGGCGGCCCAGGTGACGACGGGCGTGGTGCCCCGGGCGGCGGATGCGGCGGATGCGCTGGACTCGGCCGTCCGGTCGGCGGCGGACGTGGGGCCGGCGGCGAGGACTGTCCCGATCGCGACGGCGACGGCGGTCATGGTGTGCACGGCGCGGCTGCGTAACTTGGGTCTGTTCATGGCGCGGAGATTCCTCTCCCGGGCATCATGGACATGCCAGAACTGGCACTGAGGGTATTGACTCCCGGTACGACATGTCTTGTCCAGAGCGCCCCACCCGAAACGACGCCTTCCGGGTGGTCGGGCGGCGGTGGTCCGAGGTGTGTGTGGTGAGAGGCCGGTCGTCAGAGACCGGTGGTCACGGCAGCTGTCGCGGCGCAGCGGCGGCCGACCAGGCGGGCGCGGTCCCCGCCACGCGGCACGCCATCAGGTAGAGCGGAATCGGCGGCGTGTACGGCGCGTTGCCGTCCGGCCAGTGGATCAGGCGCGGACGTGTCGCCGGTACGTACGCCCCGGCGACGTATCGTGCGGGCTGCGGCCAGGTCAGTCCGAGGTCCGAGCCTGACGGCACGATCCACCACCACCAGTCGGCGTCGGCGAACACGCAGCCCGGCCGCGACAGGTGCGCCATGAGCCGGAATCCGTGCCGCGCGGGCAGTCCCACTGCATCGCAGCCGAGCGGGGCGGACAGCTCGGCCGGCACGGGCAGGAGTACCCGGCCGCCTGTCCTGCCGGCGCCGCGGCGGGCGCGGGAGAGACGACCGGCCGGCAGGCTGGTCATTACGGACCTCAGCAAGGAAGCTCCGCCCAGACGACGCGGCCGGGCCCGTCCTCGGCGTCGCGCGTTCCCCAGAAGCTGCTCATGGCGTCGACAAGCTGCAGCCCGCGCCCGTGCTCCTCCTCGGCGGCCTGGCGCAGTTGCGGTCCGGTCGGACGTAGCCCTTGATCTTTCACGGCGACGCGCAACCGCCCGTCGCTGTCGCGCAGTTCGCACACGATGTGCTCGCTCGCGGTGTGCAGCAGGGCATTGGTGAAGAGCTCCGAGACGACCAGTGCCGCCGTGTCGCAGGTGTCGTCGTCGACGCCCCACCGGGTTAGCTGATCTCTCGTCAGGCGCCGGGCGGCGGCGACACATTCGGCTCGTGCCGGCAAATCGAAGCCGTACCGCCGTATGTCCGTCCCCTGGCACCGGTCCATGAGCCGGGGGGCGAGCGTATTGCCTGGTGCCACGAGCGCTTCCTCACGGTGTGGGTGAACGGTAGTTCACAGTACAACTCTCCCTCCGGCGGGCACACTTGGCAAGAGGCACTGTGAAAATTACAGAGTGTCGTTTCTTTGGTCGCGACTGCGTGGCACACTGCTCGCAACAGCCCATGGGGAGGTCTGAAGTGAGTGAACCGAGGTCCGCCCCGACGGTGGGTCAGGTCGTTCTCGGCAAGCGCCTGCAGGACCTGCGCGAGCGGTCCGGGACGAGCCGCGAGGAGGCCGCCAAGATCCTGCGCGTCGCCCCGGCGACGATCCGCCGGATGGAGACCGCCGAGGTCGCGCTCAAAATCCCTTACGTACAGCTGCTCCTCAAGGCGTACGGGAACTCCGAGGAAGACGCCGAAGCCTTCGTCGAGCTGGCCGAGGAGGCCAACAAACCCGGCTGGTGGCAGCGATTCCACGGGATCCTGCCCGACTGGTTCAGCATGTACGTCAGCCTGGAGGGCTCGGCGTCGCTCATCAGGGCGTACGAACCCCAATTCGTGCCGGGGCTGCTCCAGACCGAGAGCTACGCCCGCGCGATCATGCGCAGCGGGGCGGTCGGCCAGAGCAGACCCGGGGACATCGACCGGCACGTCGCTCTGCGCATGGAGCGCCAGAGCCTCCTCACCAGACCCGACGCCCCGAAGCTGTGGGTCGTGATGGACGAAACGGTCCTGCGTCGTCCCGTCGGCAGTCCGGACGTACTGGGGGAGCAGCTCGACCGGCTCATCGAGGCCGCCGAGATGCCCAATGTAACGCTGCAGATCGCGGAGTTCGCGACCGGACACCACGCGGGCACCTACGGCCCCTTCGTCCTCTTCCGCTTCGCCGTGCCGGAGCTCCCGGACATGGTCTACAGCGAGTACCTGACCGGCGCCGTCTATCTCGATGCGCGGCCCGAGGTGGCAGCCCACCTTGAAGTCATGGACCGCATGGCGGCTCAGGCCGCAACTGCACAACGCACAAAGGAGATCCTGAAAGATCTCCGCAAGGAGCTGTGATGGACTGGATATACAACGGAATGCCCGCGACCGACCTCCCCGCCGAAGGCTGGTACAAGCCGTGGAGCGGCGGCAATGGCGGCAACTGCATCGAGGCGATGAAGCTGGCTGACGGCAGAGTCGCGGTCCGCCAGTCCGCCGACCCCGAAGGTCCCGCGCTGATCTACACCCCCGGCGAGATCGCCGCTTTCATCCGGGGAGCGAAGGCCGGCCAGGCCGACTTCCTGCTCACCTGATTCAGCTGCCTCATCTGATTCACCTGTCTCACCCATCTCACCCGTCTCACCCGTCCACGTTGTCACTGCCACCCCCCATGGAGCGCCGTATGACCGGGCAAGACCGCACCCACGTCGAGATCGACACCAGCAAGCCGCACCCGGCGCGCATGTACGACTGGTTCCTGGGCGGCAAGGACAACTACCCCGTCGACGAGGAGATGGCCCGCCAGCTCCTCACTCTCGACTCCCGGGGACGGGACATGGCGCGCGTCAACCGTGCGTTCATGCACCGGGCCACGCGCTGGCTCGCCGAAAACGGCGTACGTCAGTTTCTCGACATCGGCACGGGCATACCGACCGAGCCCAACCTCCACCAGATCGCCCAGCAGACCGCGCCCGACGCGCGCATCGTCTACTGCGACAACGACCCGATCGTGCTGGCCCACGCCGAGGCACTGCTGCGCTCGACACCCCAGGGCGCCACGGAGTACATCCAGGCCGACGCGCGTGAGCCCGACGCCATTCTCGAACAGGCGGGCAAGGTACTCGACTTCAGCCGGCCGGTCGCGCTGTCCCTCGTCGCGCTGCTGCACTTCGTGGGCGACGAGGACGGCGCTCACGCACTGGTGAGCCGCCTCATGGACCGGCTGCCGTCGGGCAGCTACCTGGTGCTCTCGCACGTCACCGGGGACTTCGACCCCGAGGGCGCGGCGAAGGCGTCCGCGCTGTACAAGGCGCGGGGCCTGACGCTGCGCCCGCGCTCCCGCGAGGAGTTCGCCGAGTTCTTCAAGGGCTTCGAGCTCGTCGACCCCGGGGTCTCGCTGGCGGCGGAGTGGCACCCGGAGCTGGGCGAGCTGGTACCGGTGGCGGGCGACGACCCGATCCCGGGGTACACGGGAGTTGCTCGCAAGGTCTGACGCGGGGTGGCGGTGCCGGGGGGCCTGGCGCCGCAGGCCCCGCCCTAGCCGGGGAATCCGCCGCTGACCCGGTCAAGCACCGACGCAACCCGCCGCCAAGTGGCCAAGTCGAGCTCCACCGCCGGGAGTTCCCTACCTCCACCCGTACCCCAGCCCGCAGCGACAGCCACCGCATCCCGCCCACCCGCCGCCCCCGCCGCGAGCGCCGCCGCACCCAGTGCGACCAGCTCAACCGCGTCGGGGATCAGCAGCGGGCGGCCGGAGAGGCGGCGTACGGTCTCCACCCACGTACGGCCCCGCGCGCCTCCGCCGACCACGCGCAGCGGACGCGCCGCGACCTCGGGGTCGGCCGGGTCCAGGCCGCACGCGCGCAGTACTTCGTCGAGGGCGCGGAGTACCGTGACGGCGGCCCCCTCGTACGCCGCGCCCAGGATCTGACGCCCCGTCGTGTCGTGGCGCAGCCCGGTGAGCAGGCCGGAGGCTCCGGGCAGGTCCGGGGTGCGTTCGCCGTCGAGGTAGGGGAGCAGCACCGCCTCACCGCCGGGCGCGGCGTCTTCGCGGTCGAGGCCGAGCAGCGCGGCGACCTTGTCGACGGCGAGCGTGCAGTTCAGGGTGCAGGCGAGCGGCAGATACGTGCCGTCGGCGCCGGCGAATCCGGCGAGCGCCGGTGAGGTATCGGCGGGCCTCGTCCTGGTCGCCGCGAATACCGTGCCCGACGTACCGAGGCTGAGTACCGGATGGTCCAGCAGCCCGGCGCCGCCGAGCCCGAGGCCCACGGCGGCGGCCATGTTGTCGCCCGTACCGGCGGCGACGGCGATCCCGGCGGGCAGGCCGAGCTGTGCCGCCGCCGCAGGGGTGAGGGAGCCGATGCGGGTGGCGCCGGTCGGAGCGACGGGCGGCAGCAGTTTCTCGTCCAGGCCGACCAGCCCGAGGAGTTCGGCGTCGTACGCGCCCGTGGCGGTGGAGTACCAGCACGTGCCCGACGCGTCGCCGGGGTCCGTGGCGGCCACCCCGGCGAGGCGCTCGGTGAGGAAGTCGTGGGGGAGCCGTACGGCGGCGGCGGACTCGGCGGCGTACGGCTCGTTCTCGCGCAACCACTGCCATTTCGCGGCGGTCATCGAGGCGACCGGCACGGATCCGGTACGCGCCGTCCAGGCCCCCGGGCCGCCCAGCGTGGCGGTGAGCGCTACGGCCTGAGGGGCCGAGCGCGTGTCGTTCCACAGCAGGGCGGGCCGCAGCGGCCGCCCCTCCCCGTCGAGTACGACAAGGCCGTGCTGCTGGCCGGCGACCGCGATGCCGGCGACGGCCGACGCCGGCACTCCGCACTCCCGCAGCCCCGCGCCGACAGCCTCGCGCAGCGCCTGCCACCACTCTTCGGGGGCGCTCTCCCGGGTCCCCGCCTCGCCGGTGACCCGGTGCGGGGCCCGGCCCACGGCGAGCAGCCGGCCCGTGGCGGCATCGACGAACGCCGCTTTCGTGGACTGTGTGGAGCTGTCCACGCCGATGACGATCGAGCTCGGCGACGGCGGCATGGGGCGGCCCCTTTTCTTCCCGTTTCGTGGCTCCACGGCCTCATGGCTTCTGCGGAACAGGGTGGTCGTGCAGTATTAGTAATGTCAACAAACAAATCCATGGCTGCGAGGTCTGCGAGATGAGTGGCATGACGGATCGCTTCACACCTACCCCTGACGACAAGTTCACCTTCGGGCTGTGGACCGTCGGCTGGCGCGGCGTCGACCCCTTCGGTACGGCCACCCGCCCCGCACTCGACCCGGTCGAATCCGTCCAGCGCCTCGCCGCACTCGGCGCCCACGGCGTCACCTTCCACGACGACGACCTCATCCCCTTCGGCTCGTCGGACTCCGAGCGGGAGTCCCTCGTCAAGCGCTTCCGTCAGGCGCTGGACGCCACCGGCATGAAGGTGCCGATGGCCACCACGAACCTCTTCAGCCACCCCGTCTTCAAGGACGGCGCCTTCACCGCGAACGACCGTGACGTACGGCGATACGCCCTGCGCAAGACGATCCGTAACATCGACCTCGCCGTCGAACTCGGCGCCACGACATACGTCGCCTGGGGCGGCCGCGAGGGCGCCGAATCGGGTGCCGCCAAGGATGTCCGCGTCGCCCTCGACCGCATGAAGGAGGCCTTCGACCTCTTCGGCGAGTACGTCACCGAGCAGGGCTACGACCTCCGCTTCGCCATCGAGCCCAAGCCGAACGAGCCGCGCGGCGACATCCTGCTCCCCACCATCGGGCACGCCCTGGCCTTCATCGAGCACCTGGAACGCCCCGAACTGGTCGGCGTGAACCCCGAGACGGGCCACGAGCAGATGGCCGGGCTCAACTTCCCGCACGGCATCGCGCAGGCGCTGTGGGCGGGCAAGCTCTTCCACATCGACCTCAACGGCCAGACCGGCATCAAGTACGACCAGGACTTCCGCTTCGGCGCGGGTGATCTGCGCCAAGCCTTCTGGCTGGTGGACCTGCTGGAGACGGGGGGCTACGAAGGGCCCCGGCACTTCGACTTCAAGCCGGTGCGTACGGACGGCTTCGACGGGGTGTGGACGTCCGCTGCCGGATGCATGCGGAATTACCTCATCCTCAAGGAGCGTGCGGCGGCGTTCCGTGCGGATCCGGAGGTGCGGGATGCGCTGCGGGCGTCGCGGCTGGACGAGCTTGCCCGGGCGACGGCGGAGGACGGGCTTGCGTCGCTGCTTGCGGACCGGGGGGCCTACGAGGAGTTCGACGTTACGTCGGCGGCTGAGCGGAGCATGGCCTTCGAGGTGCTGGATCAGTTGGCGCTGGATCATTTGCTGGGGGTGCGGTAGGGAGTGCGCGGCGCCTGCGGCGGGCTGTTTCCCTACCCGCCCCTTCCCGCTGTGACATTTGGCGGCTGCCGCCGCGTGGGGGCTCCGCCCCAGACCCCGCTCCTCAAACTCCCCCAGACTTCGTCCGGGGGGACCCCCAAGAGGCTGAACGTGCCCGAGGGCCTGGGGACTTGCTCCCTCACGCGGCGGCAGCCGCAAATCTCACAGCCGGGAAGGGGCGGGTCGGGGAACAGCGCCGCAGGCCAACAGCACCCGCACCCCCACTACACATACGCCACCGGATCCGCCAGCACCTCCCGTACCACCAGCGCCGCCGCCCCCCGCGCCGCGTCCCCCGTCAGGGAGGACGCGCGGAGTCGGCCGCCGGACTCGGGCCACAGTCCTGACACGACCCGGCGGTCCATCTCCCGGCCGGCGGTCGGCGACAGCCACCGCATCAGCGTGCGGTAGATCCCGCCGAGCACCACCGCATCGGGGTCGAAGAGATTCACCGCACCGGACAGCACCAGCCCGAGCATCGCTCCGGCGTCCCGAATCGCGGCAACGGCCCTCTCGTCGTCCGCCCGCGCCCGTCGTTCCAGTTCGGCCACGCCCGGCAGCCCCGCGTTCTCGTCGATGCCCGCCGCCCGCAGCAGCGCACGCTGACCGGCGTACTGCTCCAGGCAGCCCCGCGATCCGCAGTGGCACTCGGGGCCCTGCGGGTCCACCACCACGTGCCCGATCTCCCCGGCGAAGCCGTGTGCGCCGCGCAGTAGTTCGCCGTTCAGGACGAGCGCCCCGCCGACCCCGATCTCGCCGGACAGGTAGAGGAACGTCCGCTCCCGGCCCGCGCCGCCGAACCACAGCTCGGCCAGCGCCGCCAGGTTCGCCTCGTTGTCCGCACTGACCGGCAACGGCCGCCGCCCGGGCCGCGCAGCCGTGAGCGCCTGTGCGAAGACGCCCTCCGCCGCGACGCGGGTCCAGCCCAGGTTGGGCGCCTGCCGGACCGTACCGCCGGACACCAGACCCGGCAGCGCCAGCTGCACGCCGACGGGCCGCAACTCGTGCTCCTCGGCGGAGAGCAGGGCCCGCGAGGCGATTCCGGCGGCGCGCGCCAGTACTTCGGCGGGCTGCGCGGCCGCGGCGCGGTTGTCGAGGTGTTCGGTGAGCCGTACGCGGTCGGTGCCCGACAGGTCGACCACGCACACCGACACATAGTCGATGTTGATCTCGACGCCGAGTCCGGCGACCCCGGTACGGGCCACCTTCAGCACCGTCCCCGGCCGCCCCGCCTGTCCGCTGAACGTCTTCCCCGACTCGGTGAGAAAGCCGCTGTCCAGCAACTGCTCGACCAGCGAGGACACGGCGGCACGCGTCAGACCCACGCGCGCCGCGACCCCCGCGCGCGTCGCCTCGCCGTCGTCGTGAACGGCGCGCAGCACCAGGCTCAGGTTGTGCCTGCGGACGGTGTCCTTGTCGGCCTTGGGCTCCAGGCGCGGAGGGTTGCTTTTCATGACCCCGAGAGCGTAAGCGACGTTGTCGCCGCCGGGGCCGAGGCCTTGCCGCCCGCGCCCGCGGGGTCGCCGCCCTACTCCCCGGTTCCCGACCGCACCAGCGTCACCAGGAACCTCTTCCCCGCACTCACATTGCCCGCCGAGTCGATCGTCCGGTACTCGACCGTGTGTGTGCCGTACTCCGGTGTCGCGTCGTCCCACGGCACCACGCGCGGCGTGCCGAGCTTGCCGTAGACGAGGTCGTCGATGGCGGTGCCGCCCGGGGTGAAGCGGAACGGGGCGTCGGCATCGGTCGGCCAGCCGTAGTAGGTGTACCAGCCGTCACCGTCGACCCTGAACTGCGAGACGACGTACCCCTTCTGGTCGTCGCGGGCCGTGAGCTTCATCGTGAACGGACCGTCGTAGACATACTCCACCGGCTCGCCGGGCCGCCGCACCGTGCGCAGCGGGTCCGACAGTTCGTACGCCGCCTTCGCGGGCGTGGCGTCGACCGTCCAGGTCAGCGTGCGGTCCGTACCGGCGATGCGGGCGCTCAGGGTGTGGTCGCCGCCCGCGCTCAGCCGCAGGGCGCCCAGGTCGAGGTCGCGGTCGTTGCCGGGGTTCAGCACCGGCCGCCCGTCCAGCGTCCAGTGAACCTTCGTGGCCGGGCCCGTGGAGTGCGAAGTGTCGGCGTACACCACGGACTCGGCGCCGACCGGCGCACCGGTGTCGGTGTGGGCGGTGAACTCTGGTTCGGGGAAGGACGGTTCAGTCGTCAGGGACGGGTCCACGGTCCAGGTGACGGAGCGGGTCAGTGCTTGCGACTCGCGGATCTTCGGATCGCGTACGAAGGGCGTCGGGTCGGTGACCGTCGCGGTGAGCGTATGACGACGCCCACTGTCGAGGTCGAGCCGCCGCAGGTCGAGGCTTCGTGCGCCCGCCGTGCCCTCGACGCGGCGGCCGTCCAGCCGCCAGACGGTGTCGAGTTCACCGCCGACCGGGTGAAGCGTGTCGACCCACACGGTCCGGTCGTCGCCGATCGCCGTGGCGTTCGGCGCGTGCCCCTGCACGAGGTTCACCTTGGCCGAGATGGCCTGGGTCATGATCTCGCGCTCGACCTGGTCGAAGGCGTACCCGAGGGTCTTCATCATCGAGTGCCTGCTCGGCCGCCAGACCCCCTTCGTCTGGTACATGCCGCCCTCGTGCCGCCCGATGCGTCCGCCGGAATCGCTCCGCTCGCCCAGCCAGCGCCACCACTTCCGCTGCTTGTCCCGCATCTCCTCCTCGGTGAGGAGCGTGTGATGGGCGGAGGCAGGTTCGCCACCCTGGTAGGTGCCGCCGGGGACGCCGCGCGCGTAGTAGTCGTACTCGTCCTGGAGCTTGCCCAGGGAATGGCCGATCTCGTGCGGTGTGATGAGCGAGGAGAGTGCGTTGCCGCCCGACGCGGTGGCGAAGGTGCCGCCCGCGCCGCCGTACGTATCGCTGTTGGCGAGGCCGACGATCTGCCGGTTGGTGCTCTGCGAACCGGGGATCAGGTCGGCCAGCGCGGCGGCGGCCGCCGAGTCGATGGAGAGCAGCCGCTGAACGCCGGCCGGGTTGCAGCCGCCCCAGAAGCCCATGTTCAGCGGGGTGTCGCGGCGGGGCGCGTCAAGACCGGGATCGCAGTCGACACCGGACTCGGCGGAGGGCAGCTCCACCGCCCAGACGTTGATGTACGAGCGATAGGAGGCGAACGGCTCCATGCTCCACAGCACGTTGAGGTGCTTGTCGACATCGGCGCGGAAGCCCGGCAGCTCGTCGGCGGTGTAGCCGTCGCCGAGCAGGATGAGATTGAAGCGCTTGTCGGCAGGCCCCGTCAGCTGCAACGGCACCACCCTCGCGTCCGCCGTCACCGGATGCGGCGCAGCCGCCGCAGACGCGGAGGGTGTGGTGCCCACGGCGCAGGCGGCGATCAGGGCGCCCGCCACCGCGAGGAGCACGGGTCTGTTGCGAAGTCTCATGGTGGTGCACCCTCCGTCTGCCGTCACGTCCGGTGATCACGCGGTGGCGGGAGCGTACGGGTGCCCTCAACCTGCCGTAAAGAGGCGGGAGTTGATCGTCAGCTCGATCGGGACGGTTGTGGCCGATTCCGGCGGGCGCAAACCCCGGCCGCCCGGAGTCACCGAGCCGAGGATGCTCGGGTGGCGGGCGCCCGAGCACGAAGGCACCGTGCCCGGCAGGCCGTGCGCGGTCAGCCAGCCCAGGACCGCGAAGGCGTACGCCTCCTTGGCGGCCGACGGCAGCCCGAGCTCGTCCGACGTCAGCAGCGGTACACCGCCGAGCTCCTCGCGCAGCTGCGCCATCAGGACCGGGTTGCGGGTGCCGCCGCCCGAGGCGATCACTTCGGTCGCGCCGAACGGCCGCACTGCTTCGGCGACCGTCCTGGCCGTGAGCCGGGTGAGGGTCGCCACGACGTCCTCGGCCGGCAGCGGGCCGAAGCCGGCCAGCGCGGCGCGCAGGTACGGCAGGTTGAACAGTTCCTTGCCCGTCGTCTTCGGTGCGGGCTTCGCGTAGTACGGCTCGTCCAGAAGCCGTCGCAGCAGCGGCTGGTGGACGGTGCCGCGCGCGGCGAGGGCGCCGTCCGTGTCGATGGAGGCGTTGGGGTTACGGGAGATACCGGAGTACGTTCCGCCGCCCGCGTAGCTCTGGACCGCCGCGTCGATCAGCGCATTGGCGGGCCCGGTGTCGAAGGCGAGCGGACCACCGCCGCCCCAACCTCCGTCCAGCACGGTGATGTTGGCGATGCCGCCCAGATTCAACGCCACCGGGACACCCGCCCGCCCCCGCAGCCACATGACGTCGACCATGCTCACCAGAGGTGCGCCCTGGCCCCCGGCGGCGACATCGCGGGGCCGGAAGCCGGACACGACGGGGCGGCCCGTCGCCTCGGCGATCCAGGCGGGCTCGCCGATCTGGAGCGTGCCGTGCACCCGGCCGTCCTCGGCCCAGTGATAGACGGTCTGACCGTGCGACGCGACCAACTCCGCCCGGCCCTCGCACAGTTCCCGGTCGGCCAGGACCGCGGCCTCCGCGAAGGCCTGCCCGATACGTGTGTCCAGCCTGCACACCGCCGCCATGGTGGTCGCCGCGGGCGGCAGCGCCGCGCGCAGCTCCGCCCGCAGATCGTCGGCGTACACCGTGCTGACCATCCCCAGCGGGGTCAGCACCAGGGTGTCCCCTTCGAGCGTCAGGTCGGCGGCGGCCGCGTCGATCGCGTCGTACGACGTGCCCGACATCAGCCCGATCACCCTCATCGCGGCGCCCTCATCCCAGCCCCTTCATCGCAGCGCCCTCTTGTGGTCGTCGCCGCGCAGCGTGAGCAGGGCGATCACGCTGACCGCGCAGGTCGCCGCCGCGTAGTACGCCGGGATGTCGACGTTGCCCGTGCGCTTGATCATTTCGGTGATGATGAGCCCCGCACAGCCCGAGAAGACGGCGTTGGAGAGCGAGTACGAAAGGCCGAGTCCCGTATAGCGGACGGTCGTCGGGAACATCTCGGCCAGCATCGCGGGACCCGGCCCCGCCATCAGCCCGACGGCCGCACCCGCACCGAACAGGGCCGCCCCCTTGGCGTACGTCGACACGTCCGGGTTCTGCACCAGGTTCAGCAGCGGCAGCGCGAGCGCGACGACCAGTACCGCGCCGGCCAGCATCACCTTCCGCCGCCCGATCCGGTCACTGACGATGCCCGCGGGCAGGATCGAGGCCGCGAAGCCCAGGTTGGCCAGGACGGTGGCGACGAGCGCCTCCTGGAATGTGGCGTTCAGGGTGCTCTGCAGGTACGAGGGGAGGACGACCAGGAAGGTGTAGCCCGCCGCCGACCAGCCCATGACGCGTCCGGCGCCCAGCGCGACGGCCCTGACGGTCTCGCCGACGGGTGGCCGCACCGGCTCGTGCTTCTCGCGCGTCTCCCTGGTGAAGGCGGGCGTCTCGTCCAGGCGCAGCCGCAGCCACAGCGCGACCAGCCCGAGCGGCAGGGTCAGGAGGAAGGGCAGCCGCCATCCCCACCCGTTCAGCTGCGACTCGGTGAGTACGGTCGCGAGCAGCGCCGCCGCGCCCGCGCCCCCGAGCAGCCCGAGCGCCACCGTGAACGACTGCCAGGCCCCGTACCGGCCGCGCCGTCCCGGCGGGGCGAACTCCGTCATGACCGACACCGCGCCGCCGAACTCCCCGCCCGCCGAGAGGCCCTGCAGAATCCGCAGCAGAGTGAGCAGCCAGGGCGCAGCCGCGCCGATCGTGGCGTACGTGGGCAGGACACCGATCAGTGCCGTCGCGCCGGTCATCAGGCAGATCACCAGGATCAGGGTGGGCCGCCGCCCGATACGGTCACCCAGTCGGCCGAAGACCGCGGCCCCGATGGGGCGGAAGAAGAACGCCAGGGCGAAGGACGCGTACGTCTTGACGAGTCCCTCGACGTCGCTGCCGCCCTCGGGGGTGAAGAAGTGCGACGCGATGATGGTGGCGAAGTAGCCGTAGACGCCGAATTCGTACCACTCGATGAAGTTGCCCACGGATCCCGCCACCAGCGCTCGACGCGATCGTGACGGCTGGGTCTGCACAGGGGCGGGTGCGGCGGCCATGGCGGAAAGCTTCAGTTTCCCTGCGGGTGATTGTCAATAACTTTCACCGGGTCGGCCGTACGGGCCGACGGCAGCGGTCGCCGTCGGCCCGTCGGCCCGTCAGATGCCCGGTGTCAGACGCCCGGCGGCACCCGCGACGGGCGGCCCGAGCCGCGCGTCAGGTTGTATCCGGCGATGGCCGCGATCGCCCCGAGGACGCCCCCGCCCACCGTCCAGAGCCAGCGGTCCGACCACCAGCTCGACGCCGACTCCGTCGCCTCGGCCACCTTCGGGTCGGAGATTCCGGCCACCAGCGGTACGGACAGCGCGCCGTCCACCGCGCGGGAACCGCCCGCGTCCTTCGTCGTCGCCCCGACCTCCGCGTGCACCGGCAGACCGAGGTCCTCCTGAGGCAGGTCGACGACCGTCAGCCGTACGTAGTAACTCCCGGGCAGCGGATCGTTGTCCCACGGCTCCGCCCAGGCCCGGACCGTGCGCAGGGTGCAGGACAGGTCGACCGAGGCGGCGTCCTTCGGTGCCGCCTTGGTCTGGCTGCCGTAGACGCAGGCCTGACGCCGGCGCAGTCCGTCGTAGACGTCGATCCGCCAGGTTGCCGCGCCGTGCCGCGCGGCGGCCTCGGGCAGCTTCACCGTGGCCTTCACGGTGGCGGTACGCCCCGCGTCGGCCTCGAACACCCAGTACAGGTAGTCACCGGTGGACGCGTCGGCCGTGGCCCGCTGGTCCTGCCGGATCTTCGTCGCCGTACGGAACGTGGTGCCCGCCTCGGTCGGCGCGGCCTCGTCCCCGCTCTCGGTCGGGCTCGGAGCGGGGGAGTCCGCCAGTGCGGCGGGCGCCCCGGCAGCGAAGAGGGCGGCGGCGGTCAGCAGTACACCCGTGAACACGCGTGTCGTACGCATCAGTTGGTCCTCCAGACCGCAAAGCGCCAGCGCGAGATCCAGCCCCACAGCAGACCGGCGACCAGACCGGTCAGCGCGAGCACACCGAGCAGCCACCAGCCCCGACCGAGACCGAACGACGCCACGTCCGAGGAGGCGTCAGGTCCGTCCACCAGGTCGATGGTGAGCTCGACCGGCAGGCCGGGGGTGGTCTTCACCGAGGCGGGAGCGGAGAAGGAGTTGCTGACCTGGAGACATACGCTCTCCGCGGCCGGCTTGACCTCCCCGTCCAGGTCGTCGTCGAGCGGAGCCTTCGGATAGCGCAGTCCGGTCGAGATCACATCCGTACGGCCGTCACCGGCCTCCGAACCGCGCACGATCTCCCGCCCGCGCTCGGTGACCGCCCGCAGCAGTACGCCGTAGTCGCGGTCGACGGCACGGTCGGCGCCGATGCTGACCGAGGCCCGCAGTTCCTGACCGGGCAGGACGTCGACCCGGTACCAGCGGTGCTCCGAGAACTTCTCGCGGTCGGCGTAGAGGCCCGCCTTGAGCAGCGGCGCGTCCGCGCACTGGGCCGCGCCCTCGGTCGCCACCGGATTGACGACGGGTTCGGCGGCGCGGTCCACCAACTGGCTTACGCGCTCGGACAGTTCGTCCTTGTGCTGCACAGCGGTGTACGTACCGCCGGTGGCCTCCGCGATACAGGTCAGCTGCTGGCGGATCTTCGCGTTCGGGACCAGTCCGAGCGTGTCCACGACCAGCTGGGTGCCCTTCGCGGCGATCTCGCGCGCGACCTCGCACGGGTCGAGTGGCCCGCAGGTGTCCTCGCCGTCCGTGATGAGCACGATTCGGCGGGAGCCGCTGCCGCCCTCCAGATCGTCGGCCGCCCCGAGGAGGGCGGGCCCGATCGGCGTCCAGCCGGTGGGCGCGAGCGTGGCGACGGCGGTCTTCGCCTCGGTCCTGTCCAACGGGCCGACCGGGTACAGCTGCTTGGTGTCCTTGCAGCCGGTCTTCCTGTCGTCGCCGGGGTAGTCGGCGCCGAGCGTGCGTATGCCGAGCTGCACTTCGGCGGGAACCGCGTCGAGCACCTCGTTGAACGCCTGCTTGGCGGCGGCCATCCGGGACTGGCCGTCGATGTCCTTGGCCCGCATCGAACCGCTGACGTCGAGCACCAGCTCGACCTTGGGGGACTCTTGTGCGCCCGGTTCGTCGGCGGCAGTGGCTGTGCCGGCCGGGACGAGCCCGGCGGACAGGGCGACGAGCAGGCCGAACGCCCCGGCCGCCAGCCGTTTTCTTGTGATCATCGCCGGATCTTATTGAAGTTCGTCTCCCGCCCCCAAAACACCGGCAGGCGAGGGCCTTCGGATACGTTGCCTCCATGGCAATAAGCACCGCGTTGTGGTCCTTCGCCCTGGTCGTAGGGCTCCTCACGCTCACCCCCGGCCTCGACACCGCACTCGTCCTGCGGACCTCCGCACTCGGCCGCGCCAAGCAGGCGTGGGGCGTGGTCCTCGGCATCCAGACCGGCACACTGCTCTGGGGCGCACTCACCTCCCTCGGCGTGACCGCCGTGCTCACCGCTTCCCAGCTCGCTTACGAAATCCTGCGCTGGGCCGGCGCCGCCTACCTGGTGTGGATGGGCGCGCGCATGATCGTCGACACATGGCGCGGCGACCGCTCCGACGTGGCCGAGGGCGAAGCCGACGCGCTGACGACCGGCACGGACACGGTGGCCGGAGGCTGGCGCCAGGGAACGCTCACCAACCTCCTCAACCCCAAGGTCGGCGTCTTCTACGTCGCCGTCCTGCCCCAGTTCATCCCGGCGGGCGCCCCGCACTTCACCACGGGCCTGCTGCTGACGGGCGTACACATCCTGCTGGGGCTGGTGTGGTCGGCCCTGCTCATCGCCTTCGCCCGCGCGCTGCGCGGCTGGCTCCGGAAGCCGCGGGCGCGGCGTCTGCTGGACCGCATCACCGGAACGGTCGTCGCCGGATTCGGACTGCGCCTCGCGACAGCCGACTGAGCTGTCACGACTGAGCTGTCAGAGCGCGTGCCCCGTCGTGGCGTCCACGTGCGCCGGTACGGGATCGTGGCGGTCGCCCACGGTGGAGGTGCCCGACGGCTCGAACAGCAGCAGCGAGGCGCCGTCCGTCGAGGACGGCTTGTGCCATGTGCCGCGCGGGACGACGTACACCGAACCGGTGGGGAGGACGACGGACCGCTCGGCGCCGTCCTCCCGTCCGTCCGCCCGCAGGGCGATGGTCAGTTCGCCGCCGAGAACCTGGAAGAACTCGTCGGTGTCCTCGTGGACGTGCCATACGTGCTCGCCCGCGACCTTGGCGACGCGTACGTCGTAGTCGTTGACGCGGGTCACGATGTGTGGGCTCCACAGTGCGTCGAAGGAATCCAGGGCGTGGGCGAGTGAGGTCGGTTCGTTCTGCCTGCTCAGTTCGTACGTCGTCATGTCCTCATCGTCGTCCCTGGTCCGGGGCCGCCGTGAGTGATAGGAATCGCACATGACGCAAGGATCCTCGCACGCGCTCCACCGGGTCGTCGTCATCGTCGACGAGAACTCGAACCCCTTCGAGCTCAGCTGCGCCACCGAAGTGTTCGGGCTGCGGCGCACATCCGAACTCGGCCGTGAGCTCTACGACTTCACGCTGTGCGCCCCGGAGCCCCGCACGCTGATGAGAGACGGGCTCTTCACGCTCTCGGGAGTCGCCGGGCTGGAGGCGGCCGACACCGCGGACACGCTGATCGTGCCCAACCGGCCGGACGCCCACGTGCCGCGCCGCCCGGCGGTGCTGGACGCCGTACGGCGGGCGCACGCACGAGGTGCGCGGCTGGTGGGCTTCTGCAGCGGCGCCTTCACGCTTGCCGAGGCGGGCGTGCTCGACGGGCGCCGGGCCACCGCGCACTGGCGGTGGTCGGACTCCTTCCGGGCGCGTTTCCCCGCTGTGCGGCTCGAACCGGACGTGCTGTTCGTGGACGACGGCGAGATCCTCACCGCGGCGGGCAGTGCGGCCGCCCTCGACCTCGGGCTGCACCTGGTCCGCCGCGACCACGGCGCGGAGGCCGCCGCAGCCGTGAGCCGCCGCCTGGTCTTCGCCGTCCACCGCGACGGCGGCCAGCGCCAGTTCATCGAGCAACCGCTGCCCGCCGCCCGCGACACCTCCCTCGGCCCGTTGCTCGACTGGGCCAGAGAACGGCTCGGTACCCCGCTGACCGTGACCGGCATGGCCGCGCAGGCCGCGGTCAGCCCGGCCACGCTGCACCGCCGCTTCCGCGCACAGCTGGGCACCACACCGCTGGCCTGGCTCACCGCGGAGCGCGTCGTACTGGCCTGCCGCCTGATGGAGCGTGGTGAGCCGGCCATCGAATCGGTGGCGCGCGCGAGCGGCCTCGGTACGGCCGCGAACCTCCGCGCCCAGCTCCGCCGCCGTACGGGCCTCACCCCGAGCGCGTACCGCGAGCGGTTCGGCCCGAGTGCCCCCAGCGAACCCGGCGAAGTCGACGAACCCAGCGAAGCCAGCGAAGTCGACGAACCCAGTGCCTCCCCTGCCTGAACCGGCCAGAATTCACCGTCTTGCAATACATTCCAGGATGCGGACGATTCCCCATGTGACCTGGACAAACGCCCTCGCGTACTGCAACTCTCCCGCCATGCGCCCTGCCAGCCTGCCCCGCCGCCGCCCCACCAAGGCCGCCGCCCTCGCACTCGCCGTCACGGCCGTCGCCGCCGTTGCCGCCGCGGGCTGCGCCCCGCAACCCGAGACTTCGGACGCCGCACCCGACGCCAAAGCGAGCTGCGCGCCCGGCAAACTGGCCACCGAAGTCCCCGGCAAGCTGACCATCGGGACCGACAAGCCCGCGTACGCACCGTGGTTCCAGGACGACGACCCGGCCAACGGCAAGGGCTTCGAGTCGGCCGTCGCACACGCCGTCGCGAAGAAGCTCGGCTACGGCAAGAACCAAGTGGTCTGGCAGACCGTGCCGTTCAACACGGCCTTCGCGCCCGGCGAGAAGAAGTTCGACTTCGACCTCAACCAGATCTCCATCAGCGAACGGCGCAAGAAGGCGGTTGCCTTCTCCTCCGGCTACTACGACGTCCGGCAGGCCGTCATCGCCCTCAAGTCCTCCAAGGCGGCGAAGGTCACAGGCCTCGCAGGCCTGAAGGACGTCAAGCTGGGCGCCCAGGTCGGCTCCACCAGCCTCGATGTCGTCAACGACGTCATCAGGCCGAAGCAGCAGGCCGCCGTCTTCCAGAAGAACGACTTCGCCAAGACCGCCCTGAAGAACGGCCAGGTCGAAGCGATCGTCCTCGACCTTCCCACGGCCTTCTACATCACCTCGGCCGAGGTCCCCGAGGCAAAGATCGTCGGCCAGCTGGAGAACACCGGTGGCGCCGCCGAACAGTTCGGCCTCGTACTCGACAAGGACAGCAGGCTCACGTCCTGCGTGACCGGCGCCGTCGACGCCCTGCGCGCGGACGGCACACTCGCGGCGCTGGAGAAGCGCTGGCTGTCCGATGCGGCGGACGCCCCGGTGCTCAAGTGACCATCGAGAAGGCCGTGACGGAGGCGGAGGACGAGTACGTCCCGTCCGCGCGGCGCATCGAGCGCGAGCGCCACAAGCGCGCCCGTACCCGCCGCGCCACCGCGATCGCCGCCCTCAGCACTCTCGTCACGGCCGCCGTTCTCTTCCTCGTCGTCACCAACTCCCCGGGCTGGCCGCGCACCCGCGAGACCTTCTTCAGCGCCGAGTACGCCCGCGAGGCCCTGCCCAAGGTCATCGACGGCCTCTGGCTCAACCTCCGGCTGCTCGTGGTCTGCGGCGCGGCCGTCCTGGTCCTCGGCCTGCTGCTCGCCGTCGCCCGCACCCTGCGCGGCCCGGTCTTCTTCCCGCTGCGCGCGCTGGCGGCGGCGTACACCGACTTCTTCCGCGGACTGCCGCTGATCATCTGCCTGTTGCTGGTCGTCTTCGGCGTCCCGGCCCTGCGCCTGACCGGCGTCACCACCGACCCGGTGCTGCTCGGCGGGGCCGCACTGACGCTGACCTATTCGGCGTACGTCGCCGAGGTCTTCAGGGCCGGAATCGAATCCGTCCATCCCTCGCAGCGCGCGGCGGCCCGCTCGCTCGGCCTCTCCAGCGGCCAGGCGCTGCGCTTCGTCGTGCTTCCGCAGGCCGTACGCCGCGTGGTGCCGCCGCTCCTCAACGACCTGGTCTCGCTCCAGAAGGACACCGGCCTCGTGTCGATCGCGGGCGCGGTCGATGCGGTGTACGCGGCGCAGATCATCGCCAGCAAGGACTTCAACTACACGCCGTACGTCGTCGCCGGCCTCGTCTTCGTCGCGCTGACCATCCCGATGACGCGCTTCACGGACTGGGTCACGGCCCGGATGGACCGGCAGCGAGCCCAGGGAGGCACGACATGACGCCCGCCAGTACGCCGCCCGTCCTGCGGTTGGAGAACGTACGCAAGACCTTTGGCCGGGACACGGTCGTCCTGCGCGACGTGAACCTCGACGTCGCCCCGCACACTGTGACTGCCCTCATCGGCGCATCGGGCTCCGGCAAGTCGACGCTCCTGCGCTGCGCGAACCTCCTGGAGGAGATCGACGACGGCGCGATCTTCCTCGACGGGGAGGACATCACCGACCCACGGGCCGACGCGGACGCCGTACGCCGCCGGATCGGCGTCGTATTCCAGGCGTACAACCTCTTCCCGCACATGACGGTGCTCGACAACATCACCCTCGCGCCGAGACGCGTACACGCCACGTCTCGGACCGAGGCGGAGACACAGGCACGCGAACTCCTCGACCGGCTGGGCCTCGGCGACAAGGCGAGCGCCTACCCGGACCGGCTCAGCGGCGGCCAGCAGCAGCGCGTCGCGATCGCCCGCGCCCTAGCGGTACGCCCGCGCCTGCTGCTGCTCGACGAGATCACGGCGGCGCTCGACCCGGAACTGGTGGGCGAGGTGCTGAATGTCGTACGCGACCTCAAGGGCGACGGCATGACGATGGTCATCGCCACCCACGAGATGGGCTTCGCGCGCGAAGTCGCCGACCAGGTGTGCTTCCTGGACGGGGGAGTGGTGCTGGAACGCGGAACAGCAGGGGAGATCTTCGGCGATCCGCAGGAGGAGCGCACGCAGCGCTTTCTGCGGCGGATTGTGGAAGCCGGACGTCTCTGACCGCTTCTGGTGATAAACCGGAACGGTGCGGGGGCGACGACTTCTCAGTTACAGCGACGCGGTAGCAATTCTCGGCGGCGACAGCGCGGCACTGGCGGCAGCCGACCAGGCGCTGGGCGGGGCGCTGTCGATGGCTACGGGCGGGGCGAGCGATGCGGTGCTCAACGTCTTCGACGCGCAGGGGAGGTTGCTGCGGCTCGGGCGTGACCTGACGGCGGGGCTGCGGGAGCGGCTGGGGTCTTCGGAGCGGGCGGAGCGTACGGAACGGATCGCTGCGGCGCATGCGGTGATCGTGATCACGGCGTTTTTCGAGGCTCTGGGCGAGGCGGAACTACCCTTTGAGCTAGCCGAGTTGCGGCTTACGCGACGCGAGCAGATCGGCTTGGCCGGAGGGTCGGATGCGGCGCACAGCTTTGTCCAGGCGCTGGTTGCCACCGGCACTCCGCAGCCCGCCCCGCATCAGCCGTACGAGCAGGTCCTCACCGAGCTTCGATTCTGGTACATGACCCTCGCCGAACGGCTGCATCGCTTCACCACAGGGCTCGCCGTATGGGACCGCCTGGATGAGACACAGCGGCGCGCGGCCGGGGACATGCTGGGCCCACTGCATCTGACGGCAGTCGAGCGGTATCAGAATCTGTACGTCCAATTGGCACTGGAAGTCCCGGAGTTCGGCTTCTGGTCCGGCCAGATCGAACACCAAGCCACCCGTGCCGACCTGAGGCAGGCGCTGACCGGAGTCGAGTCGGCCCTTGCCGGCCTGACCCCCGTGCGCCCGTTCACCTACGCCGCCGCCTCCCTCGCCACCGGCTACCGCGCAGCCCTGCCCCGTCCCATCCTGGCCGAGGGCGACGCGCCGACCGGCGTCTGCCTGCCCACCCTCGGCGAGGGCTACGTCGACCCCGACTTCCGCGTACGAGCCGTGACCGAAGGCCCCCACGGGCCCGCGGAAGAAGAGTGGTGGGAGACGGCGCCGGTACGGTCCGACCTCACCGAGTACCTTGCGGGCGCCCTCACCTCCATCGCATCCACCACCGCACCCCTCGTCGTCCTCGGCCAGCCCGGGGCCGGGAAGTCCGTACTGACCAAGATCCTCGCGGCCCGGCTGCCCGAGGCAGGCTTCCTGCCCGTACGGATCGTCCTGCGCGAAGTTCCCGCCGACGACGAGGTACAGGACCAGATCGAGCATTCCGTTCGGGCCGCGACCGGCGAGCGGGCGTCGTGGCCGGATCTGATCCGGGCGGCCGAAGGAGCCGTACCTGTCCTGCTCTTCGACGGCTTCGACGAGCTGCTCCAGGCCACCGGCGTCAGCCAGTCCGACTACCTGGTGCGGGTGGCGCGCTTCCAGCAGCGCGAGGCGGACCAGGGGAGGCCGGTGCTGGCTGTCGTCACCAGTCGCACCGCCGTCGCCGACCGTGCGCGCTACCCGGAAGGCGCGGTGGCGCTGCGGCTCGAACCCTTCAGGGAGCAGCAGGTCGAGCGCTGGCTCGACCTGTGGAACCGCCTCAACGAGCCGTACCTCACCGCGAACGGTCTGCGCCCCCTGCCCGCCGCCGTCGCGGCCCGGCACCAGGCCCTCGCGTCCCAGCCGCTGCTCCTGCTGATGCTCGCCCTGTACGACGCCACAGGCAACGCCCTGCAATGCGGCGCGGAGGACGAGCCGCTGGGAGAGGCCGAGCTGTACGAGGAGTTGCTGGCGTCCTTCGCCGTGCGTGAGGTGGGCAAGTCCGCTACGGCACTGACAAAACACCAGCTGGCTCACCGGGTCGAACAGGAGCTCCAGCGGCTCTCCCTGATCTCGTTCGGCATGCTCAACCGGCACCGGCAGTGGATCACCACCGCCGAGCTGGAGCAGGACCTGACCGCGCTTCTCGGCCGCCCGGAGTCACCTCAGGCGGGTTTCCGCGCGCCGCTCGACCAGGCCGAGATCGCGCTTGGCCGTTTCTTCTTCGTCCAGCGGGCCCAGGCACTCCGCGACGACCAGCGGCTGGCGACCTATGAATTCCTGCACGCCACCTTCGGCGAGTACCTCGCCGCCCGTCTCGCCGTACAGCTCCTCCACGGGCTGCTCGACCAGCGCCCGGCGCTCTCCCTCGGCCGGGCGGGCGTCGACGACGACCTGCTGTACGTCCTGCTGTCCTACGCGCCGCTCTCCTCCCGCCAGATGCTCCGCTTCGTCGGCGCCCGCATCGGCCGCATCGCGCCGGAGGACCGGGAGCGGCTCGGTGAGCTCCTTGTCACGGTGATGGCCGACCACCGCAACCGCACGGAGCACCGCTTCGCCGAATACCGGCCGACGGTCCGCGCGACGTCCTCGCGCCACGGCCTGTACGGCGCGAACCTCATGATGCTGACGGTCCTGGTCAGGGACGGAGTCAAGGCGAGCGAAGTGTTCCCCGGGGACGCCAATGCGCCCGGGACCTGGCATCGGTACGTGCTGCTGTGGCGTTCGGCGTTGACCGAACCGGAGTGGACGGATTACGCGATGGCGCTGAGCATCCGCCAGACCTGGAACGGCGACCGGAGGGAACTCGACATCCGACCGGCGGCGGACCTGCTCGACCTTCCGCAGCCGGTGGACGCGTATTGGCTCTATGGACGCCCGCCGGGCCACGAGGACCGCACCACAAGGGTCAGTTGGTCCCGGCCCTACCCGGAGCAGATCCGGCACAAGCTGGCAGTGTCCGGTGGCACCAATGATGCCGTCGTCCTGCACGCGGTCGATCCGGTCTTCAACTGGCTGGGGCCCGCCGTCACCACCTTCGTCGGTACGCCGGAAGGCACCGCCACCTCGGTCGCCCACAGCCTCACGAACCTGTGGCTGGCCGCCCGCCTCGGAGCCTCGGACGCCGACTTGGCCGCCCTGTACGAACACTGCTGCGCCTTCCTCGAACCGTGGTCCGGTCTCGACGACGAGACCCGGCACCGAGCGGTTCTGCTCGTCTTCGGGCAACTGGCCGATGATGCGGCCCGGCTTCCGGATTCTGTGGTGTCCCGTGTTCTGCGTGCAGGGGATGGGGCTCTCAGTCCACAGGCGGTAGAGCTGATGGCGCGCGCGGCCATGTCGGGACTGACAGCGTGCGGGCCCTACGAGGACTCGTCACCACTCTGGCAGGACTGGTGGACTGCCTTGGACAATCTCGTGGAGGTAGACCCGGTCCGGATACTGACCCTCTGGTCCACCAGTCACGGCTCCGGAACGGCCCGACTGGCCCTGGGGATGGCGACCGCCGAGTTCTTGAACCGGGCGAACCCCGACACTTTGCGAAGCATCCCGCCGGAGCTCCTGGACCGCGTCCGCAGGCTCGCCGCAGCGTACGAACTGCCCTGACCACCCGTCACCCCACATCAAGCGCATTCCGCAGCCCCAACCGGTACCGCGCCCGGTCGTGACGCTTCAGGAACTCGATCTCCGGCGGCCGGAACAGCGGCGTCACCGTGCACCGCGGCGCCGTCGAACCGGTCCGGTCGAGCAGTGCGTTGACCGCCGCGCGGGCCGACGCGTTGGCGCCCTCCATCGTGGCCAGGTCGATGTCGACGGACACATAGTCGCCCGACAGGAAGAAGTTGGGGATCTTCGTCGCCGCCGACGGGCGGTTGTGGAGCGTACCCACGGGGTGGATCAGCAGCTCGTCCTCGTTCGTCGGGTTCGGCGTGCCTATGCCGTCGACGCCCGGGTCGAGGAACCACGAGTGCAGCGTGCTGTCGCGCAGCACCGTCTTGCCCGTGTCGTTGAGCGCCGCCTTGAGCTGGGCCCACACCTCGCGCGCGACCTCCTCGCGGGTGCACTGCTTGGCTGTCTTCCCGTACAGGATCCCGGGCTTGTCCCATTCCGAGATGTCCACGGACAGGCAGTCCGCCGCAGTCCCGTCGCCGTAGTCGGCGGGGAAGTCGCGGTCCGGCCAGTGCTGGGCCTGGGCGATCGCGGTCAGTGACCAGGGGGAGTCGACGCAGTTCAGGTGGCCGTGCAGAATCGGCGTCCGCTCCGTCAGATAGAACTGGATGCCCGTCATCCAGTCCGTCCGCAGCTTGTCGCAGCGCGCCAACTGCGGGTCCGCAGCACGCATTTCGGCGCTCCAGGTCCGCCGTGCGTGTTCCACCGGCAGGGCCGAGACGTAGTGGTCGGCGATCACGGTCTGCCGTACGCCTCCGGGGTCCTCGATCATCGCCGCCGAGATCTTCCCCGTGGCCGGGTCGTACTTCATCTCCCGTACGGTCCAGCCGACCCGGAAGTCGACGCCGAGGTCCCGCAGGTGGTCCACCCACGGGTCGATCCACGCCTCATTGGTCGGGGCATTGAGCAGCCGGTCCGGCGGCCCGTCCGCCCCGCGGCCGAGGGCGTTCAGGACGAAGGCTTCGCCGAGTGTGCCGACCGTGCGGGTGCTGGCCTCCTCCGCCTTCGTCGCGACGATGTTGCGGGTGACGCCGATGGCGAGGAGGCGCTGGTAGTCCTTGGACATCCGCTCGGCGCGCACGAACTCCCACCAGGGCGTGCGCTCCCATGTGGTGTCGCGCCGCTCGTCGCAGCTGGTGAGGAAGATGAGGACACGGTTCACGAAGTACGCGGTCTCGTACGCCGGCAGACCGGCGGCAGTTTCGAGGATGGCGGTCAGCGCGCGGCGGATGTCGTCGAGGGTGAGGTCGGCCGGCTGGTGGCCGGGCCAGGGGATCGGTATCCGGATGTCTTCGCGGCCCGTGCGCGCCATCATCATTTCCCTCGGCGCGACGAGGTTGTCGTGGACACCGTTGGGGTTGCCGGGGAAGGGGATGCGGCGCATCGTGTCCGGCAGGTTGTGGTAGATGCCGGGGATGAAACGGAAGCCGTGCTCGGCGGGGAGCGGTTTTCGGCCGCCCTTCGCGCTGTTCGGTACGTCCATGCTGCGGGCCTTGCCGCCGAGCGCGCGCCGCTCGTACAGCGTGACCGCGAAGCCCCGCTCGGCGAGTTCGTGCGCTGCGGTGAGGCCCGCGACCCCGCCGCCGAGGACGGCGACCGACCGGCCTGCGGTACGCCGACGAGTGGCCGCGAGCGCGGGCACGGGTGCCCCGCCGATGGCCACCGCTCCGCCGGCCGCCACCGCCCCGGCCACGAACGTACGTCTGGAACTGCCCATGCCCCATCCCCCTTACGGAATCGCCGACTTACCGGCGGTAACGTGCGCGTCAGGCGCTGGAGCATACGGACGCCACCTCGGACCCGGAAGGCGCGTGCGGACCCACCCGTACATTGGCGCGAAAGGGCCGCAGTGGCCGCAGGCACAATAAGGACATGTCCCGACGCACCTCGCGCCCCGCGCGCCACCCGCAGCGCCCGTCCCTCGCCGCCGCAGCCCCCTGCCCCTGCGGCCTCCCCGCCACCTACGGCCAGTGCTGCGGACGCTTCCACTCCGGCGCCTCCGCCGCGCCCACCGCCGAGCTCCTCATGCGCTCCCGCTACAGCGCTTTCGTCGCCCAGGACGCGGCGTACCTGCTCCGCACCTGGCATCCCGACACCCGGCCGCCGGCCGTCGACTTCGATACGGACATGCAGTGGCAGGGCCTGGACATCCTCGTTACCACCGACGGCACCGCCTTCCACACCACAGGCACCGTCACCTTCCGTGCCCACTACACCCACCAGGGTGAGCCCGGGGAACTCCACGAGCAGAGCCGCTTCGTACGGCACGAGGGCGCCTGGGTCTACCTGGATGCGGCCTTTGCGCGCTGATCATGACCTCTCGGCCCTCGGCGCATGGCGGTACCGGCTGACGCGGTGCCCGTAGGGGAACAGCGCCGCAGGCACCGCAACCCGCACCCCCACCCCCGCCCGCGGAGCGCCCAAGGCACCCTAGGGGCGTGACGTCACTTCCTCATCAGGGTCAACACGCCCCCCGCCAGCACCACATGATCGTAAGTGGCGACGACGCGCTCGCTCACCGCCTGGCCGCCGAACTGCGCGAGGTGTACGGGGAGCAGGTGACCCTCGTCGTGCCGCCCGCCCGCGACTCGCGCCGCCCTCCGGAGCCCCTCGCTGGCCGAGGGCCCGGCCGGGCGTCCGCCCTGTTAGGGCGGGTGTCCGCCGTCATGAACCGCAACGCCGCCGCCACGGCCAACGCCACCACCCCCGCCGACCCGCACATCGACGACGGCCCGGCGGACCTCGTGCGCGTCGTGGAGGCGTCGGAGCTCGACGACGTCGCCCTCGCCGAGGCCGGCGTCGAGCAGGCCGCCGCGCTCGCCCTCGTCCACGACGACGACGAGATCAACATCCGCGCCGCGCTGACCGCCCGCCGGCTCAACCCCCATCTGCGGCTGGTGATCCGCCTCTACAACCGCAAGCTCGGCCAGCATCTCGAAGAACTCCTCGACCAGGCCTCGGCCGTCGCCACACCAGGCCTGAACGCCGCCGACCTGGACGCCGCAACCACCGTCCTCTCGGACGCCGACACCGCGGCGCCCGCCCTGGCCGCCACCGCCGTCGCGGGCACCAGCAAGGTCGTCCAGGCCGACGGCCTGCTCCTGCGCGCCGTCGAACGCAACCCGCCCGCACGCGGCGAAGTCGCCGACCCCGGGCTCTGCACGCTCGCGCTGCTCTCCTCCACCACCACCAACCCCGCCGGGGCCGAGGGTTCGGACCGCAGCGGCGAGGAAGCCCCGCGCCTGCTGCCCGACGACCGCACTGTCGCCGCCGCGACGGGCCGGGGCACCATCGTGCTCGAAGCCCTCTCCTACACGGGTACGACACCACCGCCCGGCAGGCTTGCGGGCCGCGGCGTGCCGCTCGCGGAACTCTTCTCCCGCCGCCTCCTGTGGGCCATCGCCGGACTCGCGTCCGCCGTCCTCGGCCTCGCGGTCGCCTCCTGGCTCACCACCGGCGACCACCCGCTGCACGCCGCCTACGTCACGCTGCTCGACCTCTTCGCGATCAACGACCCCGCGGTGGGCGAAGAGCTCGACCGCCAGATCCTCCAACTCCTCGCCGGACTCGCCGGGATGCTGCTCCTCCCCGTGCTTTTCGCGGCCGTACTCCAGGTACTCGGCACCCTCCGCAGCGCCTCCGGGCTGCGCCGCCCGCCGCGCGGGCTCTCCGGTCATGTCGTGCTGCTCGGGCTCGGCAAGGTCGGCACCCGCGTGCTGGCCCGGCTGCGTGAACTCGACATCCCCGTCGTGTGCGTGGAGGAGGACCCCGAGGCCCGCGGGATTCCGCTCGCCCGCCGCCTGCGCGTACCGACCGTGATCGGCGACGTGACGCAGGAGGGCGTCCTGGAGGCCGCCAAGATCCACCGCGCGCACGCCATGCTCGCCCTCACCAGCGCCGACACGACCAACCTCGAAGCCGCCCTGTACGGCCGCTCCGTCAAGCCCGACCTGCGCGTGGCCCTGCGCCTGTACGACGACGACTTCGCCACCGCCGTCTACCGCACCCTGCGCGCCGCCCACCCCCGCGCCCTGACCCGCAGCCGCAGCGTGTCCCACCTCGCCGCGCCCGCCTTCGCCGGGGCCATGATGGGGCGTCAGATCCTGGGCGCCATACCGGTCGAGCGCACGGTGCTGCTCTTCGCCGCGATCGACGTGGCGGGCCAGCCGCTGCTCGAAGGGCGCAAGGTCGCCGACGCCTTCAGCTCCGGCGCGTGGCGCCTGCTGGCCCTGGACAGCGCCACCCCGGCCGACCGCCGCAGCGATCTGAGCGCCGCACCCGTGGACGACGGCGAAGGCAAAGGCAACGGCACACGGCGACCGCCGCGCCTGATCTGGGACCTTGACCCCGGCTACGTACTGCGCCCGGAGGACCGCGTCGTGCTCGCCGCCACCCGCCGGGGCCTCGCCGAACTCCTCGGCAGGCGGCCGGTTCCGCACGTCGGGGCCGACGGGCGGACGGTCTGACCCCTCGCATCAGTGCCTCAACGGCCGGTTCCTTTCCGGTTTCCGGCAATCCTTATGCTGGAACGTGTGACGGAACGAGCGGTGTCCCAAGAGGTGTCCGAGGAGCATTCCGAGGAGTACCTGGACGGCTATGCCCGGATCCTGGCGGACGTCTCCGCCACCGGCCGCCGTCTGACCCGCAGCGAACTGGACTCGCGCCGCGCCCTCGGGGAACGCGCCGCCGAAGCCGGCCACGGCCTGCGCGCCCTCGTCGGCCGGCACCTGGCGGCCACCCGCGCCGCCTGGCCGCATGCCACCGCCTCTCACGACAGGGTCCTCGCCGCCGTGGAGCAGGCCGTCGACGCCTTCGCCGAGGGGTACGAGAGGGCCCAGTATCTGGCCGTACGCCAGGAGGAGGCGGCCAGGCGCGAGTTCATCGACGACCTCCTCCACGGGCGAAGCGACCTGGGCCGACTCTCCGCGCGCGCCGAGCGCTTCGGCCTGCGGCTCTCGCAGGCCCACGCCGTCGCGGTCGCCGAGGGCGCCGAAGCGTACGAGGACACCGACGCGGTCACCCGCCGGGTGGACGCCGAACTCATAGGCCGCTTCGGCGACCGGCGCATCCTGCTCGCCACCAAGGACGGCCGGCTGATCTGCATCGTCCCCGGCGACCAGGCCGACGTGCTCGGCCACTTCGCGAAGCGGGCGCACGACGCCACGAACGGCGGCCGCGTCGCCATCGGCCGCGCGCACCCGGGCGCGGGCGGCGTGGTCCACTCGTACGAAGAAGCGCTCAGCGCCCTCGAACTGGCCGACCGCATGGCGATCGACGAACCCGTCCTGCGCGCCGCCGACCTGCTGGTCTTCCCGGTCCTCACCCGTGACCGGCAGGCCATGGCCGACCTCGTGGTGAGCGCGCTCGGCCCCCTCCGGAAGGCCCGCGGCGGCGCCGGGCCACTGCTGGAGACGCTCAGCGTGTACTTCGACTCCGGCTGCGTGGCGGCCGAGGCGGCCCGGCGGCTCAGCCTGAGCGTGCGGGCGCTGACGTACCGGCTGGAGCGCATTCAGCAGCTCACCGGATCCGACCCGGCGGACCCGCTGCACCGCTACACGCTCCAGACCGCCGTGATCGGCGCGCGGCTGCTCGACTGGCCCGCCAAGGACATCTGAGCCGCCGGATACCCTGGGCCCCGTTGTGATTCAAGGGCACCATGAGGAGAAACCGCCGTGGCCGAGTCCGCCATACCGCCGCCCGACCCACTCGCTCCCACAGGCATGCCTCTTGGAGCCGCGCGGCGCAGGCTCGTCCGGATCTTCACGGCTTTTGTTGCGCTGATCGCACTGATTCACTCCAGCATGCTGCTGCTCTACGTCGCCACGGACTTCCCGCTCTCCAAGACCTATACAAAACAGGTCAATGGGTGGATGCGGCCGCTTTTCCCGCAGGACTGGAGCATTTTCGCCCCGGAGCCTTCGAAGTTCAATCAGCATCTTGAAGTGCGCGCCAACGTCGACGGCACATTCGGCCGGTGGATCGACCTCACCGCACACGACAACGCGGCGTACCGGGGCGAAGTGCTCCCCAGCATCGAAGACCAGCTCGTGCTGCGCCGGGCCATTTCCCAGTACCGGACGAACGCGGCACGCGGGAATGCGACCGAGGCCACCGGCCGCTCGGCGCGCTATCTGCTCAACGTCATTCTGGTCAGGCTCGACGACATGGGGGAGAAGCCGGGTCAGGCCGTCCAACTCCGTCTGAAAAGCACCCGGATACCGCCGCCCGGATACCAGGGTTCCGTCATGCGCCCGCAGTATCGGACTCTCGGATACTGGAAGGTCCGCTCATGACCGTACGTGCAGCCCTCGCCCTCGGACGGGAATCCGCGGGAGGCCTCGGCCGCCAAGTCGCCGGGAGGGCCAGGAATCTGACCCTCCAGCCGCTCGCCCTCTACAGCGCGGCCGCGATCCGTATCGGCCTCGCCGGGCTCTACCTGATCCACCTGCTCCGCGAATCGGTACGCGCCGACCGGCTCTGGGGGCCGGGATCCCCGTTCACCCCGGAGCTCTTCGACCAGACGATGAAGGCCCGGGGCTGGGACGGCGCGTTCTCCTGGTGGTACTCCCTCCTCGCCACGGACAGCTCGCTCGTCTTCTGGTCCTGGTACGCGCTGGCCGTCGTGGTGAGCGCGCTGCTGATGCTCGGCTGGCACACCCGCGCGACGGCCCCCGCCTTCTGCTTCCTCGTGGTGGCCTTCTACATCCGTGGATCCATGGCCAACAGCGGCTGGGCACTGCTGAGTCTGCTGTTCGCCAATTTCCTTGTTTTCGTCGCCTCGGGCCGCCACTGGTCACTGGACGCGCGCCGCCGGGCCCGCAGCAAGGGAACCTCGAAATTCGTGTTCTGGGGCGCGGAGACGGAGGAACTCCGCCGGCGCATGGTCACCGTTCTGCACAACGGCGGCATGGCGATGATCGCCCTCCAGGTGGTGGTCATCTACGGTTCCGCGGCCATGTACAAAATCCAGGGCGAGTCCTGGCGCAATGGCACGGCCCTCTATTACTCGATGATGTACGACGACTTCTCCACCTGGCCTGAACTCTCGGCCTGGGTGGCGAGTTACGGGACGTTCGCGGCCGTCATGGCGTACGTCACCGTATTCTCCCAGATGCTTTTCCCTGCGCTCGTATTCAACCGGCGCCTCAAGTACTGCATCCTTGTCGTCATGCTGGCCACGCATATCGGGATCGGCATTCTGATGGCGCTGCCGATGTTCTCCGCCATCACCATCGTCGGCGACCTGGTCTTTCTGCCGACCACGTTCTGGCTGGCCGCGACGCGCCTGGTCCGGACGCTGCGGGCGCGGGAGGAGAAGCCCGAAGAGACAGTCCGGCCACCCCGTGAAGCGGAAGCGGAAGCGGAGGCCGAGGCCGAGGTCGAGGTCAGCTCCTCGGCGTAGGCGGTGGTGTGGAATTCCACGTCGGGTCGAGCGGTGCTGCGCTGGGCAGACTGCAATGACAGCTACCGGTCAGAGGGGGCGGCATGGCGGACTTCGCGGTGATCGGCGGCGGCATCGGCGGCCTCGCGGCGGCGCTCCTCACCGCCCGGCGCGGCCACCGGGTGACCGTCTTCGAACGGGACAGCCGCGCGCCGGGCCACGACCTCGACCAGGACTTCTTCGACTGGCGGCGCCCCGGCGTACCGCAGGCCGCCCAGCCCCACCACCTGCTCGGCGCCGCCCGCGCCGTACTCCTGGCCGAGGCTCCCGATGTGTACGAAAGCGCCCTGCGGCTCGGCGCCCGCGAACGGCACGAACTGGACTGGTTCGACGAGCGCCCCCCGCACCGCCCCGGCGACGAGAACCTGGTCGTGCTCCAGGCCCGCCGCATCGTCCTCGAAACCGCGCTCACCGACGCACTCCGGGCCGAGCCGCGAGCCCATGTGCGGTACGGCGAACCGGTCACCGGGCTGCTCGTCGACCCGTCCGCGAGCCCCCCGCGCGTGCGCGGCGTACGTACGCAACTCGGGGCGTACGAAGCCGAGTTGGTGATCGACGCGGGCGGCCGCCGCTGTGGTACGGGGGACTGGCTGACCGGGGCGGGCTGCCGGCCCCCGGTGGTGGAGCGGCACCGTACCGGCATCGCGTACTTCTGCCGCTGGTACCGCCTGCCCGACGGGCGGCTCGACGGCCCCACCAGGCCCTGGACCGTGACCGGCGGGACCTTCGCGGGCTGCGCCGTCTTCCCCGCCGACAACGGGCTGTTCGCCGTCACCCTCTTCGTCCACACCGAGGACCCGTCGCGCGGCTCGCTGCGCGACCCGGCCGTCTTCGAGGCGGCGGCCCGTACGTTCCCGCCCGGGGCGGCCTGGCTGGAGCTGGGGGCCGAGCCGCTCTGCCCGGTCCTGGCAACGGCCGGGCTCGACAACCGGTGGAGCGCACTCGTCGACGAACAGGGCCCGGTCGCCGCGGGCATCGTCGGCATCGGCGACTCCATCACCCACACCAACCCGACCATGGCGCAGGGCGCATCGCTCGCGCTGTGGGCGGCGCACAGGCTCGCGCGCGAAGTGGACGGGGAGCGGGGCCGGGACCCCGGCTCGCCGGACTTCGCCGCCGACCACCACGACTGGGCGATGCGGACCCTCAAGCCCTGGTTCGACTTCCAGGTCGTCACCGACAGTGCGATCGGCGAGCGCTTCGCCAACCGGGAGTTCCGTGCCGGGCCGGCCCGCGAGATGGCGGCCTTGTTCGAGTGCGCGCTGGTGGACCCGGAGGTGATGCGGGCGCGCGCCAGGGTCCGGCACCTGGCGGCGACGCCGACCGAGGCGTACGGAGCCCCGGAGGTCAGGGAACGGGTCGAGTCGTGGCTCGCCGCGCATCCGGACTACGTGCCGAACGCGGTGGGCCCCGACCGAAAGGAGTGGGAGAAGATCACCGCGACCTGAGGACGTCCGCGAGGTCGTAGCTGACCGGCTCCTCCAACTGGGCGTACGTACAGCTCTCGGGCGTACGGTCCTCCCGCCACCGGCGGAACCGGGCGGTGTGCCGGAAACGGTCGCCCTCCATGTGGTCGTACGCCACCTCGCACACGGCCTCCGGCCGCAACGGCACCCACGACAGGTCCTTCTTGCCCGACCAGCGGCTCGGGGCGCCGGGCATCCGGCTCTGCTCATGGGCGGACTCGTCCGACCAGGTGGCCCACGGGTGGCCCTCGGCCTCGGGCGACTCCATGCGCAGCGGTCCCAGTTCGGCCACCAGCTCCTCGCGACGGCGCATCGGGAACGCCGCGGACACCCCTACGTGCTGGAGTGTGCCCGCGTCGTCGTACAGGCCGAGGAGCAGCGAGCCGACGACGGGGCCGCTCTTGTGGAACCGGTATCCGGCGACGACGCAGTCCGCGGTTCGCTCGTGCTTGATCTTGTACATCAGGCGGGTGTCCTGGCGGTACGGCATGGCCTGCGGCTTGGCCACCACACCGTCGAGACCGGCGCCCTCGTACTGCTGAAACCACTCGCGGGCCACCTCGATGTCGGTGGTCGCGGGCACCAGATGAACCGGGGCGGGCGCTCCGTCGAGTGCGCCGGTCAGGGTGGCGCGGCGGTCCTTGAACGGGGCGTCGACCAGCGAGTCGTTGCCTAGAGCCAGCAGGTCGAACGCGATGAAGCTGGCCGGAGTGCGCTCGGCGAGCAGCCTCACGCGGGAATCCGCCGGGTGGATGCGCTCGCTGAGACGGTCGAAGTCGAGCCTGCCCTCGTAGGCGATCACGATCTCGCCGTCCATGACACAGCGGTCGGGCAGCGCCGCGAGCAGCGAATCGACGAGCTCGGGAAAGTAGCGGGTCAGCGGCTTGCCCGACCTGCTGCCGATCTCCACCTCGTCGCCGTCGCGAAAGACGATCGCCCGGAAGCCGTCCCACTTGGCCTCGTAGTGCATGCCGGGGCCGGGCGGGATCTCGGCCACCGACTTGGCCAGCATCGGTTTCACGGGCGGCATCACCGGCAGGTCCATACACCGATTCTGCGGGCATTTGCCCTGAAATGCTCGGCATGCATCCCCCTTCTGCCCTCGGTATGCGTCATATGGCCGTCCGGCTTAGCGTGGCGGACATGGGTGATGCGGTGGAGCTGACAGCCGGCGGGCGGACCGTACGGCTGTCCAGCCCCGACAAGATCTACTTCCCGGAGCGCGGCTACACCAAGTGGGACGTGGCCCAGTACTTCCTTGCCGTCGGCGACGGAATCACCCGCGCCCTGCGCGATCGCCCGACCACGCTCCAGCGCTTCATCGAAGGCATCGAGGGCGAGTTCTTCTACCAGAAGCGCGCCCCCAAGAACCTGCCCGACTGGATCCCCACCGCCCGCATCGCCTTCCCCAGCGGCCGCGAGGCGCACGAGATCTGCCCCACCGAACCGGCCGCCGTCATCTGGGCGGCGAACCTGGGATGCCTCACCTTCCACCCCTGGCCGGTACGCCGCGAACGCACCGAACACCCCGACGAACTGCGCATCGACCTCGACCCCCAGCCCGGCACGGACTTCGCGGACGCCGTCAGAGTCGCCCACGAACTCCATACGCTCCTCGACGAGCAGGGCCTGCGCGGCTGGCCCAAGACCTCCGGCGGACGCGGCCTCCACGTCTTCGTCCCGATCGAACCCCGCTGGACGTTCCCCCAGGTACGCCGCGCCGCGATCGCCGTCGGCCGCGAACTGGAACGGCGGATGCCGGGCCGGGTGACCACCGCCTGGTGGAAGGAGGAGCGCGGCGAGCGGATCTTCGTGGACTACAACCAGACAGCCCGCGACCGTACGATCGCCTCCGCCTACTCCGTGCGGCCGTACCCCCACGCACCCGTCTCGGCGCCGCTGACCTGGGACGAACTCGACGAGGCCGTGCCCCAGGACTTCGACCTGGTCACCATGCCGACGCGCTTCGCCGAACTGGGCGACATCCACGCCGACATGGACGACCACGCCTTCGGCCTGGAGGGCCTCCTGGAACTCGCCGCCCGCGACGAACGCGACCACGGCCTCGGCGAGCTGCCGTACCCGCCGGACTACCCGAAGATGCCGGGCGAGCCGAAGCGCGTCCAGCCGAGCCGGGCGAAGCACAAGAAGGAAGAATGAGCCGCTAAGGCTTGAGCAGCGTCTTGATCATGCCGTCCTCCTTGGCCTGGAACATCTCGTACGCCCTCGGCCCGTCCGCCAGCGGCATGGTGTGCGTGGCGAAACCCTCCACTCCCAGCGGATCCGTGTCGTCGAGGAGCGGCAGGATGTCGTCGACCCACCGCTTGACGTTGGCCTGGCCCATCCGCAGCTGGATCTGCTTGTCGAAGAGGGTCAGCATCGGCATCGGGTCCGCCGCGCCGCCGTACACACCGGCAAGGGAGATCGTGCCGCCCCGGCGTACGACGTCGATCGCGGTGTACAGGGCGTGCAGCCGGTCCACTCCCGCGTGTTCCATCAGCGGCTTGGCGACGGCGTCGGGCAGCAGGCCGGTGATCCACTGCGCGGCCTTGGCGACGGGGGCGCCGTGGGCCTCCATGCCGACGGCGTCGATCACGGAGTCGGTGCCCCGGCCGTTGGTCCGGTCGCGGATGGCGTCGGGGAGCTCCTTCCCGTAATTGCGCAGGTCGAGCGTCTTGACGCCGTGGGCGCTCGCGCGGGCCAGCCGCTCCGGCACCAGGTCGACGCCGATCACCAGGCCGGCGCCCCGGTGCAGGGCGACACGGGCGGCCATCTCGCCGATCGGCCCCAGGCCGAGGACGGTGACGCTGCCGCCGGGCGGAATCGCCGCGTACTCGACGGCCTGCCAGGCGGTGGGCAGCACATCGGAGAGATAGACGTACCGTTCGTCGGGCGGCCCCTCGGGCACCTTGACCGGCAGGTTGTCACCGAACGGCACCCGCAGGAACTCTGCCTGCCCGCCCGGGACTTGGCCGTACAGCTTGGTGTATCCGAACAGCGACGCACCCGTGCCGCGCTCCCGCACCTGGGTGGTCTCGCACTGCGAGTGGAGCCCCTGGTCGCACATGAAGCAGTCGCCGCAGGAGACATTGAAGGGGATCACGACCCGGTCGCCCGGCGCGAGCGTGGAGACACCGGCGCCCACTTCCTCGACGATGCCCATGGGCTCGTGTCCGAGGATGTCCCCCGGGTCCAGATAGGGGCCGAGCACCTCGTACAGGTGCAGGTCGGAACCGCAGATGCCGGTCGACGTGATCCGGACGATCACATCGGTCGGCTCTTTGAGCTGCGGGTCGGGCACCGTCTCCACCCGTACGTCCCGCTTGCCGTGCCAGGTCAGTGCGCGCACCGTTCTCACCTCTTCACGTGGTCTCTGAAGCGTGGTCTCGTCCCGCGGTCTCTGTCCCCCAGCGCGTCCCCACTGAGGTCGCCGCCATGCGTCCGGCACCGGATGCGATCAGCACTTCCTTGGGTTGCTATGAGAGAAGTGGGCCGGAGCGGCCGATTCCGGGCTGCTCACACCGCCACTGGAAATTGCACGACGCCCACAGCGCAGCAGCAGCAGCAGCAGGAGGAGGAGGTGGTTGGTGATGCGCGTTGCAGTCGTCGGACAGGGTTACGTCGGCTTGACGGGCACGGTCGCGCTGGCGCTTCAGGGGCACAGCGTCACCGGAGTCGAGCAGGACCACAGCCGGCTGCGCACACTGAATTCGGGCGAAGCACCCGTCTTCGAACCGGGCCTCCCCCAGCAACTGGCCGCCGCTCTGGCCACCGGGCGACTGCGATTCGTCGACGGGCTGGCGGAGAGCCACCGGGGGGAGCCCTTCGACATGGTGCTGATCACCGTGGGGACACCGCCGCAGTCGGACGGGTCCGCGGATCTGTCCCAGGTGACGAGCGCGCTGGAGCAGATCGGGAATCTGCTGCCTGTTCCCCGGGTGGTGCTCAAGTCCACTGTTCCGCCGGGCACCAGCAGCAGACTCGCCGATGCCTACCCCTGGCTTCGCGAGCGTTACGCGTACAACCCCGAGTTCCTCAACCAGGGCAGCGCCCTGGAGGACTGGGCGGTGCCCGCCCGTGTCGTCGCCGGCACCTGGAGCCAGGAGAGCACCCTGGCACTGCGTGAGTTGTACGCGGGAGTGTCCGGCCCATGGGTGTCGACGACTCCCACCAGCGCCGAGATGATCAAGTACGCGAGCAACGCCTTCCTTGCGATGAAGATCAGCTTCTCGAACGAGATCGCCCAGATGTGCAGCGGGCCCGACATCGACATCGACCACGTCATGCAGGGCGTCGGTTACGACCCCCGGATCGGGCACGCCTTCCTCCAGCCCGGTCTGGGCTACGGCGACTCCTGCCTCCCCAAGGACACCTCCGCGCTGGCGCACTGGGCAGGCAGCGTGGGCATGTCGGCGCCCCTGCTGCGGGCGACGATCGCCGTCAACGACGCACAGACCGGAGTGGCTCTGCAGATATTGCGCACCGAACTCGGCACCGACCTGCGCGACGCGACGATCGCCGTACTCGGCGTGCGGTACGAGCCGTGGAGCGACGACCTGCGAGCCGCCCCCAGCCTCATCGTCGTCCCGGCGATCCTCGCCGAAGCGTCCGATGTACGGGTCTGGGACCCGGCCACCGATGCCGCGACCATATCCGGGCTCTTCCCGTCCGCGAATCCCGTCGCGGAGCTGCCCGATGCGGTCGACGGCGCCCACGCCGTCGTCCTGCTCACCGAATGGCCGCAGGCCATCGAAGCGGACTGGCCGACGCTGGCCGCCCGGCTCGTCGCGCCGCGCCTGCTCATCGACGGCAAGAACTGCCTGCCTCCCGATCTGATGGCCGGCTGCCTTTCCATCCATTACCGGAGCATCGGCACCAGGATGCCCACCACGACCGTGACCGCGGAGCCTCAGCTGGAGGCGTGACGCAGATGGTGAGGAGAGCGTTCAGGTGAAGCATGCGCCTGCGACGCAGGACTGGGGTCCGGAGCCCTCGGCGTGGGCACCCATGCGCCGACCGGTGTTCCGGGCTCTGTGGATCGCCCAACTGGCAGCCAACATGGGCACCTGGATGCAGACCGTGGGAGCCCAGTGGCTGATGGGCGACCTCGGCGGCGGCGCGCTGGAGGTCGCACTCGTCCAGACGGCGACGACCCTTCCGGTCTTCGTACTGGTGGTGCCCGCCGGGGCCTTGGGGGACATCCTCGACCAGCGGCGATTGCTGATCGGCGGCCAACTCCTGATGTTCCTCGGCGCGGCCGGCCTGGCCGGCGTCACGGCCGCGGGCGCGGAGACCCAGGCTCTGCTGCTCGGACTGACCGCCCTGATGGGTGTGGGCGAGGCGTTCTGCATCTCCTCCTTCCAGGCCATCCAGCCCGAACTGGTGAGCCGTGAGGAGATCCCGCAGGCCGCCCTGCTCAACAGCGCGAACGGCAATGTGGCGCGGGCAGCCGGCCCGGCTCTCGGCGGCGCCCTGATCCATGCCGCGGGCCCCGAAGCCACCTTCGCCCTCAACGCCCTGTCCTTCCTCGGTGTTCTGGTGGTGCTCTACGCCTGGAAGCGGCCCCCGACGCACAGGCCGCTCGGCTCCGAGCACATCCGTGATGCCATCCGGGCGGGCGCCCGGTATGTGCGCAGCGCCCCGCTGCTCGGCGCGGTCATCGGCCGCTCGGGCCTCTTCATGCTCTTCGCCGGAGGGATGTGGGCGCTCCTGCCCACGGTCGCCCGCGGGCCGCTCGGTCTCGACGCCGGCGGGTACGGCCTGCTGCTCGGCAGCGTGGGTCTCGGCGCGGTCCTCGGCGCGGTCCTGCTGCCTTCGATGCGCGGGCACCTGAGGACGAACGTACTGGTCACGGGCGCCATGGTGATCTATGCCGGGACGATGGCGGCGATCGGCCTGGTGCCGTCCGCCGTCGGAGTCGCCGCCGCCCTGATCGTGTCCGGTCTGGCGTGGGTGGCGGTTCTGTCGACCCTCTCCGCCTCCGCACAGGTGCTGCTGCCCGCGTGGGCCCGTACCCGCGGACTCGCCTACTACCAGCTGGTCTTCATGGGCGGGCAGGCACTGGGCGGAGTCGGGTGGGGCGCCGTCGCCGACTGGCTGGGCGTACAGACCACCTTCGTGGTGTCGGCCATCGGCCTCTTCGCGACGACGATCGTGGGCATGCGGACACTGCCGATGCCCTCCGGTCCCGTCGACGTACGCCCCGCTCAGCTCTGGGCGGAGCCGCCGTCGATCCAGATGCCGGGGCGTCGCGATGCGGGCCCGGTTCTGGTCACGGTCGAGTGGCGGGTGGACCGGGCGAACGCCGAGGCGTTCATCGCGGCTATGCAGCCGGTGGGCATGTCACGCCGGCGTACGGGTGCCTCGCTGTGGGGCCTGTTCGAAGACATGGCGGACCCGACGCTCTTCCTGGAGACGTTCACCGTCGGCTCGGAGCGGGAACATCTGCGCCAGATCATGGAACGGGGAACCAAGCTGGACCAGGAGCTGGAAGCCCGAGCCCTGGCCTTGACCCGGCCCGGCCACAAACCGCAGGTACGCCACCTGATCTTCGCCTACGCCTCCGGGCGCGACGAGGAGCTGTCCTCCTTCCCGCCGTGACACCGCGACACTGTGTGACACGGCGGGAAGAGGGCCTTCGCGTCAGAGCTGTTTGATGCGGATGTCGCGGTACGAGATCACATCCGTGGTCCCGTGGACCTGGAGCCCGATGTAGCCGGAGGCGTACCGCCGGCCGTCCGTCCCCGGGTCGTCGCCGCGCGGCGGGTAGAAGTCCTGCCCGCCGTTGTTGTCGAAATCGTTGATCAGGACACCGTTGCGGAAGACCGAGTAGTGCTGGCCCTCCACCCGGATCTCGTAGTCGTTCCAGGTGCCCTTGGGTGTGACGCCCGCACTGCCCAGCCCCACGCGGTCGAAGCCGTAGACCGAACCCGTCTTGTACATGTCGCCGTCCGGGCGGTCGAGGATCTGCACCTCGTGCCCGTACTTGATCGCGACCCACTCCGGACGCGGCTCCTCCGGGTGGTCGTGGACCTGCGGGAAGCGCACGAAGACACCGGCATTGGCATGGCCCGTACCCGGTGCGTCGTCGCGCCACCGCAGCTTCAGCGAGAAGTCCTCGTACTTCCGCTCCGGGAACCACAGCATGCCCATGCCCGGGACCGTACTGCTGCTGGTCATCGAGCCGTCCGTGTTCAGGCCGAACGAACCGCCGCCCACCTGCTGCCACTTGGCGAAGGAGGGCTGCGTACCGTCGAACAGATCGCGGTATCCGGCCGTCTGCCCCGGCTTGCCGATGCCGGACTGCTTGGACGCCCGGTAGATCTTCTTGTGCTCGCGCTCGTCGATGACACCGTCGTAGTGGAGCTTGTCGATGACGGCGTCGACGTGCTTCAGGAAGAGGGCGTGGGAGGTCCACTCCTTCTCGTCCTCGATCAGCTCGTTGATGGTGCAACGACTGCGCGTGATGCGGTTCGGTACGCCGGTGTCGACCGTGCCGACGATGACGGTCAGCCGCTCGTCGTGCTCGGGGCAGTTGGGCGCCGGTACGCCGCCGCCCTCCGCGACCGTGAAGGCCACCTGCTTCGCGGCGGACGTGTTGCCCGCCTTGTCGGTCGCGCGGTGGTCGACCGTGTGCCGTCCGACGCGGTCGACGATCACCGGCACGGTGTACGCGAGATACGGGCCGCCGTCGAGCGAGTACTCGACCTTGTCCACGCCCGAGCCGCCCGCGTCCGTGGCGGCGAGCGTCACCTTGGCGCTGGTGATGTACGCGCCGTCGGAGTTCTTGTCACCGCTGACCGTCGCGGTGGTCTCCGGCGGCGTCTTGTCCTCGGTGGGCGGTGCGACGATGGTGAAGTCGACCGCCTTCTCGGCGGCCACGTTCCCGGCCCGGTCGGTCGCCCGGTAGCGGACCTTGTGCGTGCCTGTCTCGTGGACCATGACCGGCCCGGTGTACGCCTTCCAGGTGCCGTCCGCCCCGATCGCGTACTCGATGGTGTTGACGCCGGAGCCTGTGTCGGACGCCGTCACCGTGACCGTCGCCATGCCCAGGTACTGGCCCTCCGGATTCTTCTCACCGCTCACCGTCGCCGACGTCTCCGGCGGCGTCTTGTCGTCCGTCGGCGGTGCGACCACGGTGAAGTCGACGGCCTTCTCGGCGGCTACGTTCCCCGCCTTGTCGGTGGCCCGGTAGCGGATCTTGTGCGTACCGACCTCATGGACCATGACGGGCGCGGTGTACGGCTGCCAGGCGCCGGCCGCCCCGACCGCGTACTCGATCCTGTCCACGCCGGAGCCCGCGTCGGTGGCCCCGACGGTCACCGACGCGTGCCCGATGTAGGCCCCGTCGGCGTTCTTCTCGCCCTCCACCTTCGCCGAGGTCTCGGGCGCCGTGGTGTCCTCACCACCGCCCCCTTCGGTGACGGTGAGGATGCCCTGCATCGCCCCGTGGCCCGGGATGGTGCAGTGGTAGAAGTACCGGCCGGGCGTGAGGGTGACGGTGGCGGTGTGCTTGCCGCCCTGGTCGTCGCTGGGGTTGGCGAGCAGGTTCAGCTGTACGTCGTTGTTGTACTCGGGGTCGGACACATCGAACGTCAGCGTGTGCGGCATCCCGGTGGTGTTGCCGGTCGCCGTGCTGTTCTCGAAGACGATCGTCGTCTGCCCCGCCACCGCGGTCTTGGGGAACGTCAGATAGCGGTCGATGGGGTCACCGGCCGTCCAGGTCAGGGTCTGTTCCGCAGCAGAAGTCGACCCGCCGTCCTCGCGGCCGTACGCCGCCGTCGACGTCAGCCCGAGGACCATGAGCAGGGCGGCCGCAAGTGCCGTCCACAGATGAGGAGTTCTTCGCTTCACCGGCTACTCCGCCTTCCTGGCGAGATCCTTGGCGGCCGGTGTCGGCTCGCCGCCCTTGTACGTCACGTGCCACAGCGCCGACTTGGAGTCCGAGGTAAAGAACCCGCGCCCGTAGTCGAGGACATAGAGCGAGCCGTCCGGCGCGAACTTCCAGTCCATGAGATTGCGGATGCCGTCCGCGCCCACCGGGATGATCTTCTTGAGGGACTCGGCGTGCGTGGGCAGCCCGCCGTTGCCGACGGTCCTGGGATCGGTCAGCACTGCGTGGCGCGGCTGGTCGCCGTCGTAGAAGTCACCGACGAACCATTTGCCGTCCCAGTACGAGGGCCACTTGCCTTCCCCGGCGCTCGTCTCGTCGTACCGGTAGACCGGCCCGTTCATGGTCGCCTGGCCGCCGCCCTTGAGCCACGGCAGCAGCACCTTCTGCTCCTCCTGCTTGTAGCTCGGCACACCGTTGGCGTCGCGCGGATAGTCCACGCCGCCGCCCTGCGGCGAGTACCAGATGGTGTTCGGTGTCACCGGCGGCAGGTTCACCAGACCGTCGTTGTTCGGCGACTCGTTCTTCGGCTTGTCGCAGTCGTACCAGCCGAGCGGCTTGCTCGGGTCGGGCAGATTGCGGTCGCGGTACGGCTGGTTGTTGCCCATGCAGTACGGCCAGCCGTGGTTGCCCGGCTTGGTGATCGCGGCGAACGTGTCGTACTTCGCCGGGCCCCAGGTGGTGCTGGGCGCCCCCGCGTCCGGGCCGACCCATCCGGCGTACAGGATGTCGGTCTTCGGGTCGACGGCGATACGGGCCGGATTGCGCACGCCCATCACATAGATCTCGCCGCGCGTCCTGCCGCCGCCCTCGTCCGGCTCCTTGCCGGTGAAGAGATTCCCGGCGGGCAGGGTGTACGTACCGTCGTCCTCGGGGTGAATCCGCAGGATCTTGCCGTTGAGATTGTTGGTGTTGCCCGCGGTGCGGCGGGCGTCCGCGAAGGACACGCCCTTGAAGTTCGGCTCCGGGTTGTTTCCGGAGTAACCGTCGGTGAACCGCGAGGAGTTGTTGTCGCCCGTCGCGATGTAGAGATTCTGCTTGGAGTCCCAGGCCAGACCGCCGCCCGCGTGACAGCAACTGTGAATCTGGACGGGCCACTTGAGCAGGACCTTCTCGGACGCGAGATCCAGCTTGTTGGTCGCGAGGTCGAGGGTGAAGCGGGAGACGCGGCGCTCCGCCATGTGCGTCTCCCGGTTGATCTTCGCGTGGGGTGTGTAGTGCAGATACACCCACCCATTGCTGAGGAAGTCCGGGTCGGTTTCGACGCCGAGCAGCCCCTCCTCGTTCTTGACCAGCTCGTCGCCGCCGCCCTTGTTGCCGAAGACGGTCAGGGCGCCCGCGAGCGTCACTTTCTTCGTCTTGGTGTCGTAGACGTGGATCTGGCCCTGCCCCTTGCCGATGTCGGGGTTGTTCCAGTCGGTGACGACGGGCGCGTCGTTGTCGGCGCCGCCCCTCCCGATGTAGATGACGCGGCCGTCCCGGGCGGTCACCAGGCCGTGCGGCTCGCCGATCTGGTCGGACTGGCCGGGCTGGTTGGGTGCGGTGAGGCGCTCGGCCCGGTAGTTGGCGTCGACACCCGCCCGGCAGTCGGCGCGGGCGAGCCGTGTCGTCCACTGGAGGGCGCCGCGCAGGTGGTCGCGGAAGTCCGTCTCCTGGAAGGACTCGGCCGTACCGCCCATGCCGGTGTAGAAGGACCGGCCGCCGTCGTAGTCGCGGCACCAGGAGACCGGGTGGTCCCAGCCGTTGGCGCTCGTCCCCGGCTTGTACGTCGCCTCCCGGACCCGCACCACGGTGTGCACGTCACCGGACGGATTCTTCGTCCAGTTCAGCCACTTGTCCGGCCGCTTCCACTGGAGGGGCAGGGCTTTCGAAGCCGGGTGCTGCCGGTCGCCGACCTCCACCGTCGCGCGCTGTACGTTCGTGGGTCCGCCGGCGGCGGGCCGCGCGCCGATCAGGCCGCCGAACCAGTCGGAGTACGGCTCGGTGCGCGCCGCGTCATGGATGCCGAGGAAGCCGCCGCCGGCCTCCATGTACGCCTCAAGTCCGGCCTCCTGCTCCGGATCGAGCACATCGCCGCCGCCGGTCAGGAAGACGACGGCGTTGAATTTGCCGAGCTTCGCCGTGGTGAAGACGGAGGCGTCGTCCGTGGCTTCCACGCGGAAGCGCTGCGCGGCGGTGCCCGACTGGCCGATTTTCTCGATGGCTTCGATACCGGCGTTGACGGTGGGCGGCTCGTCGCCGCCCGTCGCAGAGCCGTGGAAGACGAGCACCCGGACATTGGCGCCACCGGGCGGCGACGGCAGGTCGGGCGGAGACAACGTTGTCGCGGGCGGGGGTTCTGGGTACGGTTTGGCGGAGGCCGCGGTACCGCCGAGCAGGCCGGATGCGACAACTCCGGCCGCCAGGGCCGCTGTCAGTCCGCGTCGGGATCTTGACCGGTGATGTGGTGCGCGCTGCATGTGTTCACCCATCCCTCAGTGGTCACAGGAACAGCCGATGAAGCTAGACCCCTTTTCGCGACCCGCCAAGAGGAACGACCGGAATACCGCGAACTTTGTCCTGAGTGTGGATGAACGGAGCCCGCACCGCTACCGTGTGGCCGTCAATCTCCGGACAGTGATGGGGAGTCAGGCATGGACCGACGAAGCTTCAACCGACGCCTGCTGGCGGGCGGTGCGGTCGCGGCGACCGGCGTGACATCGTTGTCGCTCGTCGGATCCGCCTCCTCCGCCGCCCCGTTGGAGAACCCGCCGAAGACGGCACCGGCCGGTGGCCAGGTCCGCCACCTGAAGATGTACGCCGAGAAGCTGGCCGACGGCTCGATGGGGTACGGCTTCGAGAAGGGCAAGGCATCGACCCCCGGCCCGCTGATCGAGCTGGTCGAGGGCGACACCGTACACATCGAGTTCGAGAACACGACGGACGTCCCCGTCAGCCTCCATGCGCACGGCGTGGACTACGACGTGGCCAGCGACGGTACGAAACTCAACAAGAGCCATGTCGAACCCGGCGGCACCCGCACGTACACCTGGCGCACCCACACCCCTGGCAAGCGCAAGGACGGCACCTGGCGGGCGGGGAGCGCGGGTTACTGGCACTACCACGACCATGTGGTGGGCACGGACCACGGCACGGGCGGCATCCGCAAGGGGCTGTACGGCCCGGTGATCGTGCGCCGCAAGGGCGACATCCTGCCGGACAAGACCTTCGCCATCGTCTTCAACGACATGACGATCAACAACAAGCCCGGACACCAGAGCCCCAATTTCGGGGCCACGGTGGGCGACCGGGTGGAGATCGTGATGATCACGCACGGCGAGTACTACCACACGTTCCACATCCACGGTCACCGCTGGGCCGACAACAGGACCGGCCTCCTGGAGGGCCCGGACGACCCCAGCCGCATCGTCGACACCAAGATCACCGGCCCGGCCGACTCCTTCGGCTTCCAGATCATCGCGGGCGAACACGTCGGCGCGGGCGCCTGGATGTACCACTGCCACGTCCAGAGCCACTCCGACATGGGGATGGCGGGCCTGTTCCTGGTCGCCAAACCCGACGGCACGATCCCCGGTTACGAGCCCCATCATCCGCAGCAGCAGGGCGCAGCCGCACACGACCACCACTGAAGCGGCGTTATTGAGCCGACGTTGATCGGTCATTGATCGGACGTTGATCCGCACCGGGCAGGGTGTGCCGCATGCCGATCAACATCACCACCGAACGCGAACTCTCCTGGCAGGAGACAGCATTGTGCGCCCAGGCCGGGCCCGAGTTCTTCTTCCCGGCCCCCGGCAGCTCCACCCGCGAGGCCAAGCAGCTCTGCGGCGCCTGCGAAGGGCGCGTGGCCTGTCTGGAGTACGCACTCACGAACGACGAGCGGTTCGGCGTCTGGGGCGGACTCTCCGAGAAGGAGAGACTGCGCCTCAGGCGCGGCACCCACTGACAAGCCATCCCGCCCAACGCCCCCTGGTACGGCGGCCCCGAGCCGACCATGCTGAGGTCCGCACCGTCCGCGAACCTCCGAGGGAGCCGTGTTGAGCAGCAGGCAGGCAACGACCGAGTACGACTACATCGTCGTCGGAGCGGGCTCGGCGGGCTGTGTGCTCGCCGCGCGCCTCTCCGAGGACCCTACGGTGCGCGTCGCACTCGTCGAGTCGGGCGGCCGCGACCGCAAGACCGAGATACGGATCCCGGCGGCCTTCCCGAAGCTCTTCAAGTCCGCGTACGACTGGGACTTCAGCACCGCCAAGCAGCCCGGGCTCGGCGGCCGTGAACTGTACTGGCCGCGCGGCCACATGCTGGGCGGCTGTTCCTCGATCAACGCCATGATGTGGGTCCGCGGCCACCGCGACGACTACGACGCGTGGGGCGAGGCGGCGGGCGCCGAGTGGTCGCACGACGAGTTCGTACGCTACTTCCGGCGCGCGGAGCGATGGACGGGCTCCGCCGTCGCCAACCCGGCAGGCGCCTCGGTGTACGGGACCGAAGGGCCGCTGTCCATTTCGCCGCCCCGCGACCCGAACCGGACGACGGCGGCGTTCCTCGACGCCTGCCGCGCCGCCGGCCTCCAGGAGCTTGCCGAACTCAACGTCCCCGATCCCAGCGGCTTCGCCCTGACCCCGGTCAACCAGCGCGGCGGACGCCGCTGGAGCACCGCCGACGGCTACCTCAGGCCCGCCGGGCGCCGCAGGAACCTGGACGTCATCACGGATGCCCGGGTACGGCGGCTGGCCTTCGAAGGCACCCGCGTGACGGGTGTCGTGGCGGACGCGGGGAAGGTGCTGAGCGCCCGCCGCGAGGTCATCCTCAGTGCGGGGGCGATCGGCTCCCCGCACCTGCTGATGCTCTCCGGCATCGGCGATCCGGAGCACCTGCGCGAGACCGGCATCGAGGTGCGTGCCGCCTCGCCGGACGTCGGCCGTCACCTCCAGGACCACCTGTCCACGGCGGTGACCATGCGCTGCCCGCTGCCGGTCACACTGACCGGCGCGGACACGCTCGCCAACGTGGGCCGCTTCCTGCTGTCCGGGCGCGGACCGCTCACCTCGAACGTCGGTGAAGCCGTCGCCTTCGTCCGCAGTACGCCCGAACTGGCCGCACCCGACATCGAGTTGATCTACGCTCCGGTGCCGTTCGTGAAGCACGGCCTGACGCCGCCGGACAAGCACGGCGTGACCATCGGCGTCATCCTGCTCCAGCCCGGGAGCGAGGGCCGCATCACCCTGACGGACACCAACGTTTCGACGGCCCCGCGTATCGACCCCGCCTACCTGTCGGACGCGACCGACCTGCGCCGCCTGATCGCGGGCGTACGCCAGGCGGAAGCCCTCTTCGCGGACCGCGCTTTCGCGCCGTACACAGCCGGGCCGATGGCGCCGTACCCGGGAGCGGTTGACGACGAGCAGCTGGGGCAGGCGATCAGGGAATCGTCCGAGACGCTCTACCACCCCGTAGGAACCTGCCGCATGGGCACCGACGACGCGTCGGTGACCGACCCCAGGCTCCGTGTCAGGGGAGTGGAGGGGCTGCGGGTCGTGGATGCTTCGGTGATGCCGCGGATCACGCGGGGGCATACGCAGGCCCCCACAGTGGCGATCGCCGAGAAGGCGGCGGAGCTGATCCGGGAGGACGCGCGGGCGTAGAGGCGGAGGACGGGCGCGCTCAGTGCCTGTGTCTGAACCTGGGCCGGGCTCGCGACGCCTGGCACGTACGCTCGCCGCGTTGGCCGAAAGTCCTAGTAGCTCCTTCCCCAAGCTCTCGGCTTCGCTCGAGCAGGGGAGACCCCATCCGAGGGCTTCCAGCCGCCTTGCGATCGCACGCACCAGACGCCGCGAGCTGATCCGGCCCAGGTTCAGACACAGGCACTCAGGAAGCCGGGATGCGGAAGGTCTCGCCGTACATCTGCCACACCAGCGGAGTCCTCAGCTCCAGATTGCCGTTCCGCAGGAATACGCGCTGCGCGGTGTCGATGCGCGAGGTGTCCTGATGGGCCTTCTTCACCTTCATCACCGCACGCCCGGAGTCGAGGAAGGCATTTAGGTACGCCTGCTCCTTGCCGCCCTCGGCCGCCGTCGGGGCGGCCCTCATGGCGGCCTTGCGGATGCCGTAGAAGCCCTTGGGGTCGATGCCGGGGCCGTGCAGCACCATCGCGTCGTAGTAGATGAACTGGCCGAGTGTGCCGAGGCCGTCCATCTTCGCCATCCGGACCGCCGGCTGGAAGTAGATCCTGTCCCGCGCCTTGTCCTGTGCCGTGCGGAACGCCGGACTCTCGGCGGCCTTCGCCCACGCCGCCTTGAACCCGGGGTCGAGACCCTCGTGCGACGCGGTGCCGTCCACCGCGCGGAGGGCGGGGAGGTAGGCGGCGAGCGGGTTGTCGGGGTGGTCCTTCGTGTACGCCTCGACCAGCTGGAGCATGTCGTTGGTGCCGGAGCAGAAGCCGATGACACCGGCCGTGTAGCCGCAGCCGTCGCCGATGTCCTCGATGGAGCCGTACTGGCCCCGCCAGTTCAGGGTGGAGTTCTCGGCGCTCGACACGATCTGCGAGGCGATCTCCTTCATCCGGGGAGCCGCGAGGCCGGGCGGCATCTTGGCGATGCGCGCCTCCAGCTTCTTGTCCGAATCTGTCGGCTGCTTCAGCTGCTTCGGCTTCTGCTGGTTCTTCGGCTGCTCTGCGTCCAGGACCTGGCCCTCGACCGGGGCGTCGGAAACAAGGACATCCGAGCCGCCGCCACCGAAAACGATGGCGGCAGCGATGGCGAGCGGTGCGCCCACGAGCGCGAGACGGGTCAGTGGCTTCACGCCGCACAGCGTACGGGCCGCCCGTTGGGGCCTTTCGAGGTACCGGCTCTGAACTCGCTCAGGCCCACAGCTACGCCGCCACCCGGATCCAGGTGGCGGCGTACGAGTACGAGCTGCTGCGGGTGATCCGCGTCAGGAAGCGGCGCGGGCCGCCATGCGGGCCTTGCGTGCGGCCAGCTTCTCGTCGAACTTGCTCGCCTCCGAGTCGAGGCCGTTCATGTAGAGGCCGAGCTCTTCCTGCGCCTTGAGACCCTCGGGGCCGAGCCCGTCGATCTCCAGGACCTTCAGGTAGCGCAGTACCGGCTGGAGCACGTCGTCGTGGTGGATCCGCATGTTGTAGATCTCGCCGATCGCCATCTGCGCGGCGGCGCGCTCGAAGCCGGGCATGCCGTGTCCGGGCATCCGGAAGTTCACGACGACGTCGCGCACCGACTGCATGGTCAGGTCGGGGGCGAGCTCGAAGGCCGCGCCGAGCAGGTTGCGGTAGAAGACCATGTGCAGGTTCTCGTCGGTCGCGATCCGCGCCAGCATCCGGTCGCAGACGGGGTCGCCCGACTGGTGGCCGGTGTTGCGGTGCGAGACGCGGGTGGCGAGCTCCTGGAAGGCGACGTACGCCACGGAGTGCAGCATCGAGTGGCGATTGTCCGACTCGAAGCCCTCCGCCATGTGCGCCATGCGGAACTGCTCCAGCTTGTCCGGGTCCACGGCGCGCGAGGTCAGCAGGTAGTCGCGCATCACGATGCCGTGCCGGCCCTCCTCGGCCGTCCAGCGGTGCACCCAGGTGCCCCAGGCGCCGTCGCGGCCGAAGAGGGAGGCGATCTCGTGGTGGTAGCTGGGGAGGTTGTCCTCGGTCAGCAGGTTGACGACGAGAGCGATCTTGCCGAGGTCGGTGACCTTGGACTGCTCGGGGTCCCAGGCCTGGCCGTCCTCGAAGAAACCGGGGAAGTTCCGGCCGTCGGAGAAGGGGACGTACTCGTGCGGCATCCAGTCCTTGGCGACCTTGAGATGGCGGTTGAGTTCCTTCTCCACCACCTCTTCCAGCGCGTACAGCAGTCGGGCGTCGGTCCACGCGTCCGAACTGCCGAGTTGGGGAGAGGTGATCGTCACGAGTGTGCTCCTGGGGACTGGGGCTACGGGGAAATACCTACGCCCTCGTAGGTTACGAGACCGTAGGTTAAGGGGGTCGTAAGAGCTGAGCCAAGTCCGGCTGGGTAATGTCCCGCTACGTTCGGTTATGAATACAGGTCACGGAGGCGAACCGAGAGGCAAGTCACGCACCCTTCGAGCTTCTCGAACTCGCCGATGTCCACCAAAACAGGTTCATAACCAAGATCGTTGAAGAGTTCCGCCGTCTGCGGCGCACTCGCCGCCATCAGCAGCTTCCCGCCGCCCAGCAGCACCACATGCGACCCGGACTCCTCCGGCACCGGCAGGAAGCGCGGGAAGACGGAGGGTGCGTCCACCATCGGCTCGAAGCCGATGACTGTGCCGTCGGGCAGCGCCGTGACCGCCGATTTCAGGTGCAGCACCTTGCTGACGGGCACGGCGACGATCCGTGCCCCGAGCGGCTCGAAGGCGGCCCGCAGCTGCTGCACGCCCGCCGCGTTGGTCCGCCCCCCGCGCCCCACGTAGATCGTGTCGCCCATCTTGAGGACGTCGCCGCCGTCCAGGGTGCCCGGCTCCCACACCCAGTTCACCGAGCACCCGAGCCGAGCCACCGCCTCCTCCACGCCCACCGTCTCCGGCCTGCGCGTTTCGGCCCCCGGCCGCGCGATCAGGGCCACATTCCGGTACATCACCACCGCGTCCTCCACGAACACCGCATCCGGGCAGTCGTCGGCCGGCGCCACCTCGACGGTCGCCCAGCCGTGCGCGCGCAGCGCCTCGGTGTACGCCTCCCACTGCGCGACGGCCAGTGCCGGGTCGACGGGGCTCCGCTCGATGTGCGTGACCAGGCCTTCGGCGAGGCGCGGCCCGGGGCGGCGGACGAGGGCTTTTCTGCTGGGCATGGGCAGTCTCTCCAGAATCAGAGCGGGTGACCGGCATCACGAGCCTTCCCCGTGAAGGCGAACGCACGCACGACGCCTCCGTGCCCGCTTTACGGCACTGTCACCTCTTACGTCACTGGCGCCTCCTCGCCCCCGAGCTCCAGCCGCCGGGTGATGCCGATCGACTCCAGGAACGGTTCGTCGTGGCTCGCCACGATCAGCGCACCCTCGTACGACTCCAGGGCCTGAGTCAGCCGGCGCACACTCGCGATGTCCAGGTTGTTCGTCGGCTCGTCGAGCATCAGCAACTGCGGCGCGGGCTCCGCGAGCAGCAGCGCCGCCAAAGTGGCGCGGAACCGCTCACCGCCCGACAGGGTCCCGGCCGCCTGATCGGCACGCGCCCCCTTGAAAAGGAAGCGCGCGAGCCGCGCCCTGATGACGTTGTTGGTCGCCGAAGGCGCGAACCGCGCCACGTTCTCGGCGACGCTCAGCGCGTCGTCCAGTACGTCGAGCCGCTGGGGCAGAAAGCGCAGCGGGACGTGCGCGACGGCCTCGCCCGACACCGGTTCCAGATCGCCGGTGATCGTGCGCAGCAGCGTCGTCTTGCCCGCCCCGTTGCGCCCGAGCAGCGCGATCCGCTCCGGGCCGCGCACCTCGAACTCGCCGCCGATTCCCGCCCCGTGCCGCAATGCGAGATCACGCAGAGTCAGCACCCTGCGGCCCGGATGCACGGTGGTGTGCGGCAGTACGACGTTGATCTCGTCGTCGTCGCGCACCGCATCGGCGGCCTCGCTCAGCCGGTCCTTCGCCTCCGCCAGTTTCTCGGTGTGCATGATGCGGTGCTTGCCCGCCGACTCCTGGGCGGCGCGTTTGCGGGCCCCCATGACGATCTTCGGCTCGCGCTTGTTGTCGTTCATCTTCTGCCCGTACCGCTTCCTGCGGGCCAGCTTCACGTGCGCATCGGCCAGTTCCTTCTTCTGTCGGTGTACGTCGGCCTCGGCAGCCCGGACCATGCGTTCGGCTGCCCCCTGCTCGACGGCCAGCGCTTCCTCGTACGCCGAGAAGTTGCCGCCGTACCACCGGACTTCGCCCTCGCGCAGTTCGGCGATCCGGTCCACGCGCTCCAGCAGTTCACGGTCGTGGCTGACCACGACCATCACACCGGGCCAGGCCTCGACCGCCGCGTACAGGTGCTCCCGCGCATGCCGGTCCAGGTTGTTCGTTGGCTCGTCGAGCAGGAGTACGTCCGGGCGGCGGAGCAGCAGCGCGGCCAGCCGCAGCAGCACGGACTCGCCGCCGGACACCTCGCCGATGGTCCGGTCGAGGCCGATCCGGACGAGCCCGAGCTGGTCGAGGGTGGCGCGGGCGCGCTCCTCGACGTCCCAGTCGTCGCCGACTGCGGTGAAGTGCTCCTCCGTCGCCTCGCCCGCCTCGATGGCGTGCAGCGCGGCGCGGGCACCGGCGATGCCCAGGGCTTCGTCGACGCGCAGCCCGGTGTCGAGGACCAGGTTCTGCGGGAGGTAGCCGATCTCGCCGGCCACCTGGATCTTGCCGCTGGTGGGCGTGAGTTCACGGGCCGCCAGCCGCAACAGTGTTGACTTGCCAGAGCCGTTGAGCCCGATCAGTCCGGTTCTGCCCGGGCCGACAGCCAGCTGGAAGTCGTCGAACACGGGTGTCCCGTCCGGCCAGCCGAAAGACAGCGCGGAGCAGGTGAGATGGGTGGGGAAGGTAGACAAGGGGGCCTCCCGGTTGCTGGGAACGAGCAGGGCAACGGGTGGAGACACCGGGGTGGCGGCGACGACTTGTGGGCCTGTGGAAGGAGGGCCTCGCCAGGAAAGCGAAATGGCCCCGGTCCGGGGTGGACGGCTCAAGTGCCGAGGTCGCACGCGGGGCGCACAGACGGAAGCTGTGCGACGCGGTGTCTCAGGACCTCAGACGAGCAACGTCCCACTCCGATCGACGACAACAGGGCCATGACCAAAGTACGACGCCCCCTTGCCGACCGCCACCGATTTATCGCGGGGCGGGCGCAGAGGCGGCCGGAGTGCGGCTAGAGCGCGTCGCGCAGCAGCTCTGCCAGGTCGTGGTCGACATCGAGGTGCAGGTGTTCGCCCCCGACGGGGACCAGTTCGTGCGTGCGCTTGAGAAAGCGGCGCAGGTCGGCGGTGCGGATGTGCACCATCGCGGTGCCCTCCAGTGCGTGGAACTCCAGCACGGTCCGCCCGTACCCGTACGGCCGCACCTGTACGTCGCCCAGACCGGCCCGCCGGTCCACGCCCGTCAGCAGCAGCTCACGGGCGAACGCCCACGAGACCTCGACGCCCTCCAGCGTCGCTGTGGGCGGGAAGGCCATGCGTACGGCGAAGGGGTCGGCGCTGTCGTACCGCAGGACGGCGCTGACGATCTCCATCCGGGGCGTGGACGAGACCAGGCGGGCCTGCACGGATTGCTCAATCACGGGGGCCATGGCCTGATCCCTCTCACGACTCGGTGCTGCTGCGGTGTGTCACAGGGACAGACGTAGAAACTCGCCATTCCGTGCATGCGGTGGTGGCGTGACCTGCGTCACCATCAGTCCGAGACCTTGCTGGTGCTTGGTGGGCCGGGGGCCGCACCCTGGACGGGGCTGGTGCGTTGGGCTAGCTTCCAGCGCCATGAGGGGCATGGGGAAAACGAGACGAATGGTGTCGCTGGGACTGTGCGGGGCGGCGCTGGCCGCCGCTCTGGCCTCGGTGGCCGCGCCGGCGCAGGCGGACGTACCGGCAGAGGAGGCCCAGGGGCGGGGGCCCGGCTGGCACCTGAAGGACACCGGCACGGACGTACGGTTCCGGGGCCTCGCCGCGGTCAGCAGGAAGACGGCGTGGGTGGCCGGGTCCAAGGGCACGGTCCTGCGCACCGCCGACGGCGGCCGGAGCTGGCGAAATGTTTCGCCGCCGGGCGCGGGGGAGCTGGAATTCCGCGACATCGAGGCCTTCGGCGCGCGGCGGGCGGTGGTGCTGGCCATCGGCGAGGGCGAGGCGTCCCGGGTCTTCCGTACCGAGGACGGCGGCGCGACCTGGACCGAGAGCTTCCGCAACGCCGACCCGAAGGCGTTCTACGACTGCATCACCTTCTTCGACAGCCGTAACGGCCTGGCGATGAGCGACCCGATCGACGGCAAGTACCGCATCCTGTCCACCGGCGACGGCGGCAAGTCGTGGAAGGTCCTGCCGACCGACGGAATGCCGGTCGCGCAGACCGGCGAGGCGGGATTCGCGGCGAGCGGCCAGTGCCTGGTCAGTTCCGGGGCGCGGGACGTGTGGCTGGCGACGGGCGGTGGCGCGACCGGCCGGGTGCTGCACTCCGCCGATCGCGGTCTGACCTGGACCGCCGCCGAATCGACGATCCCGGCGGGTGACTCGGCGCGGGGCGTCTTCGGGCTCGCCTTCCGTGACCGGAACCATGGCATCGCGGTCGGCGGCGACTACCGCAAGGACCAGCCGTCCCCGCGGGCGGCGGCGGTGACCGCGGACGGCGGACGCAGCTGGCGGCAGTCGACGACGCCTCCGCCGGCGTACCGCTCCGGGGTCGCATGGCTGCCGCACACGAAGTCTGCGGCGCTGGCGGTCGGTCCCACGGGTACGGACGTCACGCTGGACGGCGGGCGGAGCTGGCGCACCGTCGATACGGGGTCGTACGACACGGTCGACTGTGCGCGGGACGGGGGCTGCTGGGCGTCGGGGGAGAAGGGGCGAGTGGCGAGCCTGGGCTGACAGCGCGGGTTGCCTGCGGCGCTGTTCCCCCAGCCGTCCCTTTCCCGCTGTGACATCTTGCGGCTGCCGCCGCGTGGGGGGCTCCGCCCCAGACCCCGGTCCTCAAACGCCGGACGGCTGAAAAGTCAGCCCGTCCGGCGTTTTCGAGGGCACGCCCTTACGCCGACGGCAACTGCTGCCTGAACGGGGCCAGTTCCGGCGCCGTCTTCGTCGCGATGAACTCAGTGATCCGGTACGAGCAAACGCCCCCCACCGTAAAAGGATCCGCCGCCGCGATCTTCTCGATCTGCGCGCGGTCGTCCCCGACGGCCAGGATCACCCCGCCGTCACGCGGCTGCTTGCGCCCCGAGGCGATGAAGAGTCCCGCCTCGTACTGCGCGTCCAGCCAGGCCACGTGCGCTTCGAGCAGCTCTTCGACGCGCTCTAGGGGTGCGGTGTAGGTCAACTCCAGTACGAACATGAGCGCCAGGCTACCCCGTACCCTCTGACCACTATGGACGAGACCGAAGCCCGCGCAATCCAGGACGAACTGCGCACCCGAGTCGTGCTCGACGAGCCCGGCCCCCCGCCCGGCACCGGCCTGGTGACCGGCGTCGACGTGGCGTACGACGACGAGCGTGACGTCGTCGCGGCCGCCGCGGTCGTCCTCGACGCCGCAACCCTCGCCGTCGTCGAGGAGGCCACCGCCGTCGGCCACGTCACCTTCCCCTACGTGCCCGGCCTGCTGGCCTTCCGTGAGCTCCCAACGGTGCTGGCCGCCCTTGAGTCCCTCTCCTCCGACCCCGGCCTCGTGGTCTGCGACGGCTACGGACGCGCCCACCCGCGCCGCTTCGGCCTGGCCAGCCACCTCGGCGTCGTCACCGGGCTCGCGACAATCGGCGTCGCCAAGAACCCCTTCACCTTTACCTACGAACAGCCAGGCGTACGGCGCGGATCCGCGTCCCCGCTGCTGGACGAGGCCGGGGAGGAGGTCGGCCGGGCCCTGCGTACCCAGGACGGTGTGAAGCCGGTGTTCGTTTCCGTCGGCCACCGGGTGAGCCTGGACAACGCCTGCGCCCACACCTTGCATCTGGCCCCCGGCTACCGCCTCCCGGAGTCGACGCGCAGGTCGGACGCCCTGTGCCGCCGGGCGCTGCGGGAAGCCACCGGTTTTGGAACAACCGCGTAACTGAGTACGTGGACGGATGTTCGGGGAACTGGGATGCGGCAGGGTGATCGTATGACCACGCACTCCGAACATCCCACGCACCCCAGGCCGTCCGAGGCACTCGAATCCGTCACCCTCCACCGCGCGGGCCGCCGTATGACGATGGGCATTCTGGTCGGTGGTCTGGCCGCGCTGGGGTGGACGGGCGGGATGATCTACACCATCGCGGGGTGGGTGACCGGCCCCTGAGCCCGGCGGGCCGGCCGATCCCACCCCGCACATCAGCTCAGCGCACGGCCGCGACCCGGAACCCGATCCCCACCGCCTGCAGCCGCTCAAGAAGCGCGTCACCCATCGCCACCGCCGTCGTGACCTGCCCCGACGTCGGAGGCAGCGTGTCGAAGGCCAGGCACAGCACGGACTCGGCGAGCATCTTCGCCGTCTCGCCGTAGCCGGGGTCGCCGCCCGACACCTCGGTGAACACCCGGCGCCCGCCGCCCTCGCCCACGAAGCGCACCGTGAACCAGCTCCTGGCCCTGCGCTCCTCGTCGGGGCCCGAGCCCGCCGCGTACTTGCTCATCAGCCACGCGCGGGCCGCCGGAAGCTGGGCAAGTGCGAAGAGCGCGCCCGCCGCGACCGTCCCGCCCGCCGCCACCGGCAGCCGCTTCACCGCCGCGTAATGGCGGTACCGGAAATCCGGGCCGTACCGGGCGAGCGCGGCCGCCGAACGAGCCACCACCTGCGCATCGATGGTCGCCAGCGGCAGCGCCCAGGTGCCCGTCTCACGGCTGCGCCGAGGCGCACTCAGCGGCGCCCGGGCCCGCCGCCCCACGAGGCGCGGCTCGTGCAGCCGCCGCTCCTTGGCGGCCTGAAGCGTCTGCCTGCTGCGCCCGAAGGCGGTGAGCGCCGAGGCGAAGGTGCCGCCCGAGAACATCGCGTTGGAGCGTACGAATCCGTCGATGCGCAGGGGTACGTCGTCCGGCAGCTGCTGGACCGTGAAGTACACCCCGAGGTCGTGCGGGATCGAGTCGAAGCCGCAGGCGTGGACGATGCGAGCCCCGGTCTCCCTGGCCCGCGCGTCGTACCCGAGGTACATCCGGTCGGCGAACTCCGGCTCGCCCGACAGGTCCGCGTAGTCCGTCCCCGCCTCGGCGCAGGCGGCGACCAGCCCCTCGCCGTACAGGATGTACGGGCCGACGGTCGTCGCGACGACGCGCGTGCTCTCGGCGAGTTCGCGCAGGGAGTCCGGTTCGGACGAGTCGGCGCGCAGGAGGGGGAGCTTCGCGCACGCGGGGTTGATGGCGGTGAGCCGTTCGCGGAGTTGCTCCAGCTTCGCGGGGGTACGTCCGGCGAGCGCCCAGCGGCACTCGGCGGGGGCGTGCGCGGCGAGGTACTCCGCGGTCAGTTGCCCGACGAAGCCTGTCGCACCGAAGAGCACGATGTCGTATGCGCGCTCCGCCCCGTTCCGTCTGCTCATCGAGCCCTCCGCCGTTCGTCCCGTTGTCCCGCGCCGTTGTCGGTGGCCGAGGCTAGCGTGGGGCGCAAGAGAGTGCGACCAGGGAGGCAGGCATGGTTGCGGTACCGAAGGGCGCTTTGACGAAGAGGGAAAAGGTGCGGGAGTTCGCCCTTACGCTGCCGGGCGCGGTGGAGGAGTTCCCCTGGGGGGAGACCGTCGTCAAGGTGAACAAGAAGATCTTCGTCTTCCTGGGGGTCGACGACGGCAGCTATCCGCCGGGCGTCGGCGTCAAGCTGAAGGACCAGGCGATCCACTCCCATGCCATGTCGTCGCCCGGCGCGGAGCCTTCGGGGTACGGGCTCGGCAAGGCGGGGTGGGTGCAGATTCCCCTGGCGGAGAAGGGGGCGCCCTCCGCCGACCTGCTCTGCGACTGGGTGGAGGAGAGCTACCGCACCATCGCAACGAAGAAGCTGGTCGCGGAGCTCGACGCGCGCTGAGGTGACACGAATCTAAGCGCTTGCTCGGCCCAAGGTCTTGTGCAGAGTGGAACACGTTCTTAGCATCACTGATGTTACATCAGTTGTGTCACAGTGCTGGGGGCTTGATGGCAGGGACAGCGAACGGCCCGCTCGCCGGTGTGCGCGTGGTGGAACTGGCGGGAATCGGACCCGGCCCGTTCGCCGCCATGCTCCTCGCCGATCTGGGCGCCGACGTGGTCCGAGTGGACCGCCCCGGCGGCGCCGGACTCAGTATCAATCCGGCATATGACCTCACCAACCGCAACAAACGCTCCGTCCTCATCGACCTCAAGTCGGCGGAAGGGCCGGCCCAGGTCCTCGCCCTCGTCGAGCGCGCCGACATCCTCGTCGAGGGCTACCGGCCGGGCGTCGCCGAGCGCCTCGGCGTCGGCCCGGACGCGTGCCTCGCCCGCAATCCGCAGCTCGTGTACGGGCGGATGACCGGCTGGGGACAGGACGGCCCGCTCGCACAGCGCGCCGGGCACGACATCGCGTACATCGCGCTCACCGGCACGCTCGGCATGTTCGGCAAGCCCGACGAGCCGCCCACCGTCCCGGCGAACCTGGTCGGCGACTACGCGGGCGGCTCGCTCTACCTCGTCGTCGGCGTCCTCGCCGCGCTCCAGCACGCCCGTACGGAGGGCGGCGCCGGCCAGGTCGTCGACGCCGCGATCGTGGACGGCGCGGCCCACCTCGCCACGATGATCCACGGGATGCTCGCGGCCGGTGGGTGGCAGGACCGGCGCGCGTCGAACCTTCTCGACGGCGGATGTCCCTTCTACGGCAATTACGAGACCTCGGACGGCCAGTACATGGCGGTCGGGGCCCTGGAGCCGCAGTTCTACGCCGAGTTCACCGAGCTGCTCGGCATCAAGGACGAGGCCCCGGAACGCAAAGACTTCGCCCGGTGGGACGAACTGCGGGATCTGATCACCGCCCGCTTCAAGACCAGGTCCCGCGACGAGTGGACCGCCGTCTTCGAGGGCTCCGACGCGTGCGTCGCCCCCGTCCTGTCGCTGCGCGAGGCCCCGTCCCACCCGCACCTCGCGGCCCGCGCCACCTTCGTCGACCACGGCGGAATCACCCAGCCCGCGCCCGCGCCGCGCTTCTCGGCCACGCCGGGGGCGGTACGCCGACCGCCCGCGCAGCCCGGCGCGGACACGGCCGACGTGGCCCGCGACTGGGGCGTACCGAGCCTGGAAAGGGATGACGTCAGCTGATGGAACTCTCCATCCCCTTGAGCTACGCGGGCGACCCGCGCGAGGCCTGCGACCAGGTCGCCGCGCTGGAATCGGCCGGCCTGGACGCCGTCTGGGTCGCGGAGGCGTACGGCTTCGACTCGCCCACGGTCATGGGCTACCTCGCCGCCCGCACCACACGTATGAAGATCGGCGCCGCGATCCTCAACGTCTACTCGCGCACGCCCGCGCTCATTGCCCAGACCGCCGCCGGACTCGACGCCGTCTCCGGCGGCCGCGCGCTCCTGGGGCTCGGCGCCTCGGGCCCGCAGGTCGTCGAGGGGTGGCACGGCAAGCCGTACGACAGACCGCTCGGCCGCACCCGCGAGACCGTCGAACTGTGCCGCCGCATCTGGAAACGCGAGGTCATCGACCACCACGGCATCACCGACATGCCGCTGCCCAAGGAGAAGGGCGGCAAGCTCGGCAAGCCGCTGAAGATCCTCACCAAGCCGGTGCGCGACGAGATCCCGGTGTACGTCGCCTCGCTCGGCCCGGCCAATGTGAAGCTGACCGCCGAGATCGCCGACGGCTGGCTGCCGACTCTCTTCCTGCCGGAGAAGGCGCGGCAGGTGTGGGGGAGTGCCCTCGCCGAGGGCGCGGCCGCTCGCGACCCTTCGCTCGGCCCGCTCCGGACCGTGGCGGGCGGCCTGCTGGCCATCGGCGACGACGCGGCCGCCGTACGGGACCTCGCCCGCCCGCAGATCGCGCTGTACGTCGGCGGGATGGGCGCGAAGGGCAAGAACTTCTACAACGACCTCGCCGTCGCCTACGGCTACGAGGCGCAGGCCGCGAAGATCCAGGACCTATACCTCTCCGGGAAGAAGAAGGAGGCGGAGGCCGCCGTCCCCGACGAGTTCTGCGAACTCATGTCGCTGTGCGGCCCCGAGAGTTACGTACGTGAGCGCGTCGAGGCGTTCCGCGAGGCGGGCGTCACCATGCTCAACGTCATTCCCGTCGGCCCCGAGCCGGCCAAGTTGATCGAAACCGTCAAGGGCTGGCTGTAGGGGGCAGAGTTGAAGCGTCAGATCTTCACCGCGGAGCACGAGGCCTTCCGGGAGACCGTGCGTACCTTCCTCGCGAAGGAAGTCACGCCGTACTACGAGCAGTGGGAGAAGGACGGCATCGTCAGCCGCGACGCGTGGCTGGCGGCCGGACGGCAGGGGCTGCTCGGCCTCGCTGTACCGGAGGAGTACGGGGGCGGCGGCAATGCCGACTTCCGCTACAGCGCCGTACTGGCCGAGGAGTTCACCCGGGCCGGCGCGGCCGGGCTCGCGCTCGGCCTGCACAACGACATCATCGGCCCCTACCTCACCGGGCTCGCCACCGAAGAGCAGAAGCGGCGCTGGCTGCCCGGCTTCTGCACGGGCGAGACGATCACCGCCATCGCGATGACGGAGCCGGGGGCGGGATCCGACCTCCAGGGCATCCGTACGACCGCCGAGGACCGGGGCGACCACTGGGTGCTCAACGGCTCCAAGACCTTCATCTCCAACGGCATCCTCGCCGACCTGGTGATCGTCGTCGCCAAGACGTCACCCGAGGGCGGCGCCAAGGGGCTGTCCCTGCTGGTCGTGGAGCGCGGCGCGGAAGGGTTCGAGCGCGGGCGGAACCTCGACAAGATCGGCCAGAAGTCCCAGGACACCGCCGAGCTGTTCTTCAACGACGTGCGCGTCCCCAAGGAGAACCTGCTCGGCGAGCTCAACGGCGCCTTCATCCACCTGATGACCAACCTGGCGCAGGAGCGCATGGGCATCGCGGTCGCCGGGATCGCCGCCGCCGAGTACCTGCTGGAGATCACCACCCAGTACGTCAAGGAGCGCGAGGCGTTCGGTCGGCCGCTGTCCAAGCTTCAGCACATCCGCTTCGAGATCGCGGAGATGGCCACCGAGTGCGCCGTCACCCGTACGTTCCTCGACCGCTGCATCGTCGATCACTCGAACGGGGAACTCGACGCGGTGCACGCGTCGATGGCCAAGTGGTGGGCCACCGAACTCCAGAAGCGCGTCGCCGACCGCTGCCTGCAACTGCACGGAGGCTACGGCTACATGACCGAATACCGCGTCGCCAGGGCCTTCACCGACGGCCGTATCCAGACGATCTACGGCGGCACGACCGAGATCATGAAGGAAATCATCGGCCGCTCGCTCCTCGCCTGATCCCGCCGCCCGACCCGCCTGAACCTCCCTCGCTATTACGTAACCCCCGAAAGGCTGCTGTCTTGAGTACCGAAGCGTTTGTGTACGACGCGATCCGCACCCCGCGCGGGCGCGGCAAGGCCAATGGCGCCCTGCACGGCACCAAGCCGATCGATCTGGTGGTCGGTCTCATCCACGAGATCCGCAGCCGCTTCCCCGGCCTCGACCCGGCGGCGATCGACGACATCGTGCTCGGTGTCGTCGGACCGGTCGGCGACCAGGGATCGGACATCGCCCGGATCGCGGCCATCGCGGCCGGGCTGCCCGACACCGTCGCCGGCGTACAGGAGAACCGCTTCTGCGCCTCCGGTCTCGAAGCGGTCAACATGGCGGCGATGAAGGTCCGTTCCGGCTGGGAGGACCTGGTCCTGGCGGGCGGCGTGGAGTCGATGTCGCGCGTCCCGATGGCCTCCGACGGCGGCGCCTGGTTCGCCGACCCCATGACCAACTACGAGACCGGCTTCGTGCCGCAGGGCATCGGCGCCGACCTCATCGCCACCCTCGAGGGCTACTCACGGCGCGATGTCGACGAGTACGCGGCGCTCTCCCAGGAGCGGGCCGCCGAGGCATGGAAGGACGGCCGCTTCAACCGCTCCGTCGTCCCCGTCAAGGACCGCAACGGCCTGACCGTCCTCGACCACGACGAGCACATGCGCCCGGGCACCACCGCGGACTCCCTCGCCGCGCTCAAGCCGTCCTTCGAGATGATCGGCGAGCACGGCGGCTTCGACGCGGTGGCGCTGCAGAAGTACCACTGGGTCGAGAAGATCGACCACGTCCACCACGCGGGCAACTCCTCCGGCATCGTGGACGGCGCCTCACTCGTCGCCATCGGCTCCCGGGCCGTCGGCGAGCGCTACGGCCTGACGCCGCGCGCCCGTATCGTCTCGGCCGCCGTCTCCGGATCCGAGCCCACCATCATGCTGACGGGCCCCGCGCCCGCCACCCGCAAGGCTCTCTCCAAGGCCGGCCTGACCATCGACGACATCGACCTCGTCGAGATCAACGAGGCGTTCGCCGGCGTCGTCCTGCGCTTCGTCAAGGACATGGGCATCTCCCTCGACAAGGTCAACGTCAACGGCGGCGCCATCGCCATGGGCCACCCCCTGGGCGCGACGGGCGCGATGATCCTCGGCACCCTCATCGACGAACTGGAGCGCCAGGACAAGCGGTACGGCCTCGCCACGCTCTGCGTGGGCGGCGGCATGGGCATCGCCACCGTCATCGAACGTCTCTGACCGTCCCGTCCCCATCCCCTTACGGAGAAAAAGCAATGAGCGAGAGCACCACGATCCGCTGGGAACAGGACGAGACCGGTGTCGTCACCCTCGTCCTCGACGATCCCAACCAGTCCGCGAACACCATGAACCAGGCCTTCAAGGACTCCATCGCGGCGATCGCCGACCGCGCGGTGGCCGAGAAGGACTCGATCCGCGGCATCATCTTCACCTCCGCCAAGAAGACCTTCTTCGCGGGCGGCGACCTCAAGGACATGATCAAGGTCGGTCCGGAGCACGCCCAGCAGGCGTTCGACACCGGTACGGCCATCAAGAGCTCGCTGCGCCGGATCGAGACTCTCGGAAAGCCCGTCGTCGCCGCGATCAACGGCGCGGCTCTCGGCGGCGGTTACGAGATCGCCCTCGCCTGCCACCACCGCATCGCGCTCGACGCGCCCGGCTCCAAGATCGGCCTGCCCGAGGTCACCCTCGGTCTCCTCCCGGCGGGCGGCGGTGTCACGCGCACCGTACGGCTGATGGGCATCGCGGACGCACTCCTCAAGGTCCTGCTCCAGGGCACCCAGTACAACCCGCAGCGCGCACTGGAGAACGGCCTGGTCCACGAAGTGGCCGCCACCCAGGACGAGATGCTCGCCAAGGCCCGCGCCTTCATCGACGCCAACCCGGAGTCCCAGCAGCCCTGGGACGTCAAGGGCTACAAGATCCCCGGCGGTACGCCGTCCAACCCGCGCTTCGCCGCGAACCTCCCCGCCTTCCCGGCCAACCTCAAGAAGCAGACGGCCGGCGCTCCTTACCCCGCCCCGCGCAACATCCTCGCGGCGGCCGTCGAGGGTTCCCAGGTCGACTTCGAGACCGCGCTGACCATCGAAGCGCGGTACTTCACCGAGCTGGTCACCGGCCAGATCGCCAAGAACATGATCCAGGCGTTCTTCTTCGACCTCCAGGCCGTCAACTCCGGCGCCAACCGCCCCAAGGGCATCGAGCCCCGCCCCGTACGCAAGGTCGCCGTGCTCGGCGCCGGAATGATGGGCGCGGGCATCGCGTACTCCTGCGCCCGCGCCGGCATCGAGGTCGTCCTCAAGGACGTGACCGCCGAGGCCGCCGCCAAGGGCAAGGCGTACTCCGAGAAGCTCCTCGCGAAGGCGCTCTCCCGCGGCCGTACGACCGAGGCCAAGCGGGACGCGCTCCTCGCCCGCATCACGCCGACCGCCGAGGCCGCCGACCTGGCGGGCTGCGACGCCGTGATCGAGGCGGTCTTCGAGGACACGGCGCTCAAGCACAAGGTCTTCCAGGAGATCCAGGACGTCATCGAGCAGGACGCCCTGCTCTGCTCCAACACCTCCACCCTGCCCATCACCGGCCTCGCCGAGGGCGTCTCCCGCCCCGCCGACTTCATCGGTCTGCACTTCTTCTCGCCGGTCGACAAGATGCCGCTCGTCGAGATCATCAAGGGCGAGCGGACGGGCGACGAGGCACTGGCGCGCGCCTTCGACCTCGTACGCCAGATCAAGAAGACGCCGATCGTCGTCAACGACTCGCGCGGCTTCTTCACCTCGCGCGTCATCGGCCAGTTCATCAACGAGGGCGTCGCGATGGTCGGCGAGGGCATCGAGCCCGTGTCGATCGAGCAGGCGGCGGCCCAGGCGGGCTACCCCGCCAAGGTCCTCTCCCTCATGGACGAGCTGACCCTCACCCTCCCGCGCAAGATCCGCAACGAGACGAAGCGGGCGGTCGAGGAGGCGGGCGGCAGCTGGCCGGGGCACCCGTCGGACGCGGTCATCGACCGCATGGTCGACGAGTTCGGGCGTACGGGCCGCAGCGGCGGTGCGGGCTTCTACGAGTACGACGAGGACGGCAAGCGCACCCGCCTGTGGCCGGGCCTGCGCGAGCACTTCACGAAGCAGGGCGTGGAGGTCCCCAGCGAGACTGTGCCTTTCGAAGACATGAAGGAGCGGATGCTGTTCTCGGAGGCGCTGGACACGGTCCGCTGCTTCGACGAGGGCGTGCTGACGTCGGTCGCCGACGCCAACATCGGCTCCATCATGGGCATCGGCTTCCCCGCCTGGACCGGCGGCGCGATCCAGTACATCAACGGCTACGAGGGCGGCCTGCCCGGCTTCGTAGCACGGGCACGCGAACTCGCCGAGCGCTACGGCGAGCGGTTCGCACCGCCCGCGCTGCTGGTCGAGAAGGCCGAGCGGGGCGAGGTCTTCACGGACGCGTGACCGGACGAGTCCCGATGGTGGACGGGCCCCGCCTGCGGGCGGGGCCCGTCCACTGCCCCCCTGAGCCCGCCGTCGGAGTCGGTCCACAGAGAGGTACGCACGCAGCGCCCCGGCTAATCCGCCTCCGCACTGAAGGCCGTCCGCAGCTCCTCGCGCAGCGACCGCTGGAACGCCGTCACCAGGGCCTGGATCACCATCGGCTGCATATGGGCCGACAGCGACTTCATCGCCGCCACATGATCCGGGTCGGACTCGCGTTCCCGGTACGGGTTCCACACCTCGTCCCGGAAAAGCCGCGACAGCTCGTGCGCCGCAGCCCTGGCATGCTCCAGCAGGACCGTACGCGAGGCGAGGATCGTCTCGTGCGCGATGGGTACGTCGAGGAGTTCGACGCCGAGCCGCAGCGTGCCGCCGTCCAGCCGGAACACGTCCGGGTCGGTTCCCCGGTCCAGTACGCCCATCGCCGCCAGCCGGTCGATGTCCTCGTCCGACAGCGTCCGCCCGGCCCGGCGCTCCAGCTCCCTGCGGGTGATCTCCTCGGCCGACTCGGGCGCCCACGAGGCCACCAGCGCACGGTGGATGGCGAGATCGTGCGCACTCAGATCCGGCGGCAGCTGTTCCAGATAGCGTTCGATCGCGGCGAGCGTCATGCCCTGGTGCTGCAACTCCTCGATCAGGGCGAGCCGGGAGAGATGATCGGAGCCGTAGCGCCCGACTCGACGCGGGCCGATCGCGGGCGGCGGGAGCAGGCCGCGTGTGCTGTAGAAGCGGACCGTACGCACCGTGACCCCGGCCCGTGCGGCCAGTTCGTCGACCGTGAGTGTCGGCTCTTCGGTGTCCGTCGGTGTCATGACTGCGCCTCGCTTCCCACTGCTCGCCCCGTTGCCGTGCTGCAATTCAGTGCAACAGTATTGCTGTCTCACCACTGTTGTGAAAGCGTCCGGCCATTCCATGGCGACAGGAGGCGGTCATGACCAAGATCCTGCGACTTCCCGCGGACCCGGCGGAACTCACCCTCCCCGCGCTGCTGCTCCGCAACGCGGAGGACCACGGCGACCTCCCGGCCCTGTCCTGGCGCATCGGGGACGGCACCGGATGGACCACCCTCACCTGGAGCGAGGTCCGGCGGAAGACCGCCGTACTGGCCGCCGGTTACGCCGCCTTAGGGGTGGAGCGCGGCGAACACGTCCTGCTGATGATGGGCAACAGGCCGGAGCACTGGCTGACCGATCTCGCCCTCACCCACCTCGGCGCCGTACCGGTGACCGTATACGGGACAGCCGCGCCGGAGCAGATCGCGCACATCGCCCGGCACAGCCGCGCCCGCTTCGCCGTCGTCGAGGGCGGGCGCGAACTGGAGCGCTGGGAGCCGCTGCTGGCGGGCGGCGGGACGCAGCTCGAAAAGCTGGTGGTCGTCGAGGCGGCCGATGCCGGCGGCCATCGTACGTACGGCTCGCTGCACGCCACCGGCGCCCGCCTCCACCGCGCCGACGCCTTCGAGAAGGGCTGGCGCGAGACGCGGCCCGAGGACGCGCTGACCGTCGTCTACACCTCGGGCACGACCGGGGACCCCAAGGGCGTACCGATCACGCACCGCAAGGTCGTCGCCAATGCCCTCTCCCTGGACCGGGTCGTCGAACTGCCCGAGCACGTCGAGCACATCTGCTACCTCCCCTTCGCGCACATCGCGGAGCGGATGCTCGGCATCTACCTCCCGGTCTTCCGCGCATCCCACGTCCACCTCTGCGCGGACCCGGCCGCCGTTGCCGCGACGGCGCGCGAGCTGCACCCCGCGCAGTTCTTCGGCGTGCCGAGGGTGTGGGAGAAGCTCGCCGCTGCCGTACGGGCTGCGCTCGCGGTGCTGCCCGAGGAGCAGCGGGCGGTGATCGAGGCCGCGGGGGAGACGGCGCGCGAGCATGTGGCGTACCGGGAACGGGGCGAGGAGCCGCCGGCCGCGCTCGATACCGCGTACCGGCAGGTGAAGGGGGAGATCCTCGACCCGCTGCTGGCGATGGCGGGCTTCGACCGGCTGGCCTGGACGGCGAGCGCGTCGGCGCCGATGCCGCTCGACGTGGTCAGGTTCTGGGCGGGCTTCGGCATCGTCATCATGGACGCGTGGGGCCTGACCGAGACGGTGGGTGTGTGCACGGCCAACAGCCCGTCCGCTTTCCGGCTGGGCTCGGTGGGCCGCCCGATCGACGGCCTGGAGATCCGTATCGCCGAGGACGGCGAGATCCTGGTGCGCGGGGAGACAGTCTTCGCCGGTTATCTGCGGGCAGACGGCTCGGTGGACGGGGCCCTGGACGCGGAAGGCTGGTTCGCGACGGGCGACATCGGCCGTGTCGACGACGACGGGTTCCTCTGGCTCACCGACCGCAAGAAGGAAATGATCGTGACCTCGACCGGCAAGAACGTCTCCCCGGCGCTGGTCGAGAACACTCTCAAGGAACACCCCCTGATCGGCCAGGCGCTGGTCCACGGCGACGGCCACTCCTATCTGGTCGCGCTGCTGGTCCTCGACGCGGAGATGGCCCCGGCCTGGGCGGCGGGACAGGGCATCCAGGGTGAACTCCGGGCGACTGCGGAGCATCCCGCCGTACGCGAGGAGATCGCCCGCGCGGTCGAGGCCGCCAATGCCCGGCTCAACCGCACGGAGCAGATCAAGCGCTACCGGCTGCTCACGGAGGAATGGGGCCCGGAGACGGGCGAGTTGACGCCGTCGCTGAAGCTGCGCCGCCGGGTGATCCGTGACAAGTACGCACAAGAAATCGAGGCCCTGTACGACCAGGACTGATCGCCGGACAGCCGTTGTCAGAGGTGGGTCGTACGGTTGTCGCATGTCCGAGATCCATTACGTACGGGGGGACGCCACCGCTCCGCAGGGCAAAGGCGTCAAGATCATCGCGCATGTCTGCAACGACCTGGGCGGCTGGGGCAAGGGCTTCGTGCTTGCCCTCAGCCGCCGCTGGCCCGAGCCGGAGGCGGCGTACCGCCGCTGGCACCGGGAGCGGGCAGGCAACGACTTCGGGCTCGGTGCGGTGCAGTTCGTCCAGGCCGGGCCGTATGTGTGGGTGGCCAACATGGTCGGCCAGCGGGGGACGCGGACCGGTAGCAAGGGCGTGCCCGTGCGGTACGAGGCGATCGATGCGGCGCTCGGTCTGGTGGCGGGGAAAGCGGCTGAGCTGGGGGCGTCGGTCCACATGCCCCGCATCGGCTGCGGGCTCGCGGGCGGGAAGTGGTCGCGCGTCGAGCCGTTGATACGGGAGCGGCTGGTGGGCCGGGGTATAGCGGTCACGGTCTACGACCACGACTGAGCGCGCGCCGCGACGGGGCGGTTCGGTGCTCCGGGCCGCTGCCGCGGGAGCGTGCGGCGTAGCTCTGGGCAGCTCCGCCGAACCGCACCGCTAGGCGAAGTGGTGGTCCAGGGGCGCGTGTGGATCCTGGGCCGGGGACTGCGGTGCGTGGTCGACATGGACCGTGGCCCCGGCCAGCCGCCCCACCGCATGCAGCAGCGCATGCTCCGCCGCGACCGCCACCGCGTGCGCCTGGACCACTGTCAGCTCCGGGTCGACCACTACGGAGGTCTCGGCGCGCAGACTGTGGCCGAGCCACCGCAGGCGGAGGGCGCCCACGGCTCGTACGCCCTCGACATGGGAGAGCGCGTGCTCGGCCTCGTCCACCAGTGCCGGATCCACCGCGTCCATCAGCCGGTGCCAGATCTCCCGTGCCGCACCGCGCAGCACCAGCACGATCGCGGCCGTGATCAGAAGTCCGATCAGGGGGTCGGCGTAACGCCATCCGAGCGCTGAGCCGCCCGCGCCCAGCAGCACGGCCAGGGAGGTGAATCCATCGGTACGGGCATGCAGGCCGTCGGCGACGAGCGCCGCCGAGCCGATCTTCCTGCCGGTGCGGATACGGGCCCGCGCCACCCACTCGTTGCCCGCGAAGCCCACCAGCCCGGCTGCCGCGACGGCGGGCAGGTGGCTGACGTCCTGGGGCTCGATGAGGCGCTGCACCGCCTCGTACCCGGCGAACACCGCGGAGGCGGCGATCACCAGCACCACGAACACGCCCGCGAGGTCCTCGGCGCGGCCGAACCCGTAGGTGTAGCGGCGGGTCGCCGCGCGCCGGCCGAGGAGGAAGGCGACGGCGAGGGGCAGGGCGGTCAGGGCGTCGGTGGCGTTGTGGACGGTGTCGCCGAGCAGCGCCACCGACCCGGACAGTACGGCGACGACAGCCTGGGCAACCGTGGTTGCCGCGAGGACGGCGAAGGAGAACCACAGAGTGCGCAGCCCGGCGGTGGATCCTTCGAGTGCGGAGTCGATGCGGTCGTGAGAATGGTGGTGGTGATGATGTCCGTGCCGGTGCCGGTGCCGGTGCCCGTGACCCGTCATGTACGACACAGTGGCATACCGTACCCCTTGCAGCCACTGCCGAAGAACAGCCGCTGACCAGGTGCGAAGCGCTTGCGACTACGCCTGCTCCGCACCCGGCCGCGGGTGTGGTGACGCGGTCAGCTGCCGATCACCGGGTAGTGGTCGGACAGGTTGGTGTACGTGTACTGCTTGCCCCAGCTGGACACGGTCCAGGGCGCGCTCTGCTCCTTGATCACGTCGTTGGTCCAGCCGGCCGGCTTGGCGTGGCCCGCCCGGTGCAGGACGTAGTCGAGGTCCTCGCGCGGGTCGTCCGGGTAGCGCTCGGAGGCGATCGAGTTGTCGGCGGTGTCGAAGGAGTACGGGTGACCGGTGCGGGAGTCCGCGCCGGCCAGGCCGCCGTCGGCGAGCATCGTGGCGTACTCGGCGCTGTGCGAGTCGACATTGAAGTCGCCCGCGACGATGACCTGCTCGGAGGCGGGGATGCTCTTGGCGTCGAGGAAGGCGTCGATCGCCTTGAACTGGCGGCTGCGCATCTGGGCGGCCTCGCCCGCGTCGCAGCCCGGGTCGGTCGACTGGGCGTGCGTGCCGACGACGTGGACCTTGGTGCCGTTGACGTCCAGGACGGAGTACACGAAGCCCTTGTTGGAGTACCAGTCCGCGCCGCACGCGTCCTTGTAGACGTACTGCTCCTTGCGGACGATCGGCCACTTGCTGAGCACCGCAACCCCGCCGTCCTCGGGCGTCGTGGAGGAGTACGACCCGCCGGTCGCGTCCCAGCCGTCCTTGCTGCGGCCCATCACCGGCGTCTGGTGCGGGTACTGCGCGGCGGCATTGCGCTTCAGCGTGTCGGAGGCGCCGTTGTCGAAGGCCTCCTGGACGACGACGACGTCATTGCCCTGGAAGAAGGAGGTCGCCGGTATCGCGTTCGCCCGGTGGTCCTGCCCCCAGTTGGGGTAGAGCGTCTTGCTGAAGAGGAAGGTGTTGTACGACAGCACCTTCAGCGACGGCACATCGGCGGTGGCCGGGGCCGCTGAGGCGGACGGAACGGTCGCGGCCATGGTGATGGCTGCGAGCGCGGTGGCCAGGGCTGCGCCAGGGACACGGCGGAGCGCGGAGTGCGGCACTGGGACTCCCGTTGAGGTGGGGGGTGAAGATCTGGCGCCGATCATCAAACCAGCCGGAGTTACCTCGCGGTAGCTATTTGGGGGCGGTTGGTTAGCCGTATCCCCACGATCACGCCAACTCGCCTGCTCAGGCGGTGGTGCACTCTCGGAAAGCCCGTCCGTGCGCAGGTCAACAGCGCCTGAAGTGGGGATAGTTACAAAGTGATTGGGTTAGTGTCTGTGTAGCTGTGGTTCAGTGGGAGTGAGCGAACGGGGGACGGCTCATGGCCGTACGGAGCACGGGCGCGGGCGTGGATGCGGGTGTGGACGCGACGCTGCTGGTCAGGGCTCTGGGCGACTCGGCGCAGCCCGGGGACGCGCTCACTGAGCAGATACTCGACGCTGCGCGCGAGCAGTTCATGACATTCGGGCTGCGGCGTTCGACGGTCGACGACGTGGCCAAGCGGGCCGGGGTCTCCCGGGTCACCGTGTACCGGCGCATCGGCAACAAGGACAGCCTTGTCTCGGCCTGTCTGCTGCGTGAGTACCGCCAGTTCGTCGCCGAGGTCGACAATGCGGTGGCTGCGCTGCCGACGATGGAGGAGCGGCTGGTCGAGGGGTTCGTGGTGGTGCTGCGGCACATTCGCGAACACCCTCTCATCGGCGGGCTGTTGCGGCTCGAACCGGAGACGATGCTTCCGTTCCTGACGCTGGAGAGCGGGCCGGCGTTCCTTGCGATGCGCGGATATCTCGCGGACCGGTTGCGGCGGGCGCGGTGGGCGGAGGGCAAGCCGGAGAACGATCCGACGCCGGTCGCTGAGCTCATGGTGCGGATTACGGTTTCCTTCCTGCTCAACCCGGTCAGCTGCTTTGAGCTTGAGGAGGATGAGCAGGTTCGGGAGTTTGCGCGGCGGTATTTGTTGCCTTTGCTGGGTGGGTAGGGCGGGTGCGGGTGCCTGCGGCGCCTCTGGGAGCCTCAGATACGCCCTACCGCCGCGCGTGCCACCGGCGTCCCAGCTCGACCGCCCTCTCCGCCTTCTCCCGCGGCGTCCCGAACGACGTCAGATCGGCGTACGGCGAAAACCGCTTCACCGTGATCGACCGAGGCGCAGCAAATGCCCGCAACCCCTCCGCCCCATGGATCCGCCCGTACCCGGACTCGCCCGCGCCGCCGAACGGCAGCGTCGGCACCGCCGCGAAGCCCAGCATCGAGTTGACCGAGACCGCGCCCGCGTCCAGCCGCTCCGCGACCGCGAGGCCCGCCCGCCGCGATCCCGTGAAGACCGCCGCGCCCAGCGAGTACGCCGACGCGTTCGTGCGCGCCACCGCGTCGTCGAGATCCCGCACCGCGTTCACCACGACGACAGGACCGAACGTCTCCTCCGTCATCGCGGGCGAATCCTCCGGTACGTCGACGAGCACCACCGGATGGACGTACGGCGGCCGCAGTGACTCCGGCCCGCCCAGCGGCGCCCGCGCCCCCGCCGCCAGCGCTTCCTTCATGTGACGCTCCACAACACCCAGTTGGCCTGGCAGCGTGAGCGGACCGTACGCCTCGTCCGGAGCCAGCTCGCGCGCCTTCTGTACGATCCGCTCGCACAGCGCGGCGTGCGCCGATTCGACCACGTACACCCGCTCCACGCCCGCACAGGTCTGCCCGGCGTTGGACATCGCGCCCCACACGATCGCCTCCGCCGCCGCGTCCAGATCGGAGTCCGCGCCCACCAATACGGCGTCCTTGCCGCCGCACTCCGCGAGCAGCGGCGTCAGTGTCTTCGCGCACTGCGCCGCGACCTTGCGGGCGGTGCCGGGCGAGCCCGTGAAAGCGACCTTGTCGACCTTGGCGGCCTTGGCGACACCGGCCCCACCCACGCCGCCCGCCCCGGCAAGCGCCGCGCCCGTCGCACCGGGCCCGGTCACCGTCTGGAGCAGGTCGGTGTGCTCGGGCACCGCGTCGCCGAAGCTCGATGCGAGCAACACCCCGACGCCAGGGGTGCGTTCGGAGGGCTTGAAGACCACAGCGTTGCCTGCGGCCAGGGCGTACCCGATCGAGCCCATCGGGGTGTGTACGGGGTAGTTCCACGGCCCGATCACCCCGACGACGCCGAGCGGTCGGTACGCGAGAAGCGAGCGCTGATGGACCGACAGCACTCCCGACGCCACCCGCCGCCGCCCCAGCACCCGCCGGGCATTGCGCGCCGCCCAGTCCAAGTGCACCAGCGCCAGCAGGACTTCGGCACGCGCGTCGTGCACCGGCTTGCCCGTCTCCGCGACGACGGCCTCCGCGAACTCGTCCATGCGGCGGGCGATCGAACGCTTCCAGGCGAGCAGCGCCGCCCGCCGGCCCGCCCAGCCTGCGGCCGCCCAATGGCGTGCGGCGCCCCGTGCCCGTACGACAGCGGCCTGGACTTCGGCGGGCCCGTGCACGGGATATTCGGCGATCACCTCGCCCGTCGCGGGGGAGCGGGAGCTGAAGGTCTCCGCGCTGGTGCTCGTCGGCGCGGTCGTTGATTCGGTCGTCGGATCGGTCATCGGCGCTCCAAGGCGGTTTCGTCGGGCAGCGGCTCCAGCGGACGGCCGTGCGCCCAGTGTGGGCCGAGGTCGTCGAGTGTGTAACCGAAGGGGTACGAGCGGGGTTCCGGCAGCGCGGGCCACCGGTCGGGGCGGGCGGGCAGCAGCCGTACGAAATGGGACCGCGCCCGGATCGTGCGTACGGCCATGGCCTGCACCCAGCGCGGCTGCGGGCGGAAGCCGAGCGCGCGCAGGAGCGGCTCGTCCAGCAACGCCAGGGACAGGCGGGCCACCAGGGGACGCAGAGGCGCGGGATACCAGGCGGCGGTGACCCGGAAGGTGGCGTTCGCGACCCGCCGGTTCGCCGGGTCGTATGCGAACATCTCCCGCTCGTAGTCGACGAGCAGCTTCTCGAATCCGTCGTACGTCGACGGGGCGCCCTCGATCCCCATCATCGCGGCCATCTTGTGGCCGACCAGCGCCAGCGCCTCCGCCTCGTTGGCGCACAGCGGACGCCAGCCGAAGCGGTCGATCCATCGCTTCGGCCCGACGACCGTCGTCGCGAGGACGTACAGGAAGTCCTCGTTCGGAATGCGGTACTTGCCGTGTATGCGGTTGAGGTGGCGGGCGGCGGCGCGGCCGCGCTCCGAGTCGAAGCCCTCCTGCGCCATCTCGAAGCCGAACAGCACGGTGTCGTCGTACCGCTTCTGGCCGGCCCGCTCGAACTCCTGCGTCCTGTCGAGGAGCCGGGAAATGCGTGGCACGCCGTAGTCGCGGAGGAAGGCGATGCTCACGCCCTGGGCGTAGTCCCAGGGGAACTCGTACTGGGAGATCAGCCGGTGGATCCGCTCGAAGTCCCTGGCGGGGTCCATCCGGCGTATTTCGCGCAGTCGGCTGTAACGGCCCATGGCGAGACTCCTTCACTCAATTCGAGGTACGGGTGGTCAGTCCCGAGAAGCGGACGTCTGCGGCATCGACGAGGACCTGCCCCGCCTCGACCGACTCGACGGTCAGGCGCGGGAGTTGTACGGCGACGGGAAGATTGGCCGGGACGACGTCGGCACCGATGCAGATGCGCGGGGTGTTCACTTTCAGGAACGGAATCTCGATCGAGGCGGTCAGCTCGGTCGCGTACACATCGACATTGCGAATGTCGAGCTGGACGTCGATGGTCTGCGGCGTGCCGTCGGGGCCGGCGACTTCGAGGTGGTAGTCCTTCGCGACGAGCCGCTCGGCGTGCACCCACAGCACTTTGACGCGGCCGCCGCCGAGGGTCGGCAGATACGTCGCGCCGTGGATGACGGCGTCGTACGCGTCGAGGCGCGTCGCGCCGACCTCGGGGTGGTACGGGCTGACGGGGTACGCCGCCCGGCCCGGCCCCGGCTGCTTGCCGACCACCAGCGGCGGCTTGAGCGCGGTCAGATCCCCGGGCCGGCCGACCTTGCCGGGCTCGGCGGTCTGCCGGGACGGCGGGTCGCCCTCGGCGGGGGGATTGTCGCGGCCGCCGGTGTCGAGGCCGGTGAGACAGGGCAGAGTGACGTTCCCGCCGTCGCCCGAAGCCTGCGGCTCTTCCTCGGCACTCCCGGCCGCCTGAAGGGGATCGGGGCACTCGGCACGCGCCCGGGCCGGCACCTCCCGCTCGGGCTCCCCACACCGCTCGGCGGCGCCGCTCCGCCCGGGGGACACGCCGAGGACCCCCACGACAAGGGTCAGTGCGAGCGGCACCGCGAGAAGCCGCCGTACGAGAGCCGCGCAGTCCCCGCCCGGTACGCCCGGTACGGCAGAGGACCGACGCACGGCGCGACTCTCACAGCCTTTTGGGTCACGGCATTCGACACCCCACGCGGCGGGAACGAACGGCTGCGACCCCGTCCGCCCCCGACCGCCACCGCCGGCGGGAGGCTCGTCGTGCTCCGGCGCGGAGTCGTGCCCGCTTTCGGAGCCTCGGCCGGACGGCTGGCGTGACCGTACGCCCGCCGCAAAGGCGCCGTCGCCGCCCTCCAGGGGCTCTGCCGGGCAGTCGGTGTCCCCCCGCGCGCAGCCGCCGGGCGCCGGGACGGGCCTCCGTATCCCGTCGGCCTGGCCGACGCTGTCCCCTGCGGCCGGGGCGTTGGGCGAACCTACGAGCCCTCGGTCGGGCCCCTTGCCAGGGCCTCTGACGCTCCCCTCGCCAGGCTTAGGGGCTGCGACCGGAGCGGGCCACGCAGGGCGGTCGTCGCCGAGGGCGCAGCCATCGGGCGCCGGGGCGTGCCGGTGCCCATGCGTCCCGGCGTGCCGGTGGGCACCGTCGTCTGCGTCTGCGTCTGCGTCTGCACCGTCGCCTGCGCCCGGGCCGCCGGGCGCCCGGACGAGCCCTCCGCCGGGCACCTCGCCGTCCCCGTCGGCCGTGGCCGGCGACCGCCTCCCCGTGTCGGCCGCAGCATCGGACCGTACCCACCCGCGTCCCGAGCCCGGCGCCTCCGGCGCCCCCGGCAGCCAGCCGAAGGCCATGGAGGAGCCGAGCAGGCCCAGGCCCACCCCGATTCCGAATCCGCCCAGGTTCGTCGTCGCCAGCGAGACCAGCGACGCGATCGCCGTCATCACCGACACGAAAATCCGCTGCGCCGGCGCGAAGACGAAGAACAGTCCGCCCGCGATCAGCACCAGACCGACCCCCAGCGCGGACATCGCCCCGACCCCCACCTTGAGCATCAGCGGCAGCGGGGCCAGCGGCAGGAAGATCATTTCCAGGCCGGCGAGTAGCGTCCACAGCCCCGCCCAGAACGGCCGCCGTCTGCGCCAGGACCGGGCCCTCGCGCGCAGGCGTGGTGCCGGTAAGAGCTGGTCGAGCCACGTGCCGGTCTCCTTCGCCAGTTCGGCACCGAAGCCGAGTATCAGCGTGATCACAGCCCGGCCCCCTCAGTAGCACTCTCTGCCGTCGTGGCTGATCTCGATCTCGACCTTGTCGAGGGTCAGGGAGCCGCCGTTGGAGGCCCACGCGGTGCTCTTCACGTTCCGCGCGACCGCCGTCGATGCCTGTACGCCGAAGAGTCCCGGCGGACCGTTCACGCCGGGCGCCGCGTCCAGCGTCGACGCGTCCCGCCCGGCCTGTACGCCGGTGACGCGCCCGCCCGCCGTGGTGAGCGCGTCCGCGTTGACGACGAGGTTCTCGCCCTTGACCGGCTTGTCGCCGCCGGACCTGACGATCAGCGACACCTCGCCCACCATCGGCAGGTCCTGCTTCATCGACAGGCAGACGCCCTTTGCCGTGCCGCTCTTGATCCCGGCGAGCAGCACCGCGTGCCCCTTGCCGTCCTTGCTGCCTATGGACGAGGGGAAGCTCGATATCCCCTGGCCGGTGATCTCCTCGGCCGACACCTTGAAGTTCTTGCCGGAGACCGCGAAGGAGGCGGCCATCGCGCCCTGGGCGAGGGCGATGACCACGGCGCCCACCGCGACGACGCCGGGCACGAACATCACCGCCGTTCTCCTCCAGTGCGTACGCCCTTCGGGGCTCAACTCCCGCTCGCCAGCAGCCATTTGACGGTTCCTCTCGTCCGGAGAGTCAAAGTTACAAAGACTATTGACTTGTTTCACAAGCCCCGTCAACACTGCTGACACGGATTCAAAGAAGGGACACGCCCATGGCTTCCGGGACATCCGAGGTACGGGCCCCGCGCCGAGCCGGCCCCGCCTGGCGGTACTTCGGGGACATCCGCAACTTCCTGATCTCGCCCCAGCTGCTCCTCCTCCAGGTCGCCCACCCCGTCGTCGGCGCCGGCGTCCAGCAGCACTCCGATTTCCGGGCCGAACCCTGGCAGCGCCTCTGGCGCACCGTGTCCTCGCTCGGCACGGTCGTCTACGGAGGCCAGGCCGCCGCCACCGCAGAGGCCGAGCGGCTCATCGGCGTACACAGCGCGATGAAGGGCACCGACGACCGGGGCCGCCGCTATCACGCGCTCAATCCCGCCGCGTACCACTGGGTGCACGCCACCCTCGTGCGCGGCGGACACGACGGACACCGGATCTTCGGCAAGGGGCTGAGCGAGACCGAGACCGAGGCGTACTACCAGGAGATGCGCGACGTCGGCCGCGTCTGGGGGCTCAAGGACCACCATCTGCCGCCCGACTGGGCCGCCTTCTGTGCGTATTACGACGCCATGGTCCGCGACACCCTGGAACTCAACCGGTCCGTCCTGGACGTACTCGACGAGCTGGGCCGCCCCCAGAAGCCGCCGGTCCGCTGGATCCCGGCACTCCTCTGGCGCCCCTTCGCCGCCGTCGCCGCGCACTACGCGCTGCTGGTCACCATCGGCACGCTGCCACCCGTCCTGCGCGAGCGACTCGGGCTGACCTGGACCGGGAAGCAGGAGCGCGCCCTGCGCCGCTTCGTACGCCTCGTCCGCGTCCTGATAGCGCTCGTACCGCCACCCCTGCGCATCGCAGGCACCCTCGCGATCGCATACTGGAACACACACAAGCCCGGCACGGACCCACGTGCCCGCCGACCCCTGGGAGCCGCAGCATGAAGGCCAGCGGACCTGACCGACAGGATCCCGCCCCGCCCCCGCCCGGCGGCGTCCTGTGGTCGCTCGCCGGGGACGTCCGGGCGCTGCTGATGCTGCCCGCCGCACTGACCATGCAGGTCGCGCACCCCGCCGTCGGCGCGGGCGTCGACGAGCACTCCGTCTTCCGTACGGACCCATGGGGGCGCGGGGAGCGGTCGCTGCACTCCGTACAGCTGTGGGTGTACGGCGGAGAGGCCGCCGCCGAGGAAGGCCGCAGGCTCCGGCAGCTGCACAAGGCCATCCAGGGCACCGACGCCCACGGCCGCCGCTACCACGCGCTGAACCCGGCCTACTACTCCTGGGTGCACGCCACCGGCTTCCCCTGCTATCAGCACTCGATGCGCTACCTCGGCCGGCCGCTGACCGAGGCGCAGGAGCGGCAGCTGTACGCCGAGTGGCTCCAGGTCGGCCGGATCCTCGGCATAAACGACCGGGACATGCCGCAGACGCTGGAGGAGTTCTGGCCGTACTACCGCAAGGTGCTCGCCGACGAGCTCGAAGCGACCGTGGTGGTGCGTGAGCTGATCGCCGCCGACAAGCCGGTGCCCGCCCCCGACCGGGGCCCGCTGCCGGTGCGGCTGCTGCTGCGTGCGCTGTGGCCGGTCCTCCTCCCGCCGTTCGCCCGCTTCCGGGCCTTCGTCACCGTCGGCTACATGCCGCCGGACGCCCGCGAAGCCATCGGGCTGCCGTGGAGCGACGCGCAGGAGCGCAGGCTGCGCCGGTTCAGCCGCGTCGTGCGGACCGTGGTGCCGCTGCTGCCCGAGCGGCTGCGCTATCTGCCGCTGGCGCGCGAGGCCAGGGCCCGGCACCGGGCGCGGCTCAGGGCTGCACAGGTCGCCGCACCCAGCAACTGAGAGCGCTCTCAGGAATTCGCTCAGAGCATGCTCCCGAATGCCTCATGCCGTCAACACTCGAACGCGCGGCGGCTCGGTGCGGCCTCAACTGCCGTCTCTGTCATACGTATTGACACTTCCAATTCAGGAGTTTTACGTTCCATGACATCTGAGAGCGCTCTCGGACGCCCTTCCCCCATGATTCCGAGGTGCTGTCCATGCCGGCTCCCCACTTCAGATCCGCCTCCGTACTGATCGTCGTATCGGCTCTGGCCCTGGCCGCACTCGGCCTCGGTTCCGCCGCCGCTCCGGCGGCGGCTGCCACCGTCCCCGTCGGATCGGGCAGTTACTCCGACGTACGGCCCGCCGGAACATCCGGCCCCACCACCAACACCGGCGCCCCCGTCACCCCCAAGCTCACCCCGGCCGCCAAGGACAAACCGCTGCCCACCAACGACTGGTGGTCCTCCCTCGCCTTCCAGCGATACGGCGACAACCCGCACTCCACGCCCATGTACGGCCACCCGCTCACCTACCAGGCCACCGCCGCAGGCCTCGAAGTCGGCTACCCGACCACTCCCGCCGTCGTCGGCGAGGGCAGGCAGTACGAGTACGCCCACAAGCGCGACCTCACCCTCGGTCTGACCGGCCTCAACTCCCCGGACACCAAGGCCGACGACTGGTCCGACTGGACCGTCACCCCGTACTGGTCCGACGGCGCCCGCACCCTGCGCACCACCATCGGCCACGGCCTGCCCTTCGTGTACGCCAAGGGCTCGGGCGGCAGCGCCCGGATCACGACGGCCGCCGCGCCCACCGTCTTCGCCGACCAGGGCAACGTCCTGGGCATCACCGTCGCGGGCCACCACTACGCCCTCTTCACGCCCGCCGGCAGCGACTGGAACATCTCGGGCTCCACCGTCACCGCAGGCCTCGGCGCCAAGGACTACTTCTCGCTCGCCGTACTGCCCTCCACCGACGCACTCGCGACGTACAAGAAGTACGCGTACAGCTTCGTCACCGGTTCCAAGGCGAGCTGGAGCTCCACCGGCGGCACGGTCAGGGCGACGTACACCCTCACCACCGAGGCCAGGGAGGGCAGCGAAACAGGCACGCTCCAGGCCCTCTACCGCCACCAGTGGCTGAACACCTCCGACCCGCTCACCGCCTACACGTACGTCTCGCCGCGCGGCACCATGAAGGTCCGCGAGGGCACCTCCTTCACCACCAGTCAGCGGGCCTCGGGCGTGCTGCCGGGACTGCCGAAGTCGAGCGGTGTCGACAAGGCCCGGCTCAAGGGCTATCTCGACGAGGCCGCGAACGCCGCCGACCCGTTCTCCGGTGCCACCGACACCTACTGGACGGGCAAGGCGCTCGGCCGCCTCGCCCAGCTCGTGCCCGTCGCCGACCAGATCGGTGAGACGGCCACCCGCGACAAGCTCCTCGGCCTGATGAAGGGCCGCCTCCAGGACTGGTTCACGGCGGGCGGGGCGAATGAGTTCTCGTACGACAAGACCTGGAAGACGCTGACCGGCTACCCCGCGTCGTACGGCAGCGACACCGAACTCAACGACCACCACTTCCACTACAGCTACTACGTCTACGCGGCCGCGATCGTCGCCCAGTACGACCAGGCCTGGGCCGCCGACTCGGCATGGGGCGGCATGGTCAAGACACTCGTACGGGACGCCGCCAACCCCAGCCGCACCGACACCGCGTTCCCCTTCCTGCGCGGCTTCGACGTGTACGCCGGGCACAGCTGGGCGTCGGGCCACCAGGGCTTCGCGGCCGGCAACAACCAGGAGTCGTCGTCGGAGTCCACCAACCTCAGCGCCGGCCTTGTGCTCTGGGGCTCGGCGACCGGGGACACCGCCCTGCGCGACCTCGGCACGTACCTCCTGACCACCGAGTCCGAGGCGATCGCCCAGTACTGGTTCGACGCCGACCAGCAGGTATACCCGTCCTCCTTCGGCCACGACACGGCCGGCATGGTGTGGGGCAGCGGCGCGGCGTACGCCACCTGGTGGACCGCCAACCCGGAGGAGATCCACGGCATCAACGTCCTCCCCGTGACGGGCGGTTCACTGCACCTGGGCGGCGAGAAGGCCGCCATCCGCCGCAACATCGCGGAGATGGAACGCGAGAACGGCGGCCCGGCCGTCGAATGGCGCGACATCCTCTGGGAGTTCCAGTCGATCGCAGACCCGGCCGCCGCCAAGGCCAAGTGGGATGCGGGCCACGGCTCGTACACCCCCGAGCAGGGCGAGTCCAAGGCGCACACCTACCACTGGATCAGCACGCTCGACACGCTCGGGGCCCCCGACGAGACGGTGAGCGGTGACATCCCGACGTCCGCCGTCTTCACCAAGGGCACGGTACGGACGTACGCAGCCCACAACCACGGCGCCACCACCCGCACCGTGACCTTCTCGGACGGCAAGAAGCTCGACGTGCCCGCCCGCTCGACCGCGACGGGCACCGGCACCGGAGGCGGCGACCCGGACCCCGATCCCGATCCTGAACCGCCCACCGGCAACACCTTCCAGCTGCGGACCGGCGGCGCCCTCACCACGGCCACAGGAACCACCGCCGCCACCGACACCATCGTCTCCGCGGGCGGCGCCAACCACGACGGCACCCCGCACCAGCCCCTGACGTACGTGGCCAAGGGGGTGAACGGCACGCTCAAGTCCGGTACGCCGACGGCCTTCCGCCTCCAGGTCGACGCGGGCACGACGGTCGGCCTCGGGCAGCAGGCCCGGGTCAGTTACGACCTCACGGGCGACGGCACCTACGACCGGACGGAGACCTACCAGTACTTCGCGACCGACCCGGTGGCGGGCTGGGAGGAGTACACCCAGGCGCGCGGCCTCAAGTCGGCGACCGGCGCACTCGGGGACCTCAAGGGCGGCACCGTGCGCCTCGAAGTGTGGAGCGCCATCGGCAACGGCACGTCCAAGCTGCGCACCGGCACCGGCGATTCGGTGCTGGTGATCCCACACCAGTGACCGCGAGCACGCTCCGGCGCGGCGGGCCCCGGCATCAGGCCGAGGCCCGCCGCACCAGCTCGGTCGGCATGATCACCGAGGCCGGGGCGCCCGCTTCCCGGCTGCCCTCGCTCAGCACCTTCATGAGCAGCCTGACCATCAACCGCCCCATCCCCTCAATGTCCTGACGCACCGTCGTGAGCGGCGGAGTCACGGACTCGGCGACCGGAACCATGTCGTCGAACCCGACGAGCGCGACCTCGTCCGGCACCCGCCGCCCCGCCTCCCGCAGGACCCGCAGCGCGCCCGCTGCCATCAGGTCGTTGGCGGCGAACACGGCGTCCAGGTCCGGCCTGCGCTCCAGCAGCTCCGCCATGGCGCGCGCACCGCTGTCCACGGTGAAGTCGCCCTGTGCCATCAGGGCCGGGTCGGCGTCGAACAGTACGTCGCGGTAGCCGTCGGCGCGGTCGATCGCGGAGGTCTGGTCGCGGGGGCCCGCGATGTGTGCGATGTGTCTGCGGCCGAGGGCGGCGAGATGGCGTACGGCGGTACGGGCGCCGCCCCGGTTGTCGCAGTCCACGTACGGGACGCCCGTACCGGCTCCGGCCCAGCCGGGGCGGCCGCCGAAGACGGTCGGGACCTTCACCCGGTCTATGACGGCGGGCAGTTCGTCGTCGTTGTGCAGGGAGAAGGCGAGCGCGCCGTCGACGTGCCCGCCGCCGAGATAGCGGGAGATGCGGTCGTAGTCGCCGGGCCCTTCGGCCCACAGCAGCACCAACTGGGAGTCGTACACCGTCAGTTCTCTGCTGATGCCGCGCACCTGCTGCTCGAAGAAGGGGTCGGAGAAGATCCTGAACTCGGGCTCGGCGATGATCACGGCGATCGCACCGTTGCGCCGGGTGACGAGGGATCGCGCGGCGTGGTTCGGAACGTATCCCAGCTCCTCGACCGCCTGCCGCACCCGGTCGGCCAGCGCCTGCCGCACGCCTTCACCGCCGTTGACGACCCGGGAAGCCGTGGCCCGGGAGACACCGGCGCGGGCCGCGACGGTTTCCAGAGTGGGGCGGGACTCGGCGGACTGCTCGGGCAAGGCGGGCGCTCCTCGGCTCCTCGGGGCGGCTCCAACGGGGACGGAGCCGCAGAGAGGGAGGATATCGGCCGCGCCGCCGCCCCTCTCAGGGGCGGCAGCGCGGCGTACCGCTGTCAGTGGTCGTGACCGTGCTCGTGTTCGTGGATGGTGTTCGTCGCGGCGATCTTCTTCCACGACTTGGGCTGTGCCGGCTTGGCACCGGCGTCCGAGCGCGCGATCCGGGACTCGGCCGCGGCCGGGGCGCCGGGCTTCGAGGGTTCGTACAGCCAGGTGTCGAAGAGCCCGGCGAGCGGCTTGCCCGAGACGCTCTCGGCGTACTGCACGAAGTCGCCCACGTCGGCGTTGCCGTAGGCGAACTTGGCCGTCCAGCCCTTGAGGATCTTGAAGAAGTCCTCGTCGCCGACCTCGTTGCGCAGCGCCTGCACGGTGAGCGCGCCACGGTCGTACACGGCGATGTCGAACTGCTTGTCCGGGCCCGGGTCGCCAGGCTTGACCGTCCAGAAGGCATCGTCGGCAGCGCGCGTCCGATAGACGTAGTCGGCGAGCTCCTGCGCGGTGCCCTCGCCCTCCTTCTCCGACCACAGCCACTGGCTGTAGCGGGCGAAGCCTTCGTTGATCCAGATATCCTTCCAGCCCTTGACGGAGACGCTGTCGCCGTACCACTGGTGGGCCAGCTCATGCACGACGACCGAGACGTTGGACCCGTTCGCGAACTGGCGCGGGCTGTAGAACGGCCGGGTCTGCGTCTCCAGCGCGTAGCCGCTCTTCACGTTCGGGACGTAGCCGCCGAGCGCGTTGAAGGGGTACGGGCCGAAGACCTCGGTCAGATACTCGGCGACCTCGGTGGTCCGCTCGATGCTCGCGCGCGCCGCGCCTGCCTGGTCACCGAGATCCTGGCTGTACGCGTTGAGGACCGGCAGCCCGTCGGCGGTCTTGTCCGTAGTGATGTCGAACTTGCCGACCGCGAGCGTGGCGAGGTAGCTCGCCTGCGGCTTGTTCGAGCGCCAGTTGTAGCGGGTCCAGCCGAGCTTCGAGCTCTGCAACTGGAGTACGCCGTTGCTGATGGCCTGGGTGCCGTCGGGCACCGAGACGGAGACGTCGTACGTCGCCTTGTCCAGCGGGTGGTCGTTGCTCGGGAACCACCACACGGCCGAGTCGGGCTCCTGGGCGGCGACACCGCCGTCCGGGGTGCGGTGCCACGCCGTGTAGCCGCCGATGCTGAGCTCGGAGGGCTTGCCGGCGTAGCGGACGACGACGGAGACCGCCTTGCCCTTCGCCAGTGGGGACGCCGGGGTGACGACCAGCTCCTGGTCACCCTCCTTGATGAACTTCGCCTTCGCCCCGTTGACGCGGACCTCGCTGACGCCCAGTCCGAAGTCGAGATTGAAGCGCGAGAGGTCCTGCGTAGCGGTGGCGAGGATCGTCGCCGTGCCCTCCAGCAGGTCGATCTTGGGCTGGTACTTCAGGCGGAGGTCGTAATGGGATACGTCGTATCCGCCGTTGCCGCTGGCCGGGTAGTAGGCGTCGCCGATGCCCGGGGCGCCCGGCGAGAAAGTTGCGGCCGATGCCGGGATCGCCAGCACAAGTGAGGCCGTCAGCACGCTCGGGGCGATGAGTCTGCGGTGCACGGATGCTCCAAGTGGTCAGTCCGAAGGATCTGTTCGAAGCCTATTCAGCCTCTGTGCCACCAGTCATGTCCACAGTCACTCCTGTCACACGACTGACATCCGGCCGATACGCGGTTCCCGGTGAGCCCACTCCTGCCCTCTTTTGCACGGGAGTTGACCGGGGTACCTTCCGCCCCATGCCGATAACTGCGCGGGGATCCCGCATGAAGTGGCGAAGGCTCATTCCGGCGGTTACGGCCGCCCTGACAGCGGTCCTGCTGACCCCGGCGGGCGCCCAGGCCGGACCGACGGAGAGCAGACCCGTCTACTCCTACGACAACGCCATCCGCGAAGCCGTATGGGTGGACACCAGAATCGACGGCGACGCGGACGGGAAGACCGACCGAGTCGCCGTCGACATCGTCCGGCCCAGGGAACCGGCCCAGCAGGGCCGGAAGATCCCGGTCGTCATGGACGCCAGCCCCTACTACTCCTGCTGCGGCCGGGGCAACGAGAGCCAGAAGAAGACGTACGACGCGAACGGCAACCCGGTCCAGTTCCCGCTCTACTACGACAACTACTTCGTGCCGCGCGGCTACGCCTTCGTCGCCGTGGACCTGGCCGGAACCAACCGCTCCGACGGCTGTGTCGACGTAGGCGGCCGCTCCGACATCCAGTCCGCCAAGGCGGTCGTCGACTGGCTGAACGGCCGCGGCAAGGCGTACACCACCCGCACCGGCGCCCAGCGCGCCAAGGCCGGCTGGTCCACCGGAAACACCGGCATGATCGGCAAGAGCTACGACGGCACCATCGCCAACGGCGTCGCGGCGACCGGTGTCGAGGGCCTCAAGACCATCGTCCCGATCGGCGCCATCTCCTCCTGGTACGACTATTACTTCGCCCAGGGCGCCCCGCTCTTCGACAGCGGCCCCGACTGGCTCTCCGGTTACGTCGAGAGCCCGGAAGCCCGCACCCGCTGCCAGGCCGTACAGAAACGCCTGGTGGACGAGGCCCCGCGCAACGGCGACTTCACCCGCCTGTGGGCCGAGCGCGACTACGTACCGGACGCGGACGACGTCAAGGCCAGCGTCTTCGTCGTACACGGCATGCAGGACCTCAACGTCCGCACCAAGCACTTCGGCCAGTGGTGGGACGCCCTCGCCGCTGCTGGCGTGGACCGCAAGATCTGGCTCTCGCAGACCGGCCACGTCGACCCCTTCGACTTCCGCCGAGGCGACTGGGTGAAGACCCTGCACCGCTGGTTCGACCATGAACTCCTCGGCTACGACAACGGCATCGACCGCGAGCCGATGGCCGACATCGAGCGCGCCCCCGACCAGTGGTCCACCGACAAGGTCTGGCCGCCCCGCTCGACCGACGCCACCACCCTGCGCCCCGGCAAGGGCACGGCGCCCGGCGTCGGCACGCTGTCGCTGAAGCCGTCCGCACCCGGCACCACCGAAACCTTCACGGACGACCCGAACCTGAGCGAGAGCGACTGGGCCGCGCAGATCGACAAGTCAACACCGTCGAAGGCCGGATTCACCACCAAGCCGCTCACCCGCGACCTGCGCCTGTCCGGCTCCTCCGAGGTGACCATCACCGCGGCACCGTCGACACCGACCGCGCATCTCTCCGCCGTCCTCGTCGACCTGGGCCCCGACACGATCCGCGACTACGAGGCTTCGGGCGAAGGCATCAGCACCCTCCCCGAGCGCACCTGCTGGGGTGCGAGCACCACGGGTGACAGCTCCTGCTTCAAGGAGACCAAGGCCCGTACCGCGAATGTCGACTACACCGTCTTCAGCCGCGGCTGGGCCGACCTCGGCACGTACGCAGACCCGGCCAAGGGCCGCCCGCTCACACCCGGCAAGCAGTACACGATCACCCTCGACCTCGCCGCGAGCGATCACGTCGTCCCGGCGGGCCACCGGCTCGCCCTGATCGTCGGCGGCACGGACGCGGGCCTCATCGAGCCTCCGTCCAGCACCCCGACGCTCGGCATCGACCTGGCCCGTACGGCCGCCCAGCTGCCCGTGGTCGGGGGCCCGGAGGCCTTCGCGCGCGCCACCGCAGGCTCCCGCTACTCCGCACCGTCGGACGCCCGCCTCGACGGCGTGGCCGAGCCGCGCGCGATCCGTCCGATCCCGGGAGGCACCCGCTGATGCGCACCCGTACACGCGCGCTCGTCATCGGCTTCGCCGCCGCGGCCCTGGCCGCACCCGTCGTCACGGCGCCCGCCCAGGCGGCATCGCCCCCGCCCCGTACCGGCTTCGAAACGACCAACGGCGCACGCTGGACCACCCAGCCGGAGGAGCAGGACTTCCTGTCCGCCGTGGACCGCGACAGCAGCCGCGTCACGATGTCCGCCATAGGCACCACCGCACAAGGCCGCCCGCTCCAGCTCCTGCAGATCGGTACGCACCGCACGTCCACCACCATGCTGCTGATCTGCTCGCAGCACGGTGACGAGCCGTCAGGACGCGAAGCCTGCCTGACCACCGTCCGAGACCTCGCATACGCCAAGGACAAAAAGACCCTCGACTTCCTCGCCCGCACCACGGTCCTCGTAGTCCCCACCGCCAACCCCGACGGCCGCGCCGCCAACACCCGTACCAACTCCCACGGCGTGGACATCAACCGCGACCACATCGCGCTGAAAACGGCCGAGGCCCGGGCGATGGCCGCCGTGATCCGTGACCACAAGCCCGAAATCATCTACGACCTGCACGAGTACGGTGCCACCTCGCCGTACTACGACAAGGACCTCCTGGCCCTCTGGCCCCGCAACCTGAACACGGACAACCGGGTGCACGCGGAGGCGCGCACCCTCTCCGAGTCGTACGTACGACCCGGCGCCCAGGACGCCGGATTCAGCAGCGGCATCTACGGCATCTGGACCGACCCGGTGACGGGCGAGCCGCTCAAGCAGGTCGCGGGCGACGGCCAGGAGCGCATCCTGCGCAACACGGCGGGCGTCAAGCATTCAGTGGGCCTGCTGGTGGAAACCCGAGTAGACCCACTCACACCAGCAGAGAAGAAGGACCCGGCCCTCAACAACAGACGCCGAGTGGGAACCCAACTCTCAGCCCTCACCGGGGCATTGACCTTCGCGGACGAGCGACGCGCGGGCATCAAGCGGGCAACTGCCCAGGCGCGTCTGACGGGCTTCGCGGACAGAGGCCCCGTCTACCTCGGCGGCGCAGACAACGATCCGGCGGAGCCCACCGAGATCATCCAGGACCCGCCCTGCGGCTACCACCTTTCCTCCTCTCAGTACGCAGACGTGGAGGACGAACTGGCGCTGCACGGCGTCGTCTCTCACCCACGCGCCGAGGGAGCGTATGTACCGCTCCGGCAGTCCCAGCGCGACCTGGCGGCTCTGCTGCTCGACGAGAGGGCGGCGTACCACCTCACCACCGGGCGGCCCGACACCACCTGTTAGACAGTCATGACGTGCAACACATGTGGTAGGGGGTACGGGAGAGCGAAATCAGGCTCCGCGAATTTCCGAAAGGTGCCGCTTGTGTCGCACGACGAACAGAAACCGGGTCAACGGCTGCGGCTGCCGGTGAGGGCGGCCCTCCCGGGCCGCCACCCGCACGAGGACGAGACGCCCCGGACCGACCGGGTGGTGTTCGGCGTGACGGCCGTTCTCACCCTCGCGTTCGTGCTCTGGGGCTCCGTCTTCACCGAGGCGCTGGAGACCGTCTCCGACAGGATGCTGAGCGGCCTCATGCACAACGGCGGCTGGGCGTTCGTCCTGGCCGCCTCCGGATTTGTCGTCTTCGCTCTCTGGCTCGCCATCAGCCGCTACGGCAGAATCCCGCTCGGCCAGGAGCACGAGGGACCGGAGTTCCGTACCGTCTCCTGGGTCGCGATGATGTTCAGCGCGGGCATGGGCATCGGTCTGATGTTCTACGGGGTCAGCGAACCGCTGGCGCACTACATCACACCGCCGCCGGGGACCGACCCGGCCGACTCGGCGGACGCCATGCAAACAGCCATGGCCACCACGCTCTTCCACTGGACACTCCACCCCTGGGCGATCTACGCGGTGGTCGGCCTCGCCATCGCGTACAGCACCTTCCGCCGCCGCAGGCGGCAGACGATCAGCGCCGTCTTCGAACCGCTCATCGGCAAGAAGCGCGCCGACGGTGCGCCCGGCCGGGTCATCGACATCCTGGCCATCTTCGCCACGCTCTTCGGTTCCGCCACCTCACTCGGCCTCGGCGCGCTGCAGATCGGCAGCGGATTCCGAGAGTTGGACTGGATGGACAAGGCAGGCACCGGTCTGCTCGTCTCCATCATCGGAGTCCTGACGGTCGCATTCGTCTTCTCGGCGGTCTCCGGCGTCGAAAAGGGCATCCAGTGGCTGTCGAACACCAACATGGTCCTCGCCGTAATCCTCGCGATCTTCGTCTTCATCGCGGGACCGACCATCCTCGTCCTCGACCTGCTGCCCACCTCGGTCGCGGCCTACATCGACGAAATTCCGCAACTGGCCGGACGTACCGAAGCGGCGACCGGTGGCGGCGAAGTCTCCGACTGGCTGAGCAGCTGGACGGTCTTCTACTGGGCCTGGTGGATCTCCTGGACGCCCTTCGTCGGCATGTTCATCGCCCGCATCAGCCGTGGACGTACGATCCGTCAGTTCGTCGGAGGCGTGATCCTGGTCCCCAGCACCGTCAGCCTGGTCTGGTTCGCCATCTTCGGCGGTACGGCGATGAAGCTCCAGGAGCGCGGACAGCTGGGGGAGGAAGCGACGCCCGAGGGCCAGCTCTTCGGCGTACTCCAGGAGTTCCCCATCGCCAGTGCGATGAGCCTGCTGGTGATGATCCTGGTAGGCATCTTCTTCGTCTCCGGCGCGGACGCCGCATCGATCGTGATGGGCACGCTCTCCCAACGCGGCACCTTCGAACCGGCCCGGTTCGTCGTCATCTTCTGGGGCGTGGTGACCGGCGCGGTGGCGGCGGTGATGCTGCTGGTCGGCGACGGCAAGGGCGACGCGCTGGCAGGCCTGCAGAACCTGACGATCCTGGCGGCGGCGCCGTTCGTCCTGGTCATGGTGGGCATGTGCCTGGCCCTCATGCGCGACCTGCGCCAGGACCCGCTGATCGTCCGCGGTGAGATCGCCGAGGAGGCGGTGGAGAGTGCGGTGATCGCGGGCCACGAGAAGTACGCCGGCGAATTCGAAATCCGCATCGGCCCGGGCCCGGACGCGGACCGGGAGCCCGGCACGGAGGAGGAAGGCGGAGACCGCAAGACCTTCTGACCGGGCACGGGAGCTCCCCGGCGGACGCGCAGGGGCCACCGGAACGGCGAGCAGCGCGTCGGCGTGGGCGTGGCGCGGAGGACGGACGAGCGGGCACCGTTTCTGGGTGTCGTGCGTACCGAACGGCGCGGCGGCAGGACGAGCCCGGCGCCGCTTCGCGCACCGCACTGCGGGAGGGGACGTGCGGGGGCGCTCCCCGCAGGGTGTCGAACACAGTTTGGGCGGCGTACAACTGCGACCCCCCGCCCGTTCGGCACCCGAGGAGACGCCCCGGCGCGGCACCGCCCCCGAAGCCACCGCACCACGCCCGGCCCGGCGCAGCTGCACGAAGCCCGGGAGGCTCTGGTCCGTACGGCGCGAGCGTGCATCCGAAATGGGGTCGCCCCGGCGCCGCACCGACCCCGGAACCACAGTGCACGGGCGTTCCGCAGCGCCCCTGGGCAACCGCACCGCACCGCCCACCCCGCCCCCGCGACTCAGCGCCCCTCGCGTCCCACCAGCCCGGCCACCGCCTCCGCGCAGCCCCACGCCACCGTGACTCCCGCGCCCCCGTGGCCGTAGTTGTGGACCAGCAGGCCGTCGCCGGGCAGCGGCTTCGCCTCGATCCGTACGCCCCCGGTCCGGGCGGGCCGCAGCCCCACCCGGTGACCGATGACCCGGGCACCCGCAATCTCCGGCCGAACCTCCGCGCACCGCCCCACGATCGCTTCCGCCGTACGCGGATCGGGCGTAAGGCTCCAGTCGTCCTCCTCCGCCGTACCGCCGAGGATCAGCCGCCCGCGCGGCTGTGGGAAGAAGTACGTCGTCGCGCTCGACGCCGGATCCGCGGCGGTGTACCACTCCTCGATCCCGGGGTTCTCGACCACGACCAGCTGCCCCCGCACGGGCCGAACCGCCGCATCCGGTACGAGCTCCCGCGCGCCCAGCCCAGTGCAGTTGACCACCACCCCCGCCTCGGACGCCGGCTCGGCGAAGTCAGTGATGCCGCGGTTCTCGACGGTCGTGCCCACCGCCGCCAACCGCTCCCGCAGCCACCGCAGATGCACGGGCATGTCGATGAGCGGCAGCACGGCCCGCAGCCCCGTTGCCGTCTCCCGCAGCCCGGGCAACTCCGCCGCCCACGCGCCCAGTCCGGCCGGCGAGGTGTCCGCGTGAACGCCCCCGACCAGCCGTACACCGGTCTCCTCCGGCTTCGCGGCGAGCTCCTCGTACACCTGGTACGACGTGAGTGACCACTCGCCCACCAGCTCCTCCGGCTCGACGCGGTACGGCCACCACAGCGCCCCGGCCACTGCCGAAGTCGTGGACTCCGCAGCCTCCCTGCTCCAGACCCGCACCAGGTTGCCGGCCTCGGCCAGGGTGAGGCCCGTGGTCAGCCCCGTCACGCCGCCGCCCACCACAATCACATCGCTGCTCATGGCCGGACGCTAACGGAATCTGTCATGCCGTGCTCACATCACGTCATGGCTGGGGATACTCAGGACATGTCTGCCGACTACGCGACCTTCGGGCTGGCTCCGGCGATGCGAGCCGGTGCTGTTCTCGCCAATGGTGGCTACCAAGTGCACCGCGAATTCATGGACTTCATCGTCGACGGCCGCCCCCTCCTCCACCAGCTCTCCGACCTGGACGCGGTCTCCCCGCTGGCCTCGGACGTGCCGCCCGCCATCTTCACCGCGCAGGTACGCGGCCTCCTGCTGGAAGCGGCCGCGCCTCTGCCCGGCGGCCGGTACGTCATCTACGGGTGCCCGGAGTGCGAAAGCCTGGAGTGCGGAGCGGTCACCGCGGTCATCGAGCAGGCGGGGGAGGACTTCGTCTGGCGGGACTTCGCGTGGCAGACGAACGAGGACGCCGACCTGGAACTGAACGGCTACCACGGCATAGGCCCGTTCCGCTTCCGCGGAGAGGAATACCGCGCGGCGCTGGAACAGCTGCTGGCCGACGTCGACGAGGAGCCCCCGCCGCGACGCCGGGTCCTGCTGATCGGCGCGCGAGTCGACGTACTGGCCAAGCTGGCGGCCGCCCTGCGCACGATCAACATCGGTGCGGACATCACGCGCGACGCGGCGGACGTCCCGGCCGACGAGCTACGGGCGTACGGGGCGGTGGCCTTCGGCCGGGCGATCGACGAACACGAACGCGCAGCGGTACGGGCCGCCTTCGAACGCGCCGGCGCCGACGTCGCCTACGTGGACGGCCTGGCGCCCATAGTCCCGCTCCTGGTGGCCCAGATAGAACACGCCCTGGACCGGAGCCCGTTGGAGCAGCGGCGCCTGACGCGGCTGGTGGCGGTGGAGGGCGAGGCGGGGGTGGAGGTGACGTCGACCTGCCGGGTACGGCTGATCGCGTACCGCCTGGACCGCCTGTACCGGACGCACACCCATGAGCTCTTCGACGACGTGCTGGAACCGGGGAAGCACCGGATTCCGCTGGACGGGCGGGCGACGAAGGGGCAGTCCTTCATAGTGGCGCGCACGATGGGAGGAGTACTGGTGGCCCCAATGGTCCGCTGATTCCCGCGCTCCTGACACTCCGCTCCGAGGGCTTCGGGCCGCTGCGCCGGACTCCGTCCGAGTGCGGCGTCCGCCCGCACAAGCACCACCGCAGCACGAACCGCCCCGGCACCTGTGCCCCGCCCCGCACTGGCACCGCGCCTGTGCCACGCACCGGCGCCCCACGCTCGGCACTGTCCCTGTGCCGCCACCCCACCGGCGCCCGACACCGGCCGCACCGCTGCACCGGGCCGCACCGCACGGATCGGCACGCGCACCCGCACCTCACCAGCCACTCCATCCGCACGCACCCCACCCCCCCCGCACCCCACCAGCCACTCCCTCCGCACCGCCACCCCACCAGTCTCCGGGCCGTGCCCGTCGGTCCGCCCAAAGCCATCGCTAAGATCTGAGGCCTGATGACTGCAACTCTCGTCGCCAAAGATCTCGCCGCCGGCCACGGCGACCGCTCCCTCTTCTCCGGACTCGACCTCGTCGTCGCGCCCGGCGACGTGATCGGTCTCGTAGGTGTCAACGGCGCGGGCAAGTCCACGCTGCTGCGCCTCCTCGCCGGGCTCGATACCCCCGAGGGCGGTGAGCTGCGGCTTTCCCCGCCGACCGCGACCGTCGGGCACCTCCCGCAGGAGCCCGAGCGCCGCGAGGGGGAGACGCTACGGGCGTTCCTCGCCCGGCGTACCGGAGTGGCCGCCGCGCAGACCGCACTCGACGAGGCGACCCAGGCGCTCGTCGACGCGACACCGGGCGCGGACGACGCGTACTCCGTCGGCCTGGAGCGGTGGCTCGATCTCGGCGGCGCCGACCTGGACGAACGCGCCGAGGAGATCGCCGCGTCCCTCGGCCTGACCGTCGGCCTCGACCAGCCGATGACCGCTCTCTCCGGCGGCCAGGCCGCCCGCGCGGGCCTCGCCTCGCTGCTCCTCTCCCGGTACGACGTCTTCCTCCTCGACGAGCCGACGAACGACCTCGACCTGGACGGCCTGGAGCGCCTCGAACGCTTCGTCTCCGGCCTGCGCGCCGGCACCGTCGTCATCAGCCACGACCGCGAATTCCTCACCCGCACCGTGACCAAGGTCCTGGAGCTCGACCTCGCTCAGCAGCAGATCAAGCTGTACGGCGGCGGCTACGCGGCGTACCTGGAAGAGCGCGACACCGCCCGCCGGCACGCCCGCGAGGACTTCGACGAGTACGCCGACAAGAAGGCCGCCCTCGAAGGCCGCGCCCAGATGCAGCGCGGCTGGATGGACAAGGGCGTCAGAAACGCCCGCCGCAAGGCCACGGACGGCGACAAGCTGGGCCGCAACATGCGCAGCGAGGCCAGCGAGAAGCAGGCGGCGAAGGCCCGCCAGACGCAGCGCATGATCGAGCGCCTGGACGTCGTCGAAGAGCCCCGCAAGGAGTGGGAGCTGCGCATGGAGATCGCGTCGGCCCCGCGCTCCGGCGCGGTCGTCGCCACCCTGCGCGACGCGGAGGTCCGCCGCGACGGCTTCACCTTCGGACCGGCGTCGCTCCAGATCGACTGGGCGGACCGCGTAACGATCACCGGAGCCAACGGCGCGGGCAAGTCCACGCTCCTCGCCGCCCTGCTCGGCCGCCTCCCGCTCGACGCGGGCCATGCCGCGCTCGGCCCCGGGGTGGTCGTCGGCGAGGTCGACCAGGCCCGCGGTCTGTTCTACGGCTCCGAGTCCCTCCTCGACGCCTTCTGCGCGGCCGTCCCCGACACGGAGCCGGCGGACGTACGCACCCTGCTGGCCAAGTTCGGCCTGCGCGCGGCGCACGTCCTGCGCCCCGCCACGACGCTCTCCCCGGGCGAACGGACCCGCGCGGCCCTCGCGCTGCTCCAGGGCAGGGGAGTCAACCTCCTCGTGCTGGACGAGCCGACGAACCACCTCGACCTGACGGCGATCGAGCAGCTGGAGTCCGCACTCGACTTGTACGAGGGCACACTGCTGCTGGTCACGCACGACCGCCGGATGCTGGACGCGGTCCGTACGACCCGGCGTATCGAGGTCGCGGACGGCAAGGTCACCGAGCACTGACACGAGCAAGGCGGTCGGCACAGGCCGCCGCCCTGCTCAAGCCGAGCCGAACCCGGCTCAGGGATTCTCGGCCCTTCGCCGGGCCTCGGCCTCGTCCTGGAGCCGCTGGGAGTACGCCGCTTGCTCGGCCTGGAACTTCGCGTGTTCCTCCTCGGCCCTGCGCCTGGCTTCCTGCTCGGCGAAACGCATGAGCTCGTCGTCATCGCGCGACATGGGGCACCCTCCGTCCGAGAGGCGAACACCCCGGCGGTGCGCCGGGGTGCCTACGCTCCTCAGCGTCGGAGCGCACCCACCCGCCGTCAAGACACCGATTCCAGCCGCGCGTACGGCGCAAGGGCACTCGTACCCCAGGGGAGCCCGGGGGCCTGCCCCGGTGCGAGAAAGGGCGGGTAGGGGAAGCCCGCGGAGCTGCCCCGACCCGCCCCGCCCCCCACGGTCAGCCGCGCTTGCCCGCGCCGCCCGGCTTCGGGTCCGTCAGCCCCGCCCGCCGCAGCGCATCCGCCATCGCACTGTTCGTCGGAGCCGGCGCCTGCCGCGACCCGCCGCCACCAGAGCCGCCGCCACTACCGCCGCGACGCCCGCCACCGCCCCCCTGCCGCTGCTGCGGCGGCCGGCCACCCGAGCCGGCCGAGCCACCCGAGCCACCCGAACCAACGCCCCGCTCCCGCCTCTGCCCACCGGGCGCCGCACCCGACGCCGCCGCCTCATCGTCAAGCCGCAGCGTCAGCGAAATCCGCTTGCGCGGAATGTCGACGTCCATGACCTTGACCTTCACGATGTCACCCGGCTTCACCACATCCCGGGGATCTTTCACGAAGGTCTTCGAAAGCGCCGACACATGCACCAGCCCGTCCTGGTGCACCCCCACATCCACGAACGCACCGAACGCGGCGACATTCGTCACCACACCCTCAAGGATCATCCCGGCCGCCAGATCGCCGATCTTCTCGACGCCGTCCTTGAAGGTCGCGGTCTTGAACGCGGGCCGCGGGTCACGCCCGGGCTTCTCCAGTTCCCTCAGAATGTCCGACACGGTCGGCAGCCCAAAGGTGTCGTTCACGTAATCGGCGGGCCGGAGCGACCGCAGCACCGCCGTGTTCCCGATGAGTGTCCCCACCCCGCTGCCCGCCGTCTTCACCATCGCCCGCACCACCGGATACGCCTCGGGGTGCACGCTCGACGCGTCCAGCGGATCGTCGCCGCCGAGGATCCGCAGGAAGCCCGCGCACTGCTCGTACGCCTTCGGGCCGAGCCGTGCCACATCCTTCAGCCCCTTCCGGGACCGGAAGGGACCGTTGGCGTCGCGGTGCGAGACGATGTTCTCGGCGAGCCCGGAGCTGATGCCGGAGACCCGCGAAAGTAGCGGCGCGGACGCGGTGTTGACGTCGACACCCACCCCGTTCACACAGTCCTCGACCACCGCGTCGAGCGAGCGCGAGAGCTTCACCTCGGACAGGTCGTGCTGGTACTGGCCGACGCCGATCGACTTGGGGTCGATCTTCACCAGCTCGGCGAGCGGGTCCTGCAGCCGCCGCGCGATCGAAACGGCGCCGCGCAACGAGACGTCCATGTCCGGGAGTTCCTGCGAGGCGAAGGCCGACGCCGAGTAGACGGAGGCGCCCGCCTCCGAGACCATCACCTTCGTCAGCTTCAGCTCGGGGTGCTTGGCGCACAGTTCACCGGCGAGCTTGTCCGTCTCGCGCGACGCCGTGCCGTTGCCGATGGCGACGAGTTCGACGGCGTGCTCCTTCGCGAGCCGCGCCAGCTTCGCCAGCGCCTCGTCCCACTGGTTGCGCGGCACGTGCGGGTAGATCACGTCCGTCGCGACGACCTTGCCGGTCGCGTCGACGACGGCGACCTTCACGCCGGTACGGAACCCCGGGTCGAGCCCCAGCGTCGCCCGCGTCCCGGCCGGCGCCGCCAGCAGCAGGTCACGCAGGTTCGCCGCGAAGACGCGTACCGCCTCGTCCTCCGCGGCGGTACGCAGCCGCAGCCGCAGGTCGATCCCGAGGTGGACGAGGATGCGTGTGCGCCAGGCCCAGCGCACGGTGTCGCCCAGCCACTTGTCGCCGGGGCGGCCCTGGTTGGAGATCGCGAAGCGCCGGGCGATCATGCCTTCGTACGTCGTAGGGCCGGTCTCGTCCGACGGCTCCTCCGGTTCGAGGACCAGGTCGAGTACGTCTTCCTTCTCGCCGCGCAGCATGGCGAGGACGCGGTGCGAGGGCAGCGCGGTGAACGGCTCGGCGAAGTCGAAGTAGTCGGCGAACTTGGCGCCCGCCTCTCCCTTGCCGACCCGCACCTTCGCGGCGAGACGCCCGCGCGACCACATGCGTTCACGCAGCTCACCGATGAGGTCGGCGTCCTCCGAGAAGCGCTCGGTGAGGATGGCCCGCGCACCGTCCAGCGCGGCGGCGGCGTCCGCGACGCCCTTCTCCGCGTCCACGAACGCGGCAGCGGCCGCGAGAGGGTCCACCGAAGGGTCGCCCAGCAGCCCCTGGGCCAGCGGTTCGAGCCCCGCCTCGCGGGCGATCTGAGCCTTCGTCCTGCGCTTGGGCTTGAACGGCAGATAGATGTCTTCCAGCCGTGCCTTGGTGTCTGCGGTCCTGATCCGCGCCTCGAGGGCCTCGTCCAGCTTGCCCTGTTCCCGTACGGACTCCAGGATCGCGGTCCGCCGCTCCTCCAGCTCCCGCAGATACCGCAGCCGCTCCTCGAGGGTGCGCAGCTGCGCGTCGTCGAGCATCTCGGTCGCTTCCTTGCGGTAGCGAGCGATGAACGGCACGGTCGAGCCGCCGTCGAGCAATTCCACGGCGGCCCGGACCTGCCGCTCCTTTACGCCGAGCTCCTCGGCGATCCTGCCTTCGATGGACGTCGTCACGATGTTCCCGACTCGCCTTCTCCTGCGGGCTGTGCTTGAGCCTGCATTGTGCAGGGTTGTCGGGTCTCCTGTCGCGCACCCCCGGCCGCCACGCCTCTCTCGGCCGAGCCCCTCCAGCAGGCCCCGTCAGGCACGCCGCCCCCGCCGGCCGCCGCGCGACGCGGTGTCGGACGCGCCGCCGAAGAGCCGGGCCAGGAGCCGGAAGGGGAGGGTCACCACATTCGCGATGGCCGAGCCGACCATACGGAGTCCATCAGCTATCGCACGGAACACGTCGGACCTCCTGCTGTCTCGGTATCGGACAGCAGTACGGGTAGCCGTTCTGCGCGTACGCAAACCCCGCCGGTCAGGGGTGAAGACTCACTTGCCGGTGAGGTCGGCCGGGAACGCCCCGGCGACCACCGCCGCCGCCAGGAAACCGCGCCCGAGCACGGTCAGCCGCTCCACACCCTCCGCGCCCAGGTGCTCGTACGGCGCCGCGTCGAGCCGGTCCGTCGTGTCCTCCAGCTCCGCGCGCAGCGCGGTGCCCGCCTCGGTCAACTCGCCCTCGCCTTCCAGCAGCCCGCGCTCCCGGAGCCGGTCGGAGGCCGCTTCCCAGTCCGTACGGTTCCAGCCCCGGGTCGCCAGCGTCCAGCGCGGCGACATGCCCTTGCCGGTCGCGGTATGGCTGACCAGCGCCTCCACCGGGTCGAGCCCGGCGCCGAGCAGCGCGGTGAGGTGGCCGTCGCCGCGGTGCTCGCGCAGCAGGGTCGCGGCGTGCCAGTACGCGAGGTGGGGCTGCTCGGGGACGGGCAGATCGGCGTGGGCGGCGTACAGCGGACGGGCGTGCGCGGTACAGGCCTCGGCGGCGCGCAGGGCGAGCCCGGCCGCCTCCGCCATCTCGTCGGATGCGACGGCCTCCTCGCCGAGCAGCCGCCGCAGTGTGGTGTCGGCGGCGCGCAGCCGCGCTTCGAGTACGACCTCGGGGGCGGCCGTACGCCACACCTCGGGGACGTGACGGGCGATGAGCGCGTGGCTGAAGTTGTAGAAGGACGCGGCGATCACGCCGGGCCCGACCGCGCCCATGGCGGCGGCCCGGCCCGCGAAGTAGGCGGCGTTGCTGTCCTCGATGCCCAGTCCCGCGAGCTCCTTGGCGAAGTCGGGGGAGAAGTAGACCGTGGAGTGCAGCGGGTTGAGGGCGTTGTGACAGCGGCGGCCGGCGCGCGGGGGAAGAGAGGTCATGGCAGGCACGTTACCGACTGGTCGGTACGACGTGAAGAGCCGGGGCGTCATGGCAGTAAAGGTGGGGTCCTCGTCATTGCGGACATACCTGGCCGCCCCAAGGATGGATCCCATGACACAGCGATCGGTACTCGTCGTCCTCTTCGACGACGTCCAGAGCCTGGACGTGACAGGCCCGGTGGAGGTCTTCACCGGCGCCGCCCTGCAGGTCGGCGACCCCGACGGCGCGTACCGGATCCGTACGGCATCGCTCGACGGCAAACCCGTCCGCACCTCCAGCCGCCTCCAGGTCGTACCGGACTTCGCACTCGCCGACGCCCCCACGCCCCACACCCTGCTCGTCCCCGGCGGCCCCGGCACCCGCAGCCCGGACCCCCGGCTCGTCGACTGGCTGCGCCAGAACGCCCCGAAGGCTGAACGCCTGGTCTCCGTCTGCAGCGGGGCGCTGCTGCTCGCCGAGGCGGGCCTGCTCGACGGGCACCGGGTGACCACGCACTGGGGGGTCTGCGAGCATCTCGCCAGGAAGTACCCGGCCGTCGAGGTCGACCCGGACCCGATCTTCGTACGCGACGGAAAGCTGGCCACATCGGCCGGTGTCACCGCCGGTATCGACCTCGCCCTCGCGCTGGTAGAGGAGGACCTCGGCCGGGAGACCGCACTCACCGTCGCCCGCCACCTCGTCGTGTTCCTCCGACGGCCGGGAAACCAGGCGCAGTTCAGTGCCCAGCTCGCCGCCCAGACCGCCCGGCGCGAGCCACTGCGCGAGGTCCAGCAGTACATCACCGAGCACCCCGGCGAGGACCTGTCCGTCGAGGTTCTGGCGGCCCGCGCTCTGCTGTCGCCGCGCCACTTCGCCCGCGCCTTCCAGGCGGAGACCGGCACGACACCCGGCCGGTACGTCGACCGCGTCCGCCTCGAACACGCGCGGCGCCTCCTGGAGGGGACCGGCGACGGCGTCCAGGAGGTCGCCCGAGCGGCCGGCTACGGAACGCCGGAGGCCATGCGCCGCGCCTTCGTCAAGGCGCTGGGCACGCCGCCCGCCGAGTACCGGCGCCGTTTCCATGCCCCCGTACAAACCCACTGAAAGGCAGACAGCCCACATGCAGACCGCCATTCTCCTCTACGAAGGTTTCACCTCCCTCGATGCCGTAGGCCCCTTCGAGCTGATCAGTCACCTGCCCGGCGCCGAAACCGTGTTCGTTGCCAAGGAGACCGGCCCCGTCCGTAACGACCAGGGCAATCTCGCCCTCGTCGCCGACCGCACCCTCGCCGAGGTGACGAGCCCGGACATCCTGCTCGTGCCCGGCGGCCCCGACGCGCGGCAGGCCATGCGCGACGAGGAGCTGCTGGACTGGGTCCGCGCGGTGGACGCCACCAGTACCTGGACCACGTCGGTGTGCACCGGGTCGCTGATCCTGGCCGGGGCGGGCCTCCTCAAGGGCCGCCGCGCCACGACACACTGGCTCGCGATGGACGAGCTGAAGGCCGCGGGTGCCGAGCCCACCGGCGAGCGGGTGGTGTTCGACGGCAAGTACGTCACGGCAGCCGGCGTCTCGTCCGGCATCGACATGGCGTTGCACCTGCTCGGCCGGGTCGCCGGTGACCAGGTCGCCCAGACCGTACAGCTGATGACCGAGTACGACCCGCAGCCCCCGTACGACGCGGGCTCGCCGGAGAAGGCCCCGGCGGAGATCGTCGCCCGCTGGCGGGACCGATGACTCAGGAACCGCCTGCCACCTTGTAGGTGAAGCGCGGAGCCCTGCGCTCCAGGAAGGCGGCGACACCCTCCGCGGTGTCGCCGCTGCCGCGCGCCTGCTCCGCCCAGTGGGCGTCCCGGTCCTGCCGCCCGTTCGCGAACTCCTTGGCCGCCGCCTGCGTCAGCTGCGAGCGCGAGACGAGCACCCGGGTGAACTCCTCGACCCGCTTGGCCAGTTGGCCCGCCGGAAGCACCTCGTCCACCAGGCCGGTGCGCAGCGCCCGCTCCGTACCGATCAACTCGCCCGAGAACAACAGGTACTTGGCGGCAGCAGGACCCACCAGCGCGACCAGCCGCCGGGTGGACGACGCGGGATAGACGATCCCGAGCTTCGCCGGTGTGACGCCGAAGGACGCGCCCTCCTCCGCGAACCGCAGATCGCAGGCCGCGGCCAGCTGGCTGCCGCCGCCCACGCAGTAACCCCGGACGGCCGCCAGCGTCGGCCCGGGGAACGAAGCGAGCGCCTCCTCGGCCCGTACAGCGAGCGCCTGCGCCTCCTCGCCCGGATCGCGCAGTGAAGAGATGTCCGCGCCCGCGCAGAAGGTGTCCCCGGCGCCCGTCAGCACCAGCGCCCGTACGTCCGTGTCCGCGGCGAGCCGTTCCAGCAGGCCGGGCAGCGCGCCCCACATGCCCGCGGTCATGGCGTTGCGCTTGGCGGGATTGCTGATGACGACGGTGGCGACGCCGTCCGCGACGGTGTGCTGCAGCTGTGGCTCCATGCGCCGGATGCTATCCGTGCGGTGCGACCCCATGACGCGGGGAAGCCCCGGGGGAGAGCAGGAACAGCCGCAGAAGTGACGCAGTCGTATGCGCAATGGTCAGAAGCCGTCGATTGCGGCTGACTTGTGTTCAGTTACCCGGTCCGGACCAACGCGTTCTCAACACTCGGAGGGTGGTGAAAAGCGAACGTCCAGGTTCCACGGAAGACGCCCCGGCCGGCTACGAAGGCGTCTGGCGGTTCACCGCCCCCGCGGACGACGTCTCCGTCCCGCAGGCCCGGCACGCCGTCCGCGACCTGCTGAACCGCCAGGGCGTACCGGCGCAGGACGAACTGGTGCAGGGGCTGCTGCTCATCGTCTCCGAGCTGGTCACCAACGCCGTACGCCATGCGGCGTTGCTCTCGCCCGTACTGGCCGTCGAAGTCGCCATCGGCACGGAGTGGATCAGGGTCTCCGTGGAGGACAACCACCCCTACCGGCCCAAGGCCCTGGAGCGGGACTACGCGCAGACCGGCGGGCGCGGCCTGCTGCTCGTACGGGAGATCACCGTAGAGGCCGGCGGGGTGTGCGACATCGAGCACACCGCGAGCGGCGGCAAGATCATCTGGGTCGCGCTGCCGCTCGCCGGCCCCTCGCTCACCAGCCCGCCTTCGGCCCCGTCAGCTCTCTGATCGCCGGACGCGCCGCGTCGAGCACCGTCAGGAACCACGCCGAGAACGGCGCCCGCGCGTGCTGTTCGGCCAGCTCGTCGGCGGTGACGAAGGACGTCTCGCCGACCTCTTCCGGGTCGGGGCGGAGCGCGGCCTGCGCCATCCCGACGAAGAGGTGGTTGTACTCCTGCTCGACCAGACCCGAGTCCGGGTCCGGGTGGTTGTAGCGGACGGTGCCCGCCTCGGCGAGCAGCGAGGGGGAGATGCCCAGCTCCTCGTACGTACGCCGGGCGGCGGCGGCGAACGGCGACTCCCCGGGGTAGGGGTGCCCGCAGCAGGTGTTCGACCAGACGCCGGGGGAGTGGTACTTGCCGAGCGCGCGGCGCTGGATCAGCAGCCGGCCCGACTCGTCGAAGAGGAAGACGGAGAAAGCGCGGTGCAACTGGCCGGGAGCCTGATGTGCGGCGAGCTTCTCCGCGGTGCCGATGGTTTTGCCGTCCTCGTCGACCAGCTCGAGCAGGATCTCCTGTGCTGTGCCGTTCGACGAGCTGCTCGCCGCGGTGACTGGTGTGCTCGGCATAACCATCCTTCGCTTCGATTCCCGGCCTTCAAGTCTGCCGTACAAAAGCCTCTTGTCCGTACTTCACTCACCCGACCGGGCGTCAGATGGCAGCGTCTGCGGGCGTCCGGCCCCTCAGTGACAGAGCTTTGCCTCGTGCTCGGCGTGACCGCTCGGCTCCAGCTGGAACGTGCAGTGCTCGACGTCGAAGTGGTCGCCGAGGCAGCCCTGCAGCGCGTGCAGCATCTTCTCGTGCCCGACCGAGTCGAGCGCGTCCTGCGTGACGACGACGTGCGCCGAGAGGACCGGCATGCCGGAGGTGATCGTCCAGGCGTGCAGATCGTGTACGTCCTCCACCCCGGGCAGCCCGAGTATGTGCTCGCGCACCTCGGCCATGTCGACACCCTGGGGCGCCGTCTCCAGCAGTACGCCGAGCGTCTCCCGCAGCAGCTTCCAGGTGCGCGGCACGATCATGAGGCCGATCACCAGGGACGCGACGGGGTCGGCCGCCTGCCAGCCGGTCGCCATGATCACACCGGCCGAGACCAGCACGGTGACCGAGCCGAGGGCGTCCGCGAGCACCTCCAGGAAGGCGCCCCGCACATTGAGGCTGTCCTTCTGCCCCTTCATCAGGAGGGTGAGCGAGACCATGTTCGCGACGAGACCGATCAGGGCGAAGACGATCGCCGTACCGCTCTTGGTCTCGGCGGGGGTGATGAACCGGTCGACAGCCTCGAAGAGCAGAAAGCCGCCGACGCCGAGCAGCAGCAGGCAGTTGGCCAGCGCGGCGAGGATCTCGGCCCTGGCGTAGCCGAAGGTGGCGTTGCGGGTGGGCGGGCGGTTGGCGAAGTGGATCGCGAGGAGTGCCATCGCGAGCCCCAGGGCGTCCGTGGCCATATGGGCCGCGTCCGCGATCAGCGCCAGCGAATTCGAGAGCAGTCCACCGACGATCTCGACCGTCATGACGGTCAGCGTGATGCCGAGCGCGATACGAAGCCGTCCCTTGTACGCGGCGGCAGCCGTGCCGGTGGGCGGCGGCCCGCCATGCGTATGCCCGTGATCGTGCCCAGCCCCCATGTGGAGCGCCTCCCCGGATATGTGGATGATCGGCCCGGTGCCAGTGAACTACGGGAGGGGGGTATGTGGCAACACGGCACTGAACACCGTTGTCATATGCCCTGACCTGCGGAAATGACCGCAGGTCAGGGCCTGGGGGCGTCTCCGGCGGATCAGCTCCGGCGGGCTTCCGGATGCCGCAGCAGCCAGCCTTCCCATGCCGAGACGACCATCTCGCGCACCCCGCGCGAGGCGGACCAGCCCAGCTCCTTGGCGATCAGATCGGACGAGGCGACGGCCTGCGCGGCGTCACCGGGGCGGCGCGGCTCGATCACCGGGGCCAGCCCGGAGCCGGTGACCTCGGACACCAGATCGGCGAGCTCGCGCACCGAGACACCCTCACCGCGGCCGATGTTCAGCGTCAGGTCCCCAGCAGCGTCGGTCAGTGCCCGCGCGACCGCCAGATGGGCGTCGGCGAGATCGGCGACGTGAATGTAGTCACGGATGCAGGTGCCGTCCGGGGTCGGGTAGTCGTCCCCGAAGATCCGCGGGGCCTCGCCGCGAGTGATCCGGTCGAAGAACATCGGGATGATGTTGAACACCCCGGTGTCGGCCAGCTCCGGCCTCGCCGCACCCGCCACATTGAAGTAGCGCAGGCACGCGGTCGAGATGCCGTGCGCCCGGCCCGCGGCCCGCACGAGCCACTCGCCGACCAGCTTGGTCTCGCCGTACGGGTTGATCGGGGCGCAGGGTGTGTTCTCGGGGATGAGATCCACCTCGGGCACTCCGTACACCGCCGCGGACGAGGAGAAGACGAAGCGGTGCACCTCGGCCGCGGCGACCGCTTCGAGCAGCACCGTGAGACCGAACACGTTCTCCCGGTAGTAGAGCAGCGGCTCCTCCACCGACTGCCCGACCTGCTTCTTCGCCGCGAGATGCACCACACCTGTGACGTTGTGCTCGGCGAGCGTACGGTCGAGCAGTTCCCTGTCGAGTACGGAGCCGCTTACCAGCGGGATCTCCGGTGGCAGCCGGTCCGTGACGCCGGAGGAGACGTCGTCGAGGACGACCACCCGCTCACCCGCTTCGGCCATGGTCCGCGCCACATGCGCACCGATGTACCCCGCACCACCTGTGATCAGCCAAGTCATGACGGCCACCCTAGGGGGTGTCCGCCGGATCATGCCTGGGCCGCAGGGTCTGGCACGCGCCGCACCCCGAAGCCGGCCTGATCCGCCGGACACCCCCCAGGCCCTTCACAAGGGCGGTTTGTGGGGCGAGGCATCGATCGACGAAGATGATCGCGGCGGGCCGCCCGCCTTCCCGTCCGGTCTTATCGGGGCGTGAACGGGCCGTGAACTCGCGCTTCCGTACATCCGATAGCCTCTGCCGACATGCCTCCGGCCCGCACCGGGCCGGAATGACGCATGCCAGCCACGTCAGCCAAGCCGGCTACGCCAGTGCCAAGGAGTGAGTTCGTCTGTCGACCGCCATCCTCACCGGTCCGCCGGTACCCGGATCGCCGCTCGAGGGCGATCTGCGGTCGCTGGGATTCGACGTACGGTCCGCCGCCGATGCGGACGAGACCGTCAAGCTGCTCGACGCGACACCGGCCGGTGAACGCGTCGCGCTCGTCGACCCGCGTTTCGTCGGTCACGTCCACTCCCTGCGCCTCGCGCTCACGGACCCCCGCTTCCCGGCAGCCGCCGCCCCTGGCGCGCTCACGGCGCAGCCCGAGGCCCGCGCCGCACTCGCCGACGCCGTGCGCAGCGCTCCGGCCTGTCCCGACGCCGTCGCCGAGGCGCTCGACGCCGCAGGCACCGCCGTACAGCGGCCCGAACTCGGCTCGCTGGTCGCCGCCGTCCCCACGGACGACGCCGGGCGCGAGCAGGCCCGCGCCGCCGTCGCCGCCGTCGACGAGGAAGCCGTACGGCTGCGCACCGCGGTGAAGTCCCGCGACGGCTTCTTCACCACCTTCTGCATCAGCCCGTACTCGCGCTACATCGCCCGCTGGTGCGCCCGCCGGGGCTTCACCCCGAACCAGGTCACCACCGCTTCGCTGATCACCGCGCTGATCGCGGCCGGCTGTGCGGCGACCGGCACCCGCGGCGGCTACATCGCGGCCGGTGCGCTGCTGCTCTTCTCCTTCGTCCTGGACTGCACCGACGGGCAGCTCGCCCGCTACTCGCTGCAGTACTCGACGATGGGCGCCTGGCTCGACGCGACCTTCGACCGCGCCAAGGAGTACGCGTACTACGCCGGCCTCGCGCTCGGCGCCGCCCGGGGCGGCGACGACGTATGGGCGCTGGCACTCGGCGCGATGGTGCTCCAGACCGGCCGCCACGTCGTGGACTTCTCCTTCAACGAGGCGAACCACGACGCGGAGTCCAATACGAGCCCCACCGCCGCGCTCTCCGACAAGCTCGACAGCGTCGGCTGGACGGTCTGGGTGCGCCGGATGATCGTCCTGCCGATCGGCGAGCGGTGGGCGATGATCGCGGTCCTGACCGCCGTCACCACCCCGCGCATCGTCTTCTACGCCCTGCTCGTCGGCTGCGCGCTCGCCGCGCTCTACACCACGGCCGGCCGCGTCCTGCGCTCGCTGACCCGCAAGGCACGGCGTACGGACCGAGCCGCCCAGGCCCTCGCCGACCTCGCGGACAGCGGGCCGCTCGCCCAGGCCGTGGCGGCACGTGGGCCCCGTATCAAGGGAGCGTGGACCGCCCCGGTGGTGGCCGCGATCGGTGCTGCGGCGCTGGTGAGCGCGGCGCTCACGCAGCCGTTCGGCAGCCTGCAGGTGGTCGTCGCCGCGGTCTTCTACGCGGTGCTCTCCGGCATAGCCGTGGCCCGCCCCCTCAAGGGCGCCCTCGACTGGCTCGTCCCCCCTGTTTTCCGGGCGGCCGAGTACGGCACGATCCTGATTCTCGCGGCCCGCTCCGAGGTGAACGGAGCATTGCCGGCTGCTTTCGGGCTGGTGGCAGCCGTCGCCTACCATCACTACGACACGGTGTACCGCATCCGCGGTGGCACCGGCGCGCCGCCCCAGTGGCTGGTGCGGACGATCGGCGGGCACGAAGGCCGGACGCTCGTGGTGGTGGTACTCGCCGCGGTCCTGTCGCCGCAGAACACATACCTCACCCTGGCGCTCACGGCCCTCGCTGTGGCCGTGGCGCTCGTGGTGCTCGTGGAGTCCATCCGTTTCTGGGTGTCCTCCGGAGCCCCCGCAGTACACGACGAAGGAGAACCCGCATGATCGGCCTCGTACTGGCTGCCGGCGCCGGACGGCGTCTGCGTCCCTACACGGACACCCTCCCCAAGGCACTGGTGCCCGTGGACGGCGACACGACCGTCCTCGACCTGACGCTCGGCAACTTCGCGGAGGTCGGCCTGACCGAGGTCGCGATCGTCGTCGGTTACCGCAAGGAAGCCGTGTACGAGCGGCGGGAGGCCCTTGAGGCGAAGTACGGCCTCAAGATCACGCTCGTCGACAACGACAAGGCCGAGGAGTGGAACAACGCCTACTCCCTGTGGTGCGCGCGTGACGTCCTCAAGCAGGGTGTGATCCTCGCCAACGGCGATACCGTGCACCCGGTCTCCGTCGAGAAGACGCTGCTCGCCGCCCGCGGCAAGGGCCAGAAGATAATCCTCGCCCTCGACGCGGTGAAGCACCTCGCCGACGAGGAGATGAAGGTCATCACCGACGGCGACAAGGGCGTTCAGCGGATCACCAAGCTGATGGACCCGGCCACCGCCACCGGCGAGTACATCGGTGTCACCCTCATCGAGCCCGAGGCTGCCGAAGAGCTCGCCGACGCGCTGAAGACCACCTTCGAGCGCGACCCCGACCTCTACTACGAGGACGGCTACCAGGAGCTGGTCAACCGCGGCTTCACCGTCGACGTGGCCCCCATCGGCGAAGTGACGTGGGTCGAGATCGACAACCACGACGACCTCGCGAAGGGCCGTGAGATCGCGTGCCTGTACTGACCCGGCTCATCCCGTCCCCGGTCGTCGTCGACATCAACTGCGGCGCCATGGACGATCTGGCCGGCCTCCTGGCCGACCAGCGGATCTCCAACTCGGGCAAGCTCGCCATCGCGACCAGCGGCGGCTCGGGACTGGCGCTGCGCGACAAGCTCGCGCCGGTCCTGCCCGACGCCGACTGGTTCCCCGTCGCCGACGGAACGATCGACTCCGCCGTCAAGCTCGCCGATGACATCAAGGGCAAGCGGTACGACGCCGTGGTCGGCCTCGGCGGCGGCAAGATCATCGACGTGGCGAAGTACGCGGCGGCCCGGGTCGGCCTGCCGATGGTCGCCGTCGCGACGAACCTCTCGCACGACGGCATCTGCTCGCCGGTGTCCATCCTGGACAACGACAACGGTCGCGGCTCCTACGGCGTACCCACGCCCATCGCCATGGTCATCGACCTCGATGTGATCCGCGAGGCTCCGGTCCGCTTCATCCGGTCCGGCATCGGCGACGCGATCTCCAACATCTCGGCCATCGCCGACTGGGAGCTTTCCCACCGCATCACGGGCGAGCCGGTCGACGGACTGGCCGCCGCCATGGCCCGTACGGCGGGAGAAGCCGTACTCCGCCACCCCGGCGGCGTCGGCACCGACGAGTTCCTCACGGTCCTCGCCGAGTCCCTCGTCCTGTCCGGCATCGCCATGTCGATCAGCGGCGACACCCGGCCCTCGTCCGGCGCGTGCCACGAGATCAGCCACGCCTTCGACCTGCTCTTCCCGAAGCGCTCCGCGCTCCACGGCGAGCAGGTCGGCATCGGCGCGGCCTTCGCGATGCACCTGCGCGGGGCACACGACGACGCCGCCCTCTTCGCCGACGTACTGCGCAGGCACGGCCTGCCGGTGCTGCCCGCGGAGATCGGCTTCAGCGTCGACGAGTTCGTCGAGGCCGTTCAGTACGCCCCGCAGACCCGCCCGGGACGCTTCACGATCCTGGAGCACCTCGACCTGTCCGCAGACCAGATCAGGGACGCTTACGCCGACTATGTCAAGACCATCAGTAGCTGAACTCCGTCCGGTCGTTCACCCCGAGGGCGTGAAGGACCGGCGCAGCGGTGAGCACTGGGCCGGGCGCATGTACATGCGAGAGATCTCGCTGCACATCGACCCGTACCTGGTGAACACGAAGATCACGCCCAACCAGCTCACCTACCTCATGGTGGTCGTGGGCGTCATCGGCGGTGCGACGCTGCTGATCCCCGGGCTCACCGGCGCGATCCTCACGGTGGTGCTGTTCCAGATCTATCTGCTGCTCGACTGCGTCGACGGCGAGGTCGCCCGCTGGCGCAAGCAGACCTCGATCACCGGTGTCTACCTGGACCGCATCGGCCACTATCTGTGCGAGGCCGCCCTGCTGGTGGGCTTCGGCGTACGCGGCGCGGACGTCTTCGGCGACGGAGGGCCGGAGTGGCTGTGGGCCTTCCTCGGTACGCTCGCCGCGCTCGGCGCGATCCTGATCAAGGCCGAGACCGACCTGGTCGACGTGGCCCGCCAGCGCAGCGGACTGCCCGCCGTCAAGGACGAGGCCTCCGTGCCCCGCTCCTCCGGTCTGGCCCTGGCCCGTCGCGCAGCGGCCGCGCTGAAGTTCCACCGGCTGGTCGGCGGCATCGAGGCGAGCCTGTTCATCCTGGTCGTGGCGATCATCGACAGCGTCCAGGGCGACCTGTTCTTCACCCGCCTCGGCATCGCGATCCTCGCTGGCATCGCGATCGTCCAGACGCTTCTGCACCTCGTGTCCATCCTCGCTTCGAGCAGGCTGAAGTGACGGGCGCGGGCATGGACGCGGGCACGGGCATGAAGGTCGGCGCCGTCATCATCACCATGGGCAACCGCCCGGACGAGCTGCGCGCCCTCCTCGACTCGGTCGCCAAGCAGGACGGCGACCGCGTCGAGGTCGTGGTCGTGGGCAACGGCTCCCCTGTCACCGGTGTCCCCGAGGGCGTACGGACCGTGGAGCTGCCCGAGAATCTGGGCATCCCGGGCGGCCGCAACGCCGGCATCGAGGCGTTCGGCCCCAGCGGCGCCGAGATGGACGTTCTCCTCTTCCTCGACGACGACGGTCTGCTGGCCCACCACGACACGGCCGAGCTGTGCCGCCAGGCCTTCGCCGCCGACCCGAAGCTGGGCATCATCAGCTTCCGGATCGCGGACCCGGAGACGGGGGAGACCGCACGCCGCCATGTGCCCCGGCTGCGTGCGTCGGATCCCCTGCGCTCCTCGCGCGTCACGACCTTCCTCGGCGGCGCCAATGCCGTACGTACCAAGGTCTTCGCCGAGGTCGGCGGGCTGCCGGACGAGTTCTTCTACGCTCACGAGGAGACCGATCTGGCCTGGCGGGCGCTCGACGCCGGCTGGATGATCTACTACCGCTCGGACATGGTCCTGTACCACCCGACGACGGCTCCCTCCCGCCACGCGGTGTACCACCGCATGGTGGCCAGGAACCGGGTCTGGCTGGCACGCCGCAATCTGCCGGCCCCCCTGGTGCCCGTCTACCTCGGTGTATGGCTGCTGCTCACGCTGGCGCGACGCCCCTCCGGACCTGCGCTGAAGGCATGGTTCGGCGGCTTCTGGGAGGGGTGGACAAATGCCCCAGGTCCCCGCCGTCCGATGAAGTGGCGTACCGTCTGGCGCCTGACCCGGCTCGGGCGACCCCCTGTTATCTGACAAGCTCGGGTCCGACAGCGCCTTATTGCCCTGCGCATCTTGAACACGAAAGTTTCAACTTGTGAGTGACACAACCCATGACGGTGCGGTCGCGACGAGCGCCCCGCCATCTCCCGACGACGCACTTACCCCGGCGGAGCTCGCCGCCAAGTACGGCCTGTCGGTGAGCGGTGCCCGACCGGGGCTGATCGAGTACGTCCGGCAGCTGTGGGGCCGGCGCCACTTCATCCTCGCCTTCTCGCAGGCGAAGCTGACCGCCCAGTACAGCCAGGCCAAGCTCGGCCAGCTGTGGCAGGTGGCGACCCCGCTGCTGAACGCGCTCGTGTACTTCCTCATCTTCGGCCTGATCCTGGAGGCCGACCGGGGCATGGACCGGCAGGTCTACGTCCCCTTCCTGGTCACGGGCGTATTCGTCTTCACCTTCACCCAGAGCTCGGTGATGGCCGGTGTCCGGTCGATCTCGGGCAACCTCGGACTGGTCAGAGCGCTGCACTTCCCGCGCGCCTCGCTGCCGGTCTCTTTCGCGCTCCAGCAGCTCCAGCAGCTGATGTTCTCGATGATCGTGCTCGTGATCATCGCGGCCGCCTTCGGCAGCTACCCCTCGCTGTCCTGGCTGCTCGTCCTCCCGGCGCTGGCGCTGCAATTCGTCTTCAACATCGGCCTCGCCCTGATCATGGCCAGGCTCGGCAGCAAGACGCCCGACCTCGCGCAGCTGATGCCGTTCGTGATGCGTACATGGATGTACGCGTCCGGCGTGATGTTCAGCATCCCGCAGATGCTCAAGGACAAGGACCTGCCCGGCTGGGTCACGGACGTGCTCCAGTGGAACCCGGCGGCCGTCTACATGGACCTCATCCGCTTCGGCCTGATCGACGGCTACGGCTCCGAGAACCTGCCCCCGCACGTGTGGGCCGTCGGGCTGGGCTGGGCGCTGCTGATCGGCGCCGCGGGCTTTGTGTACTTCTGGAAGGCTGAGGAGAGGTATGGCCGTGGCTGACGACAACACGCAGGGGCGTATCCCCACGGTCATCGCCGACGACGTGCACATCGTGTACCGGGTCAATGGCGGCGCGGGCGGTCGTGGCAGTGCCACCGCCGCACTGAGCCGCATCATGAAGCGCGGCAAGGGCGACGCACCCGGCGTACGCAAGGTGCACGCGGTACGAGGGGTCTCCTTCACCTCCTACCGCGGCGAGGCGATCGGCCTGATCGGTTCGAACGGCTCGGGCAAGTCCACCCTGCTGCGCGCCATCGCCGGCCTCCTCCCCACGGAACAGGGCAAGGTCTACACGGACGGCCAGCCCTCGCTGCTCGGCGTGAACGCGGCTCTGATGAACGACCTGACCGGCGAGCGCAATGTCATCCTCGGCGGCCTGGCGATGGGCATGTCGCGCGAGGAGATCCGCGAGCGGTACGCGCAGATCGTCGACTTCTCGGGCATCAACGAGAAGGGCGACTTCATCACACTGCCGATGCGGACGTACTCGTCCGGCATGGCGGCAAGGCTGCGCTTCTCGATCGCCGCTGCCAAGGATCACGACGTACTGATGATCGACGAGGCGCTGGCCACGGGTGACCGGAAGTTCCAGATCCGCTCCGAGCAGCGGATCCGCGAGCTCCGCAAGGAGGCCGGCACGGTCTTCCTGGTCAGCCACAGCAACAAGTCGATCAGGGACACCTGCGACCGCGTGCTCTGGCTGGAGAAGGGCGAGCTCCTGATGGACGGCCCCACGGACGAGGTCCTCAAGGCCTACGAGAAGGAAACGGGCCGCTAGGCCTCAAAAATGCCGGACGGGCTGAATTTCAGCCCGTCCGGCATTTTTGAGGACCGGGGTCTGGGGCGGAGCCCCCTGCGGCGGCAGCCGCACATGTCACAGCCGGGAAGGGGCGGGTAGGGGAAAGGAAAGCCCCGCCCCACCCCGCGCGCAGCTCACACCTTGGCGGGCGAACGCTCCCTCTCGGCGAGCACCGGCACCACCGCCGGCGCCTCGTCCAGCCCCACCCGCGCATGCAGCCTCCGCAGCGCACGCGGCGCATACCACGCCCCCCGCCCCAGCACCCGCATCGCCGCTGGCACCAGCACTCCCCGCACCGCCACCGCGTCGATCACGATCGCGAGTCCGCTGCCGATGCCGAACATCTGCAGGAAGCTGATGTCGCTCGTGCCGAAGGCGAAGAAGCTCACCGCGAGCAGCCCCGCCGCCATGGAGACGATGCGGCCGGTGCGGGCCAGCCCCTGGGTGACCGTCTTCGTACGGTCGGCCCCCGCGTCGTGGAGCTCCTTCATCCGGCTGGTCACGAAGACCTCGTAGTCCATCGAAAGACCGAACGCGACGCAGAACAGCAGCACGGTCATCGAGGTGTCCATCGGCTGGGGCGTGAAGCCGAGAAGCGATGCCAGATGGCCGTCCTGGAAGATCCACACCATCGCACCGGCGGCCGCCGACAGGCTGATCCCGTTGAGCAGCAGCGCCCGCAGCGGCTGCACGACGCTGCCGGTGAAGAGGAACAGCAGCACGAAGGTCGTCACCACGATCAGCCCGACCGCGAACGGCAGCCGCACCCCGATGGAGTGCTTCGAGTCGACCAGCCTGGCGTCCGTACCACCGACGAGCGTCTCCGTGCCCGCAGGTGCCGGGACGGCGCGGATGTCCCGTACGAGATCCTGTGCCGCGTCCGACTTGGGCGCGTGCCCGGTGACGACCACGAGCCGCTGGGCGTCCGGGCGCCCCAGCGCCGCCGCCGCGGGCCCCGCTTCCCGGGCGTTGCCCGCCGTGTACGTCGCCGAGCTCGCGTCGACCCGTACGACGCCGTCGAGCCGCGAAAGCTCCTGCGCGTACGCACCGAGCGGCGCGGCGGCGACCGCCTCCGTGGTCACCACCTGCACCGCGCCGTCGTCGTCGCCCGCGAAGTCGCGCTGGACGGCGGTGGCGACCTGCCTGCTCTTCGCGTCCTCGGGCAGCACCCGCTCGTCCGGGGTGCCGAAGGTGACCCCGAGCAGCGGGCTCGCGGCCAGGAGCAGCACGGCCAGGACCGGCAGTGCGGTGAGCGCGGGGCGGCGCATCACCAGGCCCGCGAGGCGCCCCCAGAAGGGGGCGTCGGGGCGGCGTACCGAGTCGGCCCAGGGCATGCGGCCCTTGTTGATCCGGTGGCCGAGCAGCGCCAGCAGGGCGGGCACGATGAGCAGCGCACTGAGTGCGGCCACCGCGACCACGCCGATCCCGGCGTAGGCGAAGGAGCGCAGGAAGTACGGCGGGAAGATCAGCAGGGCCGCCAGGGCGGCGGCGACCGTGGCGGCGGAGAAGACGATGGTGCGGCCCGCCGTCGTCACGGTGGTGCGTACGGCGTCGGGAACCTCCTGTCCGGCGGCGAGCTGCTCGCGGAACCGGCTGACCAGCAGCAGCGCGTAGTCGATCCCGAGGCCCAGGCCGAGCGCCGTCGTCAGGTTGACGGAGAAGACGGACACGTCGGTGAGACTGCCGAGCACGAACAGTTCGGCGAAGGTGCCGACGATCGCGATCAGCCCGACGACCAGCGGAAGCAGCGCGGCCACCACACTGCCGAAGGCGAGCACCAGAAGAATCAGCGTCAGCGGTACGGCGATCGCTTCGGCCAGCGCCAGGTCGGCCCCGACCTGGGACGTGACGTCATTGCCGACCGCCGCCTCGCCGCCCGCCTGCACGCTCACCCCGTCGCGGTCACCGGCGTACTTGTCGACCAGGGCGTCGGCGCGTTCGAGGATCTCGCTGTCCTTGCCCTTCACATGGGCGACAACCAGCGCCTGGCTGCCGTCCTCGGAGGTCAGCTGCGGGCTCTTGGCATCCCAGTAGGACGCCACATTGGTCACGGTGGTGTCGTTCCTGAGGCCGTCGGTGATCGAGCGGCCGCGCTCGGCGACGGCCGGGGAGGTCAGACCGCCCCCGTCGGCGGGTTCGGCCCGTACGAGGAACACCAGATTGGTCTCCCCGCCGAATTTCTCGTCGATCACGCGCTGAGCGTGGATCGACGGCGCGTCGGGGTCGTCGAAGCCGCCTCCGAGCAGCTTGCCGAACGCGCCCATTCCGATGGCTGCCATGGCGACCACCGCCACGGCGCCGAGTACGAGTACGAGCCTGGCCCTGTGGAGGGTGAGCTCGGCGATCCTGGTCAGCACGGTGTACCCCTTGCCTGAGTGGGCATGTTTACTTCGTTAACATCGAATGTCTCAGGGGATGTTAATGCTGTCAACATCAGGCAGGATGAACGTATGTCAGCGAACTCGGGCGGCAAGGCCGGCTACCACCACGGCAACCTGCGCAATGCGCTGATCAGGGCCGCTGTCGAGCTCGCGGCCGACGGCGGCCCCGAAAAGGTCGTCCTGCGCGAGGCCGCCCGCCGCGTCGGCGTCTCGCCCACCGCCGCCTACCGCCACTTCGCGGGCCAGGCCGAGCTCCTGCACGCCGTCAAGATCCATGGCCAGCAGGCACTCGCCGACTCGATGGAGAAAGCGGCGGACGAGGCTCCTCGCTCCACCGACCCCGGGGAGGCCGCGGAGCTGCGGCTCTCGGCCATCGGGCGCGGTTACATCCGCTTCGCCCTGGCGCAGCCCGGCCTCTACCGCTCGGCCTTCTGCCCACCCGTCGCGGGTGAGGGGGAGGCCAGGGGGGAGTGGACCGGCGTGGCGGCCCCGGGCGACGACCCGGAGTACCGGGCATTCGTGCTGCTCACCGGCGCACTCGACGCACTGGTCGCGGCCGGGCGCATGCCCGAACGGAACCGTCCGGCTGCCGAGGCCGCGGCCTGGGCGGGCGTGCACGGCCTGTCCCTGCTGATCCTCGACGGGCCCATGCGCCATCTCCCCGACGCCGAGCGCGATGCGGTGATCGAACGCACCCTGAAGATGATCGTCTCCGGGATGATGGCGCCGTAAGACGCCGGAATCGTCAACTCCGTGCGCCTTCGGGAAGGTTGGGGCGTTTCGCAGCCTTGTTGTAATGCGCGCAGCACCCCGACATGGCGTTGAGGGTTGTACAACGTAAGCTGTACCGGTGCTGATTCGCGGCAAGTGGGGCGATACCCCCTAGGGTCTCGCCGGTCGGCGGCCCTCCACGCCGGAGGACCGGCGGCGTGTCCGAAAAGGGATGCATTGGGTCGGCAGTGTAGAACGGGAGATGTGACGGCAATGGCTATGGAATCTCTCCAGCTCCGAGACGCTTCCGCCGTTCCCGCACCAGGCAGTCTCCGATGACCGGAGTCCGGCACGTGCGCCCAGACGCCCACTCGCGCACCACCCTCGACAAGGCCGCCGACGAGAATTTCCCGGTGGCTCCCTTCTTTCTGCCGCGAGCCTGGCGCGACGACCTCATGGCCGTGTACGGCTACGCCCGCCTCGTCGACGACATCGGCGACGGCGACCTCGCACCCGGCGGCGCCGACGCCCGCCTCCTCGGCGTCGACCCCGCCCTGGCCGACGACCGCCTGATCATGCTCGACGCCTTCGAGTCCGACCTGCGCCGCGTCTTCGACCGCACCGGTGACGGCCCGCGCCACCCCCTGCTGCGCGCGCTCGTGCCCACCGCGCGCCGCTGCTCCCTCACCCCCGGCCCCTTCATCGGGCTCATCGAAGCCAACCGGCAGGACCAGCTCGTACGGCGCTACGAGACGTACGACGACCTCCTCGCGTACTGCGAGCTGTCCGCCAACCCCGTTGGCCGGCTGGTCCTGGCGATCACCGGCACCGCAAGCCCCGAGCGCATCCGCCGCTCGGACGCGATCTGCACCGCCCTGCAGATCGTCGAACACATCCAGGACGTCAGCGAGGACCTCGGCCGCGACCGGATCTACCTGCCCGCCCAGGACATGGCCCGCTTCCAGGTGCAGGAGGCCGATCTGGCCGCGCCCACCGCGAACGCATCGGTGCGCGCGCTGGTCGCATTCGAAGCGGAACGCGCCCTGCACCTCCTGAATGAAGGCACCCCGCTCGTGGGTAGCGTCCACGGCAGGCTCAAGCTGCTGCTCGCCGGTTTCGTGGCCGGTGGACGTGCCGCCCTCACCGCGGTTGCTGCCGTCGGCCATGACGTACTTCCTGGACCGCCCAAGCCCACCAAGCTCAGCCTGCTGCGCGCAGTGGGAGCTGTCTTGCGATGAGACCGAAGAGAGGGGTGAGCCGGACCATGGAGGGACTCACGCAGATGTCCGCACCGGTACTCGCCGCGTACAGCTACTGCGAGGCCGTGACCGGGCAGCAGGCGCGCAATTTCGCGTACGGCATCAGACTGCTGCCGACCGACAAGCGCCACGCCATGTCGGCGCTCTACGCCTTCTCGCGACGCGTGGACGACATCGGCGACGGTGTCCTCGCGCCCGAGGTCAAGCGGCTGCGCCTGGAAGACACCCGTGCCCTGCTCGACCGCGTCCGGGACGGCGCGGTCGACGAGGACGACACCGACCCGGTCGCCGTGGCGCTCGCCGACTCGGCCCGGCGGTTCCCGCTCCCGCTCGACGGCCTCGACGAGCTCATCGACGGCGTCCTCATGGACGTGCGCGGCGAGGAGTACGAGACCTGGGACGACCTCAAGGTCTACTGCCGGTGCGTCGCGGGCGCCATCGGACGGCTCTCGCTGGGCGTGTTCGGCACCCAGGCCGGCGCGCGCGGCACAGAACGCGCCTCCGAGTACGCCGATACGCTGGGCCTCGCCCTCCAGCTCACCAACATCCTCAGGGACGTCCGCGAGGACGCGGACAACGGACGCAGCTATCTCCCCGCCGACGACCTCGCCAAGTTCGGCTGCTCGGCGGGCTTCCACGGCGCCACCCCGCCCGCCGGCTCCGACTTCGTCGGCCTCGTGCACTTCGAAGTACGCCGCGCCCGCGCCCTGTTCGCCGAGGGCTACCGGCTGCTGCCGCTGCTCGACCGGCGCTCCGGCGCCTGCGTCGCCGCCATGGCCGGCATCTACCGGCGGCTCCTCGACCGCATCGAGCGCGACCCGGAGGCCGTCCTGCGCGGCCGGGTCTCGCTGCCGGGACGCGAGAAGGCGTACGTCGCCGTGCGCGGCCTGTCCGGCCTCGACGCCCGGACCATTTCGCGGCAGAGCGTCAGGAGGCGTGCCTGATGCGCACCGATACCGGCGGGATGAACGGGTACAAGCGAGGCGCAACCCTCCGGGTGACTGCCGCGTCCCTGACTGCGACGGCCCGCTGCCCGTACACGGCCGGCGCTGCCGCAGGGGAGGGCGTATGACAGGCGACATGCCGACCGCACGCGCGGGGGCAGCGGGACACGCCGTCGTGGTCGGAGGAGGACTGGCCGGTGTCACGTCCGCGATCCAGCTGGCCGACGCCGGGATGCGGGTGACGCTGCTCGAAGGGCGGCCGCGCCTGGGCGGCCTCGCGTTCTCGTTCCGCCGCGGCGACCTCACCGTCGACAACGGCCAGCACGTCTACCTGCGCTGCTGCACCGCCTACCGTTGGTTCCTCGACCGCGTCGAAGGCACCGAACTCGCCCCGATGCAGCGCCGGATGGACGTCCCCGTGCTCGACATCGGCCGCACCGACGCGCCCCGGCTCGGACGCCTGCGCCGCACCGCCCTGCCCGTACCGCTGCATCTCGCCGCCAGCCTCGCGACGTACCCGCATCTCTCCCTCGCCGAACGGGCGAGCGTGGGGCGTGCCGCGCTCGCGCTCAAGAAGCTCGACCCGGTCGACCCCGCCCTGGACGGCGTCGACTTCGCGACCTGGCTAGGCCGCCACGGCCAGTCGGAGCGCACCATCGAGGCGCTGTGGGACCTCGTCGGCGTCGCGACGCTCAACGCGACCGCACCGAACGCCTCCCTGGGCCTCGCCGCGATGGTCTTCAAGACCGGCCTGCTCTCCGAGCCCGGCGCCGCCGACATCGGCTGGTCGCACGTACCCCTCGGCGAACTGCACGACACGCTGGCCCGCAAGGCGCTCGACTCCGCCGGTGTACGGACCGAACTGCGCACCCGCGTCATCTCCGTGTCCCGCACGCCCGCCGGCGGCTGGGACGTCGAGACGGACGGCGAGCGGCTCGCCGCCGACGCCGTCGTCCTCGCCGTACCCCAGCGCGAGGCGCACGGGCTGCTGCCCCACGGCGCCATCGACGACGCCGACCGCCTGCTCGACATCGGCACCGCGCCGATCCTCAATGTCCACGTCGTTTACGACCGCAAGGTGCTGCGCCGGCCCTTCTTCGCCGCGCTCGGCACGCCCGTCCAGTGGGTCTTCGACCGTACGCACTCCTCCGGCCTGAACGGCGGCGGGCAGTACCTCGCGGTGTCCCAGTCGGCCGCCCAGGACGAGATCGACGCACCCGTCGCCGAGCTTCGCGCGCGCTACCTCCCCGAGCTGGAGCGGCTGCTGCCCGCCGCACGCGGCGCGGTCGTACGTGACTTCTTCGTCACCCGGGAGCGGACAGCGACGTTCGCCCCCACCCCCGGCGTCGGACGGCTGCGCCCCGGCGCCCGAACGAACGTGCCCGGCCTGTACCTGGCCGGCGCGTGGACCGCCACCGGATGGCCCGCGACCATGGAGAGCGCCGTACGCAGCGGCATCAGCGCCGCCGGCGCGGCGCTCACCGCACTCGGTCGCGCCCATGAACATCCGCTGCAGGAGGCGGTATGAGCACTGGTATTGGAACAAGAGGAGAGCCTGTGACCCCGGTGAATCCGGCTGGCAACACCACGGTGGACATCGCCGCGCTTCTGGAGCGCGGCCGCACCCTGTCCACCCCGGTGCTGAAGGCCGCCGTGGACCGGCTCGCGCCGCCCATGGACACCGTCGCGGCCTATCACTTCGGGTGGATCGATGCCCAGGGGCGGCCCGCCGACGGCGACGGCGGCAAGGCTGTACGCCCGGCTCTCGCGCTGCTGTCCGCCGAGGCGGCGGGCGCCGACGCCGAGATCGGCATCCCCGGCGCCGTCGCGGTGGAACTCGTACACAACTTCTCGTTGCTGCACGACGACCTGATGGACGGCGACGAGCAGCGCCGCCACCGCGACACCGTGTGGAAGGTGCACGGCCCGGCCCAGGCGATCCTCGTCGGTGACGCGCTCTTCGCGCTCGCCAACGAGATCCTGCTGGAGATCGGCACCGTCGAGGCGGGGCGTGCCACGCGCCGCCTCACCACTGCAACGCGCAAGCTGATCGACGGCCAGGCGCAGGACATCTCCTTCGAGCACCGCGAGCGGGTCACCGTCGAGGAGTGCCTGGAGATGGAGGGCAACAAGACGGGCGCGCTGCTCGCCTGCGCCGTCTCCATCGGCGCGGTCCTCGGCGGGGCGGACGACCGTACGGCCGACACGCTGGAGGCGTACGGCTACCACCTCGGTCTCGCCTTCCAGGCCGTCGACGACCTGCTCGGCATCTGGGGCGACCCGGACGCCACCGGCAAGCAGACCTGGAGTGATCTGCGCCAGCGCAAGAAGTCCCTGCCGGTCGTCGCCGCGCTCGCCGCGGGCGGCCCGGCCTCGGAGCAGCTCGCCAAGCTGCTGTCGGCCGACGCGAAGAGCAACGACTTCGAGAGCTTCTCCGAGGCGGAGTTCGCCACCAGGGCGGCCCTGATCGAGCAGGCGGGCGGCCGCGAGTGGACTTCGCAGGAGGCCCGCAGGCAGCATGCTGTGGCAATCGAGGCTCTCGACGCCGTCGACATGCCTCAGCAGGTCCGTGCGCAGCTCACCGCGCTCGCGGACTTCGTCGTCGTACGAAAGAGATGATCAGCATCCAGCGACACATATGAATCGCAGTCGCCGGCCGGTGCCAGGGAAACCGGGCGCCGGCCGACGGCAGACCCCAGCACAGCAGACGACCAACTGCACGAAGGGGAAGCCATGACAGCGACGACCGACGGAAGCACCGGGGCCATGGAACCCCGCGCAGCCGCGGCCAGCGAAACAACCGACACGACCTCCGGCACGACACCTGCCCCCTCCGACGTCCTCGACGCGGCCCGGCGGGCCACGGATCGCGCGGTCGAGCATCTGCTCGCGAGGCAGGACGCCCAGGGCTGGTGGAAGGGTGACCTCGAAACCAATGTGACCATGGACGCCGAGGACCTGCTCCTCCGCCAGTTCCTGGGCATTCAGGACGAGAAGACCGTCCGGGCGGCCGCGCTCTTCATCCGGGGCGAGCAGCGCGAGGACGGCACCTGGGCCACGTTCTACGGCGGACCGGGCGAACTCTCCACCACCATCGAGGCTTACGTCGCCCTGCGGCTGGCCGGTGACCTGCCCGACGATCCGCACATGGCGCGCGCGGCGGCCTGGATCAGGGCGCGCGGCGGCATCGCCGCGAGCCGCGTCTTCACCCGGATCTGGCTCGCCCTCTTCGGCTGGTGGAAGTGGGACGATCTGCCCGAGCTGCCGCCCGAGCTGATCTTTCTGCCCTCGTGGTTCCCGCTGAACATCTACGAGTTCGGCTGCTGGGCGCGGCAGACCGTAGTGCCGCTGACCGTGGTCTCCGCGCACCGGCCCGTGCGTCCCGCGCCCTTCTCGATCGACGAGCTGCACACCGATCCGCGGCTGCCGAACCCGCCCAAGCGGCTTGCCAGGCCCACCAGTTGGGAAGGTGCGTTCCAGCGGCTCGACAAGGTCCTGCATCTCTACCAGAAGGTCGCGCCGCGCAGGCTGCGCAGGGCCGCGATGAAGAGCGCGGCGCGCTGGATCATCGAGCGGCAGGAGAACGACGGCTGCTGGGGCGGGATCCAGCCGCCCGCCGTGTACTCGCTGATCGCGCTCCATCTCCTCGGATACGACCTCGACCATCCGGTGATGCGCGCGGGCCTGGAGTCGCTCGACCGGTTCGCCGTGTGGCGGGAGAACGGCGCCCGCCAGATCGAGGCCTGTCAGTCGCCGGTCTGGGACACCTGCCTCGCCACGATCGCGCTCGCCGACGCGGGAGTACGCCCGGACGACCCGGCGCTCGTCAAGGCAGCCGACTGGATGATGAGCGAGCAGATCGTGCGGCCGGGCGACTGGTCCGTACGACGGCCGGAACTCGAGCCGGGCGGCTGGGCGTTCGAGTTCCACAACGACAACTACCCCGACATCGACGACACGGCGGAAGTCATCCTGGCGCTGCGCCGCGTCGCGCACCCGGACCGGGGCCGGACAGAGGCCACGATCGAGCGCGGTGTCCGCTGGACTCTCGGGATGCAGTCCAGGAACGGCGCCTGGGCGGCCTTCGACGCCGACAACACCAGCGCCTTCCCGAACCGGCTGCCGTTCTGCGACTTCGGCGAGGTCATCGACCCGCCGTCATCCGACGTCACCGCGCATGTGGTGGAGATGCTGGCCGTCGAGGGCAAGGCGTACCACGCGCGCACCCGGCGCGGCATCGAGTGGCTGCTCGCCGAACAGGAGTCGAATGGCGCCTGGTTCGGCCGCTGGGGCGTCAACTACGTATACGGGACAGGGTCGGTGGTGCCCGGGCTGATCACAGCAGGGCTGCCCGCGTCGCATCCCGCTATCCGCCGCGCCGTCGACTGGCTGGAGTCCGTCCAGAACGACGACGGTGGCTGGGGCGAGGACCTGCGCTCGTACCGCGAGAGCGACTGGGCCGGGCACGGCGCGTCGACCGCCTCGCAGACCGCCTGGGCGCTGCTCGCCCTGCTCGCGGCGGGGGAGCGGGACAGCAAGTCCACCGAGCGGGGCGTCGCCTGGCTCGCCGAGACCCAGTGCGCGGACGGTTCCTGGGACGAGCCGTACTTCACCGGCACCGGATTCCCGTGGGACTTCTCCATCAACTACAACCTCTACCGGCAGGTCTTCCCGCTCACCGCGCTCGGGCGGTACGTCCACGGGGAGCCCACCTTCACCAACGCGTTCGCCGGTACGCTCCCCGACACCCGTGAGGGGGACTGATGAGCATGCCCCCGGCGCCCTCACGGCCCGCGCCGCTGCTGATCGCCTGCGCGCTCGGCATCGAGCAGTTCGCGCTGCGCAGCGGCGTCCGCAGGGGGGCGCCGGGGCCCGTGACCGTACTGCGTACGGGCATGGGAGCCAGGGCGGCCGAAGCCGCCGTCACCCGGGCGCTCGGCGAAGGCGGCCCCGCCGGGGACACCGCCGTCATCGCCTCCGGCTTCTGCGCCGGTCTCGCCCCCGGGATGCACCCCGGGGACCTGATCGTCGCCGACGAGACGCGCGGGCCGTACGGCAGCACGCCCTGTACGGGGGCGGAGCTGCTCGCGGAGGCGCTGGCCGGAGCGCTGCCGGGGCGCACGGTGCACACCGGCCCGCTGACCGGCTCCGACCATGTCGTACGGGGGCACGAGCGGGCCGAGCTGCGGGCCACCGGGGCCATCGCGGTGGACATGGAATCCGCGGCGACGCTCTGGAGCGCGCTGCGGGCGGGACCGCGCCCGGTTGCGGCCGTACGAGTGGTCGTGGACGCCCCAGAGCATGAGCTCGTCCGCATTGGGACGCTGCGCGGTGGAATATCAGCCTTTCGTGTTCTCCGCGCCGTTCTGCCCGCTTTCTTTGAATGGCACCGTTCTTTACTGCTCCCCAGGAGGTGAGCTAGATGGCCATGCCGCTCCGTCAGACCATCAGGGTCGGGACGTACCTCGTTGAACAGAAGCTCCGCAAGCGTGAGAAGTTCCCGCTGATTGTCGAGCTGGAACCGCTCTATGCCTGCAATCTCGCCTGCGAAGGGTGCGGCAAGATCCAGCATCCGGCCGGTGTCCTCAAGCAGCGCATGCCGGTCGCCCAGGCGGTCGGCGCGGTGCTCGAATCCGGGGCACCGATGGTGTCCATCGCCGGTGGCGAGCCACTGATGCATCCTCAGATCGACGAGATCGTCCGCCAGTTGGTGGCGAAGAGGAAGTACGTCTTCCTGTGCACCAATGCCATGTTGCTGCGCAAGAAGATCGAGAAGTTCAAGCCTTCTCCCTACTTCGCTTTCGCCGTGCACATCGACGGGCTGCGCGAGCGGCACGACGAATCGGTGGCGAAGGAGGGGGTGTTCGACGAGGCGGTGGAGGCGATCAAGGAGGCCAAGAAGCGCGGCTTCCGGGTCACCACCAACTCGACCTTCTTCAACACGGACACCCCGCAGACGATCATCGAGGTGCTCAACTACCTCAATGACGACCTGCAGGTGGACGAGATGATGATCTCGCCCGCCTACGCCTACGAGAAGGCTCCCGACCAGGAGCATTTCCTCGGCGTGGAGCAGACCAGGGAGCTGTTCAAGAAGGCATTCGCGGGCGGCAACCGGCGCCGCTGGCGGCTGAACCACTCGCCGCTCTTCCTGGACTTCCTGGAGGGCAAGGCCGACTTCCCGTGCACGGCGTGGGCGATTCCCAACTACTCGCTCTTCGGGTGGCAGCGGCCCTGCTATCTGATGGCCGACGGGTACGTCCCGACGTACCGCGAGCTCATCGAGGACACCGACTGGAGCAAGTACGGGCGCGGCAAGGACGCGAGGTGCGCCAACTGCATGGCGCACTGCGGCTACGAGCCGACGGCCGTCCTCGCGACCATGGGCTCCCTGAAGGAGTCCCTGCGCGCGGTCCGCGAAACCGTCTCGGGAAGCCACGGGTGACGTGATGACCGGCGAGCCTGTCGCACTGGGGCTCCCCGAGCTGCCGGCCCGGCCGCTGGCGGTGCGCCGCCCTTCGCGGCGTATCCAGGTCGGGTCGGTGGCGGTGGGCGGGGACGCGCCCGTCTCGGTGCAGTCGATGACGACCACCAGGACGTCCGACATCGGCGCGACGCTGCAGCAGATCGCGGAGCTGACCGCGTCCGGCTGCCAGATCGTACGAGTGGCCTGCCCGACCCAGGACGACGCCGACGCGCTGGCGACCATTGCGCGCAAGTCGCAGATCCCGGTGATCGCGGACATCCACTTCCAGCCGAAGTACGTCTTCGCGGCCATCGACGCGGGCTGTGCGGCGGTCCGGGTGAACCCGGGCAACATCAAGCAGTTCGACGACAAGGTGAAGGAGATCGCCAAGGCTGCCTCGGCCACCGGGACTCCGATCCGTATCGGTGTGAACGCCGGATCGCTGGACCGGCGGCTCCTTGAGAAGTACGGGAAGGCCACGCCCGAGGCACTGGTGGAGTCGGCGCTGTGGGAGGCGTCGCTCTTCGAGGAGCACGGGTTCCGCGACATCAAGATCTCGGTCAAGCACAACGACCCGGTCGTGATGGTCAACGCGTACCGGCAGCTCGCCGCGCAGTGCGACTACCCGCTGCACCTGGGGGTCACGGAGGCCGGCCCCGCCTTCCAGGGCACGATCAAGTCGGCGGTCGCCTTCGGCGCGCTGCTGAGCGAGGGCATCGGCGACACGATCCGGGTGTCGTTGTCGGCCCCGCCCGTCGAGGAGGTCAAGGTCGGCCTCCAGATCCTGGAGTCGCTCAACCTCAAGCAGCGCCGCCTGGAGATCGTTTCGTGTCCCTCGTGCGGGCGTGCGCAAGTCGATGTCTACCGGCTCGCGGACGAGGTGGCGGCCGGGCTCGAAGGCATGGAGGTGCCGCTGCGGGTCGCCGTCATGGGCTGTGTGGTCAACGGTCCCGGTGAGGCGCGCGAGGCGGACCTGGGGGTCGCCTCCGGCAATGGAAAGGGTCAGATCTTCGTGAAGGGCGAGGTCATCAAGACCGTCTCCGAGTCGAAGATCGTCGAGACCCTCATCGAAGAGGCGATGAAGATCGCCGCAACTATGGAGGACGAGGGGGTCCCCTCGGGGGCGCCCGACGTCACCGTGAGCTGAAGAGGATCAGAGAGGGGGCCCGAGCGTGACGATCTTGGAAACCATCCGGGGGCCGCGCGACCTGAAGGCGCTGACAGAAGCCGAAGTCTGTCATCTGTCGTCCGAAATCCGGGAGTTCCTGGTCCAGGCCGTGGCCAGAACGGGCGGTCACCTGGGGCCCAACCTCGGCGTGGTGGAACTCTCCATCGCCCTGCACCGGGTGTTCGAGTCACCCGCCGACCGCATCCTGTGGGACACCGGCCACCAGAGCTACGTACACAAACTGCTCACCGGACGGCAGGACTTCTCCAAGCTGCGTGGCAAGGGCGGGCTTTCCGGCTATCCGTCGCGCGAGGAGTCCGAGCACGACGTCATCGAGAACTCGCACGCCTCGACCGTCCTCGGCTGGGCCGACGGCCTCGCCAAAGCGAACCAGGTGCTCGGCAGGACGGACCACGTCGTCGCGGTCATCGGGGACGGTGCGCTCACCGGCGGCATGGCGTGGGAGGCGCTGAACAACATCGCCGCCGCGAAGGACCGGCCCCTGGTCATCGTCGTCAACGACAACGAGCGCTCATACGCCCCCACCATCGGCGGGCTTGCCAACCACCTCGCCACGCTCCGTACGACCGACGGGTACGAGCGGTTCCTCGCCTGGGGCAAGGAGGTGCTTCAGCACACTCCCGTCATCGGGCAGCCGCTGTACGAGTCGCTGCACGGCGCGAAGAAGGGCTTCAAGGACGCCTTCGCCCCGCAGGGCATGTTCGAGGACCTCGGGCTCAAGTACGTCGGGCCGATCGACGGCCACGACATCGCCGCCGTCGAGTCGGCACTGAGCCGCGCCAAACGCTTCCACGGCCCGGTGCTTGTGCACTGCTTGACCGAGAAGGGGCGCGGTTACGCAGCCGCCGAGCAGGACGAGGCCGACCGTTTTCACACGGTCGGAGTGATGGACCCGCTGACCTGTGAGCCCCTCGCACCGTCCAACGGCCCTTCCTGGACCTCGGTGTTCGGCGACGAGATCGCCAAGATCGGGGCCGAGCGGCCGGACGTCGTCGCGATCACGGCGGCCATGCTGCACCCCGTGGGGCTGACGAAGTTCGCCGAGGCGTTCCCCGAGCGGATCTGGGACGTCGGGATCGCCGAGCAGCACGCAGCGGTGTCCGCCGCCGGACTCGCCACCGGCGGCCTCCATCCCGTCGTCGCCGTCTACGCCACCTTCCTCAACCGCGCCTTCGACCAGCTGCTGATGGACGTGTCGCTGCACAAGTGCGGCGTGACCTTCGTCCTCGACCGGGCCGGTGTCACCGGCGTCGACGGCCCGTCGCACAACGGCATGTGGGACATGTCGATCCTCCAGGTCGTACCCGGCCTGCGCATCGCCGCACCGCGGGACGCCGGCCAACTGCGCGCCCAGCTGCGCGAAGCTGTCGACGTCGACGACGCGCCGACGGTCCTGCGCTTCCCCAAGGAGTCGGTCGGCCCGGAGATCCCGGCGATCAGCCGGGTGGGCGGCATGGACGTGCTGTACCGGGCCGACGAGCCCGAAGAGCCCGACGTGCTCCTGGTCTCCGTCGGCGCACTCGCGCCCGTCTGCCTCCAAGCCGCTGACCTGCTGTCGGAGCGTGGCATCACCTGCACCGTCGTCGACCCCCGGTGGGTCAAGCCCGTCGACGAGCAGCTCGCACCCCTCGCCGAACTGCACCGCCTCGTCGCGGTCGTCGAGGACAACAGCCGTGCCGGCGGCGTCGGTTCGGCCGTGGGGCAGGCGCTGCGCGACGCCGGAGTCGACGTACCACTGCGGACGTACGGCATCCCCGGCCAATTCCTTGCGCACGCCAAACGCGGCGAGGTACTGGCCGACATCGGGCTCACCCCCGTCGAGATCGCGGGGCGGATCACCGCCGCCCTGGCAGCTCAGGAAGTCCCACAGGTGCTGGTGAAGGAGACCGGGGAATGAAGGACGACGAGCCGAGAGGCTTCGATCTGGCGACGCTCCTCGCCGAGCGCGGAGCCGAGCGCTACGAACTGCATGCCAGACACCTGAACCACCAGCTGCCGCGCATGCTGCACACGATCGGCTTCGACAAGGTCTACGAGCGCGCCGAGGGCGCCTACTTCTGGGACGCGGAAGGCAACGACTACCTCGACATGCTCGCCGGGTTCGGCGTCATGGGCCTCGGCAGGCACCACCCCGTCGTACGCAAGGCGCTGCACGACGTACTCGACGCCTCGCTCGCCGACCTGACCCGCTTCGACTGCCAGCCGCTGCCCGGACTCCTCGCCGAGAAACTGCTCACCCACAGCCCGCACCTCGACCGGGTGTTCTTCGGCAACAGCGGTACCGAAGCCGTCGAGACCGCGCTGAAGTTCGCCAGGTACGCGACCGGGAAACCCAGGATCCTGTACTGCGCCCACGCCTTCCACGGCCTGACCGCCGGCTCGCTGTCGGTCAACGGCGAGAACGGCTTCCGCGACGGCTTCGCGCCACTGCTGCCCGACACCCCGATCTCACTCGGCGACCTGGACGCCCTGGAGCGGGAGCTGAAACGGGGCGACGTGGCCGGCTTCGTCGTCGAACCCATCCAGGGCAAGGGCGTGCACGAATCCCCGCCCGGCTTTTTGCGCGCCGCCCAGGACCTCCTGCGCCGCCACAAGGCGCTGCTGATCGCCGACGAGGTCCAGACCGGACTCGGCAGGACCGGTGACTTCTACGCGTACCAGCACGAGGAGGGCGTCGAGCCGGATCTGCTGTGCGTCGCCAAGGCGCTGTCGGGCGGATACGTGCCGGTGGGCGCGACCCTCGGCAAGGACTGGATCTTCAAGAAGGTGTACTCGTCGATGGACCGGGTGCTGGTCCACTCGGCCAGCTTCGGCTGCAATGCCCAGGCGATGGCGGCAGGTCTCGCCGTCCTCTCGGTGATGGAGGACGAGGAGATCGTCGCGAACGCCCGGCTCACCGGCGATCTGCTGCGTGAGCGGCTCACGGCACTCGTGGGCCGCTACGAGCTGCTGCACGACGTACGAGGCCGCGGCCTCATGATCGGCATCGAGTTCGGCCGGCCCGGCTCGCTGAAACTGCGCAGCCGCTGGACCATGCTCCAGGCCGCCCGCAAGGGTCTCTTCGCGCAGATGGTCGTCGTACCGCTGCTCCGGAAACACCGCATCCTCACCCAGGTCTCCGGCGACCACCTGGAGGTGATCAAGCTGATTCCGCCGCTGACGGTGGGGGTGAAGGAGGTGGACCGCTTCATCGAGGCGTTCACCGCCGTGATGGACGAGGCGCACAGCGGCGGCGGTCTGATGTGGGACTTCGGCAAGACACTGATGAAGCAGGCAGTCGGCAACCGATAAGGCCCTTTTGCCTTAGAGGCAAGATGTTTGCCTTACGGGCAATGCCTCTGGCCCAATGGAGACATGACCCCAGAAGAGCCGGCCGAGGCAATGCCCTCGGTCGCCCCACGCCTGCGTGACCTGCGCCGGCGCAGCGGCCTCACCCTCGAAGCGGCCGCCCGTCGCGCCGGACTCTCGCCCGCGCACCTGTCCCGCCTGGAGACGGGCCGGCGGCAGCCCTCGCTGCCGATGCTGCTCACGCTGGCCCGTGTCTACGGTACGACGGTGTCCGCGCTGCTCGGCGAGACCGCCGTCGACCGGGACGCCGTACTGCGGTCCGGTGAGGCCGAGGCGCGGGAGGCCGACGGCTGGACGTACCACCGGGCCGGCGGGCCGGGCCGCGCCATGCAGGCACTGCGGGTGCGTGTGCCGTACGGCGCGCAGGGCGACCTGGTGCGTGTCCACCCGGGCGAGGAGTGGCTGTACGTGCTGTCGGGGCGGCTGAGGCTGGTCCTCGGCGAGAGCGTCCACCAGCTCGACGCGGGGGACAGCGCGCACTTCGACTCGCTGACCCCCCACCGCATCGGCGCTGCGACCCGGGACGGCGCCGAGCTCCTCTTCGTTCACACGCTGCTGCAGAGCGCCGCGGCCGGGCTGTGCCTACCCCAGGAGATCTGAAATGCCGGACGAGAAGTCCACCGCGCGCCGCTTCATCGAGGACAAGATCCCCAGGGGGCTGGTGATCCGGCTCTTCGTCTACGTCGTCGCAGGCCACCTCTTCGCGGCCTTCGTCTACCTGCTCTTCACGCTCGGTGCCGAGCGCTGACCCCGTCTTTCCGCCTGTTCAGCTCGCGTCTCAGCTCTCGTCGAGCAGGCGCAGCCGCAGCCGCTCACGTGTCTCGGGCGTGATCTTCAGGCCCTCGGCGAGGTAGCGGTCGGTGGTGCCCCAGGTCTCGTCGATGGTCTCGAAGGCGGCGGCCAGGTACTCGGCGCGCGCCTCGAAGAGCGGGCTGAGCAGCGCCATGACCTCGGGTGACATCCCGACGGGGGAGTTGTCGCTGCGGCGCACCTTGTAGCGGCGGTGCGGGTCGTTCGACTTGAGATAGTCCGCCTCGATCGCCTCGCGCTCCACACCGACAGCCAGCAGCGTCACCGCGATCGAAAGCCCCGCCCGGTCCTTGCCCGCCGCGCAGTGCATCAGTGCGGGGACGCTGTCCTCGGCGAGTGCGTGCAGTACCCGGCTGTGCTCCTCCGTACGCTCCTTCATGATCAAGCGGTACGTCGCGGACATCCGGTCCGCGGCCTTGCCGTCGGAGAGGATCGACCGCAGCTCGTCGAGGTCGCCGTCGCGGACCATCTTCCAGAATTCGGCGCCGTCGGCCGGGTCGGTCAGCGGCAGATTGACATTGCGCACGCCGGGCAGCTCGACGTCCGGGCCCTCCAGCTTCTGGTCCGCCGCATTGCGGAAGTCGAAGATCGTGTGGAGGCCGAGCGAGCCCAGGAAAGCCGCGTCGGAGTCGGTCGCGTGCGCCAGGTGACCGCTGCGGAAGAGCACTCCGTACCGCACCCGACGCCCGTCCACGGTCGGCAGTCCGCCCACGTCACGGAAGTTGCGCACTCCCGAAAGCTCGGGCTCTGTCGACGGGACCTGCGGCAGCTGCTGTGTCACGGTGGCTCCTGAAGGGTCTGCCGTCGGCGTTGCTCGCCGACTTCGGCGCCTTTTGACGATACGACATTGGTTCGTGAGGCAACCATCTCGGCTGTCCCTGCACAGGCGTTGCCCCAGGGACGTCGGGCGAACCAAAATGTTTGGACCTGTTCGGATCTGGGGGGCTCGGATGATCGAGACTGGTGGCGACGGGCGTACCTGGCTGCTTTCGGGGGCGGCAGGGAGCTACGGGCTGCACCTCACCGACCGCGACGAGCTGGTGCACCTGCACTGGGGTCCGCGCATCTCCCTCGCCGACGCGGAGTCGCTCGCCGCCGAACCCCCACCGCCCTACTGGCCGTTCGAGTCGCAGCTCGACGGGCGCGAGGAGTACCCGGTCGAGGGCGGCCCCCGTTTCGTACGGCCCGCCCTGTCCGTACGTACGCCCGCGGTACGCGGCACCGAGTGGCGCCGCACCGACTCCACCGTGGCGGGCGACGAGCTGCGGCTGTCCTTCGCCGATCCCGTGCACCACCTGGGCGTCACTCTTCACTACCGGATGCGCGAGGACTCCGCCGTCGTCGAGCGGTGGGCCACCGTCACGCACGAGGGCCCGGCGGACTCCCCGGACCTGGAGCTGCTGCGGGCCGACGCCGCGGCCTGGACGCTGCCTCTGCGCGAGCGGTGGCGGCTGAGCCAGCTGCACGGCCGGTGGGCGGCCGAGTCCCGGCTCGTACGTTCGGAGCTCACTCCCGGCGAGAAGGTCCTGGGCAGCCGGCGCGGCCATACCGGGCACCAGCACCTGCCGTGGGTCGCACTCGACGCGCAGGGGGCCACGGAGGAGAGCGGCGAGGTGTACGGGTGCGCGCTCGGCTGGTCCGGGTCGTGGCGCATCGCCGTACAGCAGCTTCCCGACGGTACCGTGCAGATCACCGGCGGGGCCGGTCACGACGATTCGGGTCTGCTGCGGCTGGCGCCCGGCGGAACGTACACCACACCCGTCTTCGCCGGGCTGTGGAGCGAGGGCGGGTTCGGCGGGGCGAGCCGGGCCTGGCACGCCTGGCAGCTCGCGCATGTCATCCCGGACGCCGACCGGCTGCGGCCCGTCCTCTACAACTCCTGGGAAGCGACCGGCTTCGACATCTCCGAGCAGCAGCAGCGCACGCTCGCGCGACGGGCTGCGGACATCGGCGTCGAGCTGTTCGTGGTGGACGACGCGTGGTTCGGCGCGCGGGTCAGCGACCGGGCCGGGCTCGGCGACTGGACACCGAACCGCGACCGCTTCCCCGGCGGGCTGGGGCCGCTGGCCGACGAAGTGCACGGCCTCGGTATGCAGTTCGGGATCTGGGTCGAGCCCGAGATGGTCAATGCCGACAGCGATCTGTACCGGGCGCACCCCGACTGGGTGCAGCATCACCCGGGGCGCACCCGCACCGAGTTCCGCAACCAGCTCGTGCTCAATCTCGCCCGTGACGATGTCCAGACCTACCTCTGGGAGCAGCTCGACGGGCTGCTGTCGGCCGCGCCGGTCGACTATGTGAAGTGGGACTTCAACCGCTGCTTCACCGACGCGGGCTGGCCGGGCGAACCGTATCCGCAGAAGCTGTGGACCGCGCATGTGCACGCCCTGTACGGGCTGCTCGACCGGCTGCGGGCCGCGCACCCCACCGTCGCCTTCGAGTCCTGCTCGGGCGGCGGCGGGCGGATCGACCTCGGGATTCTCTCCCGTACCGACCAGGTGTGGACCTCCGACAACACCGACCCGCTGGACCGGCTCGTCATCCAGCACGGCTTCAGCCAGCTGCACCCGGCGCGCGCGATGGCCGCATGGGTCACCGACAGCCCGAACACCCAGCTCAATGGGCGGGTCAGCTCGCTGCGCTTCCGCTTCGTGAGTGCGATGGCGGGCGTGCTCGGCATCGGCGGCGATCTGACCGAGTGGGGCGAGCACGAGATCGCCGAGGCGCGCGAGTGGGTGGATCTCTACAAGGAGATCAGGCCGGTCGTGCAGCACGGCGAGATGCACCGGCTGCGCCCGCCCGACGGCGGCCTGAGCGCCGTCCAGTACACGCACGGGGACGACATCGTCGTCCTCGCCTGGCTCCAGGCCCAGCATTACGGCGAGCAGCAGCCACCGCTGCGGCTGCGCGGGCTCGACCCGGCGGCGGCTTACGCGTGCCTGGACACGTCAGCCGTGCACCGCGGGGCCGTACTGCTCCACCGGGGTCTGCGCACGGCGCTGCGCGGCGATCTGGACGCTGCGGTCTTCCGGCTGCGGCGGGTGCGCGGATCGGGAGATGCGTAATGGTTCGGGATGTTGCGTTGCACTTCGGGCTAATCGGGCAATTGGTTGTAACTCCCCTTGCTCGTAAGGGGAATGGCCGGTCCCCTGGTGAGCAGGATCATATTTGTGACGGTGCGTGGCGAGGCGCCGAACGGAAATGCCTGGTCCTGGGCGGAGGTTTGAGATCCGTAATCCACGGAGTGTGACCGGAATTTCATGGTGAATTCCCGCTGGCCAATGCCCGAGTGAATGGAGTGGCTTGTCCACAGGCGTCCTATCGGCTTACGGTCACCGTCAATCCGGGTGGACCGCCTAATCCTGCCACCGCCCGGCAACCGCACTCACTCACTCAAGCGTGGCAGGAGCGGGGGACCCAGGTAAGTACGCCGTTCATCCGGATCTGCACGTCGGTCCGGACCGGCTCGGGGTGAAGTCGCGCGAGAGCGCGGCCGGGCATCTCCAGCCCGAACCCGACAGCTCACCTCGTAGGCGACGGAGAGGAATTCGCCATGCCTGCAAAGGGTAAGCACCGTCGCCCGAGGTCGAACTCGATCACTCGCGGTTTTGTCGCCGCGGGCACGGGCGGTGCCGCACTCGCACTCCCGCTCATTGCCGCCACCGGCGCGAATGCCGCGGAGAAGGCCGCACCGGCCGCCGCCTCCTCGCCCGTGACGCAGAAGGCTGCGGAGAAGGTCACCAAGAAGGCCACGCAGGCAGCTGCGAAGAAGACCGGCACGAAGACCTACTCCGTCGTCTCCGGCGACTATCTGTCGAAGATCGCCGACCGGGAGAACGTGCGCGGCGGCTGGCAGAAGCTGTACGCCGACAACCGTGAGGTCGTCGGCGGCAACCCCTCGCTGATCCTTCCGGGCATGAAGCTCACCATCGGCGCCAAGGCCCCGGCCGAGGCTCCCGCCGCCCCCCAGGCGAAGGCCGAGGCCAAGCCCGAGGTCAAGCCGCAGGCCGAGGCCGCGGCCAAGCAGGAGACCAGCACCGTCACCGGCTCCGGCTTCTCCGCCCCGGTCCCCGCGGGCGTCACCACGCCGTACCGCGCCGCCGGCGGCAGCTGGTCCAGCGGCTACCACACGGGCGTCGACTTCTCCGCGTCGAGCGGCACGCCGGTCAAGGCTGTCAGCTCCGGCACCGTCGTCTCCGCCGGATGGGGCGGCGCGTACGGCAACGAGGTCGTCATCAAGCACGACGACGGCCGGTACTCGCAGTACGCCCACCTGTCCTCGCTGGCCGTCTCGTCCGGCCAGAGCGTCAGCGGCGGCACCCAGATCGGTCTCTCCGGCAGCACGGGCAACTCCACCGGCCCGCACCTGCACTTCGAGATCCGGACCGGCCCGGGCTACGGCTCGGACGTCGACCCGCTGGCCTACCTGCGCGGCAACGGCGTCTCCATCTGACGCACCCCGCCACTGCGGAATCCTCTCCGTACGCCCCCTTTCCCCCGCCACAACTGGCAGGAGGAAAGGGGCGTACGTGTGTTTTCGGCGTATTCCGGATTGGGTGAATCTTGACCGGTGTCTTATCTCACCCCTCGTCAACCCCTCCCTACGGTGGCGTAGGTCACTTGCCCCAGTGAAGGATGTATCGACGTGGCAGACGATTCGAGATCATTCAGTGCAGGCACCATCGGGTCGTACGCGGCGATCGGCGACAGCTTCACCGAAGGAGTCGGCGACCCCGGACCCGACGGTGCGTTCATCGGCTGGGCCGACAGGCTGGCCGTACTCCTCGACGACCGCGTCCCCGAGCACACGTTCCGCTATGCCAACCTCGCCGTGCGCGGCCGGCTCCTCGACCAGATCGTGGAGGAACAGGTCCCGCGCGCCCGGGAACTGGCCCCCGATCTGGTGAGTTTCTGTGCGGGAGGCAACGACATCCTCCGGCCCGGCAGCGACCCGGACGACGTCGCCGAGCGCTTCGAGCGGGCCGTGGCCGACCTCACCAACGCCGTGGGCACCGTCATGGTGACCACCGGCTTCGACACGCGGGGCGTGCCCGTCCTGCGCCATCTGCGGGGCAAGATCGCGACGTACACGGCGCACGTACGGGCCGTCGCCGACCGGTACGACTGCCCGGTGCTCGACCTGTGGTCGCTCAAGTCTGTTCAGGACAGGCGCGCTTGGGACGGCGACCGGCTGCACCTCTCGCCCGAGGGGCACACACGCGTCGCGCTGCGCGCGGCGCAGGTGCTCGGGCTCGACGTGCCGGCCGACCCGGACCAGGCATGGCCGCCGCAGGCGCCGCGCGGCACGCTGGAGGCGCGCAAGGACAACATCCAGTGGGCGCGCGAGCACCTGGTGCCATGGATCGGGCGGCGGCTGCGCGGCGAGTCGTCAGGCGATCACGTCGAGGCGAAGAGGCCCGACCTGCTGCCGCTCTGAATGCCCGGCGGGTATGCGTTCCAGGACGCCGCCCGCGAAGACGTCGTACAACGGCAGCGTCTCCAGGTGGACATAGCCGATGTGACAGTCGCAGACGGCGAGGGGGCAGGCGCGCGGGCCCAGCGCCTGCCGGTACGAGCCGTCGTAGAGATTGCCGAGCTCCGAGCGGACGAAGTGGCAGCGGCGCACCGTGCCGTCCCCGTCCACCGAGATGACCGACTCGCCCGTACGACAGGGCAGTCCGGCCGAGCGGTGCGGGTGGCGGCTGTACGGGAAGAGGGGGTCCAGGGCGGTCCAGCGGGCGGCCTCCTCGTCCGTATAGGTGCGGCCCTCGGCCGCGTTGACCCAGAGATACACCTCGCCGGGGAGGGCGGCGCGCAGCCGTCGCGCCTCGTCGAGGTGCTCAGGGAAGCCGACGACACCGACGCTGAAGCGCGCGCCCATCGCCGTCAGGTCGCGGCACTTGGCGAGGAAGCGGTCGTACGGGGTCTGGCCCGGATGGTAGGTGCACCACAGCGCGAGCGTGTCGAGGTCGGCCTGTGCGAGCCAGTCGGTGCGGCAGCTGAGGTTCGTCTGGATGGCGACGCGCGCGAGGTGCGGCAGCCGGGACAGCTCGGCGAGCGCCTCGCGGTACCAGGAGCGGACCAGGCCCTCGCCCCAGGGGGTGAAGAGCACCGAAAGGCGGTCGCCGGTCTGCGCGGCGGCCCAGGCGGTGAAACGCTCCAGCGCGGCGCGGTCGGCGCGCAACTGCTCAGGGGTGTCACGGCGCTTGGCGAACGGGCAGTACGGACAGTCGTAGTCGCAGGAGGCGAGCGGGCCGCGGTAGAGAATCGTCAGGTCCATGGCGGGCTCATTTCAGTTCGTACGCGGCCATGGCGGCCCGTACGGAGTCGGAGAAGAGCTCGGGGCCGAGCGCGTCGGAGTGTGCGAGGCCCTCGGGGGACAGGCGCAGCAGGCCGGGGCCGGCCGTGTCGTCGAGCCAGCCACGCGCCGCGAAGCGGTCGAGCTCGGCGGCGAAGTCGTCGGCAGGCGCGGCGCCGAACCGGTCGGCGTACTCGGCCAGGGGCATTCCGTCTGCCTGCAGGAGCGACTGGAGCAGGTGGCGGCGGCGTGCCTCGTCGGCGTCGACGTACCGGCCGACCTCGGCACGGGAGAAGTCCTCGGTGGCGGTGTAGTCGTCGATGATCGACCGTATTTCGCGCATGTCGACGGCGTAGTCGAAGGAGTAGTGGAGCGCGGAGGTGTACGACCGGGCTCCGCAGCCGAGGCCGATCATGCCGTCGGTCTGGCAGGCGTAGTCGTCGGCCGCCTGCTTCGGCGCATCCTTGCGGCGGAACATCCGCATCGACACCTGCTCGTAGCCGTGCTCAACGAGGTGGTCCCGGCCCTCGCGGTACAGCCGCAGCCGCTGGGCGTCCCAGGCGGCGTCGGCTTCGGCGCCGATCCGGCCGAGGCCGGTCAGCGGGCGTACGTACAAGGGGTAGAGGTAGAGCTCCTCGGGCCGCCAGGCGAGCGCGGCGTCGAGCGACACGCGCCAGGTGTCCGAGGTCTGGCCCTCTATGCCGTAGATCAGGTCGATGTTGAGGACGGGGATACGGGCGTCGCGGATGCGGCCGAGGGCCGCCTCGACGTCGGCGCGGCGCTGCGGGCGCACCGCGGCGCGGGCCTCGGCGTCGACGAAGCTCTGGATTCCGAGGCTGAGGCGCGTCGTACCACGGTCGGCGAGCACGGCGAGCCGGTCGGCCGTCGCGGTCGCGGGGGACGCCTCGACGGAGAGCGGCACGGCGCGCAGGTCCGCGCCCATCCGCTTCTCGGCGATGTCGCAGAGCCGCTCCAGCTCGCCGGCCGTGAGGAAGGTGGGGGTGCCGCCGCCGAAGGCAGCGGCGGCGAAGCGGGTCCCGCCTCCTTCTCCGGCCTCGCCTCCGGCCTTGTCTCCGGTCTCGTCGAGGGCGTCGCGTACGGCGGTGGCCTGGCGGTCGAGTGCGTCGAGATACCGGCCGGTCAGCTCGTCCGGGGCGCCGATCCGGGTGAAGAGGTTGCAGAAGCCGCAGCGGACCTCGCAGAACGGTATGTGGAGGTAGAGGGAGAGGGCGTTCTTGGGCTCGCCCGCCCACAGATCGCGCAGCGCGGGGCGGCTCTTCAGCTCGCGATACGCCGTTTTGTGCGGGTAGGCGTAGACGTAACTCTGGTACGGGCGGGGCGTCCTGGTGCTCATCGGGTGGCCCCTTGATCGAGAGTGAAGTGGGCGTAGGGGACGGTCCAGACGGCCTCGTGACCGAGGCGGTGGCCGGTGTATCCGTCGTCGCCGTACGCCGTGCCGTGGTCGGAGCAGACGATCGCGAAGCAGGGGCGGCGGCTGCTCGCGGCGGCGAAGAGCCTGCCGATGTGCCGGTCGACGTACTCCAGGGCAGCGGCATGGGTCGCGCGGGTGTCGCCGGCCTCGCGGGTTGCGCCGGGCAGATGGAACCAGTTGGGCTGGTGCAGCGCGGAGACATTGACGAACAGGAACAGCCGCTGCTCGGCGGGCAGTCCGGCGACGACCTTCTCGGCCCGGACCACCTGCTCCTCGAAGGAGACGGGGGACGCCACACCGAACTCCGGCTCCCAGTGGCTCTCCTGGAACATCCCGGGCAGCACCGAGCCCAGCGGGCCCTGCCGGTTGAAGAAACCGACGCCGCCGATGCACACCGTGCGGTAACCGGCGTCCGCGAGGCCGGAGACCAGATCGGGGGTGTCGAAGACGAAGGTGCGCTCGGCGGTGGTCTCGCTGCCCGCGAAGCGCGCCGCGAAGAGCCGCGGGTGGGGGCCCTGCGCGGCGGGCGTGGGCAGGAAACCCGCGAAGATCGCCTGGTGCGAGGCGTAGGTGAAACTGCCGGGCGCGTGCCGCTTCTCCCAGACGCCGCCGGGCAGATGGGCAACCAGGTTCGGGATGCGTCCGGCGGCGGCCAGTTCGGCGGCGACGTCGTGGCGCAGGGTGTCGAGGGTGACGAGCAGCAGATCGTGGCTGCCCACGATCTTGTTCATGTCAGGTGATTGCATGGTGGTTCCTTGCTGTGCGCTGCACGGCGCGCTGTAGCTGTGCGGCGGCGACCTGCGCCGCGTAGGTGTCCAGGCCCTCGGCGCCGCTCCCGGGCAGGCCGGTGAGGTTCGGCAGCAGATCGCCGAACGCGTTGACCTCGCCGACGGCGAAGCGGCGCCAGCCGATCGAGGGCAGCAGATCGACGCCCACACAGAGCGTGCGCGGGAAGCAGGCCGCGGCCCGCTCGCATACCCCCAGAGCGTCGGCCCAGCTGCCGCCCGCCGTCTCGACGGCCGCGCGGGCCTCGTCGAGGTTTCCGCGGGCGCCGCCGAGGTGGAGATTGGTCATGGGGGAGCGGCTGGTCCGTACGACGGCATGGGTGGCCCGGCCGCCGACGACCACCACCCGCAGGTCGGCGGCCCGGCCCCGCTGGGAGGCCTTGGGCAGCCAGCGCTCGACGTGCAGGCCGTCGGGCGCGAGCGCGTCGACGATCGCGGCGACCTCGCGTTCGGTCGTACAGAGACGTACACGAAGGGAGTTGAAGAGCCGCCCTTCGCTGTCGCGCTCCACCGATGTGGTGGCCCGCACCCGCCCGGAGCCCGCCGTCTCGACGGCCAGCACACCGGAGGCGGACGAGCCGTGCGCGAGCTTGACGAAAGCGCGCGGCATACGGTGCGCGCGCAGCAGTTCGCGTACGTCCGACCAGCCTCGCACGGGCCGTACCGGGGCCCCGGACGTGGGCGAAGGCGGCACGGGAACGCCTGCGCGCTGCAGCACGGCATGGCACAGCCGCTTGTCGAACAGCACCGCCAGCTCCTCGGGGTCGTCGAGCAGAGTGCAGCCCTCGGACGCCCGCCCCACCTCCCGTACGGCCGCCGTGAACCGCTCGTACCAGCGCGCCGAGCCCTCCACCCGGGTGGCGTCGCCGACGCCCCGCAACAGCCGCTCGACGTCGGGGTCTTCCCCGGGCGAGTCGATCCGTACGGTCTCGCCCGGACGGAAGGAGGCGCCTCGGCGGAGGACGTCGAGCCACGACACGACGCGCGCTGCGGGCAGGCCGGCGGCAGCCACGGCGTCCTGGAAGAGCGCGACGCGGCGGTTGGCGGGATTGCCGACCACCGCGAATCGCGGCTCCGCGCTACTCGGCGACGGCGACATAGCGGGGCTCGTCGTCCTCGGGGTCCCAGTAGTCGGCCTGGTCCAGGTTCAGCCGTACGCCGTGTGGTTCGAGTTCCTTCCGCAGGCGCTGCTGGATCGGCTCCTGGACGTAGTGGTGGTGGAGGTCCAGGTCCCGGAGGTGGGTCAGCGGCTGGCCGCCGAGCAGGGCTTCGGCACCGGTGCCGCTGAGGGTGCCCATCGAGAGGGCGAGCGAGTCCAGCTGGGCGACGACGGGGGCCGAGGCGACGGCGACCGCGATCTCGTCCTGGATATCGCTGTTCTGCAGCCCCAGGTGCCTCAGACGTGGGAAGGAGCTCCCGGAGAGCAGGGGTGAGAGGTCGGCGACCGTCGCGTCGCCGCCGTAATGCGTGACCCCGAGCCAGAGTTCGAGGCGCTCCAGGGCGGGCAGCGTGGAGGCGCCGACAGCCCTGACGACGGAACCGGGCAGTCCGCCGGATTCGAAGCGCAGCACTTTCAGTGCGTCGTGGCGGACCGGTCGCAGGGACAGGACGTCCTGTTTCGAGAAGGCGTCGCCACAGCCGCGCACCGTCAGCTCTTCGAGCCGCGGGAATGCTTCGAGGCAGGGGGTGACGTCGGTCATCTCCAGCCAGGACACCTCGCACTCCTCGCTCATGACGTCCGCGAGGAACAGCGCACGCAGCGCGGGGAAGCGGTCCGCGTCCGCGACGATCAGGTCGAAGACGGGACGCAGAGGCGAGTATTCGTCGTGCCACCACGGGCCGAGCACCAGCGCTCTGACCTGCGAGGAGTCGACGGAGGCGAGGAATCGGTCCCACAGTTCGGGGAACGGATTGTCCTCGTTCCACAGACAGTCCAGGCGCCAGGCCACGGAGTCCGCGGGCGGGAGCGGCGGGGCGTGCTGGTCGTCGGGCTCGGGAAACGTGTGGACGGGAAGTCCGTGGAACGTCTCGGGGTGGTCGATGCCGGTCATGGCCGCCTCACTCCGCCACTGCCGTGTAACGGCCCTCGGCGCCGCGGCCGTCCCACGGCTCCTCACGCTCCGATACGTCGACGTGCACGCCGTGCGGCTCCAGCGCGTCGGCCACCCGGCTCTCCATCTCCTCGGAGAGGAAGTGATGGTGCAGGTCGAGGCATTCGAGATGGGTGAGCGGCTGCCCTTCGAGCAGCGCGGCCGCACCCTCGTCGCCGAGGGTTCCGTTCGACAGGTCGAGGGTGTCCAGCCGGGCGACGACGGGGGCCGACGCGATCGCGGCCGCGATCGCGTTCTGAATCTCGCTGTTGCGCAGACCGAGGTGGCGCAGCCCGGGGAAGCGAGAGCCGGACAGCAGCGGTGCGAGATCGGTGATCTCGGTGTCGCCGCCGTACTCCGAGACGCCGAGCCAGAGGTCGAGGTGGTCCAGGGAGGGGAGTTCGCTCTCGATGACGCCGCGCACCACCTCCGCCGGGAGGCCGCCGGACTCGAATACGAGCGAGCGCAGCCGTGTGTGGTGCACCGGCGGGAAGCGGAGCCGGCTGCCGCCGCGCACGCCGAGCTCCAGCAGGCGGGGGAACGCGCTGAGCAGGCCCGTGACATTGGACTGCTCGATCCAGGAGATCTCGTTCTGCTCGGAGGTCATGTCGCCGACGAAGACGGCCTCCAGGGCGGTGAGCCGGTCGGCGGCGGCGATGACCAGGTTGATGGGGAAGCTCGAATCGTTGTCGTACGCCTCGCCCCACTGGCCGATGATCAGCGCGCGCACCTGCCCGGGGTCGACGGTCTTCAGGAACTCGTCGAACACCTCGTCCCAGGGCGGGTCGTCGTCGTACGGGTTCACGGAGATGCGCCACGCGGCGGCGTCCGCGGCGGGCAAGGGCGACGGGGTGGGGTGGAAGTCGACGGCCGGGAGGCCGAGCAATTCCTGCAGATGGTCCACGTGGGACATGGCCCTGATCTCCTGACGCTGAGCGGTCGACTGACGTGCGAAAGGTTTACCAAGCCGCACTGACAATGCGGTGAGCGGGCCCCGTTGTCGCAGGTCGGGGCCGATTGTCAGACCCGGGCCGTAGCGTTTTCCACGTGGTCGGCACAGCGTGTGCGCCAACGAGGGGAGACAGCCATGTACCGGCAAGGGGACGTACTGATCATGCCGTTGGGGGAGTCGGCGGTGCCGGCGCACTTGGCAGACGCACCCGGTGAACTGCGCGACGGGCGGGGAAGGCTGGTGCTCGCACTGGGCGAAGTCACCGGGCATGCGCACGCGGTGCAGGGGCCGGGAAGGCTGGTGCGCGAGGCAGGACCGCTCGACCCGATGCTGCTTCATCTGCCGGACGGCGGGCGGGTGGTGCATGAGGAGCACGCGGCGATACCGCTGCCCAAGGGCTGGTACCGGGTGGTGCGTCAGCGGGAGTACGTGCCGGGCTCGGTCCGTATCGTCGCCGACTGAGCGTCGCCCGCAGGGCAGTGCAGGGTGGGACCGGAACAGAGAACAGGGGACAGGGACTTCTGATGGAGCACGTAATGACATGGCGGGCCGTCGCGGCGGCGACGGGAGCGGCGGACCGGGCGGCCGCGGAAGAAGGCGTGCGGCTCGCCTACCGCGCGGCCGGTCTCGCAGAGCCGGAGACGATCGTCTGGGCCGAGTCGCCCAAGGCGGCGGTCGAGGCCGTCGAAAAGCTCGTCGGGGCGGGGCGCTCGGTGCGCGACGAAGTGCGTACGCGGCCGTGGGCCGATGAACGACGCCGCCTGCACGACGAGTTGGGTCCCCAGGGCTGGGCCGCGCTGTGGTCCTCGACCGGCGCGCAGCTGTGGGACACCACGAGGGAACTGGCCGAGCGGATCCGGACCGGAGTCGTCGCAGCGCTCACGGAGCAGCCGGAGGACGAGTCCGACGTACGTCTGCTCCTCCTCGACGCGGTGCTCGGCCAGCACGACGCGGCCTGGCTCGCGGCGTTCGACGGCCGTGGCGACCGGCTCGCCGGCCTGGCACAAGTGGCCAGGCACGCCGGATGGTGGTGGCCGTACGAGAACGTGGTGGTCATCAGCGAACGGCCGGTGGAGCTGCACCGCGACGAGGCCGGGCGCCTCGACCGCGGGGACGGCCCTGCCCTGGCCTTCACGGACGGCTTCGCGCTGTACGCCTGGCGCGGTATGCCCGTGCCCGCCGCGTTCCTCGACGAGCTCGCGTCTTTGACCCCCGCTCGGATACGGGCCGAGGAGAACGCGGAGCTGCGCCGCGTGATGCTGGAGTACTACGGCTACGACCGCTACCTCAGCGAGTCGGACGCCCAGCCGGTGCACCGCGACGAGACCGGCATCCTCTGGCGGATCGCGCTCCAAGGCGACGAGGACGTGGTGATGGTCGAGGTGGTCAACTCCACCCCCGAGCCGGACGGCACGCACCGTACGTACTGGCTGCGCGTGCCGCCCACGACAAGGACCGCGAAGGAGGGCGTGGCGTGGACGTTCGGGCTCGGGCAGGAGGCGTACGAACCGGTGCGCCAGACCTGAGCGGATCCGACGCCGAGCGGATCAGGCGTGGGGTGCGAGAAGGCCGCCGGGGCCGATCAGGTCGGTGTTCCCCTCGGTCGTGCAGGCGTGGGCGCCCGCCCGCGCGCCCAGGCCGGCGCACTCCTCAAGATCCCGGCCGGACAGCCGTCCGTACAGGAAACCGCTGACGTACGCGTCCCCGGCGCCGTTGGAGTCCAGGACCGGGCCCGGCGGCACGGTCGCGGGGATCGGGCGTGGGGTGCGGATCCCGTCGCGCGTCAGCAGGTACGAGCCGCCCGCGCCCGCCGTCGCCACCACGGCCTCGGCGCGGCCCTCGCGCAGAATCTCCCGCATCACGGAGGCAATGCGCTCGCCCGCACCCGACGCGCTGAGAAAGACGAGGTCGGAGCGGAGAGCGAACTCCCGGTGGTAGTCGTCGAGTCCGTCCCAGTCGTGCAGGTCGGTCGAGACGGGGACACCGAGTTCCTCGATGTCGTCGAGGAGGTGCCGGGCGAAGTTCACGATGGACAGGTGGACATGACCGGCCCGCCGCAGATGCTGGAGGTAGAAGTCGCGCGGCATCCGCAGGTCCTCGGGGTCGCGGGCGTCGTAGAAGGACATCCGGCGGCCCGTCGAGGTGTCGACGAGGTTCACCGCGCGGCGGGTGCCGGCGGGTGATATCAGCGGTTCGAAGTCGACACCGCCCTTGGCGAGCCGCTCCCGGACCTGTCCGCCGATCCAGTCGTCGCCGATGAAGTCAAGGAATTTCACCTGGAGTCCGAGGGCCCGGCAACCCAGTGCGACGTTGCCACCGGTGTGGCCCGGCCACTCCCGGATGGGTGGCACGCCGACCGAGTCGGCCAGGGGCACGGGCAGCGAGTCGACGCGGACGACCGTGTCCACCCCGCTGCCGCCGATGACCAGGACGTCGTACACCGAGTGCTCGGACTTTTGCACAGACACCATGTCTCCTTAGGGCGCCACCGGGACTTCAGCGCCCGGCAGCCGTGAGCTCCGCGCGGTCGATGCCCAGCTCGCGGGCGAGTGCGCCGTCGGCCCACTCCAGCATGGTGGTGCGGGAGAGGGATCCGGCATACGAGATCATCTGGACCGCGAGACCGTCCAGCAGGGCCGTCAGCCGCCAGGCCGCCGCCGCAGGGTCGTCGCACCGGAACTCACCGGCCTCCGCGCCCTCCGCGATGACCTCGGTCAGTGCCGCCTTCCACTGCTGGTCCAGGTCGCGGGCCACCTCGCGGAGCACCGGCTCACGCAACGAGGCCGCCCACCCCTCGATCCACAGCTTCCAACCCTTGGCCTGGCCGGTCGGCGCGTACCAGCGGACCGCGCCGCGAAGCCTGCGGACGGCGCTGGTACGACGGCCGAGCAGCTTGCGCAGCTGGGCGAGATCGCCTTCGGCGGCGTACATGAAAGCGGCCGCGACGAGCTTTTCCTTGGTCGAGAAGTGGTAGAGCACCAGCGCGTTGCTGACGCCGAGAGCCGAGGCGACATCCGCGATGCGTACGGCGGTCACGCCCCGCGCCTCGATCTGTTCGACCGCGGCGCGCAGCATTTCCTCGCGCCGTTCCTCCACGCTCAACCGGACTCTTGCCACGCGGCAACCCTACACACGGGCCGTCTGCCAGGCCGGTCCGGAAGATGCCGACGGGCTCTTGACACCGCACTGTGGCGCGGGCCACGGTACGCCCTACTGACTGGCCATTCAGTCAGTTTGCCGTTCAAAGCTCGAAGTGCCGAAGTGCCACGCCTGTACGCAGTCCCCGTACCGCCGTAGGAGTCCGCCTCGTGACCCAAGCACCTCCCTCCCCAGCAAACGCGAACTCAGCCGAAGCCCCCGACCTCTCCCAGGGCTGGGGCGAACAACGCGGAAGGCTGCGCAAGGACTTGCGCCGCCTCGACGTCCTCTTCTTCCTCATCTGCACACTGGTCGGCCTCGACACCATCGGCTCGGTGGCGGCGCAGGGCCCCCAGGGCCTGACCTGGATGGCGATCCTCGCGGTCGCCTTCTTCCTCCCGTACGGGCTGCTCGTCGCCGAGCTCGGCTCCGCCTTCCCCGTGCAGGGCGGCCCGTATGTCTGGACCCGGCTGGCCTTCGGGCGGCTCACTGCCGGCATCAACCAGATTCTGTACTGGATCTCCAACCCGGTCTGGGTGGGCGGCAGTCTGTGCATCATCGCGCTCACCACCTGGGAGGAGTTCTTCACCCCACTCCCCGGCGGCTGGAAGTACGCAGCCGGGCTCGTCTGCATCTGGGGCGGGGCGCTCGCCGTCGTACAGTCCGTACGCATCGGCAAGTGGGTCCCCATCGCGGGCGCGATCGCGCGGATCGTGCTGCTCGGCTTCTTCCTCGTCTCCGCCGCCGAGAACGGCGTACGCGCCCTGCCCGCCGGTGAATTCGCCCCCACCTATATCGGTTTCGTCGCCCTCGTCCTGATCTTCAACTTCGTAGGGTTCGAACTCCCCAGCTCCGCCGCCGAGGAGATGAAGAACCCGCGCCGCGACATCCCCCTGTCCATCCTCCGCTCCGGCCTGGCCTCGCTCGTCCTGTACGGCGGCCCGATCCTCGGCATCCTGTTCGTTCTCCCCAGCCAGGACATCGGCAGCCTCGGCGGCTTCATCGACGCCTGCAAGGCCGTCTTCACCGTCTACGGAGGGTCGATCGCAGCCGACGGCACGGTCACCCTCACCGGTGCGGGCTCCGTCTTCGGCGGAATCGCCGCCGCCGGCCTCATCGGGCTGCTGACCAGCGGCGTCACCTGGGCCATGGGCGCCCACCGGGCCCAGGCCGTCGCCTGCGCCGACGGAGCGGGCCCGGCCTGGCTCGGCGCGATCTCCGAGAAGCACGGCACGCCGGTCCGCGTGAACCTGCTCTCCGCCGTCCTGGCCTCCCTCCTCTTCGTCGTCGCACTCAACCTGACCGGCGGCAACGGCGAGAAGTACTTCGCGGCCGGCCTCGGCCTGACGATCTGCACCACCTTCATCTCGTACGTCATCACCTTCCCGAGCCTCGTCGTGCTGCGCCGCAAGTACCCGGAGGTCACCCGCCCGTACGCCGTCCCGGGCGGCCGCGCCGGAGCATGGCTGGTCACGGCGCTCGCCACCGGGTTCGTGGCCTTCACCGTCGTCGTACTGATCTGGCCGGGCTTCGGGGTGGGGTGGTTCGGCACGGACGGTGCGGCCGCGGACTCGCTGCCCGAGTCCTTCGCGGGGGAGCGGCTTCAGTACACGCTCAGCCAGGTCGTGCCGTTGGTGTTGTTCCTGGTGATCGGGCTGATCTTCTACGCGCTGGGTGTGAAGACTCGGCGCTCCAAGGGGTAGGGGACAAGGGATAGCGTGCGCGCATGGGCGATGCGTACGTATGGGTGGCCGACATCGACGCCCGACCGGAGGAAGCCGCCGAGCTCGCCGGCCGGGTCATGGACTGGCTGGAGGAAGAAGGCATCGTCCGGAGCGAACTGACCCACTGCCTGCTCGGGGACGAGCTCGGCAGGCCACCAGGACCGCACGCCGCGAGCGCCGTCACCGAGGAGGACGAGGTGACGGAGCTCGGGGCGTGCGGCGTCGGCATGGAGATCGAACGCCGCGTGTATCTGTGCGCGGAGGTCTGGACGGCGACATGCCCGCACTGCGGTGCGACGGCAGAGCCCTCCGACAGCGGGCCCGACATGTGGACGCGCGAGTGGGCCCCGCTGCTCGACGATCTGTACGCATGGTTCGGCGGTACGGGGCCGGGGAGCGGGGCCTGTGTCCGGTGCGGTGGGCGGGCGGACCTCCTGGCGTGGAGGATCGACCCGCCTGTCGCGGTCGCTCATCTGGGGCTGGTGCTGTGGAACTGGCCGCCGCTTTCGGGGCGGTTCCTTGCGGAGCTCTCGGTGGTTCTGGGCGGCCACCGGCTGGTGACGGCCAGGACCACGGTCTGACGAAGGGGGCCGCAGGGGCATGCCTGCGGCACATTTCCCCACCCCGCCCCTCCGCCCCAGACCTGGGTCCTCAAGGGCGTCCAGGGGGTTCTGAGGGCTTGCCCCCCACGCGGCGGCAGCCGCAAAAATGTCACAGCGGGAAGGGGCGAGTAGGGGAAAGCGCCGCAGGCCCCGCCTCAGTGAGCGGCGGTGGCGGCCGTCCGCCCGTACACCTGCTTGCCGAGCCACTGGCCGCCGTCCAGCGTCAGACACTCACCCGTCAAGTACGACGCCCGCTCACCCAGCAGGAACAGCGACGCGTCCGCGATCTCCGCCGGGTCCGCGAAGCGGCCCGCCGGGACCGTCGCGAGCACCTCGGCCCGCGCCTCCTCCGTGGCCCACAGCGCGGCACCCGCACCGGCCGTCTCCGTCGGCCCGGGGGCGATGCAGTTCAGGCGGATACCGAGCGGTGCGAGCTCCACCGCGAGCGTGCGGGTCATGGCCAGCACCCCGCCTTGGCTGCGGCCGAGTGGACCGTACCCGGATGCCCGTGCCAGGCGTACGTCGCGATCACCGAAAGCACTGCCCCCCGTGCCCTGCGCGCGCAGCTGCCCGGCGACGGCGCGCGTGCAGTAGTACGAGCCGTTGAGCACGATGTCGACGACCGCGCGCCAGCCGTTCGGGCTGATGTCGATGCCCGGCGCGACGAAGTTCCCGGCCGCATTGTTGACCAGACCGTCCAGTCGGCCGAAACGGTCCACGGCGGCTGCCACCAGTGCGTCGACGGCGGCCGGGTCCCGTACGTCTGTCGGTACGGCGAGGGCGTGGCCGCCCCCCTTCTCGATCAGGGCGACCGTCTCCTCCAGCTTCTCGGGCGTACGGCCCGCGACGACGACCCGGGCCTCCGCCGCTCCAAGGGCGAGGGCCACCGCGCGGCCGATGCCGCTGCCGCCGCCGGTCACGAGGTACGTGCGTCCCGCGAACTCGGACTTCTCGTCTTCTCTGATCGCACTTGTCATCGGAGCACTCCATGCGCATCGAGGGCGATCGCGCCACCCGGGTGTACCAGCAGGGGATTGACTTCGAGTTCGGACAGCTCCGGATGCTCCGCGCCTGCCCGTGCCACCGCGCACAGAGCAGCTGCGGCCGCGTCGAGATGTACGGGCGGTGCGCCCCGCCAGCCCGTCAGCAGCGGAGCGTGGCGCAGCGACAGGAGCAGTTCGCGGGCGCGTTCGGGGGTGAGGGGTGCTAGCGCGACCGCAGTGTCGGCGAGCAGCTCGGCGTTGACCCCGCCGATGCCGACCACGGCGACGGGGCCGAAGGCCGGGTCGCGCCGTACGCCGACGATGAGTTCGACGGCGTACGGGGGCGAGGCCATGGCCTCCACGACGTAGCGCGCGGCGCCGGTGGCGGACCGCATCCGCGCGAAGGCGGCACGGAGCCCGCCCTCCTCGGCGATGCCGAGCGCGACGTCGCCCACCTCTGTCTTGTGGGCCAGCCCCATGGCTTTCAGGGCGAGGGGATAGCCGGTGCGGTAGGCCGCCTCCACCGCCTCGTCGGCTGTGGCGACGAACTCGGCCGCCGGGAAGGTGAGTCCGTACGAGGCGAGCAGTTCGCGCACGGTCTCGTAACCGCCGTCAGGAACGCTGTACGAGGCCTGGCGCGGCGACGCGGCGGGAGCCGCCACGACGGTGGTGTGCAGCCTGGCCGCTCCGGCGAGGGCGGTCGCTGCCTGCTCGATGCGTTCGTACACGGGGACGGCGTGCGCACGGAGCACCGCGAGGGCGGGGGTGTCGCACGCCATGGTGTGTACGACGAGGAGCCGCCCGGACTCCCTTGCGGCGTAGGCGAGTTCACTGGCCACCTCGCACTCGCGGTCGGCCTGGGCGGGGTTGGCCGTGGCGTAATCGCCGAAGTAACCGGTGAGGACGACGGCGTCGGCGTCCCCGCCGAACAGCAGTGCCCGTGCGATACGGGCATAGTTGCCGAGGTCGGCCTCACCGGCCCCCGCAAGGTCGACGGGGTTTCCGCAGGCGGCGCCCGGCGGCAGGAGCGCGGCGACCGCGCTCGCAGCCCCGGCCGAAAGCCCAGGCACATCAAGCCCACGCGCCACCAACGCATCAGCGGCGAGGGCCCCTTGCCCTCCGCTGTCCCCGACGGCAGCGACCCGCAGAGCCCACGGCCTGGCGATGCCGACCGCAGGGCCCGACGCCCCGGCAAGGACACGCGGGGCGGGAAGCGAAGGGAGCGGATCAGCCACCGCGAGCGGCGCACCGGCTGCCGGGTGTCCGGGGGCTTCGGGGGATGCACTGCGGTCTGTCGCCGAGGGGGGCTGGAGGGGCGCCCCGACGGGCAGTGAGCCTCCGGGTGTGAGTCCCCCGATGGCATCGGGGCACTCACCGGGGTCTGCCGTCGGGCGTGGTTGCAGGGGCGTTCCACCCAGCGGCGGGCCGTCGGCTGCCTGCCCTCCGAAGCCTTCGGGGGGGGGGGGCACACCGCCGTCCGCAGCCCGGGTTTGCCGGGAAGGTGCCCCGCCGAGCAGCGAGCGGCCTCCGGACGCCGCCTCTGTTCCGTCGGCCGACGGCGCGGGAGTCGCCGCCCCGCGAGCCTCGGCAGAAACCTGCCCCTGGCCTGCGCCGACAAAGTCGGGGCCGTCGCCCTGGCCGAGCATGTGCCGAACTTCGTTCGCCCCGGCATCGGCGTGGGCCGGCCCATCGCTCGTGTGCCCACCGATCGCCCCGCCAGAGGCTTCCACGTGCCCGCCCGTCCGCAGCCCCAACGCCCCTACGGGCACAGCCAGTAGACATATCGCTGTGTCGACGAGTTCGCCCGCCGTGTCGAGCAGCAGTGCCCCGGCCTCGCGGCACACCGCCTCCACCGTCGCGCGTGCGCTGACCAGAGCCCCCGTGTGCGAGGCCGCCGCACGGTCGGAGGCTTCGCTGGCGCCCACCGTCAGCAGCAGCACCGGCTTGCCCGCCGCGTGGGCCGCGGTCAGTGTGCGGGCCAGGCGGCGGCCGTCGCGGAAGTCCTCGACGTACGCGGTTACGACCCGCGTCGGGGGGTGGGCGATCAGTGCGTCCAGGGCGTCCGCCGCGTTGATGTCGCGCTGGTTTCCGAGCGACACGAAGCGCGAGAACCCCTGCCCTGCGCGGGCGAGCAGCCTGCCGATTTCCAGCGCCAGATTGCCGCTCTGCGAGACGAGGCCAACGGAACCGGCAGGGAAGTCGCCCCAGCTGAGGCGCAGTCCGCTGGTCGTGTCGACGACGCCCATGCAGTTGGGGCCGAGCAGCCGCGCCCCGCCCGCGGTTATCAAGGAGGCGAGTTCACGCTCCTCGGCCGCGCTCGTACCGCCCGACGTGATGACCGTGAAGCAGCGTGCCCCCGCCGCGAGACCCTGGACCACGAGGGGGCGGACCTGCTGCGAAGGTACGGCGATCACCACATGGTCCGGTGGGTCCGGCAGGCCGTCCAGACCGGGCACGAACCGTACGCCGTGCAGTTCGCCGCCGCGCCGGTTCACCAGGTGGACCGTACGTCGGTCGCGTCCTTCGAGGGCCCCGGCGGCCAGCCAGTACCCCCACTTCTCCGGGTTTCCGGAGGCGCCGACGACCGCGACGGACCTGGGATCGAAGAGCGCGTCGAGGGCGGCGCGAACGGTCCGAGAGGTGTGTGTCACCTGTACCACCCGAACCGCTCCGCGATCACCGGCAGGTGGTCGGCGACGATCGCATGGGCCGCGGCGCGTGGCGTCGTGCCGTCCGCCTCGGCCCGCGCGAGCATCTGGTCGATCAGGGCGCGCATCGAGCGCCGGGTGTACGCGAACGCCTCGTCCGCGTCGGCGCCGATGTCGCCGAAGAGGGTCCACCACCACCACGCGTTCGTACCGGAGTTGACGACGACGTCCGGCAGGACGGTCACCCCGCGCGCCGCCAGCAGCGCCTCCGCGCCGGGCAGCACCGGCATGTTCGCCGCCTCGACGATCCAGCGGGCGGTGCCGCTGATGTGCTCCTGGTTGGCTTCGTCAACGGCGTACGAGACGGCCGCCGGAACCAGCACCTCCGCCTCCACGGACAACCAGGCGTCGCCCGGAAGCTCACGGTCGCCGGGGCGCAGCACACCCCGGTCCACGGCGCCGTACGCGTCGCGCGAGGCGAGCAGCGCTTCGACGTCCAGACCCTCCGGGTTGGCGACCGTACCCAGTACGTCGGCCACGGCGACGATCCTCAGCCCGGCGCGGGACAGGAAGCGGGCGGTCGCGCCGCCCATGGTGCCGAGGCCCTGTACGGACACCCGCGTGCCCTCGTACGCGACGTCGGCGCGGTCGAGTGCCGCGAGGACCGACTCGGCGACTCCGCAGCCGCCGACCAGCTCGTCGAGGCCGATGCCGTCCACCTCGACGGCGAACGCGTCGGCGAGCCGCTGCCGCGCCGCCGTCTCGTCGTCGAGCAGCGGATAGACGGCCTGGATGGAGGAGACGAGACCCGCTTCGGCGGCGGCCTTGTCGACAATGTCCTGGGTCAGGCCGAGGTCTTCGCCGGTGGTCCAGAAGTTCTCGATGTGCGGACGCATGGCGCGCAGGTAGCGCACCAGGATGCCGTACGCCTCGGGGTCCTGGGGGTCGCAGTCGATGCCGCCCTTGGCGCCGCCGAGCGGGATGTACCGGCCCTCGGCGTTGTAGTGCAGGGCTTCCTTCATCGTCATGCCGCGCGCCAGGCCGGCGACCTCGTCGAGCGTGCAGCCTTTGCGCATGCGCAGACCGCCGCTGGACACACCGCGCACGAGCCGGTCGACCACCAGAAACCCCTGGCGCCCTGTCACGTGGTCGGTCCAGCTCAGCGAGATCAAGGGGCTGCTGCTCATGCGGTGGTCTCCTCGGGAACGGTGATGAGGGTGGGGCCGGGGGTGTCCAGCGCCCGCGCCAGCGCGTCGGCGAGTGCGCCGGGGGACGCGGCGTGCGCGCCCCGGCCGCCGTACGCGCGGCACAGCGCCGGCAGGTCTACCCGCGCCAGGTCGACGGCGATGGGGGTGTCGCCGCGGGCGTTCATCTCGTCGCGGATCTCGCCGTACCCATCGTTGTCGAACACGACGACGGGGAGCGGCAGTCCGAGCTGCGCGGCGGTCGCCAGTTCCTGCACGGTGAACTGCAGGCCACCGTCGCCGCTGAGCGCGACGACCTGCCGTTCGGGATACGCCGACTTCGCGCCGATGGCGGCGGGCAGGGCGTATCCGAGCGTGCCGAAACCGGTCGGGTGGAGATAGCGGCCCCGGGGGCCGACGGGCAGGTGCGGGAGCGCGCCGTAGTAGCAGCACTGTGCGCTGTCCGACGTGATGACGGCGTCTTCGTCCAGCACGCCGCGGATCGCGCGCAGATACGGAACCCAGCGCGAGTCCCGCACCGCCGTCTCCGCATCCCGCTCACGCCGCAGCGCGCTGACGGCCCACGCGGCGGGCCCGCTGGTGTAGGCGTCCCGGGCACCAAGGGGAGGCACGACGGCTCGGACGGCGAGCGCAGCGCAGCGGCCTGCCGACTCCTCGGCCCGGCGGGCTGCGGTGAGGCCGTCGTCGCCCCTGGCCCTGCCCGTGCCGCTGGCGCGGAGGGCGCTGTCTGGCCCAGGCCTCGCGGGGTGGCGTCCGGACGGGTTGTGGTCGGCAGACTCCTCGGCCTGGGTGGCTGCGGTGACGCCGCTGTCACCGGCCTCGGCCGCGCCGTCGGCCCTGGTCTCGCCGCCAGCGGGGAGGGCGCTGTCGGGTCCCGACCTCCTGGGGTGGCGTCCGGACGGGTCGTGGTCGGCAGACTTCTCCGTCCGGGCGGCTGCAGTGAGGCCTCTGCCGCTGGCCGTGGCTGTGCTGCTGCCCCTGGCTGTGCCGTCGGCGCTGGCTGTGCCGCTGCCCCCGGCGGTTCCGCTAACCCTGGCCGTGTCGCTGCCCTCAACCGTCCCGTCGGCCCCGCCCGTCCCGCTGCCCCCGGCCGTGACCGTGCCACCAGCGCCGTCGGCCCCCGGTGCCGCACAGTGGCGTTCGGACGCGAGCGGGGTCAGGACCGGGGCGGCCCCGTCCCCGATCGCGGCCCTCGGGTGTAGTTCCGCGAGCGCCTCACGCAGCGCGCCCAGCGTGGCCCGCGCGTCGCCGACCAGTGCAATGTCGGCGGGCAACGACCCGGCGTACATCTGTGCCGGGTCCAGGTCCACCCGTATCAGCGTCCCGCCGAGCGTCGGCGGTGGCGACCACAGGTCCGACTCGGCGAGCTCGGTGCCTACGGCCAGGACAGCGTCGCAGTCCGCCAGTGCCTTCTGCACGGACAGGCTGTGCAGCGAGACGCCGAGCGACAGCCGGTGGGACTCGTCCACGATTCCCTTGCCGTTGGCCGTGGTCACGACGAACGCACCGAGCTCCTCGGCGAGCGCGCGGCACTCCGCCGACGCCCGCCGGGCGCCGCCGCCAAGAACCAGCGCGGGCCGACGCGCTGCCACAAGCACCGCGGCGGCCTCCCGGACCGCCCCGGCGCAGGGCCGCCGGTCGCCGACCGGCGGCGTGAACCGTACGCTGCCCACCCGCTCCGCCGCCTCCAGCAGGTCCAGCGGCACTTCGATGTGCACGGGCCGGGGCCGTTCGGTGCGAAAGAGCGTGAAGGCCCGCGCGACCGCAACGCCGATCTCCTCGACCGTCGACACCCGGTGGCTGAAGGCGACGACCCCGCGCAGTGCCTCCGTCTGGCTGCGCATTTCGTGCAGCGTCCCGGTCGGCTGCCGCGGGTGGCGCAGCGGCATGCCCGGCGAGACGATCAGCAGCGGCACGCTGTCCGAGTACGCCTGGCCGGCCGCCGCCGCGATGTTGAGCAGGGCGGGGCCAGTGGTGGTGACGGCGATGCCGGGGCGACCGGTGACCCGGGCGTACGCATCGGCGGCGTACCCCGCGCCCTGTTCATGACGTGGTGTCACATGCCCGATGCCGTACGGCCGCAGGTGCCGGTAGATCTCCAGATTGTGCGTGCCGGGGATGCCGAACGCCGTGCGCGCCCCGTGCACGGCCAGCGCCCTGACCAGGGCTTCGCCGCCGGTCATGGCGGTCTCCGGGCCGTAGCGCCCGTGGGGTGTCACCTGCGGTTGTCCCACCTGAGGTAGTCCCATGTCATACGCTCCGCGAGATGACCAGGCGCATGATGTCCGAGGTCCCCTCTTCGATCTCGTCGAGCCGGGCGTCGCGCACCCACTGCTCGACCGGGTACTCGCGCGAGTAACCCCAGCCGCCCAGCGTCTGGACGGCGGCCCAGGTGCAGTACGCCGCGGTCTCCGAGGCCGTCAGTTTCGCCATCGCCGCCTCGGCGGTCGCGTCGAGCCCCGCGTCGAGACGCTTGGCCGCCCGCCAGGTCATCAGCCGGGCCTGCTCGATGCGCGTGCGCATGTCGGCGAGCCGGAAGGCCACCGTCTGGTGTTCGATGATCGGCTTGCCGAACTGGTGACGGGTCTTCGCGTAATCGCGGGCGTATTCGTACGCCGCCCTGGCGACGCCCGTCGCGGCCGCGCCCAGCACCGCGCGCGAGATGTCGAACGTACACATGAGTCCGGTGAAGCCCTGGCCCTCGTCCCCGAGGCGGTCGGCCTCCGGCACGAAGGCGTCCGAGAAGAAGATCTCCCGGCAGACGATGGCGCGCTGGCCCATCTTGCGCATGGGCTCGCCGAAGACGACCCCCGGAGTGTCCTTGCGGAGGAGAAATGCCGTGACGCCGCGCGAGCGCCGAGCCGGGTCGGTCTTGGCGAAGACGACGTACTGCTCGGCCTCGCCGGCATTGGAGATCCAGGACTTCTGGCCGTTGAGGAGGTAGCCGCCGGCGGTACGGGTCGCCGTCGTGACGATGGAGGCGGCGTCGGAACCGGATCCGGGTTCGGTGGTCGCCAGGGACGTCATCGGGGTGCCGGGTCCGGTGAGCGGGGTGAGCCATTCCCGCTTCTGGGCGGAGCTGCCCAGTTCCATCAGGGGGTCGGCGAAGAATCCGTTCGAGCAGAGCAGATTCCCGATGCCCAGGTCGCCGACGCACAGCTCTTCCTGGACGAGGCACTGGGTGAACACATCGGTGAAGCCGCCGCCTCCGTACTCCTCCGGGAGCATGAAACCGGTGATGCCGACCTTGGCGGCTTTGCGCCACAGGTCCAACGGTGTCTCGGTGTCCGCCTCGTCCACGGCGCGCGCCCGCGGCCTGATCTCCTCACGTGCGAAGGTCCGGGTGAGTTCGACGATGTCGCGCTGCTCCGCGTTGAGCGGAACGAGCTCGGTGGGGAGGTCGGACATGGGTGCCTCCAGGTACGACGACGATGCCTTAACTGAACCGTCGGTCAGTATCTGGACCCGGAAGCGGCCCTGTCAACGAGATCCGTTACTGAACCACGAATCAGTTCAAGCCATGATCCGCCGCCCGCCGTTCCCAGCCCTGTAACGGTCCCGATCCCGCACTGTCGTACCCGCCGCACATAATGGAAGGACCCTGAGCACCTGGAGGTCCCGTGACCGGCGCCGACGCCCTGCACCCGCTGCGCTCCCGGCTGCGCTCGCTGAGGACCGCAGCCTTCGGCGCCGACCCGGCGGGGGAGCGGATGGAGCGAATCCGCCGCTCGCCGAATTTCGCGGACGGGGTCTTCCAGAACCCGGAGGGCGGCGCCCGGACCAGACCGTCCGGCTCGTTGCTCGAACTTTCGAAGGTCTATTTCCGTAAGGAAGAGCGGCTCCGCAGGGCGCCGGCGGGACCGATTCCCGTCCACCCCACGACCCTGGCCGACATCGCCAAGCCGCCCGTCACGGGTCTGCGCCTCACCTGGATGGGCCATTCGAGTGTGCTGGCCGAGATCGACGGCCGCCGCGTGCTCTTCGATCCGGTCTGGGGCGAGCGCTGCTCCCCCTTCGCCTTCGCCGGTCCCAAGCGGCTGCACCCCGTGCCCGTGCCGCTCGCCTCGCTCGGTCCGGTCGACGTCGTCGTGATCTCGCACGACCATTACGACCACCTGGACATGCCCACGATCCGCGCCCTCGCAGGCACCCGCACAGTCTTCGTGGTGCCGCTCGGCGTCGGCGCCCACCTGGAGCGCTGGGGCGTGCCCGCCGACCGGATGCACGAGCTCGACTGGAACGACACAGCGAAGATCGCCGGGCTCGCCCTCACCGCCACCCCGGCCCGCCACTTCTGCGGCCGGGGCCTGCGCAACCAGCAGCACACCCTCTGGGCGTCCTGGGCCGTCGCGGGACCGGAGCACCGGATCTACCACAGCGGCGACACGGGATACTTCGACGGCTTCCGGGACATCGGCGCCGAGCACGGCCCGTTCGACGCGACGATGATCCAGATCGGCGCGTACAGCGAATACTGGCCCGACATCCACATGACGCCCGCCGAGGGCATCCGGGCCCACCTCGACCTCCAGGGCGGCCCGTCGGGCGGCCCGATGCTGCCGATCCACTGGGGTACGTTCAACCTCGCCCCGCACCCGTGGGCGGAACCGGGCGAGGACACGGTCGCGGCCGCCGGTGAAGCGGGCGCCAGCGTCGCGCTGCCGCGCCCGGGCGAGCCCTTCGAGCCGGCCTCGGACGCCCTGCCCTCGGAGCCGTGGTGGCGCCCGGTCGCCGCCCTGCCGGCCGAGGGGCACCCCGTCAGTGGTGGGTCCGCACTCAAGCGGCCCGTCGGCGCGGGCGACGTTGCCGCAGGGGATGCGGGTGCGAGTGGTGTCGGCACGGGCGGTGTCAGCACCGGAGGCGTCGGCACGGGTGAGCCGGAGGCCGCACCGGCCGTTTAGGGCCGGTGGAGCCATAGGTTTTTCGGTCTGTAGTACGAGACGTCATACCAGGGCGGGACGCTGCGCGGGGAAGTTTGGCAACTGCCCGTCGAGCGTGAAAGGTTGCCGACTACCGTGAGTGGCCGGTGATCAACATGGGGCCACATCACCCGAGTTGAGCCCAGACCAACAGTGGTCGAACACGCGCAGCATGCCGATCCCTGGGGCCCCACGTACCGAGGACACTGATGTCTCAACTTCGCGCACCCTCCGCACGTGCAGACCGCCGCGAGGGCGGTCGGCACGGACGACCGGGCGCCCGGCCCCATCCCGCACAGCCCACGCCCGACTTCCACATACGCTCCCAGCTTCTGCGCGCCGCCGTACTGCCGGCCGCCGTCGTGGCCCTGAGTGGCGCCGCGGCCGTGCTCTTCATCCTCCGCACTGCCACCGTCCCGCCGACGCGCGACATATGGGTGGCGGTGGCCACGGCCGGAGCGCTCGCCATAGTCTCGCTGGCGGCAGCCGTCGTGGGCGCCGACCGGGCCGCCAAATCGGTGCTCGACCGCTGCAACGCCCTGCGCAGGTCCAGCGCCCGCGGCCAGGCCGACCTGCGCGCCGTGGTCGATCAGCTGCGCCGGGGCGAAGGACCGCCCGCCCGTCGTACGCCGCCACCGGCCGGGCAGAGCGGTGACGAATTCGACCTGCTCGCCCGGGAACTGGGGCGGGCCCACGAGACCGCCATGGGCGCCGTGCTGCAGGCGGCGCAGCTGTCCAGCAGCACGGGCACCGACCAGAAGGTCGAGGTGTTCGGCAATCTCGCCCGGCGTCTCCAGTCGCTCGTACACCGCGAGATCCAGATCCTCGACGAGCTGGAGAACGACGTCGAGGACCCCGAACTGCTCAAGGGTCTTTTCCACGTGGACCACCTGGCCACCCGCATCCGCCGCCACGCGGAGAACCTCGCCGTCCTCGGCGGCGCCGTCTCCCGCCGCCAGTGGAGCAACCCCGTCACCATGACGGAGGTGCTGCGCTCCTCGATCGCCGAGGTCGAGCAGTACTCGCGCGTCAAGCTCGTGCCGCCGATCGACGGCACCCTGCGCGGCCACGCCGTCGCCGACGTCATCCACCTCCTGGCCGAACTCGTCGAGAACGCCACGGTGTTCTCCGCCCCGCACACCACGGTGCTGCTGCGCGCCCAGTACGTCACCGCAGGCCTCGCCATCGAGGTCGAGGACCGGGGCCTGGGCATGTCCGCCGGCGAGCAGAACAGGATGAACGCCCTGCTCTGCGACCCCGACAACGTCAACGTCGGCCATCTCCTCCAGGACGGACGCATCGGCCTGTACGTGGTGTCCGCACTGGCCCGCAGGCACGGCATCACCGTCCGGCTCCAGGCCAACATCTACGGCGGTGTCCAGGCCGTACTCGTCCTGCCCCAGGGACTGCTCGGCGCCGAGCAGCCGGACGGTCTCGGCCGGCAGCGGACCGCCGGAGGCCGGCAGAACGGCCGCGGGCCCGTCACGTCGCCCGCCACCCCGCAGGCCCGAACGACCCAGGCGCCCACCACTCCGGTCGCCGCCACGATCACCGGCACCGCCACCACCGGCAGCGCGCCGCTGCCGGTGCGCGGAGCGCAGGGGGAGCGGCCCACCCCGGCCGCCGCCCGCCCGGGGATCGACCGCACCAACCTCCCCGAGCGCCTTCCCGAGCATCGTCCCGAGAACCTCCCCCAGCACTTCGCGGAGCCGGTCCACACGCAGGCCCACCCAGCCGCGAACGGATACGTGCGCGGCACCATGAGCCGTCCCCAACTGCCCAAACGCCGCAGCCAGGAAAACCTGGTACCCCAGCTGAGGGACGCCCCCGCCGCGCGCCAGGACGAGGAGTACGGCGCCGTCCACGACCCCGGTCTGATGGCCGCCTTCCAGCGAGGCATCGGCATGGCGGAGGCGCAACCGGATCCTCCGCCTCAGGATCAGCTGCCGGCTCCGGAACTCACCCCGCGGCCGCAGCTCCACCAGCCGTTCCCGCAGCGCGAAGGTGACGTGGGCTGACGGACCGCCGTCACCCATCCCCCGCCACCTTCCCACCTCCCCCGCCCGCAGTACCCCAAGGAGTAGATGCACCATGGCGAGCGATGCGCCGACCGGCCAAGTGTCCGACCTCGACTGGCTGTTGAGCGGCTTGGTCCAGCGTGTTCCGTTCACACGCAACGCGGTTCTGCTCTCCTCGGACGGCCTGGTCAAATCGGTCCACGGCCTCGACACCGACAGCGCCGACCACATGGCCGCCCTCGCCTCCGGCCTCTATTCGCTCGGCCGCAGCGCCGGTGCCCGCTTCGGCGACGCCGGAGAGGTCCGCCAGGTCGTGGTGGAGCTCGACTCCACCCTCCTCTTCGTGTCCACCGCCGGATCCGGCACCTGTCTCGCCGTACTCGCGGGTCGCGAGGCGGACGCGGCGGTGCTGGGTTACGAGATGGCGATGCTCGTCAAGAGCGTACGGCCGTACCTCGTGACCCCGGCCAGGCAGAGGGCGGGCGCACCGAGCGCCACGGGACGCTGACACGTGCCGCACCCGCAGGACGTGCCGTGGCTCGACGATGCGGCCGGCCGTCTCATCCGTCCGTACACGGTGAGCGACGGCCGCACCCGGCCCACGGCCGCCCTGGACATGCTGTCCATGGTCCGGGCCACGGGAGCCGAGCCCCACGGGCACCTCGGTCCTGAGCACACCCAGGCGCTCGGACTGTGCGAACGGCCCACATCGGTGGCGGAAATAGCCGCGTACCTGCGGCTTCCCGTGATCGTCACCAAGGTGCTGCTCTCCGACCTGGTCGACTGCGGAGCAGTCGCCACCCACGCGCCCCGCTTCGACGACCAACCCACCGACGTATCCCTGCTGGAGGCAGTGCTCGATGGCTTACGACGACAGCTCTGATCTCTTTCCCACCGCGCTCAAGATCCTTGTCGCGGGCGGGTTCGGCGTCGGCAAGACGACCTTCGTGGGGGCGGTCAGCGAGATCGCGCCGCTGAGTACGGAAGAGCTGCTCACCCAGGTGAGCGTGGGGACCGACAACCTGGAAGGTGTCGAGGACAAGACGACCACGACCGTCGCCATGGACTTCGGCCGGATGACGCTCGACGAACACCACGTCCTGTATCTCTTCGGCACACCCGGCCAGGAACGCTTCTGGTTCATGTGGGACGAGCTCTCCAAGGGCGCGCTCGGTGCCGTCGTGCTCGCCGACACCCGCCGCCTCCAGGACTGCTTCTCGGCCCTCGACTTCTTCGAGCGGCGCGGCATCGAATTCGTCGTCGCCGTCAACGAGTTCGACGGCTCCCACCATTACGAACCGGAGGAGGTGCGGGCAGCTCTCGACCTCAGACAGGAGGTCCCGGTCGTGCTCTGCGACGCCCGTATCGCCAGCTCAGGAATCAAGACGCTGGTCACCCTGGTCCGGCATCTGCTCACCATCACACCGGCATAGACGAGCGACGAACTACGGAGCGCGCACATGACATACGACCGGATCGGCCATCTGCTGCTCACGCCCGTCGACAAGGAGGCGCCCGCGCGCGTACAGCGGCTCCTCCAGCTCGGCATCGCACACTGCGTCGTCCCGGCCTTCGACAACTTCGCCGACCGGCTGGCGGAAGTGACCGGCGCTCCGTACTCGATGGTCAACTTCATCGACGAGAACCGGCAGTTCTTCGCCGGGCTGCACACCCCGGCCGGCACGCACGGCGGCACCGACCTGGGGACGGCCGCCGCGACCGGCCGCATCGGCCGGTTCCTCGCCCGGGATCACGGCTACTGCCCGCATGTCGTCGTACGGCGCAAGGCGCTCGTCCTGGAGGACGTCTGCGACTATCCGCGGTTCGCGGGCAACCCGGTCGTCGACGAGATCGGCATCCGGTCGTACATGGGAGCGCCCGTCATCGACCGTACGGGCCTCGTGCTCGGCACCGTCTGCGTCGTCGACACGGAGCCGCGGCAGTGGGGACGGGCCGGACTGGAGACGATCAAGGCGATGGCCGCGGAGCTCGCGGAAATGATCCGGCGTCGAGAAGACGGCCTGATCTGATGACCGACCTCCGGATCGGCGCCCTGGGCTTCGGACTGCGCGGCAGCATCGCGCGCACCGCTCACCGCCCCGGCGCCGGCTCGTGCGTCACCGTCCTCGCGGACCCCGACGCCAAGGCACGTACGGAGGCGGCCGAGGCATTCCCACACGCCGCGCTCCACGCCGACCACCGCAAGGTCGTCGAAGACCCGGACGTCGACGCGGTCCTTGTCCTCACCCCCGACCACACGCACGCCGACCTCGCCTGCGAGGCCCTGCGCGCCGGGAAACCGGTCTTCGTCGAGAAGCCCCTCGACATCACCGTCGAGCGCTGCGACGAGATCCTCCGTACGGCGTACGAGACGAAGACCCGCCTCTACATCGGCCACAACATGCGCCACATGCCGGTCGTACGCCTTATGCGCGACCTCATAGCGAGGGGCACGATCGGCGACGTCAAAACCGTATGGATACGCCACTTCGTCGGCTACGGCGGCGACTGGTACTTCAAGGACTGGCACGCCGAGCGCAGGCACACCACCGGACTGCTGCTCCAGAAGGCCGCCCACGACATCGATGTCCTGCACTGGCTGGCCGGCGGGTACGCCCGCGACGTGCAGGCCATGGGCGATCTCATGGTGTACGGCGACAACCCGCACCGCCGCTCCGACGGCGAGCCCAAGGCCGACGACTGGTACACCGAGGACGGCCACTGGCCGCCGCTCACCCAGCGCGCCCTCAACCCCGTCATCGACGTCGAGGATGTCTCGCTCCTGAACCTGCGCCTCGACAACGGGGTGCTCGCCGCCTACCAGCAGTGCCACTTCACCCCCGACTACTGGCGCAACTACACCGTCATCGGTGACGCCGGCCGTCTGGAGAACTTCGGCGACGGACCCGGCGGCCACGTCAAGGTGTGGAACTCCCGGCGCTCCGGCCACCGCCCCGACGCCGACGAGACCCATGCGATCCCGGGCGGCGAGGACAATGCGGGGCACGGCGGCGCGGACCCGCTGCTCATCGACGAGTTCGTACGGTTCGTGCGCAACGGCGGAGTGACGGCCACGTCGCCCGTCGCCGCGCGGATGGCTGTCGCGGCGGGCGTCGGTGCGACCGCCTCGCTGAGGGACGGCGGTACGCCCCGACGGGTGCCGGACCTGGACCCCGAGCTGGCCGCGTACTTCGAGCGAGGCCAGGTCTGAATTCCCCCCGTCTGGGGCGCCCGCCACCTGACACTCCCCGTACGAACGTTCGGGACGACCTATTTGACCGTGCGGACAGCCAGTCATTGGTGTGGCGACGCCTTGTCAGAAAGGGATTTCTCAGGGCTCTTTCCGGGAGGGCTCTTCGTAACTGCCTCCGGATTCCTGGGGAGTTCACCGTGAGCCGGCACGTCATGCCGGTTACGGCGGCCGAAGCGGCCCCGGCCGCCGGAGTCGCCGTACGGGACAAGCCGGGTGCCCACGAACACAAAATCGCGATCGCGCCGCTGTTCGTCGAGCTTCTTGCCCGAGCTGGGCGGAAAGCGCTTTCCCGAATGCGTCGCTCAGAGTAGGTTCGCGCCCACGGAGGGGTAAATGGACCGGCGCGAGTCCGGTGTGAGGCGCTGCCTCCGGGGCAGTGTCCGGCCAGGCCCCGGCGGGTGCGATCCACCCGCCCGCCGACCGGCACCCGACCGCAGACACACAGGAGGCGCGCCCCATGAGCACCGCGTACCGCACGGGAACGGCGACCGCGAGCGACGGCGCGCAGATCGCCGCGTACACCTGGCTCCCGGAGAACGGCAGGCCACGCGCCCTCGTCCAGATCGCACACGGCGCGGCCGAACACGCCCTGCGCTACGACCGGTTCGCCCGCCACCTGGTCTCCCACGGCTACGGCGTGATCGCCTCCGACCACCGTGGCCACGGCGCGACAGCGGCCGCCACCGGCGGCTACGGCGTGGCCGGCGAGGACAGCTGGCGCGCGATCGTCGGCGACCTCAAGGCGGTCGGCGACCAGGCACGGGCGCTGCACCCGGGCCTGCCTGTGGTGCTGCTCGGCCACAGCCTCGGCTCCATGCTGGCCCGCGACTACGCGCAGGAGTACCCGGACGACCTGGCCGGTCTCATCCTTTCCGGTACGTTCCGCACGCTCCCCGGAGCCGAGCTCCAGGGGTCCATCGCCGGCCTGGAGGAGGAGATCGCGGCGCACGGCCGCGCCGTCCTCTCCTCCTGGATCCCCTCCCTCTTCTCCTCCTTCAACGACCCGTACCCGCACCGCACAGGCTTCGAATGGCTCTCGCGCGACGAGGCGGAAGTCGATGCCTATGCGGCGGACGAGCGCTGCGGCTTCGCGTTCAGCGCCGGTCTCGCGCTGGACTGGGTACACGCAATCCGCAAGATCAACGACCCGCGCAACCTCGCCCGCATCCCCGCCGACCTGCCCGTGCACATCGCGGTCGGCACGGAGGACCCCTGCAACCAGCGGATGACGCTCGTGTACGAACTGCTGGAGGACTTCCGCTACATCGGCACCGAAGACCTCACCTGGAAGGGGTACGAGGGCGCCCGTCACGAAATCCTCAACGAGACCAGCCGCGAGGAGGTCCAGGACGACCTCACCGCCTGGCTCGACAAGCGCGTCTGAGCACGTCGGCACCCTTGAGCGCGAAATGGGATTCGTGACCACCGGTCGAAGTGCGGTATTGTTCTCAAGCGCGTTCAGCCAGGGGGAAACCCCAGGCCAGACGGGCATCGGGACGTGGCGCAGCTTGGTAGCGCACTTGACTGGGGGTCAAGGGGTCGCAGGTTCAAATCCTGTCGTCCCGACTTTTCGAAGTCGCAGGTCAGAGGCCGTATCGGAGAAATTCGATACGGCCTCTGACCGTTTTGGGGCCGCAGCGGCCGTCGCTGCCCCGCACGTAGGCGTGTTTCGTACATGCGTACGGCTGCTCCGAAGTGCTGTCACGCGCCTTCCTGGAGCGGTCGGCCAGTGGCCTCGGCCCAGTCGCGGGGGCCGCCGGCGAGGACAGCAAGGCCCTGATGTCCCGCGCGCTGGAGCAGGCTGGCGGCGGTCGTGGCGCGCTCGCCGCGGCCGCAGGCGACCACGGCGCCCGCCGGTGCTTCGCCGGAGCGGTCGACGAGCTCACCCAGTTCGATGGGGACCGCGCCGGGAATGTGTCCGGCGGTGTGCTCGGAGTGCTGGCGGACGTCGAGGACCGGGCGGTCGGCGATGCGCTCGGCGGTGAGCCGTTCGAGGGTCTGCCGCTCGCCTCCGCAGGCGGTCCAGACGGCCATGTGCAAGTGCCCTGCGAGGCGCTCGTACCCGATCTTCAGCGCCTGCCAGACGAGTCCCGCGAGATCCTGCCCGGCTGCGGTGACGAAGACGATCGGCTGGTCGTCGGGCAGCAACCAGCCCAGCCAGGTGGCGAACTGGTCGCGCAGCGAAATGGAGACCGCGCCGGGTATGTGCCCTGCGGCGAAGTCCACGACCGGGCGTACGTCGACAAGCTGTGCGCCCTGGTCCAGAAGGGCCCGTACCTCGGCCACGGTGAGCGCGGCGAGCACCGGGGACGACTCGACGATGCCGGGCCCGCGCCGGTTGATCTCGGCCAGCCGGCCGAAGTACGCCGGGTAGGAACCGAGGCTGCCCACCAGCTGCCGTACGAAGGCATCCTCGTCGGGCGCGGCGAGCAGCGGGTTGGCCCGCTTCTCGGCGCCGATGGTGGTGGTGCGCTCGGCCCCCGGCGGGGCGGAACAGAACGAGCCCGCGCCGTGGGTGGGCCACACCGCGACCTCGTCGGGCAGCTCGGCCAACCGACGCAGAGACCGGTACTGGGCACGAGCGAGCTCCTCCGCCCGGTCGGCGCCGAGCAGATCGGTACGCGCGGCCGAGCCGACGATCAGCGAGCCGCCGGTGAACACGCCGAGCTCGCGGGAGCCGTCCAGCAGCAGGAAGGACAGGTGCTCGTCGGTGTGGCCCGGGGTGGCCAGCGCACGCAGGGTCAGCCCGCCCAGGTCGGTCTCGTCGCCGTCGTCGAGGCGGTGATGCGGGAAGGTCCGGTTCCCGGCGGCGGAGGCCAGCACGGCGGCGCCGTCGTCGTGCGCGAGCTGCAGTGCGCCGGACAGGAAGTCGGCGTGCAGGTGGGTGTCGGCGGCGAACGCGACCGTCAGCCCGCCCCGCCGGGCCGCCTCGCGCAGCGCCCGCAGGTCCCGGCTCGCGTCCACGGCCAGGGCGCGGCCGTCGCCGAGCTCGACGAGGTAGGCACTGTTGCCCAGGCCTGTGTCGACGAGCGGAGTGAGGTGATCGTCGGCGAAGCCCATCAGGTCCTCCGAATATCAGCGTAGGAGCCGGGCCGCTGCGGCGCGCGCCAGGCCGCTCGCCGCTCAGGCCCACCGGCTCGCTGTGCTCCGCCGCCGGTGCCGCTCGCACGGAGCGGCACCGGCGGGCGCACTTGTCTACGGTGCGGGGACTTCCCGTACCAGCTCCGAGGTCGCGGTGGGCTGAGCCGCTGTGAGGGCAAGCATCGCGGCCGCTGCGAGGCTGCGCGCCACTCGATCTTGTGAGTGGGCGCGACTGAACCGGCTGCCGGGAGCGTTGGGGTTTGTTCAGGGGCACTCAGTCAGCCGCCGTACCGCGCGCATCCCGCACCTTTGGATCCCGCAGTCCCGCATCGCGTTCGCCATGCTCGCGCAGCAGGATGGAAGGAGGCATCCGCGTGAGCTTCGGGAGGCGGGCCGGGAAGATGGCGATCACGGTGGCCATGGCCGGCGACACGATGCTCGGGCGAGGCGTGGCCGAGCAGCTGCGGAGCTCGCCCCTGCCGAGCACGCTGTTCTGCCCGGAGATCCTGGCGGCCGTCGCGGAGGCGGACCTGTTCGTGCTCAACCTGGAGTGCTGCGTCTCCGACGGCGGGGAGCGCTGGCAGCACCCCGGCAAGCCGTTCTTCTTCCGTGCTCCATCCTCCACCGCAGGGCTGCTGGCGGAGTGCGGGGTCGACTGCGTGACGCTGGCCAACAACCACGCCCTGGACTACGGCTTCGACGCCCTGGCGGACACCCGCACCCTGCTCGACCGGGCCGGTGTCCGTGCCGTCGGCGTGGGGGCGGACCTGCGGGCGGCCCGCGAATTCGCCGTACTGGAAGCGGGCGGTGTACGGGTGGCCGTGGTCGGCGCCACCGACCACCCCGAGGACTTCGCCGCCGACGACGACCGCCCCGGCGTGGCGTACGCCGACCTCGGGCGGGGCGTACCCGGGTGGCTGACCGACCTGGTCGCGCAGGCCGCGGCCACGGCCGACGTCGTACTGGTCACCCCGCACTGGGGACCCAATATGACCCTTCGGCCGCCGCACTATGTGCTGCGGTCGGCCCCGCAGTTGCTGGAGGCGGGAGCGACGCTGGTCGCCGGGCACTCAGCCCATGTCTTCCACGGGGTGGCCGACCGCGTCATCTACGACATGGGTGACTTCGTCGACGACTACGCGGTCGACCCCGTGCTCCGTAATGATCACGGGCTGCTCTTCCTCGTCACCCTGGACGGCCCGGACCCCGCGCACACTGTGCCCATACGGCTTGAGGCGATCCCACTCTTCTTGGACTACTGCCACACCCGGCTGGCACGCGGAAAGGAATGGGACTGGATCCGTGAACGCTTCACCGCCGCCTGCGCCGAGCTCGGCACCGCCGTGACCGAGTGGGGCGGTCGCCTGAGGGTCGAGTGGCAGTGAGGTACTGGCCTATGGTTCCGCGGGTTCCACCGGTTCCGGCGGCGCCTGCGAAGGAAAGAATGATTGCGTGACGACTCCGCCTTTCGACATCGACGCCTTTCTCGCCCGGCCGCTCACCGCACGCATCGCGACCGATGGGCCGACGGTGCGGCCCGTGTGGTTCCTGTGGGAGGAAGGAGCCTTCTGGATCTTGACGGGACCGTGGGGCGGGCTCTTCCACCGGGTGAGTTGCGATCCAGAGGTTGCCTTTGTGGTCGACGAGTGCGATGTCGCGACAGGTGCCGTTCGCCAGGTCACTGCCCGGGGCCGCGCGGAGCTCGTGCCGTTCGACGTGCCACGCGGCCGACGCAAACTCGTCCGCTACCTGGGCATGGACGAGTCCCAGTGGGACAAACGCTTCTTGGACTATCTGCACGAGGATCCTGAACAACGCGGCACGACATGGCTGCGGTTGACCCCGTCGTCCCTGAACGCCCAGGACCTGAGCTATTCAGTCGCATCCTGCATGCGGGGAGGAGAGGCAGGTGGCTGATGTCTGACGCAGCGGTCCGAGCCGTGAAGAACCTGTACGGCGAGCACGTAGTGCTGCGCCCGGCGGTGCCGGACGACGTTCCGGCCCTGGCCGCCATCCGTGCCACCCCCGAGGTCTACGAGAAGTGGCGCGGTGGAGATGACCTGATGGCGGCCGTTACGGACGCCATCGACGACCCGGACCTCACCGTCCTGGCGATCGAGCACGACGGACGTACGGTCGGCGCCATCCAGTGGGAGGCCGAGCCCGATCCGGAGTACCGCCACGCCAGCCTGGACATCTACCTCGACCCCGCGATGCACGGCCGGGGCCTGGGCGCCGACGCCGTACGTACCCTGGCCCGCCACCTGATCACCGACCACGGCCACCACCGGCTCGTCATCGACCCCGCTGCGGACAACGCCCCTGCCATCCGGTGCTACAGCAAGGTCGGCTTCCGCCCTGTCGGCATCATGCGTCAGTACGAGCAGGGGCCGGACGGCAGCTGGCACGACGGACTGCTGATGGACCTGCTGGCGGACGATCTGACGGCGTGAGCCGGCGGGTTTGACGGGCAGGTGGCTCCTCTGTACAGTCCTCCGAGTTGTCACGGAGCCGGAACGGTTCTGCGGCAGTTACCTCCGCCGCGAATGCGGCACCCAAACTCAGCACGATCTCCCGTCCGGGAGAATTTCGGCATGCCGGAATTCATTCCACTGGCTCGATTATGAGCCGCCCGGGAAATCCGCTAGAGTTCGGGACGTCGGAACGGCCCAACAGCCGGAAAGACAAACCCCACCGACGAGGAAGTCGGACACGAAAGAGTCTGATAGAGTCGGAAACACGAAATACCGAACGAAAGCCCGGAGGAAAGCCCGCGAGGGTGAGTACAAAGGAAGCGTCCGTTCCTTGAGAACTCAACAGCGTGCCAAAAGTCAACGCCAGATATGTTGATACCCCGGCCCACTTCGGTGGGTTGGTGGTTCCTTTGAAGTCCTACCGGCCCATGCGGCGGGTAGGCAAACACAGCGAGGACGCTGAGGACAGCGGGCCATATTCCGGCCC
>NZ_JAGGPB010000027.1 GCF_018614055.1 Streptomyces sp. ISL-98
GCACCATAAACGCCAAGCTAAGAAGGCCCGCGTCGAATACCTCTACGCAATCGCCGACGGCGAGGTCATACCCGAGGACGGCGAACCCGAAGTCGTCTTCTGCATGGACGAGTTCGGTCCGCTCAACCTGATGCCGCACCCCGGATGGCAATGGGCCGAACGCAGCGGCAGGCACAAAGACCCCGCTCGCGAACCACGCCGACGGCGCCGGGCCACCTACAACCGCTACGGCGGCGTGCGACACCTGTTCGCCGCCCTGGACCTGGCCAAGGACAAGCTCTACGGCCACATCAAGCCAGTCAAGAGGCGGACGCAGTTCTTTGAGTTCTGCCGCTACCTGCGCACCCTCTGCCCAGCCGATGTCCGTATCGCGATCGTCTGCGACAACTTCTCCCCGCACCTGACCACGAAGAAGTGCCAGCGGGTCGGTACCTCGGCCGCAGCGAACAACGTTGAGATCGCCTACACCCCGACGAACTCCTCCTGGCTCAACCGCATCGAGGCCCAGTTCACCGCACTTCGCTACCTCACCCTCGACGGCACCGACCACACCACCCACAAAGAACAGGGCAGCATGATCCGCCGCTACATCATCTGGCGAAACCGCCACGCCGACGACCAGCGCCTACGCGCCGTCGTCGACAGGGCGAACGTTGCCTGATGCGGCACTAGATCATGCTGAACGGCCAGCAGTCTCGCCGCAGCGCCGGCGCACGGGGGCAGTGCCGAGGCGAGACAACTGAGCATCTCCTGGCACCCGGACCTGTTCCGACGGTCCCAGCTGCGGCCTCTTGCGCTGCGCCCCGCCCGGATCTGCGGCCGTATCGGACTGCTGCACCTGTGTGGCGGTGAGGACGTTGTCGGGTACGACGGCCTCGTGCGGCGTGGCGCAGGCTGTGCAAATGCCGTAGCCATCAGGCTCCGTACATGATCGACCGTCAAGTCCTGGCGGAGCGGTCTTCAGCTTCGCTTCAGGATCACTGCGCCATGGTGTGCCACAGGTGCTCACAGAGCGCCGCGTCAATTCTTGACCCGACCACACCACACGCCTGAGAGGGCGAGTAGGAGGCAGGCCACCATGCAGCAACTCACCGCGTACGCCCGTTCCTTCGAGAGCCGTTGTGCGGAGCGCGGCGAGGACTTCCGTCGGCTGGGAGCCGGGCAGTCACCGCAGGCCCTCTTCATCACGTGTTCCGATTCGCGTGTCGTGCCCTCGTTGATTACCGGGGCGGGCCCGGGCGACCTGTTCGAGCTGCGCACCGCGGGCAACATCGTCCCCGAGTACCGCCATGGGCACCCCGCGGGCGAGCCCGCGACCATCGAGTACGCCGTGCGCGTGCTCGGCGTACGGCACATCGTCATCTGCGGTCACTCCCACTGCGGGGCGGTTGGTGCCATGGTGCGCGACGACGACCTGAGCGGGGCGCCCTCCATCCAGGGCTGGCTGGACACCGCAGCGCCGGAGTGGCTGCGCGGGGCGGGGGCGGGTGCGGCGGACGGGAGTTCGCCGGAATTCGCCGATGCCGTGCAGCGGCATGCGCTGGCGCAGGGGGAGCGGCTGCGGGCCTATCCGTGTGTAGCGGAAGGGATCGCCGCCGGGCGGCTCTCGTTGGATGTCTGGTTCTACGAGGTGCACACGGGGGCCGTGCGCAGCTATCGGCCGGAGACGGGGGCCTTCCAGCCGCTGTAGAGATCCCTCGCCATCCGCTGCGCACCACCCGCTGCGCACGATCCGCTCACTGCTTCCGGAGGAACCGTAGAACCATGCTCGCCTCACTCAAGCGCTCCACCAAGCGCTCTACATCCAAGCTCTCGGCACTGAATCCCTCGACCTTCCGCCACGATGTGCTCGCCTCGCTCGTCGTCTTTCTCGTCGCCGTCCCGCTGTGCGTCGGTGTCGCCGTCGCCTCCGGTGTCCCCGCCGAACTCGGGCTGATCACCGGCATCGTCGGCGGCATCGTCGTTGGCTGGCTGCCGGGCAGTTCGTTCCAGGTCAGTGGCCCCGCGGCCGGGCTCACGGTCCTTGTCCACGAAGCCGTGCAGAAGTTCGGGCTCGCGTCGCTCGGCGCCATCGTGCTCGCCGCAGGAGCCCTTCAGCTCGCTCTTGGCGCGCTGCGCTGCGGCCGGTGGTTCCGCGCGATATCCGTCGCCGTCGTCCAGGGGATGCTGGCCGGCATCGGCCTCATCCTCATCCTCGGCCAGGTCTACGCGATGGCCGACGCCGACCAGCCCGGCAGCGGACTGGGGAAGATCGCCGGGCTCCCCGGGCTCGCCGCGCAGATCATCGGTCGCCCCGAGGCCCTTGCGGCATTCGCCGTCGGCGCGGGCACCTTCGGTCTCCTCGTGCTGTGGAAGTGGCTGCCTGCGAAGGTCCGTACGGTGCCCGGCCCGCTCGCGGCCATCGGTGTCGCCACGGCCGCGACGGCGCTGCTCGGGCTGCCCATCGCCAGGGTGGAGGTGCAGGGCCTGCTGGCGTCCATCCAGCCGCCCGGCCTCGGTGAACTCGGTGGGCTCGCCCAGCTGTCCGTCATCGGCACGGTGCTCGCCTTCACTCTCATCGCTTCCGCGGAGTCGCTGTTCAGCGCGGCGGCCGTGGACCGGATGACTGACGGGGCTCGCACCGACTACGACAAGGAGCTGATGGCGCAGGGCGCGGGCAACGCGGTGTGCGGGGTGCTCGGCGCGCTGCCGATGACCGCCGTGATCGTACGCAGCGCGGCCAACGTCCAGGCTGGGGCGCGGACCAAGGCCTCGCGGGTGCTGCACGGCGTCTGGCTGCTGGTCTTCGCGGCGCTGCTGCCGGCCGCTCTCGGTGTCGTCCCGATCGCCGCGCTCGCGGCCGTCCTGGTGCACGCCGGAGTGAAGCTGGTGCCCGCACGACAGCTGCCGCAGCTGTGGCGCGAACACCGGGGCGAGGCGGTGATCCTGGCGGTGACTGCGGGCGCCATCGTTGTCACCGACATGTTCGAAGGCGTGCTGCTCGGACTGCTGCTCTCCGTCGTGAAGTCCGCCTGGGAGACCTCCCATGTCCAGGTCGAGGTAAGGGAGTTGACTGGTGGACGGATCATCGTCATCCTTCGCGGCAATGCGACGTTCCTGCGGCTGCCGAAGATCCTGGACGCGCTGGAGGCGCTGCCCCGGAACAAGCCCGTCGAGCTGGACCTGACCGAACTGCGACACCTGGACCACGCCTGCCGCACCGCGCTCGACGGCTGGGCGGCACAGCACAACGGGCCGGGCTCGGCCCCGTCGGCCCAGCTGACCGGTACGGGCGCGAGCGTGGGGGAGTAGCCGCGGGGTCTGTTGCTAGCTAGCGACTGCGGTTGCTGTGACGGTCCAGCCATACGCCACTCCTGACGGGCGCCACGGATGGTTCCTACCTAGTGGCTCCCTACGGCCGGTGCACGCCGGTGAGGGGAGCCATGACTGGGAGGGCCGTGTCCTTCGCCATTACCCGCGAGGTAATCGACGCTCTCCTTCGAGCGCGGCATGGTTGCGGTTACCGGAACCCGGACGGCGCACTCCGCCCGGGAACCGGGCCCACCAGCCCGTACGACCTCGATGGAGGCTGATTCCCCATGTCCGCGACCCTGCTCGCCAACCTCTCCAGGACTACCGAGCCGCAGACGATGCTGCGCCGCTTCCTCGCCCTCGACGCCGTGGTGACCACCACCAACGGGCTGGTGTACGTCGCCGCGTCGGGCCCCGTCGGCAGGCTTCTCGGGGTCGGGTCCACCCTCCTGCTCGAAATCGGCGTGTTTCTTGTGCTGTTCGGAGCCGGTGTCGGTTACCTCGCTTCGCGCAGGGAGCCGGGCACCTTCGCCGTCAAGGCCGTCATCGAGGCCAATCTGGTGTGGGCCGTGGTCAGCCTCGCCGCGCTCGTGCTGTGGTTCTCGCCGACGACCGCGGGGACGTTCTGGATCCCGATGCAGGCGGCGACCGTCGCCGGATTCGCAGGCCTCCAGCACTTGGCGCTGCGCGCCCGGGGATGAACGGGGATCTCGGCGACGGTCACGTCCATCGGAGTGTTGAAGGTCGAGAAAGGTTCTTAGGCAGGTAAGTTGTCGTTGCTGATGTCATGCGTCTCGCCGATCGCGCACCATGTCGTCGAGCCCGCCGCGAAGGCGCTCGACGAGCATAAGCAGGGCAGTCGAGACGAGTGAAGCGCAGCACCATGGGGTGACCCGCCGCAAGGTCGTCGGCCTACGGATCCGCCAGGCACGCGTTGCGGCACATCTCTCGCGGGTCGCGCTTGCCGAGGTCGTCGGCGCCGATCACAAAACGGTTCGTCGCATGGAGTACGGCACAAGCGCCCCGAGCCTCGGTCTGCTGTTCCAGATCGCTTGTTCCAGATCGCTCGCGCGCTTCGCGTCCCGCTCGCCGAGCTCGTGCGGGAGTAACCGGGCAGCCGCTCAGCCTGCTCGCCGTCGAGCGGCCACCCGATTGACGCCTTACGCTGAGACGATCACTCGTGTCGGCCGGGTCAGCCATACTTCCTGACCGCCCGGAGTGACGGTCAGCCCGAACGCATCGGCGCCCGGCGAACCCAGAGCCTCGTACTCCTGGTACGTCTTCTCGACGTCCCACCACAGGTTGTGCTCGCCGTACTGCAACGCCTGCTCACCGGACTCGGCGAACGCCCCAGACCCAGCCTGGTCCGTCAACCACACCTGAACCCGGCCGGCCTCCTCGGCGTGAACCATAGAGACCCCAGGCATCCGGGCGCCCGCGTAGATGGCGAACCCGACGGTCAGCAGCCGCCGGGGGTCGAGCGTGGTGTCGGTCGCCCTCGCCGTACCTCCCACCGGCGGCCCGTCCGGGACGCGGTGAGAGCGCATCGGCATGTAGGACGCACCGCCCCGGAACGGCCCCGATGCCCGGCTGCCTTCCTGCACGGACAGTTGGACGATTGCGCCGCTCCAGAACTCGCGGGCGAGCGGGGTGACCAGCATTCCGCCCGGCCGCATCTGGCGCACCAACTCGTACGGCACGCGCCGCAGCGCGCAAGTGGAGATCAGCCGGTCGTACGGGGCCGCCTGCGCCCACCCATGCTCACCATCGGTCGTTACCACCGAGGGTGCGTAGCCCGCCGCGGCGAGCCGCTGCCGCGCCTGGCGGGCGAGGATGGGGTCGATCTCGACGCTGAAGACCTGCTCGTCGCCCAGGCGCTCGGAGAGAAGCGCCGCGACGTAGCCGGTGCCGGTGCCGATCTCCAGCACCTTGTCACCGTCCTGCACGTCGAGATGCTGCAGCATGCCCGCGACCAGGCTCGGCTGGGAGTTGGCGCACGTAGCTTCGCCGGGCCCGTCGAGTGCCCCGTCGTCGACCTGCGTCACGACAGGCTCGTCACTGGAGACGAGCTGCCGCCACTCGGCATCCGTGGTGACCAGCTCGCACCGCTCGGGCCCTTGGCGCCAGATCGTCGGCGGAACGAAAGCGTGGCGGGGAACTCGCTCCCACACCTCATGCCACCGCGGGGACAACAGACCACGCCCCGCCAGTAATTCCACGAGGGCCGTGTGCTGCGGGTGCACCTGCACAGTGCTGCCCACCGTCAGGCCCCCGCCCGGTTGCTGACCTTTGCCTGCTGGTTGGTGACCTTGGGGGGTGGCCCGTCAGGGGACGGCGAAGGGGGCGGAGGCGTCCACGGTTTGTCGGAAGGCTGGCCGGCGTGCTTACCGTCATCGGACATGTGACTCTCCGTTCGATGTGATGGGTGAAGAACCTGCCTCGGCTGTCGACGTCCCCAGGAGCGCGGCAACCGAAGCAGGAGTCAGGGGGCTCAGCACCCAGCGGACGTCACGTGGACATCCGCCGACCGGAGCAGTCAGCGGGGTATCCGGTGGCAGGGGCAGGCGCATCGGAGTCGAACGGCCACAACGCCACCCGCGCGTACGTCCTCGTTGCCGTGACAGAACCTGTGCTCACCGATACGGCACTCCCCGGCGATGTCCGCGCTGGGCCGGGCCGTCGTGGGGACGGTCACCGCTTCCCACCCGGACGACGGGGCCAGGACGCGCCCGAGTACTCGTGGAAGTGGTCGCCCCTGTGGTTCGGGTCCTTGAGAGTGCAGCACCGCGCCGGGGCCTCGGGCATCGGCACCCAGCAGATACGGAGCCCCGCAGGCCGTACGGTCGTGATCACCTCGCCCCTCATGACGCTCCCCTTGCCAACGCTGTCCGTTGCGAGGCGGGGACGAGGCCGCGCTGCTCGCGGCAAGGCGCGCAGGCGTACTTGCCGTAGCCGGAGCCGGACGTCTGCTCGACGGCGTCGACCAGGACGGCGGTCATCGACGGTCCCTTGTGCCAGTGACACCAGGTGCCGGGCGGTCCCGCGTCGGTGGCCCCCGAGGGGCGGGTTCCTTTCGTCATGAGGACGACCGTAGGAACGCCACCCGCGCGACCGCCCGGCGATTGCGCGCGATTGCGCATGCTCCGGCGCAGGTTTGGCGCGGTTGCTCAGGCAGGCTGAATCGCTGCCCGCGCTCGGGCGATTAGCCGGTGCGCCTTCGGGCCGTACGCCGCAACTTCGTGCAGCTGGTCCCACACCCGGCCGTACAGGTCGATTTCCTCGGCGGATTCGTACTGCAACTCAGTATTGATCGTCTCGACGACGACGCGCTGCTCGTCGAAGATCCAGAAGCCGTGTTTCGGGGTCAGCGGGAGCGGCACGCCGAGCGGGACGATTCCCAGCTCGACCGTGCTCATCCCGATCAGTCCTACGAGCCGGTCGAGTTGGCCGGCCATCACGTCGCGGGGGCAGATCAACGCGTGAAGGGCGCCCTCCCACACCAGGACGCGGAACAGCTTGCCCACCTCGTACAGCACCTCTTGCCGCCGCATGCGAGCATGCACGGCCTCCTCCGTATCGCGGGGCGACCGCATCAATGCAGCATTCTGGATCAACAGATGCCGGGCGTAGTCCGGTGTCTGGAACAGCCCCGGAATCACGGTGGCCTCGTACCCGCGCATCGTGGCTGTGCTCCGGTACTCGACGACGTAGCGATCCTGCACCGACCGGTGCCCCGCCGCGAGCTGCCGTCGCCATGAGCGCTGCTGTGACTCCAACCCCCGGTGGCGGCTCTCCAGATCGTTGACCTCATCCGGGGCACGCGTGGCGGTCGCCCATGCGGCCAGGTCGTCCGCGGTTGCGGTCTGCTTCCCGTTCTCCAGTCGCGACACCTTCGAACGCTGCCAGCCAAGCAGCGTGGCCAAGTCTTTGCCGTTGAGGCCGGCCTCGGCGCGCAGCTCCCGCAGGCGCGCGCCGAGGGCGACCCTCGCACTCTGAAAGTCCGTGCTCACACGGACGAACGTACCTGCGCCCACACTTCAGCAGTAGGGAGCGCGAGGGGCCAGGCAGCGTCACGCGCCCGGCAAGCGGCGAGGACCTGCACCGGATCCTCAACTACTTCAACGCCGGTGGTGGTGTCTGTGTCGTCGATGTGCATACGGACCATGACGCGAGAGTCGAACAGCCACAGATCGAAGTCGGGCAGCTCCAGCCGCTTGGCCTCGGAGCGCGGGAGGACGCGAATGTCCTCGCCGGCCTCGACGTTCCCGGCAGCCGTCGCCATGAGGAACCGTTGGCCGTCCGTGGGCGGCTCGTCGATGATCCGCACCCGGGAGAACCGAGCGCCTTGGGAGGCCTTCTGCCGGACGTTGACGTTCCACGGGTGGTCAGGCTCCAGCTCCGGCATGATGCCGCGCTTGAACGCCTGGAAGCGGTCGCCCTGCCGGTCGGAGGCGTACCCGCGGCGGGTCTCAAGTCGCCATGTGCTGTGCTCGAACTCGGCGAATAGGTGGGTGATCTCGTTGAACGGGATCAGGGGCGGCACCGTCACTCCTTCGGGGCGAAGCGGGTCAGGAGCTCGCGGGGGATCACGACGAACGTCTCGCTGGTGCCCACGTCGCGGAGCTGGGCGAGGTGCTCGGGGTCGGTCAGCTGGTCGCCCTGTACGACGATGTCCCCGGTCTCTTCGACTTCGTACAGCGTGGGGCAGTTGCCGTGCTCGGATGTGGTCCCGATGAACTTGAGCGTCATGGGGTGCTCCGTTCTCGCTGATGGGAGCACCAGCATGCAGAGAATCCGCTTACGGTTGCCTTGGGTTGCGCAAGATTGCCTGCTCCGACGTATGCGACTTCCGTTGCGCGCAACGGAGAGCGCGCCTGGCCGTACGAGCGACGGGCGCGCGCCGAACGCACGAAAGCGTCCCCTCTCACCCGAAGGTGAGAGGGGACGCTTCTACGTTCCGATGGACTGGTAGAGGGTGACTGCCAGCGCCGACAGGCTGTCCCCTCTCGATTTTCTTCAGCCAGTCGGGGCCGCGTCCGCACAGCCCGGCGAGGACCGTAGCCGGAACAGTGGGCGCACAGCGGATCACGATCGTCGGCGGTCGGCAGGCAGCCCGAGCACGCTCGGCGCCGGCGTTGGGGAAGGGTCGGATTCGCCGGCCTCCAGCACCTGGCGCTGCGCGCCCGGGGATGAACGGGGATGAAGGGAGGCGGAGGGGAGACGCCTGATCAGGGCGCCAGCGACTGAAGGTACTTGACCGTCGCCGGGTCGGCCGGAAGGAAGGTTTCGATGGCCAGCTCGGCGACGGTCACGTCCATCGGGGTGTTGAAGGTCGAGATCGACGAGACGAACGACAGCACCCGGCCGTCGTGCTCGATCTGGAGCGGCAGCGCGAAGTAGGGGTACGGCGGGTCGTCCGGGCGGTCCGGCTCGTCGGCGCCGGCGCCGACGTCGGCCTCCGGCATCGGATAGGCCGACACCTCGTCGTACACCGCACGCAGCGCCTCCGACCTGGCCAGGGCGATCTGACGCTCCATCTGGGCCTTCAGGTGGCCGCGCCACTCGCGCAGATTGCGGATGCGCGGTGCGAGGCCCTCGGGGTGGAGGGTGATCCGCATCGCGTTCAGCGGCGGCGTGAGGAGATGCTCGGGCAGGCCGTCCAGCAGCATCATGATGCCGAGGTTGGCCGCGATCACCGTGTACGAGCCGTCGACCACGAGAGCGGGATACGGCTCGTAGCCCTGCAGCAGCCGCTCGATGCCCTCGCGCAGGGCGCCCATCGCCGGGTCGTCGAGCGACGTCTCGCCGTACTGCGGGGCGTAACCGGCCGCCAGGAGCAGCGCGTTTCGCTCCCGTACAGGTACGTCGAGGTGCTCGGCCAGTCGCAGGACCATCTCCTCGCTGGGGCGCGACCTGCCGGTCTCGATGAAACTGATGTGCCGCGCCGATGATTCGGCACGCAGCGCCAACTCCAGCTGAGTCAGCCGCCGCTGCTCGCGCCAGCCACGGAGCAGCGGACCCACACCCTTGTCGACCCCCACAGTTGTCATACCGGAGACCGTAACCGATCGCTGAATTACGGCCATGGAATGTCCGCGGCAGCGTCTGGGCATCAATTCGACCGGAAAGTGGCAAGCTGATCAGCACCGCAACACTTTTCTCCGGAGGGAGCTTCGCCATGGCCACCGAGCCGCTGTCGCAGAAGGAGATCGAGGACCGGCTCCGCGAACTGCCCGGCTGGTCGCTGGACGACAGCCGGATCGCCCGTACGTACCGTCTGGGTACGCACTTCGCGGGGGCCGCGATGGTCGTCCACGTCGCCCAGATCCAGGAGGAGCTCGGCCACCACTCCGACCTGACCCTCGGCTACAACACCCTGGCGCTGACCGTGAACACGCACAGCGCCGGAGGTGCGGTCACCGAGCTGGACTTCGAACTCGCGCGCAGGGTCGAGGACATCGCGCGGGGGCACGGGGCGAACTGACGCCGGGCTGACCACGTCAACCGTACGATCTTCGGCATGCTGGATTACGACGCCGAAGCCGCCCAGTACGACGCCACCCGGGGCGGCGTCCCGTGTGCCGAGGCCGCCGCCCGGGCGGTGCTCGGCCTCGTGCCCGCGCACGCCTGCACCCTCCTCGACATCGGTTGCGGCACCGGCATCGTCACCGCCCGCCTGGTCCGGCCGGGCCTGCGGGTGCTGGGCGCCGACGCGGCGTACGGCATGGCCAGGAAGGCCGCCGACCGGCTGGGGCCGGGTTCGGTCGTACTCGCCGATGTGCGGCGGCTGCCGCTGCCGACCGCGTCCGTCGACGCGGTGAGCGCGGTCTGGCTGCTGCACCTGGTGCGGGACGCGGCGCACGTGCTGGCCGAGGCGGCTAGAGTGCTGCGCCCCGGCGGCGTGTTCGTCACCACCGTCGACAAGGACGACGCGCACGACGTGGGCTGCGACATCGACGCCGTCCTCGCTCCGTACCGTACGGCCCACGCCTTCGACCGTACGGAACTGATCGAGGCGTACGGGGCGGAGCACGGCCTGACGGCGGTGGGCGACGCCCGCTTCGTCGGCCACGGCCAGGGGCGTTCGCCGCTGCGCACCGCCGACGCACTGCGCAAGGGGCAGTACGCCTCGCGCATCACGGTGCGCGGGGCGGCGGCGGAGGACCTCGCGACCGCCTTGTCCGCGCTCCCGGATCCGGAGTCACCTCGCCCGGACCCGGAATACCGGCTGCTTGCGCTGCGGAAGGAGGTGGGGGGTGCGTAGCGGCAGCCGTGGCCGCAGCCGTAGCTGATGGCTGCGGCGGGCTCTGTTCTCCCCTACCCGCCAGGAGCGGGGTCTGGGGCGGAGCCCCTGTTTCGGGAAGGGGCGGGGAGGGGAAGCGCCGCACCGCACGTGCGCCCGCGCCGCAGGGAACCCGCACCGCACCCGCACCGCGCGCACCCGCGCCGCATCCACACCCGCCCCCATCAACTGCCCCCATCACCCACCCCACGTACCCGCCGCCGCCTCCTCCCGGGCGAAGTCCGCGAAGTCCTTCGGCGCGCGGCCCAGCACCCGCTCGACCCCGTCCGTCGTCGACGCGTTGTGCCCGTCGAGCAGAGTGCCGAACAGCCCCGCCAGCCACTCCGCCACCGCCCCCGGCATCCCGTACTCCTGCAGCATCGCGGCGTACTCCGCCACCGACACCGGGACATACCGCACCTCGCGGCCCGTTGCCTTCGAGATCTCCGCCACGACCTCGGCGAAGGTCAGCAGCCGGGGGCCGGTCAGCTCGTGCACCAGACCCGCGTGCCCGTCCTCCGTGAGCGCCGCGACCACCACATCCGCCAGATCGTCGGCGTGCACCCACGGCTCCGCCGTCTCGCCCGCGGGGAACGCCACTTCACCGGCGATGACGCCCTCGACCATGGCGCCCTCGCTGAAGTTCTGCGCGAAGAAGCTCCCGCGTACGACCGTGAGCGCCGCACCCGACTCGCGCAACGCCTCCTCCGCCAGCACCGCTTCGGGCTCGCCGCGCCCCGAAAGCAGCACCAGCCGGTGTATGCCCTCCTCCTTCGCGATCCGGCCGAAGGTCCGCACCGCTTCCACGGCCCCGGGAGCGGCGAGGTCCGGGTAGTACGCGACATACGCCGCGTCCGCGCCGCGCAGCGCCGGACCCCATGTCGAATCGTCCTCCCAGTCGAACCGCACCTCACCCTTGCGGGATCCGGACCTGACCGTCGTACCGAGGGCGGCGAGCCGCTCGACCACTCGGCGGCCGGTCTTGCCCGTGCCGCTCGTCACCAACACCGTTGCCTGCTCGGGCTGCGCTGCCTGCTTAATGTTTTCTGTCATGCCTCAAGATTCGCCGGGCGAGCCTGGACGGGCCATGCTTCAAAGGTTCAACTCCATACGTCTGCGTCTACGCTGAGGTTCATGGACGTACTCGCGGACCTCCTCGACGGGCCGCGCGCCCGCGGCGCCTTCCTCCTCCGCGCCGTGATGAATCCGCCCTGGGCGGTACGCGTCGAGGACCGGGCACCCCTCTCCCTTATGTGCATGACCCGCGGCAACGCCTGGGTGATGCCCGACGGTGGCGACCCGGTACTGCTGCGCCCCGGCGACATCGCCATCGCGCGCGGCCCCGAGCCGTACACCTGCGCCGACGACCCGGCGAGCCCGCCGCGCGCCAGGATCGGACCTGGGGGCGTGTGCAACACGCTCCAGGGCGAGCCGCTGGCCGACGCGATGCATCTGGGCGTACGGACATGGGGCGACAGCCCGGACGGGGCTTCGGCCATGCTCATCGGTACGTATCAACTGGCGGGGGAGGTCAGCGGGCGGCTGCTGGACGCGCTGCCGCCGCTGGTGTACCTGCCTGCCGAACTGTGGAACTGCCCGCTGATGCCGGCGCTCGAAGACGAGATCGGCAGGGACGAACCCGGCCAGAGCGTGATGCTGGACCGGCTGCTCGACCTGCTGCTGATCGCCACGCTCCGGACGTGGTTCTCACGGCCCGAAGCGGAGGCGCCGGCGTGGTACCGGGCAATGGGCGACCCCGTCGTCGGCCAGGCCCTGCGGCTGATGCAGAACGACCCCGGCCACCCCTGGACGGTGGCCGCGCTCGCTGCGAAGGCCGGCGTCTCGCGGGCGGGGCTCGCCCGGCGCTTCACCGAGCTGGTGGGGGAGCCCCCGATGGCGTACCTCACCGGGTGGCGCCTCGACCTCGCCGCGGATCTGCTGCGCGAGACGGACACGACGGTAGGGGCGGTGGCGCGGCAGGTCGGCTACAGCGGGTCCTTCGCGCTGAGCGCGGCGTTCAAACGGGTGCGCGGAGTCAGTCCGCAGGAGTACCGGACGGCGTTGCGCCGGGTGTGATGCCTACGGTGTGATGCCTGCGCTGTGATGTCTACGGTGTGATGTTGCCGCTGTGATACTTACGGGTTGATCACCGGCTCCAACTGCCACCACTGGCCGGGGGAGTCGGTGTCCTCCCACTGCTGCACATTCCCGCCGTCGTCCATGCTCCCGTCGGCGACCTCCAGCAGCAGCCCGCTCACGTAACTGATCAGGGTGACCGTGCCCGGCGCGTCCAGGTGCTGCTCGATCAGCCACTCCTGGGCGCCGAAGTTGTTGGCCTTCCACTGCTGGATGTTGGCCCCGTTCTCGGTCGAGGCCCCGGCAACGTCGAGCCGCTTGCCGCTGGCGGCGTTCACCAGGTGGTAGAGGCCACCGCCGCTGTGTACGGCGGACACGTACCAGTGCTGCGCCGGGCCGCCGCTCTCCTTGCCCTGCTGGACGTTGGCACCGCTGCCCTTGTTGCCGCCGTACACCTCAAGCAGCAGGCCGCTGCCGACGTTGCGCAGGCGGTACGTGCCTTCGGAGATGGGCTGGGGCTTGGGGGCGTCATCGCTTGTGTTGCCGCTGGTGCTGGTCACGCGGTGCCTTCCGTGTCGCGGTGTCGTATCCGGCCGTCGTGGGGGCGAGGTTGACGCAGTTGGCGCAGGACCGCCAATTAGTGATCACCGTACGTTTGTGTTGTGCAGGGCGTCCCTGGCGATGTCGACGAAGCCCATGACGGACTGCCAGAAGGGGGCGTAGCAGTCGTTGAACCGCTGGGCTGCGTCGGGCTGTCCGGCGATCATGGCCTCAAGGGCGCGGTAGTTGTCCGACGTCGCGCGACGCAGAGCGTCCGCGGCTTCGGCTACGGGAGCGGGCCCCTCCAGGTCGACGACCCACACGCGGTGGCGCAGGCTCGCGTACTCGTCGCGCAGGCGACCTCGTAGATCCTTGAGTGCGGCGGCTCGCGCATCGGTATCGCGGATCTGGTCGGCGTCGGTGACTTTCCAGTAGAGCTCGCCCATGCGCTGGGCCTGCTCGATCACATCGACGTACGCGCCGCGCCGAGCCGCCCTGAGGCGGTCGGTCTCGACGCTGGCTGCGGCCGTGTCCGCCTGTATTCGGGCGGCGCGGGCCGTGCCTCGGCTGGTCACGAAGCTGGCGAGTACGGCGGTTCCGGCGGTGAGAGCGGCGATCCAGAGGGTGTTGTCGGCCATGGGAAAGAGTGTCCGCGATCACGAAGTCGCGCATAAGAGCAGGCGCCGACGCCACATGGGGATGGCGTCGGCGTGTCCTGGATTCGTTCCGGAATGGTTCTGGAATTCGTTCTGGAGTTTGTTCTGGGAATCGTCAGGCGTCTTAGTCGAACGTCGCCGGGTCCGGGCCGAGGCGCTTGCCCTCGTCGAGGGCGGCGAAGGCCGCGAGGTCGTCGGCGTCGAGCTCGAAGTCGAAGATGTCGATGTTCTCGGCGATCCGCGACGGCGTTACGGACTTGGGGATGACGACATTGCCGACCTGGAGGTGCCAGCGCAGCACGACCTGGGCCGGAGTCTTCCCGTGCTTCTGCGCGATCGCGACGACCGTCGGGACTTCGAGCAGGCCCTTGCCCTGGCCGAGGGGGGACCAGGCCTCGGTGGCGATGCCGTGCTGGGCGTGGAAGGCGCGGGACTCGGCCTGCTGGAGGTGCGGGTGGAGCTCGATCTGGTTGACGGCCGGGACCACCGAGGTCTCGCCGATGAGCCGTTCGAGGTGCTCGGGAAGGAAGTTGGAGACGCCGATCGCCTTGGCGCGGCCGTCCGCGTAGATCTTCTCGAAGGCCTTGTACGTGTCGACGTACGCGCCCTTGGAAGGCACCGGCCAGTGGATCAGGTAGAGGTCGACGTAGTCGACGCCGAGCTTGGCCAGCGAGTCGTCGAAGGCGCGGAGCGTGGAGTCGTAACCGTGCTCCGAATTCCAGAGCTTCGTCGTCACGAACAGCTCGTCGCGGGGGACGCCGGAGGCGGCGATCGCCTTGCCGGTGCCGGTCTCGTTCTCGTAGATCGCGGCGGTGTCGATGCTTCGGTACCCGGCCTGGATCGCTGTGCCGACAGCGTTCGCGGCCTCGTCGTCAGGCACCTGCCAGACGCCGAAACCGAGCTGGGGCATCTCGACGCCATTGTTCAGGGTGAGGGAGGGGGCGGAGGAGGCCTTGCTCACGAGCGATCGGTCCTTACTTCGTCGGTTGCTACTCCCCTCGTCAACGATCACGGGGCCTGAAGCATTCCCGTCCTGTGCCCGCAGCGGAGGCGACGGGCCGCAGAGGCTCGGCTCTCAGGCATTGCGTCTGGGGGTTTCGGGCCGCACCGAGCGGGTCACGGTCGGTGAGCCGAGTCGGCGCATCAAGGGCGCTCGTTCGTGGCGTCGACGCCTTGTCCGGCGGAGTGGGCTGGCGGGGTGGTCCGGGCCGTTTCGGTGGCTTACGGCTTGGTGGGTGGTGCGCACCGGTGGAATGGGGCGACCCGGCTCGGTTCGGGGTCCACCACTCCCGGTGGTCGGCTGAGACTCATGCCCGGTGTCTGGGGTGAGTGGGCTGGGGAGCGGCGAGCCCGGTTCGACTTGGGGGTCGGGGCTGGCCCCGGAGAAGGCCCGGGAAGTGGCCGATCGCCGTCGCCGGGCGGCGGGCCGGTGGATGGGGTACACGCACCACGTCTTGGGGCGGCCCGGCCGATCTCAGCGTCCACCCCGGCCGTCTGCTGGTGCGACACCGCACTCCTACCCCAGCCCTCAGCTCGGAGGCGAAAGTGTCTTCTTCCACGCACAAGACGCCAGCGGGATGCTTTACGGACCATGGCGCCGTCGTATGGCCGGCATGTGGCCAGACGACTGAGTGGTTGCCTATTCCAGGAACGCCGCAGTGGTCGCCACGAACCGGTCGGGGTCGTCGAGCCACGGGAAGTGTCCGGCTCCGGGCTGAACGACGAGTTTGGCGTTCGGAAACAGCCCGGCGAACTCGGCCATCGTGCGAGGAGGGGCTGCCAGATCAACTTCCCCGGCGAGCAGCAGCACCGGCGGTCCGAACTGGGCGAGAGCCGTGTGGGTGGCATCCGGGTTGAAAGCGCCTTCGGCGCCGAAAGCGGCCGCGGCCTGCTGGTTCTTCTGCCCGGCCTCAGCAGCCTGATGGGCTTGAGACACCTCATCCCAGCGGCCGTAGAAGAACGGCGCGATGGCTTGCCAGGAGTCGTCCGTCGCCTTGCCGGCAACGATTGCTTCCAAGGCCTCGAAGGCTCCGGCGAACCATGGCTCGTCCTGGCGCAGCTGCGCGGTCTCACGCCGGGTGTCTCCGGTGATCGCAAGGCCGACGGCCATGGTGCTCGGCGTGATCAGCGCGAGCTTGTTGATGTGTTCCGGGTGGCGGCCCGCATACAGCGCCGCCAGATTCGCGCCGGCGGAATGCGCGAGCAGGTCCATCCTTTCCAGGCCAAGGTGCTCGCGCAGGGCCTCAACATCATCGACAAGTTGGTCGCAACGGTACGAGACGGCGTCCTGCGGTATCGCTGACTGGCCAGTGCCCCGAAGATCCAGCATGACCAACTGGCGGTGCGCGGAAAGGCCGCCGAGGTCGCCGAGGTACACGGAAGCCTGCATCGGCCCTCCGGGCAGGCAGACCACAGGAGGGCCGTCTCCGAAGACGTGGTACGCAAGCTTGGTTCCGTCATACGCGGAGAAGGTAGGCATGGGCGCAAACCCTGTCAGCGGCGTTCAGGCAGAGCAACTGGATTTCCCAGCCTCGCGGAGTCCCTGCCGGCGTGAAACGCTGTCGTGTTGGTGCTGGTTGGCGGGGAGCCTGCTGCACGAGTCGGCGCATGGGCGCAGCGTGTGGTGGACCAGGGCGCGGATCGAAGGTGGTCCCGACCGGTTGTCAGACCACTGGGCTACGTTGGCGACATGACGGAATTTGTACTCGTGGCAGGCGCTTGGCTCGGATCGTGGGCGTGGGACGACGTGGTGCCGCAGCTGCGTGCGGCCGGCCATCGTGCCCACCCGTTGACGTTGTCCGGCCTCGCAGACAAGCAGGGCGTGCCGGCCGGGCAGCAGACTCACGTCCAGGACATCGTTGACGAGGTCGAACGCCAGGACCTGCGCGACGTCGTCCTGGTCGGGCACAGCTACTCGGGCATACCGGTCGGTCAGGCCGCCGAGCGGATCGGCGACCGGCTGGCCCACGTGGTCTTCGTCGACTCCAACGTTCCGACGGACGGCGAGTCGTTCGTATCCGCCTGGTGGGAGGGCCCGGCGAAGCTGGAGGCTTCGATCGCCGGGAACGGCGGCTTCTGGGCACCGCGGGCCGCGCCCGACTACGGCGGCAAGGGCCTTACCGATGAGCAGATCGCACGGATCGTGGGCGGCTCGACGCCGCACCCGGGCGCCTCACTGACCGAGCCGGCCGTCCTGGCACGGCCACTTGGCGAGCTTCCGGCGACGTACATCAAGTGCTTGCTCGACGGAGCCGAGCCGAGTGACGACGTGGCCAAGCTGCTGACCAGCGATCGCTGGCGGCTGGTCGAGATGGACACCGGCCACTGGCCGATGTTCTCCCAACCGCACGAACTGGCGCGGATCTTCCTGGACGCCGCGGGGGAGTGACCGCGGATCCATGCGGGTGGGCTGCTCCTTCTTGGCGCCGTCTGTCAGCTGCCGCCGGGTCCGTCCACGCCCTTGTCTGCTGCACGATCTAGTGCGGCATTCGGTGTTCCTAGGTATGCGTCCCGGACAGCGGGGTTCTGTCTCACCTCTGTGGCGCTGCCCTCGGCCAGGACCTTGCCGAGGTCGAGGACTACGACGCGGGTGCACAGCTCCATGACGAAGGCGACGTTGTGCTCGACGAGGATGACCGCGCAGCCGGCCTCTGCCGTCAAGTGACGGATTACGGCGGCAAGTTGCGCTCTCTCCTCGCTCGACATGCCGGACGCCGGCTCGTCGAGCAGCAGCACGCGGGGCGGGTCGGCCAGGGCGCGGGCAAGCTCGGCCATGCGGGCTTGGCCGACGGGGAGCGTCCCGGCGTATGAGCCCGCGAGCGCGTCGAGGCCGCAGGAGCGCATTACTTCGGCGGCCCTTTCGCGGCGCGCGGTCGCTCGGGTGCGTCGCGTCGGCGCCGCCAGGAGGTCGGCTGCGAGGCCGCCTCCGCCGCCGCGCCACTCCTGGGCGACCACTAGGTTGTCGGCGACGGTGAGCTGGCCGAAGAGCTGCTGGCGCTGGAAGGTGCGGCGCATGCCGTGGCGGGCTCGCCAGGCGGGGGAGCGGCGCGTGATGTCCGTACCGTCCAGCACTACGTGCCCTTCGTCGGGCCGCCGTATGCCCGACAGGACATCGAACAGCGTCGTCTTGCCGGCACCGTTCGGGCCGATGAGGCCGCACACTTCTCCTGGGCGGACAGCGATGCGTACGCCGTCGAGCGCCGTGATGCCGCCGAAGCGGACGCGGATCCAGTCGGCTTCGATGACGTACTCAGACGTACTCACTCATGACCTCACCTTCGCCGCGATTCCCAGGTACGCCTCGGTGAGCTGGTCGGCACGCACTTCGTTGCGCGGACCGCACCAGGTGACGCGGCCCTGCGCGAGGTACGCCACGGTGTCGGCGATTCCCAGTACCCCGGCGGCCTTCTCCTCCACCAGCAGCAGCGCCGTGCCCGCCTCGCGCAGCTCCGTCAGCAGTCGGAACACCTCGTCTACGACGCGTGGCGCGAGCCCCAGCGACGGCTCGTCGGCGATGAGTACGGCCGGTGGGTGCTGGAGCAGGGGCGCGAGCGCGAGCATCTGCTGCTCGCCCCCGGACAGCGAACCGGCGGGTACGGTACGGCGCTTGGCGAGGCTCGCGAAGCGCTCGTACACCGCGTCGCGGGCGGACTGCTCGGGCAGGCGCAGCGCGAGATTCTCCTCGATGGTGAGCGAGGGGAAGATCCCCCGCCCCTCCGGCGCGAGGACGACGCCTGCACGGGAACGCCGTACGGGGCCGTCGCGGGTGGCGTCGCGCGTGTGGATGTGGACGCTGCCGGTGAGGGGTGCGATCAGTCCGGCGGCGACGTGGCAAGTGGTGGATTTCCCGGCCCCGTTGGGACCGAGGAGGGCGACGATTTCTCCTGCGCGTACGGTCAGATCTACGCCGTGCAGTACGGGGGCTCCGCCGTACCCGGCGTGAACGCCGCGCAGCGCGAGCGCGGCGGAGGGGGCTTCTTCCCCACCCCGCCCCTTCCCGGAACGGGGGGAGGCCCCTCGGCCCCCAAGGGCGGGTGGCTGCTCGACCAGCGCTCCGAACACCGACGGTTGGGCGGCGGCTGCGTCTGGTTCGTCCTGCGCGGCGGGTGTCGTCCTGTGGGCCCGGGGGTCTGCCTCCGGGCGGAGAGGGTGGAGTGGGGGAACTCCGCCCCCGAGGCCGACCGGTGGCTCCGAGGCCGCAGGCACCGGGGACGGTTCCCGTACCCGCCCCGGCACCGAAGCCGGCGCGGGGTCCGCAGCCCCGCACCGCGCATCAGGCACCGCCCTCGCCCCAACCCCCGGCGCAGCCGCCCCTCCCACCTCGGGCGCAGCCTCCGCCTCCACCCGCACCGGCACCCGCGCCGAGTCGTCGGCCTCGCCCCGCGCCGGGTCGCCAACCGCTACCCGTGCCGAGTTGCCGGCCTCCACCCGCGCCGAGTCACTGGCCTTCACCCGCACCGGCACCTCCACCCGCGCCGGGTCGCCAGCCGCTACCCGCGCCGAGTCGTCGGCCTCGCCCCGCGCCGAGTCGCCAGCCCCCACCCCCACCGGCACCCCCACCCGCGCCGAGGCCACGCCCGCCCGCATCCCCCTCCGCCGATACCTCCGCACCGCCACCGCCGCGCAGTACCCGTCCGGGTCGTTCGCCAGTGCCAATCCCGCCAGGCCGAACAGGATGACCGGGAGCTGCGTCGACTCCGTGACGTACTCCGACACGACATGCGGCACCAGTGCGAAGACCAGGCCCGCCACCACCGCGAACTGCGGGCGCCGTACCCCTGCCGCGACCACCACCGCCAGCCAGATCAAGCCCGTCATCGCAGTGAAGTCGGTCGCCGTGATGCGGGTGTTGTACGACGCGTACATCACGCCGCCGAAGCCCGCGATTCCCGCCGACAGGGTGAACAGCATCAGCTTCGTACGGATGACCGAGACGCCCGAGGCCGACGCCGCCGCAGGAGCGGACCGTACCGCCAGCATCGCCCGCCCCGAGGGGGAGTTGCGCAGGGCGCTCAGCGAGGCGACCGCCGCCGTCAGCAGCACCACCAGGGCCACGCCCATCGCCCGGTCGTCGGCCAAGTCCACCGGGCCGAAGGCCGGGCGCGGGATCTCCCAGCCCGTGTCGCCGTTCCTCAACCACCGCATCTGGAAGAGCACTTGATCCGCCAGAAAGGCCAGGGCAAGCGTGGCCAGCGCCAGCGAACGCCCTCCCAGCCGCAGCGCGGGAAGCGCCACCAGAGCCCCGAGTACTGCCGCCGCGCACGTGCCCACCAGCGCCGCCGCCACGAACGGCCAGCCGTGGCTCATCAGCAGCCCGGCCACCAGCGCCGCGCCCGTCACAAACGTCGCCTGAGCCAGGCTGACCATCGCGCCGAGCCCCGTCACCACCGTGAAGGAGACGAAGACCAGCGAGATCGCGAGCCCCTGCGCAAGGATCCCGCTCCAGAAGGGCGTCGTCACGGTGTAGAAGGCCGCCGACAGCAGCGCCGCGCCCGCCGCCCACGGCCCCCACCTCCGCGCCCACGACCGCCCGGCGAGATAGTCGACCGGCGGTGCGTCCGCCGCCGCCGTCCCTGCCGTCCGCTGTCGGCGCGTCATCACCAGCAGTCCTGCGAAGAGGATCAGGAAGGGCACCGCCGTACGGAATCCGGTGATGTCGTCGGCGAAGGACGCGTATCCGGCCGTCAGATTCTGGAGTACGCCGAGCCCCAGCCCGCCCGCGAACGCCAGCGGAGTCGACGCGAACCGCCCCAGCACCGCCGCCGTCGCCGAGACGAACAAGAACAGGGTGTAGTCGTGGGCGGACAGGCCGAGCAGCGGCGTCGCCAGCACACCCGCCAGTCCCGCCAGCCCCGACGACAGCATCCAAGCCACCGACGACAGCCGGTCCGCGCTGATGCCGCGCAGCTCCACCAGCGTGCGGTTGTCGACGGCGGCCCGCAGCCGCAGCCCGAGCCTCGTGTGCCGCATGAGTACCCAGAGCCCCACGGCCACCACGGCCGTCGTCAGCCACGTGATCAGCTGGTCGGAGTCGATGCCCAGGCCGTCCATCAGCTGCCAGGACGTGGCCGGGCTCGGCCCGACCCCCGGCAGCCCGAACTGGTTCTCGGCAGGCACCACGGGCGCCCCCGCCTCCGCCAGCAGCTCCACCGTCCACAGCCCGGCGGCAGGCAGCGCGACGAGCAGCCCGATCGTCGCCACGATCTGCGCCGTCTCGCCGACCCGCGCCAGTTTCCTGAACATCAGCCGGTCGAGCCCCCACCCGATCCCGGGTGCGACGCCACACACGAGCAGGAACGCGGTCGGCACAGCGGGCCACCCGAAGCCCGAGTGCAGTTCGTAGAAGGCGAGCGCACACAGATATGCCGTCGCGCCGTGCGCGAAGTTGAACAGCCCCGACGCGGAGTACGAGAGGACAAGCCCTGTGGCCAGCAGGGCGTACAGCGCACCCGAGACCAGCCCGCTCAGCACAAAGCCCAGCAGATCACCCATGACGGGACCCCCTCCCTAATCGAACGGGATGGGCGGATAGCACTTGAACGGCGAAGACACCTCGTACTTGCCGTCCTTCAGCTGCACCAGCGCCCCGCAGCCGAAGCTCTCCCGCTGCCCCTTGGGCTCGGCCCGGTCGCCCACCAGCGTCCCGCTGTCGGAGAACGACCCCGCCGCCTTCTGGAAGGACTCGACGGTCAGGTCCTTGCCCGCCTTCTCGGCGATCGCCAGGAAGAGATCGGCGGACATGTATCCGGTGACCATGTGCATGTTCAGCGGTACGTCCTTGCCGCCCGCCGTCTTCCTGATGTCCTCCTTGAACTGCCGCATCCCCGCACTTTCCGACTCGAAGGGCTCGAACTGCAGCAGCACATGCACGCCGTCCAGCGCCTGCTTCGTAGCGTCCTTGGCGAGCAGCCCGGGGTCGTAATCCGTCGGATCGGACAGCACGCCCTTGAAGCCGCCGCGTTTGAGCGTCGTGAACAGGCCGATGTTGTACGGCGTCTGCATCACGGAGATCACGACGTCCGGCGCCTTGCCGCCGTCGCTGCGCATGATCTCCTTGGTGTACGCCGACCAGTCGCTCGGCACCGACGTCGCCGGCACGACGGCCTTGGCGTACGACACCTTGTATCCGGCGGCGGTGAAGCCCTGGGTGAAGGTACGGATGCCGAACTTGCCCGCGTCGTTGTCATTGGCGAGCAGCGCCACCGACTTGCCCTTGGCCCCGCCGAGCACCGTGGCCAGACCCTCCGGCCAAGTCTGGTTGAGCGTGCCGCCGGGCATCGGGACGAGGCAGCCGTTGAAGCCGTAGATGTACTTGGGCCCGCAGAACGAGGGCAGCGTGCCCCACCCGAAGGTCGGCACCTTCTGCTGCTCCAGGAAGTCGGCGCCGGAGAAGGTGACCGAGCTCATCGGAGCGACGGCGAAGACCTTCTCGCGCTGGACGAGCCCCCGCGCGGCGGCCAGGTTCTTGGCGGGGTCCTGCCCGTCGTCCTCGGCGCCCAGGTAGTCGATCTTCCGGCCGTTGACTCCGCCCTCCGCGTTGGCGCGGTCGTAACGGGCCTTCGCGCCGAGGTCGGTGTCCTTCTTGGAGTACCCGCTCGCGGTGGTCATCGAGACGATGCCGCCGACCTTGATGGAGTCGGCGCTCACTCCGCGTACAGAGCCGCCCCCGCCCTTGCCCGCGTCGTCGCCGGGGCCATGGGTCGATGCGGAGTTGCAGGCGGTGGCGGCCAGCAGCACTGCGGCAGCTGCGGCGATGGTGCGGATCGGTCGCAACACAGTGGGGTCCCTCCCTTGGGATGCCCCGCATTCTGTGGCTGACCTGATGAACCGTCAATAACTGACGCATCGGCAATTGATGACCCGTCAGAAGAGTGCGGGATCCGTAGCCGTCACCGACCGCCGTCACCGGTAGAGCGCGTCCACCTCCACCCGGTACGCCGCCTCGGTCGCCTTGCGCTTGAGCTTCAGCGACGGCGTCAGCAGCCCGTGCTCCTCGCTGAACTGGTGGGCCAGTATCCGGAACGTACGGATCGATTCGGCCTGCGAGACCAGCGTGTTGGCGGCCACCACCGCCCGCCGGACCTCCATCTCCAGATCGGGATCCCGCACCAGGTCCGCCGCGTTCAGCGGCGGCTTGTTGTGCATCTGGAGCCAGTGGTCGACGGCCTCCTGGTCGAGCGTGACGAGGGCGGCGATGTACGGTCTGTCGTTGCCGACGACGAGGCACTGAGCCACCAGCGGATGCGACCGCACCCGCTCCTCCAGGCCGATCGGCGACACACTCTTGCCGCCGGACGTCACGATGATCTCTTTCTTCCGCCCGGTGATCGTCAGATAGCCGTCGTCGTCCAGAGCGCCGATGTCACCCGTGGCCAGCCAGCCGTCATGCAGCACCGCGTCCGTGGCCTTGGGGTCGTTGAGATACCCGGAGAAGACCTGGCCGCCGTGCAGCCAGACCTCCCCGTCGTCGGCGATGTGCACCGTCGTACCGGGCAGTGGCTGGCCGACCGTGCCGTAGCGGGTGCGCTCGGGCGGGTTGGCGGTGGCGGCGGCTGTCGACTCCGTCAGGCCGTACCCCTCGTAGATCGTCACGCCCGCGCCCGCGAAGAACAGCCCGAGCTGCCGCTCCATCGCCGAACCCCCGGACATGGCGTGCCGCACGCGCCCGCCCATGGCGTCGCGCACCTTCCCGTACACCGCCTTCTCGAAGAACTGGTGCTGCAGCCGCAGCGAGGCGGAAGGCCCGGGCCCGGTGCCGAACGCGCGCTGCTCCAGCGCCTCCGCGTAGCGCACCGCCACCTCGACGGCCTTGTCGAACGCGCCCAGCTTCCCGGCGGCCTCGGCCTTGCGCCGCGCCCCGCTGTAGACCTTCTCGAAGATGTACGGCACGGCCAGGATGAACGTCGGCCGGAACGCCACCAGATCGGGCATCAGCGCATGCGCCGAGAGAACGGGCTGATGGCCGAGCTTGACCCGCCCCCTGATCGCCGCGACTTCGATCATCCGCCCGAAGACATGCGCGAGCGGCAGGAAGAGCAGCGTCGAGGCCTCGTCGCCCGGCTTGGAGTGGAACACCGACTCCCAGCGGGTGATCGCCGTGTCGGTCTCGTACATGAAATTCGCATGTGTGATCACGCAGCCCTTGGGGCGGCCCGTCGTGCCCGACGTATAGATCACGGTGGCCACGGAATCGGGCGTCACCGCCCGCCGGTGGCGGTGGACCACTTCGTCCTCGATGTCCACCCCCGCCCGGGCGAGCTCGGCCTCGGCGCCGGCGTCCAGCTGCCACAGGCGCTTCAGCTGCGGCAGCCGGTCGATCACCGAGGCGATGGTCATCGCATGGTCCTCGTGCTCCACCATGCAGGCCGAGACCCCGGCGTCGTGCAGCGTCCAGAAGACCTGCTCGGCGGAGGCCGTGGGGTAGATGGGCACGGGCTGCGCGCCGACCGTCCAGAGCGCGAAATCGAAGAGTGTCCACTCGTAGCGCGTACGCGACATGATCGCGACCCGGTCCCCGAACCGGACACCGTGCGCCAGCAGCCCCTTGGCGATCGCCAGCACCTCGTCGCGGAACTGGGCCGACGGCACGTCGTGCCAGAGCCCGTCTTCGCCCTTGCGTCCGAGCGCGACGCGGTACGGATCCGTCTCGGCGTGGTCGAAGACGACGTCCGCCAGCCCGCCGACCTGAGGCGCCGTCGCCATGGGTGGGACAGTGAACTCGCGCAATGACCTGCTCCTTGTGGCGCTCCGCACAGCGCCGTGACCGTACCCCAGCGGGCCAGTCGACGGGAGGGGGTCGCGGAATCCGAATTCATGTGCATCTGTACAGCTCAGCAGGTGGAAAACGGGCACATGGGGAAGGCTCGGGCGCGCTCCTGACCGTGGAGTAAGTATGGTGCGCGAGAATCTCCACCAAATCTGTACGCCTACTGCGTATTCCCCCGGTGCAGTCGGTCGCCGCCCGCCAGGATCGCCGCCGCCAGGGCGTCCGCCGCGTCCTGGGCGGCCGCGCGCCTGCGCCCGTGCAGCAGGACGAAGTCCACGCCGCCGAGATCCGGCAGGCCCGCCTTCGCGGGCAGGGGGGCCAGCCCGGGCGGGATCAGGCCGCGGGTGTGTGCCATGACGCCGAGGCCCGCGCGGGCCGCCGCGATCAGGCCGCTGAGGCTGCCGCTCGTACAGGCGATGCGCCAGGGGCGGCCGTGTTCCTCCAGGACTTCGAGGGCGCGGGCCCGGGTGATGCCGGGCGGCGGGAAGAGGATCAGCGGGACCGGGCGGTCCGGGTCGAGGCGCAGGGACGGGGCGCCGATCCAGGTGAGCGTGGACTGCCAGACCAGTTCGCCGTGGGTGTCGCCCGTACGCCGCTTGGCGAGGACCAGATCGTGGCGGCCCGCCTCCAGCTGGCGGTGCAGGGTGCCGGACAGCTCGACGGTCAGCTCCAGCTCGACCTCGGGGTGGTCGAGCCGGAAGGTCTCCAGGATTTCCGGCAGGCGCGTCAGTACGAAGTCCTCCGAGGCGCCGAAGCGCAGCCTGCCGCGGAGCCGGGTCCCGGTGAAGAAGGCCGCGGCCCTCTCGTGGGCCTGCAGGATCGTACGGGCGAAGCCGAGCATCGCCTCGCCGTCCTCCGTGAGCTCCACGCGGTGCGTGTCACGCGTGAAGAGCCGACGCCCGGTCGCGTCCTCCAGGCGGCGCACGTGCTGGCTCACGGTGGACTGGCGGAGGCCGAGGCGGCGGGCGGCCTGGGTGAAGCTCAGGGTCTGGGCGACGGCGAGGAAGGTGCGGAGCTGGGTGGGCTCGTACATGGGAGAAGTTTATCGCTGATCGTGATGACAGTAAGAGCTGTATACGGGATTCCCGATCGCCTCGATCAGGTGGACGATGGGGAGGGCACGTACCGACCCGACCTGACCTGACCTGACAGCAAGTGGAGCTCATGAGCCGCCGCACGATGCAGTTGCCGTCCTGGCTGCCGATCGATCCGTACATCCTGGCGCTCATCGGGACGGTGGTCCTCGCGACACTGCTGCCGGCGTCCGGCACGGCGGCCGAGGCGGTCGGCGGGGCGTCCACCGGAGCGGTTGCGCTGCTGTTCTTCCTGTACGGCGCCCGGCTCTCCACCCGCGAGGCGCTCGACGGGCTGCGGCACTGGCGACTCCATCTGACGGTCCTGGCCTGTACGTTCGCGCTCTTCCCGCTGCTCGGCCTGGCCGCCAAGGGGCTCGTCCCGTACGTCCTCACTCCCCAGCTCTACGGCGGCCTCCTCTTTCTCTGCCTCGTCCCGTCGACCATCCAGTCCTCGATCGCCTTCACCTCCATCGCGCGCGGAAATGTGCCTGCGGCGATCTGCGCGGGGTCCTTCTCCAGCCTCGTCGGGATCTTCCTCACCCCGCTGCTGGCGGCCCTGCTGATCGGCGGCGGAATGGGTGGCTTCTCCGCCGACTCGCTGCTGAAGATCGTCCTGCAACTGCTGCTGCCGTTCGTCGCGGGGCAGCTGCTGAGGCGCTGGGTGGGCGGCTTCCTGGTGCGGCACAAGAAGGCGCTCGGGTACGTGGACCGCGGCTCGATACTGCTCGTCGTCTACACCGCCTTCAGCCACGGCGTGACGGAGGGCATCTGGCGCCAGGTGAGCCCGGCCCGGCTCGGCGCGCTGCTGGGCGTCGAGGCGGTGCTGCTCGCGGCGATGCTGGCGCTGAGCTGGTACGGGGCGAAGCGGCTCGGCTTCGGGCGCGGCGACCGGATCGCGATCCAGTTCGCGGGGTCGAAGAAGTCCCTGGCGGCGGGACTGCCGATGGCGAGTGTGCTGTTCGGGGCGGAGGCGAGCTTGGCGGTGCTGCCGTTGATGCTGTTCCACCAGATGCAGTTGATGGTGTGCGCGGTGATTGCGAAACGACGGGCGGGCGATGCGGTGCGGGAGGACGGGGCGGAGTCAGTTGCCTCCCGGCGGGTTTCGTTGGCTGGGTGAGCGCTGCGCGGGCTTGTTCCCCTAGCCGCCCCTTATCCCGAAGCTGGGGGGCAAGCCCCCAGGCCCCCGACGCCCTTCGGGCGTTTGAGGAGCGGGGTCTGGGGCAGAGCCCTCCGCGGCGGCAGCCGCAAATGTCACAGCCGGGAAGGGGCGGGTAGGGGAACTGCGCCGCAGGCAACCCGCACCACGCCGCACCGCAGGGCACCCGCACCACACCCGCCCCCCACCCACGACGAACGCCGCCCCCACCTGGCAAAATCGCCAAGTGACTTCCGCGATACGCCCCTTCGGTCCCCGCCCCTGTGCCCTCACCGTCTGCCGGGGCTGCTGCTGCGGTGACGCCCGCAAGCATCCGGGCACGGACCACGACGGCCAGCTGCGCCGCCTACGCGAGGCCGCCGACGCGTCCGGTGGGCGGCTCGCGGTGCGTACGAGCGAATGCCTCGGCCCGTGCGGTCAGGCCAACGTCGTAGTGGTCCAGCCCTCCACCGAGGGACGCCGCCGGGGCGGGCGCGCAGCCTGGGTCGGCTGGGCACTGGACGACGACTGTACGGACGACATCCTGGCCTGGGTCGCAGCCGGCGGCCCCGGCATCGCAAAGCCCCCGGCCACCCTGGCACTCCAGCTCATCCCCGCCCCGGCGGAAGCCAGGAGCCGGGCCCGGCGCGGGCAGCGGCGCTGACGCAACGCCGCCCGTCGGCGCGACCTCGCGCCGACGTCAGCCGCCGCCCCGCCGCGCGGCCACCGCGTCGAAGAACGCCCAGCCGTCCACCGTCCTGACCTGCGGATCATCCGTGTCCCAGCCGTCAGCCCCCGCTTCGTCGAGCAACGCCCTGACCGTGCCGGGCTCATGGAGATTGAGGTCGGCGCCGCGTGCCTTCCCGACAGACCCCGACGGCATATAACCGTCCGGCACCAGACGGCCCGGCCCGTCCTGAAACGTGATCAGGAGGCGTCCCCGCTCCCCGAAAGGGCGGATGTCGAGGATCTCGCAGCAGTCCAGGAACCGGCCTTCCTCGGCCCGGTGCCGGTGGGTAACCCACCACAGGAAGGTCTTGTCGTCGACCACCAGACGCCGGGACTTCTTCTCACTGCGGGACATCCGGAGATGGTAGCCGCGGACGCCGCCCCGGATCCGGCCTTACGGAGAGCCCGGCCGACGCAGGGGGCGCTCCCCGCCGGCCGGGCCCGTATCCCGTGTCGCGGGGCGCGTCAGACCCCGGTGTGCAGGGCGATGCGCTCGTCGCCCGCGTACACGTTCATGTTCGGCCCGCGCAGGAAACCGACCAGCGTCAGACCGGTCTCGGCCGCCAGGTCCACGGCCAGGGACGAAGGCGCGGAGACCGCAGCGAGGACCGGGATACCGGCCATCACCGCCTTCTGCGCGAGCTCGAAGGACGCCCGCCCCGACACCAGCAGAACCGCACGCGACAGCGGCAGGCGGCCGTCCTGAAGTGCCCGCCCCACGAGCTTGTCGACCGCGTTGTGCCGGCCGACGTCCTCCCGTACGTCGAGCAGCTCGCCCGCCTCCGAGAACAGCGCGGCCGCATGCAGACCCCCGGTCCTGTCGAACACCTGCTGTGCCGCGCGCAGCCGGTCGGGGAGGCCGGCAAGCAGCTCGGGTGTGAGACGGACCGGCGGAGTATCGGCGATCGGGAAGCGGGCGGTGGTGCGTACCGCGTCGAGACTGGCCTTGCCGCACAGGCCGCACGAGGACGTCGTGTAGACGTTGCGCTCAAGAGTGATGTCCGGGACCGGGACACCCGGAGCGAGCTTCACATCCACCACGTTGTACGTATTTGTGCCGTCCTCGGTGGCGCCCGCGCAGTACACGATCGACTGCACGTCGTCGGCGGCGCCGAGCACGCCCTCGCTCACCAGGAAGCCCGCCGCGAGCGCGAAGTCGTCGCCCGGCGTCCGCATGGTGATGGCGAGCGGCTTGCCGTTCAGCCGGATTTCGAGGGGCTCCTCGGCGACCAGCGTGTCGGGACGCGTCGTGACCGCCCCGTCCCTGACACGGATGACGCGGCGGCGCTCGGTGACCCGTCCCATGATGATCAGTCCCACTTCTTCAAGTCATTCGAGTCTTCGAGTCTTCAGGGCGTCGAGATCAGCGCTGTTGTACGTGCTGGTAGCCGAAACGGCCCTTGATGCACAGATTGCCGTGGGTCACCGGGTTGTCGTGCGGTGAGGTGACCTTGACGATCTCATTCTCCTGCACGTGCAGGGTGAGGTTGCAGCCGACGCCGCAGTACGCGCACACGGTCGTCGTCTCCGTCTGGGACGCCTCGTCCCAGGTCCCGGCCGCGCGCATGTCGAACTCCGACTTGAAGCTGAGCGCGCCGGTCGGGCAGACCTCGATGCAGTTGCCGCAGTACACGCATGCGGAGTCGGTCAGCGCGGCGTCGTGCTCGACGGAGATGCGGGCGTCGAAGCCGCGGCCCGCGACGGCGATGGCGAAGGTGTTCTGCCACTGCTCGCCGCACGCGTCCACGCACTTGTAGCAGAGGATGCACTTGTCGTAGTCGCGGACGTACAGGTCGTTGTCGATCTTGGGCTGTTCGTTGAGACGGGCGGCGTCCGGGCCGAAGCGGTCGGGCTTCGCCTCGTACTCCTTGATCCACTCGGCGGCGCGCGGCGTCGTGGAAAGATCCGTCGACGATGCGAGCAGCTCCAGCACGATCTTCCGGCTGTGCCGGGCGCGCTCGGTGTCCGTACGCACCACCATGCCGGGCTCGGCGCGGCGCGAGCAGGCCGGTGCGAGCGTACGGGCGCCCTCGACCTCGACGACGCACACCCGGCAGGCGTTCTTGGGAGTGAGGGTGTCGCCCTGGCACAGGGTCGGTATGTCCTGGCCTGCGGCTCGGCAGGCGTCGAGGATCGTGGACCCCTCCGGGACGCGGGTCTCGGCCCCGTCGAGAGTGAACTCGATGAGCCTGCGCGGCGGTTGAAGCGGAATCGCGGTCATTCGAAGGCTCCCAAGCGGTCGATGGCGGACTCGACGGCGTTCCAGGCGGTCTGTCCGAGACCGCAGATCGAGGCGTCCCGCATGGCTCCGCCGACCTCACGGAGCAGCGCGATGTCTCCGGCGGCGGCAGCGCCCGTACGGTCCTTGATCCGGTGCAGCGCCTCCTCCTGCCGTACGGTGCCGACCCTGCAGGGCACGCACTGCCCGCACGATTCGTCACGGAAGAACTCGGCGATGCGGAGCAGGATGGCGGGCAGCTCCACGGTGTCGTCCAGGACCAGGACCACGCCTGAGCCGAGGGTGGCGCCGGCGGCGCGCGTGCCTTCGAAGGTGAGGGGGATGTCGAGCTCGTCGGGGCGTACGAAGCCGCCGGCGGCCCCGCCGAGGAGGATCGCCCGGAGGACGGTGGGCGGGCCGGCCAGTTCGAGGAGCTCGCGCAGGGTGGCGCCGAAGGGCAGCTCGTAGATGCCGGGGCGGTCCACCTGGCCGGAGACGCAGAAGAGTTTGGTGCCGGTGGAGGATTCGGTGCCGGTGCGGGCGTAGGCGGCGGCACCTTCGGTCAGGATCGGGAGCACGTTGACCAGCGTCTCCACATTGTTGACGGCGGTCGGCTTTCCGAAGAGGCCCTTCTCGACGGGGAAGGGGGGCTTGGAGCGGGGTTCGCCCCGCTGCCCCTCGATGGAGTTGAAGATCGCGGTCTCTTCGCCGCAGATGTACGCGCCCGCGCCGCGGCGGATCTCGATGTCGAAGGCGTACCCGTGGCCGAGGACGTCGCTGCCGAGGAAGCCGCGCAGCCTGGCCTGGGCAATGGCGTGACTGAGCCTTTCGTACGCTCGCGGGTACTCGCCGCGCAGGTAGAGGTAGCCGTGGTGGGCGCCGGTGGCGTACCCGGCGATGGTCATGGCTTCGACGAGGGCGTACGGATCGCCCTCCATCAGGACCCGGTCCTTGAAGGTGCCGGGCTCGCTCTCGTCGGCGTTGCAGACGAGGTAGTGCGGGTGATCGGGCCGGCGGGAGGTGGCGTCCCACTTCCGCCCGGTGGGAAACGCGGCCCCGCCCCGCCCGACGAGCCCGGCGTCGAGCACCTCCCGGACGACCCCGGCGGGCCCGAGCGCGAACGCCCGCCGGAGAGCGGCGTATCCGCCTTCGGCGCGGTAACTGTCGAGGCTGTACGGATCTACGCTCCCGATCCGCCGCAGGAGTACGAGTCCGGGGTCGCCGAATTGGGGCACGGCGGTGGCGGCGGGGGGCTCGGGGGGTGCGGTCTCGGGGGCGCGGGTGGCGAGGTCGACGGCGTGGGGGGAGGCGGGGGCGATGACGGCGGCGGCGCGGGGACGGGGGGCGGTGGCCGGCGTTGCGGCTGACCCGGTCGGCGCGGAGCTGCCGCTTCCCCGTCTGGGGCCCCGCCCCGTCCCGCTCTCCCCCTCCGACGGGCCGGGGGCTTGCCCCCGGTTTCGGGAAGGGGCGGGGTGGGGGAATGCCTCGGCCTCCGCCGCAGCCCCCGCCAACGCGGCACCGCCGCCCCGGACTTCGAGGCCGGGCCGGGGGTCAGCGCCCGCCCCTGTCCCGGAGCCCAGCCCGAGATCAGGGCTCGCTCCCGGCCCGGGGGCACAGCCCGCGCCTGCTCTGGGTTCCGCGCCTGCTCCGGGTTCCGCGCCTGCTCCGGGCTCCGCCCCTGCACCGGGCTCCACCCCCGCCTGAAGCAGCAGCGCCGCCGGCCCCCGTTCGCACAGCCCCAGGCACGGGCTCGGTTGCCACACCGTGCCCCCCGCAGCCGTGCCCGCCGCGCCCAGGCGTTCCTCCAGGTTCGCGCACAGTGCCGCCGCGCCGCGTGTCGCGCAGGCCAGGTCCGTGCAGACGTGGAGGACCTTCGCCGGGCGTGGCTTCACCGAGAACATCGCGTAGAAGGTGGCCACCCCGTACGCCTCCGCCGGCGGCACCGTGAGCCGTCGGCAGATGTAGTCCAGGGCGCCTTCGCTCAGCCACCCCACCCGGTCGTTCACCGCGTGCAGCGCCGGGAGGAGGAGGTCACGACGTTCTCGCGCCGCCGACCCGCCGCGCGCCCAGCGCAGGTCCGTTCCGGTCGTCGTGCGGTCGGCGCCCTCCCAGCCCGAGGCGGGCGGGCCCAACAGCTCGTCCACCGCCGACCGTTCCTCGTCCGTGGGCTCCGCGTCCCTGTACTTCAGGTCCATGCCGGCACCAGCTTCTCCACTCGTATCGCCGAAGCCTTGAACTCGGCCGTCCCGGCGATCGGGCAGTTCGCCTCGATCGTGAGCTGATTGGTGTCGACCTCGTCGGGAAAGTGCATGGTCATGAAGGCCAGTCCTGGCCGCAGCCCCGGATCGACCCACACCGGCGCGGTCACGACGCCGCGCCGGGACGAGACCCGGACCTCCTCGCCCACCTCGACGCCGTACGCCGCCGCGTCCTCCGGGCTCAGCTCGATGTACTCACCGCGCCGCAGCGGGGACGCGAAACTGCCGCTCTGAACGCCGGTGTTGTACGAGTCGAGGCGCCGACCTGTCGTCAGCCGCAGCGGGTAGTCCTCGTCCGTCAGGTCTACCGGCGGGTCGTGTGCCACCAGGCCGAAGGGAGCGGCCGGTCCCCGCCGCGCCGGGTCCGTCTCCCACAGTCGTGCGTGCAGGAAGCTCGACGGCAGGCGGTCCGTGTCGGGGCACGGCCACTGCAGCCCCTGGTGCTGTTCCAGGCGGTCGTACGTCATGCCGTAGTGGTCGGGGGAGAGGTCCCGCAGTTCGTTCCAGACGGCTTCGGAGTCGGCGAACTTCCAGGCGTGGCCCAGCCGTTCCGCCATCGCGCAGATGATCGCGATGTCCTCGCGCGCCTCGCCCGGCGGGACAAGAGCGGCCCGTACACGCTGCACGCGCCGCTCGCTGTTCGTTGTCGTGCCTTCCGTCTCCGCCCACGCCGCCGTCGCCGGGAGCACGACGTCCGCCATTTCCGCGGTCTTCGTCAGGAAGATGTCCTGGACGACGAGATGGTCCAGGGCGGCAAGCCTGCGCGTCGCCTGTTCGCTGTCGGCCTCCGACTGCGCCGGGTTCTCGCCGATGCAATAGACGGCGCGCAGTTCGCGGCTCTCCATCGCCTCGAACATCTCCGTCAGCGTCATGCCGTACCTGGGCGGGATGACGGTGTTCCAGGTCCGTTCGAACTTGGCCCGCGCCACCGGGTCGAGGATGTCCTGGAAGCCGGGCAGCCGGTTCGGGATGGCGCCCATGTCGCCGCCGCCCTGCACATTGTTCTGGCCGCGCAGGGGCTGGACCCCGGAGCCGTACCGGCCGACATGCCCGGTGAGCAATGACAGATTGATCAGCGCTCGCACATTGTCCGTGCCGTTGTGGTGCTCGGTGATGCCCAACGTCCAGCACAACTGTGCGCGTTCGGCTGTCGCGTACGCATGTGCCAGCTCTCGGATCGCCTCCGCCGGGACACCCGTCACCTTCTCCGCCGCCGTCAGTGTCCATGGCTCGACCAGGTCGGCATACTCCTCGAACCCCGTCGTCGCCCGCTCCACGAACGCCCGGTTCACCAGCCCCGCGTGGATGATCTCGCGCCCGATCGCATGGGCCAGCGGGATGTCGGTGCCCACGTTCAGGCCCAGCCAGCTCTCCGCCCATTCGGCGGTCGACGTGCGGCGCGGATCGACGGCGTACATCGGAGCGCCGTTCCTGATGCCCTTCAGTACGTGCTGGAAGAAGATGGGGTGGGCGAAGCGGGCGTTGGAGCCCCACATCACGATCAGGTCGGTGTGCTCGACCTCTTCGTACGAGGAGGTGCCGCCGCCCGAGCCGAAGGCTGCCGACAGGCCCGCCACACTGGGCGCGTGGCACGTCCGGTTGCACGAGTCGACGTTGTTGGTGCCCATGACCACGCGTGTGAACTTCTGGGCGACGTAATTCATCTCGTTGGTCGCGCGGGCGCAGGACAGCATGGCGAAGGCGTCAGGGCCGTACGTGTCCGTCGCCCGCCGGAATCCGGTCGCGGCCCGCTCCAGCGCCTCGTCCCAAGTCGCTTGCCTCAGCGTGCCGTTGGAGTCACGTACGAGCGGGTGGGCCAGCCGTGTGTACTGCTTCGGCTGCCTGTCTTTCTTCTTCACTGTGCGCTCCCAGCGGAGGAGGAGTTGGTGGCCAGCAGGTCGGCCAGCGCGTGCACCGCCCGCAGCGTCGGTACGGACGTGCCTGTGAGGCCGGCCAGTTCGACGACGGCGGCGAGCAGCACGTCGAGTTCGAGGGGTTTGCCCTTCTCCAGGTCCTGGAGCGTGGACGTCTTGTGGTCGCCGACCCGCTCCGCGCCCGCGATGCGCCGCTCCACGGAAATCCCGGGGCGGCAGCCGACGGCGGCCGCCACCTCCAGCGTCTCGCGCATCATCGACTCGACGAGCGAGCGGGTGTCCGGGTGGCGGCAGATCTGGCCCATGGTGGCTCTGGCGAGCGCGCTGATGGGGTTGAACGAGATGTTGCCGAGCAGCTTGATCCAGATGTCGTTGCGCAAATCCGGTTCGACCGGGCACTTGAGCCCGCCCGCCCGCATGGCCTCGCTGAAGTCGAGGCAGCGCTGCGACACGTCACGGCCGGGCTCGCCGATCGAGAAGCGGGTGCCCTCCAGGTGTCGTACGACACCGGGTGCCTCCAGCTCGGTGGCGGCGTAGACGACGCATCCGATGGCGCGCGCCGGCGGCAGGGTCGCGCTGACCGCGCCCGCCGGGTCGACGCTCTCGATGCGGCGGCCGGCGTACGGGCCGGGCAGGCCGTGGAAGTACCACCAGGGGATGCCGTTCTGGGCGGCGATCACCGCCGTACGGCCGTGCAGGAGCGGGTGCACCAACGGGCCCGATGCCGCATAGGAGTTGGCCTTCAGGCCGAGGAAGACATAGTCGACGGGCCCGACCTCGGCCGGGTCGTCGGTCGCGGCGGGCCGTGCGGTGAAGTCGCCGCGCGGGCTGAGCACCCGTACGCCGCTCCGGCGCATCGCGGCCAGGTGCGGGCCGCGGGCAATGAGATGGACCTCGGCGCCCGCGCGGTGGAGCGCGGCCCCGACATACGCGCCGATGGCTCCGGCGCCGACAACTGCGACTTTCACGGGGCTCTCCGATCGGTTGAGGGACCGAGCGAGGGGGAGCAGGAAGGGTCGAGATTGAGTCGACAGAATATTGTCTACAGTATGCCTTTGTGGCGGTCAAGGTCGCCGTCGGCAGGAAGCTCCAAAGACTGAGGGGCGAATCCTGTCGGTTCACGTGCCCTCGTACCAGTGAGTCGCAAAGAAGACTGGGCCGTTCCGACTGTTCGCAAATGAAAGGTGGAACCGCACATGGCCGGCTCACGTGTCGTCGCGCTCGGGCACTATCAACCTGCCAAGGTGCTCACCAACGACGATCTGGCGGCCATGGTCGACACCAGCGACGAGTGGATCACCAGCCGGGTCGGCATCAGGACCCGCCATGTCGCCGGCCCCGACGAGCCCGTCGACGAGCTGGCCGCCCACGCCGGCGCCAAGGCCCTCGCCGCCGCCGGCATCGGACCCGCCGACATCGACCTCGTCCTCGTCGCCACCTCCACCGCGATCAACCGATCCCCGAACATGGCCGCCCGCGTCGCGGCCCGCCTCGGCATGACCTCGCCCGCCGCGATGGACCTCAACGTCGTCTGCTCGGGCTTCACGCACGCACTCGCGACCGCCGACCACGCGGTACGGGCCGGATCCGCCAGCCGCGTCCTGGTCATCGGCGCCGACAAGATGGCCGAGATCGCCGACTGGACCGACCGTACGACCTGCGTCCTCGTCGGCGACGGCGCGGGCGCGGCGGTCGTCGAGGCGTGCGCGGAGGGCGAGGAGGCCGGTATCGGCCCGGTGCTGTGGGGTTCGGTGCCCGAGATGGGCCACGCCGTACGTATCGAGGGCACCCCGCCGCGCTTCGCTCAGGAGGGCCAGTCCGTCTACCGCTGGGCCACGACCCAGCTGCCGCCCATCGCGCGCAAGGTGTGCGAGCGGGCCGGGGTGACGCCGGAGGAGCTGGCGGCGGTCGTCCTGCACCAGGCGAACCTGCGGATCATCGAGCCCGTCGCGCAGAAGATCGGCGCGGTGAACGCGGTGATCGCGCGCGACGTCGTCGACTCGGGCAACACCTCGGCCGCGAGCATCCCGATGGCCCTGTCCAAGCTGGTCGAGCGCGGCGAGATCGAGTCCGGCGCTCCGGTGCTTCTGTTCGGCTTCGGCGGGAATCTCTCGTACGCCGGTCAGGTCATCCGCTGCCCGTGAGGCCGTGAGGCCGTGAGGCCGTGAGCCGGTGAGGTTCGCGCACGCGGCGTGACGAGGATCTCGGTATACCTCCTACCGAGATCGGTAGACTGTAGACGATAGCCAATATCTGCTCGCCGTTGCTCGTCACGAGGGGGACCGCGATGTTGTCCGCAGGACTGCCGCAAGGGACCGTGCCCAAGCTGGAGCGGCCGGGGCCACTCCGCGAGCGTGTGTACGAGGCGCTGCTCGAACTCATCACGACCCGCGCCCTGCGCCCCGGCCAGCACCTGGTCGAGAGCGAGCTCGCCGGGCACCTCGGGGTGTCCAGGCAGCCCGTACGGGAGGCGTTGCAGCGGCTCAACACCGAGGGATGGGTCGATCTGCGACCCGCGCAGGGCGCCTTCGTGCACGAGCCCACCGAGGAGGAGGCCGACCAGCTGCTCTCCGTACGTACGCTGCTGGAGGCGGAGGCCGCCAGACTGGCCGCCGCCAATGCGGGTTCTGCGGGGATCGCCGCGCTGGAGGCGGTGTGCGCCGCGGGCGAGCAGGCCGTGGCGGACGACGATGTGGATCTGGCCGTGTCACTCAACGCCCAATTCCACGCCAAGGTCATGGAGCTGGCGGGCAACGTCGTACTCGCCGAGCTTGCGGCGCAGGTCGGCCGACGGGTCCGCTGGTACTACACGCCGGTCGCCCGGCAGCGCGGCAAGCAGTCCTGGATCGAGCACCGCGCACTGATCGCCGCGATTTCCGACCGCGACGAGCAGCGCGCCACGGAGATCATGCGGGCCCACACCGAGCACACCCGCACCACCTACCACCAGCGCCAGGCCTAGCTGAAATTTCAGCCGGGCGCAGGAGGTCCAGAGCAGGCCTCCCTTGCGGCCGCCTCCGACTCGATCATTTCTCTCGGCGATCGTGGTGATCGTGGTGATCGTGCGGGCCACGTGTGCCAACTCGGGCCGCGATGCTGCCCGTTCGGCAAGGAACCGGCTTTGTCCTCGGTGTGGAGAAAGTTGTAGTGGATTCCTGCGCAACTTCTTCCCACTCCCGGCAGCCGCTGCTACGTTCCCCTCCAAAGCCCGTCAGAGAGAACGGCCTATGAGGCAGGGAGGGGCACGTGAGACGGATGACGGCTCGACCCGCGAACGCGCACCAGGCGCGACTGCTCCGCCTGCTGCGTGACGGCGGTCCCAACTCCCGTGCCCAGCTTGGTGACCTGGTCGATCTCTCCCGCTCGAAGCTCGCGGTCGAGGTCGACCGGCTGCTCGAAACCGGGCTTGTCGTGGCCGACGGCCTCGCCGCCTCGCGCGGCGGCCGCCGGTCGCACAACATCCGGCTCGCGCCCGAACTGCGCTTCCTCGGCATCGACATCGGGGCGACCTCGATCGATGTGGCCGTCACCAACGCGGAGTTGGAGGTACTCGGCCACCTCAACCACCCCATGGACGTACGGGAGGGGCCGGTCGCCGTCTTCGAGCAGGCACTCGCCATGGCCGCCAAGCTCAGGGCATCCGGACTCGCCGAAGGCTTCGACGGCGCGGGCATCGGCGTGCCGGGTCCCGTCCGCTTCCCCGAGGGAGTGCCGGTCGCGCCGCCGATCATGCCCGGCTGGGACGGCTTTCCCGTACGCGAAGCACTCAGCCAGGAACTCGGCTGCCCCGTCATGGTCGACAACGACGTCAACCTGATGGCAACGGGGGAGCAGCACGCCGGCGTCGCACGCTCCGTGGGCGATTTCCTCTGCGTCAAGATCGGCACCGGTATCGGTTGCGGCATCGTCGTCGGCGGCGAGGTCTACCGAGGCACGACGGGCAGCGCGGGCGACATAGGCCACATCCAGGTGGAACCGGAAGGCCGCGCCTGCGCCTGCGGCAACCGGGGCTGCCTGGAAGCCCACTTCAGCGGCGCCGCGCTTGCCCGCGACGCCGAGGAAGCGGCCCGCTCCGGCCAGTCGGCCGAACTCGCTGCGCGGCTCGAAGCCGCGGGACGGCTCACGGCCGCCGACGTCGCCGCGGCCGCGGCAGCGGGCGACGCCACCTCGCTGGCCCTCATCCGCGAGGGCGGCAACCGCGTCGGCCAGGTCATCGCCGGACTCGTCAGCTTCTTCAACCCCGGGCTCGTGGTGATCGGCGGCGGGGTGACCGGCCTCGGCCACACCCTGCTCGCCAGCGTCCGCACCCAGGTCTACCGTCAGTCGCTGCCCCTGGCGACCGGCAATCTGCCCATAGTCCTGGGCGAGTTGGGCCCTGCCGCCGGCGTGATCGGCGCGGCCAGACTCATCAGTGACCACCTGTTCTCGCCTGCCTGATCCCGGCCGACGCGCACGACCTAAAGCTACAGCTACAGCCGGCCGGCCACTACAGCTGCACCATCACGGCACATCGCCACTGCTTCGCCCTGCCCTGCCTGCTTGTCCCTGCTCGCTCACCGGCCGCCGCCCCAGCCGAGGGGAACCGTCATGGCACCAACGCAAGCCGATCCACCCCTACCTGCACCCCTTCTTACGATGTCCGGCATCACCAAGTCGTTCCCCGGCGTCCGTGCCCTCGACGGCGTGGACCTGGAGGTCCTCGCGGGCGAGGTCCACTGCCTGCTCGGCCAGAACGGCGCCGGAAAGTCCACCCTCATCAAGGTCCTCGCGGGCGTGCACCAGCCCGACGGCGGAGAGATCACCTGGCAGGGCGCAGTGGTCACCCTCAAGTCGCCCATCGCCGCCATGCGCCTCGGCATCGCCACCATCTACCAGGAACTCGACCTGGTGAAAGGCCTGTCGGTCGCCGAGAACATCTTCCTCGGCCACGAGCCGACCACCGCGGGCTTTGTCGTACGCGGCAGGGCGGCCCGCGCCTCCGCCGCCGCCCTGCTCAAACGGCTCGGCCACCCCGAGATCGACTCCGGCAGCCTCGTCGGGTCGCTCTCCGCCGCCCAGCAGCAGATCGTCTCCATGGCCCGCGCCCTCTCCCACGACGTACGCCTCATCGTGATGGACGAGCCGTCCGCCGCCCTCGATCCCGACGAGGTCGACAACCTCTTCCGTATCGTCGCCGGACTCACCGCGGACGGCGTCGCCGTCGTCTACATCTCCCACCGGCTCGAAGAGATCCGCCGCATCGGCGACCGCGTGACCGTGCTCAAGGACGGCCGCGCCGTGGCGGTCGGGCTGCCCGCGAAGAGCACCCCGACGCGCGAGGTCGTCGCCCTGATGACCGGTCGCGATGTGGAGTACGTCTTCCCCGAACGAATCGCGGGCGGACCCCCGGCCGCCGAGCCCGTACTACGGGTCGAAGGGCTGGCCAGGGACGGCGAGTTCGAGGCCCTCGACCTCGATGTCCGCCCCGGCGAAATCGTCGGCCTCGCCGGTCTCGTCGGCTCCGGACGCTCCGAAGTGCTGGAGACGATCTACGGGGCGCGCAAACCCAGCGCCGGGCGCGTACTCGTCGAAGGGCGCCCCCTGCGCCCCGGCAGCGTCCGCGCCGCGGTCCGCGCCGGCATCGGACTCGCCCCCGAGGAACGCAAGGCCCAGGGCCTGCTCATGCTCGAATCCGTCACCCGCAATGTGTCCGTATCGACCCTGTCCCGCTTCTCGCGCGGCGGCTGGCTCGACCGTACGGCCGAACGCAGGGCGGCCCAGAAAGCCACCCGCGAACTGTCCCTGCGCCCCGACAACCCCGACGCCCGCATCCGCACCCTGTCCGGCGGCAACCAGCAGAAAGCCGTCCTGGCCCGCTGGCTGCTGCGCGGCTGCCGCGTCCTGCTGCTGGACGAGCCGACGCGCGGCGTCGACGTCGGGGCGCGCGCCGAGCTGTACGCCGTGATCCGCAGGCTGGCCGACGAAGGCCTGGCCGTACTCCTCGTATCCAGCGAAGTCCCGGAAGTCCTGGGCCTCGCCGACCGGGTGCTGGTGCTCAGGGAGGGGCGCGTCGTACACGCCGCGCCCGCCCGGGAACTCGACGAGCACCGCGTCCTCGACCTCGTGATGGAAGGGAGCCCGACGCCATGACGCAGCCTGCCTCGCCGGCGCAACAGCAGCAGGACGGACCGGTCGTCACCACCAAGACGCCAGCGGCGCAGTCGGCCTGGCGCGCGCTCGGGCTGCGCCTCGACGTACGCAACCTGTCGCTCCTCGGCGTACTCGCGGTCCTCGTCGCGGTCGGCGGTTTCACCAAGCCCGAGCAGTTCCTGGACAGCAGCAACCTCCAGCTCGTCCTCACCCAGGCCTCCGTCATCGGCGTCGTCACCGTCGGCATGACCTTCGTCATCACCAGCGGCGGCATCGACCTCTCGGTGGGTGCGATCGTGGCGCTCGCCTCGGTGTGGGCGACGACGCTCGCGACCCAGGAGTACGGCTTCGCCGGCATCCTCTTCACGGCGGTGATCGTGGGCCTGGCCTGCGGACTCGTCAACGGGCTGCTCATCGCGTACGGCGGGATGGTGCCGTTCATCGCGACGCTCGCCATGCTGGCATCGGCCCGCGGACTCGCCCTCCAGATCACCGACGGCAAGACGCAGATCGTGACCGTCGAGCCGGTACTCGACCTCGGCATCCCGGACGCGTACGTCCTCGGCATCCCACCGCTCGTCCTCGTCTTCGCGGTGGTCACCGTCGTGGGCTGGCTTTTGCTCAACCGCACCACCTTCGGGCGGCGCACGGTCGCGGTCGGCGGCAACGCGGAGGCGGCCAGGCTCGCCGGTATCGACGTACGGCGCCAGCGCCTGTACCTCTACCTGCTGTCCGGACTGTGCTGCGGCATCGCGGCCTTCCTGCTGATCATCCTGTCCGGCTCAGGACAGAACACCAACGGGAATCTGTACGAACTCGACGCCATCGCCGCCGCGATCATCGGCGGCACGCTGCTCAGCGGTGGGCGGGGCACGATCGTCGGCTCCGTACTCGGCGTCCTCGTCTTCACCACGATCACCAACATCTTCGCGCTCAACAACCTGCAGAGCGACGTCCAGCAGATCGCCAAGGGCGCGATCATCGTCGCCGCCGTACTGGTCCAGCGCCGGACGGCGCGCGACGGCGAGGCCTGATCACGCCCCTCCGCCTCCTCCCGCTCCTCCTCTCTCACCGCCCGTACATCCCTGACCGAAGGGTTGAACAGCCATGCCAGAAACCAGTCGCAGAGGACTGCTCTTCGGCACCGCGGCCGTGTCCGCGGGCGCCCTGCTCACCGCATGCACCAGCAATGAGCCCAAGAAGCAGGAGCCGGCGGCCAACAACGAGCCCGCTGCCGACGACAAGCCCGGCAAGAGGGTCACCATCGGTTTCGCGGGTCCGCAGGCCGACCACGGGTGGCTCAACGCCATCAACGAGAACGCCAAGTCGCGCGCCGAGAAGTACTCGGAGGTGACCCTGGAGATCACCGAGGGCTCGAACGACACCGCGGCGCAGATCGGCCAGGTCCAGACGCTGATCAACAAGAAGGTCGACGTACTGGTGATCCTGCCGGCCGACGGCAAGGCCCTCACCCAGGTCGGCCTCCAGGCGATGAAGGCGGGCATCCCCGTCGTCAACCTGGACCGGATCTTCGCATCGCCGCAGGCCTACCGCTGCTGGATCGGCGGCGACAACTACGGCATGGGGCTGAACGCCGGCAACTACATCGGTGAGCAGCTCAAGGACAAGCCGAACGCCAAGGTGGTGGAACTGGCAGGGCTCGACAACCTGGAGCTGACCAAGCAGCGCAGCCAGGGCTTCGCCGACGCCCTCAAGAACTACCCCAACATCAAGCGGGTCGCCCGCCAGGCCGCCGACTTCACCGTCGAGTCGGGCCAGGCCAAGATGGCCCAGCTGTTGCAGGCGCAGAAGAAGTTCGACGCGCTGTGGAACCACGACGACGACCAGGGTGTGGGTGCCCTGCGCGCCATCCAGCAGGCCGGGCGCGACGACTTCCTGATGGTCGGCGGCGCGGGCGCCAAGGCCGCGATGGACGCCATCAAGGCGGACAACAGCGTGCTCAAGGCCACCGTCCTTTACCCGCCCACCATGGCTGCGTCCGCCATCGACCTGGCGCGCGCACTCGGCCAGGGCAAGGGCGTCAGCGGCATGTCCGAGCTGGAGATCCCGGCCTCGATCACCCTCTACTCGGCCGTCGTCACCAAGGACAACGTCGACGACTACCTGCCGACGGGCTTCAGCTGACCGGGCCCGCCCGCCTGCCCCCACCGAGCGAGTGACGAGTCCGACGAGGAGGAATCCGGATGGCCCGTAAGGAAGAGACGGATACGGAGACGGGTACAGGTGCGGCTGCGGAGGCTGCGGCACAGGCGGCGGCCGGTGCGCCGCCCGCGCTCGGCGTCGGCATGGTCGGATACGCGTTCATGGGCGCGGCCCACTCCCAGGGCTGGCGCACCGCGGGCCGTGTGTTCGACCTGCCGGCGCGGCCGGTCCTCGCGGCCGTCTGCGGACGCGACCCGGCGGCCGTACGGGCAGCGGCGGACAAGCACGGCTGGGCAGCGGCGGAGACCGACTGGCGCGACCTCATAGCCCGCGACGACGTGCAGATCGTCGACATCTGCACGCCGGGGGACAGCCACGCGGAGATCGCCGTCGCCGCGCTCGACGCGGGCAAGCATGTGCTGTGCGAGAAGCCGCTGGCCAACTCGGTCGCCGAGGCACAGGCCATGACGGCGGCGGCGGAACGGGCCCGCGCACGCGGCCAGGTGGCGATGGTCGGCTTCAACTACCGCCGGGTGCCCGCCATGGCGTACGCCCGCCGCATGATCGGTGAGGGCAGGCTCGGGGCGCTCAGGCACGTACGCGTCACCTATCTCCAGGACTGGCTCGTCGACCCGGAGTTCCCGCTGGCCTGGCGGCTCCGGCGGGAGCACGCCGGGTCCGGCGCGCTCGGCGACCTGGGGGCGCACATCGTCGACCTCGCGCAGTATCTGGCGGGGGAGCCGCTCGTGGGAGTGTCGGCGATGACCGAGACGTTCGTTCGGTCGCGGCCGCTGCCCGCAGGGGCGTCGGCCGGGCTCTCGGGCGGCGGTGGCGCAGCGGCCGAGCGCGGCGCTGTGACCGTCGACGACGCGGCGCTCTTCACGGGGCGGCTCGCGTCCGGGGCGCTGGCTTCCTTCGAGGCGACGCGGATGGCGGCGGGCCGCAAGAACGCACTCAGGCTCGAACTCAACGGTGAACAGGGCTCGTTGGCTTTCGACCTGGAGCGGCTCAATGAGCTGTCCTTCCACGACCACACCGAGCCGGCCGTCTCCTCCGGGTTCCGGCGGATCCTCGTGACCGAGCCGGAGCATCCGTACCTGGAGGCTTGGTGGCCGCCCGGCCATGCCCTCGGTTACGAACACACTTTCGTCCACCAGGCGCGCGACCTGGTCCACGCCATCGCCACCGGCGCCGACCCGGAGCCGTCCTTCGCCGACGGGCTCCAGGTGCAGCGGGTTTTGGCGGCAGTGGAGGAGAGTGCAGAGAAAAACGCGATCTACACGCCCGTACTCCCTTAGGAGGTCCGTCAGGAATGCCACGTCCATTCACGCTCTTCACCGGCCAGTGGGCCGACCTGCCCCTGGAGGAGGTCTGCCGGCTCGCCCGCGACTTCGGCTACGACGGGCTCGAACTCGCCTGCTGGGGCGACCACTTCGTGGTCGACAAGGCGCTGGCCGACCCCGGCTATCTCGACGGTCGCCGCGCGCTGCTCGACAAGTACGGCCTGAAGTGCTGGGCGATCTCCAACCATCTCGTCGGCCAGGCCGTCTGCGACGCGATCATCGACGAGCGGCATCGGGCGATCCTGCCCGCGCGCATCTGGGGCGACGGCGAGCCTGAGGGCGTACGGCAGCGGGCGGCGGCCGAGATGGCCGACACGGCCAGGGCCGCGGCGGCCTTCGGGGTCCGTACGGTCGTCGGGTTCACCGGTTCCTCGATCTGGCACCTGGTGGCGATGTTCCCGCCGGCGCCGGAACGGATGATCGAACGCGGGTACGAGGACTTCGCCGCGCGCTGGAATCCGATCCTCGACGTCTTCGACGAGCAGGGTGTGCGCTTCGCCCACGAGGTGCACCCGAGCGAGATCGCGTACGACTACTGGACGACGCACCGTGCGCTGGAGGCCGTCGGGCACCGGGCCGCCTTCGGGCTGAACTTCGACCCGAGCCACTTCGTGTGGCAGGACCTCGATCCGGTCGGTTTCCTCTTCGACTTCCGCGACCGGATCTACCACGTCGACTGCAAGGAGGCGCGCAAGCGGCTCGACGGGCGCAACGGGCGTCTCGGCTCGCATCTGCCGTGGGGGGATCCGCGGCGCGGCTGGGACTTCGTGTCGGCCGGGCACGGTGACGTTCCGTGGGAAGACGTATTCCGGATGCTGCGCTCGATCGCGTACGAAGGGCCGGTCTCGGTGGAGTGGGAGGACGCGGGGATGGACCGCCTGACGGGCGCACCGGAAGCGCTTGCCACGCTGAAGCGCTACGACTTCGACCCGCCGACGGCGTCGTTCGACGCGGCGTTCGGTGGGGGAGATTAGCTCCCCTTCGTATTTCAGCCGTCCGGGGTCTGGGGCTTGCCCCCCCCACGCGGCGGCAGCCGCAAATGCCACAGCCGGGAAGGGGCGGGTAGGGACCCCCGCGCCCCTTCCCGGCGGAACGCACCGCCGCCGGGCCGGTCCCGGCTGCGCCCAAACCGCTTTGTCCTGCGTAAGGGCAAAGTTCAACTTCCCTCCCGCACAAGGGCTTTCAGATCCGGACGAACGCCGCTACCGTCCCTGAGGTGTACAGGACATGAGTTGGAATCCGGTGTGACGGCGCACTCCGGTTCCCGTAATCCGAGCGCATCCGCACCCGCCCGTTCAACCGGCTCACTTCCGGAGGACACTCGTGCATAGAAAACGGCTCAACGCACGCAGAACTCTCGCACTCCTCACCAGCAGCCTCCTGGCCGCCACATCACTCGCCCTCACAGCACCCGCAGCCGTTGCAGAAGAGCCCGCCGCCGAGAAGCCCGCCTCCGGCAGCAGCGCCGCCGCCCCCTCCGCCGCGGCCGAGGACTTCCAGCAGGTCACCCTCGCCAAGGGCGAGCCCGAGACGGGCGAACCCATGTCGCTCGCGGTGCTCCCCGACCGCAGCGTCCTGCACACCTCACGCGACGGCGAGCTCCGGATGACCGACGCCGCCGGCAACACCCGCGTCATCGGCACGATTCCGGTCTACTCGCACGACGAAGAGGGCCTCCAGGGCATCGGCATCGACCCGAAGTTCAGCGAGAACCGGCGGATCTACCTCTACTACGCACCCCCGCTGGACACCCCGGCCGGTGACGCCCCCAACGAAGGCACCGCCGCCGAATTCGCGAAGTACGACGGCGTCAACCGGCTCTCCCGCTTCGTCCTCAAGGCCGACGGCAGCCTCGACAACGCCAGCGAGAAGAAGATCCTCGACGTACCCGCAACGCGTGGCATCTGCTGCCATGTCGGCGGCGACATCGACTTCGACGCGCAGGGCAACCTCTACCTGTCGACCGGCGACGACTCCAACCCCTTTGCCTCCGACGGCTTCACCCCCATCGACGAACGCCCGAACCGCAATCCGGCGTACGACGCACGCCGCACCTCCGGCAACACGAACGATCTGCGCGGGAAGATCCTCCGTATCAAGGTGAACGAGGACGGCTCGTACGCAGTTCCCGAAGGGAATCTCTTCGCCCCGGGAACCGCCAAAACGCGCCGCGAGATCTACGCCATGGGCTTCCGCAACCCCTTCCGCTTCAGCGTCGACAAGCCCACCGGCGTGCTGTACGTCGGCGACTACGGCCCCGACGCCGGCGCCGCCGCCCCCAAGCGCGGCCCGGCCGGACAGGTCGAGTTCGCCCGCGTCACCAAGCCGGGCAACTTCGGCTGGCCCTTCTGCACCGGCAAGAACGACGCCTACGTCGACTACGACTTCGCGACGAAGGAGTCCGGCGCCAAGTTCGACTGTGCCGCGCCCAAGAACACCTCGCCGCACAACACCGGACTGACCGACCTGCCACCCGCGCAGGAGGCCTGGATCCCGTACGACGGCGGTTCCGTCCCCGAGTTCGGCACCGGCTCCGAGTCCCCGATGGGCGGCCCCGTATACCGGTACGACAAGGACCTCGACTCCCCGGTGAAGTTCCCCGAGGCGTACGACGGCGACTTCTTCGCGGGCGAGTTCGGCCGGCGCTGGATCAAGCGCATAGAACAGGACGTCAACGGCGCTGTACAGTCCATCAACCCCTTCCCCTGGACCGGCACCCAGGTCATGGACTCCGCCTTCGGTCCCGACGGCGCGCTGTACGTCCTCGACTACGGAACCGCCTGGTTCGGCGGGAACGAGAACTCCGGGCTCTACCGCATCGAGAACGCCACCGGCGGGCACTCCCCGGTCGCCGAGGCCGCCGCCGACAAGACATCCGGAATCGCCCCGCTGCGCGTGAAGTTCTCCTCGGCAGGGACAACGGACTCCGACGGTGACGCCCTCACCTACTCCTGGGCGTTCGGTGACGGCGGAAAGTCGACCGCTGCCAACCCCACGTACACGTACAAGCAGAACGGCACGTACACCGCGACCGTGACCGCCAAGGACACGACCGGGCGTACGGGATCGGCGAGCGTACAGGTCGTGGTCGGCAACACGGCGCCCAAGGTGACACTCGAACTGCCCGGTGACGGACAGCTGTTCAACTTCGGCGACGACGTGCCCTTCAAGGTGAAGGTCACCGACCCGGAGGACGGCACGGTCGACTGCGCCAAGGTCAAGGTGACGTACATCCTCGGCCACGACAGCCACGGCCACCCGGTCACTTCGGTCAACGGCTGCACCGGCATCATAAAAACGCCGAGCGACAGCAGCCACGACCCCAACGCCAACATCTTCGCGGTCTTCGACGCCGAGTACACGGACGGCGGAGGCGGCGGCCAGGCCCCGCTGACCAGCCACGACCAGAAGGTGCTCCAGCCCAAGCAGCGCCAGGCCGAGCACTACTCCACCCAGAGCGGCGTGGCGCCGCAGAGCAAGCCGACCGCGCACGGCGGCAAGACCGTCGGCGACATCAGCAACGGTGACTGGATCGCCTTCAAGCCCTACCGGGTCGGCGACGCCACCTCGCTCACCGCGCGCGTCTCGTCCGGCGGAGCCGGCGGCGCCCTGGAGGTCCGTACCGGATCACCGGACGGCCGGCTCATCGGCTCCACCGTCGTCCCCGTGACCGGCGGCTGGGACGTCTTCCAGAACGTCACCACCACCATCAAGCGGCCCCCGGCCGGGACGACCACCCTCTACCTGGTCTTCAAGGGCGGCGCCGGAGCCCTCTACGACGTCGACGACTTCACCTTCTCCACGGCGAAGTCCGACGCGATCCCCAAGAAGCGCGTCCTGGTCTTCTCCAAGACCGCGGGATTCCGCCACGACTCCATCGGCACGGGCATCACCGCGCTCAAGGAGCTCGGCGCGGAGCGTGGAATCGTCGTCGACGCCACCGAGGAGGCGAAGCAGTTCACCCGCGAGAACCTGGCGCGTTACGACGCAGTGGCGTTCCTCTCCACGACCGGTGACGTGCTCAACGCCGACCAGCAGACGGTCTTCGAGCAGTACGTCGCCGACGGCGGCGGCTACATGGGCATCCATGCCGCCGCCGACACCGAGTACGACTGGAAGTTCTACGGCGGACTCGTCGGCGCGTACTTCGACTCGCACCCGCAGATCCAGCCCGCGACCGTACGCGTCGAGGACCACGACCATCCCGCCACCACGCACCTCGGCTCCACCTGGCAGCGCACCGACGAGTGGTACAACTACCGCACCAACCCGCGTGAGCAGGCCCGCGTCCTGGCCACCCTCGACGAGACCAGCTACACCGGCGGGAACATGAAGGGCGACCACCCGATCGCCTGGTGCCAGCCGTACGAGGGCGGGCGCTCCTTCTACACCGGCGGCGGCCACACCAAGGAGTCGTACGCCGAACCGGCCTTCCGCAAGCACCTGCTGGGCGGAATGCTGTACGCCGCCGGGATCACCAAGGCCGACTGCACGCCCTCGAAGGACTACCGGCCGATCTTCAACGGCGAGACCCTCGACGGATGGAAGCAGGCGGGTCCGGGGTCCTTCGAGATCAAGGACGACCGCACGCTGAACTCCGTCGGCGGCATGGGCATGCTCTGGTACCGGGCCAAGGAGTTCACGTCGTACTCCCTCAAGCTGGACTGGAAGATGGCGGGTGACGACAACTCCGGGATCTTCGTCGGCTTCCCGGCCTCCGACGACCCGTGGTCGGCCGTCAACAAGGGGTACGAGATCCAGATCGACGCGTCCGACGCCCCCGACCGCACCACCGGCTCGGTCTACGGCTTCAAGGCGGCGGACAATGCCGCACGTGACGCCGCGCTCAACCCGCCGGGGGAGTGGAACTCCTACGAGATAAAGGTCGAGGGAGAACGGCTCCGCATCTACCTCAACGGCGTGAAGATCAACGACTTCACGAACACCGATCCCGCGCGCAGCCTGGCCCAGGGCCACATCGGCATCCAGAACCACGGCGCCGAAGACCAGGTCGCCTTCCGCAACATCAAGGTCAAGGAGCTCGCCGCGAGGAGTGGCTCCTAGACCGGCAAACCCAGGACCGGCGGCGGGCGGGAGCACGCCGAGCCCCCGCCCGCCGTCCCTCACTCCAGTTCACCCCATCTCTCCGGCAGGGAGGCAGTCCGTGACCACCCAATCCGACGGGACAGCAGCGGCCGCGACGCACACGGCACGGACCGGAGTGTGGTTCGTCGGAGCACGCGGCTCCGTTGCCACGACCGCCGTCGCGGGCTGCGCGGCCCTCGCCGCCGGGCTCCACGCGGCGCACGGCATGGTCACCGAGAGCCCGCCGTTCGAGGAGAGCGGCCTGGCGCCGCTGTCCTCGCTCGTCTTCGGCGGGCACGACACGGTGAGCTGCCCGCTGCCCAAACGGGCCGAGGAACTGGAGGCCGGCGGCGTCCTGCCGTACGGGCTGGCCTCGGCGGTACGCAGCGAACTCGCAGCAGCGGAGCGGGAGACAAGGACGGGTGGGCCGCTCCCCGGCGACACGCGCAGCGAAGCGGAACTCATCGACACCTTCGCCGCACACCTGCTCGACTTCGCTCACAGGCAGCGCCTGGACCGGGTGGTCGTCGTCAACGTCGCCTCGACAGAACCGGCGCCGGCGGCGGGCGACCTCTCCCTGCCGCCCAGCTCCCTCTACGCGACGGCCGCGCTCCGGGCCGGCTGCCCGTACGTCAACTTCACCCCCTCCACCGGGCTGCGCGCCGCAGCCCTCCAGGATGCCGTCGCGGCCAGCGGACTTCCCCACGCGGGCCGCGACGGCAAGACGGGCCAGACGCTGCTCCGTTCCGTACTCGCCCCGATGTTCGTGCAGCGCGCCCTGTCCGTACGGGCGTGGTCCGGCACGAACCTGCTGGGCGGCGGTGACGGAGCGGCGCTGGCCGACCCGGCTGCGGCGGCGGCCAAGAACGCCGGCAAGAACCGTGTCCTGGCGGACACTCTGGGCGCCCTTCCGGAGGGCAACGTCCACATCGACGACGTACCGGCACTGGGTGACTGGAAGACAGCCTGGGACCACATCGCCTTCGAGGGCTTCCTCGGCTCGCGGATGACGCTCCAGACGACGTGGCAGGGCTGCGACTCGGCGCTCGCGGCGCCACTGGTCCTGGACCTGGCCCGGCTGCTGGCCCGCGCCCATGAGGTGGGCATCTCGGGTCCGCTCCCAGAGCTGGGCTTCTACTTCAAGGACCCGGACGGCGGTGCACCGGCGGCGCTGGCGGAACAGTACGCGGCGCTGCTCGGCTTCGCGGCCCGCCTGCGGGAGGCCCGATGACGCCCTCCTCCACGCTCGGCGCATGGGCGGAACTCCTGCGCATCTCGGCCCTGTTCACCATCCCGGGGGACGCCCTGGCGGGCGCGGCCTCCATCGGCGTACGCCCCGACCGGGGCACCGCACTGGCCGTCGGGGCTTCGCTGTGCCTGTACGAGGCGGGCATGGCCCTGAACGACTGGGCGGACCGTGAGGAGGACGCGGTGGACCGCCCGCACCGCCCGATCCCCTCGGGCCGCATCACCCCGCCGGCCGCCCTTGCGGCGTCCGCGGCCCTGACCGTGACGGGCCTGACGCTGGCGGCGGGGGCGGGTCGTCCGGCGCTGGCGGTGGCAAGCACACTGGCGGCCACGGTCTGGGCGTACGACCTGGGCCTGAAGCACACCCCGGCGGCCTCGGCCACGATGGCCACGGCGCGGGCCCTGGACCTGTTCCTGGGCGCGGCGGCGACGGGAAGGGGGCGCGGCCCGCTGAAGGCCCCACCCCAACCCGTTCCTTCCCGGACGGGGGCGCCGCCCCGGCCACCGGTCCTCAACCGCCGGACAGGCAGGTCGGCAGCGGGACACGGCGGCGGGGCGCGGAAGGCACTGGCCGTGGCCGGCGCCGGTCCTGGCCTGGTGCCCGCCCCCCAGGGGTTGAGGGACGCGGGGTGCTCCGCGATACCGGCAGTTGACGGCGCCGGGGTGGCATCCGCGCTGCGCCGCCTCACGTCACCCGGCACGCTGGCCGCCGCCGCGATGCTCGGCGCGCACACCTATGCCGTTACGGAGGTCTCGCGCCGCGAGGCGCACGGCGGCTCGACGGCGGCACCGCTGGCCGCCCTGGCAGCGGCCACGGTGCTGGCCGCCCTGGTCTCCCGCCAACGCACCCCTGAGGCTGCCCCGACCCTGCGGCGCGAAGCTGCCGCACCGGGGGGCGCGGGGGCGTCGGCCCCCACGTTCACTCCCTCCACGCCTGGGGGGCCAGGGGGCTTGCCCCCTCACGCGGCGGAGCCGCAAGTGTCACAGCCGGGAAGGGGCGGGTCAGGGGAGATTCCGCAGCCACAGCCCGACCCCGCGAACCAACGCTGGTGGCCCCGGGCTGGCGCGGGGTCCGCACCCGTTCCCGAACCGTCCCACCCAAGGCCATCCGCCGACCTCGCGCACACCCCCAGCGCGGTGGCGCCCCGGGGCGCCGGTTGGGGGTCCCGGGTGGGCACAGGGAGCACACTCACCCCCGCACCCAACCGCTCCCCGCACAAAGCGATCCGCATCGCCACCCACCTCGCGACCCCCGCCGCCCTCGCGGCCGCCGCCTATTTCCGCACCGCCGCCAACCCCCTCCTCCACGCCGCGCTCAACCCCTCCCCACCCCTCACCCAGCGCGCCGTGGGCGGCGGGATCCGGGCCATGATCCCGTTGCAGGCCGCACTCGCGGCCCGCAGTGGCGCGGTCGGTACCGGAGTGGCGCTCATGGGGCTCGTACCCCTCGCCCGGAAGCTCTCGCGAAAGGTGAGCCCCACATGACCGGCGCCCCCGCCCCGATCCGCTTCGGCTACGGCACCAACGGCCTCACCGACCTCCGCCTCGACGACGCCCTCGCCCTCCTCGCGGACCTCGGCTACGAAGGCGTCGGACTGACCCTCGACCACATGCACCTCGACCCCCTCGCCCCCGAACTCGCCGCCCGCACCGGCCGAGTGGCGCGCAGACTGGCACAACTCGGCCTGGGCGTCACCGTCGAGACCGGCGCACGGTACGTCCTCGACCCCCGTCGCAAACACGGCCCGTCCCTGCTCGACCCGGACCCCGAAGGCCGCGCCGCCCGCGCCGACCTGCTCGTCACCGCCGTACGGGTCGCCGCCGACCTCGGGGCCCACGCCGTGCACTGCTTCAGCGGTGTCACCCCCGAGGCGACCCGGGCCGACACCGCCTGGCAGCGGCTGACGGAGGCCATGACCCCGGTCATCGGAGCCGCCGCCACCGCCGGCGTACCCCTCGCTGTCGAGCCCGAACCCGGCCACCTCCTCTCCACCCTCGCCGACTTCCATCACCTGCGCCGCGCCCTGGGCGACCCGGCTCCCCTCGGTCTCACTCTCGACATCGGCCACTGCCAGTGCCTGGAACCGGCCCCGCCCGCCGACTGCGTACGCGAGGCTGCCCCCTGGCTTCGGCACGTCCAGATCGAGGACATGCGCCGGGGCGTCCATGAACATCTGCCCTTCGGCGAGGGCGAGATCGACTTCCCTCCCGTCCTGGACGCACTGGCCGCCACCGGCTACGAGGGCCTGACGGTCGTCGAACTGCCCCGCCACTCACACGCCGGGCCCGACCTGGCCGAGCGCTCCATCCGCTTCCTGCGCGCGGCGGAGTCCCGGGCGTCCGACCGCCACGCCGCACCGGCAGGAGGCGAGCGATGCTGACCGAACTGATCAGCAGCGCACCGGCACCCGCCCTGCAAGCCGCACTCGAAGCCCGCCTCGCCGGCGCGAGCCGGGCGTGGCTGCACGAGGCGCTGGCGGAGGCCGAAGCAGTGGCGGAGGCCCAAGCGGTGGTGGAGGCCCAAGCAGAGGTGGAGGCCCAAGCAGAGGCCGAGGCCGCCTCACCCCGCTCAGCCCACCAGTGGGGCCTCCCCACCTGGGAGCGCCGCTTCGCCGAGGCAGGACGCCACTGCCGTACGGCCCTGGTGGGCCAGGAAGGCGAGGACCTGGCCGACGCCGCCCGCGTCCTCCTCCTGCACGCCGTACAGCCCGACCACGCCACCACCACCCGCCTCTACTCCCAAGGCACCGCCGCCGAGCGCCGCGCCGTGCTGCTCGCCCTGCCCCACCTGGGCGGACTCGGCGACCAGGCCCTGCCGCTGGTCGAAGACGCCCTGCGCACCAACGACACCCGTCTCGTCGCCGCCGCGGTCGGCCCGTACGCCGCCGAGCACCTCGACCAGCACGCCTGGCGTCACGCCGTACTCAAGTGCCTCTTCACCGGCGTGCCGGTCGACGCCGTCGACGGCCTCCCCCTACGTGCCCGGCACGACGCCGAGCTCGCCCGGATGCTCCGCGACTACGCCGCCGAACGCACCGCCGCAAGCCGCCCAGTGCCGGACGATCTCCACCGCGTCCTCGCCCTCACGGCCGGCCCGGACCTCACGGCCGCCGCCCCCACAGAGGAGTCCTGATGCGCATCTTCGACCCCCACATCCACATGACCTCCCGTACCACGGACGACTACGAGGCGATGTACGCCGCCGGTGTGCGCGCCGTCGTCGAGCCGTCCTTCTGGCTGGGCCAGCCCCGCACCTCGCCCGCCAGCTTCTTCGACTACTTCGACGCACTCCTCGGCTGGGAGCCGTTCCGCGCCTCCCAGTACGGCATCGCCCACCACTGCGCGCTCGCCCTCAACCCCAAAGAGGCGAACGACCCCCGCTGTACCCCCGTTCTCGACGAACTGCCCCGCTACCTCGTCAAGGACTCCGTCGTAGCCGTCGGCGAGATCGGCTACGACTCCATGACCCCCGCCGAGGACACCGCCCTCGCCGCCCAGCTCCAACTCGCCGCCGAACACGGCCTGCCCGCCCTCGTGCACACCCCGCACCGCGACAAGCTCGCCGGTCTCCACCGCACCATCGACGTCATCCGCGAATCGAACCTCCCCCCGGGCCGTGTCCTCCTCGATCACCTCAATGAAACAACCGTAAAGGCCGCCACTGACAGTGGCTGCTGGCTCGGCTTCTCCGTCTACCCCGACACGAAGATGGACGAGGACCGCATGGTCGCGGTCATCAAGGACCACGGCACTGAAAAGGTGCTGGTCAACTCGGCCGCGGACTGGGGAAAGAGTGACCCGCTCAAGACCCGCAAGGTAGGTGACGCCCTGCTCGCCGCAGGCTTCACCGAGGACGACGTCGACCAGGTCCTCTGGCGCAACCCCGTCGCTTTCTACGGCCTCAGCGGCCGCCTCCGCCTCGACGTGTCCGAAGTCCCGGAGCCGCTCCACGAGGGCAACTCCATCCTTCGCGGCGGAGAATGAGGGGGAGCCAGTATGCGCTTCCGTCACCCCGACGGCTCCACCGTCCACCTCGCGTACTGCACCAACGTCCACCCCGCCGAAACCCTCGACGGCGTACTCGCCCAGCTCCGTGACCACTGCGAGCCCGTACGCCGACGCCTCGGCCGGGACCGCATCGGCATCGGCCTGTGGCTGGCGAAGGACGCCGCGCACGCCCTGATCACCGACCCGGCGGCGCTGCGCGGCCTGCGCGCCGAACTGGACCGGCGCGGACTCGAAGTCGTCACACTCAACGGCTTCCCGTACGAAGGATTCGGCGCCGAAGAGGTCAAGTACCGCGTGTACAAGCCGGACTGGACCGATACCGAGCGCCTCGCCCACACCACCGACCTCGCCCGCCTGCTCGCCGCGCTCCTCGCCGACGACGTCACCGAAGGCACCATCTCCACCCTCCCGCTCGCCTGGCGCACCCACTTCGACGCGACCGGCGCCGACACCGCCCGCGCGGCCCTCACCACGCTCGCCGAACGCCTCGACGCCCTGGAAGAGCTGACCGGCAAGTCCATCCGGATCGGCCTGGAACCCGAACCCGGCTGCACTGTCGAGACCACCGCCGACGCCATCGGCCCGCTCACCGCGCTCGCGTCCCGCCGCATCGGCATCTGCATCGACACCTGCCACCTCGCCACCTCCTTCGAGGACCCCGCGACCGCCCTCGACGCGCTGACCGCCGCCGGCGTCACCATCCCCAAGGCCCAGCTGTCCGCCGCCCTGCACGCCGAACACCCCCACCTGCCCGAAGTACGCGAAGCCCTCGCAGCCTTCGCCGAGCCCCGCTTCCTCCACCAGACCCGCACTGCCACAGCCGCCGGCCTGCGCGGCACCGACGACCTCGACGAGGCGCTCGCCGGTACGGCGCTCCCGGACGGCGCCCCCTGGCGTGCCCACTTCCACGTCCCCCTGCACGCCCCGCCCGCCCCACCGCTCACCTCCACCCTGTCCGTACTCCAGGACACGCTGACCCGCCTCGTCGGCGGCCCGGCGCCGCTCACCCGTCACCTGGAGGTCGAGACGTACACCTGGCAGGCGCTCCCAGCCGAGCTGCGCCCCCGTACCCGGGCCCAGCTCGCGGACGGTATCGCCGCCGAACTCACCCTCGCCCGCGACCTCCTGGTCGATCTCGGACTCAAGGAGCTGCCGTGACAGAGACAGAACAGGCAGAACAGACAGAGCAAGCACAGCAGGCGGAACGAGCAGCACAGCCAGAGCGCCCCACCCCGCTCCTCGTCCTCGACGTCGTCGGCCTCACCCCCCGCCTCCTCGACCACATGCCCCACCTCAAACGGCTCGCCCAGTCCGGCTCCCACGCCCCCCTCGGCACCGTTCTGCCCGCCGTCACCTGCGCCGCCCAGTCGACCTTCCTCACCGGCACCACCCCCGCCGAGCACGGCATCGTCGGCAACGGCTGGTACTTCCGCGACCTCGGCGAAGTCCTCCTCTGGCGCCAGCACAACGGCCTCGTCTCCGGCGACAAGATCTGGGACGCCGCCCGCCGCGCGCACCCCGGCTACACCGTCGCCAACATCTGCTGGTGGTACGCGATGGGCGCCGACACCGACATCACCGTCACACCCCGCCCCGTCTACTACGCCGACGGCCGCAAGGAACCCGACTGCTACACCCGGCCCCCCTCCCTGCACGACGAACTCACCGACAAGTTCGGTACGTTCCCCCTCTTCCACTTCTGGGGCCCGGGCGCCGACATCGTCTCCTCCCGGTGGATTGTCGACGCCACCCGTCACATCCTGCGCACCAGCCACCCCGACCTGGCCCTCTGCTACCTCCCGCACCTCGACTACGACCTCCAGCGCTACGGCCCCGACGACCCCCGCGCATTCCGGGCCGCGGCTGAACTCGACGCCGTGGTCGCTCCACTGCTCGCCGACGCGAAAGCCGAGGGCCGTACCGTCGTCGCGCTCTCCGAGTACGGCATCACCCGGGTCTCCCGCACTGTCGATATCAACCGGGCGCTGCGCCGCGCGGGACTCGTCGAGGTCCACACCCAGGACGGCATGGAGTACCTCGATCCCATGGCGTCAAGGGCGTTCGCCGTCGCCGACCACCAGCTCGCGCACGTCTACGTACGCCATCCCGAGAACCCCGAGAACATGGCAGCTGCCCGCGCCGCACTCGCGGACGTCGAAGGCATCGCCGAACTCCTCGACGACGAGGGCAAGAAGAGCCACGGACTCGACCACCCCCGCTCCGGCGAACTCGTCGCCGTAGCCGAACCGGACGCCTGGTTCACGTACTACTACTGGCTCGACGACACCAGAGCGCCCGACTTCGCCCAGCTCGTCGAGATCCACCGCAAGCCCGGCTACGACCCCGTCGAGCTCTTCATGGACCCCCTCGACCCGTACGTACGCCTCAAGGCAGCCAAGGCCCTCGCCCGCAAGAAGCTGGGCATGCGCTACCGCATGGCGGTCGTACCGCTCGACCCCTCACCTATTCGCGGCAGCCACGGCCGCCTCCCCGAGAGCGACGAAGAAGGTCCGCTCATCCTGTGCTCCACCCCCCGCGCTGTCACCGGCCGCGTCGCGGCCACCGATGTGAAAGCTCTGCTCCTTCAGCTTGCCGGACTGCACTGACAAAGGAGTTCCACGCATGAGTCCCCAGAGTCCCCTGAGCCGCCCGAGCCGCAAGACCACGACCGACCCCGAACTCGTCCACAAGCTCTCCAGACGCGGCATGCTCGGCGTAGCCGCGGGCGCCACCGCTGCCGCCCTCCTCGGCGCGACCGCACCGACCGCCGCCGCAGCACCGACCACAGCCGCAGCCCAGGCACCGGGCCGCGGCCGCCCCGTCCTTCCCCCCGGCCGCCTCGGCATCCAGCTCTACTCCCTCCGCGACAAGGTGAGCACCCTCGGTTTCGCCAAGGTCTTCGCCGAGCTGGAGCGCTTCGGTTACGACGAGGTCGAGTACGCCGGCTACACCCAGGGCTCGGCGGGCCCCATCACCCTCGCCCAGCTCCGGCAGCTCACCCGGGACCACGGCCTGCGCGGCATCGGCAGCCACGTCGGCTACTACGCCGACGGCAACCCGAACGCGTACACCTTCGCCCAGAACCTGACCAAGGTCCTGGACGACGCCCAGGCCCTCGGCCTCAAGCACATCGGCACGGCATCCGGGCCCTGGCGCTACGGCGCGACCGTCGACGGCTGGAAGCAGGCCGCCCAGGACTTCAACACGTACGGCGCCGCAGCCAAGGCGCGCGGCATGAAGTTCTACCAGCACAACCACGCGGAGGAGTTCTCCTTCGCCACCGACAAGCCGGACGTCCGCCTCTACGACGTACTCCTCGCCGAGACCGACCCCGACCTGGTCTATCTGGAGATGGACATCTACTGGGCGTACGCCGCCCAGTTCCGCTTCTCCAAGCGGGTCGACGGCACCCCCGCCCCGTTCGACCCGCTGCGCTACGTCCTGAAGCAGCCCGACCGCTACCCGCTTTTCCATGTCAAGGACGGCGAACACGACGCATCCGCCCGCGACGGCTACCGGATGGTGGACGTCGGGGACGGAGACATCGACTACAAGCGCTTCATTTCGGCGGTCTCCAAGACGCCCGGCGGGCGCCGTGACCACCACTGGCAGGCGGAACACGACAACCCGGCCGAGTCGTTCGCCTTCGCCCGCAAGTCCAGCGCGCACCTGCACTCACTGCGCGAGAAGGACTGCTAGAGCTGGGGTACGGGTAGTGCCGGGGTACGGGCTAGATCGCGTCCCGGCTGATCGGCTGCGGGTTCGGCTCAATGCGCCGGGCCCGCCGCCGCCCGGGCGGGTGCAGGAAGATGGCGATGAAGCCGGCGAACAGGGAGATCGAGCCCGCCAGTACGAACGCCCCGCCGTAACCCCAGGCGCCCACGACCACCGCGCCCATGCCCGAGCCGAGCAGCCCGGACACCAGCTTGGAGCTGTAGACCAGACCGTAGTTGGAGGCGTTGTTGTTCTCCCCGAAGTAGTCCGCCGTCATCGCCGCGAACATCGGGAAGATCGCGCCGCCGCCGAAGCCGGAGATGCTGGAGAACAGCAGGAACAGCGGCAGGTTGTTGATGTTGCCCGAGAAGAGGATTCCGTACTGGGAAAGCCCCAGCACGATGCAGACGAAGATCAGGCACTGCTTGCGGCCGTACCGGTCGGAGAGCCAGCCGATCACCCCGCGCCCGGTCCCGTTCACGATCGCCTTCAGGGACATCGCCGTGGCCACGATGCCGCCTGCGAAACCGGCCTCGTCACCGAACGGCACCTGGAAGGCGATGCCGAAGATGTTCACCCCGGAGGTGCACAGCAGACAGAACCACATCAGCGGGACACGGCCGGTCTGCCAGGCCTCCCTGGGGGTGTACTGCTTCACGGCCGGAGGGTTCTTCTCCAGCGCGCGCCGCGCCCGCGGGTCGTCCGGCTTGCGCAGCGGATCGACCTCCGCGGGCCACCAGTTCTTCGGCGGGTCCTGGAAGAAGTACCCCGCGAAGGCCACCACGCCGGCGAGGAAGACGCCGACGGCGACCAGCACCCAGCGGAAGTTCGTCAGGTCCATGTAGCCGGTGAAGAGGAAGACGAACGGCACGGAGCCGTAGGCGAATCCGCCGTTGACGAAGCCGGTTTTACCGCCCTTGCGCTCCGGGTACCACTTGCCGACCATGTTTACGCAGGTCGCGTAGACCATGCCGGCGCCCATGCCGCTGAACATGCCGAAGCCGAGGTACGCGACGATCACATGCGGCGCGAAGGCCAGCGACAGATACCCGAGCAGGGTGCCCAGCGCGCCCAGCATCATCGCCCAGCGGGCCGGCAGCCTGCCGCTCTCCCTCAGTTTTCCGGCCGGGAAGGCCACCGCGGCCTGGAAGAATACCCACACGCCGAGCATCCAGAAAATGTGCTGGCTGCCCCAGCCGTGCGCGGTGTGCAGAGTGTCCTCGGCGGACGCGAACGCGTACTCCGCCGAGCTGATGCCCATCATTCCGACCCAGGGCAGGATGACCATCCACTTGCGTGGTCGTCCCATGATGTCCACGTCGGTCTCGCCGAGCCGGTACATCCGGCCGTTGGCGTCCGTCACCTCTCTGTAGGAGACGGGTGTGGATATGTCAGTTGTCGCCATGTCGATCGAACCCCTTGCGTCGAAGAAGCCTGGCCAGCGCCCCCTGTCCGTTCTCTTCGGGCCGGGGCCTGCGGCGAGCGGACGCCGCGGGCCCCGTGGTCCGAACCACCGCTCAGGTCATCCGCCGCCCCCCAACAGCCCCGCCGCCCGCGCCCACCTGTACTTCGCGCCGAGCACCTCCACCGGCCGCTCCGTCGTGTACGGATATGCGACGACGCCCCGCTCGAAGAGATACGCGCACGCGTCCTCGACCTCCACATCGCCCGCCAGCGACGCCACCACCGGCTTCTCGATGCCGCGCGCCCGGAACTCGTCCACCACCCGCGCCGTCAGCTCGGCGAAGACCATCGGCGGCGTCACGATGGTGTGCCAGTAGCCCAGCACCAGCGCGTGGATCCGCGGGTCCTCCATGCCCAGCCGGATCGTCGCCTCGTACGTCGACGGGGGCTCGCCGCCCGTGATGTCGATCGGGTTGCCGGCCGCCCCGAAGGGAGGGATGAACGCCTTGAACGCCGCGTCCAGATCGTCCGGTATCTCCATCAGTGAGAGCCCGTTGTCGACAATCGCGTCCGAAAGCAGCACACCGGAGCCGCCCGCTCCCGTGATGATGACGACGTTGTCGCCCTTCGGCGTGGGCAGCACGGGCAGCGCCCGCGCGTATTCGAGCATCTCGTTCAGCCCCGGCGCCCTGATCACGCCGGCCTGCCGCAGGATGTCGTCGTACACGGCGTCGTCACCCGCGAGCGCCCCCGTGTGCGAGCCCGCCGCCTTCGCGCCCGCGCTCGTACGGCCCGCCTTGAGCACCACGATCGGTTTCTTCCGTACGGTCGCCCGCGCCGCATCGACGAAGGCCCGGCCGTCCTTCAGGTCCTCCAAGTGCATGGCGATGCATGTGGTGTTGGGGTCTTCACCGAACCAGGTCAGCAGATCGTCCTCGTCGAGATCCGACTTGTTGCCGAGCCCGACGATCGCCGAGACGCCGGTCTTCGTCGTACGGGCGAATCCGAGGATCGCCATGCCGATGCCGCCGGACTGGGAGGTCAGCGCCACGCCGCCCTTGACGTCGTACGGCGTGCAGAAGGTCGCGCAGAGGTCCTGCCAGGTCGAGTAGTAGCCGTAGATGTTCGGCCCGAGCAGGCGTACGCCGTGCCGCTCCGCGATGGCGACGATTTCCGCCTGGAGCGCGTGCTCGCCGGTCTCGGCGAAGCCGGACGGAATGAGCACGGCATTGGGGATCCCCTTGCGCCCCACCTCTTCCAGTGCCGCTGCAACGAACTTGGCAGGGATCGCGAAGACCGCCACATCTACCTCACCCGGAACGTCCGTCACACTCTTGTACGCCTTGCGGCCCAAGATGTCATCGGCCCGGGGATTCACTGGATGAATCTCGCCGGGGAAACCGCCGTCGACGAGGTTGCGCATCACCGAGTTGCCGATTTTGCCCGGCTCGTTGGAGGCGCCGACGACGGCGACCGAGCGGGGCTGCATCAGCCGCCGCATCGAGGTGAGGATCTCGCCCCGGCTGTACTGGCGCCGGGGCGCGGGGGCGGGCCCGCCCAGCAGGATGCGTACGTCGGCCGCCATCACCCCGTCCGCCGTGGCGAACACGGGGTTGAGGTCCACCTCCGCGATCTCGGGGAAGTCGGCGGCCAGTTCCGAAACGCGCACGATGAGGCCGGCCAGCGCCGTACGGTCCACCGCGGCCCCGCCCCGTACGCCGCGCAGAATCCCGGCGGCCCGGATCGAGTCGAGCATGGAGAGCGCGTCGATGTCAGAGGCAGGTGCGAGTCTGAAGGTGATGTCTTTCAGCACCTCCACCAGCACCCCGCCAAGACCGAAGGCCACGATCTTTCCGAAGGTCGGGTCGGAGACGGAGCCGACGATGACCTCTTGCCCGGCCGGCACCATCTGCTGGACCTGGACGCCCTTGATACGTGCCGTGGGATCGTAGGTACGGGCATTGGCCACGATCTCGGTGAACGCTGCCCGCACTTCACTCGGCGACTTGAGCCCGATCCGTACCCCGCCCGCGTCCGTCTTGTGGACGATCTCTGGGGAGACGATCTTGAGCGCGACGGGGAAGCCGATCCGGTCGGCGAAGGCGACCGCCTCGTCCACGCTCTCGGCGAGCGCTTCCGCCGGCACCGGGATGCTGTACGCGTCGGCAATCAGTTTGGCCTCGGGGGCGGTCAGCGCACTGCGGCCCTCGCTGCGTGCCGCGGCCAGTACGGCTCGTACCGCCGCGGCGTCATGACGGGCGTCGTCCATCAGATCACTCCGTTCGTCTTGAGCAGCCGCATTTCCTCGTCACCGAGGCCGAGCTCACCGACGTACACCTCGCCGTTGTGCTCACCGAGCAGCGGTGAAGTGACCACGTCGAAGGGGGAGTCGGACAGCTTGATGGGGTTGCCGACGGTGGTGAAGGTGCCGCGCTCGGGGTGCTCGACGTCGACGACCATCTCGTTCGCGACCAGCGACGCGTCCTCGAAGATCTCCTTCGTGGAGAGGATCGGGCCGCACGGGATGTTGTGGGCGTTGAGCTGCTCCAGCACGTCCCACTTCGGGAGGGTCGACGACCACTCCTCGATCAGCTGGAACATCTTGCCGAGCTTGGGAAGCCGGTCCGCCGGCGTCGCCCACTCGGGATCGTCGGCCAGCTCCGGCCGCCCGATCAGCTCGGCGAGCGGCCGCCAGCCGACCGGCTGGACGATGACGTAGACGTAGTCGTTGGGCCCGCCGGGCGCGCACTTGACCGCCCAGCCCGGCTGCCCGCCGCCGCTCGCGTTGCCGCTGCGCGGCACCTCGTCGCCGAAGTCCTCGTTCGGGTACTCGGCGAGCGGGCCGTGCGCGAGCCGCTGCTGGTCGCGCAGCTTCACCCGGCACAGGTTCAGGACGGCGTGCTGCATGGCGACATTGACCCGCTGCCCACGCCCCGTGTTCTCGCGCTGGAAGAGCGCGGCGAGAATGCCCGCCACCGTATGGATCCCGGTCCCCGAGTCGCCGATCTGCGCGCCGGTGGCGAGTGGCGGCCCGTCCTCGAAACCCGTGGTGGACATGGATCCGCCCATGGCCTGGGCGACGACTTCGTACGCCTTGAAGTTGGTGTACGGGCCATCGCCGAAGCCCTTGATCGAGGCGTAGATGATCCGCGGGTTGATCTCCTGGATGCGTTCCCAGGTGAAGCCCATTCGGTCGACGGCGCCCGGCCCGAAGTTCTCGACCATGACATCCGAACGGCGGATGAGCTCCGTCAAAATCTCCTTACCCCGCTCCGTCTTGGTGTTGAGGGTGATGCTCCGCTTGTTGCAGTTGAGCATCGTGAAGTAGAGGGAGTCGACGTCCGGCAGATCACGCAGCTGCTTGCGCGTGATGTCGCCGCTCGGCGCCTCCAGTTTCACCACGTCCGCACCGAGCCAGGCAAGGAGCTGGGTGGCGGAGGGACCGGACTGTACGTGCGTCATGTCGAGGACGCGCACGCCCTCAAGAGCCTTGGTCATGAGCGGCCTCCGCTACTTGTACATCGTCTGGTTCATGGTTCCGGGGGCATACACGTCCGGGTCGACCCACACATTGATCAGTGAGGGCAGGCCGGACTCGCGGGCGCGGCGCAGGGCCGACGCGATGTCGGCGGGGTCGCGGACCTCTTCGCCGTAACCGCCCAGCATCTGCGCGAACTTGTCGTAGTGGACGTCACCGAGGGTGTTGCCGACCCGCTCGCGCTCGTCGCCGTACTTGGCCTTCTGGCCGTAACGGATCTGGTTCATCGAGGAGTTGTTGCCGACGATCCCGACGAAGGGCAGGTTGTAGCGCACCAGCGTCTCGAAGTCCCAGCCCGTCAGCGAGAACGCGCCGTCCCCGAAGAGCGCCACGACCTCTTTGTCCGGCCGGGCCTGCTTGGCGGCGAGGACGAACGGCACTCCGACGCCGAGCGTGCCGAGCGGTCCCGGGTCCATCCAGTGGCCGGGAGACTTGGGCTGGACGACCTGCCCGGAGAAGGTGACGATGTCGCCGCCGTCACCGATGTAGATCGTGTCCTCGGTCAGGAAGTCGTTGATCTCGCTGACGAGGCGGTACGGGTGGATGGGCAAGGCGTCCGACTTCAGCTGCGGCAGCCGCTTCTCGACGGCTGTCTGCTCGGCGGTACGCAGTTCCTCCAGCCATGCCTTGCGCTTGACCGACCCGCCGTTGAGGCGGCCCGACGCCGACTGGCTGACGGACTTCAGGATCTGTCCGGGGTCACCCACGATGCCCAGGTCGATGTCCCTGTTCTTGCCGACGGTCCGGTAGTCCAGGTCGATCTGTACGACCGTCGCGGTCGGCGAGAGCCGCTTGCCGTACCCCATACGGAAGTCGAAGGGCGTACCGACGATGACGATGAGGTCGGCGTTGGCGAAGGCGTAGCGCCGGGAGAGCTGGAAGTGGTGCGGGTCGCCGGGCGGCAGGGTGCCGCGCCCCGCGCCGTTCATGTACGCGGGCACATTCAGCGTCCGTACGAGCTCGGTCGCCGCGTCCGTCGCGCGCGTCGTCCACACCTGGCTGCCGAGCAGGATCGCGGGCTTCTCGGCGTGTACGAGCAGATCGGCCAGCTTCTCCACGGCCTCGGGATCGCCGGCCGCGCGGGTGGAGGCCCGGTACTGCCCGGCCTGCGGTACGCGCGCCTTGTCCACCGGGACCTTGGCGTCGAGCACGTCGCGCGGGATCTCCAGGAAGGAGGGGCCCGGCGCACCGTGGAAGCACTCGCGGAACGCCATCGACACCATGTCGGCGGCCCGCGCCGTGTCCGGAACGGTGGCGGCGAACTTGGTGATCGGCGTCATCATGTCGACGTGCGGCAGGTCCTGGAGCGATCCCATCTTGTGCTGGCTGTGTGCGCCTTGGCCCCCGATGAGCAGCATGGGCGACTCGGCGCGGAAGGCGTTCGCGACTCCGGTGACGGCGTCGGTCGTGCCGGGCCCGGCGGTGACGACCGCGCAGCCCGGCTTGCCGGTGAGCCGTGCGTAGCCGTCGGCGGCGTGGGCGGCGACCTGCTCGTGGCGTACGTCGACGACATCGATGCCCTCGTCGACGCAGCCGTCGTAGATGTCGATGATGTGGCCGCCGCAGAGGGTGTAGATGACGTCGACACCTTCTGCCTTGAGCGCCTTGGCGACCAAATGCCCACCGGAAATGAGTTCTTGGCTGTCGTCGGGCATGGCGAAGTCCGTTCCCTTCGTAGGGGTGCTGGATCGGTGACGCGGTAGATTGCATACAGTCGACGAATACTGTATGAAGCTTGTTATCCCGCATCCGGTGGGTGGTGTCCAGGGGGCGTGCGAAGTCTTTTCTGAGGAGCAGGTATGGACCTGTACGAGCACCAGGCAAGGGAACTCTTCGCGCGCTACGGCGTGTTGGTGCCGGACGCCGAGGTGGTGGACACACCCCGCGCCGCCCGGCTCGCCGCCCAGCGCCTCGGCGGCCGCGTCGTCGTCAAAGCCCAGGTGAAGACGGGTGGTAGGGGCAAGGCGGGAGGCGTAAAGCTCGCCGTCGACCCGGCGGCGGCCGAGCTGACGGCCCGCCAGATGCTCGGCATGGACATCAAGGGCCACACGGTCCGCAAGATCATGCTGGCCCAGCCGGTCGGCATCGACGACGAGTTCTACGTCTCGTACGTCCTCGACCGCGCCGCGGGCCGCTTCCTGGCCATCGCGTCGGCCGAGGGCGGCATGGGCATCGAGGAGGTCGCGGCGACCCGCCCGGACGCGGTGGCCCGCATCCCCGTCGACCCCGCCGAAGGCGTAACGCCCGCGAAGGCCGCCGAGATCGCCGCCGCCGCGCAGCTTCCACCGGAGACGGTCCCCGTACTCCAGCAGCTCTGGCAGGTCCTCGTCCGGGAGGACGCCCTGCTTGCCGAGGTCAATCCGCTGGTACGGACCGACGACGGCCGCATCCTGGCCCTCGACGGAAAGGTCACCCTCGACGACAACGCGCGCTTCCGCCAGGCACGGTGGGCATCAGAACCCTCGGACCCGCACACGAACCCCCTCGAAGCAGCGGCGACGGCCAAGGGCCTCAACTACGTCAAGCTCGACGGCGAGGTCGGCGTCATCGGCAACGGCGCGGGTCTCGTCATGTCCACCCTCGACGTCGTCGCCGGCTGCGGTGCCCGTCCCGCCAACTTCCTCGACATCGGGGGAGGGGCATCGGCCCAGGTCATGGCCGACGGCCTGGCCGTCATCCTCTCCGACCCGGCGGTGAAGTCCGTCTTCGTCAATGTCTTCGGCGGCATCACCGCCTGCGACGCGGTCGCCGACGGCATCGTGCAAGCCCTGGAGTCCGTACGACTGACCCGGCCCCTCGTCGTACGCCTCGACGGAAACGCCGCCGCCCGGGGCCGCGCCATCCTCGACGACCGTGCCCACCCCCTGGTCCACCAGGCCACCACGATGGACGCCGCCGCCCGCCGGGCGGCCGAACTCGCCGACGCCGCCTGAAACAACGACCTACGGAGACCGAAATGGCCATCTTCCTGACCAAGGAGAGCAAGGTCCTCGTCCAGGGCATGACCGGCGCCGAGGGCATGAAGCACACCCGCCGCATGATCGCCGCGGGCACCGACATCGTCGGCGGCGTCAACCCGCGCAAGGCGGGCCGGGTCGTCGACTTCGACGACCGCACGGTCCCCGTCTTCGGCACAGTGACCGAAGCCATGGACGCCACCGGCGCCGACGTCACGGTCGTCTTCGTCCCGCCGCCCTTCGCCGAAGCGGCTGTCACCGAGGCGGCGGACGCGGGCATCGGCCTCGCCGTCGTCATCACCGAGGGCATCCCGGTCCATGACGCCGTCGCGTTCCACGCGTACGCGAAAGCACGCGGCACCCGCATCATCGGCCCCAACTGCCCCGGCCTGATCAGCCCCGGACAGTCCAACGCCGGCATCATCCCGGCGGACATCGCCACCAAGCCGGGCCGCATCGGGCTCGTCTCCAAGTCCGGAACGCTCACCTACCAGCTCATGTACGAACTGCGGGAGACGGGCTTCTCCTCGGCCGTCGGCATCGGCGGCGACCCTGTCATCGGCACCACCCACATCGACTGCCTCGCCGCCTTCGAAGACGACCCGGACACGGAACTCATCGCCCTGATCGGCGAGATCGGCGGCGACGCGGAGGAGAGGGCGGCGGCGTACATCTCCGCCCACGTCAACAAGCCGGTGATCGGCTACATCGCAGGCTTCACCGCACCCGAAGGCAAGACGATGGGGCACGCGGGCGCGATCGTCTCGGGCTCCTCGGGCACGGCAGAGGCCAAGAAGCTGGCCCTCGAAGCGGCAGGTGTACGAGTCGGCTCGACCCCCTCCGAGACGGCGCGGCTCGTGCTGGCCGAACTCGCGTGATGTCACGCACAGTTGACGTCGGCCGCGTATCCCCGGTCACCCGGCGTTACTAGTCTCCAACCAGGGCCGCACCAGGCATGCCCGGCTGTGAGCGAAGCCCCCCCCCGCGGCGGCAGCCGCAAAATGTCACAGCGGGAAGGGCCGGGCAGCTCAGAGAGCTCCACCGGACACGCCCTTGTGCAGGGGCGGCCCGCGCCACTCAGTCCCGCCCCTTTCATGAGCGGAGAGAACAGATGGCACCCACCCTTACCCTCAAGCCTGGAACAGCCTGGTCCGACGCCTGGCAGCGCTGCCTCGCCGTCGCCCCCGAGGCGTTCCGGGACGACCGCGTACTCAACCTCTGGGCATCGCAATGGCAGCCCGACGGCCGCGCCCTCCCCGCCACCTCGCCCATCGACGGCAGCCCGATAGCGGGCCCGCCACGTCTGGACGCCACCACCGCCGGCCGGGCGGTACGCGCCTCCCTCGACCAGCACCGCGTCTGGCGGCACATCCCGCTGCCCGAGCGCCGCGCCCGCGTAGCGGCGACGCTCGACGCCCTCACCGAACACCGCGAACTGCTCGCGCTGCTCCTCGTCTGGGAGATAGGCAAGCCGTGGCGCCTGGCCCAGGCCGACGTCGACCGTGCCATCGACGGCGTGCGCTGGTACGTCGACGGCATCGACCCCATGCTCGCCGACCGAACTCCCCTCTCCGGCCCGGTCTCCAACATCGCCAGCTGGAACTACCCCATGTCCGTCCTGGTGCACGCGATGCTGGTGCAGGCCCTGGCCGGCAACGCGGTCATCGCCAAGGCGCCGACCGACGGCGGCGTCGCCTGCCTCACCCTGGCCTCGGCCCTGGCAGTCCGCGAAGGCATCCCGATCACCCTCCTGAGCGGCAGCGGCAGCGAGCTCTCCGCCTCGCTCGTCCGATCCCCGGAGATCGGCTGCGTCTCCTTCGTGGGAGGCCGCGACACGGGCGCCCGTATCGCCACGGCCGTGGCCGACCTCGGCAAGCGCCACATCCTCGAACAGGAGGGCCTGAACACCTGGGGCATCTGGAACTACACGGACTGGCCCACCCTCACCTCCCTCATCCCCAAACTCTTCGACTACGGCAAGCAGCGCTGCACCGCCTACCCGCGCTTTGTCGTCCAGCGCACGCTCTTCGACGAGTTCCTCGCGGCGTACCTCCCCGCCGTACGCTCCATCCGCACCGGCCACCCGCTCGCCGTCGAGAACGCCGAAGACCCGCTCCCCGCCCTCGACTTCGGCCCACTCATCAACGCGGCCAAGGCCAAGGAACTGGCCGACCAGGTCACCGAGGCCGTCGACCGCGGCGCGGTCCCCATCCACCGCGGCTCACTCGCCGACGCCCGCTTCCTGCCTGGACAGGACACCAGCGCCTACCTGCCGCCCGTCACTCTCCTGAACCCGCCCCCATCGTCCCCCCTCCACCACGCGGAGCCGTTCGGCCCGGTGGACACGATCGTCCTGGTCGACACGGAGGCGGAGCTGCTGGCCGCGATGAACGCCTCCAACGGAGCCCTGGTGGCGACGCTTTCCACCGATGACCCCTCGACGTATGAACGCCTGGCGCCCCAAGTCCGTTCCTTCAAGGTCGGCCACGGAAAGCCCCGTTCACGCGGCGACCGTGACGAACTCTTCGGCGGCTTCGGCGCATCGTGGCGAGGCGCGTTCGTAGGCGGAGAACTCCTGATCCGCTCCGTGACCCAGGGCCCGCCGGGCGAACGCCTGCCGGGCAACTTCCCCGACTACCACCTGATGCCCTAAGACTTGATCCGCAATTCACCAGAGGGTGAGCTGCGGGTTGCGGCCGGCGCGGTGTCCGGGCTTTCCGGCGTGGTCACGCTTGGGGCGTGTCTCATCCGGGGTCGCTCGGGACCGCTGTCCGGCGGTTCGGGGAGCAGAGGTTCCACGGCGTTGCCGTGGGACTGCCGCATGGCCAGCACCGCGAACGGTGGTCTGGCTCGGTGCGGTTGACTCCCGCAGCGCTTCTTCAAGCGACTCTGCATAGGTGATCTGTGCGTGCCGGGACGCGGTGGTGTCAAGGTACGCGGTCTTGGGGTCGTCCACGTCGGCGAAGCGGACGAACGCGGCGAGCGCGGCGGACACGAGGTCCCGCTTTCCGGTGAGGCCGCAGGCGATGCACTTGTGTTCGCGGTCGCGCAGGGTCTTGGAGACCCGCTCTCCGCACAGGCAGTGCTGTGACAGAGCGGTGGACCAGGTGGAGGCCCGTACGAGACGGCCACCCGAAGCCTGGCACTCACGGTCGAGTGCCGAGATCAGCATGCCGGGGGTGGTCTGGGAGAGGCGCTTGCCCCACAGCCGGTACCAGGTGCGGATGTCGCAGTCCTCCACCACGAGCACGGGGCCGTGGGCGGCGATGATCTGCCGGGCGACCTCGCGGGCGCGGTGGCGACGGTGCTCCGCGCTGCCAGCTGCGGCTTCGGCCTGGCGGGCGCGCAGATCCCGGTAGCAGGTGGAGAGCCGGTCTCGGCGGAACGCCTGCTTCGGCACCCCATCGACGCGGGCGGCACGGGCACCGCCGGGAACGGAGACCTGCTTGGGCGTCAGGCCATTGGCGGCCCGGTTCTCGGCACGCCGGGCCTGCTTCTTCGATAGCCCGTACTGCGCAGCGTTCGTCGCACGACGCGACCGTTCCAGCGCCCGCGCCCGGCCGCGCCGCTTCTCCGCTTCCCGCTCCAGAAGCGCCTGCTCCTCGGGGCTGAGGGTGATCTCGGTGGAGGCCGGAGCACCGTGGGCGGGGTCGAGGCTGGTGGGGAGGGAGACGACGGAGACGTTGGAGACGTTGCCGTCCACCCCGCCGATCCGGTCCAGGGCGGCGGCCTGCTCGCGCATCTGCCGTACGGCGGGGGCGGTGTATCCGGGGCCGAGGATCATCAGGTGCGCCTCGTACACCCAGCCGCCCGGCGCGGACGCCTTGCGGCGGCGTACGAGATCGACCTTGTGCCAGCGGCCGGGGTTGGCAAGGAAGTGTTCGACACGTGCCCACTGGCCCGGCTGCTGCGGGATGCGCACGGGCAGCACGAGGTCACCACGGCCACTGTCGGGGCCTCCCGCGAACACGACGGCGAGCGGGCCGGTGTGGTCCCACCATGTCGCATTCCGGGTGCCGGGCTTTCCTGACGCGGTGGTCCTGCCGGTGGGCACGGTGCCGGACGGCGCGGCCGGCACTGGCATCCGGCGCGGCTGCTGAACGGTGTGCTGGCCGCCGTCGGTGTAGGCCATGGTGTGGCCGTGGAGGGTGCCGACGAGGCGGAAGGTCTCCCACTTGCGTTCGGTGGTGTGGGAGCGGGCGCGGCCGGGGATGCGGGTGAAGTCATGCCAGCGGCCGGTCTTCGGCCGCCCGAACCGGTGGCCCGTCGAGTCGGGGAACAGGGGGCGCTGAACGCCGTTCCACACCTCGTCAGCCATGTGCATGGCCAGGGCCTTTGAGGCGTGGTGCTTCAAGTGCCCTGCGGCTTCGAGGTGCTTGTACGCACGCCGCTCCAGGGCCTCACGGGACAGCCCGAGGCGCTGCCGGACCGTCTTCGCTCCACGTTCGTCGCGCTCGTGCTTGGCAGCCCAGTAAGCATCAACCTTGGCGCGGGCATCACGCTGGACGGCCCGCTTGATCGACCACATCGAGCCGAACAGCTTCTCCAGCCGGGACAGTTCGGCGGGGTCGGTGACGGCCAGCGGCAGCACCATCACCGACACCTGCCCGTCGCCGGGCTTCTTCCACTTCGGGGCCTTGTTCTTCCCACGGAACTTCCGCTGCGTCTGGGCAGCCTGCATGACCGTCACCTCCTGTCACGAATTAGCTGACCTACGACACATTATGTGAGTAGTTTACCTATGACAACCGAGGTAGAATGGGACCTATGGCCATCACAATTCCTGGATATGAGGACGCCAAGCAGGCAGCGGCACGACTCAAGGTCACCGTCCAGCACGTCTACAACCTCAACAGCAGCCGCGCCGACTTCCCCGCCCCCGTCTACGTCGGCCGCACCCCGCTGTGGCCCGTGGACCAGCTCGACGCCTGGCGGGAAGCCCACCCGAAGCGCGGAGATTAAGTGACGTATTCAAGAACGGGAAGTAATTGACCTAATGCGTCGTTCTGTCCGTTCATGTCGAAGATCAACGTCACCAGCCTGCGGCCCCGCTCCCTGCTGCGCTGGACCGGACTGACCGTCAAAGTGTTCATCGTGCTGGTTGCCCGCGTCGCCACCCTCCTGCCGAAGCCGGGGCTCGGGACCACCGATGAGCTATTAGAACTACCGGCCCAGCGTGAACATCCAGTTCACCTTCCGCGCCCGCGACCGACGCTTCATCGCCGTCGGCGACTCCTGGCCCGGCAACCGCAACGACATCGTGGTCTTCCGCGCCACCATGGCCGAGCAGGTCGCCGGGTACCGCTTGCTGATCGGAGACGGCGCCTACCGCAGCGCCCTCGAGGCCATCACCAGCCGCAACAAGAGCAAGGCATTCGCCAAGCGCAGGGCGCGGGCCGAACACGGAATCGCCCGCCTCAAGGACTACAAAGTCCTACGCCAGCACCGCCGACGCGGCGGCACGATCATCGACACCGCCCGTGCTGTCGCCGTACTCCACAACCTCAAGATCGACTATCCCTGAAAGGCGGAACACCTCTTAGCCGATGCCTTGATGGTCGGGGAGCAGGGCAAACGCCCGCTCGGCGGCCTCCGGCACCGTACGCTCCACGGCCTGGACGAGGAGCGTACGGTGCCGCACGAGCGGCTCCCGCCTGTCCTGCGGGGCGAGTAGCAGCAGATCATCGATCCCGGCGAGCAGCCGCCGTGACACCTGCGGACTGCCGCCGGCACACCCCCTGATCTCGGTGAACCCGAGATCGACCAGATCGGCCCACTCGGGTACGTCCTGCACCAGCCGCACTGCGCCTCGGCTGTCCCGGTGATGCACAGCCCCCAGCGGCTGCTCCACGACCGCTGCCAGAAACTGCACGATCCGGTCCAGGCACTGCACGGCGGTCGTGGGGTCATTGACGGCGGGCGAAAGCGCCCGCAGCCCGATGTCCGAGAGCTGACGCAGCCCGAACCCGAGATCCTGATGCGAAGTGCGTTCCACCCCGACGAACACGGTGTACCGCAGCGCCCGCCGCGACGGCGTCCCGACACCGTGAGCGGCCAGCACAGGAGTCCCGGGCACAACGAAATCCCCGATCCGGGGAATGAGCCGCAGCACGACACCCTCCCGCCGTGCCGCCCGTACCAGCCGCGCGACATTCACGTCCAGCAGCACGCCCGCCCGTCCCCGGTGCGCGATCCGCGCGGTCTCGGGCACGAGCGGCCCCCGGTCGGGCTCCCCGCCCGGCTGCTTCGCCAGCACCCGGAAGGCGTCGCGCGTGATGCGGTCGACGACGGGCCCCACCTGCATCAGCCGCAGCGTGGACGACACATAGGCGATGAACAGCAGCAGGCTCAGTACGACCATGATCATGACCAGAATGCTCTGCACGAGCGGCACCGTGGTCACCAGCCGCGGATCGCTCTTGCTGTCGTACTGGGTCAGCACCAGCAGCGAAAACAGAAACGTGGCCAGAAAAACCGTGAGCGTCAGCTTGGTGATCCGGCTCCGGACAAAGATCCGCACGACCCGGGGCGTGAAACCCCCGCTCGCCATCTGCACGGCCACCAGCGAGATGCTGAAGACCACACCGATGAAGGTCATCATCGCCGAGCTGATCGTCGTGACGATCGTCCTGGCATCCTCGGCGATCCCGATCAGATCGCTGACCTCGTCGTACGCCTCCTCGCTCTGCAGATAGTCGACGATCTCCGCATCAACCGCCGACGCGACCCACCACAGCGCGAACGCACAGAGCAGCCCCAGGGTCGGAGCGAACCAGAAGGTGTCCCGTAGATGCTCGCGCAACGGCGACAGCGCGCGCGGCCGACGGTAGCCACGGCGGCCCGGTCCGCCCGGTCCGAATCCGTATCCGTAACTCATCCCGCGAACGCTAGGTCGGCCCGCCCTCCACTGCGCGTACACGGACGGCGACACGCTGTACGCCCGGCTGCGGAACGACGGCCGGGTCGCCTCCGAGAGGGTCGCCGCAGGCCACTGACCACGGGATACGCAGGTGAAAGGCGCTGCGAACCCCTGGTATTGTTTTCCATGTCGCCGCGGGAAACCGGGGCCGACCACCTGGTCCGGGTGGCGGAATGGCAGACGCGCTAGCTTGAGGTGCTAGTGCCCTTTATCGGGCGTGGGGGTTCAAGTCCCCCCTCGGACACCAGCTGAGACCCCACTTCACGTGGGGTTTTCTGCTTTCCAGGGCTGTGGCGTGACCAACCACGTGACCAACAGCCTGGAGAATCCCCAGGTCAGACCAGGGATGGCAAGCTGATCCGGTTGGCGTTTGATGCAGCCAGCTTGCGAGCGTTCTCCGTGCGGCGCTTGCCGTACTTGGCCGCCGTGTAGGCGGGTGAGTGGTGCCGGACGTTGGCAGAGACCTCTACCAAGTTCTCTCCGGCTTCCAGAGCGTTGGTTACGTAGCTGTGCCGCCAGTCGTGAATACGGAACTCGTCCGGCAGCTTCAGACGGGTACGCAGGGTGCGCCACCGCGCCGACACCTTCTCGGGGTCCTGCGGGCCGCCTGCCTCGCCCCGGTAGAGCTTGAAGCCGTCACGGGCGAACACAAGGTCATGATCGACCCATGCCACTCCAAGCCGCTTGCGCTCCGCGTCCTGCCGCTCCTTCTGCCACTTCAGAATGTTCATGACGGACTGGTCCACAAAGATCAGCGCGTTGTCGTCGCCGTCCTTGGTCAGCTTCCGGAGGTGGTAGCTGTTGCCTACCTCGACGACCACCGAGCCGAGTTCGATGGCCCCCTCTTCCCAGTGGACGAGTGACCACTTCATCCCCAGAGCCTCACTGCGCCGGACGCCGGTAGCGGCGTAGACGGTCCACAGCGGCGCGTCCCTGAGGCAGTGATGAGTCAGACCACCATCACAGGCCCGGTTCCCGCACGGCTCCCATACGGTCGCCAGAAAGCGGGCCGTCTGGCCATCGTCCAGCGTTGGGTACTTCTGTTCCTGGGCCCGTATCTGCCGTTCTGTGGGCGGGTGTGCGTCCTCGGCGGGATTCGCGACGATCAGCTTCTTGATCTTTGCGGCTTTCAGGGCAGCGGACAGAACGTTGTGGACGTGCCGGATGCTCTTGGCGCCCAGCGGCTTGCCCTTGTTGGTCGGGCATGGGGCGGTCTCCAGCAGCCGGTACAGGTCATCGAGTGTGTCATCCGTAACCTCACACAGCTTCACACTGCCGATGTGCGGCTTGATGTGGAGCCGGATCTTCGTCTCGTACCCGGCCATGGTCGTTCCCTCCTTCCTGTGGTTCGAGAGCCACTTGTCGAGCCAGTCACCCAGCTTCATGTCTGAGCGGGCCGCGATCTTGCCCGCGTCGTAGTTGCTGTGCCACTCCCGCAGCGCCTTCTCTGCTGCGGTCTTGGTCGGGTAGTCCCTCCCGATCCAGTAGCGGACCGGCTTGCCCTGCGCCTTGTCGAAATGGAGCGGGGTGCGCACACCCCAGGTGTTCGGTCTGCCCTTGCGCGGGATCTCCACCGGAGTCCCCCCGAGCCCGTTACCGCGCTTCGCCACTGGCGTTACTGCTCCTTCCGCTCATGGTTCATCCAGTCGTTGAGGATCGCCGTCGCCTTGTCCGTGAGTTGCTTGCCGTCCCACAACTCCAGTTCCTTGGCCCGCTTGACGCGCTCCGACAGGGTGGCCTTGCCAACGCCCAGTCGGGCCGCCAACTCCCCCTGAGGCGCCGTGGTGCCCGTGGAGCGCATCCGGGCCAGTTCGGCCACCAACAGGGCGTAGTCCAGCTCTGTGCGGCAGCGCTCCGGCACCGGCCACGGTTCGCTCATGGCCCGGTGCTGCTCGGGCTCCAGCGCTGCCCGGAACTCCGCTTTGATCTGCGCGAAGGGGATCTGTCGCAGCAGGCTGGCCGGGATGCCGTCCGTCTCCAGCGCATCGGACATGCCCCGGTCGATCTCCTCGGCACTCCCTCCGATGTTGAGCCGAATCCTTAGTTCGATCGGTCCCGTGAACGGGGCGTTGGTGTCGGCGCGGGCAGACACCACCCACGGGCCGTAGTACCGGCGCCACACCAGCTCACTGCCTTCGCGGCGCCACTCGTTGACTGCGTCTACTTCCTCTGTGTTCACGTGCCCACCATAGCTTGAACCGAACTAGATGCAACAGGTTCGAAGTAGTGGTGACGGTCACGCATATTGAACTTGACGCAACTGGTTCGGTGGTGGCCATCCTGGAGACAGGCCGGACAGCAGCGGGCGGAACCTTCGCCCACTGGACAGCCACGGGAGGGCTCATGGAAAAGTTGATGACGCTGGATGAAGTCGCGGCATATCTGGGGAAGCCGCGTTCTTGGGTTTATGGGAACTGGAGAAAGGAAGAGGTCCCCTTCCGGAAGGTGGGGCAAGCGCTTCGTTGCCGTCCCGGGGATCTCGACAAGTGGCTTGACGGGCAGGGTGCCGAGTGACGGAGCCGAACCCTCGCCGGTTGCTCGCTGCCACCTATGCCGTGAAGGAGGAATGGAGCCGTGCACTCCTTGACGCTTTCGGGCCAGGCGGATTGATCGCTACCGAGGCGGCTGACGATTTCCGGCGGGAACATTTGCTTTGGGCCCTGGTTCAACTCCGGTGCGTGAACGGCCGGACAGGGGCGATGTTCACCGGGGACACGGAGATAGCTCAACGTCTCGGCTACAACACCAAGGATCATCCCGGAAGGCGATGCCGGGATGTGCTGACGCGATTCGGATTCTTCACCCAGCACGGGAAGAAGGGCAGGGCGGCGAATCTGCGCCTCTCTGCACCAATTGACATCCTGCCGGATTACCCCACCTTGGCGGACTCGGTCCGTGGCGACGTACTCACGGTCTCGGACACCGATCCGCCAAAGGGCAAGGGGACACAGGAAGTTCGATCCCGATCCCTCAAGGCACCGCCTTGGGGAGATCCTTTGCCGCCTTGGCAGCAAGGTGATCCCTTCGGGGGTTTCCATTTCCCCGGTGGAACGGGGACTTAGTTAGTAGTTGATAGTGCATAGCTCATAGAGCGTAGTTAGTAGTGGGAAGGAGGCCCCTCCACTGGGGCCTCCTCTCATTTATGACACCAGGTCCAGGACCTTAGGGGTCCTGAACCAGCCAAGGCGAGTGGCGTTGAACAACGACACCAGGAATTTTTGTTTCGCTCCGGATCGTGTGATTCGGATCTCACCGCCGACCCTTGGTGTCCTGTTTCGCCACAGAGGATGCGTACATAAAGAGTGAGAGACCTTTTCAAGGACTCCCCTGTACTGGGCCCTGGCCTCCTCCTACCTCGGGAGGCCGGGGCTTTCTCTTTTGGTCATGGATTCGCATTCGGGCAACGGCCCGCTAGGAGAAGCATGTTTGATCGTCATTACTTCACCGCACGTCGTATCGCTCTCGGTCTCTCCGTTGAGGAACTTGCCGATGAGCTTCAGATATCCCCTTCGACCGTCTATCGCTGGGAATCCGGGGCTACTTGCCCGAGCCTGCGCATACTCGTGCCGGTCACTCGCGTTCTTTGTGTTCCACTCCTTGCTCTGGTTAGGGATGACGGTTCTGATGACCGTCGAATTGCTGAGGCTCTGGATTCCCTTCTTCGACTGGATATGCACAAGGAGATTGTGGCATGAGCGATACCGAAAGCACACCAGCAGCCCAGGAAGGCGAGGCAGGGGCCGTACAAGACCTGTCCGACGCTATCCGGGCAGAGATTCAGCGGGAGTACGCCGGGAAGCTTGCGCGGACCGAAATCAAGGCTCAGGCAGCCAAGGCCGGTATCAACCTTCCGGAAGACTTCGCCGGTTACTTGGACACGTCCAAGTAACCGGGGAGGACGGACAGCCGTCTCCCGAGGCGATAGCCCAGGTTCTTGAGCCTTTCCAGTCCCGAACCCCGGGCTATGCGCAGGGAATCGGACTCGGCCGTCAGGGTGACGGAAGTCCTCCTGCCCAAACATTTCTGTCTCTCGACGCACGTAAGCGCTAGAACCTCTTAGGAGATCAGATGGCTTTTTCTTATCAGCATGCAGGCACCCACTCATTTGTGCCGGAGGCATGGGCAAGTTCGCTGCTTGTTCAGTTCGACCCCCTGCTTGTGTGGTCTTCCCGCTTGGTCTCGAATCGGGACTATGAGGGCGAGATCAGAAACAAGGGCGATGTTGTCCACGTGAACTCTCTGATCCGGCCCACGGTAAGTGAATACTCCCTGCCCGAGGGTATGACGGCTCAGCGGCCGGAGACCGTTGAGCAGGAGATCCCCATCAGTGAGGCGGATTACCTACAGCTTTTGATCGAAGATGCTGAACGGGTGCAGCTTGCCACGGGAGATTTCAGCTCCCCTATAAACAAGCAAATGGTCCGTGCTCTTGCCGCTAAGGCTGACACCTTTATGGCCAACATTATTACCGGTAGCGCTACAGGTCTCCCGAACGTTTCCCCGACTTCGGGAAGCATTCCCACGAGTCTCTATGGCGCGATCCTTGACATGATGCTGGCCCTTGATGACAACGACGTTCCGGAGGGTGGCCGTTACGTGGTTGTCTCTCCGAAGGCGAAGCGATACCTCATCGAGCACCCGGCCATTGCCAATGCTGCGGCGTACGGTGAGGGCGGTGTGACTGCCAATGGCGTTGTGGCTCGTCTTGCCGGGTTCACGGTGGCTTCCACTACGGCCATGCCCACGGGGGTAGACATCGTGGCCGGGCACAGCGAATTTGCCACCTATGCATCCCAGTTCACGGGCTTCCGCGAGGGGCAAAGCGAAAAGTACCGGGCCGACTACATCGACACCCTGCACCTGTACGGGGGAAAGATCGTGCGCTTCCCGGGAATGGACACCAAGAAGACCGACAACACCTTTGACGAGACCAAGCCCACGAAGGGAATCGTCAAGGCTGCGGTCGAGTGGCCTGCCTGACACACCCGAGAACGGGGCCTCTGCCGAAATGGTGGAGGCCCCGTTCTTTTTGTTTGTGAGCACGGACCCGAGACGGTCTGTGTCACTCAGCGTCCACAACGGGCCGGGGCCGGCCCAAGCAGACAGTAATGGAAACCAACGGACCAAACCTTTGGAGGTTAGTTATGCCCAAGCTGCGTAACCCGAACTCGCCGCACTCCCGGTACAGGGGCCTGGACGTGCTACCCAACAACCATGGCCTTCCCATTCCCGAACTGCCATCTGTCCGAGAGTGGTCAACGGCAGAGCGTGAACAGTGGCGGCAATGGTGGGAGAGCCCGCAGGCTGGCCGTTGGGACGAGTCCTATGTCCCGGTGATGCTGACGTACTACGGCCACATTCTCACTGGCACCGCCACAAGGGACCACCTCACCGAATACCGGCAGTTGGCTACTTCCCTGGGCCTCACCGCCGAGGGTATGAAGCGCCTGGGCTGGGCCTTTGAGGGGGAAGAGTGAGCAGACGAGCAGCCAAGGCGGGAGCCGCAGGCACCCACGACGGCACACACCGCCCAGGTTATGAGTGCCCCTGGGCAGAACCACAGTGCTCCCGGTGCCTCCTGGAGTTCTCCATTCACATTGGGCGGCAACTAACGGGCAAGGTTCGACCTTGGAACGACAATTCGAAGCACATAGCGAAGAACTGTTACGCCTGCCGACAAGGTTAATCGAGGACCCTTGGAGATTTGATTGGCAAACACGATGGAAGGAAGGCACCCCCGGTGGTCCCCATTCCTTTCTAATTACCCATTACCCCCGCTATTGCATTCATGGGCATAATCGCTTAGTTATGCGTCCGTTACCATTCTGTGATAGTGGACGGGCGGGATGTTAATCAGTTCGCATCACACGATGCGGCGGCCGTGGGAGCAACGCTCCGGCCACTCACTGAGACTTCCTACTGCCCGACCGAATCAAAGGATTCCCGCGATGCGTAAGACGGTTCTCGTGCCCGTTCAGCACACCTTTTGCGATGCTCACATTGCGCGTGATGGTTCGGAGGTGGAGGCGGCCGAGACGCTGACGCTGGGACGGCACACGTGGGACTTGTGCCTTGAACACAACGTGATCTTCGGCCGCTACCTGGTGGACGCTCTCGGTGTGCCTGCTGAGGGTGAGGCCGTGGCAACCGTGCCTGAGCCGCTGCCGGTTGCTGAGCCTGCCCCTGTCGCTGACCCTGAGCCGGAAGCGGAGCACGAGGAAGCGACCGAGCCTGAGCCTGTCCGGTCCGTGATGCTGGCCGGTGAGGTACCGGGGTACGACTGGGACACGGCCCGTGAGGCTGTGCGGAACCTTGGCTATGAAGTGGTGGGCCGCGCGGATGAGTCCACGGTGCTGCTGATCCTGGGTGAGGGTGGGGAGCGCAACGCGTCCAAGCTGACGGACGCTGCCGAGCGTGGCATTCCGTGCATGGACGTGCGGGAGCCTGGCAGGTTCAAGGCTGCTGTTCGTTCGGGTGAGTTGGTCGGTGGTGACCCGCTTCCGGAGCCTGCCAAGGTGGGCCGCTCCGGGATGAGTGACCGGGAGCGCAACCGGGTGATCCGCGCATGGGCCAGGGAGAACGGTTGGCCGAGCCTCCCTGTCCAAGGACGTGTCCCGATGAACGTGCGCCATGCGTACAACTTGGCCCACCTGGACACATCCGAGGGGAAAGCGGCAGCGGCCTGAGTGCCGCGCCCACAGTGTCGGGCGCTGAGTGCGCCCGGCACCCCCGGCCAGTGGCCACGCAACTAACCCTTCTTGAGATAGAGGCAGCATGAGCATGAGCACCCCCGTTCTGTACGGTCCGATCGGTCGCGCGGTTCGCAAGATCGCCCCGTTCCTGGAAGCGGACGCATTGGGGGTGTACGTGGCCGCACTGTCGATGTGGTCGGCCGCCATCGGTGGCACGGTCAAGGTGTCATCCCGTGGCAACGCCCGTCCCGTGCTGCTGTGGTCGGCCCTGGTGGCCGGAACGGGCAGGGGGAAGGGAACCGCGCTCCGGGCGGCGCTTCACGTCCTGGACAGGTCACTTGGCCGCTTCCTGGCCACCCACACAACGTCCGGCATCACGTCGGGCGCAAGCATGGTGCACCACCTGTGGCAGCAGCAGGAAGCGACAGCGGAGACGGAGGCAGGGACCGACCGACGCTGTGTCGTGGTTGAGGAGGAGTGGACCGAGGTGTTGAAGCGGGTCAAGCGTGACCCGTCGTTCACCACCAAACTCCGGGCGGCGTGGGACGGGACGACGCTGCGCAACACCACCAAGGAAGAGGCTCAGGAAGTCCGAGACCCTGCCATGGTGCTCCACTCCCACATAACGCCGTCCGACTGGGCCAAGTACGTGGGTGAGTCGGAAGCGGCCGGAGGGTCGTACAACCGCATCCTCCCCTTCTTGCTCGGTTCCGTTCCGATGCTCGATGACGACCGGGTGAGCCTGCCCGATGTGGACGGCTGGGAGTTGTCCGACGCCTACGGCTGGGCAACCGCCCGGCCCCGTGTGATCACGCTTGCGGAAGATGCCCGGCTTCTGTGGCGGATCGTGCGCCGGTACGCCCGCATCCTGGGTGAGACCCTGCCCGAGGGGCAGGCCGTATTCATCGAACGCACCGCAGAGCAGACACTCAGAGTCGCGGCCTGCCTCGCCGCCTCCGAGCGCTCCGAGGTCATCACGGAAGAGATGCTGTCGGCCGCCTTCACGCTCGTACGCCGCTCCGTCCAGGACGCCGTACGGATCACCAAGGGGGCCGACGACGCGCCCAAGGTGAAGAGCCAGCCGCTCAGCCTCGCCGACAAGGTGTGCGCCCGCATCGAGATGCACGGCGGTCGGGCAACGTCCTCCCAGGTCCTCCCGTACGTGGGAGCAACGGCCAGCGAGGTCAAGGCACTGCCCGAAATCGTCGTCACCGTTGAGCGGTCGGGGAAGACCGGTCGCCCGGCCACCGTCTTCACACTTCGCGCTGACAGTTCCCGTCACGCAGAGGTGAGCGAGACGGCCGCAGCCGGCCAGCGGACAGAAACGGACGGTAACGGGGCGAACGTCGTCCGCATGGACGTCTATCGAGCGATTCCCAGGCAGGCCCCGGAGCCCGAGCCTATTAAACGGTCGCCTGCTCCCGTTCCCGCTCCGTCCGCCAACCCGTTTCGGGCCTTGCTCTGAACCCTTCGAACAAACCCAGAACGCCCCTGCCGATTCCCGGCAGGGGCGTTCGTTTGTTGGTCAGTGGTTCAAGTCCCGGTACTCCTCCAGCAGCCGCAGTGAGGTGACTCCTGTGGTGT
>NZ_JAGGPB010000028.1:0-99783 GCF_018614055.1 Streptomyces sp. ISL-98
CCGGCTTGACCTGCCCAGGCCGCGGCATCCAGGCACCTCCCGGAACCGCACCCTACCAGCCAACCCCTTAAGTCACTGGTATTGGGCCTAGCCCCGCTCCCCCAACCGCACCGTAAAGCTGAACCGATCCCCCCGGAACAACGTCCGCACCCGCTCCAGCGGCCGCCCCTCCACATCCCGCGAAAGCCGGTGGATCAGCAGCATCGGAAGCGCCGGCGGCGTCCCGATCAGCAGCGCCTCCCGGGGCGTCGCGAGGACCGTCTCGATGCGCTCGTCCGCGTCGCCGAAGGACACCCCGACGCGGTCGTGGAGGTACGCGTAGAAGGACGAGTCCGGCTCGAAGTCGACGTCCAGACGCGGAACCCGGGACACCGCCACGTACGTACTCTCCAGGCCGACCCGCTCGTCGTCCGCGAGCAGCACGCGCTCCATGTGCCAGACCGGTTCGCCGGTCTCCGCGCCGACGTCGGCAGCCAGCGCGGCCGGGCAGGGGAAGCGGTCGAGGCCGATGAGATTACGGCCCGGCCTCCGGTCCTGGCGGCGTACACCCTCCGTGTAGCTGGCGAGGGCCAGCGGCTGCTCCAGCTTCGGCCCGGCAACGACCGTGCCCCGCCCCTGGCGCCGGAGCCGCCCCTCCAGAAGAAGCTCGCGCAGCGCCTGGCGCACCGTCTCGCGGGAGACCTCGTACCGCACGGCGAGATCGCGCTCGGGGGGCAGCACATCGCCCTCGCTCAACTCACTCATCAGGGCGGCGATATGGGCCTTGACGGCGTAGTACTTGGGAATGCGGCCGTGCTCCGGGATGCCGGACCGGATGGGGGCGCCGGGGTCCTGGTGGTGCGTGTTCGCGTCTCGGATGTCCACGTACGGATCGTCGCAGACGATGTTGAACGCCCGGTGCGAGCGTCGCGTGGCGGCAGGGCGATGCCTGGTCAGCGTGCCGCTTCGGGGGGCGCCGTAGCCACGAGATACATCCCTGTCGCGACGGTGCACGCGGCCACCAGCCCGGCCAGCGGCACGGCCCAGTGCCCGGCGAAACTGGTGGGCAGTACGAGCAACGCGCCGACGAGCAGGACCAGATGCTGCGCCGCGCCCCGCTTGAAATGGCGCGCGTGCACAGCCCACACCGTGATCATGAAGAGGGCGGTGGGAACGGTGACCGCGAAGGAGGCCGCGAGCGTGGAGATGTGCGCATGGTGCGTCGCCTCTTCGACCGCCACTTCGATGCCGGCGCCGATCGCGGCGGCGGAGCCGAAGATCAGGTAGTGGCCGTAGCCCCAGACGAACGCCTGGCGGTTGGAGGCGAGATGTTCGTGAATGGGCACGGCGAAGTAGATCCAGAAGGCGGCGAAGACGATGACCAGTCCGCCGGCCGCGATCGGCAGCAGCTTGTCCAGGGCCGCTGATTCGTCCGGTGCGTCGAGGGCGGACTGTACGGCCACGGTGGCGGCGGCAATGGTCTCGCCGAGCATGATGATGGTGAACAGGCCGTAGCGTTCGGCGATGTGGTGCGGATGCCAGCTGGTCTGGTGGCGGTGCTCGGCGAAGACCGGCACGGCGAGCTCGGCGGCAGCCAGCAGCAGGAATCCCCACGTCCAGGCGGCGTCGGGCAGCCACAGCAGCACCACCCAGCCCGCCTGCACGACCACAAGGCCGGCGGCGAAGCGCAACGCGGTGCTTCTGGCGTCTCCGGTTTCGCCGTGCGCGGCCCGCAGCCACTGGAGGGTGAGCGCCACGCGCATGATCAGGTAGCCGAGGATCGCGATCCCGTAGTCGGCGTGGTCGAAGGCGCGCGGGACTCCGGCGGCCAGGACGAGAACGCCGGCGATCTGCACCAGGGTGGCGAGCCGGTAGGGGACGTCGTCGCAGTCGTACGCGGAGGCGAACCAGGTGAAGTTCACCCAGGCCCAGTAGATCGCGAAGAAGACGAACAGATAGCCGGTGATCCCGTGCCCGGCGTCGCCCTCGGCCACGGCGTGCACGAGCCGCGCCCCGGCCTGGGCGACCGCCACGACGAAGCACAGATCGAAGAACAGCTCCAGCGGGGTGGCCGCCCGGTGCGGCTCGTCGCGGCTGCGGGCCGTCATCCGCACCAGCGGGACGATATGGCGGCCGTGACCGGTTCCGCTGCGGGGCTGCTCGCTCATGGCCGGGTCTGCTCGCTCATCGGCCCCGGGGGCCGTTCGTCGCTCCGGGGCCCCGAAGGCGCCGGGATCCCGCGACGAGCGCGCCGCCGCCGAGGAGGAGTGCGCCCGCGGTGGCTCCGACCGGGAGCAGGTGGTCGCGGGGGCCGGTCATGGCGAGGGAGCCGCGGCGATGCTCGCCGATACGGGGGGTGGCGTCGTCGGGGCGGGCTGGGGTGGAGTCGGGGTCGCGGCCGGCATCGGCGGCGCCCGGTTCCTTCCCTTTCTCTGCTTCGTCCACGTCATCGGCGTCATCGGCCTCCGCCTTGTCGATGGCGAACCGGTAGTCGTTGGACTCGCCGACCCACTCGCCGTCGTCGCCGTGCCGCTGGACGACCGCGGCGTTGGTGACGACGTCGCCAGGTTGGGTCCCGGAGGCGAAGGTGAGCCGTACTTGCACGGTCACGGTCTTGTCGGCGGCGACGGTGAACCCGCGGAACCCGTTGGCGAATACGCCGATGTGCTCGTCCTCGTCGGTCTTCTCGAAGGGGACACGGCGCCAGCGCCGCACGTCCTCGTCGTAGAACTCGAACTTGGCCTGGGAGGAGGCGAGTTCACGGTCGCGGTCCGCGATGACGATGACGGGGTGGATGTTGTGGCAGCTCTCGTCGGTGACGTTGGCCAGTTCGAGGTACCAGTGCTTGAAGCCGCCGCCGGGGTGGTAGGTGTCCGGTCCGCCGCGCAGGCGGGTGCCGATGGGAAAGTCGGCGGAGTCGGGATCGCCGCAGGTCGGCTGCTGGTCGGCGGGTGGCGCGGGCGCGCTGGCGACGGCGGGGCGGAGAGGCGTCGCAGCGACCGCGAGCGCTGCCGGTGACATCGTGGCTGTCGCAACTCCGAGGGCGATGGCGGGGGCAATGCGCAGTCGCATGGGGAGCCTTTGCAGATCGCGGAGCGGTCGGTCCGTCAGCCGGACGGTGGGTGGGTCGGTCGGTCGGTCGGTGGGTCGGAGTCATCCGGTCATGGCCCGTGACCCTGCCACGCGCGCGCGACCGACCGCGCGGGACACGCCCCGCACGCGGTCATACAGTCCTCAGATTCCCCCCGACGGCCCAAACCGGACCCTCACCCGGGGAACGCCACATCCGCATGCCCGAAGACCGGCGCGAGCACCAACTGCGCGGCCCCCTCCGCGACTCCGTACCCGTGCCCTCCCCCCGCGACAGCGACCGGCACAGCAGCAGCACCGCCCTCGCGCCGCGCGAGCTCACCGAGCACCTCGCCCACGCCTCGTACGAAAACCTCTTCATGGGCGGCGACGACACGACCGCCGAGCAGTACGCGGTCGATGTCGAGCAGGCCGACGAGATTGGCGGCCCCGGCGCCGAGGACCCGTGCGGCCTCGGCGATGTCGCCGCGGGCGACGGCGGCGAGGCACAGCGCCTCGATGCAGCCGCGACCGCCGCAGTCGCAGGCGGGGCCGTCGAGCTGCAACGTCTGGTGCCCGAATTCCCCCGCCCCGGTCCGCGCCCCGCGATACAGCGCACCACCGAGTACGAGACCGGCGCCGAGCCCGGTACCGAGATGGAGGTACGCGAAGGACCCGCCGGAGGGCCGGGCCCGCAGGGCGAGCCCGAGGGCGGCGGCGTTGGTGTCCTTGTCGACGACGACCGGCAGCCCGAGCCGCGCACCGAGTACGTCCCGCAACGCGAACCCGTCCCACTGCGGAAACCCGGTGACGCGATGCAGCACCCCGCGCCGGTGGTCCAACGGCCCGGGCGCGGCCACCCCGACCCCGAGCACCCGCCCGGCAGGCACGGGACCCGGCGCCCCGGACTCCCGTACCGGAACGGCAACCTCCCGTACCCGATCCTCGGCCGAGGCCTCCCGTACAGCGGACGCGACCTCCCCTGCCGGAGCCGCAACCTCCCGTACCGCCGACGCGACCTGCCCCACCAAAGCCCCCGCCTCCCGTACCGGAGCAGCGGCCGCATTCTCCCGCGCAGCAGACGCAGCCTCCCCCACCCGACCCGCGACCTCCCGCACAACGGCCCCGACCTCCCGTACCGCCGCCGCGACCACCGCCTCCGCGCCCGCCCCGAAATCCAGCGGCGCGCTCCGCGCGGCCACCGTCGACCCGGCCAGGTCCACCAGAACCGCCGTCAGCTCATCGCGGTCCAGGTGCAGCCCGACCGCGTACCCCGCATCCGGCACCAGCCGCAGTACGGTCCGCGGCTTGCCACCCGTCGAGGCGCGTCGGCCCGCCTCCGCCACCAGCCCGTCCGCCCGCAGCCGGGCGGTGATCTTGCTGACCGCCTGGGGCGTGAGCCCCGTGCGTTCGGCGAGCTCGAGCCGGCTGATGCCGCCCTCGCCCGCCGTGCGCAGCAGGTCGAGTACCAGCGCCGCGTTGTGGCTGCGCAGCGCCGGCAGGTTTACGCCCGTACCCGTACTGGTCCTGTTCACGGCCCCATTGTCCCCTGCGCTTGCACTTTGGCAACAGCGTTGCTTAAGTGGGGAGCATGACTGGCACCGGCACCGCCCATGGCACCGACACCCGCGCCCCGCTGCGCGTAGGACTCGTGGGCTACGGCCTCGCGGGCTCCGTCTTCCACGCCCCGCTCATCGCCACCACCGAGGGCCTCGCCCTCGACACGGTCGTCACCTCGAACCCGGAGCGGCAGGAGCAGGCCCGCGCGGAGTTTCCCGACGTCCGCCTCGCGGCCTCGCCCGACGAGCTGTGGGAGCGCGCGGACGAGCTCGACCTCGTCGTGATCGCCTCGCCCAACAAGACCCACGTCCCGATCGCGACCGCCGCCCTCGAAGCGGGCCTGCCGGTCGTCGTGGACAAGCCGATCGCCGGCACCGCCGCCGAGGCGCGCGAGCTGGCCGCCCTCGCCGGCGAGCGCGGCCTGCTGCTCTCCGTCTTCCAGAACCGCCGCTGGGACAACGACTTCCTCACCCTCCAGCAGCTGATCGCCGCCGGCGAGCTCGGCGACGTACAGCGCTTCGAGTCACGGTTCGAGCGGTGGCGGCCGCAGACCAAGGGCGGCTGGCGCGAGTCGGGCGACCCGGCGGAGATCGGCGGGCTGCTGTTCGACCTGGGCAGCCACGTCGTCGACCAGGCGCTGGTCCTCTTCGGCCCGGCGGCCCAGGTGTACGCCGAGTCCGATGTACGCCGCCCCGGCGCCGAGGCCGACGACGACACGTTCATCGCGATCACTCACACGAACGGTGTCCGCTCCCACCTCTACGTGAGCGCCACCACCGCCCAGCTCGGCCCGCGCTTTCGCGTGCTCGGCTCGCGCGCGGGCTTCGTGAAGTACGGCCTGGACCCGCAGGAGTCGGCCCTTCGCGAGGGCAGGCGTCCTGCGGCGGACGAGAGCTGGGGCGAGGAACCGGAGTCGGCCTGGGGCCACGTCGGCGCGGGCGAGTCCCCGCTGACGGGCGGCGGCACCCCCGTCCGTACGCTGCCGGGCGACTACCCGGCGTTCTACGCGGCGATCGCCACCGCCCTGCGGGACGGCACCGCACCCCCGGTCACCGCCGAACAGGCGGCAGCGGCCCTGGACGTACTGGAGGCGGCGCGGCGCTCGGCCCGCGCGGGCATCACGGTGGGGATGATCCCCGCATGAGCCACACAAGTCACACGAGCCACACGACCCCCGGGAACCCTGTGAGCCCCACGATCGCCGAGCTGGTCGCCCAGGAACGCCGCCTGACACTCCCCCGCTTCACCCACGAGGACGCCTGGGCGCTGGGCAGCCTGCTCGTCGAGCTGGCGACCGAGCGCAATGTCCCGGTCGCCATCGACATCCGACGGGGCGCGCAACAGCTCTTCCACTGCGCCCTGCCGGGGTCGAGCGCCGACAACGACGCGTGGATCGACCGGAAGCGGCGGGTCGTCGAGCGGTACGCGGAGAGCTCGTACCTGGTCGGCACGCGCTTCCGCGCCAAGGGGACGACGTTCGAGGACTCCTCGCGCCTGGACCCGGATGTGTACGCGGCGCACGGCGGGGCGTTCCCGATCGCGGTGGAGGGAGCGGGCGTAATCGGCACGGTCACGGTCTCCGGCCTGCCCCAGGCGGAAGATCACGCACTGGTGGTCGAGGCCCTGGAACGCTTCACGGAGTAGGGCACCGCCCGAGGGCCAGGGACTGGGGCGGGGGCTGAGGGCAGGCGGCTGAGGGCAGGGTGCTGAGGCGCAGCCCCAGCCCCCCTCCCCCAGCCGGAAGGCACGACGCCAGACGGACGCTACGCGTCCTTCAGCTCCTGCCGCTGCCGCCCCAGCCCCTCAACCTCGAGCTCCACCACATCGCCCGACCGCAGGTACGGCTTCGGCTCCGGCTGCCCCATGGCAACCCCCGCCGGCGTACCCGTGTTGATCACGTCACCCGGGTACAGCGTCATGAACTGACTGACGTACCGCACCACTTCACCGACCGAGAAGATCTGATCGGCGGTGGTGCCGTTCTGCTTCAGCTCGCCGTTGACCCAGAGTTTCAGACCCAGCGCCTGCGGGTCCGGCACCTCGTCCGCAGTCACGAGCCACGGACCCAGCGGGTTGAACGTCTCGCAGTTCTTGCCCTTGTCCCACGTGCCGCCGCGCTCGATCTGGAACTCTCGCTCGGAGACGTCGTGCGCGACCGCGTACCCCGCGACATGCGCGAGGCCCTCGTCCGCCGAGTCCAGGTAGCGGGCGGTGCGCCCGATGACGACGGCAAGCTCGACTTCCCAGTCGGTCTTGGTGCTGCCGCGCGGTACGAGAACGGTGTCGTCGGGGCCGACGACCGTGTCCGGGGCCTTGAAGAAGATGATGGGCTCGGCCGGAATCGCCGCGCCCGTCTCGGCCGCGTGGTCGTGGTAGTTCAACCCGATACACACGATTTTTCCGATACGAGCGAGCGGCGGCCCGACCCGGTCCGCACCCCCGTCGATCACCGGCAGTTCACCGGCGGCGGCAGCAGCCCGTACCCGACCGAGGGCGGCCTCGTCGGCGAGCAGGTCCCCGTCGATGTCCGGGACGAGGCCCGACAGATCCCTGAGCGTCCCGTCCTGGTCGAGCAGTGCCGGACGTTCGGCTCCCGCCGCCCCCACACGCAGCAGCTTCATGGTCAGTCTCCTCTGGTCGAGTGTCGCGCCCGGCGCCCGGCCGATGGACTGCTGCCATCGGAGGATTGGCTGATCCTCCAAGGTCAGGGTCCAGTCTGCAAGACCCCGTTCACAGACTGGACCTTTACGCGGCAGTAGCTACGGGCTCCCCGGCGACCGGAACATCCCGGTAAAGGACGGCTCGCTCAACCGCACTCCAGGTGGTGCTGGTGACGACGTACAACGCGGCGGCCAGCGGCACGACGGCCACCGTGATGAGCGTCGCGAAGGACATCCACGGCATCACCTTGGCCATGGCCCCCATGGCTCCTTCCGCCCCTTCCGCTCCGGCACCGGGCAGCTGCGGCGCAGGCATGCCCGCCATCTGCTGCTTGGTACGCCGGAAATTGAACGTGGCCACCGCCGCCACGACCGCGAACAACGCGACGTACACCAGTCCCTGCGCCCCGAAGACCCCGCCGTCCGCGAGCGCGTCGGTCCAGCGGTCGCCGAGCGGGCTGGCGAAGAGCACGTGCCCGAGAAGCTCATTCGATTTCCCTCCGATCTGCCGGCTGGAGAAGAGGTGGTACATGAGGAAGAACGCGGGCAGCTGGAAGAGGCTGGGCAGGCAGCCGGACAGCGGCGAGACCTTCTCCGCCGCGTGCAGCTCCAAGATCGCCTTCTGGAGGCGCTCCGGATTCTTGCCGTGCTTCTTGCGCAGCTCGGCGATCTGCGGCGCGAGCTTGGTGCGGGCTTTCTGCCCCCGGGCCGCCGCCCTCGACAGGGGGTGGATGGCGAGTCGTACGCACGCGGTGAAGAGGACGATCGCGGCCGCCATGGCCGCGGTGTGGAAGAACGGTTCGAGCAGGTCCGCGAGGTCGGCGACCAGGTTGGCGAAAACGGACATGGTGGTTGAGCCCTCCGAGGGTCTCGTCGTGCCGGAAATCAGAAGAATCGGCATGACGACCCGCGTGGGCGCGGCGAGCTGCAGAAGAGAGCAGCAGAGAACGGAACCGAAAGCGGCGCGCGCCCCTACGCGATGGTCGTCGTCAGACGACGACCCGGCGCTCGGGGCCTCGTACGCCCACGCGCATCGGGATCTCGCTGGGGCAGAAACGCGGTGCGCTGCTCACGGTCACGTATCGCTGTACGAACCCGGGTGCGCGGCACGGCGGGGACGGAGCGCGCGGAGATGACCGCACAGACGGCGAGCGCGGAACCGGCGGCGGCGGTTGCGGCGACCGCGACGGCGGCGGAGAAGCTGCCGTTGTCGATGAGGAGGACTTCGGTAAGGAGGAAGAGCGCAAGACCGACAGTGCGCACAAGCCGCGCCGAGTAACTGATCATGCTTCCCCCTCTCTCCACTACTCCTGACGAACATCGCGCCCCGCAGGTTCCCCGAATGCAAGAAAAACCCCGGACCTACTGCGCTCCGCAAGGGGGCCCTAGGTACACCCCGGTTGGGGGCACAGACCCATCGCCCGGGCAAGGGCCCCTCAACAGAATCACCACATGACGACGAACAAGCCCTCAACTCACCAGCGAACCAGGACCCTTGACCGCCGCAGCCTGCTGCGAACAGCCGCAATCACCATCGCGGCAACGACAGCGACAACAACGGCGACCGCGACCGCAAGCACGCACGCCACCCCCACCCCCCTACAAGCCCTGAGCCGCCACGCCCATCCCCTGACCGACCTGAACCACCTCAGCCGCATGATCGGAGGTGCCCGCGTAGTCGGACTGGGCGAGGCCGGCCACAGCGCCCACGAGTTCTTCACGCTCAAGCACCGCGTCTTCGGGCATCTCGTCGCGACCAAGGGCTTCACCACCTTCGCCCTCGAAGCGAGCTGGAGCACCGGGCTGCGCCTCGACGACTACGTGGTGCACGGCACCGGCGATCCGGAGCAGATCATGAGCGAGGAATTCCAGGGCCAGTACATGTTCTGGGACACCGAGGAGTACCTGGACCTGATCCGCTGGATGCGCCACTACAACACCGCCCACCCCACCAGGCCAACGCTCCGCTTCATCGGCAACGACCTCGGCTACTCCGGCCGGGACGTCTTCGACCGCGTAGCCGCCTACCTCACGGCCCACCGCCCCGACCTGGCCCCCCGTATCACCGCACTGCACGCGGACCTGAAGCCCGGCGTCGGCACCCAGGCGGGCGAGTGGATGCAGCGGCAGCTGACCAAGGACCTCACGCTGCGCCGGGCCGACGCCGACCGGGCACGGCGAGCCCTCACCCTGCTGCGCGAGCAGGGCCACCCGAAGAACCGGAACCACCACACGGAACGGGCGTACGCCGAGACGCTCCAACACGCCACCGCGATCACGCAGAGCTTCACCGCCTACGCATTCCCCGACGAACAGTTCCCGGAGCGGATGCGCTACCGCGACAAGGCGATGGCGGCCAACACCGCCTGGTGGCTCGACCACACGAACGACGGCGGCAAGATCCTTCTCGCCTCCAACAACGGCCACGTCGCGTACACCAGCGACAACCCGGCGCAGTTCCCGGAGCCGACCGGCGCGCACCTGCGCGAACGACTGGGCAGGCGCTACGTCAGCATCGGCCTGACCTTCAACCAGGGCGCCATAAACGCACTCCCCGACTACACCGCACAGCACCCCAAGACGTACGAGGTACCGCCCGCGCCCGCAGGCCACAACGAACACACGCTCGACCAGGTCCGCCCCGGCGGCCACGCCGACTACGCCCTCGACCTGCGCACAGCACCACCAGCGGCCCGCGACTGGCTGGCGACACCGCGCCCCACCCGCTCGTACGGCCTGTACTGGTCACCCGACGCCCCGGAAACGGCCCTGACCAGCTCCTACGACATCCTCATCCACCTGCACGAGACAGAGGCAGCCCACCTTCGCTGAGCGACTGCCTACCGCGGCCGCATGGACGCCAGCTTCCCCCACACCACCAGCCGGTACTTGGACGTGTACTCGGGCGTGCAGGTAGTAAGCGTCAAGTAATAACCGGACTCGCTGTACCCGACCCCCGTACGGACGTTGCTCCGCGGAACCTTCGCGATCACCCCGCCGTCACGCGCCGAAGTCTGCGCAAGCCCCTTGTCGACGACGTACGTATAAACGGCGTCCCGGGTCTCGACCCTGATCTCGTCCCCCCGGCGCAGCCGGTTGATGTAGCGGAAGGGCTCCCCGTGCGTATTGCGATGCCCGGCGAGCGCAAAGTTCCCGGCCCGGCCCGGCTGCGCGGTCTGCGGGTAGTGCCCGACGTACCCCTTGTCGAGCACGCCGCCCTTGCTGACGCCCTGCGCGACGGGCGCGGTCACGCCGAGGCGGGGGATGCGGAGGATGGCGTAGGCCTGATCCCAGCGGGGAGGCCCTGGCTTGGGCGTGACACGACGCGGGGAGGCCGCCCCGGGACTCTCACCGGCGGCCTCAGGCGTAGGACTGGCATCCGGCACAACGGGCGCATCAGGCACGCCACCACCCACGTCACCCGCCCCCACCGCCCACTCCCGCTCCAGCGCCTGCACCTTGCGCTCGGCACCTTCACGGGCCTGGCGGTTCGTCCACCACAGCTGGTGTACGACGAGAAGCAGGACGACGACTCCGAACGTCACCGCGACCTCGGCGCCCGCCCACAGCCCACGCGCCGCAGCCGCACGCCCCCTGGAGGCGCGCTGCACCACAACCGGAATCCGCCTCTGCTCCCGCTCCCGCACGCCGGGCACGATAAGACGTACCCCGGCAACTCTCCAGAGTCACGCCTGGCCCGAATCCCCTCCGACCTCTGTCGCTCCGGGCTCTCTCACCACCGCGCCGTACAGCAGTACGGTGTTCATCATGCGCTCCGATACGCCTGCCGATCACGCCGACCACACCGCCGAAGCCGATCGACTGCTGCGCACCGCGGCGCAGTACCCCGAAGACCAGGAACCCCTGTACCTCCAGGCCGCGGCCCACCTGGAGCTGTCCGGCGACCGAGCCCGGGCAGCGACCCTGTACGACAACCTGCTGGCCGCGTCCCCCGAGAACCCCGCCCTCGTAAAGGCCCTGAAGGCCGCCAACCTGTGGGAGTACGGCCACGAGGCCGAGGCCCGCGCGATCATCGACGGCATCCGCGCCACGGCCCCGCGCGAGGCGGCGCCGTGGGAGATCATCGCGGAGGCGCTGGAGGCCCACGACGAGCTCCAGGCGTCGCACGACTGCTTCACGACGGCACTGACCCTCCTGGTGGACCCCGCGGAAGAGGTCCCGTACGCCGCCCAGTCACTCCTCATCGGCCGCCACCGCGTAGGCCGCCTCCTGGGCCTGCCGCACGACGAGTGGGACACCCTGGCCGACCTCGTCCACGCCGGCACCGTCCCCCTGGACGAACTCCACGACCCGAAGCGCCTGTGGGCGCTGGGCTCGGACAACCCGGCGGAGCTGAAGGCGGAAATCGCCCGCCTGCACGCCGAGTTGGGCACCTACCGCACGGCACTCTCCCGCCCGTTCCCGGTAGCGATGCTGCACTGGCCGGAGCAGGAACTGACCGAACTCCTGGCGGCGTACCCGTCCCTGACGACGGAATACCCGTCCCACGCAGCGCACTTGGCGGCAATCGAGTCATCCCTACGAGACCTGTCGTCCACAGGCACACAAAACCTGGGCATCGTCACGGCCACGGTCCCCTCCTACGAGGCCTTCGCAGCCTCGGAGGGCTCCTCCCCCACAGACGCCTCACTCCTCCCCCAATACGCCACAACCCTGGCAGCCCGAGGCCTGGCCGTCCCTTGGCCCCCGGCCCGTAACGCCCCGTGCTGGTGCGGCTCATCGGTCCTGTACCGGAACTGCCACGGGACTCCGACCCTGCAATGAGCCTCCACGCGTAACTGATCACCGCAGCAGGTCGGCTTCATCGCCTCCCCGGCTTCCTGATGCGATTCTCAGCCAAACTGCAGCCCCTCGTGACCGGTACTCGTCGTAAGCCTGTTCGGGTGGCGATCCACGCATAGCGTTCACACCGTTCCACCCCGTCCCATCCAGGCGACGGGGAAGGCTACGTAGGGGGAACGCAATATGCGTAACGTACGTACAGGGATCTTCGCCGTTTCGGCGGCAATGGTGATGGCGGGGGCCGCATCGGCTCCGGCAATGGCCGACGACACGGGGGCCCAGCACGTCATCACCTGCAAGTGGAACAGGAACGCAGGAACTCCGTGGGGGTCCACGGCTACTCAGGTTACGGGGTACGTCCAGGTTCTCTGCTCGGACCGACTCGACGACGCCAACACCCGGGCGCAGCTGCAGATTTACCGTAGTGGCGGATGGAAGAATCACGGCGCGGGAGTCACCAGCTACAGCACAGCTAGGACGATCCACGTCAACGACAAGGCCGCCAAGCGCATCGGCAGCTGGTACTACCGCGCCAAGGGAACCCACTTCGGGCAGCACGGCAACGTCTTCACGCTGCCGACGTACTACAGCCCGCAGCGCTCGCTCTGGAGGCGTGGCTAAAGCATGCGAGAAGTATCCAAGGACGCGCGTGAACTGCTGGCGCTTGCCGGTGAGATCGCGCGTATCCGCAGCGCCCCCGAGTGCACGAGCAGGGATCTCGCCATCGCGGCGGTCGCCTACCGGCTGATTGCTGCGGAACGCGATCCGGAGAACGCTCTGCCCAGCCTGTCCCCTGAGATGCTCCCCTTGGGGGCACCCTTGGAGCGGGTACTGACAGGGACGTCGGGGAGCGTGGAATTCTCCGAGCTGCGGGAACTCGCGGCCCGGGAGAATCCGGATCTCGCGGAGTACTTGGGGACTGCGTGAAGGCTTGGATAATTGCTGCGGGGCTGCCCATGGTGCTTTTCGGCGCCGCGTGTGCGGCCCCGCAGTCACAGCAGCTGAAGGATGTCCTGCCCGAGGGCTGGAAGCAGGAGCCGCTGATCGAGGGCGCGGATTCGGCAGTGTCCGCTGTGTCGCCGAAGGCGTGTACGCCACTGTATGAGGCACTGGACGGGGCTTCGGCCAGCGGTGAGGGCCAGGGATTCAGGAATGCTGCGGGCACCTACCTCTTCGCGCGAGACGTGAAGGATGAGGGCCTCGCCGCTGTCGTGGACAAGGCCGGGAACGGCTGTTCAACGATGCGGATGCGGTATGACTCGGCGCAGATCGTTTACAGAGTCCAACGGGAAGCCGGCGAGGGTACCGTCCTGCGACTGACCGCAACCGACGACGGGGGCCAGCAGATCGCCCACATGCTGGTGGGCGTGAAATCCGGCCCGGGGTCGACCCGGCTGGTGCGAGTCCTGAATTCGGAGAGCTCCCTGACAAAAGCTGATTCCGACGCGCTGCGGCTGGCACTGGACCCGGCAATCGCGTTGTAGGCCCTACCGACCGCCGCAAGCCCACAAGGCGGGGCGGTTCAGTTCGACCGCCCTGCTCAGGCGGTACGCCCCGGTTGGCGCGGGGAGGGGGGATGGCCGAGCGTACGAGCAAGTCGTGCCCGCGAGGTCGCTGATAGTGCGGGCGCTTCGCTGTGCGTGTTCGGTCGCGCTGCCGGGGTTTCAGTGATCTGAAAGGGCCGCGCCGGCAGAATGCTCAGGTGCCCGATCCCATCCCCTCCTCCGCTGCCGTTTCGGCCCGCATGAGCCGCCAGGGTTCCCGCGACACCGCCGCCGAGATCGCTGTGCGCAAGATTCTCCACGCTGCGGGCCTGCGCTATCGCGTGAACGTCCCCGTGCCCGGGATGCCCCGCCGCACGATCGATATCGTCTTCGGACCGGCCAAAGTCGCGGTCTTCCTCGACGGCTGCTTCTGGCACGGATGCCCGAAGCACGCGACCCAGCCGAAGTCCAATGCCGAATGGTGGCGCACCAAGCTCGACAAGAACATGGCTCGCGACCGGGAAACGACGGAGCACTTGGAGGCGGAGGGGTGGACTGTCCTGCGTTTCTGGGAGCACGCGCCGGCAGAGGACGTCGCGCGGCGGATCACCGCCGCTGTGGCGTCCAAGCGGCGCCCCTCGGTGGGGCCTGGCTGAAGGCCTTGGCGACATTCGGTCCGTCCCAGGCCGCATGTCGGATCGGCTGGCGCAGGTCCGCTCCTCCACGAGTCGCACGTCCTGTCGCGGTGTGACAGTCGATCGTGACCTTGTTTCGCTCACCAGCGCTCATGTCACCCAATAGTGTGTAGGCACTGCATATGAGGGGTGTGCCGGGTCCCAGTTTGCATGCGTCGTTCACGGAGTAATCTGGAAGAGACGGCGTGGCTCTGCGGAAACCGGCCTGGGCGATCGAGGGCGGGAGACGGTCGACTTTCATGACCGAAGAATTCGACGACATGTACGGGACGTTTAAGGCGCTCTTGGACGCGTTTCCCCCTGCCGAGGCAGTCAAACGCCTGGAACAACTCGGCATCAGCCCGGAACTCGTTCAGCACATCCGTGGGCGGCACGAGCAGCAGACCATCCGGATCAAGGAGCTCGAGGAACCGCACGCAGTGGTTCTGGGCAACCGCGACACCTGGTACACCGGTCCGCACGCCAAGGATAAGTGCTGGCCCACGATCGTAGATCTGTTGCGCAAAGATGGATGGCCCCAGGAGCCGTCGATCAAGAGCCTTGACGATTCCTCCACCCGCGTCGTCTCGCTGCTCAACCATCCGAAGGAGAAGGCGTTCTCCACGCGAGGCCTCGTCGTCGGGTACGTGCAGTCCGGCAAGACGACCAACTTCACCTCGGTCATGGCCAAGGCGGCCGACCGCGGCTACAAGCTCTTCATCGTCCTGGCCGGCATCCACAACGGCCTCCGGCGCCAGACCCAGGCCCGACTGGTGCAGCAGCTCGTGGAGCCGAATCCTTCGATGTGGTCCCAACTGACCGGACCCGACAAGGACTTCACCCCACAGGAGAACCCGGCCTCCTACTTCGGGAAGAGCAACAAGACGCACGTGCTGTGCGTGGTGAAGAAGAATGCGACGGTACTGCGCAAGCTCGCCCGATGGCTCGAGAAGGCGTCCGACTACCTCGAGGACTGCCCCGCGCTGATCATCGACGACGAAGCCGATCAGGCCACCGTGGCAACGAAGTCGATCAATCCGCTGATCCTGGACATTATGGGCTCCCTGCCGAAGTCCGCCTACGTCGGGTACACGGCCTCGCCCTTCGCGAACCTGCTGATCGACCCGAGCGCAAAGGACCTGTATCCCGAGGACTTTGTCGTCAACCTTCCCAAGCCCGAAGGGCACTTCGGTACCGAGGTCCTCTTCGGGCGCTACGCGCTCGACGGTGAGGACCCGGAACAGGTCGACGACGGTCACGACATGATCCGGTCGGTCCCCGAGGACGACGTGTCATGCGTGCGCCCCGGGACTAGGGCCGACATCGAAGGCTTCGAGCCTGTCATCACCGACACCCTTCGCAGAGCAGTCGAATACTTCTGGCTGGTCACGGCCGCTCGGCGTGTACGTGGTACCGGAAACCCGCACAGCACGATGCTGATCCACACCAGCGTCAACACCGCTGTACACAACAGCTTCAAACGGCCGCTGGAGCATCTGCGCGAGCAGTCTGCGCGGTCCTTGGCAGACACCGGCTTTCTCTCCGGGCTGCGTCACCTGTGGGAGCAGGAGACCGACCGTGTCCCGGCCGAGGACTTCGGTGAGACGACGGTGCCGTTCGAGCGGTTGGTGCTCGAGCTGCCCGGAGTCCTCAGCAGTTGTCGCGTCATCATGGACAACTCGAGCAGCGAGAACCGCCTCGACTACGAGAACGGCCAGGTCGTGGCGATCGCCGTGGGCGGAAATACGCTTTCGCGAGGACTGACGCTCGAAGGCCTGTCGGTCAGCTATTTCGTCCGCGCCGTCTCGGCATACGACACGCTGTTGCAGATGGGGCGTTGGTTCGGCTTCCGGAACGGCTACGCCGACCTGCCCCGGATCTGGATGACGGACGAGCTGGCCGAGTGGTTCCGGCACTTGGCCACAGTCGAGACCGAGATGCGCCGCGACATCGACGTCTACATGACCGAGGACGAAACTCCCTTCACCTTCGCCGTCCGCCTGCGCACACATCCGGCCCTGCGTGTGACCGCGGCTGCCAAGATGCGCGATGCCGTTACGGCGGCCTCGTCCTACGGCGGCAAGCGGGTCCAGACCCACTACTTCCACACCAATGCCGACTGGCTGCGCCGGAACATCGAAGCCGCACGCGACCTGGTCGCCGCCTCTGCCGCGAACGCAGTCAGGATTGAGGAACGCTCCGCTGAAGCCCGGTACGTCTTCCGTGACGTGCCGCACGACGTCGTGACCGACTTCCTGTCGACCTACAGGTTCCACGAGAAGTCCCCGGAGAACGATGCGGACCTGATCATCGATTACATCCGGAAACGAGTCGCCACGGCTGGCTCGCTGGGCCGATGGAACGTCGCAATCGTCGGCAACCTCGGAGGGGAGAACGACTTCACCTTTGCTCCCGGTGTGACCGTCGGACTCAACGTCCGTGCCCGCCTTGCTGTAACCAACCCCGATCCGGACTTCGCCGACATCAAGACGCTGATGAGCCGTCGTGACGCCGCGGTGGACCTGGACGGGGACACGGCGAAGCTGCCTGAAAAGGGCATCATGGACATCCGCCGCGCCAAACTTCCGGACACCGGCCTGCTGGTCCTGTACCCGATCGACAAGGTGTCGGAGCCGAGCCCATCGAAGAAGCTGCGCGCGCCCCTGAACGCCGAGGAACACGTGATCGGCATCGGACTGGTCTTCCCTGAGCCGCGGGACGGGGACAGCGAGGTGGAGAAGTACATATCCGCCGACCTGTCCAACGTGTGGATCGAGGAAGAGGACTACAGCCTCCTCGACAGCGAGGACGCATGAACGACGACGCGCTCCGCAGGCTCGTCGACGAGCGCTGGACCGCGCTCGAGGCCGAGCAGACCACGGGTGACCGGCGCCTGCGGGTTTCACAGTTGCCTGTCGTCGTCGAGAGTGGCCCGTTGGCGGTGGCCATCGACCACGACGGGCACCGCCACGTCCTGGTACCGATCCACTCGCACCGCAAGGTTCGTCCCGGCCTGGACGGCCCCGTGCTCCGGTTGCGCAAGCAGGCACTCGAGGACGAGGAGACCTACCAGACCTACGCCGATCTCGCCTGCCTCCGCGACGACCTGAGCGATCTGTTCACGGAACTGTGCGTGGACGTGCTGGACGCGGCCCACGAACTGCCCGAGAACCCCGTCAAGGCGCTCTACCGTGTTCTCGACCGTTGGAAGGCCCTCTTCCGAACGCAGGGAACGGGCCTGGGGCCGGATCAACTTGCCGGGCTATTCGGCGAGTTGACCGTACTCAATCGGCTTCTCGAGCAGGACCCGAGCGCGTACCGGCTCTGGCGCGGCCCCGAGGGGCACCGCCACGACTTCTCGGCCGGGACCACCGCAGTCGAGGTGAAGTCGAGCACTGCAAGCGAAGGACGAAGGCCGCGGATCCACGGGCTCGACCAGCTCGAAGTGCCGGAGGGCGGGACGCTGTGCCTGGCCTGGTTCCGCCTGCACCGCACAGCCGTGAGCAGTGCAGGCACCGCGTTCGTGGAGGCGGTCGGCGAGGCACTTCGTCTGTGCGACGACGAGGGCGCGCTCCTCGATCTGCTTGCGGGAGCCGGATACCGCCCGTCCGACGCCGACCTCTACCACGATGTGCGCTTCGTGATCAGCGAGGAGAGGTGGTATCGGGTCGTCCCCGGTTTCCCCGGGCTCACGGGCCAGGAACTCAGCGCGGCCGGTGTGCCGGTGTCGGTACTGGACGTCGAGTACACCATCGACCTGTCCGGTGAGGCCCCTGCTCCTCTGTCGCCCGGCCAGGTGTCCGAAATGATCGACAGCTTGATCCTGGAGTCCGTGTGACGGAGCCCCGCTGGTTCTCCCAGCCCTACCCTCCGGAAGGCGCGAGCGCCGCCGAGGGCATCCGCAACCAGCTCGGACGCCCGGAACTCGACCTGCTCACCATCCTGGTGCGCGAGTCGGCCCAGAACAGCTGGGACGCCCGTCTCATGCCGTCTTCCACTCCCGTCGACTACCGCATCGACATGTGGACGGTCGGCCCGGCCCACGCCGGCGCGTGGCGGGAAATTCTGCTCGACGGCGCGCCCGCCGGCGCGGAGAACTTCCCGCTGCGCGAGACGCTCAGGCGCGGCTCGATTCAGGTCCTGGCCGTCTCCGACCGCGGTACCCGAGGGCTCGGAGGGCCCACCCGTGCCGACGACGCCGTGGGCCCCGACCACGACTTCGTCTCCTTCATCCGCAACATGGGCGAGCCGCGCGAAACCGCGCTGGGTGGTGGCACCTACGGCTTCGGCAAGGGCATCTTCTACCTGCTGTCAAAGTCCGGAACCGTCCTGGTGCACTCTCGCTGCCGCACCGCCAAGGGAGGTCACGAGACCCGGCTCATCGGCTGCACCCTCTGGAAGAGCTACGTCGCCGCCGGGCCCTGTGGAAGCCGCCGCTACACCGGTCGGCACTGGTGGGGCAACACCTCGGGAGACATCGTCGAACCCCTGGTCGGCCAAGAGGCCGAGGCCACGGCTCGGCGTCTTGGCCTCAGACCCTTCGGTCCTGAGGAGACCGGGACGACCGTCGTCGTCATTGATCCGAACCTGGACGAGCTCGAGCCGTCCGAGGCTGCCGATTACCTGGCAGAGAGCATTACCTGGCACCTCTGGCCAAAGATGATCTCCAACGTTGGCAAGTCACCCGCTATGGGCTTCTCCGTCACCTGTGACGGTGTCCAACACACCGTGCCGGATCCGCGGGAGACCCGCCCGCTCAACATGTTCGTCGCCGCCTACGAGATGATGACCGGCCCGGACGGCAGCGATCTGCATTGCTTGAAGCCCAAGCGGTATCTGGGGCGCCTCGGTCTGGTGAAACGGATCATGCCGTCACTGGAACCGACCCGTGCGTCCCGCATGCTCGACATCGAGGATCTCGTACATCACGTCTGTCTGATGCGGCCCGCAGAGCTCGTCGTCACGTACCTGCCCGGGCCGAAGCCCCCCAGCGTGAACCAGGGCTACGCCGGCGTCTTCCGGGCCGACGAAGACATGGACGAGATCTACGCGAAGGCCGAACCACCCACGCACGACGCCTGGCACCCACAGTCGCTCGACAGACCCGAGAGCACCTTCGTGCAAACGACGTTCAGACGCATTGCCGAGGCTCAGGAGCGTCTGCTCTCCCTCGGCGGCGTCGCGCGTCCCGGAGCCAGCAATGTCGCACTAGGTGCGGCCAGTTCGCTCTTCTCTGGATTGGTGGGCGGAGCCTGGGGGATCGGTGGAGCCACTGCCTACTCCAAGCCGGGCAGCACTGCCACACGCGCCGCGAAGCCGGATGACGCGGAGGAGAGCACGACCCGTTCGGCTCCGGGCCGTCCCGTTCCGAAGGCGGCACCGTCCGGTACGGGAGGGCCCTCCGCCGACGGAACGGTCGGTCCGGGCGGTCTCGGCGCCGAAGGGCAGTCGTTCACCGATGCGCCGGGAAGCAATGGAACCGGCATGCCGCGCCGTCGTCCGCGAGTGCAGTACGTCGGCGACCCCTACTACGACGATCGCGGCAACACCTCTGTACTCGTCCAGGAGTTCCGGCTGCCCGTGCCCGGGCCGCAGCGGGTTCGGATCGACCTTGCCGTCACACTCCCCGGTACCGGCGGGCGCGAGACGGATCCGCCCATTGGGGCGAGCATGCCCATGCTCATCGGCTGGGAGGACGGCGACGGGCGCCTGTATGCCACCGAGACATACGTGATCGCGGGCAGCGAGTCTGTCTGGCGTGCCCTGGTGCGACCGGCCCCCGACACCATGACCGAGATCGGCATCAAGGTCGAGGCGGTGATGACCCCGTGACTCGGCGCGTTCTTCCGTACCGCATCCCGGCCGCGGACGTCATAGCCGCCGAGGAGTGGTTGCTGGCGACCGAGGACGGCGATGTCGTCATGCCCGAGGCGCTGCCGGACTGGGATTACCAGATGGACCTGCACCTGCGCAGGACTGTCCGTGTCGACATGGATCGGGCGCGTTCGCAGTCGGGCCTTCCGACCGACGCGGCGCTCATGCTCGCGGCCGTGTGGACGGCCACCGGGTCCAACCTCAGCGGGCCGGCGCAACACGTGCGCCTGGCCGAAAGTGGCACGAACACGGTGGAGTTCGATGTCCGACTCCGGGGTGCCGATCTGGGCGGCCTGCTCCTCCTGGACACCGCTCTCGTCCTGGCCGAGCGCCGGAGCGACGCCCGTCCCTCCTCCCCTCGCCGGGCCGGCTCTGTTCTGTGGAGTGATCGGGAGTCGCTGCGCCTCCAGGGCGACGCGCCGCAGTTCCCCATGGCCGTGATCGACTTCTCCCGAACGTCCTTTCCCGATGACGCAGCCTGGCACTTGCAGATCAGCGGGGGCCTGGAGAGCGCCACCATGGGGTCCCTGCTCCTACTCGTCAATGAGCGGAACACGGTCACCGCCACCGCGTTCGAGAACGCCGGCAAGCCCCGCCAAGTGGATCGGATCGTGCTCTCCGCGGTGTACGCGGACGCCGCCCGGATCATGATCGAGCACGCACTCAACAACGACGACTTCGCCGAGGACGCAGACTTCCCCGACGGCTCACTGGGCGCCACCCTGCTGAGTCAGTTCGACCACCTCTTCCCGGGACAGTCGATTACTGACATCCGTCTGCGCCGACGACAGTCACCCGCTCTGTTCGCCTCGGATCTGCAGGCAGCGGTCAAGATCTTCGAGGTGTCGTGATGAGCTTCCTCTACCCCCGATTGCTCGCCGAACAGGCCAGACCGGTCTTCGAGGAGTACCGTCACCTGACAATCGCCGAGCTGACCGGTCGAGTGGCCATCGCCCACGAGTCGGCGGTGTACGTGGCCACCGGTGGTGACCGCGTCTCCGCCGCTCGGCTTCAGGAACTGCGTGCAGGCGTCGTCGACCTCGCCAAGCATGCCGGTTTCCCTGACGACTCCGACCGTGCGCGCAACGCCGACTTCGACCTCCGGCTCGCCGCTCTGCTGCACGCCGAGATGGGCATGGTGCCTGCCGAGGCCGCCTCACGGGACGTCTGGGCCTTCCTCGCACTCGTCCTGCTCCCGGACGTCGCCTTCTGGCGCTACCCGCAGCCGCCCAAGGACCGCATCCTCGGCACGGACCTCACCCGGCACGTCTTCGGCCGACTGTGGTGGCGGGCCCAGCTCGTGCGCTCCTCCGACGACCCGGAGCCGTACGGCGCCCTCAAGATCCTCGGTGAGGCCGCGTTCGACCAGATCTACGCACGCCGAGCCGCGCTCGGCGGAAGCCCGCACATGGTCCGGGCCATCCTCCGCGTCTGGAAAGACCTCGATCTGTCCGGCCTGAACGAACGCGAGACCCTGCGCGACTTCCTCAAGAGGCTGCTGCGGCTCGCCCCGTTCGTGCTCTTCGACGGCGTCGAGGAGCACGCGCTGGACCATGAACTGCGCGCGGTCGCCCAGGAGTCGGTCGACGCCCAACGGCTCAGTTCCCAGCCCGCCGGGGACGGCGCTGCGCAGACCGAGCAGGGCACGGCCCAAAGCGGCGTTGCCGACGAACGGTCCGCAAGCGCCTCGCCGAGGGAGAACACACCGATTGCACAGTCTGCTCCGGCGGCGTCGGTCGATCCTCGCCGGTTCAGGTCGGTGGAGATCTGTGCCGGAGCAGGAGCGCAAGCGCTTGGACTCGAGCGTGCCGGGTTCGACCCCGTACTGCTCATCGACAGCAAGGCCGACGCCTGCTTCACGATCGACCTCAACCGACCTGAGTGGGACGTGGTCTGCATGGACATCGTACGTTTCCACCCGAGCATGCGCCCCGAGACTCTAGGCGTCGATCTCATCAGCGGTGGACTCCCACGCGTAAAGTCCTCGGCCACTGTCGGTCGCGCCGAGGATACGGAGGAGCGCGGAGTTCTCAGGGCTGCGATCGGTCTGGCACGCGACATCAACCCGAAAGCCGTGCTCTTGGAGAACGTCCCGGACCTGGTCGAGAGCCCGGGCTTCGAGGCTGACCGGTCGTGGATCGAAAACGAGCTCAGGAATGCGGGCTACCACTGGAGTTGGCGAGTCATCAATGCCGCAGGCTTCGGCGTGCCGCAGAACCGCAGCAGCGGCTTCCTGGTCGCCCTGCAGGACCCGTACTTCTCCCGATTCTCCTGGCCCGCGCCGGACGAGCTGCCGCCCCCGACCGTCGGCCAGGTCCTCGGCCCTTCCATGTCCGCATACGGATGGCCCGGCGCAGAACGCTGGATCAAGGGTGCCGACCGCATCGCGCCCGCACTCGTCGGAGGCTCCGACCGCCGGGGCGGCGCCGACCTCGGTCCCACCGGCACCAAGAAGGCATGGGCTGCGCTCGGCGTGAACGGCAACAGCCTCGGCGACGAACCCCCAGGCGCGGACTTCCCTGCGGACGAACAACCCAAGCTGACCGTCGACCAGGCCGCGTTGATCCAGGCGATCCCCCAGGAGTGGCGCTTCTTCGGTGGCAAGACGTCCAGGTATCGCCAGATCGGCCATGCTATGCCGCCGCCTCTCGCGACCGCTGTCGGTCGCGCAATCGCAGCCGCCCTGCGAAGCTAAGATCGCCTCATGCGCACGCCCCGTCCCCTCACCCCCGAGCCCATCACCGTCCTAGATCTTTTCTCCGGCTGTGGTGGCTTCACCCAGGGGTTTCACGAGTTCCGCCCGGAGGGGGCAGAGGACAACGGACCTGTCTTCCACAGCATCGCGGCAGTCGAACACGACCCGTCTGCAGCTGCCACGTACGCCGTGAACTTCGGAAGCCACCGACTGGACGACAATCTTCCGGCAGCCCGCGTCCACCTCGAAGACATTGAGGACTGGAAGCCGACGGAGGATGCCCTCCACGCGGACGTGGTGGTCGGAGGACCTCCCTGCCAGGGCTTCTCGGCCTTGAACCGCCACAAGAAGGGCTCCGAACGTAACCGCCTGTGGGAGGAATACGTTCGCATCGTCGCCAAAATTCGCCCCAAGGTTTTCGTCATCGAGAATGTCGATCGCTTTCTCAAGTCGGACGAGTTCCTCAACCTGCTCAGCGAAGTGAAAAAGGGCGGCCTTCTGGCCGAATACCGACTCGTCGATCCTCCCGGCCATGACTCGACCGACACTGAGGAGAACAAGTACAAGCGCTATCTGCTCAACGCCGCCGACTACGGTGCAGTCCAAGCACGTCGGCGAGCCATCGTCATCGGTGTGCACCGTGATGTCGACAACGGTCGCGCGATGACGTACCCGGCCACGACGCATGTACGACGCCCGAAGCGCAGCAACGGCGTCCCGACCCAGCGGCTCGATGGCATCGACGTGAGGCCCTCGTACTGGCGAGCAGTCGACAGCGTGTTCAACGAATCGGCCCGGCTCGTGATCCGAGGCACTGAACTCCCGGACGGCAAGGACTACATCCCTGAGGTGGACACCGTCCTCCCGGGTATCTTCACGACCGGTGACCTCCATTTCGGCCGTAATCCGGAGCCGCTCTCAAGGGCCCGCTACCGAGCCATTCCCCGGGGCGGAAACCGCAAGGACCTGCACGGCAAGTGGTACACGATGGACGGGGAAGGCGAAATCCAGATCTTCGACACCCCGAATCCTCCGGGCGTGAGGACGCCGGTCAAATATCTCTCGACCGACAGCTGGGACAATCACCACACCGGTACCGGGGACGTCATGGGCCGGCTTCGACTGGGCGAGCCCTCGGTAACCATCCGAACCGAATTCTTCAAGCCCGAGAAGGGCCGTTATCTCCACCCGACCGCCGCTCGTCCGATCACCCACTACGAGGCCGCTCGCATACAGGGCTTCCCCCTCGACTTTCGCTGGTGCGGCTCGAAGACCGACATCGCCCGGCAGATCGGCAACGCGGTACCCATCCCACTCGGCACGGCCATCGCCTCTGCGATCCACTCCTACCTGCGCACCTGATCAAGGCAGTGCCCGGATGTCTGTGAGGTCCGGTGGTTCCACAACGGAATTTCTGGTCGCGGATCGGTGATGCTCAGCGAAGAAAGTCCTGGCCGAACGGGGACAGACGCCTGCGGGTTCGAGGCCGCGACCTCATCGGCCTCACTGAATTCGTAACGAGGATTGACAGCCCCTGCGGCCAGCAGCCGGAACTCTATGGGACGAACCCGAGCGCCTCGTTCTCCGACCGCTCCTCCGCCTCGAAGTGCCTCTGCGCGCGATCCAGGGCCTCGTCCGGGTCGCAGCCGTGGGCGCGGAGCCAGTGGAGGAGGTCGGCGATCAGGTCGATTGCGGCCTCCTCGGCGATGGCTGTGCCCAGTCGGCCCTGGGCGGTCGGACGCGGGTGGCGCCCGGTGGCGTAGAGCGACAGGTACTCCTCCGCGTGCTGCACCCGGGGCCCGCCGGCGTGGCCGTTCGGTGAAGTGAGGCCTGTGGCCAGTTCGCACCACACCACTTTGGAGTCCGCCCGGAGGATCACGCCCCAGCGGTCGGTGAGTGCGTCGACAAGCGCCATCCCTCGTCCCGATTCCGCATCCGGATCTGCGTGGAGAAGTGTGGGCAGCGCTCGGGTATCAGGGTCCCCTACCTCGATACGGAGGTAGGTGTCTCTCATCGAGACCGCGAGCGTGGTGGGGGTGCCGACTCCTACGTGGCTGATGACATTCGACGCCAGTTCCGTGACGCAGATCTGAGCCGACTCCACCAGTTCCGGCAGCCCCCACAAGGTCAGGTGCAGTCGCAACACTCGGCGCAAGCCTGAGATCTCGTCCAGTTCTGCACAGAACGGCAAGTCCCAGGGCTTCCGCCTGACGCACTCGTTTCCGTAGATCATTTCGTCTGCCTCCCGCGCACCTCGTCGCGCACTGCGTGACTTTCGGTCACTCTTAGTGAGAGGATCGCAGCGGCCCGTCCCTTTATGCAATGTGCACGACGGGATTCCCCCTAACGGGTGATTGGCCATTCACGCCGCTTCCGCTGAGATTGAACCTCCGCTACAGCGCAAGGAGTTGACATGGCAGGCTCCCCTACCGCTCGCCGTCGCCGGTTGGCGATCGAGCTCAAGAAACTTCGCGAGGACAACAACCTGACCTGCACTCAGGTGGGCAAGGAACTGGACTGGAGCAGCTCCAAGGTCAACAGGATGGAGACGGGCCAGGGACGGGTTCAGCCGTCCGACGTGGACGCACTGTGTCGCTTCTACGGAACCTCGGACGAGCTGCGCGACCTCCTCAAGTCCCTGGCCAAGGAGTCGAAGACCAAGGGCTGGTGGCACGCTCACGGGGATGCCGTCCCCGCATGGTTTTCCGTGTACGTGGGCCTCGAGCAGGCGGCTTCAGTCCTCCGCAGCTACCAAGGCGAGTTTGTCCCGGGCCTGTTGCAGACGCCCGAATACGCGTCACACCTGAGTCGCGCCTGGGTCGACCACACAGCCGAGGAGATCCAGCGCATGGTCGACGTACGGATGCGCCGCCAGGAACTGTTGACCGGCGAAAACGCGCCGGACGTCTGGGCCGTCGTGCACCAGAGCGCGCTCATGCACGTCGTCGGAAATCGTCAGGTCATGGCGGGGCAGCTCGAACGTATGCTGGAAATGGCTGAGTTGAGGAACGTGACGATTCAGGTACTGCCCTTCGACGCAGGGGCCTACCCCACCACCGGCCCCTTCACGGTCCTCGGCTTCCCCGAACAGGAGGACCCGGACATGGTGTATCGGGAGGGGCTGACCGACTCCGTCTATCTCGAGGACCCAACAGACGTAAGCCTCTACACCAAGGCGTTCGACCACCTCATGGCGCTTGCCTTGAGTCCACAGCGATCAGTTCTGCTGATCAAAAGAGTTCTGGAGGAGCACCCCTGATGACGCTGCCCCCAACCGTGCAGTGGCAGAAGAGCAGTTACAGCAATGGCATGGGAGGCGAATGCGTGGAGTTCGCGGCCGTCCCCACCGGCGCCGTCGTGCGCGACTCCAAACGGCCCGCCGAGGCGCGGATAGCCGTCGGAGGGGTCGCTTGGGCCGAGTTCATACGCGCCGTACATCGTAGTGAACTCAGCGTGCTGATACCGAGCTGATCAAACGTGTCCCTGGGAGCTGCGATGCAAAGCCGAACACCGGCTATACCGCCGGATGCCTGGATCAAGTCCTCGTACAGCGGCGGCAGCGGAACCCAATGTGTCGAGGTAGCCGCCCTCGCCGCGTTCACCGCCGTGCGTGACCCGAAGGTGCCCGATGGGCCGCGACTCGCTGTGCGGCGGGACTCCTGGGTGGGTTCATCCGGGGCGTACAGCGCGGGGAGTTCGGCGCGGGGTAGCGGGATGAAGGACGATCGCAGGCTGCGGCGGCTACTCGTTGGCGAACCGGGAGATCGTCCGCGTGGCCGATACCGGATCCGCAGCCGTACGCATTCAGGGACGCCACCCCTGACACCCGCCCCCAGCGCCCCTCGGGGTGGCGTCAGGGGCGGCGTCATGGTGATCCCCGATTCCAACGTCCCAGCTCAGCGGCCATGGTTGGGACATGACACAGCGATCTGCACTCACCCGGTTCTCGTACGTCGCCGCCCCCGCCCTCCTCGTGGCGTACGGGTCCATCCGGCTGCTCGTGGACACCTCGAAGGAGCCGGGGGCCGGGTGGACGTCCGGTCACCTCGCGTTCCTGGGGAGCATGTTGCTGTTCGGGGTGGTGTTTGTGGGGCTGTACCGGCAGGTGCGGTCGGCGCGGCCGCGTACCGCCGCTGTGGGGCTCGGTGCCGCGATGGTGGGGCTCGCCGCGTCCGTCACGCAGGCCGTCATCGACCTCGTCGTCGGGTTCCAGGTGTCGAACGTGGCTGAGATGAGCGAGAGCTTTGAGCGGATTCAGGACTACCCCGGTGTGATGCCCGCGATCTACGACGTCGGCCCCCAGTTCCTCTTCATCGGCCTCATCGCCCTCGTCGCCGCCGCCGCTGCGGGTGGCGCCGCGTCGGCCGGACACGGGTCGCGGGCCGTGGGCTGGTGGGCGCTTGCGCTGGTGGTCGTCGGGACCGCTGCGATGGCTTCGAACCTGGACCTGATGCCGGTGGGCGGGGCCTGCTACGTGCTCGCGCTGGGGGCGCTGGCCCGGTCGGCCGTACCCGCCGGCGGCACGGGTCGGGCGACTGCCGTCGGGCGCGGCTGAACATACGGCGCGGGCCGTACGTACTAGCAAGCAACTCCCCCACTGGCTGGGCGCGTGACCGGCGACAGGCGGTCCCGCGCCCAGCCGCTTTGCGGGGAGGGCCTAACCGCTCACCACATGCGACACCGTGTAGATCAGCAGCCCCGCCAGCGCCCCCACCACCGTGCCGTTGATCCTGATGAACTGCAGGTCCCGGCCGATGTGCGCCTCGATCTTCCTCGACGTCTGCTCCGCGTCCCAGCCCGCCACCGTGTCGCTGATCAGCGAAGTGATCTCGCTGCGGTACGTCGTCACCACGTACACCGCCGCATCCTCCAGCCACCCCTCCAGCTTCCCCTGCAGCCGCCCGTCCGTCGCCAGCCGGCTGCCCAGGGAGAGCAGCGAGGCCCTCACCCGCAGGCGCAGTTCGCTCTGCTCGTCCTCCGCCGCCGAGATGATCATGGTGCGTACGGCGGCCCAGGCCGAGGCGATCACGTCCTGGACCTCGCCCCGGCCCAGGATCTCCGACTTCAGGCGCTCCACCTTCGCCCGCGTGTCCGTGTCCGACCGGAGGTCGGCGGCGAAGTCCCGCAGGAAGCGGTCGATCGCGCCGCGCGCCGGGTGGCCGGGCATGTCGCGCATCTCGGTGATGAAGCGCAGGAGTTCCTTGTAGACGCGGTCGCCGACCTTCTTGTCGACGAAGCGCGGCGTCCAGCCCGGCGCCCCGCCCTGCACCGCGTCCATCACCGAATCGCCGTGCAGCACCAGCCAGTCGTGGGCGCGGGAGCAGATCAGGTCCACGGCCCGGCGGTGTGCACCGTCGGCGACGACCTTGTCCAGGGCCTGGCCGATGCCCGGGGCGATCTCCGCCGCGTCCGCGCGGCGCGTGATCGCCTCGCCCACCACCGCCTGGACGTCGGAGTCGCGAAGGACCGTCAGGGCGCCGCGCAGGGCGGTGGAGAGTTCCTCCGTCACGCGGTCCGCGTGGTCCGGTTCCGAAAGCCAGGCGCCGACCCGTCTGCCGATGCCGATCGCGCGCAGGCGGGTGCGTACAACGTCCGATGAGAGAAAGTTCTCACCGACGAAAGAGCCCAGCGTCGTGCCCAGCTGGTCCTTCTTCGTGGGGATGATCGCGGTGTGCGGGATGGGCAGGCCCATCGGGCGTTTGAAGAGGGCCGTTACGGCGAACCAGTCGGCCAGCGCGCCCACCATCCCCGCCTCGGCGGCCGCCGCGACGTACGCCGGCCAGCCGTCGATCCCCGCGTTCTCCGCCCATGTGGCCAGTACGTAGATGACCGCGACCAGGAGCAGCAGGCCGGTCGCCGTCGCCTTCATGCGGCGTACGCCCTGGCGCTTCTCCTCGTCGGCCGCGCTGTACGCGAAGGGGGTGAGAGGGGAGGAGACGGAGGGTGGCGCGGTCGCTGAGCGGGCAGACCTCTCATTATCAGACATGCCGTCAGTTTCCGGTTTCATGCGATTCATCCGCTCCACCTGTCCGTCTTACGCACCGTCCCGTACGCACTTTCCCTACCTGACCTACTCATGGAACGCACTACGAGTTCCCGACGTCTGTCCTAACGGTGCAATGGCGCATCATTGAGTCAGTTCGAATGGAGCCTCGGGGCTCCCTGCGCCCGAGGAGATACGACCGAGCATGACCAAGCGCAACGGTTATGCCCTGCTTGCCGCGCTCGCCGCGGTGGTGGTCCTCATCTCGGGGGCCATATTCGCCGGGGCGACGCTCGGCGGCCGCGACGAGAAGACGCAGGCACAGCCCCACAGGCCGGTGCGTTCGGCGGCGCCCGCCACTTCCGGCTCCTGGATCGGCACCTGGTCCACATCGCCCGCCTTCGCCGAGCCGAACACAGAGCAGGGCTTCCCCGGCCGTTCGATTCGTAACGTCGTGCACACGAGCATCGGCGGCACCAGCACCCGCGTCACCCTCTCCAACCTCTTCGGCGGCCGGCCCCTGCGCATCACGCATGCCTCGGTCGCCGTCGCCGCCACCCCCGGCGCCCCGACCGCCGCGCAGGGCACCATGCGCCGGCTCCTCTTCGGCGGCTCGACCGCGGTCGTCATCCCGCCCGGCGGACAGGTCGTCAGCGACCCGGCCGTCCTCGAAGTGCCGCGCGACACCGACCTGCTGGTCACCACCTACTCGCCGACGCCCAGCGGCCCGGTCACGCACCACCCGCGGGCCCGCCAGACGTCGTACGTCGCGGAGGGCGACCGTACGGAGGACACGCTCGGCGACCCGTACACCGAGCAGACCCCGTACTGGCGCTACCTCACCGCCGTCGACGTCCTGACCGGCAAGGCCGAGGGCGCGGTCGTCGTCATCGGCGACTCGATCACCGACGGCGTCACCTCCACCGCGGGCGCCAACCGCCGCTGGACGGACGTGCTCGCCGAGCGCCTCGACGGCCGGTACGCCGTGCTCAACCAGGGCATCAGCGGAAACCGCCTCCTCAGCGACGGTACGGGCCCCAGCGGGCTCTCCCGCTTCGACCGTGACGTCCTCTCACGCTCCGGCGCCAAGGCCGTCGTCGTCGTCCTCGGCATCAACGACATCCTGCGTCCGCCGCACGAGCTCGAAGCCACGCGCATCGCGGCGGGGCTCGAACAGGTGGCCCGTCAGGCGCGTGCGCGCGGCCTGCGCGTGATCGGGGCGACGATCATGCCGTTCGAGGGCACGCGGGCCCATACGCCGCAGCTCGAAGCGGTGCGCGACACCGTCAACGAGGCGATCCGTACGCGCGGCATCTTCGACGAGGTCGTGGACTTCGACCTGGCGCTGCGCGACCCGTACGCCCCGGACCGGCTCCTTCCGGCGTACGACTCCGGCGACCACCTGCACCCCAGCGACGCGGGCTACCGCCGGATGGGCATGGCCTTCGACCTCGCGAGCCTCAGGAGCACCGCCGCGGCAGAGCTGTAGGGGGCGGGCTGTCGTCGGCCTCCTGCGGTGCGGGAACCGTCAGGGGCACTCAGTCGAGCTTCTTCCGCTCGGCCTTCTTCTCCAGCTTCTCCCGCCTGCGCGCTTCCTTCAGGCGCTGCTTCTCGGCCTGCGTCACCTTGCGCTCCACGCCCACCCCGCCCATCACCGCGAAGCCGGTGATCGTCACGCGCGGCGAGTCCGGCGCCGGAGGCTCGCCCGACTCCCCGGTCACGTCGCCGAAGCCGCCCATGAAGCCGAAGCCGTTGACGTTCACATTGAGGCCCGGCGGTACGGCGACCTGGATGCCGCCCATGAAGGCGAAGCAGCGGATCACGATCTCGCGGTCCTCGAAGCGCGCCTCGCGCAGGTCGATCTCGCCGCCGCCCATCATTGCGAACGCCGTGAACCGCCGGGCCACCGTCCACGTGCCCTTGCGGCCGAAGCCGCCCCAGAAGGCGAAGGCCCCCTTCGACGTGGCCGGTCCGCCGATCCGGGCGGGCCAGGACGTCGGCTTGCCGGACATGGCAGGGGAAGCAGCAGCGGAAGCCACCGGCGCTACCGCAGTCCCCGGCACCGGCAGGTCGCTGACCAGGGGCTCCAGCTCGCCGTGCGTACGCGCCTTGTAGACGGCGTCGAGTCGCTGGTCGAACTCCTCCATGTCCAGCCGCCCCTCGGCGACCGCATCGCGCAATACCTCGGCAACTCTTTCGCGCTCCGCATCGGAGGCGCGCATCTCCGGAACTCCACTGGTCATTCGGCAAGCCTAGTCAACCCGGGTCCGCAGTCACAGAGTTGACCTGTCCGCGTACATCTTCGCGATCACTGCCTCGATGTCCGGCTCCCGCACCGACAGGTCCACCAGCGGATACCGCTCCGCGACCGCCGCCACCAGCGGCGCCGCCGACACCGAGGCCGGGAAGGCCAGCCACTGCCTGGGCCCCTCCACCTTGACCACCCGCGCGCCCGCCGCCTCGATCGGCGGCAGTTCGCGCTCAAGGTCGACGACGAGGGTCCGCTCGCTCTCGCCCACCTCGTGCAGCCCGGCCAGCGCGCCGTCGTACACCAGCCGCCCGTGGTCGATGACCATGACCCGCTTGCACAGCTGCTCGATGTCGGTCAGGTCGTGCGTCGTCAGCAGGACCGTGGTCCCGCGCTCGGCGTTCAGGTCCCGCAGGAAGTCGCGGACCTTGGCCTTGGAGATCCCGTCGAGGCCGATCGTCGGCTCGTCGAGATACAGCACCTCGGGGTCGTGCAGCAGCGCCGCCGCGATGTCGCCGCGCATCCGCTGCCCGAGCGAGAGCTGCCGTACGGGTACGTCCAACAGCGCGCCCAGATCCAGGAGTTCGACGCACCGCGCCATGTTCTCCTTGAAGCGGGCGTCCGGGATCCGGTACATGCGGTGCATCAGCCGGTACGAGTCGCGCAGCGGCAGGTCCCACCACAGCGTCGTACGCTGCCCGAACACCACCCCGATGCGCTGCGCGAGCCGCGTCCGCTCCCGGGAGGGGTCGATGCCCGCGACGCGCAGCCGGCCGCCGCTCGGTGTCAGGATGCCGGTGAGCATCTTGATGGTGGTGGACTTGCCGGCACCGTTCGGCCCGATGTAGCCGACCATCTCGCCGCGCGGCACCGAGAAACTGATCCCGTCGACCGCCCGGACCTGCGTCTTCTCGCGGCGCAGGCGGCCCTTCTTTCTGCGTACGTCGAAGACCTTCTCGACGCCCTCCAGCTTGATGAAATCCGTGGTCAAGGAAATCTCAGCTCCCCGTGCTCCGGTACGAACGAAGGCCCGCCCGCCACGCCGCCCCCGCCAGCACACAGCACACCGCCGCCACCACCGGCGGCATGAAGGCGAGCCAGCCCGGCAGGTCCAGCGGGTACGGGCGGTCAAGGACATACAGCGCGGGCAGCCAGTTGACGAAGGCCAGCGGCAGCACGAAGGTCACCCCGCGCACGAGGTCCTTCGCGAAAAGCGACGGCGGGTACTGGAGGAGCGTAGTGCCGCCGTACGTAAAGGAGTTCTGCACCTCGGAGGCGTCCTGCGCCCAGAACTGGAAGCCCGCCCCGGCCACGAACACCGCCGAGAAGATCGCCGCCCCGCTGAGCAGCATCATCGGCAGCATCAGAACCTTCAGCGGCGTCCACGCGATGTCGAGGGCGGTCAGCGCGTACGCGAGTACGAGCAGCCCCTGCGTGATGCGCCCCAGCCTGCGCAGCGCGAAGCGGTCGGCCGCGACCTGCGCGAGGACCGGCACGGGGCGTACGAGCAGGGTGTCCAGCGTGCCGTCGCGCACGCGGCGCCCCAGCCGGTCCATCGAGCCCATCACCAGGTCGGCGAGGCCGAAGGCTGCGCCCGCGGTGCCGTAGAGGAAGGCAACCTCGGGCAGTGTGTAGCCGCCCAGCGCATCGATGTGCGAGAACATCAGCATGATGGCGACGAAATCGAGCGCGGTCGCCGCGAAGTTCCCGAAGGTGGTCATCGCGAAGGACGCGCGGTAGGTCATCGTCGAGCGGATCCACATCGAGGCGATCAGCCCGTACGCCCTTACGCCCGCCCACAGTCGGTCACCCCGTCGGTCGAGCGGCCGGTCAACCCGTCCGTCAGCCACCCTGGACCACCACCCTGCGCGTCGCCACGGACTGGAGCAGCCGACCCGCCGTCAGCAGCGCCGCCGCCCAGCCGATCTGGAAGGCGTACACCCGCACCAGGCCCCAGCCCGTGTGCTTCCCGAGGAAGACGTCGGCCGGCACCTGGAGCAGCGCCGACCAGGGCAGCGCCCGTGCCAGCTCGCCCAGAGCGCCGGGGAAGAGGGTGAGCGGCAGCACCATTCCGGAGAAGAAGAGCCCGGCGAGCCAGGTCATCTGCGCGACGCCCGCGCCGTCGAGCAGCCAGAACGCGGACAGCGCCACCAGGAACCGGACGGCGAAACTGACGACCACGCCGAGCGCTGCCGAGGCCAGAAAGGCCAGCCATACGAGGGGGTTGGCGGGCAGCGCGAGGTCGAAGGCGAGCGCGCCGAGCGCCATCGGCACGATGCCGCGCCCAAGCAGGTGGAAGCCGGCCCTCCCGAGATCTCCGGCCAGCCAGAAGAGCTGGAGGTCGGCGGGCCGGTAGAGGTCGATCGCGATGTCACCCGTACGGATTCGCTCGATCAGCTCGTCCTCGAAGCCGCCGCCCATCATGGCGACGGTCATCAGCAGCGCCTGCCCGAGCCACACATAGGTGAGCGCCTGCGACAGGTCGTACCCGCCGAGTTGCGGGCGCTCGTCCCACAGCGCGGTGTAGACGTACGCCATGATGAAACCGAAGACGGTATTGGTGAACACCCCCGCCGCCGTCGCCACCCGGTACGTCGCATAACGCCGGAAGCCACCGGCCGCCACGACCACGTACAACCGCACGCCGACCCCCTCCCCCCGCCCCGGCACCAAAGCGCAAGACCCTAGTCCCCGGCGTCGCCCACCGCGAGGCATTTAAGGGCGGGGTTAACAGGGGTCGCCCGCGCGGGAGTGCACTATGGGGGTACTGCCTGAATCACCCGATACGACACCGTTACGCCGGAGAGCGAACCTCTGGCCCCGGCCAGAGAGTCTCCACGTACATGAGCGACGACCCACAGCAGCAGCCCCAGGGCTGGGCACCCCGGGATCCCTCCGCCCCGGTCCCCGGTCAGGCCACCAAGACCGCCAGATCCAGCAAGAGGGACAGGCCGGGCAGACAGCAGCGCACGGGCCTGCGCCGTCTGATCCCCACCTGGCGGATGCTGCTCGGCACGCTCCTGCTGCTGGCGCTGCTGCTGTGCGGTGCCTTCGTCGCCGGTTACACGCTCGTCAAGATCCCGCCGGCCAACAGCGCCGCCACCGCCCAGAGCAACGTCTACCTCTACGCCGACGGCACCCAGCTCGCCCGCGACGGCGAGGTCAACCGCCAGAACACCACCCTCGCCCACGTCCCCAAGCCCGTCCAGCACACCGTGCTCGCCGCCGAGGACCGGGACTTCTACTCCGAGCCCGCCATCGACCCCAAGGCGATGGTCCGCGCAGGCTGGAACACTCTCACCGGCAAGGGCAAGCAGTCCGGCTCCACCATCACGCAGCAGTACGTCAAGAACTACTACCTCGGCCAGGAGCAGACGGTCAGCCGCAAGGTGAAGGAGTTCTTCATCGCGATCAAGCTCAACCGCGAGGAGAGCAAGGACGACATCTTCGAGGGCTACCTCAACACCAGCTACTTCGGGCGCAACGCGTACGGCATCCAGGCCGCCGCCCAGGCGTACTACGGCAAGGACATCGACGACGTCGACACCGCGCAGGGCGCCTACCTGGCCTCGCTCCTCAACGCCCCCAGCGCGTACGACGTCGCCACCCACCCCGAGAACAAGCCGCAGGCCATGGCTCGCTGGAACTACGTACTCGACGGCATGGTCAAGGAGAAGTGGCTGAGCCCCGCCGACCGCGCCGCGATGAAGTTCCCCATGCCGCAGGTCGCCAAGCCCGCGTCCGGCCTGTCCGGGCAGCGCGGCTACATCGTGCAGGCCGTCGAGGACTACCTCACCAGCAACAAGATCATCGACGAGGACACGCTCGCCACCGGCGGCTACCGCATCACCACCACCCTCGAAAAGGAGAAGCAGGACGCCTTCGCCGAGGCCGTGAACGACAATGTGATGTCGAAGATCAGCAAGGACCGAAAGGCCGACCGCAATGTGCGCGTCGGCGGCGCGTCCATCGACCCGAAGACCGGCAAGGTCGTCGCGATGTACGGCGGCATCGACTACACGAAGCAGTACGTCAACAACGCGACGCGCCGTGACTACCAAGTCGGCTCCACTTTCAAGCCGTTCGTCTTCACGTCGGCCGTCGAGAACGGCTCGACCACGCAGGACGGCAGCCCGATCACCCCGAACACGGTCTACGACGGCACGAACAAGCGGATGGTGCAGGGCCCGGAGGGAGCGACGGGTTACGCCCCCGAGAACGAGGACCAGGCCTCGTACGGCCCCGTGACCGTCCGCACCGCCACCGACAAGTCCGTCAACTCGGTGTACGCGCAGATGGCGCAGGACGTCGGCCCGTCCAACGTCAAGGAGACGGCCGTCAACCTCGGTCTCCCCTCCAACACCCCCAGTCTCGACGCCTACCCGTCCATCGCGCTCGGCGTCGCGACCGCCAGCGTCCTCGACATGACGGAGGCGTACGCGACACTCGCCAACCACGGCGAGCACGGCACGTACTCGATCGTCGAAAAGGTCACCAAGAGCGGGCAGAACGTCGGACTGCCGATGGAGAGCGCGCAGCCGGCCGTGAACCGCGAGTCCGCCGACACCACGACCGCGATCCTGCGGAGCGTCGTCGACGGCGGCACCGGCACGGCGGCCCAGTCCGCGGGCCGTCCCGCCGCGGGCAAGACGGGCACCGCCGAGGAGGACAAGGCGGCGTGGTTCGCGGGGTACACGCCCGACCTGGCGACGGTCGTCGCGGTGATGGGCCAGGACCCGGACACGGGCGTGCAGAAGCCGCTGTACGGAGCGCTCGGCCTGCCCCGCATCAACGGCGGCGGGGCGCCCGCCGAGATCTGGGGCCAGTTCACGGCCACCGCCCTCCAGGACAAGGAGGTGCGGGACTTCGACCTGGAGGTGGCGGAGGGCGCGGAAGAGCCGGTGGCTCCCCCGTCGTCCGAGCAGCCGGGCACGGGTGAGCCGGAGGAGACCCCGCCCGCGACGAGCGAGACACCGAGCAGCCCGGACGACAGGGCGGTGGGCGGCGCGACGGACACGGGCGGGGCGACGACCGGCACCGGCGGCACGGCGGACAGCGGAGGCACGACGGGCACGGGCGGGGTGACCACCGACACGGGCGGTACGACGGACTCCGGAGGCACGACAGACACGGGCGGGGTGACCACCGACACCGGCGGCACGGGGGACACCGAGGGCGAAGAGACGGACATGGGCGGCACGACGGGGTCGTCGCCCACGGACGGGCTACTGGGGGGCGGACAGGGCCGCGAGTAACGGCAGGGCCCGGATCCTCTAGTGCCCGGACGTCGCCTTCAGCCCCACCACCGCCACCAGCAGCAAGCACACGAAGAAGATCCGGGCCGCGGTGGCCGGCTCACCCAGCACCACCATGCCCAGCACAGCCGCGCCTGCCGCACCGATACCGACCCACACGCCGTACGCCGTACCGATCGGCAGTGTCTTGGCCGCGTGCGACAGCAGCAGCATGCTCGCGACGATCCCCGCACCCGTGAAAACACTGGGCCAGAGCCTCGTAAAACCGTCGGTGTACTTCATCCCGATCGACCAGCCCACCTCAAGCAGACCAGCGACGACAAGCAGAACCCAAGCCATGACGGACGGCACCTCCGAAGCGAAACGCGGAATCAACGGATTCAACGGGGGAGCGTCGTCTTTGCGATTCCAACCCGGTACGGCGCGTCTCGTCGGGGTGCTTCCAAGGTAGCAAGGCGCAGACGTAAGGGCCGGTGACACTGGTCACCGGCCCTTACCGCCCCGTACCGCTACAGATCCCGTACCGCTACAGATACAGGCCCGTGGAGTCATCAGAGACCCGCTCGGAAGCCACCGCATGCAAATCGCGCTCGCGCATCAGCACGTACGCGATGCCGCGTACCTCGACCTCCGCCCGGTCCTCCGGGTCGTACAGCACCCGGTCGCCCGGCACCACGGTCCGTACGTTCTGGCCGACCGCGACCACCTCGGCCCAGGCCAGCCGCTTGCCGACCGCCGCGGTCGCCGGAATCAGAATGCCGCCGCCCGAGCGCCGCTCGCCCTCGGGGGTGTCGGACCTGACCAGGACCCGGTCGTGCAGCATGCGGATGGGCAGCTTGTCGTGTGTGGGGTTCTCGCTCACGCCCCGAACCTACCTGCCCACGGGCCCGTCGTACGCCGCTGGGTCAGCCCCGCCTGCGGCGTGCCGACAGCGCGAACAGTCCTACGATCCCCACGGCCACCAGTGCCACCGGTACGAGCCGCTCAAGACGCGGGGCCCCGTCCTCGGACACGAACTGCGCCTTGACGTCGGACACGGCCCGGTTCGCCGCGACCAGCGCACGGCCCGCGGTCCGGTCGACGGTCGAGGCGACTTTCGCCTTCGCGTCGCCGACGATCGTCTTCGGGTGCAGCCGCACGCCGATCTCGTCGAGCGTGACGGCCAGCTGGTCGCGCCGGCTCTTGATGTCCGCCTCGATCTGCGCAGGGGTCCTGGCATCCGACACTGCGCTGCCTCCGTGGTCGTGGGCCGAATCCGGTAGTTCTTCGTCGACAGTCTGTCAGCTCGGGCCGTCACACACCCCACGGCACCCCCATTACGCTCAAGGGCGTAATCCTAATTTCGTTCCCATATCCCGCACCCATCGCGCACCGCACGAGGAGACCTTGATGAGCGAGCGACTCCAGCCCGGCGACCCCGCCCCCGCCTTCACCCTGCCCGACGCGGACGGCAACGAGATCTCCCTCGCCGCCCACAAGGGCCGCAAGGTCATCGTCTACTTCTACCCGGCCGCCCTGACCCCCGGCTGCACCAAGCAGGCCTGCGACTTCACCGACAACCTGGACCTGCTGGCCGGGGCGGGATACGACGTCATCGGCGTCTCGCCCGACAAGCCGGAGAAGCTCGCGAAGTTCCGCGACAAGGAGGACCTCAAGGTCACCCTGGTCGGCGACCCGGAGAAGGAAGTCCTCACGGCGTACGGCGCGTACGGCGAGAAGAAGCTGTACGGCAAGACGGTGGTGGGCGTGATCCGCTCGACGTTCGTCGTCGACGAGGACGGCAAGATCGAGCGCGCGCTCTACAACGTGAAGGCGACGGGCCACGTAGCGAAGATCATCAAGGACCTGGCCATCTGATCACCACCGCCCGGCCAGTACGATGGCCGGGCGGCTGGCGGCCGTGGTGGAATTGGCAGTCACGCTGGGTTTAGGTCCCAGTGGGGTAACTCCCGTGAGGGTTCGAGTCCCTCCGGCCGCACACATCGACTCCGGCTATCGGCCCAGGAGTTCACGCACCACCGGGACAAGGGCACGGAAGGCCTTGCCCCGGTGGCTGATCGCGTTCTTCTCGGACGCCGACAGCTCCGCGCAGGTGCGCGTCTCGCTGTCCGGCTGGAGGATCGGGTCGTAGCCGAAGCCGCCCGTGCCCGAAGGGGTGTGGCGCAGGGTGCCCATGAGGCGGCCCTCGACCACGCGTTCCGTGCCGTCGGGGAGGGCGAGGGCTGCCGCGCAGGCGAAGTGGGCGCCACGGTGGGCGTCGTCGATGTCCGCGAGCTGGGCCAGCAGCAGGTTGAGGTTCGCGGCGTCGTCGCCGTGGGTGCCCGACCAGCGGGCGGAGAAGATGCCAGGGGCGCCGTTCAGGACGTCCACGCACAGGCCCGAGTCGTCGGCGACGGCCGGGAGGCCGGTGGCCTGTGCCATGGCGTGGGCCTTGAGCAGGGCGTTTTCGGCGAAGGTGACGCCGGTTTCCTTGACGTCGGGGATGTCGGGGTACGCGTCCGCGCCGACGAGGTCATGGGTGAGACCTGCGTCGGCGAGGATCGCGTGGAGCTCGGTGATTTTCCCGGCGTTGCGGGTGGCGAGGATCAGGCGCGTCATGCCACCAGTATTTACGACGTGCAGACGTTGCCGATTTCCTTGGCCGCGTCGGTGACCGGGCTCACGTCGGGGGTGCTGTCGCCGTCCTCGATGGCCTTGCGGACGTTGTCCACAGCCTTGTTGAGGTCGTCGACGGCCTTGTCGAGATCCGCGTTGTCGGTCTTGTCGCCGAGGTCGTTCAGTTCCTTGTCGATGTCGTCGAGAGCCTTTTCCGCCTTCAGCGGGTCGTCGGCGGCACTGGAAACGGCCTCCGTCAGCTTGTCGACGCTGTTCGCGATGGAGTCGGCGGTCTGAACGCAGTCCAGCGCCTTGTCCACGGCGCCGCAGCCGACCGCTGCGGTGAGCGTGAGCAAGGTGGCGGATATGGCGAGTGCGGTGCGGAGGCGCGAGGCCATGGAACGGTCCCTCCCGGAGGTGGCAGTGCGGACGGGCACACGGTTTTGTCCGTACGCCCGTATTCGTTACGACGCGTGGGGCGCGTACGCGGTTGCTCGGCCCGGGCTCAGCCCTGCAGAGCCTCGGTCTGGAGTGCGGTGAGGTCGGCGCAGCCGCCGGTGGCGAGGTCGAGGAGGGCGTTCAGTTCCTTGCGGTCGAACGGCTCGGCCTCGGCGGTGCCCTGGACTTCGACGAAGCGGCCGTCGCCGGTGCAGACGACGTTCATGTCGGTCTCGGCGCGTACGTCCTCCTCGTAGCAGAGGTCGAGGAGCGGTTCGCCGTCGATGATGCCGACGCTGACGGCGGCGACGGTGCCGGTGAGCGGCTTGCGGCCGGGCTTGATGAGCTTCTTGGCCTGGCCCCAGGCGACCGCGTCGGCCAGGGCGACGTATGCCCCGGTGATCGCGGCGGTGCGGGTGCCGCCGTCGGCCTGGAGCACGTCGCAGTCCAGGACGATCGTGTTCTCGCCGAGGGCCTTGTAGTCGATGACCGCGCGGAGGGACCGGCCGATGAGGCGCGAGATCTCGTGCGTACGGCCGCCGATCTTGCCGCGTACGGATTCGCGGTCGCCGCGGGTGTTGGTGGAGCGGGGCAGCATCGAGTACTCGGAGGTGACCCAGCCTTCACCGCTGCCCTTGCGCCAGCGCGGGACGCCTTCGGAGAAGGAGGCGGTGCAGAAGACCTTCGTGTCGCCGAAGGCGATGAGGACGGAGCCCTCGGCGTGCTTGCTCCATCCGCGTTCGATGGTGACCGGGCGGAGCTGTTCGGGGGTGCGGCCGTCGATTCGAGACATGCTGTCGAGCCTAGCCGGTGGCCGCGCATGCGTGAGGGGCCCGTTCCGGTGGTCGGAACGGGCCCCCTGCGGTGAGACGGCGGTGACTGAGCCGTGAGTCGGGCGTAAGTCAGGGGCAGGTCGGGTGGGTCACATCATGTCTTCGATGTCGGCGGCGATCGGGTCGGCGTCGGTGCCGATGACGACCTGGATCGCGGTGCCCATCTTGACGACGCCGTGGGCGCCTGCGGCCTTCAGTGCGGCCTCGTCGACCTTGCTGGGGTCGAGGACCTCGGTGCGGAGGCGGGTGATGCAGCCTTCGATCTCGTCGATGTTCTCGATACCGCCGAGGCCGGCGACGATCTTCTCAGCCTTGCTGGCCATGTCTTTCTCCCTGTTGTCCAAAGCACGAAGTCCCGGCCCACCGTGGCCGCTTTGCCACGGTAACTCACGGTTGGCCCAACTTCACGGGCGAGTAACTGCCCTGTACCGAATGATGGCGATCACCGGTGCCCCGTCTTCCGGCCGAGCTCCGGACCGTACCGCAACTGGTCTACACCAGTATGCAACGCTCGCCAGACCTCGCTAGCTCCGGGAGGACGCCGATGAGTTCGACCAGCGGGGCTGCGGGCGCGGCCGCCCCGGAGAAGAGCTGGTGGAGCGGGCTTTTCCAGGGGCTTCAGAAGATGGGGCGCAGCCTCCAGCTCCCCATCGCCGTACTCCCGGCGGCCGGCATCCTCAACCGCCTCGGCCAGCCCGATGTGTTCGGCGAGGACGGTCTCGGCTGGAACGACGTGGCCAAGGTGATGGCCGGAGCCGGTGGCGCGCTGCTCGACGGAAGCCTCGGCCTGCCCCTGCTGTTCTGCGTGGGTGTCGCGATCGGCATGGCGAAGAAGTCGGACGGCTCGACGGCGCTGGCGGCCGTGGCCGGCTTCCTCGTCTACTACAACGTGCTGCACCAGTTCCCCAAGGGCTGCGAGGGCGGCGCCAAGGCGGTCGCGACCGGCTGTCAGACGGCGGACGGCGCGGTCGTCGCGTTCACGTACCAGAACCCGGGGGTCTTCGGCGGCATCGTCGTGGGCCTGCTCGCCGCCTGGTTCTGGCAGCGCTACCACCGCGTGAAGCTGGTCGACTGGCTCGGCTTCTTCAACGGACGCCGACTCGTGCCGATCATCATGTCGTTCGTCGCGATCGCCTTCGCCGCGCTCTGCCTGTGGATCTGGCCGCCGATCGGTGACGCCCTGGAGGACTTCAGCGACTGGCTGGTGGGGCTCGGCGCGTGGGGCTCGGGCATCTTCGGCGTCGCGAACCGCGCACTCCTGGTCGTCGGTCTGCACCAGTTCCTCAACGTGCCCGTCTGGTTCCAGTTCGGTACGTACACCAAGCCGGACGGCACGGTGGTGCACGGTGACATCAACATGTTCCTGGCGGGTGACCCCACCGCGGGCTGGTCCACGACCGGCTTCTTCCCGATCATGATGTTCGCCCTCCCGGCGGCGGCCCTGGCGATCACGCACTGCGCGAAGCCGCGGCGGCGCAAGCAGGTCGGTGGCCTGATGCTTTCGGTCGCCCTGACGTCGTTCGTCACCGGCATCACCGAGCCGATCGAGTATTCGTTCCTCTTCATCGCCCCTGTGCTGTACGCGATCCACGCCGTGCTCACGGGTGTCTCGATGGCCGTGACCTGGGCACTTGGCGTGAAGGACGGATTCAGCTTCTCGGCGGGACTGATCGACTACGTCATCAACTGGAGCCTGGCGACCAGACCATGGCTGATCATTCCGATCGGTCTGGGCTTCGCGGTCATCTATTACGTGATCTTCCGGTTCGCGATCATCAAGTTCAATCTGCCGACTCCCGGACGGGAGCCGGACGAATTGGAGGAGGAGATCGAGCGGGATATCACGAAGGCATAGGACGGGAGCATGGAAGCGGGGGTTCCTTATCTGTCCTTCACCGTGCTAAAACTGGTCTACACCACTGAGTGGTGTAGACCACGTGGCGAATGCGCCGCGTTACCCGGAGATGCCGCCGTCCCCCATTTCCCCCTGGCGGCGCCTTTGCCCCCTGGAGGAATTGATGTCCACGGACAGCGCCGCCCCCGCGGCTGCCAAGAAGAAGGGCGCAGGCGCGATGGCTGTCATGCAGCGCATCGGCCGCAGCCTCATGCTGCCGGTCGCCGTGCTGCCGGCCGCCGCGCTCCTGGTTCGTTTCGGCCAGCCCGACATGCTGGGCCGGGAGTCCTTCCCGACCTTCATCACCAAGATCGCAGGCTACATGGCGGCGGGCGGCGGTGCGCTGCTCGACAACATGGCGCTCCTGTTCGCCGTCGGCATCGCGATCGGCTTCGCCAAGAAGTCGGACGGCTCGACCGCTCTCGCGGCCGTCGCCGGTTACCTGGTCTTCAAGAACGTCCTTGCCACCTTCACCGACGCCAACCTGCCGAAGGTCGCCGCTGTCGTTGACGGCAAGATCGTCATGAACGAGGCGCCGGTCAACGCCGGTGTCCTCGGTGGCGTGGTCATGGGCATCGTCGTCGCCCTGCTGTACCAGAAGTTCTACCGGACCAAGCTGCCCGACTGGGCGGGCTTCTTCGGCGGCCGTCGTCTCGTCCCGATCCTCTCCGCCTTCGCGGGCCTTTTCGTCGGCATCGTCTTCGGCTTGATCTGGCCGGTCCTCGGTGCGGGTCTGCACAACTTCGGTGAGTGGCTGGTCGGCTCCGGCGCCGTGGGCGCGGGCATCTTCGGTGTCGCCAACCGTGCGCTCATCCCGATCGGCATGCACCACCTGCTGAACTCCTTCCCCTGGTTCCAGGCCGGTACGTACGAGGGCAAGAGCGGCGACATCGCCCGCTTCCTCCAGGGCGACCCGAGCGCCGGACAGTTCATGACCGGCTTCTTCCCGATCATGATGTTCGCCCTCCCGGCGGCCTGCCTCGCGATCGTGCACTGTGCCCGTCCCGAGCGCCGCAAGGTCATCGGCGGCATGATGTTCTCGCTCGCCCTCACCTCTTTCGTGACGGGTGTGACCGAGCCGATCGAGTTCACCTTCATGTTCATCGCCCCGGTGCTGTACGCCGTCCACGCGGTGCTGACCGGTGTCTCGATGGCGCTGACCTGGGCTCTCGGCATGAAGGACGGCTTCGGCTTCTCGGCCGGCGCGGTGGACTTCCTGCTGAACCTGGGCATCGCGTCCAACCCGTGGGGCCTGGCCCTGGTCGGTCTCTGCTTCGCGGCGCTCTACTACGTGGTCTTCCGCTTCGCGATCACCAAGTTCAACCTTCCGACGCCGGGCCGCGAGTCCGACGACGAGCTCGCCGAGCTGCAGAAGGCCGAGGCGAAGTAAGCCGCTGGCTGTACCTACGAGAGGGCCCCCGGACCGCTGTCGGTCCGGGGGCCCTCTTCGTACTGCTCAGGCTGCTCAGATCTCGTACTCGGCGCCCGCGAAAGCCAGTTCCGTCGGCCCCTCGTACACCGCACGCGCATCGGCCAGGTTGACCTGCGCGTCCGTCCACGGCGGGATGTGCGTGAGGATCAGCCGGGCCGCTCCCGCGCGCTCGGCCAGCTCGCCCGCCTCGCGGCCGTTGAGGTGGAGGTCCGGGATGTCCTCCTTGCCGTACGTGAACGACGCCTCGCACAGCAACAGGTCGGCGCCCTCCGCCAGTTCGTCCAGGGCGCCGCAGGCCCCCGTGTCGCCGGAGTACGTGAGCGTCCGGCCGCCGTTCTGGATGCGGATGCCGTACGTCTCGACCGGGTGGGCCACCTTCTCCGTACGGACCGAGAAGGGGCCGATCTCGAACGCGCCCGGCTTGAGGGTGTGGAAGTCGAACACCTCGCTCATCGACTTCTCGGTGGGGGTGTCGGCGTACGCCGTGGTGAGGCGCTGCTCGGTGCCCTCCGGGCCGTACACGGGAATCGCCGGGGGGCGGCCGCCGTCGTGGCGGTAGTAGCGCGCCACGAAGTAGCCGCACATGTCGATGCAGTGATCCGCGTGGAGATGGCTGAGGAAGACGGCGTCGAGGTCGTAGAGGCCGACGTGGCGCTGCAGCTCGCCCAGGGCGCCATTGCCCATGTCGAGAAGCAGCCGGAAGCCGTCGGCCTCTACGAGGTAGCTCGAACAGGCCGATTCCGCGGACGGGAACGACCCTGAGCAGCCGACGACGGTGAGCTTCATGGAGCGTGAACCTCCGTGGCAGGGACGGGGAGGGTTCGTGCGGGTTCGTCGAGCGTAAGGCGCGAAAGACCTGGTCGCTCCTCGATGGCCCGTCGTTGTGGGGGAAGTCACCGGCTCTGTCACCGGTTCGGGCGGAGCGCGCGAGGAGCGCGGAGCGCCGGTACGGTCGGGCGCATGGATACGTCTTGGTGGTGGGCGCTGGTCGGCGTCGTGATGATCGCGCTGGTCGCGGCGGTTGTCGACGGGCGGAGGCGGGGGCGGCGGCCCGGGGAGCGTACGCGTCCGCCCGGTGCGCCGGGGCGGCCGAGGGTGCGGAGGCCGGCGCAGAGGGCGCCGCAGGGGCCGCGGGGGCCGCGCCGCAAGCCGCCGGAGCGGGTGCCGCGGGCGGGTGAGATCTGGTGGGCGGATGTGCCGTACGAGGACGGGCCGGGGTCGAAGGACCGGCCCTGCCTGGTCCTGTCCGTACGGGGTGACAGTGCGCTCATCGCGAAGATCACCACCAAGCACCGCGAAGAACGGCCGGGCGTGATCGCGCTGCCGGCGGGGGCGGTGGGGGATGCGCGGGCGCGGCCGAGCTTCCTGGAGACGGATGAGCTGCGGGAGGTGGGGGTGTGGGAGTTCCGCCGCCGGGTGGGGCTTGCGGACCCGACGCTTTGGGGGCGGGTGCGGCACCTGGCGAAGTGATGCGGGCGCGGTGCGTGGGCTGTGGGGTGCGGTGCGGGGGCGCGGGGCCTGGCGCGGGTGCGCGGCTGCGCGGGACTGTTCCCCTCCCCGCCCCTTCCCGAAACTGGGGGCAAGCCCCCAGACCCCCGGACGCCGTTGGGGTCCCCCGGACGAAGTCTGCGGGAGTGTCCTCAAGCGCCGGACAGGCTGGAGTGCCGAGAAGGGGCGGGGTGGGGGAAATCCCACCTACGCCCAGAGCTGGCCCTGCAGGGTTTCGATGGCCGCCTCCGTCGTCTCCGCCGTGTAGACGCCCGTCGACAGGTACTTCCAGCCGCCGTCCGCGACCACGAAAACGATGTCCGCCGTCTCCCCCGCCTTGACCGCCTTCCGGCCCACCCCGATCGCCGCGTGCAACGCCGCGCCCGTCGAGACGCCCGCGAAGATGCCCTCCTGCTGGAGGAGTTCGCGGGTGCGGGTCACCGCGTCGGCCGAGCCGACCGAGAAGCGCGTGGTCAGGACCGACGCGTCGTACAGCTCGGGGACGAAACCCTCGTCGAGGTTGCGCAGGCCGTAGACCAGGTCGTCGTAGCGCGGCTCAGCGGCGACGATCTTGATGTCGGGGACGTTTTCGCGCAGGTAGCGGCCTACGCCCATGAGTGTGCCGGTGGTGCCCAGGCCCGCCACGAAGTGCGTGATGGAGGGAAGGTCGGCGAGGATCTCGGGGCCCGTGGTGGCGTAGTGGGCGCCCGCATTGTCCGGGTTGCCGTACTGGTAGAGCATCACCCAGGACGGGTTCTCGGCCGAGAGTTCCTTGGCGACCCGTACCGCCGTGTTGGAGCCGCCCGCCGCCGGGGACGAGATGATCTCCGCGCCCCACATGGTGAGCAGGTCGCGGCGCTCCTGGGAAGTGTTCTCCGGCATGACGCACACGATGCGGTAGCCCTTGAGGCGGGCCGCCATCGCGAGCGAGATGCCGGTGTTGCCGCTGGTCGGCTCCAGAATGGTGCAGCCGGGCGTCAAACGGCCGTCCTTCTCCGCCTGTTCGACCATGTGGAGCGCGGGGCGGTCCTTGATCGAGCCGGTGGGGTTGCGGTCCTCCAGCTTGGCCCAGATGCGGACCTCGTCCGAGGGGGACAGCCGCGGGAGGCGGACGAGCGGGGTGTTCCCGACCGCCGCCAGCGGGGAGTCGTACCGCATCAGACCATGCCGCCGGCGACGGCCGGGAGGATCGTGACGCTGTCGCCGTCGGCGAGCTTCGTGGAGATGCCGTCCAGGAAGCGGACGTCCTCGTCATTGAGGTAGACGTTCACGAAGCGGCGCAGCTGGTCGCCGTTCGCCTTGTCGATGAGTCGCTCCTGGATGCCGTGGTGGCGCGCTTCCAGGTCGTTGAAGAGGTCGGCGAGCGTGTCGCCGTTGCCCTCGACGGCCTTGGCGCCGTCGGTGTAGGTGCGGAGGATGGTCGGGATGCGGACCTCGATGGCCATGGCTTTCGACTCCTGTCAGGAGGGCGGCGTGCGTGAAGGGCGCGGCAGTTCGTCCCCCGCGCAGGGGCGTGCAGGTGGTGCGTACTACTACATGGTGCTGCGTGGTGCGTGCGGCCGTGTGCTGGGGTGGGTCCGCGGCTCAGTCAGGGCGTACAGATCGCACTGGCGAGCCGGCACAGATCGACGTGCAGGCGCGCGACAAGCAGCACTGTGCTCGGCGTCGTCTCAGTCACGTCGTGGGGAACCATTCGGTCATCGTATAGATTCCCGACCCGCTTCCGGGTATGTGATCTCACATAGTGGGCGAAAAACGTTCGTCAGGTGGACACGGGGAGGTAGACGACGGTCGGGGTGCCGGTCGTCGGATGCGTGCTGACCTCGGCCGATACCCCGTAGACGGTACGCAGGAGGTCGGCCGTGAGCACTTCCTCCGGGGCGCCCGAGGCGACCACTCGGCCGCTGTCCAGGACGTATAGCCGGTCGCAGTAGTACGCCGCGAGGTTCAGGTCGTGCAGGGCGAGCAGGTTGGTGGTGCCCAAGTCGCGGACGAGGCTCAGAATTTCCAGCTGGTAGCGGATGTCCAGGTGGTTCGTGGGCTCGTCGAGTACGACCAGGGACGGCCGCTGGACCAGCGCCCGCGCCACCAGAGCCCGCTGGCGTTCGCCGCCCGAGAGGGAGGGGAAGCTCCGGTCCGCGAGGTCCGTGATGCCGACCCTGGCGAGGGCGGCTCGTACGAGATCCGTGTCGGCGTCTGTGTCCTGTTCCCAGAACCGTTTGTGCGGGGAGCGGCCCATGGCGACGATCTCGCGGACGGTCAGCTCGAACCCGGCCTGGCCGTCCTGCGGGACGGTCGCGATGCGCCGGGCCCGGGCTTTGGGGCCCATGACGTGCAGGTCGTCGCCGTCCAGGAGGACACGGCCGCGGGTGGGGCGCAGGGCCCCGTACACGCACCGGAGCAGCGTCGTCTTGCCGCTGCCGTTGGGGCCGACCAGGCCGACCGTCTCGCCGTCGGCGGCGGTGATGGTGACGTCGTCGACGAGGTGGCGGCCTTCGACGCCGTACGAGAGGCCTTCCGCCGTGAGGGTCGTCATGCGGGGGCTCCCTCGGGGCGGCGGCGCAGCATCCACAGGAAGAACGGGCCGCCGGTCAGGGCGGTGAGCACGCCGACGGGTATGTCCTGGGGCGCGGCGACGGTACGGGCGGCCAGGTCCGCCACGACCAGGAAGACGGCCCCGCCGAGCGCGGCGACGGGCAGCAGCCTGCGGTGTCCGGCGCCGACCATCATGCGGGCGGCGTGCGGGACCATCAGGCCGACGAAGCCGATCGCACCGCTGTAGGCGACGAGTACGGCGGTGAGCAGCGAGGCCAGCACGAACACGGCCGCGCGGAAGCGGGCGGTGTCGAGCCCGAGGACGGTGGCACCCTCCTCCCCCACCAGCAGCAGGTCGAGCGGACGGGCGAGGGTGACGAGGGCGGCCGTCCCGACGGCCAGGACGGTCGCGGGCAGTGCGAGCAGGCCCCAGCGGGCACTGCCGAGGCCGCCGAGCGTCCAGTACAGGACTTCCTGGAGGTGGTCGGCGCGGGCCGAGGTCACCATGATCAGGCTGGTCAGGGCGGACAGGATGTACGAGACGGCGACTCCGGCGAGGATGAGACGGCCGGTGGTCATGGCGCCGCCGCCGCGCGCGAGCCCGTACACCAGGACCAGCGAGGCGAGCGCGCCCGCGAAGGCGGCGAGCGGGATGGTGACGGTGGTGGCGACGCCCGCGCCGATGCCGAGCACGATGACGGAGACCGCGCCGACCGAGGCCCCGGAGGAGACGCCGAGGAGGAAGGGGTCGGCGAGCCGGTTGCGTACGAGGGCCTGGAGGACGGTGCCGATGACGGCGAGCCCGGCGCCGACGACGGCGCCGAGCAGAACGCGCGGCAGCCGTACGTCGAGGACGATCGTGCGGTACGGGCCGGGGCCGGCGCCGCCGGTGATGATCTCCAGGACCTGGCCGACGGGGATGCGGACCGAGCCGAGCACGAGCCCAGCGACCGCCGCCACCGCGAGCAGGGCGGTGAGCACGGCGACGACGAGGGTGTGGCGGAGCCGCCCCCGGGCGACGGAGGTCTTGCGGCTCACCGCTACTTCTTCAGCTCGGGGTGGAGCTGGGCCGCGAGGGAGTCGACGGCGGCGGGGACCCGTACACCGAGGACCATGTCGGAGAGCGGGAGGACGGCGAAGCGCTTGTTCCTGATGGCGGGGACGTCGGCGAGGACCGGGTCCTCCAGCAGGCGCTTCTTCTTCTGGGCGACGGTGGTGGAGCCGTAGTCGAGGATGACGATGGTCTCGGGCCTGCGCTCGACGACGCTCTCCCAGGAGGCGTCGCCGAAGGACTTGGACAGGTTGCTGAAGAGGTTCTTGCCGCCCGCGCGGTTGATCATGTCATTGCCGATGCCACCGCCGCCGACCGTGAACGCGCTCTTGTCGCCGCTGTCGTAGACGAATACGGAGACGGGATCGACGCCCGCCAGCTTCTTGCTGGTCGCGGCGTTGCCCGCCTTGGCTTCGCCGATCCACTTCTCGGCGCGGCCGGCGACGCCGAAGGTGCGGCCGACCTCGCGGATCTCCTGGTAGACGGCGTTCATGGAGGTCTTGCCCCGGGTGCATCCCTCCACGTTCAGGCGGGAGTTGATGCCCGACTGCTTCAGCGCCTCGCGGCTGCGACCGTCGCCCGCGGCGAAGGCGGACGCGTAACCGCCGTAGACGAAGTCGGGGTTGGCGGCGAGCAGCTTCTCGTACGAGGGGTACTCCTCGGCGAGCACCGGGGTGGCCTCGTAGTCCTTCTCGTACTTGGGGAGCACCTTGTCGTCGAGGTACGCCGTCCCGGCGAGGTGCTTGGCCAGGCCGAGCTCCAGCATGACTTCGGTGACGTGCTGGTTCATGGTGACGACGCGGGTGGGGGGCGCCTTGTACGTCGTCTTCACACCGCAGTTGGTGACGGTGTACGGGAAGCCGGGGGCGGCTTCGGCTGCGGTTTCGGCCTTGTCCGGACCGCCCGCACCTGAGGTGCAGGCGGTGAGGGAGAGCAGGGCGGCTACGAACGCACAGCGGGGTCGCCAGGACACGGTGGTGCCTCCTCCGGGGGATTTCCTCGTCCCCTGGTCGGTGGTGCGGAAGGCGGCAGGTCAGTTCCTGGCTTCCGGGCGTCGCTCGGTCGGCGTTGCCTGGTCACAGTGGCGGGACCGTGCCGGATTCGCACCGGCTTCCTGGGTCCTGCCGCCTCAAAGGTCGTGCTCAGTATGCCTGTACGACCTTGACGTCTTCCTCAGTGATCACGCCGCCCACAATGCGGAACGAGCGGAACTGGAACGGGCCGGCGTCGTCGGTGTCTGCCGTGGAGACCAGGACGTAATGGGCGCCGGGCTCATTTGCGTAGCTGATGTCCGTACGGGACGGGTAGGCCTCGGTCGCCGTGTGCGAGTGGTAGATGATCACGGGCTCTTCGTCCCGGTCGTCCATGTCGCGGTAGAGCTTGAGCAGGTCGGACGAGTCGAACTCGTAGAACGTGGGCGAGCGGGCGGCGTTGAGCATCGGGATGAACCGCTCGGGCCGGTCGGTGCCCGCCGGGCCCGCGACCACACCGCAGGCCTCGTCGGGGTGGTCGGCGCGTGCGTGCGCGACGATCTGGTCGTACAGGGCCTGGGAAAGGGTCAGCATGGGCCCCAGGATAAGCAAAGGGTCCCGCCCGTACCGAAGGATGGTACGGACGGGACCGAATGCTGGACAGCGGTCAGGCTCAGGCCTTTGAGGCGACGCTCGCGTTCCGCTTCTTCAGCACCAGCCACGCGATGCCGAGCAGCAGCGCCCACAGCGGCGCGCAGTACAGCGAGATCCGCGCGTCCTTGTCGATGCCCATCATCACGATGACCATGCCGATGAAGAGCAGGGCGAACCAGCTGGTGTACGGCGCTCCGGGGGCCTTGAAGGCAGACTGCGGCAGCTCGCCGCGGTCGGCCTTGGCGCGGTAGCGGATCTGGCTCACAAGGATCATGATCCAGGCCCACATGCCGGAGATGGTCGCGAAGGAGACGACGTAGTTGAACGCCTCGCCCGGCCACTGGTAGTTGATCCACACGCCGACCAGCATCAGGGCGGCGGAGAAGGACGTGCCCGCGAGGGGCAGGCCGTTCTTGGTCAGCTTGGTGAAGAACTTCGGGCCCTGGCCGTTGAGCGCGAGGTCGCGCAGCATGCGGCCGGTGGAGTACATGCCCGAGTTGCAGGAGGACAGGGCGGCAGTGAGAACCACGAAGTTGACGATGGCCGCGCCGACGCCGAGGCCCATCTTCTCGAAGGCCGCCACGAACGGCGAGACGCCCGGCTGGAAGTGGGTCCACGGGACGACCGACAGGATCATGATCAGCGCGCCGACGTAGAAGACGGCGATGCGCCACGGGACGGTGTTGATGGCCTTGGGCAGGACGGTCTTCGGGTCCTTGGCCTCGCCCGCGGTGACGCCGACCAGCTCGACGGCGAGGAAGGCGAACATGACCAGCTGGAGGGTCATCAGGGTCTGGCCGATGCCGTTGGGGAAGAAGCCGCCCTGGTCCCAGAGCATGGTCACCGATGCGGTGTCGCCGGCGTCGGAGAAGCCGATGGTGAGGATGCCGGCGCAGATCAGGATCATGCCGACGATCGCGGTGACCTTGACCATGGAGAACCAGAACTCGAGCTCGCCGAAGAGCTTGACGGAGATCAGGTTCGCGAGGAAGAGGACGACCGTGAAGATCAGGGCGAAGACCCATTGCGGCTGATTGAGCCAGCCGTCCGCGTTCTTGGTCCAGTACTGCATGTACTCGGACGCCGCGGTCACCTCGGTGATGCCGGTGACGACCCAGAAGAGCCAGTACGTCCAGCCGGTCACGAAGCCCGCGAAGGGGCCGACGAACTCGCGGGCGTACTCCGAGAAGGAGCCGGAGACCGGGCGGTACATGAGGAGCTCGCCGAGCGCCCGCATGATGAAGAAGATGACCAGGCCGGCCATGGCGTACGCCAGGATCAGGCTGGGGCCCGCGATGGAGATGCCCTTGCCCGCACCGAGGAAGAGCCCGGTGCCGATGGCGCCGCCGATCGCGATCATCTGGATCTGGCGGGCGCCGAGTCCGCGCTGATAACCCTCGCCGCCGCCTTCTTCAGGCGGGCCGCCGGGGGCTTCGTTGTCTTTTTTGTGCGTGTCGACCTGTGCAGAGGAGGTCATGGTCGCGCCTTTCTCCATGACGATCCGGCCGTGGGGGCTCGGATCGACTGTGACGATCCTTTGGGGGAATCCCCCGGATGTGGATGGAGTGCTTCCGGCGGTCGGCCGGCCACAGCGCACCCGGCGGACAGGGGTGGCGTCCACCGGGCGGTCGAGAAGATTTATCACGGCTGCACCATTGATCCACACGGATCCGCGGCGCCTCCTGTGGCACACACCACTGGAAAAAGCGGACAAAAAGCCCCTGAGGCGGCAAACGAACAGGCGGTGGTAATGCGATCGTTATCCGGATTTGAGCGTCCGTTGAGCGAACACCATGCTCGACATGTCCCGACAGGTCAGGGCATAAGCGTTTCGACGAGGCTCTCCTGGAGCGCACCGAGCCACAGATACGCCATCACCATCGGCTTGCGCGGATCGGAGTCCGGCAGCCGGTAGAGCTCACCGCTCTCGTCCTCTTCGGTGACCTCCAGGCGGGTGCCGATGGTCAGCCGCAGATCGTTGAGCGTGCCGAGCCAGCGCGGGCAGTCGTCGGCCGACAGCTTCAGTACGCCGACCTCCCCGCCGGACGCGGCCATCGAGTCCAGGCTGCGCACGACCGCGAGGGCGTCCTCGCGCTTGCGGGCCCGCAGATCGTTCTCCGTAAACCGCCTGAATTCGGCCGAACGGGCGTGCATCTCGTCCTCGGACACCCCGGATTCCGCCGGATCCGCGTGCGGGTCGCCGTAGGCGTCGGGGAAGAGGCGGGCCAGCGCCGGGTCGGAGGGCGCCTCACTCGGGCCCTCCGCGAACAGCGCGGCGAGCGGGTCCTCGCCCTCGGCGGGCTGGTCGCCGGGGCCGACCAGCTCAAGGAGCTGTACGGCCAGACTGCGCAGGATCGAGATCTCGACCTCGTCAAGGGCGACGGCCACGCCACCGCCCGGGACCTCCTCGAAGTACCCGGCCATCAGCCGCGGTCCTTCGTGAGGGTCGCCCAGAGCCCGTATCCGTGCATCGCCTGCACGTCGCGCTCCATCTCCTCGCGGCTGCCGCTGGAGACGACCGCGCGGCCCTTGTGATGGACGTCGAGCATCAGCTTGTGTGCCTTGTCCTTGGGGTAACCGAAGTAGGACTGGAAGACGTATTCGACGTAGCTCATGAGATTGACGGGGTCGTTGTGGACCAGGGTCACCCAAGGAACGTCGGGTTCGGGGACGGCGAAGGTTTCCTCGGCCGACTCTGGGCGTTCGATCTCTACGGGGGCGACACTCACCCGTCCCATGCTGCCACTCCACAGGGGCCATCGCACAAACGACCCGGGAGAAATCGTCACTCTGACGAGATTGGGGGTAGCATCCCCGTATGAACACTGCGGACCTTGGGCTGCCGGTGGATGTGCCGTCGACAGCGCTCTTCACCGACCAGTACGAGTTCACGATGCTGCAGGCCGCGCTCAAGGCGGGCACCGCCGACCGGCGCTCGGTCTTCGAGGTCTTCACCCGCAGGCTGCCGGACGGGCGCCGTTACGGCGTCGTGGCGGGCACGGGGCGGGTGCTGGACGCCGTGGAGAACTTCCGGTTCGACGCGGGCGTGCTGGGCTTCCTGCGCGAGCAGGGCATCGTCGACGAACCGACCCTGGAATGGCTCGCCTCGTACCGCTTCACGGGCGACATCTGGGGCTACCCGGAGGGCGAGGTCTACTTCCCGGGCTCCCCGATCCTGCGGGTCGAGGGCACCTTCGCCGAGTGCGTGCTGCTTGAGACCGTGATCCTTTCAATCCTGAACCACGACTCGGCCATCGCTGCCGCCGCGTCCCGGATGGCCGCCGCGGCCGGCGAGCGCCCGCTCATCGAGATGGGCGCCCGGCGTACGCACGAGCTGTCCGCCGTCGCCTCGGCGCGCGCCGCGTACGTCGGCGGGTTCACCTCGACCTCGGACCTGGCGGCCGGCTTCCGGTACGGCATCCCCACCGTCGGCACCAGCGCCCACGCCTTCACCCTGCTGCACGACAAGGAGCGCGACGCCTTCCAGGCACAGGTCGCCTCGCTCGGCAGCGGTACGACGCTGCTGGTCGACACGTACGACGTGGCGGCGGCGGTCCGTACGGCTGTCGAGGTGGCGGGGACCGAGCTCGGCGCGGTCCGTATCGACTCCGGAGACCTGCTGCTGGTCGCGCACCGGGTGCGGCAGCAGCTGGACGAACTCGGCGCCACCGGGACCAAGATCGTGGTGACGAGCGACCTCGACGAGTACGCGATCGCCTCGCTGGCGGCGGCTCCCGTGGACGCGTACGGCGTGGGCACCCAGCTGGTCACCGGCAGCGGGCACCCCACCTGCTCCATGGTCTACAAGCTGGTCGCCAGGGCGCGCTCGGCGGACCCGAAGGCGCCGCTCCAGTCGGTCGCGAAGAAGTCCCTGGGCGGCAAGTTCTCGCTCGGCGGCCGCAAGTGGGCCGCGCGCAGGACGGACGCGTACGGCGTCGCGGAGGCGGAGGTCGTCGGCACCGGGCCGGTCCCGGCGGAGCTGGCCGACCGGCAGCTGCTGGTCGAGCTGATCAAGGGCGGCGAGGTGGTCGCCAGGGAGCCGCTGGACGAGGTGCGCGACCGGCACATCGCCGCGCGCGGCGGGCTGCCCATGTCCGCGGTGCAGCTGTCGAGGGGAGAGCCGGTGATCCCGACAGAGTACGTATGAGGGGGCCGGCCGAACCCCTATCAGTCAATCGCCCCCTCCCACAAGGCCGTTGGAGTCTCTACCCTCAACACTCTCGACCCCGTCCCCGCCGCTCCCCCACCGAAGGGCCCCCGCCATGCACCGCGCCTTGATCGTCGTCGACGTTCAGAACGACTTCTGTGAGGGCGGCAGCCTCGCGGTGGCGGGCGGTGCCGATGTCGCCGCCGGCGTGACCGACCTGATCGGCGAGGCCCCAGCCGGCTACCGCCACGTCGTCGCCACCCGCGACCACCATGTCGACCCGGGCGACCACTTCTCGGCCACCCCCGACTACGTCCGCTCCTGGCCGGTGCACTGCGTCGCCGGTACGGAGGGCGTGGGCTTCCACCCGAACTTCGCGCCGGCCGTGGCCTCGGGCGCCATCGCCGCCGTCTTCGACAAGGGCGCGTACACCGCGGCGTACAGCGGCTTCGAGGGCACCAACGAGAACGGCGTCCCGCTCGCCGACTGGCTGCGCGAGCGCGGCGTCACCGAGGTCGACGTGGTCGGCATCGCGACGGACCACTGCGTGCGGGCGACCGCGCTGGACGCGGTACGGGAGGGCTTCGCCACGCATGTGCTGCTCGACCTGACGGCCGGAGTCTCGGCGGAGACGACGGCGGCGGCGCTGGAGGAGATGCGCGAGGCGGGCGTGGAGCTGTCGGGCAAGCCGGTGGTCTAGGCGTACGTCACGCCCGGCCTACGGGTCCTCACGCCGGGCGTGCCTGTCCTCACGCCCGGCCCACGCGTCCAGCCGGGCCTAACGCGCCCTCACGCCGGGCGTACGGGTCTGAGCAGCGCCCGTATCGGGTGCCACAGCTCCGACGTCGTCTGCGGCGCCGCGCGCCACAGCAGGCCGTCCGGATGGTGCAGGACCGCCGTGATCTCGTCCAGCGTCGGGGGATGGGCGTTGCCCCGGAGGTAGACGGCGCGCAGTCCGAGATTCCGCAGCCTGGTCAGGGCACGGGCTCGGTTCGCGGAGTGGACCAGGACGCGGACCTTGCCGTCGTCGCCCCCTGGGCTGGGCAGGGTCAGAGCGACGACCACACTGCCGCCAGGGAGCCGCACAAAACCACCGGACATGCCTGTCAATCCCCCGTAAGACGTCGTGTCAATAAGAGCTGGGCAAGAGCATCTAAACGTGAACGGCCGCCGCCCGCTAGAGGGCGACGGCCGATCATGTTTTGACCTGCGGTTATACGAATTACTTGGCGGAGGGGCCGACCTTCACCGTCATCGTCGAGCCACTCTTCGGCTCGCTGACGATCGAGATCTTGGTGTTGGTGTCAGTGACATCCACACCCGCGGTCGGGTTCTCCTTGTACCAGTACGTCCCCTTACGGTCGTCGAAGACCGGGACGCCCTTCTGCGACTTCAGCTCAAACGGCACGTCCGCGTTGTGCAGCGTGAACGCGTCCGTCCGGTACTTGCTGAAGGTCGAGTCGAAGGTCTGGATCTTGTTCCGCATCAGCTTGCCGTCCGCCCACTTCAGCGGCTTGGCGTGCGCGTCCACGGGCAGGATCAGACCGGCACCGGGGTGCTGGCTGGTGTTGTTGTCCTTCTGGGAGGTGTCCCAGAGCCAGACCAGCAGGCCGTTCTGGTACGGGTAGTGCTCGACCCAGCTGGGACGGGTCGTGGCGAAGCCGAAGTTGTACGGGCCGGCCTTGAGGGTCTTGTCGTACGACACGTACTGGCGGTTCTCGGCCAGGTAGTACTGCTCGTACGCCTTGGTGAAGGACTCACCGATGCGCGAGAAGCCCTTGGCGGTCCAGCCGTTGTCGTCGCCCTCGGCGTTGTCCGTGAACAGCGGGGCGCCGTCCGCGGTCACCGTGATGGCGTCGGCCGCGAAGCCCTTGCCGCCCGCGCCGCCGTCGGTCTGGTAGCGGAAGCGGAGGTCGATCTTCTTGCCCGCGTACGCGTCCAGCGGGAACGCCAGCTTCTTGTACGCGCCGCCCACACCGGTCAGGCCGGGCTTGTCGGCGGCGTCGCGCGGCAGCGCCTTGCCGTCGGCCGTGCCGTCGACGGCGTCCCACGTCTTGCCCGCGTCGGTCGAGACCTCGGCGTACAGCCAGTCGTACTCGGCCTCGATGTCCCACCAGCCCTGCAGCGACAGACCGGCCTTGGCCTTGCCGGTGAGGTCGACGGAGCGCGTCAGGGTGTTCTTGAGGTCGTCACCCATGTCGCTCCACCACTGCTTGGAGCCCTCGGCGGGCTTCACGACAGTCGTGGTGACGGGCTTCTTCGGCAGCTCGACGACGAGCGCCTGCGGGTTCCTGGTGTTGTACGCCGAGACGCCCAGCTTGTGCGTCGACTTCTTCGCGGCCTTGGCCTTGTCGTAGTCGAGCCAGCCCAGCTGGAGCTTGTCCCAGGCCGTCATGTCGCCCGGCAGGTCGCCGATTTCGTTCTTGGCCTTGCCGAGCCAGGAACCGGCCGACATCAGCGACCAGAAGCCGACGTTGTTGTCGCCCTTGCCGCTGGTGTCGTACAGGTCGGGCAGGCCCAGGTCGTGGCCGTACTCGTGGGCGAAGACGCCGAGGCCGCCGTTCTCGGGCTGCATCGTGTAGTCGCCGACCCAGATGCCGGTCTTGCCGATCTGGGCGCCGCCGGCCGGGTTGTTCGCGGGGCCGGTCTTGCCGGCGTCCGTGCCGTACGCGTACCAGCGGTGCGCCCAGAGCGCGTTCTCGCCCTCCGCGCCGCCGCCCGCCGACTCGTCCTCGCCCGCGTGGACGATCTGGAAGTGGTCGATGTAGCCGTCCGACTCGTTGAAGTTGCCGTCCGAGTCGAAGTCGTAGCGGTCCCAGAGGTCGTACTTGGCGAGCTGCGCCTTGATCTCGGCGTCGCTCTTGCCGGCGGCCTTCTGGGCCTCGGTCCAGGCGGTCACGCCGTCGCGGACGGCGTCCCACACGTTGGAGCAGTTGCTGCTGCCGCAGTAGTTGGATCCGTAACGGGCCTCGTTGTAGTCGACCTTGACCCAGTCGGAGACCTCACCGTCGACCGAGTAACGGCCGGACGAGGTCTTCTCGTAGTAGGTCTTGAGCGAGTCCTTGCCCTTGCCCGTACCGAAGTACAGGTCCTGGAAGTGCTTCTGGTTGTAATCCTTCTGCCAGGCCGTGGAGTTGTCCTGCGCACGGTCCGGCTCGGCTATCCGGTTGTGCGCCGGCCCGGCCTCGCCCCCGTACTTCTTCACGGGCGGCTTCGGTCCGTCGCCGTCCGGGTCGAACATCGTGGCGTTGTCGACCTTGTCGCCGAACTCCACCAGGATCGTGAAGATCTTGTCGGTCTTCTCCCGGCCCAGCTCGACGTACTTCTTGTCGTCGAGCTTCACGACCTTGGAGCCGCCGCGGCGCTGCACCGTGGCGTCACCGGATATGACCTGTTCGAGCGCAGCCTGGCGCTCGGCGTCCTGCTGCTCGCTGAACGGGCCTTCGAGATCGTGCTCGACATGGTCTTTGGCCGGCGCCGGGTCACGACGCTCGATGCCTGCCGAGCCGGCCGACTTGTCGTCGGCCTGAGCGGTGGCGAATGCCGATGCCGTCGCGGCGGTCGCGGCCATGGCCACGACTACGGCGGCGGCTCTGATCCGCCCTCTGTTGGTGGTCACTTGATGAATGTCCTCCCCCGCGGCCGCGTCACACGGACCGTAAGTGAGGGGTTCCGGGCGCGACACGCGTCTCAAGTGACGACATCCGACCGGACTTGCCGAAGAAAAGACAGATCTTGACTTGAGCAGCCCAAGTGCACTATGCAGACTTCCACTTCCGCATTCCGGACACTTTCGATCAGGTTCGAAGGGCGCGTCGATCTCACCTGATGAGATACGGAATGACTCCGTGCGCCCCCGATGCACCGGCACCGTGGGTTAGGTCACGCTTACTGCCGGTTCCGTGCGGGCAGTCACCGTCGTAGAGTCGCTTGACAGTGCGACCCGGTTGCCCGGTCGAGAGACCCCTTTTGCTCCCTATCGCTGCTCCGAGGACGGATATCGCCATGCCGCGTCCGACTGCCGCACAGTGTGCCTACGGTTCGGCCACCGTCATCTTCTCGACGCTCGCCATGCTGCTCCTCTCCCAGACCGCCTCCGGCATCGGCATCGCGGTCATCGCGCTCGCGGCGCTCGCCCTCGGAGTGCTGGTCGCACTGACCGTTCCCATGCCGAAGACGGCGCGTACGGTGCGGCGTACGACTCGCGGGAGTGCGAGTCCTGCGCCGGACCGTACGGCCGTCTCCGAGGCGGTCAGCGGGGCGCGGGTGCCGACGCACTCACGTGGTTGACACGACCACGGTCTTGCCCGCCTTGTCGTGCAGCCCCTGTTTGTAGGGCTTGTCGACCAGCACCATCACCAGGTTGATGAGCCACCAGAGGCAGAAGCAGCAGACCAGGGCAGGCACCCACAGCACGACGGAGCGCAGAAGTGAGGCACTGGTCTCCGGGACCATGCCGCTGTTGAGCATCGCGACGCGCAGGTTCATGAGCCGCTTGCCGACGGTCTGACCGCCGCTCTTGGTGGTCATGTAGGCGTCGTACGCAACGTACGCGGCCATGGTGATGAGCTGCCACGCCAGTGCCTCGCCGCCGGTCATCTGGGTGGAGATCTCGTCCCAGTCGTCGCCGTTGTAGGCGTCGAACATGCCGAGCAGCCAGCCGAGTAGGGACAGTGGGACACCGACGATCAGTACGTCGATGATGCGGGCCACGATGCGCTTGCCGAGGGGGGCGAGCGGCGGCATCCCGGCCAGCGGGTCGGCGGCGCCGCCGCTGTAGGGCGGGGGCGGGGTGCCGTACGGGGGGCCGCCGCCGTAGGGACCGCCGTCGTACGGGCCGCCGCCGCCAGGACCGGCGGGGCCGCCCGGTCCGCCTGGTCCGCCTGGTCCATACGGTCCCCCGGGTCCGCCCGCGCCGCCCTGTCCTCCCGCTCCGCCCGACGGCGGTTCCTGCGGCGGCTTCTTGAGGAACGGGTCGTCATCGGACGGCTGGCCGGGCGGCGGCTGGTCGGTGCTCATAACCGCAGTCGACCGCGACCGCCCGCCGTCCGCATCCGGTCGGGTGCCGTTCGGGGGATGGGGCGGGTTGCGCCCCCGCCTCACTCTCCGTCAGCTGTCGCTCGCCACGAACGTACGCGCCACCTTGTCGTGCCAGCACTGCCGCCACGGGCGGTCGAACAGGCACCACATGGCGTTGACGACACCGACGGCGAGGACGCCGAGCACGCCGTACACCAGCCAGCGCCGCAGCGCCGCCCAGAAGGCCGGGGGCTCGTGCGCCTCGATGTCCCGCACGTGCATACGGCACAGCTTCTTGCCGAGCGTACGGCCCCACTTGACGGTCGGCAGCACCTCGTAGACCACTCCGAAGAGCAGGAACGCGGCGAGAACGATGCCGAGGTATCCGGCGGTCGTACTGTCGAGCAGCCATACGGTGACGGTCTCGCCGGAGAGCTTCGCCGCCTCGATCTTGCCGTCGACGTGTGTGACGGCCTTCGATACGAACGGTACGGCGACGGGGCCGACGACGGCCCCGAGGACCACCGTGTCGACGAGTCGCGCGGCCAGCCGCTTGCCGAGCCCGGCGGGCCTCGCCGCGGCCTGGGCCTGGGCGGCCTGCAGGAACGGGTCGCTGACCGGCGGCTTCCAGGGCACGACGGGTTCCGCGGCGGACGCGCCCTGATCCGGCTGCGCCAGCTGGTGCACCTGCTGCGCCCACGAGGCGGCGCCGCCACCGGCCCCGGACGCCACGGGGGCGCCCCCAGCGGCGCCTTGGGCGCCCTGCCCCTGCTGCGCCTGGCCGGGAGCCGCAGCGCGGCCGGTGGAGGGGGCCTGTGCCTGTCCCTGTGCCTGGCCCGGGACCTGACGGGGGGTCTGCCCCTGGCCCGGCACCTGCCCCTGGCCGGCGGCCGGGGCCCAGCTGGGGCCTTGGGCGTGGCCGGGGGCCTGCGGCTGGCCCTGGCCTGTGGCGTGAGGCTGCCCCGAGGGCTGGCCCTGACCCGGGACGTGCGGGCGGCCCTGGGCGGGCGCCTGACCCGGGTTCTGGCCGGACGTGTGGGGCCCGCCCTGGCCCGGGACGTGCGGCCGATCGGGGCTCTGGCCCTGCCCAGGGGCTTGCGCCTGACCGGGGTTCTGGCCCGGAGGCCGGCCCTGGCCCGGGTTCTGAGGCGACGGGTTGGGAGGGGTGGGGCGGCCCGGGGTCTGGGGCTGCTTGGCGCCCGGGGTCATCGTCCTGATCGCCATCGTGCCGTCGGCCCTGGTCGTGCGGGCGGCCTCCGTCGCGCCCTGGCGCAGGGCGCGGATCGCGACCGTACCGTCGGCGGGAGGCTGCGCCTGTCCGGGCTTGCGTACGCCCGGCAGTGCACCCCGGCTGGGGTCGCCCGAGGCCGGGTCCTGCGTACCGCCACCGGAACCGGAGGCCGAAGCGCCGCCTGCCCCTTGCTGCGGCGCCGAGTCGCCCGTACCGCGCGGGTCGTGATCGCCGCCGCTGCGCCGGTTGCCGGTGTCGGACGCCCCTGCGCGGGGGTCACCCGCGCCCTGGGACGGAGTCCCGCGGCGAGGGTCGCCCGACGTGGCGTCCGGCTGCGAGGAGCCCCAGGAGACACGGCGGTCGCGTTCGCCGCCGAAGCCCGTCTGGCGGGAGGTGTCCGCCTGCCAGGCCGACGCCGGTTCGGGGGCGTTGCCGTGCAGGTGCGCGCCTTCGGGCTCCTCGTCGAAGAAGAGCGGGCCGGTCTCCTCCACCGGAGACGGCGCGGACGGCGTGGACGGTGCGGAGGGCGCAGCGGGCGTGGCGCCGCCCGGCGGGGGCGGCATCGCCTCGCCGTCGGAGGGCGCGGGGCGGCTGGTTCCGGGCACCCACGCGGCCCCGTTCCAGAACCGGACATATCCGGGGATGGACGGGTCGGGATAGTAGCCAGGAGTGGGGCTGCTGTCGCCGTTGGCCGGGGTGGGGGCGCTCATCACCGTGGTCCCGTATCTAGTCGATGGCCTCGTTATCGGGGTCCACATCTATCAGACCGCCGCGGCGCGCCGGGCCCCTCCCGCCGGAAGCACTCCTTTCCGGGCATCCCTCCGGCCGTACGCAGAGCTCTTGAAGCAGTGGGTGAAAGTCGCGTAATTGAGCGCGGGGAAGCCCCTCTCTTCCCGTGAGGCCCGGTCCCGGGCCCCGTACCGGAGGAGAGGAAGGCACCCACATGAACACCGTCGTGGAACGCGAACTGGAGCTCAACCTGGTGCTGTCGCCCGAGCGCAGCATCCCCGTCCCGGCCCGGCTGACGTACCGCACGGACGACCCGTACGCCGTGCACGTCGCCTTCCACATCGGCTCCGACACTCCCGTCAACTGGACCTTCGCGCGCGAGCTGCTCGTGGAGGGCGTGTTCAGGCCGTGCGGCCACGGCGATGTCCGTATCTGGCCGACCAAGATCGACTCGCGCAGCGTGATCTGCATGGCGCTGACGTCGCCCGACGGCGACGCCCTCCTGGAGGCGCCGTCCGTGGCCGTCTCCGCCTGGCTGGAGCGGACGCTGCTGATGGTCCCGCCGGGGACGGAGACCGAGCAGCTCGGGATCGACGAGGCGCTCGCCGAGCTGCTCGCGCCGTTGCCGGCCGACGATCTGTGGCTGCGGGACCCCTGGCCGTCCGACGAATCGCAGGACGGGGAGGCGTGAGGCCCAGGGGGTGTCCGGCTCCCCTAGTCGATCACGTACGTGTGCGTGATGAATTCGATGGAGTGGCCGTCGGGGTCGTCGATGTAGAAGCCGCGGCCCTGATGGTGGTGGTTGATCTCCTGCGGCTCCTGGTGGAACGGGTCGGCCCAGTACGGGAGCTCGCGCTCCCTCACGCGGGCGAATATCTCGTCGAACTCGTCGTCGGGGACCAGGAACGCCAGGTGTTGCGAGACGATGCGCTCACTGTCGTCGTCGAGGTAGTCGAGGGTGACGCCGTTCTCCAGCGAGACACTGGCGAACGGGCCGAACGGCTTCGCCTCCGGGGCCCCGATCAGCTCCGTGAGGAACTGCGCGGCGGCGAAGCGGTCGCGACTGCGGACGATGGTGTGGTCGAGACGGGCGGGCACGGTTCCTCCTCGTTGAGGTGGCTGCTGCTTGGCCTGCCCTCTCACGCTATGCGCACTGCCGTGTCCGCGAAATCGGGCTTTCGTCGTACGACACAAGCCGCAGCGGTCCTAGGCGGTGTCCGATTGGTCTCCGCGGCGTCGCGGGGCTTGGCACGCACGGAGACCAACCGGACACCCCCTAGAACATTTTGCCGGGATTGAGGATGCCGAGCGGGTCGAAAGTCGCCTTGACGCCGCGCTGCAATTCCAATCCCACCGGCCCCAGTTCGCGGGCCAGCCAGTCCTTCTTGAGTACGCCGACCCCGTGCTCGCCGGTAATCGTGCCGCCGAGTTCCAGGCCGAGCGCCATGATCTCGTCGAAGGATTCGCGAGCGCGCCGCGACTCGTCCTCGTCGGCATGGTCGAAGCACACGACGGGGTGCGTATTGCCGTCGCCCGCGTGCGCGCAGACGCCGATCGTGAGGTCGTACTTCTCGGCGATGACGGCGGTGCCCTCGATCATCGCGCCGAGCTTCGAGCGCGGTACGCACACGTCGTCGATCATCGTCGCGCTCTTGACGGCTTCGAGCGCGGTGAGCGACATCCGCCGTGCCTGGAGGAGCAGTTCCGACTCGGCGGCGTCTTCGGCGGGCACGACCTCGGTGGCGCCGGCCGCGGTGCACAGTGCGCCGACGGCGGCGAGGTCGGCGGCGGGCTCGGGGGTGTCGAAGGCCGCGAGCAGGAGTGCCTCGGTGGACTCGGGGAGTCCCATGTTGGCCATCTTGTTGACGGCGCGCAGGGTCGTACGGTCCATGAGTTCGAGGAGGGACGGGGCGTGGCCGCGCGCCATGATCTCGCAGACGGCCTCGCAGGCGGCGGCCGCGGACGGGAACTCGGCGGCGAGTGCGAGCTGCTCGGGCGGGGCGGGCCTGAGTGCGAGCACGGCCTTGACGACGATACCGAGGCTGCCTTCGGAGCCGACGAAGAGCCGGGTGAGGTCGTAGCCTGCGACGCCCTTGGCGGTACGCCGTCCCGTGGTCAGGAGGCGGCCGTCGGCGAGTACGACGTCGAGCCCGAGGACGTACTCGGCCGTCACGCCGTACTTGACGCAGCACAGGCCGCCGGACGCCGTGCCGATGTTGCCGCCGATGGTGCACGTTTCCCAACTGGACGGGTCCGGCGGGTAGTAGAGCCCCTGCTCGGCGACGGCGCGCGACAGGACCGCGTTGATGACGCCCGGCTCGACGACCGCGATCCGGTCGACGGCGCTGATCTCCAGGATGCGGTCCATCCTGGTGAGGGACAGGGCGATGCATCCGTCGGTCGCGTTCGCGCCGCCGGAGAGGCCCGTACGGGCGCCCTGCGGGACGACGGGAACGCGCAGCGCGGTCGCGGTGCGCATGATGTGCTGGACCTGCTCGACGGTGCGTGGCAGGGCGACGACGGCCGGTGTGCCGGCTTCGCAGAAGCTCGCCATGTCGTTGGCGTACGAGGCCGTGATGTCCGGGTCGGTGATCAGGGCGTCGTCGGGGAGGCCCGCACGCAGCTGTACGAGAAGATCGTCCATGGTCCCAGCCTGGCACTCGGGGGCCATCGGTGTGAACCCGTCAGCGATCCGGTTCGCACGGCCGGGTGTGCTCTTCGTACTGCCGCAGAGTGATCGCATGATCGCCATGGAGACGGCACAGCAGACGGCACAGCCAGTGAAGCGCCGCCGGTCCACCGTCGCCGTGCTCGCGGGCGCGGCGGTGCTGGTCGCAGTGGCCGCGGGGTTGCTGACGCTCGTACTGGTGGCGGGGAACCAGGGCCCGCCGCCCCCGCCCGGGCCCGTCGGCCGGGCGATGGCAGCCGTCGGGGCAGTGGGGGCGGGCAGTCCGGCCTCTGCCTCCGACCTGGGCGCGCTGATCGGCGACCGCCGGACGTGGCTGCGCAGGCACCCCCACGACGACAGCTCCTGGGCCGTGCTCGGCTCCGCCTATCTGGAGCGGGGCCGGTGGACGGGCGACCCGGGGGACTATCCGCTCGCGGAGCGGGCCCTGCGGCATTCGCTCTCCGTACGGCCGGAGGCGAACGGCAACCTGGACGCGCTGGTCGGGCTCGCGGCGCTGGCGCATGAGCGGGGCGACTACCGGGCGGCGAAGCACTACGGCGAGATGGTACGGGCGCGCTCACCGCAGCGCTGGACGGCGTACGCCGTGCTGAGCGACGCGTACAGCCGCCTGGGCGACCAGAAGGCGGCCGCCGGCGCGGTGGAGAAGCTGGGTGCGCTGGGGGCGGGGCCGGGGTACACGGTGGGGCGGCTGTCGGCGGAGGTGTACTGGAACCGGGGCTGGCGGGAGGACGCGGCGGCAACGCTCTCCGACGCGACGGCGCTGGCCGCCACGCCGGCGGAGAAGGCGGCCGGGCTGAACCGCATGGGCGACCTGGCGTGGGAGCGCGGCGAGGCGCAGGAGGCGCTGGGCCACTACGAGACGGCGCTCGGGGTCGTCCCCGGCCACGGGCGGGCGCTGGCGGGCCGCGCGCGGGTGCTGGCGTCGCTGGGCCTGACGGACGAGGCGGAGCACATGTACCGGGCGGCGCTGGCTGCTCTGCCGGTGCCTGAGCTGGGGCTGGAGTACGGGGAGTTGCTGGAGTCGCGGGGGAAGGCGGACGAGGCGGCGGAGCAGTACACGCTGGTGCGGGCGAGGGTGGCGTTGGGGGCGGCGCGTGGGGGCACCGGCTCGGGCTCCGGTCCCGGTTCCGGTGCCGGCTCCGGTGTGCTGCTGCTCGGGCTCCTGGATGCGGACCACCGTGACCCGGGGGCGGCGGTTGCGCGGCTGCGGGCGGAGTGGAAGCGGCATCCGAATGCGTACGTCGCGGATGCGCTCGGGTGGGCGCTGTACCGGGAGGGTGAGTCGGACGGCAAGGAGGCGCTGAAGTACGCCCGCAAGGCGACGGATCAGGGGCTGCGCAATGCGGTGTTCCTGTACCACCTGGGGGCGATCGAGAAGCACCTTGGCAAGGACGGCGCGGCCCGGCGCCACTTGGAGGAGGCGCTGCGGGTGAATCCGTCGTTCTCGCCGCTGCTGGCGCCGAGGGCACGGGAGGCGCTGGGGGCGCTGGGTGAGCCGGCGGAGGGTGGGCCGCGGGATGTGTACGGCCGCGCCAATACGGTGCCGACGGCGCAGGGTTAGGGCGCCTGCGGCGCGTACGCACCCATCCCGCTACCTCCGCTCCTTGTAGTAGATCGAGTACCGCCGCTCCCCCACTCCCCCCGACGCAAACCCCATGCACAACCGCGCCCTCGTCGTACGCCGTACCGCCAGACCCTCCGGCTCCCGGTAGTCGAGCGAGTAGCCCGCTTCCGTGCGGGACCGCTGGATGAGCTTGCCCGTACTTATGTCGATGCAGGAGACGTACGTATTGCCGTGTCCCGAGGGGGGATTGCCGGGGCCGTACGGATCGCCCGCCAGCTGGTAGAGGTAGTTGCCGTGCAGGGCGAAGCCCTGGAAGTCGGCGTCCGGGTCGGGGTGCGCGGCGGCCTGGGCGAAGTCGTGGAGCGGCTTCGTGAAGTCGCCCGCGACCGCGCGGCCGAGCGAGAAGACCCGGTAGCGGACCTTGCCCGCGATGCGGTGGCGGACTGCGATGCGCTTGGTGCTCATGTCCACGGACGGCTGGTTCGCGGTGGAGCCGGCGACCGGGTAGCGAGTGGATTCCGCCGAGCTGCGGCGTACCTGCCGGTCCACGAAACGGAACCGCGTGATGCCGCGCCCGAACGCTCCGGACTCCGCGACCCGCCCGTCCGACTCGGTCCAGATCCAGGTCGCCCCGGCCGCGTCCCGCTCGACACCCATACCCACGCCGTGGCCGTGCCCGAGCAGATACATGTGCCCCAACCGCTTGCCGCTGAAGTCCAGTTGGTTCAGGCACATGTCGCCACGCTGGCGACGCTCCGTACCGGTGTACTCCCGCGACTCGCCCGCGAGTCTTATGCCGCCCTGCATCACCTGGACGACGTACAGCCGCTGCCTGGAGTCGTCGAAGGCGAAGGACTGGAGGACCGTGGTGTGTCTGAGCGGCTTCTTCCAGTGCCATCTCGTCGACGGCACTGCTAAGTCGATGCGTTCGTCGCTCGTGCTCGCATTGATGCTCGTCATGGCCATGACTCACGATAGCGACCCACGGCCCCCACGGGTCAGGGCGCGTGGCACCGCGCACGCAGCGCGGAGCCACACCTCACCCGAAGTCGCCGGCTCCCACCGGGCGCTGGACCGCGGGCCGCTCCGGCACCGGTGCGCCGAAAGGGCACCCACCGGCCCGGGACGGCGCCGGCGGGTGCCCCAAATGCGTATTGCGGCTAGAGGTTGCCGCGCTTCTCCTGCTCGCGCTCGATCGCCTCGAAGAGCGCCTTGAAGTTGCCCTTGCCGAAGCCCATCGAGCCGTGCCGCTCGATCATCTCGAAGAAGACGGTCGGCCGGTCCTGGACCGGCTTGGTGAAGATCTGCAGCAGGTAGCCGTCCTCGTCGCGGTCGACGAGGATCTTCAGCTCGCGCAGCGTCTCCACGGGCACGCGGGTCTCGCCCGCCCAGTCGCCGAGGGTGTCGTAGTACGAGTCGGGGGTGTCCAGGAAGGCGACACCGGCCGCGCGCATGGAGCGTACGGTCGCGACGATGTCGTTCGTGGCGAGGGCGATGTGCTGGACGCCCGCGCCGCCGTAGAATTCCAGGTACTCGTCGATCTGCGACTTCTTCTTCGCGATCGCGGGCTCGTTGATCGGGAACTTGACCTTCAAGGTCCCGTCGGCGACGACCTTCGACATGAGCGCGGAGTACTCGGTGGCGATGTCGTCGCCCACGAACTCCTTCATGTTGGTGAAGCCCATGACCTTGTTGTAGAAGGCGACCCAGTCGTTCATCTTGCCGAGCTCGACATTGCCGACGCAGTGGTCGATCGCCTGGAAGGTCCGCTTGGCCGGCGGCTCCACGATGGGCTTCGCGGCGACGAAGCCCGGCAGGTACGGGCCGTCGTAGCGGCCGCGCTCGACCAGCGTGTGGCGGGTCTTGCCGTACGTCGCGATGGAGGCCAGGACGACGATGCCGTGCTCGTCCTTGACCTCGTGCGGCTCCTCGATGCCGCGTGCGCCGTGCTCCACCGCGTAGGCGTACGCGGCACGGGCGTCCGGGACCTCGATGGCGAGGTCGACGACGCCGTCGCCGTGCTCGGCAACGTGGTCGGCGAGGCAACGGCCGTGGTCCGTGGTGGCCTTGATGACGGAGGTGAGAACGAAGCGGGCGGCGCCATTGGTCAGGACGTAACTCGCGGTCTCGCGGCTGCCGTTCTCCGGTCCGGAGTAAGCGACGAGCTTCATGCCGAAGGCCGTGGAGTAGTAGTGCGCGGCCTGCTTGGCGTTGCCGACGGCGAAGACGACAGCGTCCATTCCCTTGACCGGGAAGGGATCGGCCTCGCGCGCGGTGCTGGGGGTGGTCCGGTGCGTTGTCTCAGTCATGGCGGCAGAGTCTCTCCGTATCGCAGGCTGCGCAATAGTTCGACGAAGGGCTGGTCAATCTGCACAGTGAATGGACAGTATGGAGGGGCTATCTGTACAGGATGACCACTCGAAGAGCAGGGACCGAGAGGCGGCGGCGACCATGCCCACGGACGGGATCGACGAACTGGATGGCAGGCTCATCGTGCTGCTCGCGCGCGAGCCGAGGATCGGGATGCTGGAGGCGTCCCGGCGGCTCGGGGTGGCGCGCGGGACCGTACAGGCGCGGATGGACCGGCTTCAGTCCAATGGAGTCATCCGCGGGTTCGGCCCGGACGTCGATCCGGCGGCGCTCGGCTATCCGGTGACGGCCTTCGCGACGCTGGAGATCAAACAGGGCCAGGGCGCCGACGTACGGGCCCACTTGGCCACCGTCCCCGAGGTGCTGGAGCTGCACACCACCACCGGGCACGGCGACATGCTGTGCCGCCTCGTGGCCCGCTCCAATGCCGATCTTCAACGTGTGATCGACCGGGTTGTCGGTTTTGATGGCATCGTGCGGGCGTCCACGGCGATTGTCATGGAAAATCCCGTTCCGCTGCGGATCATTCCGCTCGTGGAGCAGGCGTCCGGCACGTCCTGACGTCCGAGGACCGAGGAGTGGCCCGTGGATTTCTGGGAGTACCTCGGCAGTCGCCACCAGCAGCTGCTGACGGACGCCTACCAGCACGCGAGCGCGGTCTTCCAGTGCATGGTCGTGGCCACCCTGCTGGGTGTCCTGATCGGCGCCCTGACATACCGGAGCGAGTGGGCGGGCAACCTCGCCACGACGACCGCCTCCACCGTCCTGGCGATCCCCTCGCTCGCCGTGATCGGCCTGCTGATCCCGGTCGTGGGTCCGGGCTTCGCGCCCGCGGTCGTCGCGCTCACCCTGTTCGGGCTGCTGCCCGTCGCCCGCGGCGCGATCGTGGGGCTGCGGGGCGTCGATCCCGCCCTCGTCGACGCCGCCAAGGGCATCGGCATGTCGCGCCTCGCCCGGGTGGCACGGATCGAACTGCCGCTCGCCTGGCCGCCAGTCCTCGCCGGGATCCGGGTCTCCACGCAGCTGCTGATGGGCATCACCGCGATCGCCGCGTACGTCTCCGGGCCCGGCCTCGGCCATGAGATCTTCCGCGGCCTCTCCTCCCCGGGCAGCAGGAACGCGACCCACCAGGTGCTCGCGGGCACGCTCGGCATCGTCACCCTGGCTCTGATCTTCGACGCCGTGTACGTGCTGGTCGGGCGCCTGACCATCCCGAGGAGGGTCCGTGTCTGAGACCAGGGACGAGTCGGTCGCCGCCGCTCTTCCGACCGCCCCGGCCGCACGGCTGCTGCCGCACCGCGTGACCTGGCAGAGGCTGGTCGTCGTGCCGGGGGTTCTCGTGGCGCTGCTGCTGGCGACCTGGCTCTCGTACACCCACGCCGACCTCGACCCCGTGTCGCGCAGCGCGCTGGGCGGCGGCAATGTGTGGCTCCGCTTCAGCGGGCACGTCCGGCTGACCGTGATCTCCACCGTCTTCGCGCTCGCCATCACCGTCCCGCTCGGCATCCTGCTGACCCGCCCCGGCGCACGCCGCGCCGCGCCACTGCTGACGGCCTGCGCGAACATCTGGCGGGCGACACCGGCGATCGGTCTGCTGGCGCTGCTGGTGATCTGGCTGGGCGCCGGCGAGTGGGCGGCGCTGGCCGGGATCACCCTGTACGCCGTCCTGCCGGTCCTCTCCGGCACCGTCGCCCGTCTGAAGGCGGACGAACCGACGCCCCTGGAGGGCCTGGCCGTCGTCCCACTCGTCCTCGCGGGCGCACGGACCGCGCTGGTCCTGAACGTCGGCACGGCCACACTCGCCACCTTCGTCGGGGGCGGCGGTCTCGGTGACCTGATGGCCACCGGGATCACCGAACAGCGGATGCCGGTACTGGTCCTGGGCTGCGTCCTGACGGTGGCGCTGGCGCTGTTCGTGGACTGGCTGGCATCGATCGCGGAACTGCTGCTGCGGCCGCGTGGGCCGGAGGCGGGCCGATGAGACGGTGGATGGGGCGGCGGATGAGGCGGCTGATAGGGCGTACACGCGACGACGCTGCACGCCTGCTGGCTGCCTCCCTGGCCGTGGGCGCGGCGGTCGCCGGGTGCGGGCTGGCCGACGGGAGCCCGCTGGTGGACGACGTGAAGCCGGGGTCGGTCGGGAGGGGCCTGCCGCTGGAGGGCGCCGAACTGACGGTGACGTCGAAGGAGTTCACCGAGCAGCTGATTCTTGGTCAGATCCTCGCCCTTGCCTTGGAGGCGGCGGGCGCGGACGTACTCGACAGGACGGGGATCCAGGGGACGGTCGGTGCCCGCGAGGCCGTGGCGAGCGGTGACGCGGATGTGATGTACGAGTACACGGGCACGGCGTGGACCACCTACCTCGGCAGCGACAGGCCGTTCGCCGATCCGCGGCAGCAGTGGCAGGCGGTGCGCGAGGCGGACCTGAAGAACGGCATCACCTGGCTGCCGCCGGCCGCCCTGAACAACACGTACGCGCTGGCGACGAGCCCGGCGAACGCGAAGAAGTACCGGACGAAGACGCTGTCGGAGGTGGCGGCGCTGTCGAAGAAGGACCCGTCGGCGGTGACGCTGTGCGTGGAGAACGAGTTCGCCGCGCGGGCCGACGGGCTGAACGGCATGAAGAAGGCGTACGCGATGGGCGTCCCGGCGGGCGGCGTCACGACGATGGACAGCGGGACGGTCTACACCCGGGTGTCGAAGGGCGGCTCCTGCACATACGGCGAGGTGTTCACGACCGACGGCCGCATCAAGGCGACGGGCCTGACGGTGATGGCCGACGACAAGCGCTTCTTCCCCAACTACAACGCGGCCCCCGAGATCAACAGCAAGTCGCTGAAGAGGTATCCGGCGATGGCGGACGTCCTCGGCCCGATCACGAAGAGGCTGAACAACACGGTGGCGCGGGAGCTGAACGAAAGGGTGGACGCGGGCGGGGAGGATCCGCACTCGGTGGCGAAGGAGTGGCTGGTGAGGGAGGGCTTCATCAGCGCGGGCTAGGCGACGTACACGAAGAGGCCCCTGCAAAGACTTTGTTGCAAAAGACCCTTTGCAACGAAACCTTCGCAAGTCTAGAGTGGAGGTCATGGCCGAACCCGAAGTCCCCAAAGAACGCAAAGAGTTCGAAGAACCCGACACGCGCGTACTGGACGCACGCTCCCTGCGCGGCCTCGCCCACCCCCTCCGCATCCAGCTACTGAAGACCCTCCGCCACTACGGCCCCGCCACCGCCTCCCAACTGGCCGAGCGCCTCGGCGAGTCCAGCGGCGCCACCAGCTATCACCTGCGCCAGCTCGCCACGCACGGGTTCGTCGAGGACGACCCCGAGCGCGGCAAGGGCCGCGAGCGGTGGTGGAAGGCGGCGCAGGAAGGGATCAGCTTCAGCCCGGAGCTGCACAACAGCCCCGACCCAGCGGTGCGCGGAGCAGCCGACCTCTTCCTGCACGAGCTCGCGAACATCCACACCCAGGAAGTCGGCACCTGGCTCGGCACCTCGCGCGAATGGCCCGAGGAGTGGGCCAGGAGCGCAGACCTGAGCGACTTCACGCTGCAGCTCACCGCCGAGCAGCTGAGCGAGCTCAACCACAAGGTGCGCGAGCTGATCGACAGCTACCGCGGACTGACCGCCGAGGGATCCGCCCAGGTCCGCATCCACACGCACTCCTTCCCGCGCCGCGCCACGGACTGAAACGGACTGAAAGGAAGTCACCGCCGTGTACTCAGACATACATCTCCAGCTGCACACCCTGCGCGCCGCCGAACTCCAACAGGAGGCCGCGGAGTACGCCCGCCTCCCCCGCCCCACGAACAGCCCCGCCCACCGCCTTCGTACTCAACTCGGCTGGATCATGGTCGAGTTGGGCCTGCGCCTCGTGCACCAGCCCTCGGTGCGACCGGCCCGTATCGCATGACCGCAAAGGGGGGACCGTCTCCACGCGACCGGCGGCCGCTCGCCGCCATTCTGGCCGCCGAGACCATCTCGACGGTGGGCAATTCGCTCACCCTCATCGGGGTTCCGTGGTTCGTGCTCCAGGCCACCGGCAGCGCGGGCCGGGCCGGCGTCGTCGCCTTCTGCGCGACCCTGCCGGTCGTCCTCTCCGCGCTCGTCGGCGGGCCGGTCATCGATCGCCTCGGCCGCCGCCGGGTCAGCATCGCCACCGACCTGATCTGCGGCATCTCGGTCGCCGCGATCCCGCTGCTCTTCTACGCGGGCGCGCTGGAATTCTGGATGCTGTGCGTCCTCATGGGCATCAGCGGCTTCGTCGCCACCCCCGGCACCACCGCCCGCCACGTCCTGGTCCCCGACCTCGCCGAGCGCGCGGACACCACGCTCACCCGCGCCGCGAGCCTCTTCCAGGCCGCCTCCAGCGGAGCCCGCATGGTCGGGGCCTCACTGGCGGGCGTACTGATCGCCCTGCTCGGCGCGGAGGCCGTGCTGCTGCTGGACGGGGTGACGTTCGCCCTGTCGGCGCTCCTCGTCGCCGCCGGAGTCCGGGGCGTACGGGCCGCCGAGCCGGTCAAGAACGCAACCTCCGTCTCACTCGCGACGTACCGCACCGAACTGCGCCAGGGCTACAGCTTCGTGGCGCGGCGGGACCGGCTGCTGCTGGCCGTCATCCTCATCGTGATGCTGACCAACGGCCTGAATCAGGGCTGGAGTTCGGTCCTGCTACCCGTACACGCAAAGGAGAACCTGGGCGGCGCCACCCAACTCGGCCTGCTCAGTGCGATCTTCGGCGGCGCGGCACTTCTGGGCGCGCTGCTGTACGGGGCGTTCGGCGACCGCTTCCCGCGCCGCGGCGTCTTCGCCGCGGCCCTGCTGATCGGCGAGGTGCCGCGCTTCGTGGTCGCCGCGCTGACGGACGGCACGGCGCCGCTCGCCGTGACGCTGGCCGCAGGCGGACTCGCCGTCGGGACACTCAACCCGATCCTCACCACGGTCATGTACGAACGCGTGCCGCTGGAACTGCGCACCCGGGTCGCTGGCATCACCACAGCCGGCTGCCAACTGGCCATTCCGCTCGGCGGACTGGCCGCGGGCCTCCTTGTCGACGGAACGGGGCTCGTGCCCGCGCTGCTGCTGTTCGGCGGCGTCTACTTCCTCGCCACTCTCAGCCCGCTGCTCTTCCCGTCCTGGCGTGAGATGAACCGCGAGACCGACCGCGAGATGCACTCCGTACAGCCGCCGCCCGTCAGCAGCTCGGGACCTTCCCGCCCTTCTGCCCCAGCGCCTGAAGCGCCTGCACCGCGTCCTTCAGCGTCGTGACGGGCACCAGGCGCAGCCCGTCGGGCAGCTCGGCCTGAGCCTGCGAGCACTCGCCCTTCGGCACGAGGAAGACCGTCGCCCCGTCGCGCCTGGCGGCCTGCGTCTTGAGCGGTACGCCGCCGACCTCGCCGACCTTGCCGTCGGAGGTGATCGTGCCCGTGCCGGCAATGTTGCGGCCGCCGGTCAGGTCGCCGCCGTCGAGCTTGTCGACGATGCCGAGGGAGAAGAGCAGCCCGGCGCTGGGACCGCCGATGTCGGCGAGCTCGAGGTGGACCTTCACCTGGTCCTTGCTCTTGCCGAGGTGAGCGAGGGCGGCGTCGACGGCGGTGTTCTGCGACTTCTCCATCTCGGCGATGTTGTGCTTGGCGATCTCGGCGTCGCTGCCGCCGGTGGGGTAGACCGCTTCCTTGGGCATGACGGCCCGGTCCGTCCTGAACCATGCGTCGACGACCTGCCCGAGGTCGATGTCGACGGACGGCCCTGTCGCCACGATCGTCGTCATCCGCAACTGCCCGGTGGTCTTGCGGACCGGCGCCCCTGTGACGGTAATCACCGGCTCACCCTTGTCCTCACCCAGGACGTTCGCGGTGCTGCCGGGCTGCGCGAGGACATACGGCAGGGGCGCGAAGGCGGCCACGGCCGTGAGCGCGAGGACGGGGGCCGCGCAGAGGGCGAGGACGCTGGTACGGGAGAGACGTGAGAGCACGCCCCCAATCTAACGGGAGCGCACTCCTTAACTTCTTCCCCGCCCTCACCGCAAAGCGACCCACCTCCCATGCGCCTCTCGCACCGCTCCGCGGGCATCGAGTCGCTGCGCCGGCCTTCGGCCGACGACCGTGCCCTCACCGCAAAGCGTCGGCGACCTCGCGAGCCGCGTCGACCACACGCGGTCCCACCCGCTCCGGAATCGTGTCGGCGAGCATGACCACGCCGACGCTGCCCTCCAGGCCCGTCACCCCGACCAGCGGCGCGGCCGCGCCGCTCGCGCCCGCCTCCAGCTCGCCGTGGGTGAGCGTGAAGCCGTCCTGGCCGTCGGCGAGGGCGCCCTGGCGGGCGGAGAGTATCGCCCGGCCCGCCGCGCCCCGGTCCAGCGGGTGGCGGAAGCCTGTGCGGTACGCCACGTGGTAGTCCGTCCACGTCGGCTCGACGACCGCGACCGCGAGCGCCTCCGCGCCGTCGACCAGGGTCAGGTGCGCGGTGGCACCTATGTCCTCGGCGAGCGAACGCAGCGCGGGCAGCGCGGCCTCCCGTACGAGCGGGTGGACCTGGCGGCCGAGGCGGAGCACGCCGAGGCCGACGCGGGCACGTCCGCCTATGTCGCGGCGTACGAGCGCGTGCTGCTCCAGGGTCGCGAGCAGCCGGTATACGACGGTGCGGTTCACACCGAGTTTGTTCGACAGCTCGGTGACGGTCAGACCGTGGTCGGTGTCGGCGAGCAGCTTGAGGACACGTAGTCCCCGGTCGAGCGTCTGGGAGGTTTCCGCGGTCACGACGCCCTCTCCTCTGTGGTGAGTGCGGCGGCTCTCTCACGCTTGCGGCGCCGGTCCCGTCGGCGTCGCGCGCAGAGGCCGCCGGCAGGCCATGGCACCGGCTGCGCTCCGCGGCGGCGCTGCCACGGGGCGTGTGCGTTGCCGGAAAGGTAGCGATCGACTCCGCTCAGCGGAAGCCCTCGTCCAGAATCCGGTCGCGGAAGGTCAATTGATGCCCATTCGGGACCGTTCCCGGCCGGACGTGCGTCGGGCCCCGCTTCATGCGTACGCACAAAGGGGGCCCGGGGGTGCCTTGGGGGCATCACCTCATGCGGGTGGCCCACTCCTGGACCTTCTTGATCCGCTCCTGCAACTGGCCCGCGGTGGCCTCCGCGCTCGGCGGTCCGCCGCACACGCGCCGCAGCTCGGTGTGGATGACGCCGTGCGGCATGCCGGTCTGGTGGACGTACGCGCCGACCATCGTGTTGAGGGACTTGCGCAGCTCCAGCAGCTGCTTGTGGGTGACGACGGGACGCGCCTCGGCCGGCTTCTCCAGGAGGTCGGCCTCGGCAGCGGGCTTCTGGCGGCTGTGCGCGATCTGCCGGGTCTGCCGCTTCTGGAGGAGGAGCTGGACCTGGTCGGGTTCGAGCAGCCCGGGGATCCCCAGATAGTCCTGCTCTTCCTCGCTGCCCGGGTGGGCCTGCATGCCGAACTCGGCGCCGTCGTAGAGGACCCGGTCGAAGACGGCGTCGGACTCCAGTGCTTCGAAGGGCAGCTGCTCCTCGGTCTCCTCGTCCTCCAGCTTCTCGGCGTCGGCGAGGAGCTTGTCCTCCTCGGCGAACGGGTTCTCGTCGTCGCTGCCCTTCTTGGGCTTGTCGAGGACGTGGTCCCGCTCGACCTCCATCTCATTGGCGAATTCGAGAAGCATAGGAATCGTAGGAACGAACACCGAGGCGGTCTCGCCCCGCCTCCGTGATCGCACGAATCGCCCGACGGCCTGCGCGAAGAAGAGGGGCGTGGAGATGGTCGTCGCGTACACCCCGACAGCCAGCCGGGGTACGTCGACGCCTTCCGACACCATACGGACCGCGACCATCCACCGGGAGCCGTCCGCGCTGAACTGGTCGATTTTCTTCGAGGCGGCTTTTTCGTCGGACAGGACGACGGTCGGCCGGTCCCCGGTGATCTTCTTGAGGATCTTGGCGTACTCGCGTGCGGTGTCCTGGTCGGACGCGATGACGAGCCCGCCGGCGTCGGGGATGCCCTTGCGCACTTCGGTCAGCCGGGTGTCGGCGGCAGCGAGCACATTGGGGATCCACTCACCGGTCGGCGCGAGCGCGGTGCGCCACGCCTGCCCGATGGCGTCCCTGGTCATCGGCTCGCCGAGCCGGGCGGCGATCTCGTCACCGGCCTTGGTGCGCCAGCGCATGTTGCCGCTGTAGGAGAGGAAGATGACGGGCCGCACGACACCGTCGGCGAGGGCGTTCCCGTACCCGTAGGTGTAGTCGGCGGAGGACCGCCGGATGCCGTCGTTCCCTTCCTCGTACGCGACGAAGGGGATCGGGTTCGTGTCGGAGCGGAAGGGCGTACCGGTCAGGGCGAGCCGCCGGGTCGCCGGATCGAACGCCTCCTGACAGGCCTCGCCCCAGGACTTGGAGTCACCGGCGTGGTGGATCTCGTCCAGGATCACGAGCGTCTTGCGCTGCTCGCACCGGTTGCGGTGGAGCATCGGCCGTACGCCGACACCGGCATAGGTGACCGCGACCCCGTGGTACTCCTTGCTCAGCGGCCCGGCGCTGTAGTCCGGATCGAGCTTGATGCCTATACGGGCCGCCGCCTCCGCCCACTGCTTCTTGAGGTGCTCGGTCGGCGCGACGACGGTGATCTGCTGCACGACATGGTGGTGCAGCAGCCACGAAGCGAGCGTCAGCGCGAAGGTCGTCTTGCCGGCGCCGGGCGTCGCGACGGCGAGGAAGTCGCGGGGCTGATCCTGGATGTACTTCTCCAGCGCCCCCTGCTGCCAGGCACGCAGCTTGTTGGCCGTGCCCCAGGGGGCGCGGCCGGGGAAGGCGGGTGAGAGGTGGTGGGAGGCGGTAGTAGTCACGGTCTCCGGTTCAGGGGCTCTCGGGGGCGGCACAAGGGGTACGTACGACAACCGGGCCACCCTACCGGTGGCCCGGTTGCGTTCCGCCTGAACGGCCCCGGGCGGTCCGCCGTTTGGGACCCACCTCACACCGCGACACTCTTTACGACTCTTTACGCGTCCCGTCTTTACGCGTCCCGCACGCGCAGCCGAGTCGCCACCCACGCCCCCGCCAGTGCCACCCCGGCCATCGGCAGGAACACCGCCGCGAAGGCCGCCGGGTGCGAGCCGGAGGCCGAGGTCGTCGCATGGGCCGCGCCCACCGCTCCGCCGCCCAGGGCTGCGAAGACCGCGCCGCCGATGGCGAGGAGCATGACGTTGGACAGGCCGTCGGAGATCTGGAGGGCGGCGGAGTTGGCGCCCGCCTCTTCCGGGGCCGAGAGCTTGAGCAGGAGCACGCTGGTCGAAGCGATGACCGTGCCCATGCCGAAGCAGCCGACTCCCCAGGCGACCGCCACCACCCACACCGGGACGGCGGGGATCAGTACGCTCGGCGCGGTCGCAATGGCCGCGGCGACCAGCACCATGCCGCCGGACACCATCCGCTCCCGGTACGGCTCCATGCGCGGCCGCGACTGTACGTACGAACCGGACGCCCACGTCGCACCGCCCACCGCGAGCGAGAGCCCGGCCAGCGTCGGGGACAGCCCGCGCTGGGTGACCAGCATCAGCGGTACGAAGGACTCCGCCGCGATGAAAGCCCCGGCCGCGATCCCCCGCAGCAGCACCACCGAAGGCAGCCCGCGCGCCGCCCGGTAGGTGCCGCGCGGCAGCAGCCCCAGGACGGCGGGCACGAGCAGCGCCCCGCCCACCGCCGCCGGGAGCAGCGACAGCCACCGGAGGTCCTGGCCGGCGTACTGGAGCAGCCCGGCGCCCAGCGAGATGCCGAGCGCGAGCCGGATGCGGCGGCGGTCGAAGGCGGGGACGGGCGCGTCGGGGTCTGCGGGTCCGGCTGCCATGCGGCGTATCGCGGGCAGCGCGATGGCGAGCGGGAAGACGACCAGGGCGGGGATGCCGACGAACACCCAGCGCCAGCCCAGCTGCTCGGTGACCGTCCCGGACACGAGCGGCCCGACGACGGAAGGGACGACCCAGCTCGCGGCGAAGGCGGCCAGTATCGCGGGCTGCAGGCGCTGCGGATAAGCGCGGCTGACGACGACGTACAGGGCGACGATCACCAGCCCGCCGCCGAGTCCCTGGACGGCGCGGCCGAGGATGAACAGCCACATCGCGTCGGCGGTTCCGGAGAGCAGCAGCCCGGCCCCGAAGGCGCTGATGCCGGTGGCGAGGGGGCCGAGGGGGCCGCGCCGGTCGGCCCACTGCCCGGACAGGACCATCGCGAAGAGGCTGGTGGTGAAGTAGGAGGAGAAGGCGAAGGCGTAGAGGGAGATCCCGTGCAGCTCGCGGGCGGCGACCGGCATGGCCGTGCCGACGGCTGTCGCCTCGAAGGCGATGAGCAGGACGACGGCGATGATGCCGATGCTGAGGGCTCGGTGCGTCTTGCCCAGGACGCCGCTGTTCTCCGCGGGGACGCCGGGTATCTCAGCAGCTTCGGGCGCGACCTCGGCGTCGCGCGGCTCCAGGGCGGTCATTCGCCCAGAGTAAGGGGCGTACCGGCGAATGAGCCCTGTCGCAAGGAGGGCCGGGCGTCGGCCTTTGGTCGTACGACCGGCGGCGGTGTGTGAACGCGGCATGGCAGTCGCATTGCACCCCGCACGGATCCCTTGAGGCGGCGCGCTCGGCCGCTTACGTTCGAGGAGTTCCAGCACACGGCCGTGTGCCCGAGTGGCTCAGGGGCTTGCCTGCAAAGCAAGTTACGTCGGTTCGATTCCGATCACGGCCTCCACGAAACCGCGTCGCTACACCGGCAGCACGCACACCGGAATCGGCGCGGCGAACGCCGCCCCCACCGGATCCGGCCGTCCCGTGGCCCGGTCCGGCCGGAAGACGGTGACCGTCCCCGACTTCTGGTTGGCGGCGAACAGCAGCGTGCCGGACGGATCCAGCACGATGTGCCGGGGATACGAGCCGCCGGACGGCGTGACGGACACCAGCCGCACCGCCGCCCCACCGCACTCGACGACGAACGTCGCGATGCTGTTGTGGCCGCGGTTGGACACGTACAGGAAGCGTCCGCCCGGTGAAATCACCACTGCGGCAGGGTAGTTGCGTTCGGTGGGCTCGGTGCCGGGTGGCAGGGTGGGCAGCGGTGCGCCGGGAGTGAGGGTCCCGGCGCGCCGGTCGTAGGCGCAGACGGCGATGGTGCTGTCCAGTTCGTTCACGACGTACGCGTAGCTGCCGGACGGGTGGAAGGCGAGGTGCCGCGGGCCCGCCCCGGGCTTCATCGCGGCGCGGGCCCGCTCGTGGAGCCGCCCGGTGCGCGGGTCGAGGCGGTAGGTGTGGACGGAGTCGGTGCCGAGGTCGACGGCGAGGACGTACCGCCCGCCCGGGTCGCTGACCACCATGTGCGCGTGCGGCCCTTCCTGCCGCGCGGGATCCGGCCCGGAACCGGTGTGCTGTACGACGTCACTGGCCTCCCCGAGCACGCCGCCGCGCCCGATGGGGTGCACGCAGACGCTGCCGCCGGTGTAGTTCGCGGTGAGGAGGAAGCGCCCGCCGGGGTGTACGGAGAGGTGGCAGGGGTCGGCGCCGCCGGTACCGCGGCTCTCGCCCAGCACCTCGGGCGGTCCGGCCTGCCCGACGCGCACGGCGGTCACGGCTCCCCGGGCGCGCTCGTCGACGGCGTACAGGGTCCTGCGGTCGGGCGAGAGGGCGAGGAAGGAGGGGTTGGAGACGCCGGGGAGGACCCCGGTGGAGGCGAGCTCCCCGCTGCGCGGCCGGTACGCGGCGAGCCCGATGCCGGTGCCGCCGCCCGGCTGGGTGGTGTAGGTGCCGAGGTAGGCGCGGCGTCGGGCGGGGGCCGGGGTGGGGGCGGCCTGCGCGTCCGCCCGGGTGAGCGCGACGGTGGCTTGCGCGTCCCCCCGGGTGAGCGCCGCGGCGGCACCGGCACCGGCGAGCAGCCCGAACCCGCGCCGGCTCACGCCTCGTGTGGTCGTATCGCTCATGAGACCCCTCACGCATCCGAGTTCGAGAGTCGCCGCTGCGGTCGCATCGTGGCTGGACCAGCGCGCCGGGACAAGGGGACCGCGCGGGACTACTCCTGATGCTCTGCCCAGACGTATGCCACTTTCACGTCGGCGCATACCGGGCCGTCGGGGGCCCGTGCGGCGGAGGCGACGGCGTGGTGGTCTCCGCGGCGCAGAACAGCAGCCACCGGAGCACCGACACCCCCGTTCGCCCCCGTCCCTACGGGTTGGGAACGGCGACCGCTGCCTGCGGCCTGATCGGCAGGCGGTTGACCGGGCGGCCCGTCGCCGCGCGTACCGCCGATGCGACCGCCGCCGGGGACGTGACCGCCGGGACCGCACTGGCCGGCTTCGCGCCGAAGGGGGCGACCACGTCGCGCTCCTCGACCAGCTTCACGATCTGGATGTCCGGTGCGTCGAGGGAGGTCGGGAGTGCGTAATGAGTGAGGTCCGGGTGGCGGACGAGGCCTCGGGGGGTGCGGAGGTTCTCGGTCAGGGCCGCGCCCACGCCCTGCGTCACGCCCGCCTCGATGCGGGTCGCGAGCTGCGCCGGATTCAGGATGCGGCCCACGTCCTGGGCCACCGCCATTTCCACCACCCGTACCGAGCCGAGCTCGATGTCCACGTCGACGATCGCGCGGATCGCGCAGAACGCCAGGCCCACGAAGGCGTCGCCCTGGCCCGTTTCGTCGAGGGCCTCCGTGGGGTGCGGGCGGCACTGGGCCGTGGCCCAGAGTTCCTTGCCGTCCATGGCCTCGGTGACCGTGGTGGACAGGACACCGTCGTACGACGTGATCTTGCCGTCCGCGATCTGCAGCAGCTCGGTGGACATGCCGAACTTGTGCGCCAGCGGCTGGAGGAGCTGCGTGCGGACCATCTTGGCCGCCCGCTCCACCGCTCCGCCCGACACCCACGTGTGCCGACCGTGCGTGGCCGCGCCCGCCGGGGGCTGGTCCGTGTCGACCGACGCGACGTGGACCTCTTCGATGCCCAGGGTTTCCTGGACGATCTGGCGGGCCAGGGTGGAGAAGCCCTGGCCGGTTTCCACCGCGGCGCAGATCACCGTGGCCACGCCGTCGTGGACCTTCACCGTGGCGGTGGAGACCTCGTCCGCGCCCTCCGCTCCGAGCATGTGCACCATGCCCAGCGCGTAGCCGACGCCCCGACGCACCGCACTCGGTTCGCCCGCGCCCTCGGGGCCGCCCGGCAGCAGCCAGTCGTCCTGGGGGGTGTCCTTGGGGAGGGTGGGGAGGCGGAAGTCCCGTACGGAGCGCAGGAGTTCCGCGACGGGCGCCGGGCACGTCACGGTCTGGCCGGTGGGCAGCAGGTCGCCCGTGGCCATGACGTTGCGCAGGCGCAGTTCCGCCGGGTCGAGGCCCAGCTTTGCCGCCAGCTTGTCCATCTGGCCCTCGTACGCAGCGCAGACCTGGAGAGCGCCCTCGCCGCGGACGTGACCGGACGGGGGGTTGTTCGTACGGACGGCCCAGCCCTCGATGAAGGCGTGCGGGACGACGTACGGGCCGCAGGCGAAAGCCACCGCGGCGGCAAGCGATTCGGAGGACGCGTCGGCGTACGCGCCGGCGTCCAGCAGGATCTGGGCCTCGACCTTGACCAGGTGGCCTTCCGCGTCCGCGTGGTGGCGGTAGCGGAGCAGGGTCGGGTGGCGGTGGGCGTGGCCGAGGAACGACTCCTCGCGGGTGGCCGCCAGCTTGACCGGGCAGCCGGTCTTGAGCGCCAGCAGGCCCAGCGGGATCTGGAAGCTGCCGTCCTCGCGGTCGCCCGTCGCGCCCGGGACGCCCGTCACCACTACCTTGACGCGCTCCTGCTCCAGGCCGAAGCAGGACGCCGCCCGGTCGCGGTCGGTGTGCGGGTCGGTGGACGCCGTGTAGAGCTCCACGCCGCCGTCCGGGCGGGGGACGGCGAGACCCGCCTCCGCGCCGATGGGGGCGGGGTCCTGGCGGCCGATGCGGTACAGGCCCTCGACGATCACTTCGCCCGTGACCGACGGGTCGCCGAAGCTGAGCGGGATGTGGCGGATCAGGTTGCCGTCGGGGTGGAGCGGCTCGGCCGCGAAGGCCTGCTCCGGGTCGGTGACCGGGTCCAGAAGTTCGTATTCGACCACGATCGCCGCGGCCGCCAGACGGGCTGTGTCGGGGTGGTCGGCGGCCACTGCCGCGATCGCCTCGCCGTGGTGGCGGACCAGGTCGGAGGCGAAGACGGGGCGGTCGGCGACGCTTCGGCCGTGTGCGGGGTCGCCCGGCACGTCGTCGTGGGTCACCACGGCCCGTACACCCGGCATTTCGGACGCGCCGGAGGTGTCGACCGAGACGATACGGGCGTGGGCGTGCGGGGAGCGCAGCACGGCCGCCCACAGCAGGCCCTCGGCCCACAGGTCGGCCGCGTACGGGAACGTGCCCTCGGTCTTCGCACGCGCATCGGCCGGCGGGAGGGACGCGCCGAGGCCGTGGGTGGGCTGCTCGGGCGGGGACCCGTCGACTGCCGGTGCGCTGGTCGCGGTGGTCGCGGTGGCCGCGTCGTGGCTCACGCCATGCCTCCGTCGTGCGGGTGGGGCTGCTGGACACTGCCGGCCCCTGGGGGCGCCTGGTGCGGGATGCGGGCCACCTCTTCGGGGGCAGCAGCGGCGGGGGCGGCGGACGCCTCGCGCTCGGCCACGACCTCGCGTACGGCTTCCAGGACACCTCGGTAGCCGGAGCAGCGGCAGAGGTTGCCGCAGAGGGCCTGGCGGGCCTCCAGGTCGCTCGGGGCATGGTTGCCTTCGAGCAGGTCGTGGACGGTCATCGCCATGCCGGGTACGCAGAAACCGCACTGGACGGCGCCGCAGTTGGCGAGGGCTCGCTGGACGTCGGACGGTTCGCCGTCGGTGGCCAGGCCCTCGACCGTACGGACCTCACTGCCGGCGGTTGTGGCCGCGGGCACCAGGCAGGAGGCGACCAGGCGGCCGTCGACCTGGACGGCGCAGGCGCCGCATTCGCCCTGGGAGCAGCCGTCCTTGGCACCGGCGAGGCCGAGGCGCTCGCGCAGGACGTAGAGGAGGGACTCGCCGATCCAGGCGTCGGTGACGGGGCGGTCGGCACCGTTCACGCGCAGGACGTAGGAGGCGTGGGGGTGTTCGCTGTGCGCGGCGGCCGAGTCGGAGACGGGGTCCGGCTCGGGGTCCTGTTCCCGTTCCTGCCCCTGTCCCTGCTCCGGTTCCTGTCCCGGTTCCGTTGTGGCTTCCGGTGCCGCCTCGGGTTCGGACTCCGGCTCGGGCTCCGGCTCCGGTTCGGCGTCGTTCGAGGCCGTCGCCCAGGGCGCGGTTGCCCCGCCCGGCAGCGTCGCCCCGGCGTCCGCCGTGTTCGCCGTGCTCGCCCATGGCGCGGTCGCTCCGCCCGGCAGGGTCGCCGGCGGCGCGGCGCCCCATTGGGCGGCGGCGAGTGCGGAGGTCGTAAACTCGCCCGATTCGTCCGGGAGATCCCCGTCTGCCACCGGGATGGTCCACTGGCCCGTGAGCTCGGCCGCGGGTGCCTGTGCCTGCGCCGGTACGGGGGCGCGGGCGGGCGTGGGTTCCTCCGCCGCCTCGAAGGACCACTGGCCCGTCGCGCCCGGGTCGTGCGCGGGAGCCTGGGCAGGGGGCTGCGATCCCTCCGCTTCCGGCCAGCGCATCTCGCCGTGCACCGGCGGCGCCATCCACGTCCCGGTCGCGCCCGGGTCGGTGGCAGCGCCCGGGGCCACCGTGATCTGCGGCGGTACGTAGTCGTGGCCGGGGGCGGCCAGCGGGTCGCCCGTGCCGGTCGCGGCCCCCATGCCCGTCATGCCCTCGGGCAGCTGCACGAAGGCCGTGGCCTCCGCGTCGTACTCGCCGCCCTGCGGGATCGGCTGCCAGCCGCCGGGGTTCGCGGGTCCCGGCGTCCGGGGGTTCTCGTTCTCGCTCACGCCAGTGCCCTCCCCAGCGCTCGTCGGGCCAGCGCGGCGACGGTGCGCCGCAGATGCAGTACGGCGGGTGGCAGCGGGGGCGGCTCCGACCCGTCCGCCGCCGGTGGCGGGTCCGGGATGCAGCCGGCCGCGACGTACTCGCCGAAGGCCGTGCACGCCTCGGGCGCCAGCTTGCGGTCCGCGTCCCACTCGATCAGCGAGGCGATCCAGCGCTCCGCCTCCAGTGGCCGCAGCGGCACCTGCGCGATGGCGCCCACCGCGCAGCGCACCTCGCGGTGCGCGGGGTCGAGGACCAGGGCAACGGACGCGGACGCGCGGCCGGGGCCGGTGCGGCCGGTGGCCTTGAAGAAGACCTGGGGGGCGTGTAGCAGCGGTACGCGCACGAAGCCGATCAGCTCGCCCGGGCCCAGCATCTCGCGGCCGGCCAGCAGGTGGGAGACGGGCATCTCGCGGCGTGCGCCACCGGGTCCGGCGATCACGAGCGTCGCTTCCAGGGCGGCAAGGACGGGCAGGGAGTCGCCGGTCGGGGCGGCGGTGACGATGTTGCCGCCCAGCGTTCCCGCGTTACGGATCTGGGGCGGGCCCGCGGCGCGCGCGGCCGCCGCCAGTGCCGGGATGAGGGCCGCGAAGTCGGGCCTTCCCATCCGGGCGTGCGTGAGGCCGGCGCCGAGCAGCGCGTGTCCGTCCTGGTACTGCCAGCCGCGGATCTCGCTGATGCGGCCGAGTCCGACCAGGGCCGATGGCCGCAGCTGCCCGGAGTTCACGGCGGCCATCAGGTCCGTACCGCCCGCGACGGGCACGGCGGCAGGCATGGCGGTGAGCGCCGCCACGGCCTCGTCGAGCGAGGCCGGCAGCGTCACGGACTGCGCCGCCTGCGGTGCGTGCGTGGTCAAGCCAGCTGCCCCTTCCCGGTGTCCCGGCTGTCCCGCCTGTTGCGCCGTACGGTACGTGCTCACAGCCCGGACGTGGCAACTCTGGCACATCTTGAGAACTGACCGACGCGAGGGTCCACTAGGGGACTCTCGTCCCCGACCAGGGCATAGGTCCGGTTTCGCACTTCATTGGCGTTGAGTGCGAATTGCCACTGTTCAGCGGCCTTGTGCGACTTACGCCGGGGCCAGGACCTCCACGGTCCCAGCCCCGGCGTGGTACGGCCCATACCTTCCCGCCCGGCTCACACGTTTGGGGGCGACCCCTCGATCGGGCGTCCGAGGCTCGCTGTCAACCCATTGGGGGCCGGACGCTTCTGCCACGGCAACGGGCCGCCCGGCGGCCGGTACTCGACACCCAGTGCGTCAAGTCGGGCGTAGTGCCCTGTCATTCGCGCCTCGAAACCGGCGAAATCGCGCTCGGCGGACGGCGGCAGGTCCGACCAGGCGACCTCGGCGAAGGCGGCCAGGCGCGGGAACGTCTGGTAGTCGACGCGGCTCCGGTTCTCCATCACTTCGGTCCAGACGTTGGCCTGGGTGCCGAGCACGTGACGCGCCTCTTCGGGCGCGAGCTGCGGCGGTACGGGCTCGAAGCGGTAGACGTCCTCCAGCGTGCGTACGTACCCGATGGGCATCGGCTCGTCCGCGCCGCCGTCCTGGCGGTGGTCCAAGTACACCTGCTGCTCGGGGCACATGACGACGTCGTGGCCTGCCCGGGCTGCGGTGATCCCGCCCGCGTATCCGCGCCAGGAGGAGACGGCGGCGCCGGGCGCCAGGCCGCCTTCGAGGATCTCGTCCCAGCCGATGAGGCGGCGGCCGCGGTCGGTGAGCCAGGTGTCGAAGTGCCGGATGAACCAGGACTGGAGCCGGTCCTCGCCGGTCAGGCCCAGTTCACGCATACGGGCCTGGGCGGCCGGGGACTTCTTCCACTGGTCCTTCAGCGCCTCGTCGCCGCCGATGTGGATGAAGGTGGAGGGGAAGAGGGCGAGGACTTCCTCGAAGACGCCCTCGAAGAAGCGGAGGGTGTTGTCAGTGGGGGCGAGTACGTTCTGATTAATGCCCCAGGTGTCCCAGACGGCGAGTTGGGAGGTGTCGACGATGTCCGTGTTGCCGAGTTCCGGGTATGCGGCGATGGCGGCCTGCGAGTGGCCCGGGATATCGACCTCGGGGACGACGGTGATATGCCGCTCGGCGGCGTACGCGACGATCTCGCGGATGTCGTCCTGCGTGTAGTAACCGCCGTGCGGTGTCTGCGTCCACAACTCCGATGCCCGATGGCCCCATTTGGTGCGCGCACGCCACGCGCCGGTCTCCGTCAGCTTGGGGTGGCGCTTGATCTCGATGCGCCAGCCCTGGTCGTCGGTGAGGTGGAAGTGGAAGACGTTGAGCTTGTGGGCGGCGAGGAGGTCCAGGTAGCGCAGGACGCCGTCCTTGTGCATGAAGTGCCGTGAGACGTCGAGCATCAGGCCGCGCCAGCCGAAGCGGGGACTGTCCTCGACGGCGCAGCTCGGCAGCTTCCACACGCGGCCGGGGTTCACCGGTGCGCGACGGAAGGCGTCGGGGCCGAGGAGTTGGCGCAGGGTCTGGGCGCCGTAGAAGACTCCGGCCGCGTCGCCGCCGGTGAGGGTGACGCCGTCGGCGTTCACGTGCAGTGCGTAGCTCTCCGGACGCGCGCTCCCGGCGGCGATCCGCAGGCGGATCGCCGCCCCGGCCGTGCCCGGTGCCAGCGGCAGCCCTGTCGCTGCGCCGACCGTGCTGCTCAGCCAGCGCGCGACGCCCTCCGTACCGGGCTGCGCGTCCACCACGGTGTTCCGGTCGAGGAGGAAGCCGTCCGTACTGCCGAAGCCCTGGTAGCCGAGGGGCGCGGGAATGAGGTCCATCACGTCAGTCCTTTACCGCTCCGCCGAGTCCGGAGACCAGGCGTCGCTGTACGAGTACGAAGAAGACCAGCACCGGGACGGTCATCACCGTCGAGGCTGCCATGATCCCGCCCCAGTCGTTCTCCTCCGGCTTGAAGAAGACCAGCAGTGCCATCGGAAGTGTCGACTGCGAGGTGTCGCTGATGATGAACGACTTGGCGAAGAGGAAGTCGTTCCACGTCGAGATGAAGGAGAAGACGCTCGTGGCGACCAGGCCGGGAAAGACCAGCGGAAAGAGGATCTGCCACAGAAAGCGGGAGCGGCTCGCGCCGTCGATGTACGCCGCCTCCTCGAGCGCCTCGGGGACGGCCTTCACGAAGCCGCGCAGCATCCACACCGCGAAGGGCAGCGAGAAGGCGATGTGCGGAAGGATCAGCGAGCCGAGCGTATTGAGCTGTCCGAAGTCGCGCATCAGGAAGAACAGCGGGATCGTCAGTGCTTCGATCGGCACCATCTGCGCGACGAGAAACATGATCAGCAGCGTGGTGCGGAATCTGAACCGGAAGCGGGTGACCGCCGTCGCCGCGAGAAAGGCGATCAGTGCGGACGCGACGACCACGACCGATGCCACCAGCAGGCTGTTGAGGAAATACCGGCCGAATTCCTGCTGTTCGAAGACGCGCCGGAAGGAGTCGAGCGAAGGCGAAAGCGTCCAGGGGCTGGCTTCCGTCGACTGGATCTCACCCGCCGGCTTGAAGGCGGAAAGCACCATCCAGTACAGCGGGAAGGCCACGACCAGCGCGACGAGCAGCGCGGACGCCTCCGCCGCGAGCCGCCAGGGTCGGCGTACAGCACTCATAGTTCTTCTCCCTGGCGTCGCAACAGCCGCAGGTATACGAGCGTGACGGCCAGCAGAATCACCAGCATGACGACGCCGATCGCCGAGCCCAGGCTGTACTGGGAAGACGCGAAGGCCTTCTGGTACGCGTAGACATTGAGGACGAGGTTCTGGCCGGCGATTCCGCCGCCGTTGGTCATCACGTAGATCTGGGTGAAGATTTTGAAGTCCCAGATGATCGACTGGATCGTGACGACCACCAGGATCGGCCGCAGCACCGGCGCCATGACCGACCGCCAGATACGCCACTGCGATGCCCCGTCCAGGGACGCCGCCTCCAGCACCTCCGCCGGGATGGCCCTGATGCCCGCGTACACGGTCACCATTACGAACGGGAAGGAGCACCACACCACTTCGAGGAGTACGAGCGCGAAGGCGCTGTAGCGCCCGTACGTCCACGAATGGTCGCCGAGCCCCAGCACCTTGTTGACGGGGCCGAAGTCCGGGTCGAAGAGGAACACCCAGACGGTGGACCCGGTGATCGCCGGGGTCGCCCACGCGCCGAGCGCGGCCATCATCAGCGCGAGGCGCGGCAGCGCGCGTACGCGTGTCAGCAGCACGGCCAGCGTGCAGCCGACCGACAGCGTGGCGATCACACAAGCGGCGGCGAAGACGACGGTGGCGAGCAGCACCTGCCAGAACTGGGGGTCGCCGAAGAGCGTCGTGTAGTTGCCGAAGCCCTGGAAGGTGGTCGGCTCGCCGCCGCTGACCTGCGCCTGCGTGTACTCCAGGAAGGAGATCAGGCCGAGTTGGTAGATCGGGTAGACGAGCAGGCCGCCGAGTACGACCAGGGCGGGCGCGAGGTAGAGCCAGGGCGTCCCGCCGGGGCCTCGCCGCACGGTCGCGCTCAACCTGCCGCGCCGAACGCGTCGTTCATCTTCTTCGCCGCGTCGCCGGAGGCCGCCGCCACGTCCTTACGGCCGCTGACGACCTCCTGGAACATCGTCGGCAGGACGAGCGAGGAGTCGATCTGCGCCCAGCCCGGCGAGGCCGGAGCCGCCTTGGCGCCCGCCGCGAGCGTCGCGATGAAGGGCTCGACGAACGGCTCCTTCTCCGCGGCGTCCTCGCGCACATCGGTGTACGTCGGCAGGAAGCCCATCGCGTCGAAGAGCTCGCCCTGCGTCTTCTTCCCGGCCAGCTGCTTCATCAGGTCGACGGCGAGCGTGCGGTGCGAACTGCTCTTGAGTACGCCGAGGTTGTTGCCGCCCGCGAAGGCCGGCGCGATCTCGCCGGACTTGACGCCGGGCAGCGGCACCACCGCGTACTTCCCCTTCACCTTGCCCGCCTCGACCGCGGCATGGCTGAAGTCGCCGCCGATCGCCATGCCCGCCCTGCCCGAGGCGAAGGCAGTGACGGTGTCGTTGCCACCCATCTCGGCGCACTTGGCGGCCGGGCAGTTGTCGCCGCCGAAGAGCGAGGTGTACGCCTTGATGCCCTTCTGGGCGGCGGGGCTGTCGATGGCGGACGTGTACGTTCCGCCGCTCTCCTCGGCGAGTTCCCCGCCGTTGGCCCAGATGAAGGGCATCGCGCCGTACGTGTACGCGCCGCCGACCGCGAGCCCGTACAGCTCCGGCTTCGCCTTGCGGATCTTCTTTGCGGCGGCGATCAGTTCGGCCTGGGACCTGGGCGGCTTGATGCCGAGGTCCTTGAAGACGTCGGTGCGGTAGTACAACGCCCGTACGCCGACGAAGAGCGGGGCGCCGTAGACCTTGCCGCCGACGGTCACCGACTGCCGGGCCGTCGGGTCGGTGTCCCTGGCCTCGCTCCAGGCCGCGAACTCCTCGGTGACATCGGCGAGTCCGCCGTCCTTGACGTAGCCGGCCGTGTCGGTGTTGCCGTACTCGATCAGGTCGGGGGCGCTCTTCGGGTCGTTGAAGGCGGCCTTGATCTTCTGGGCGCGGGTCTCGACCGGTATGTACTCGATCTCGACCTCGGCGTCCTTGTGCCGGGCGCGGAAGGCGTCGACGGCGCGGTCGACGACCTCCTCCTTGGGCGTGTTGGCGACCTCCTGGAAGAGCCAGACACGCAGCGTGCCGCTCTTCTCGTCCCGCTCGGCGCTGTTGTCGGAGGTCTGCGGGGCGCAGGCGGTGGCGGTGAGGCCCGCCAGGACAAGTGCGGTGACCGGGGCGGCAATGCGGGCAGAAAGCTTCATCCGAAATCCCCTGCGGGTCGGCGTTGCAACATACGCAACGAGCGTTTCGTACTGCACAACACGCAGGAGATTAGGGGCGGTCCCCCACCCCGACAAGAGGTCTCAACCACTCTGTGACCGGCGGGAGCACCCCGTGCAACGCGGACGGCCCCCGGGGCGCGCACTCAGCGCGCCCCGGGGGCCGTCACGGGTGGAGCAGGGACTGCTTACAGGGCTACTTCTTGCCCTTGTCCTTGCCGCCCTTGTCCTTGTCGCCACCGGCGCCCAGGGACTCGAAGATTTCCTTGCACATCGGGCAGACCGGGTACTTCTTCGGGTCGCGTCCCGGGATCCAGACCTTGCCGCAGAGCGCCACGACGGGCGTACCGTCGAGCGCGCTCGCCATGATCTTGTCCTTCTGGACGTAATGGGCGTACCGCTCGTGGTCTCCGTCGCCGTGCGAGGTCAGCGGCGTCGGTTCGACGAGGGTCCCCGTACCTGCCCCGCGCTCGGGCTCGGGCTCAAGAGTGCTCATGGCATCCAAGCGTACTCACCCCCGGCGCGTTCAGTTCAGGCTCGGGTCGTCCGGGTACGTCGCGATCATCGCCAGCTTGCTGCGCTGCCTGCGCAGTACGGCCCGCCACAGGCTCTCCGGCTCCGGTGACGACACATCCCCGGGCTCCGACTCGACGACGTACCAGGCACCCTCGCGCAGTTCGTTCTCCAGCTGGCCGGGCCCCCATCCCGAATACCCGGCGAAGATCCGCAGCGAGCCGAGGGCCGCCGCGAGCAGCTCCGGCGGGGCCTCAAGGTCGACCAGGCCGATCGCGCCGTAGACCCTGCGCCAGCCCAGCGGCCCTTCGTCGCCGGGGATCACGGCCACCCCCAGCGCCGAGTCGAGCGAGACCGGGCCGCCCTGGAAGACGACGTCCGGGTCGCCCGCGAGCGCCGCCCAGGGCAGCAGGATGTCGCGGACGCCGACCGGGGTCGGGCGGTTGAGGACCACGCCGAGGGAGCCCTCCTCGTCGTGGTCGATGAGGAGCACCACCGCGCGGTCGAAGTTGGGGTCCGCGAGGGCCGGTGAGGCCACCAGCAGCCGCCCTGTGAGCGAGGACACCTCCGTCATGCGACACATGATCCCGCACATTCCCCCTCCGGGGGGAGCGGACGGCGATGCGTAAGCGTGCGCAGCTCAGGGCGCACTGCAGCAGCGGGAGCGCGCACCCCCGGAACGTCACCCTCCGCAGAGGCCGCTGTGCGGAGAGTGTTGTGTCTGATTCATGACATACGCGCACCCCCCTCGGCCTTATGGCACAGGGGTAGTCGCCCCTTACTCTTTTCACTGGCCACCTGTCCGACCACTCCGGAACGCGAGATCCATGACCGGCACTGACGATGTACTGCTTGTCCACGGCGGCACCCCGCTCGAGGGCGAGATCCGCGTCCGCGGCGCGAAGAACCTGGTGCCGAAGGCGATGGTCGCCGCGCTCCTCGGCAGCGGTCCGAGCCGACTGCGCAACGTGCCCGACATCCGTGACGTGCGCGTCGTACGCGGACTCCTCCAGCTGCACGGCGTGACGGTCCGCCCCGGTGAGGAACCGGGCGAGCTGATCCTCGACCCGTCCCACGTCGAGTCCGCCAACGTCGCCGACATCGACGCCCACGCGGGCTCCTCGCGCATCCCGATCCTGTTCTGCGGCCCGCTGCTGCACCGGCTGGGCCATGCGTTCATCCCGGGCCTGGGCGGCTGTGACATCGGCGGCCGGCCGATCGACTTCCACTTCGAGGTGCTGCGCCAGTTCGGCGCGACGATCGAGAAGCGGGCGGACGGCCAGTACCTGGAGGCCCCGCAGCGGCTGCGCGGCTGCAAGATCCGCCTGCCGTACCCGTCGGTCGGCTCGACGGAGCAGGTGCTGCTGACGGCCGTTCTGGCCGAGGGCGTCACCGAGCTGTCGAACGCCGCCGTGGAGCCGGAGATCGAGGACCTCATCTGCGTACTGCAGAAGATGGGCGCGATCATCTCCATGGACACCGACCGTACGATCCGGATCACCGGTGTCGACTCGCTCGGCGGCTACAACCACCGCGCGCTCCCGGACCGCCTGGAGGCGGCCTCCTGGGCGTCCGCGGCGCTCGCCACCGAGGGCAACATCTACGTGCGCGGCGCCCAGCAGCGCTCGATGATGACGTTCCTCAACACGTTCCGCCGGGTCGGCGGCGCGTTCGAGATCGACGACGAGGGCATCCGCTTCTGGCACCCGGGCGGCCCGCTCAACGCGATCGCCCTGGAGACGGACGTGCACCCCGGCTTCCAGACCGACTGGCAGCAGCCGCTGGTCGTGGCCCTGACGCAGGCGTCGGGCCTGTCCATCGTCCACGAGACGGTGTACGAGTCGCGCCTCGGCTTCACGTCCGCGCTGAACCAGATGGGCGCGCACATCCAGCTGTACCGCGAGTGCCTGGGCGGCTCCGACTGCCGCTTCGGCCAGCGCAACTTCCTGCACTCGGCGGTCGTCAGCGGTCCGACGAAGCTCCAGGGCGCGGATCTGGTCATTCCCGACCTGCGCGGCGGCTTCTCGTACCTGATCGCGGCGCTGGCGGCGCAGGGCACGTCGCGGGTGCACGGCATCGACCTGATCAACCGCGGCTACGAGAACTTCATGGAGAAGCTGATGGAGCTCGGCGCGAAGGTGGAACTGCCGGGCGGAGCGCTCGTCTGAGAGTTTTCCCACGCGGAGTTTTCCCACGCGTACGGCGAAGGGGCGGCCACCCGGTCATCGGGTGGCCGCCCCTTCGCCGTACTCAGTGAATGCCGGCGGCGGCGAGCGTCGCGATCAGCAGGGCCGCGCCCACGAGCAGGAGGGAGAGGCTGGGGCGGGTCTGACTGGCATCGCGCACGGTGAACTCCTGGTGGTCTGAGTCTGCGTACGGCTCCTCACCACTTTGCCGACGCTCAAACCTCCCGACACACAATCGCAGCTGACAGTCGTTCAGGCGGCTCGTGAGCAGGCCCGTACGGGCCCGTACCGCCTCCGTGGACCCCTGACCCGGCCCAGGCCCTGATACGGCCTCAGAAACGCGAAGAGGGCGGCCGCCCGGCGTATTCCGGGTGAACGCCCCCTTCGGGTCTGCCTTGGGTGTTACTTGCCCTTGGCGGCTTCCTTGAGCTTGGAGCCCGCGGAGACCTTCACGCTGTAGCCGGCCGGGATCTGGATCGGGTCGCCGGTCTGCGGGTTACGAGCGGTGCGAGCGGCACGGTGGGTGCGCTCGAAGGTCAGGAAGCCGGGGATGGTTACCTTCTCGTCGCCCTTGGCGACGATCTCGCCGACGGTCTCGGCGAGAGCGGCCAGAACGGCGTCGGCGTCCTTGCGGGTCACGTCGGCACGGTCGGCCAGGGCGGCCACCAGCTCACTGCGGTTCATGTTGTTACTCCCGTGTTCTTCTTGCCTGTAAGGCGTGAGATCGAAGCCGATGCTGCCAGGGCCCTCGGACAGTCCCCGGACCCGGGTCTGTCGTAAGACCCTCGCGCCCGAATACGCATCCTGCCCCCACCTGCGGCGGGAAAGCCAATCCGGCACCCTCCGGAGGGCCGCAAGGCTCATGGTCCGCCACCCTAAAGGGGCGTTTAGGGCCCTGCATCCCGCGACGCGCCGGATGTCAGGCGGACGTGGGGCCCGTCACAGAGCCGAGTCGGCCTTTGCGTCTGCCGTTGCGGCCGTACGGACGGCTCCGGCGACGGCGCCCGCCACCTTGTCGTTGAAGACGGACGGGATGATGTAGTTGGCGTTCAGCTCGTCCTCGGTGACGACGTCGGCGAGGGCGGTGGCCGCCGCCAGCATCATCTCCGTGTTGACCGTGCGGGAGTGGGCGTCCAGCAGGCCTCGGAAGACGCCGGGGAAGACCAGCACGTTGTTGATCTGGTTCGGGAAGTCGGAGCGCCCGGTGGCCACAACTGCCGCGGTTTCGCGGGCGATTGCCGGGTCGACCTCGGGGTCCGGGTTCGCGAGCGCGAACACGATCGCGTTGTCCGCCATGGCCGCCACGTCGTCCCCGTTCAGGACGTTCGGGGCCGAGACGCCGATGAAGACGTCGGCGTCGACGACGGCCTCCTTGAGGGTGCCGGTGACGCCCTCCGGGTTGGTGTTGTCGGCGATCCAGCGCAGCGGCGACTCGGGGGCGGCGTCGACGAGGTCCTTGCGGCCCGCGTGCACCACGCCGTGGATGTCGGCGACGACCGCGTGCTTGACGCCCGCGGCGATCAGGAGCTTGAGGATGGCCGTACCGGCCGCGCCCGCGCCGGACATGACGACCCGTACGTCACCGATCGCCTTGCCGACCACGCGCAGCGCGTTGGTCAGCGAGGCGAGCACCACAATGGCCGTGCCGTGCTGGTCGTCGTGGAAGACGGGGATGTCGAGGGCCTCGCGCAGGCGGGCCTCGATCTCGAAGCAGCGGGGCGCGGAGATGTCTTCGAGGTTGATGCCCGCGAAGCCGGGGGCGATGGCCTTGACGATCTCGACGATCGCATCGGAGTCCTGGGTGTCCAGGCAGATGGGCCACGCGTCGATGCCGGCGAAGCGCTTGAAGAGGGCCGCTTTGCCCTCCATGACCGGCAGTGCGGCCATCGGGCCGATGTTGCCGAGACCGAGCACTGCGGAGCCGTCCGTCACAACTGCGACGGAGTTGCGCTTGATGGTCAGGCGGCGGGCGTCCTCGGGGTTCTCGGCGATCGCCATGCAGACGCGGGCGACACCCGGCGTGTAGATCATCGAGAGGTCGTCACGGTTGCGGATGGGGTGCTTGGACGCCATCTCGATCTTGCCGCCGAGGTGCATCAGGAACGTACGGTCGGAGACCTTGCCCAGCACCACACCCTCGATGTCGCGCAGGTTCTCGACGATCTCGTCGGCGTGCGCGGTCGAGGTCGCCGCGATCGTGACGTCGATCCGCAGCTTCTCGTGGCCGGATGCGGTCACGTCGAGGCCGGTCACCGACCCGCCGTGGGACTCTACGGCCGTGGTGAGCTGGCTGACCGCGGTCCCGCTCGCGGGGACCTCCAGCCGGACCGTCATCGAGTACGAGACGCTGGGCGCCGTTGCCATGGCCGACTTCCTCTGCTTTCCCTAGCTTCATTGCTGCGCGACCGTGGCTGTTGCCCGGCGACGCCTTCCGATGGTCCCACCTACCTGCGGGTAGCAGGTAATGCGGTCATTTTGTTTTCGGAAACTGTTTTCCACCATACGAGAAGTGCAGGTGAAACAGAAGAGGTCCGCGACACCCGTGGGTGCTGCGGACCTCTTCTGTATGTACGTACCAAGTGGTGTACGTACTAAGTGCTCAGGTGGCACCGACCCGCCATGCTCGCCTCGCGGCAAGTGGTCGCTCGTAGCGACGAAGGTTGGGCCCGGGGGCTTGGATCGAGCCGGTGCCACAGCAAGGCTAACAAACCACCCCGGCAAGTGATTCCCCCAAGCGCACGTTGACCCCGGTTCAGTCCCGCAGCAGTGCCGGCACCCCGTCCGCACCCGGCTTGTCGCGCTCCCCCGAAACGACCGTGAGCTGCTGCGTCGCGCGCGTCAGCGCCACGTACAGCACCCGCAGGCCCGCCGGGGATTCCTCCGCGATCTCCGCAGGTGATACGACCACGGTCGCGTCGTACTCCAGGCCCTTCGCCTCCAGGCTGCCGAGCGCCACGACGCGCTCGCCCAGCGGCGCGAGCCACTTGCGGGCCTGCGCGCGCCGGTTCATGGCGACGACTACGCCGACCGTGCCGTCCACACGCTCCAGAAGGCGCTGTGCCTCCTCCCGCACGGCCGTGGCGACGTCCTTGTCCCGTACGACCGCGAAGCGCGGCTGGACGCCCGTGGAGCGGACCGCGGCCGGTGACTCCATGCCCGGCATGGCCAGCTCCAGGACCTTGGCCGCCAGGGCGGCGATCTCGGCCGGGTTGCGGTAATTCACGGTGAGCGTGAACTTGCGGCGCGGCCGGGCGCCGAGGGCCTCGTCGCGGGACGCGGCCGCCTCGGCCGGGTCGGACCACGAGGACTGTGCCGCGTCACCGACGATCGTCCAGGTGGCGTGCCGGCCACGGCGGCCGACCATCCGCCACTGCATGGGCGTCAGGTCCTGCGCCTCGTCGACGATGACGTGCGCGTACTCCGTGCGCTCCTGGGCCAGCCGCTCGGCGCGCTCCCACTGCGTCTCCTCGCGCTGCGGCATCAGCTCTTCGAGGCCGCTGAGCTGGTCGAGAGGGTCGTACTCGCGCTTCCGCTTGGGGCGGGCCGGGGTGCCGAGCAGCGTCTGAAGCTCGTCGAGCAGCGCCACGTCGTGGACGGACAGCGGACCCTGCCCCTCCGCGTCGAGGCGGCGCAGGGAGCGGGCCAGCTGGCGGGTCTCGCGCGGGTTCAGTACGCGGCGGGCCCAGCGGCCCAGGCGCCTCTCGTCGGCCATGGCGGCGAGCACCCGGCGCGGCGTGAGCTCGGGCCACCAGGCGTCGAGGAAGTCGATGAACTCCGTCTCGGTCGAGATGTCGTCGTCGAAGCCGGAGCGCAGCTCGGCGACCAGTTCGGGGTCCCCTCGTGAAAAGTCGGCAGCGCGGCCCCGGCCGCTCGACTTGGACCACAGGGCGTCGAGCAGCAGCTTGCGTGCGCGGGGGCGCAGCAGGTTGACGGGGGCCGTGCCGCTGAGGACGTTGTGCCGGATGCGGCTCAGGTCGTCGGCGTTCAGCTCCACGCGGGCGCCGAAGGCGACGACGCGCAGCCTGTCCGGGGTCGCGGCTGCCTGTGACTCCTGCGGCTCCTCCTCGCCGAAGGCCAGCTGTCCTTCATCGGCGGGGGCGGGGGCGGGCGGCGCGTCGAGGGCGCCGCGTGCCGCGTTGCGCAGCACCTTGAGCATGCGCGAGGAGCCCTTGATGCGGGCGATGTTCGGTTCGTCGTACGTCGATGCCTCCGCGCCGTCGACGAGCGAGCCGACCGCGCGGATCGCGACCTGGCCCTCCTCGCCCAGCGAGGGCAGCACGCCCTCGGTGTACGCCACGAGCAGCGGCGTCGGCGACACGATGAGGATGCCGCCCGCGTACTTCCGCCGGTCCTGGTAGAGCAGGTAGGCGGCGCGGTGCAGGGCCACGGCGGTCTTGCCCGTGCCGGGGCCGCCGGAGACCTCGGTGACGGAGGCGGCGGGGGCGCGGATGACCAGGTCCTGCTCGGCCTGGATGGACGACACGATGTCGCGCATGGTGTGGCTGCGGGCCTGCCCGAGGGCGGCCATCAGCGCGCCGTCGCCGATGACTGCCAGCGGGGCGTTGTTCAGGGTCGCCGTCAGCTCGGGGCGCATCAGGTCGTCCTCGACGCCGAGCACCTTGCGGCCCTTGGAGCGGATGACCCGGCGGCGTACGACCCGGCCGGGCTCCTTGGGCGTGGAGCGGTAGAAGGGCGCGGCGGCCGGCGCGCGCCAGTCGATGACCAGCGGGGAGTAGTCGGCGTCGAGTACGCCGATACGCCCGATGTGCAGGGTCTCGGCGATCTCGGCCGTGAGTTCGGGGCGTACCGCGTCGTCGGCGGGTTCGACCGAGGTGTACGCGCCGTCCGGGCCCTTCTGCCCGTCCTTGCCGCGCAGCAGATCGATGCGTCCGAAGAGGAAGTCCTCGAATTCGTTGTTGAGCCGGTTGAGGTGAATTCCGGCGCGGAAGACCTGCGCGTCACGCTCGGCGAGCGCGCCGGGCGTGCCGACCTGGCCGCGCTTGGCGGCGTCGTTCATGAGGAATTCCGCCTCGTGGATCTTCTCCTCCAGACGGCGGTACACCTGATCCAGATGATCCTGTTCGACACCGATTTCGCGGGTCCGCGCCGACTCCTCGGAGGAGTCGGAAGCGGAATCCACGGAATCGACAGCGGCATCCTGCACGGCCACCGAGGCCCCCTTCTGACGTGCTGCGGGCAGCCGTCAACCGTACGCGAAGGGGGACCCGGACCGCACCTGTACGGAACAGGGAATTGAGTGGATCTGTCAGGCTTCGACCTCGACCAGGCGCTTTCCGTCGAACGTCCGGACCTCGAAGTGGTCGATCTCGTCGCGGTTCATGGCCGCGCCGCCGTGCACGTACAGCGGATCCTTCGCCGTCTTGTTCGTGCTGTCCGGGATGCCGTATCCCCACTTCGGGACGGCCCACGTGGTGACGGTCTCCTCCTTGCCGTCCTTCGCGACGGCGATGAGGCTGCACTTCAGCGGGCCCTTGACGTTCTTGAGCTCCAGGACGGTGTGGGTGCCCCAGCCCTTCTTCTCCATGCCGACGGTCGCACTGACCTTCGTGGTGGCGTCGGTCGCGACGATCTTCTCCTCCATGTGGTTGAAGAAGGCGTCCTCGGCCGGGCTGGTCGGGTGGGGTCCCGCGATGGTGCTGCCGCCACCGTCGTCCGACGTGGCCACGACCGCGATCGTCGGGCCGCCGACGACCAGTACGGCGGCTGCCGCCACCAGGTAGAACCCGCGCCGTCTGCTCTGCGCGCGCTTGGTGGCGACCTCGTCGGTGAGGCGGTCGAGCAGCTGGGGAGTGGGCTCGGTCAGCCGCGCGGGCGGGCCCGGGTACTCGGCGAGGGCGGCCATCATCGGTTCCATGCCGGCGAAGTCGTCCAGCTGGGCGGCGCAGTACTCGCAGCCGGCCAGATGGGCTTCGAAGGCGGTGGCGTCCGCGTCGTCCAGAATGCCGAGCACATATGCGCCGACGGCATCATGCTCGGAGTGCCGGTCCTGCGTCGTCATGCCGTCACCCCTCGTTCCTCGAGCGCGAGTTTCATGGAGCGCAGTGCGTAGAAGACCCGGGACCTGACCGTCCCACTGGGTATGCCCAGCACTTCGGCCGCCTCATTGACCGTACGCCCTCTGAAGTACGTCTCGACAAGTGCTTCCCGGTGAGCGGGAGTCAAATCGTCGAGCGCGTCAGAGAGCGTCATCAGCCACAACGCCTTGTCGATCTCGTCCTCCGCGGGCATGACCTCCAGCGGCGACGGATCGACCTCCTGCGGCCGGGACTGCCGGCTGCGATGGTTGTCGATGACGATGCGACGGGCGACCGTCACCAGCCAGGGGCGGACAGAGCCGGTGGCCCGATTGAGCTGACCGGCGTTCTTCCAGGCACGGATGAGCGTCTCCTGTACGACGTCCTCGGCGCGTTGGCGGTCGCCGGCGACGAGGCGCAGTACGTAGGCCAGCAGCGGGCCGGCATGTTCGCGGTAGAGCGCGCGCATCAACTCTTCGTCAGGAGCCTGTTTTACGGCGCGCGGTCCCCCCAAACGATGTCGAGCCCTGTGCTGACGGTCATCGGCCACGGCCGCATCCTCGCGCACCCGAACCTCCTGGTCGAGACCCTGTGTGGCTCCCTCCTCCATCACTACGCAAGGACGGCCGGATCGACTCAACGCAATCCGAAGAAAGTTTTCAGGCTTTCGTTCAGGCGCGTGACGCGACTGCGCGGCGCCGGTGGCGGGCGACCCTTTCCCGGTTGCCGCACACCTCGCTGGAGCACCAGCGCCTGCGGCGCCCCCGGGACGTATCGAGGTACAGGCGACGGCAGTTGTCACCCTCGCACTGGCGCAGGCCGGCGCGGGCGGCGGGGGCGGTCAGCAGGTCCACCGCGTCGCGGGCCACGGCGGCGAGCAGCGCCGCGCATTGGGGGGTGTCGCTGAGCGCCCTGACGAGGACGCCGTCCGCCGTACGTACGGCCCTGACGCCGGGCGGAGCGGTGGCGGCCAGGGCGTTGACGTACTCCAGGGCGCGGGGCGCGGGCCGCCCACCGAGCTCTGCGCGCACCAATTCGCCGACGTACTCCCGCACTTCGACGAACCGGCGCACCCACCCGTCGTCGACAGCATCGAGCGCCACGGTGCAGGGCACGAGCCCGGCGCCGACCAGCCACTCCCGGAGCCGATCGGCGTCGTCGAGCTGCTCGGCGGGGTGCACCCCTGTCGCTACCAGATCCAGACAGACGCGTCCGGAGTCGTACCGCATGCGCGTGTCACCGCCTCGGGGTTACCGGTGGGTGTCGTCCCGTCCCCCCAGAGTGCCCGCCAACACGCCGCCCCGGAACCCCTCCCACCGCACGTGCGCCCCCTGGAGGCCGGTTCGGGAAGGGGGCGGGGCGGGGGGGGGGG
>NZ_JAGGPB010000028.1:99896-159152 GCF_018614055.1 Streptomyces sp. ISL-98
GGGGAGGCGGGGGGGGGGGAAGCGGAACGCCCCCGGTTCATGCCTCCCGGTTCACGCGTCCGCGTACTTCGTGTCTGCCGACGGGTCCAATGCCAGGCGGTAGCCGCGTTTGACCACCGTCTGGATGAGGTTGGGCGCGCCCAGGGCCGTGCGCAGGCGGGCCATTGCCGTTTCGACCGCGTGTTCGTCGCGACCCGAGCCGGGCAGTGCGCGCAAGAGGTCCGCGCGGGAGACGACCCAGCCGGGGCGCCGCGCGAGCGTTCGCAGGAGGGACATTCCGGCGGGCGGCACGGGGCGTACCTCGCCGTCCAGGAGCACGGCGTGGCCGCGGATTTCGACGCTGCGGCCGGCGACCGGCAGCGTACGGGCGCGGCCCGGGAGCTCGCGGCAGATCAGCTGGACGAGCGGGCCGAGCCGGAAGCGGTCGGGCTGGACCGTGTCGATGCCCAGCGCCTGGAGGGGGAGTGCCGTGACCGGCCCTACGCACGCCACCAGTACGTCGTGGTTCAGCGCGGCCAGCAGTTCCGGGAGCATCCCGCGCTCCTCGGCCCGGGACAGCATCGACGCCGCCGCCGGGGCGCTGGTGAAGCTCAGTGCTTCGAGGCCGCGGCCGACCGCAGCGTCGAGGAGGCGGTCGAGCGGGGCGATGTCCTCGGGCGGCATCCAGCGATAGACAGGCACGCCGACGACTTCCGCGCCCGCGGCCCGCAGCGCTTCGACGAAGCCGGGGAGTGGTTCGCCGTGCAGCTGGATCGCGATACGGCGGTCCGCGACGCCCTCCGCGAGGAGCCGGTCGAGGACTTCGGCCATGGACTCGGAGGACGGCGACCATTCCTCCGTGAGGCCCGCCGCGCGGATCGCGCCCTTGACCTTCGGGCCTCGGGCGAGGAGTTCGACGCCCTGGAGGCGGGCGAGGAGGTCCTCGCCGAGGCCCCAGCCGTCCGCCGCCTCCACCCACCCCCGGAAGCCGATCGCCGTCGTCGCGATCACGACGTCGGGGGCCCGGTCGATGAGCTGTTTGGTGGTGGCGAGGAGTTCGCTGTCGTCGGCGAGCGGAACGATCCGCAGGGCCGGCGCGTGGAGTACGGAGGCGCCGCGCCGCGTCAGCAGCGTGCCCAGTTCGTCGGCACGCCGGGCCGCTGTGACACCGACGGTAAAGCCCTCGAGGGGGCCTTGCTGCTCTGCATGCGTGGCGGACATGTCGTACCCGGCTCTCATACCGCTGTGCTGGTTCATGCGGATGGCCGAGCCTGTCACCAGCACGTGACAGGCTCGGTTCCCGAATATTTCCCCGCCGTTAACGGGGCTGGCGGATCAGACCTCCGCATAGGTGAGCTGCGGCTTTGCCTGTACCGCGACCGGCCGCCGAAGGTATACCGCCCAGGTCAGCGTGAAGCACACAGCGTAGAAGGCGAGGAAGGAGGCGAAGGCCGCCGTGCCCGTCCCGGCGGTGAGGAAGGACTGGCGGAAGGCCAGGTTGATCGCGAGCCCGCCGAGCGCGCCGACCGCACCGATCAGGCCCATCGAGGCCCCGGAGAGCCGCCGCCCGTACGCCGCGGCCGCCTCGCCCGTCATGCCCTTGGCCAGCGCCTTCGCCTGGAAGATCGCGGGGATCATCTTGTACGTCGAACCGTTGCCGAGGCCGGTCAGGACGAAGAGGGCGATGAAGCCGGTCAGGAAGACCGGGAGCGACTCGGAAACGGAGGCGTAGACGACGACCCCGGTCGCACCGGCCATCGCGGCGAAGTTCCACAGCGTGATGCGGGCGCCGCCGAAGCGGTCGGCGAGGGAGCCGCCGAGGGGGCGGATCAGGGAGCCGAGGAGCGGGCCGATGAAGGTGAGCGAGGCGGCCTGCAGCGGCGTACGCCCGAACTGCGTCTGGAGGACCAGGCCGAAGGCGAAGCTGTAGCCGATGAAGGAGCCGAAGGTCCCGACGTAGAGGAAGGACATGATCCAGGTGTGCGGGTCACGCACGGCGGCCTTCGCCGCCCCTGTGTCGTTGCGTACGGGCGCCAGGTTGTCCATCCGCAGCACGGCGCACACGGCCGCGACGATGATCAGGGGGATGTACGCGGCGAGCAGGATGCGGGGGTGGGTCGCGCCCGCCGTGCCGATGACCAGCAGGCCGACGAGTTGCACCACGGGTACGCCGATGTTGCCGCCGCCCGCGTTGAGGCCCAGCGCCCAGCCCTTCTTACGGAGCGGGAAGAAGGAGTTGATGTTCGTCATGGAGGAGGCGAAGTTTCCGCCACCGACGCCGGTGAGGGCCGCGACCACCATGAAGGTGGTGTAGGAGGTGCCGGGCTCCATGACGGCGTACGCCGCACCGGTCGGCAGGAGCAGCATCAGCGCGCTGAAGACCGTCCAGTTCCGGCCGCCGAAGCGCGCTACGGCGAAGGTGTACGGGACCCGGACGAGCGCCCCGATCAGGGTGGCCGTCGCGATCAGGAAGAACTTCCCGGCCGGATCCACGCCGTACTCCGGGCCCATGAAGAGCACCATGACGGACCACAGGGTCCAGATGGAGAAGCCGATGTGCTCGGAAAGTACGGAGAAGAGCAGATTGCGCCGGGCAATCCGCTCCCCCGTTTCCTTCCAGAAGGTCTCGTCCTCGGGGTCCCACTGTTCGATCCACCGGCCTGCCATGACGCGCCTCCACGGGTATCGGGTCGTGGAAGCGACGCTAGGTACGGCGGATTTCAGTCCCGTGCCGTGAGGTGACCGGCGCGCAACCTTGCTCTCACCCAGCGGTCAGTGCTTGTGTGAGCGGCTTGCCTTCCGCGGTGATCCATTGGGCCACAGGCGGGGCTTGCGCTGGGCTGCGACGTCTTCCAGCCAGCCGACGGTAATGATCATCAGGCCGATGAGCGGCCAGACGACGATCAGCATCAGCGTTGTGTACGCGTCCTCGATGTAGCCAGAGTACGTGGGCCAGACGCCCGGGATCTCGAAGAGCAGGTCGATGACGGGGATGGTCGCCATGATCAGCATGTTGTGCCAGAGGTAGATCGTCACCGCCCGGTTGTTCGCCAGCGTGATCACCGTGTCGAAGCCCTTCAGCTTTGTTGGGAGTTCCTTCCAGGACGGCGAGTACTGGAGGAGGATCACGCAGAAGCCGAACGACCAGCACGCCTGGGCGAGCGGGATGTCGTTGAGGTCCCAGCCGTCCGCGGTGAGATGGCCGGACGCCCACCACAGGCCGAACGCCATGACCATCGCGGACACGGACACCGAGATGTAGCGCGGGACCTGCTGGAACAGGCCGTCGTTGTGGGCGAAGCCGAGCATCCAGCAGGAGGCGTACACCGCGAAGTCGGTGAGGGCGTTGCCGGCCTCGCCGGGGATCGTCACCAGGCCGGTGCCGATGACCGCGGTGACACCGAGCGGCGCGAACAGAGCCACCCAGGGGACCCTGCGGAACGCCCACAGCAGCAGCGGCGACGCGATGACGAACCACAGGTAGGCGCGGATGTACCAGAGGGGACCGGCGGCCTGGACCGCCCAGGTGTCCTCCAGGAGGCCCGGCTTGTCACCGCTGTGCCAGGGGTACGGCGGGGCGCCGAGCGGGAAGACGTAGTTGGCGAGCTTGACGAACCACCACAGGCCTTCCTCCTTCAGCGGCTCCCAGCCGAAATAGAACATGATCGGCACGATGGTCAGCGAGAACGCCCACATGGGCGGCAGCAGCCGTCGGATACGGCCACGGATGACGCCCGCCGCCGGGCGCTTCAGGGAGCGCGCCATCAGCGACCCGGCCAGCGCGAACATCACGCCCATGGACGGGAAGAGCACGGTCAGCCAGGCCCAGCCGAAGATGTGGTAGACGACGACGCGGACGAGCGCGACGGCCCGCAGCACGTCGAGATACCGGTCGCGGCCGGGCGGTCCCGCCGTGGGCGCGGCGGACGGACGTGGCCCGGCCTGTGCCCGCGGCATCGCGGCGGTGGCGTCGATCGGGCCGGTGGTACCGAAGGTCATGCGACGGGCCTCTTCTCGTTGCTCCGCTGACGCTGCGCCGGGATGGAGCCGGGCGCCTCGACCACACCGGTGCGGCGCAGCTTCTGCCAGCGCAGCCGGCCGCCGGTGAGTGCGGTGATCCAGGACTGGAGCAGCACGACGTACATCAGCTGCCGGTAGAGGATCTGCTGGAGGGGCAGCGAGATCAGGTGGGTCATCTTCTCCCGGTCGAGCCGGAAGGCGTACGCGGCGCAGACCGCCTGGATGGCGAGCACGCCGAGCCAGGCGACGACGGTCTTCTGGGTGGGGCCGAAGACCAGGCCGTACAGCAGGAATACGTCGATGAGCGGCGCCAGCAGCGGGAACAGCACCATGAAGAGGGAGACGAGCGGAAGGCCCACCCGGCCGAAGCGCCCGGAGGGGCCGCGTTCGATGACGGCGCGGCGGTGCTTCCAGATCGCCTGCATGGTGCCGTAGCTCCAGCGGTAGCGCTGGGACCACAGCTGCTGCACGCTCTCCGGCGCCTCGGTCCAGGCGCGGGCCTTCTCCGCGTACACGACGCGCCACCCGTCGCGGTGCAGCGCCATCGTGACGTCGGTGTCCTCGGCGAGGGTGTCCTCGCTCATGCCGCCGAAAGGGTGCAGCGCGTCGGCACGGAAAGCACCGACCGCGCCGGGGATCGTCGGCATGCAGCCCAGCAGGTCGTACATGCGGCGGTCGAGGTTGAAGCCCATCACGTACTCGATGTGCTGCCACGCACCGATGAGCGAATCGCGGTTGCCGACCTTGGCGTTGCCCGCGACGGCGCCGACGCGCGGGTCGCCGAAGGGCTGGACGAGCTCGCGGACGGTGGCCGGCTCGAAGACCGTGTCGCCGTCCATCATGACGACGATGTCGAAGCGGGCGTGCGCGATGCCGTTGTTGAGGGCGGCGGGCTTGCCCGCGTTCTCCTGGCGTACGACGCGTACGTTCGGCAGGCGCATCGCCTCGACTATGTCCGCCGTGCCGTCCGTCGAGCCGTCGTCGATGACGATGACCTCGATGGGGTGCTCGCTGGACATCAGGGAGCGCACCGTATTGGCAATGCACTCGCGTTCGTTGTACGCCGGGACGAGCACCGAGACGGGGCGGGTGACCGGCGGGCCCCAGCTGAACGTCCGCCTGCGCACCTTGCGGGCGTGCAGGACCGACAGCAGCAGCATCAGGCCGAAGCGCAGCATGACGAGGACGCCGATGGCGGCGAGGCCGACGACCAGGACGCTGGTGGTCTTCTCGGAGAACGCCACGGCGTAGACCCAGGCCTTGCCCTTCCACAGCTCGGGTCCTGTGACCTCCGTGTGGGCGGAGGGGGCGCCCAGGGCCTCGGTGAGGTTGGTGAACCGGTAGCCGCGCTCCTTCATCGAGGGCAGGAAGCGGTCGAGTGCCGCCACGGTCTGCGAGCGGTCGCCGCCGGAGTCGTGCATCAGCACGATCGAGCCCTCGGTGCCCTTGGGCGTGGCGCGCTTGATGATCGCCTCGACGCCGGGGCGCTTCCAGTCCTCGGAGTCGGTGTTGTTGAACGCCGTGATGTAGCCGCGGCTGCCGATGTACTGGGTGACCGGCCAGGACTTGTTGTCGAGGGCGTCGGAGAACGAGGAGTACGGCGGGCGGAAGAGGGAGGTACGGATGCCGGCCGCGCCCGCGATCGCGAGCTGGTTCTGGGACAGCTCCCAGTCGATGCGGGACTTGGTCTGGAAGGAGAGATCGGGGTGGTTGAAGGTGTGCAGCCCGACCTCGTGCCCCTCGTGCACCATCCGCTCGACCAGGTCCGGGTGGCGCGAGGCCATCGTGCCGGTCACGAAGAAGACGCCGTGCGCGTCGTGCTGCTTGAGCTTGTCGAGAACCTTCGGCGTCCACAGGGGGTCGGGGCCGTCGTCGAAGGTCAGGACGAGCCTGCGGTCGGGGATGCTCAGCGCTTTGGGGTCCTGCGCGCTACGCGCGTCGATGACCGGGCCGCCCTTGAGTATGCGCTCGGGGACCTGGTCGATGGGGGCCGGGGGGCGGACTCTGTGGTCGGCGAGGATCTCGCTGTGTACGTAGCCGCGCAGCATCAGCATGGCGAGCAGCGCCACCAGGAAGAGCGAAGGCAGCAGATAGCGCATGGGGATACGGCGCCGAATGGTGCGTCGCCGTCTGCGGGTGGCGCGAGCGGTGCGCCTGCCGTGGGATGCCATCTCTGACTACGTGCCTTTCGCGGCAAATTCGCTGGTGGTGCCGCCCGTGCCGGCGTCCGGGTCGGTGCCGGCATCGGGGTCGGTGCCTGGGTCGGTGCTGCCCGGGTCCGTGGGGTCGGTGCCCGTGCCGGGATCGGTGGCCGGGTCGGTGCCCGGGTCGGTGCCCGTGCCGGGATCGGTGCCGGCGTCCGGGTCGGTGCCGGGGTCGGTCGCCGGGTCCGTGCCCGTGTCGGGGTCCGGGTTCGTATCGGGGTCGGTGTCGTCGTTCTGAGGCGGGCGAGCACCGGCCGGGGCGCCGGTGCTCTCGGTGGCCGGTTGACCCGGCTCGGGAGCGACGGGCCTGCTGGTGCTCGACGTGCCGCCGACCGCGGGCCGCGCGGTGGTGCTTGCCGATCCGGTGGGTGTCGCGCCCGGCGTCTGCCCGGGGGTGCCCCCCGGATCGAGGGGATCGTCGGGGGCGGGGGAGATGTCGACGGTGTCCGGCTGCTTCTTGTCGTCGGCGAGACCGGGTATCGGAAGCCAGGGCGCGGTGGAGTTGCCACCGGCCAGGGCGACTATGAGGGTGATGGCGTAACAGGCACAGGCGGTGGCGAGAACCCAGCCGACGCGGCGGAACTTCTTGCTCCTGTTCCCGCTCTCGTCGACGAACACCGGCCCGTCGGAGCCCTCCTGGGGCTCCAGGGCGCCCGGCAGCTCCGACACCGGCCGGCCGAGGCCGTCGAACTGCACCGATTCGTCGAACTGCGCCGCGCGGTCCAACTGCACAGTGCCGTCGAACTGCACGGCGTCGTCGAACTGCTCCGCACCGTCGAACTGCCCGATGCTGTCGAACTGCCTGGTGCCGTCCGACTGCACAGTGTCGAGCTGCACAGTGACGTCATTGAGATCTTCGGGATACCCGAACCGGGCATCCGCATCCCCTCGCCAATTCTCCACAGTCGTACGCACATCCCCCACACAGAAAGTGATTCGGGTGCGCACGCGACTGCTGGATACCTGCCTCGGACCGGGCCCCCACCCACCCCGAGCGCCCCCTACCACACCGCACCCAGGCGATGAATGTAGCGCACGAGTATGACAGTAGGGCTGCCGAGTCAGGTGTTGTTGAGCATCAGTGACATATCAGCTTCGGGCAGCCAGCTCCCGGCGGGCATTTCCAGCCACTTGTGGCGCTTCACAAGCTCATCTATCACCCCATTTAGTACGTCAAGACCCTTATGTCTGAGCCCTTTTCGCCACACAAGTGAGATGGGCGACAGCGGCACAGGGTCGACGACCGGCCGCAGTTCCATGCCCGGCACCGCGATGAATTCAGTACTCGCCAGTACCGACCAGCGCCGCTTGCGGACCAGCCGTACGAACTCCTCCGCGCCCTCGATCTCCGGGAACGGCGCCGCAACCTCGATGCCCCGCCCCTCGAAAAGCCTGGCCGCAAGATCGGTCCACTCCGCGGTCGCCGGGTTGCCCGCCCCGGCGTAGAGCGTCTCTCCCGCGAGCGCGTCCAGCGGCACCTCGTCCAGTGCGGCCAGCGGATGGTCGTCGGCCAGCAGCACGGCCATGCGCTCGAAGCGCACCGGCCGGTGCTCCAGCTGGTCCAGCACCGCCGGGTCGAGCCCGGCGACCCGCCCCGACGAGACATCGAGCCGGCCGCCGACGATCGAGGCCGCGGCGCCCGTGAGCCCGCTGTGGAAACGCCCGACGAACTCGATGTCGGGCGCGGCGGCCCGGGCTGCCTCCAGCACCCGGTAGCAGGTGCCGACCGGCGCCCTGACGTCCACCAGCAGCGGCCGCTCCTCGTGCGCCCATGCCGCGCCCAGTTCGTCGTACGCCGCCAGCACCCGTCGCGCGTACGGCAGGAGCCGCTCGCCGTCCGCCGTCAGCGACACGCTGCGGGTGGACCGTACGAACAGCTGGGAGCCCAACTCCCGCTCCAGCCGTCGGATGTCACGGCTGAGCGCCTGCTGGGCCGTGAAGAGCCGGGCGGCGGCGCGGGTGAAATGAAGGTCCTCGGCCACGGCCTCGAAGGCGCGCAGCAGCCGGGGTTCTATGTCATGGGGCACGCCGCGAACCTACAACGCATGTGCGTGAATCGGCGCCCAGAAGGTGTTGGACCGCAGGTGGGACCCACCCCGAGGGTTGATCCATGCCCCTATACGAAGCCCCCTCCCCCATGCTGGCCGTTTCCGGCGACGTACTGATCGCCATGGACCGGCGCCCTTCCCGGCAACGCCCCCCGCGCGAGCCGAAACGCCTCAGACCCGGGCGCCTCTCCCCGTACCGCCGTCTCTTCGCCACGCCCGGCGCCCGCGCCTTCACCGCGGGCAGCCTCGTCGCCCGCATCCCCATGGGCATGTTCAGCGTGAGCGCCGTCATGATGATCGCCGGATCGCGCGGTTCGTACGCCCTCGCAGGCGCCGTCACCGCGACCGGCCTCGCCGCCACGGCCCTGGTGGCGCCCTGGACGGCCAGGCTCGTCGACCGACACGGCCAGGCCCGTGTCGCGGTGCCCGCCGCCGCCGTCGCCGTAATCGGATCGCTGGCCCTGCTGCTGTGCGTGCATTACGACGCACCGGCCTGGACGTTCTTCGCCGCGTACGCCGCCACCGCCACCACCCCCAACACGGGCGGCATGTCCCGCGCCCGCTGGTCCCATATCCACCGAGCCTCTACGCCGGAAAACGCAGCGGCCCGGCACACCGCCAACTCCTTCGAGCAGGCCGCCGACGAGCTGTGCTTCATGCTCGGCCCGGTGGCCGCCGCCTTCCTCTGCTCGGCCCTCTTCCCCGAGGCCGGCACGCTGACCGGCGCGGTCCTCCTGATGACCGGCACGCTGATCCTCGCCGCCCAGCGCGGTACGGAACCACCCGTCTCGCCCCGCTCCAGGGGCGTCCGCTCGCCCCTCCACCTGCCCGGCATACGCGCCCTGCTGACCGTCTTCCTCGCCACCGGCGCCGTCTTCGGCTCCATGGAGGTCGTCACCCTCGCCTACGCCGACGACCGGGGCCACGGCGCCGCGGCGGGCGCGGTGCTCGCTCTCCAGGCGGCGGGGTCCTGCGTCGCGGGCCTGCTGTACGGGTCCGCGCGCCCGGCGGCCGACGTGGGGCGCCGGCTGCTCGCCTGCGTATCGGCGATGACGGTCCTGATGTCGCTGCCGCTGCTGGCGGCTTTCACCGGCTCGCTGGCCGCTGTCGCGGGCGCCCTGCTGCTGGCGGGCGCCGCCACGGCCCCGACGATGGTCACCGGTATGACGCTGATCCAACGCGTCGTCCCGCAGGCCCAGTTGAACGAGGGCATGACGCTGGCCGTCACCGCACTGCTGGGCGGAGTCGCGGTCGGCGCGGCGAGCGGCGGCTGGATCGTGGAGCACGCGGGCGCCGCGTCGGGCTACTCGGCCCCGGTGGCAGCCGCGGGCCTCGCCCTGCTGCTCTGCGCTACGCTGCACCGCCCCCGGAAGCGGGGGCGCACATTCCGCTCATTGTCTTGATTCCGCTCAGGGGAGGGCCTCATGGCCGTAAAGAAGTCGACGATCCAGCAACAGGTCGCCGCGGCCATCGCGCAAGCCAATCCGGCCGACCGTCCGATCGTCACCATCCAGGCCATCGCAGGTCCGAGCCCGTGGCTGATGAGCATGCTGGGCCTGATCGGCCAGGCATTTCTCACTTACTACTTCGTCACCGCGACCGAGCAGGCCGTGGTCATCCACAAGGCGAGCCGGTGGAGCAACCGCCCGCAGGAGATCGTCTACGCGCTGCCCCCGGCCGAGGCCGGCCGCCTGGTCAGCGGCATACAGCGCAACACCGTCTGGAGCGTCTTCCAGCTCCAGCTGCCGAACGAGCCGAAGCCGACCCGGATGAACGTCCACCGCATATGGCGCGGCGAGATGGACCAGCTGCTCACCCTGCTGACCGGCGTACAGCCCGCGGTCTGAGACATGACTGAGGCCCCGCTGTCCTGGGACGGCGGGGCCTCGGCCTCACATGGGAATTGTGGAGATGGCGGGAATCGAACCCGCGTCCAACGGTGCAGAACCAGGGCTTCTCCGAGTGCAGTCCGCTACGTTTTTCTCGGCCCCGGAGATCACACGGACAAGTCTCCGACGGGCTCAGTCACTGTTTGATTTCCCACCCGATCCCGTGACCGGACCGAGTGGTTTAGTTCCCTTGATGATGCCAGGATCCGGGTCGGGAACACCCCCGGGCTGACACTTCGCTAAGTCGCTACTTAGGCAGCGAGGGCGAAGGAATCGCGCTTGGAATCGGCGATTATTGGTTGCGACATATGGTTAACGAGATCATTGCCGCTTCCTCGACTCGCTTCCCCTGCCTCGACATCCGCTGTCGAAACCGATCATCCCCATGTTTATTTTTCAAGGTCGCACCCCACCAGCGGTGGAGTGCAGTCCCCATCGTACGTGACCAACGCACGACGGTGCCAGCGTATTCCTGCCGGCCCGGCGGCCTGTCCTCAGACCTGCCCGCGCTCCCTGCGCTTCACAGCCGAGATCGCACGGTTCGTCTCCCGCAGATCTTGCTTCTCGCGCAGCGTCTGCCGCTTGTCGTACTCCTTCTTGCCCTTGGCCAGCGCGATCTCGATCTTGGCCCGGCCGTCCTTGAAGTACATCGCGAGCGGCACGATCGTGTGACCCGTCTCCTGCGTCTTGCTCGCCAGCTTGTCGATCTCCGCCCGGTTCAGCAGCAGCTTGCGCTTGCGGCGCGCGGAGTGGTTGGTCCACGTCCCCTGGGTGTACTCGGGTACGTGAATGTTGTGCAGCCACGCCTCGCCACCGTCGAGCTGTACGAAGCCGTCCACCAGCGAGGCGCGTCCCTGGCGCAGGGACTTCACCTCGGTGCCGGTCAGGACCATCCCGGCCTCGTAGGTGTCGATGATGAGGTAGTCGTGCCGCGCCTTCTTGTTCTGCGCGATCATCTTGCGCCCTTTTTCCTTAGCCATAGTGCGTTCATTTTCGCACTACGACCCTCCCCCGAGGCCACTCAATACTGTCCGGGCCCGTTCCTCGGCCCGCTCGCTCACCGCGAGGTCCGGGCTGATGCCCCTGCCGTCGACATTTCGCCCCGCGGGAGTGCGGTAATGGCCGACGGTCAGCTCGGCGACGGAGCCGTCGGGAAGGACACTCGGCATCTGGACCGAGCCCTTGCCGAAGGTCCGCGAACCCACAGTGACCGCACGGCCACGGTCCTGGAGCGCGCCGGTGACAAGCTCGGCCGCGCTCATCGTGCCGCCGTCGACCAGCGCCACCACGGGTCTCTCAGTGTCGCCGCCCGGCTCGGCGTACAGGGCGCGCTGTGAGCCGTGCACGTCGTACGTCGCCACCAGGCCGCCGTCGAGGAAGGCGGAGGCGGCGGTGACCGCCTCGGTGACCAGACCGCCGCCGTTGCCGCGCAGATCCAGCAGGACGCCGTGATCCTTGGGTACGGCCCGTACCGCGTCGCGCACCTGCTCGCCGGAGCCCTTGGTGAAGGACGCCACCTTGACCAGCGTCGCACCGTCCGTGAGCCGCTGGACCGTGACGGCCTCGGTGGTGAGGCGGGCGCGGCGCAGCGTCTCGTGCCACTCCCGCCCGGCGCGCTCCAGGCCGAGTACGACGGACGTGCCGGCCTGCGCCGTGCCGTCGCCGCGCAGCAGTGCGACGACCTCGGTGACGGGGCGCTTCTCGACGCGGCGGCCGTCGATCGTACGGAGCTGGTCGCCCGCCCTGACGCCTTCGAGCTCGGCGGGGCCGCCGGGCTGGACCCTGGCGACCTCGATGCGTCCGTCGCGGGTGCGCTTGGCCCACAGTCCGACGCCGGTGTACTCGCCGTCGAGTGCCTGCTGGAACTCCTCGTACTCGCCCTGGTCGTACACCGCGCCCCACCGGTCCCCGCTGCGGCTGACGACCTCCTCGGCCGCCTCCTTGCCCGACTTGCCGTCGGCCATGGCCTCGACCGCGGCGTCGGTGACTTCGTCGCGGTGGACGGTGACGGCGACCGAACTGGCGGAGAGGGAGGGCGTTTTCTCGTCGTCGAGCTGCCAGCTGTCGGTGGCGGCGGCGGTGGCGAGGACGGTCGCGAATACCAATGTCAGGGCCGCCCCGCGGCGTACGCCGCGGGACTGAAGGCTGAGTTCCGAGCCCAACATGGCGCTGAGTCTAGGACAAACAAAGGGCGCCGTACGGTTGGTTGACCGCACGGCGCCCAGGGCTCATGTCACACCTTGAGGTACTTGCGCAGCGCCACGAAGGCGGCGAGCGCGGGCATCAGCAGGCCGATCGCGATCACGAGCGGCAGCTTTGCGAGCACCGCGTCCCAGCCGATGAAGTTGACGAGATTCAGCTTCTCGGACAGCGCCAGGCCGTGGTCGATCAGGAAATACCGGCCGACGAGCAGCATGACGCACGCGAATCCGCCGCCGATCAGGCCCGCGAACGCGGCCTCCATGATGAACGGCATCTGGATGTAGAAGCTGGAGGCACCGACGAGCCGCATGATGCCCGTCTCACGGCGCCGGCTGAACGCGGACACCCGTACGGTGTTGACGATCAGCATCAGTGCGATGACGAGCATCAGGGCCATCACGCAGAGCGCGGCCACATTCATGCCGTTCATCAGGTTGAAGAGGTTGTCGAGGATGCCGCGTTGGTCCTGGACGGACTGCACCCCGTCCCGGCCCGCGAACGCGGTCGCGACCACCTTGTACTTCTCCGGGTCGTCGAGCTTGACTCGGAACGACTCCTGCATCTGGTCCGGGGTGATGGTGTCGGCCATCGACGAGTCCCCGAACTGCTCCTTGTAGTGCTTGAACGCCTGGTCGGCGGACTCGTAGTCGACGCTCTTGACGATGTCCATCTTGTCGAGGTCGGCCTCGATCTGCTTCTTCTGCTCCGCGGTGACCGCTCCCTTGGAGCACTTGGCAATGGTCTCCGCGTCGTTCTTGTTGCAGAAGAAGATCGAGACATTGACCTTGTCGTACCAGTAGCCCTTCATCGTGCTCACCTGCTCTCGCATGAGCAGCGCGCCTCCGAAGAGGGCGAGTGAGAGAGCGACGGAGATGACCACCGCGAAGGTCATGGTGAGATTCCGGCGGAGACCGACGCCGATCTCCGACAGGACGAACTGGGCGCGCATGGCGTCCTTTCAGTGCTGGTAGCCGTAGACACCGCGAGACTGGTCGCGCACGAGGCGGCCCTTCTCGAGTTCGATGACGCGCTTGCGCATCTGGTCGACGATCTGCTGGTCGTGGGTCGCCATCACCACAGTGGTGCCTGTGCGGTTGATGCGGTCCAGCAGCTTCATGATGCCTACGGAGGTCTGCGGGTCGAGATTTCCCGTCGGCTCGTCGGCGATCAGCAGCATCGGGCGGTTGACGAACGCCCTCGCGATCGCCACCCGCTGCTGCTCACCACCCGAGAGCTCGCCGGGCATCCGGTCCTCTTTGCCGCCGAGACCGACGAGATCGAGAACCTGGGGTACGGACTTGCGGATCTCTCCGCGCGACTTGCCGATGACTTCCTGCGCGAACGCGACGTTTTCCCCAACGGTCTTGTTGGGAAGAAGGCGGAAGTCCTGGAAGACGGTGCCGAGCTGGCGCCGCATCTGCGGCACCTTCCAGTTGGACAGGCGCGCGAGGTCCTTGCCAAGGACGTGCACCATGCCGTGGCTGGCGCGCTCCTCACGCAGCAGCAGCCGCAGGAAGGTTGACTTGCCGGAGCCGGAAGAGCCCACGAGGAAGACGAACTCGCCCTTCTCGACCTCCAGGGAGACATCCCTGAGGGCGGGGCGGTTCTGCTTCGGGTAGGTCTTGGAGACGTTGTCGAATCGGATCACGGGTGCACCACGGTCGCCGGGAGTAGGTGTGCGTGACCATACGCGACGTGGGCAGTCGTCCGCAGTCCGCGTCCTGGGATGGGCGATTTATCACGGATCGGCGACCGGACTTGCACGTAACAGAACGGTCGTAACCCGGCGGGCCGCGCCGTAACGCGTGGCAGCTGGCACAGTGGAAGGGGGAACAGTCGCGTTTCCCTGAGCGTTGGGCGGAGAATAAGAGCTTGCGGCTCCGCCGCGCGGGAGGAGGAAAGCGCATGACCTATGACCGACTGGTGTGCGCGAACTGCGCGGCCCCGGTGGCCCAGGGCCGTTGCCGTGTCTGCCGCGCCCACAGGGAGCGGTTGCAGCAGGAGGGCCCGCTGGGCGGGCTGAGTCCTGTGGTGCTGGTGGTACTCGTAGCGCTGCTGGTGGCCGCGGCGGCCCTGCTCGCGCACCAGACCGCGTAGCACGAGCAAGGACGGCGCACGGGCAAGCACGGCGTACTCGCGAGTACAGCTGCGCGGTACGACGGATTCCGCCGCTCGCGACCTTCTAGGGCCCTCTGGGGGCCTGCCAGACAAAGGGAAGGGCCCGGGGCGCTCAGCGCGCTCCGGGCCCTTCTTGTACGCCTAGCTGGTTCAGACGGCGGTGCGGCCGTTGACCAGGCGGGGCAGCATGCGGAAGCCGATGCCACCGGCGATCATCGTCGCGGCGCCGACCAGCAGGAACGTGGTCTCGGCGGCGCCCGTCTCGGCGAGCTCCTCCTTGGCCTTGCCCTGCTCTACCGGCTTGGAGCCGGCGCTGTCGGTGTCGGTGTTGTCCTCGCACTCGGCGCCGTCGAGGTCGACGGTGCAGGTGCCGGTGTCGCCGTCGGAGCCACCATCGGTGCCACCGTCGCCGTTGCCGCCGGAGTTGCCGTTGCCACCGTTGTTGCCGTTGCCACCGGTCTCGTTGCCGCCGGTCTCGTTGCCCGGGTCGGTCGGGTCAGACGGGTCGGTCGGGTCCGAGGGGTCGCTCGGGTCCGTCGGGTCCGTCGGGTCCGTGGGGTCGGTCGGGTCCGTGGGGTCCGTGGGGTCGACCGGGTCGGTCGGGTCCGTGGGGTCCGTGGGGTCCGTCGGGTCCGTGGGGTCGACCGGGTCCGTGGGGTCCGTCGGGTCGGTCGGGTCGACCGGGTCCGTCGGGTCGACCGGGTCGGTCGGGTCCGTGGGGTCGAGCGGGTCGAGCGGGTCCGTCGGGTCGGCGGGGTCAGCCGGGTCGGCGGGGTCAGCCGGGTCGGCCGGGTCCGCGGGGTCAGCCGGGTCGGCCGGGTCCGCGGGGTCAGCCGGGTCCGCCGGGTCCGCGGCGACGGCGATGTCGAGGCCTTCCTGGTCAACCTCGGCCTTGGCGCTGAGGCCACCGAGGTCGACACCGATACCGACGGCCTGAGCGGCGCCCGCGGCGGTCAGCGAAGCACCGGCGGCAATCACCGCACCGGCTGCTATACGCGCAACGCGGATCCGCGTCTTCTTGGTCATCTGCTTGCTACCCCCAGTAGCTGAATTCGTCAGTGGAGCAGCGCAAGGGGCGGCAGCCGCTGGGGGTTTGAAAACTCCCCCCGATCACACGCGCCCCAGGGATACGCATGCCGCGCGTCAGCTTTCCCAGTTTTAAAGGGAACGTCAAGGTCGTTGCGTACGCGATGTCCCAAAATGACGTCAGTTGACCGTCGTACGGGAATGCGACTGTGACACAAAAGGCAACTGCCGCCTCAAGGGCGGCAGTTACTGTGTCGACAAAGCGAGTTTACTTCTCCTGCTGCTTGCGCCAGCGAATTCCGGCTTCCAGGAAGCCGTCGATCTCGCCGTCGAGAACCGCCTGCGGGTTGCCGACCTCGAAGTCCGTCCGCAGGTCCTTGACCATCTGGTACGGGTGCAGGACGTACGAACGCATCTGGTTGCCCCAGGAGTTGCCGCCGTCGCTCTTGCCGAGGGAGTCCATGAGCGCCTGCTCCTCCTGGCGGCGGCGCTCAAGGAGCTTCGCCTGGAGGACGTTCATGGCGCTCGCCTTGTTCTGGATCTGGGAGCGCTCGTTCTGGCAGGAGACGACGATGCCGGTCGGAACGTGCGTCAGACGGACTGCGGAGTCCGTGGTGTTGACGCCCTGGCCGCCGGGGCCCGAAGCGCGGTAGACGTCCACGCGCAGCTCGGACTCGTCGATCTCGATGTGGTCGGTCTGCTCGACGACCGGCAGCACCTCGACGCCCGCGAACGACGTCTGGCGGCGGCCCTGGTTGTCGAAGGGCGAGATGCGGACCAGGCGGTGCGTGCCCTGCTCCACGGAGAGCGTTCCGTAGGCGTACGGCGCCTTGACGACGAAGGTGGTCGACTTGATGCCGGCCTCTTCCGCGTACGACGTCTCGTAGACCTCGGTGGAGTAGCCGTGGCGCTCGGCCCAGCGGAGGTACATGCGCTGGAGGCGCTCGGCGAAGTCGGAGGCGTCGACGCCGCCGGCCTCGGCGCGGATGTTGACCAGCGCCTCACGCTCGTCGTACTCGCCGGACAGGAGTGTCCGTACTTCCATCTCGTCCAGCGCCTTGCGGACGGCGATGAGCTCGGCCTCCGCCTCCACGAGGGTGTCGGCGTCGTCCTCGGCCTCGGCGAGCTCGAAGAGCACAGAGAGGTCGTCTATCCGGCTCCGGAGGGCTTCCGTCTTGCGGAGCTCGGCCTGGAGGTGGGACAGCTTGCTCGTGATCTTCTGCGCCGCCTCGGGGTCGTCCCACAGGGACGGGGCCGCGGCCTGCTCCTCGAGCACGGCAATATCGGCCCTCATGCTGTCGAGGTCCAGGACGGCCTCGATCGACCCCATGGTCGAGGAGAGGGACTTGAGCTCTTCGGAAACATCGACGACTGCCACGGGTCCAGCGTAACGGCACGGCGGCCAAGCGTTCCCCCTCGGCCGGTACTGCGCCTTTCTCCGCCCTTGCCCTGCGGGCTACAGCCCGGCTACGGCTTGGGCTGCGGCGGGCTACGGCTGGGCCGGGGACGACTGCCGCGTGTCCTGGGGGGCGGTTTCCGGGGTGTCGTCCGTCACGGCCAGCCAGCCGCCGACGCCCAGGGCTGCGGTGATCACGACCGCCGCCCCGCCGAGCAGGATGCGGCGCCTACGGACCGTGTCCGACTTGTGGCGAGCCGAACCGGGACGGCGCTGGCCCGCCGCACGGGGAGCGCGGGCCGTGCCCCGTGCGCCGCCGGCCAGCTCGTCGGGGGCCGGGACGCGCATGCTCGTATGGGTGTCGCGGCTGGAGTCGAGGGCCGAGCCCGGCACGAGCGGGACGGCGCCGCGGCGGCGCGGTTCGTCGGGTCCTGCCGACCGCTGGGAAAGGTCGCCGTACGCCGCGCCTGCCGGGTTTGCTTGGTTTGCTGCGTATCCGTCCTCCTCCGCCTCCGAGTCCGGCTCGTCCACGTCCAACGGCGGCATTCCGGCGAGGAGGGGCAGCTGGTCGCGGAGGCGGGCGGAGAGCTCGGAGGCGCGCAGCCGGGACGCCGGGGCCTTCGCCAGGCACTGGACGATGAGCTGCCAGAGCTCTTCCGGGATGCCGGGGAGGGGGACGACTGTCTCGGTGACGTGGCGGCGCAGTACGGCGCCGGGGTGGCCGCCGCCGAAGGGAGTGAAGCCCGCCAGGAGTTCATACAGGACGGTGGCCAGCGCGTAGATGTCGACGGCGGCGCGGGGCGGCAGGCCCTCGACGATCTCGGGGGCGAGGTAGTCCGGCGTACCGATGATCTTCGTCGCGCGGGTGCGGCGCGGGGTGTCGATCAGCTTGGCCACGCCGAAGTCCGTCAGCAGCGCGGGGTGTGCGCCGCCGGGGCCGAGGGGGCCCTCCATGTCCAGGAGGATGTTCTCGGGCTTCACGTCGCGGTGGACGACGCCTGCCGCATGCGCGGCGGCGAGGCCGTCGGCCACGTCGGCGGCGATCGCGACGGCCGCCTCGGGCGCCAGGCGGCGCTCGCGGTCGAGCCGGGTGCGCAGGTCGGTGCCGCGTACGAGGTCCATGACCAGCGCGAGGTCGTTGCCGTCGACGACGAGATCGCTGACGGAGACGACCCGGGGGTGGTCCAGTCCGAGCAGCGCGGTGCGCTCCTGGACGAAGCGCCCGACGAGCTCCTGGTCGGATGCGAGGTCCTCACGCAGCAGCTTGATGGCGACGGGGCCCTCGGGTCCGTCACCCAGCCACACCGTGCCGGCACTGCCCCGTCCCAGGATCTGGTGGGCGGTGTACCGGCTGCCGATTTTCCGTGCCAAGACTGCTCCCTCAGCGGCGAGACGCCCTCTGACGATCGCCCTGAGGTTACGCGGGCGCCGGGGCGTCGCGTGCCCCGTATGGCGCCAATCCTTGACTTCTGGGGGCGAAATCCACCCCCAGAAGTCGACAAATCAACTCAGCCGGCAGTTCCGGATCCGGGTCCGCCGAGTTCGCTCAGAAACTTCTCGACCTTGTCGTAGACGTCGCCGATCTGGGCGAAGAAGCCCTTCGTCGTACCGATCAACTCCTGGAGCCCGGAGAACTCCCAGATCAGCCAGGACGCCACGAACAGCAGGACGACCATGAACAGGCATCCCTTGAGGCAGCCGAGGCCCGGGATCCGCATCCGGTTGGCGCTGCGGCGGCGCGGCTCGCGGGGCTCGCGCGGCGGGCGCGGGGCCGGCTGAGCGGGCTGCTGCGGCGGCGTGTACCGCTGCTGCGGGGCCGGAGCCTGGGGCTGCTGGTACTGCGGCGGGGGCGGCGGGGCGTACCGCTGCGGGGGCTGCGGACGCTGTTGCTGCTGATGCTGCGGGGGGCGCTGCTGCTGCTGTTGCGCCTGCTGTGGCTGCTGTTGCGGCTGGCGCTGGGGGCGGCGGCGCAGCGGGTCCTGGCTCGGGTCGAGGTACTGGACCTGCGTCTGCTCGTTGCGGTCGCGGGCCGCGCGCAGCTGGCTCTGCCAGGGGTGCGGGTCCTCGGGGCCGGGGGCTCCCTGCGGTACGGGCGGCATGACCGCGGTCGGGTCGGCGGCGCCTCCCTGGTGCGCGCCGGCCGAGGGCATGACGCTGGTCGCGGCACTCGGGTCGTACGAGCCCGCGTTGCTGGGCAGCACCTGGGTCGGGTCGGCGGCACCAGGGGCGTCCGGGACCGGCGCGGGTGCCGGGTCGGGTGCGAGGAGCGCGCCGACGCCCATGGCCGCCTCGACCTGGGCGGCGGACGAGTGCACGCCGACGCCGGCCGAGACGGTGCGCAGGGCGCGGGCGAGGTTCTCGGCGCTGGGCCGCTCGTCCGGTTCCTTGCGCAGGCAGCGCTCTATGACCGTCCAGAGCGGCTCGGGGACGGTGGTGGGGCGGCGGGGCTCCTCGCTGAGGTGGCGGTGGAGCACCTCCAGCGCCGTACCGCCTGCGAACGGGGGACGTCCGGTGACCAGCTCGTACAGCAGGATGCCCGCGCCGTAGATGTCGACGGCGGAGGTCTGCGGGCGCCCCTCGGCGGACTCCGGGGCGACGTAGGCCGGCGTACCGACGAACTCGTGCGTACGAGTGAGGCCCGGGGAGTCCGCGAGGCGTGCGATGCCGAAGTCGGTGAGCATCGGGTGCATCTGGCCGTCGCGCTCGTCGAGCAGGACGTTTGCGGGCTTGAGGTCGCGGTGGACCACGCCGTCGGCGTGGCTGGCGGCGAGCGCGTCCGCGATCTGGGCGGTGAGGAGGGCGGCGGCAACCGGCGAGAAGGGACCGTTGTCACGGAGATAGCGGTGCAGGTCCGGGCCGTCGATCAGGTCCATCACGAGGGCGAGCAGGTCGCCCTCGACGACCAGGTCGCGGGTCCGCACGATGTTGGGGTGCGTCAGACGCAGGAGTACGGAGCGTTCGCGCAGGAAGCGCATCACCACGTCCGCGTCGTTCGCGAGCTCCTCCTTGAGGACCTTGATCGCGACGGTCTCGCCGGGCTGGCCGGCCACGGCCGCCTCGGCGCCTGCGGTCTCACGCTGGCGGGCTCGCCAGACGGTGCCCGTGGCGCCGCGCCCGAGCGGCTCCTCGAGCAGGTATTTGCTGCCTACCGGCCGCACGTCATGCGCTCCCTGCTGCTCGTGGTGTACGCCGTTTCATTGCGTTTCTGCTGCGTTCTACGGCGTTCTACGTCGTCCCGGGCGCTCGGGCCCGCATTCCGACCCACTGTAATGCCGCCCGTGTGCCACTGAACGGGGCACAGGCGGGTCGTGTTCGAGGGAAGACGCACGCATCGCATGGATGGTTGCCGAACATGCGTTCCGCACGTGTCGGCGGCGATGTCACCCTGCGATCCCAACCTGGCACTTTTACGTCCACAGCCGACCAATCAAGATCACTTGGCGGTGGGCGCCGGGCGTGTTGTCAGTGGCAGGTGCGAGGATGCCTGCAGCACGGGACTGTGGAGTCGGGAGCTTCGCGTCACGTGCCGACCTGTACCGGACGACGCGTCCGTGCCGGGTGGGGGGAATCACAGGGCGGCTCCCCTGCCGGGCACTTCGCGCAGAAGGGACCGCTGACGCGATGCAGATCCGGCTGACCGTCCTCGCGCCGCGCAGCGGCCAGAGCACCCACGCCGTGCGTGACGTCCTCGTCACCGCGCCCGCCGGAACAGCGCTGGCCGCCGTGGCCTCGGGCCTGGCCGCCGCGGTGTCCGGTCCCGGTTCGGGCCCCGAGACGACCGGTGCGGTGGTGGTCTACGCGGGGCGGGAGCGGCTCGACGCGCAGCGCTGCGCGCTGGGTGAGCCGCCGCTGGTCGACGGGACGGTGCTGTCGCTGCACGCGCCCGCGCCGGACGGCGAGGCCCCGACGGCCCTGACCGCCCTGACGGAGACCACACCCGCCCAGCTGCACGTGGTGGCGGGCCCCGACGCCGGAGGCGTCCACCTCCTCCACGGCGGCCAGGTCCGCATCGGCCGCTCCACGGACGCGGACGTGCCGCTGGACGACCCGGACGTGTCCCGGCTGCACTGTGCGGTGACGCTGGCGGAGGACGGCCGGGTCTCGGTGGAGGACCTCGGCTCCACGAACGGCACCGCCCTGGACGGCAAGGAAGTCACCGCCCGCCCGGTACGCCTGACCCCGGGTGCGCTGCTGCGCGTAGGCGAATCCGCCCTGCGCCTGGCCCCCGGAAACCACCCCGCAACGCTCCCGGTGACGCCGGACGGCGAGGGCCACCTCCGCGTAACCCGCACGCCGGACGAGACGACCGGAAGCGCGACCCCGGAGGCCCCGATCCCGGGCCCGCACCACGCGGGCACCGGCCCGTACGGCCCGCCCCATGGGGCTGCGCCCGCACCGGGCACCGGCACAACCGCCGGGAGCCCGGCGGGTGCGACGTACGGCCCGTCCCACGGCGGCCACGGCACGCCCGCGCCCGGCACAGGCACCGGCACACCCCCGCAGGGCTCGGTGGCGGGTTCGGGCCACCAGGGTGCGGCGTACGTCGACGGCGGCGTCCTTGCCCCGGCTCCGGCCGCTCCTTCGGCGTACGGCCCGCCCCACGGCGGCGCCGACGTGCCCGCGCCGGGGACAGGCTCCGTGCGGGGTTCCTCGACGCCCGGTGGGCGCCGTGTCTCCGGCCGCCCGCCCGCGGGGGCCGCCCCCTCCTCGGCTTCGCAGAGCGCGGCAGCAGGCGACCGATCCGGCCCCTACCCACACGGCGGCCAGGCCCGTGCGACGCCCGCTGCGGGCGGCACCTACGGCGAGCAGGCGGGGACCTCTCCCGCATCGCCCCCGAGTGACGCGTACGGCCCCGGTGGCCACCCCGGCGCCGCAAGCGCCCCGTACAGCCACGAACAGACGGCATCGCACCAGACCGGCGCCCACTCCGCGTCCGGCGCCCACATCGGCCAGGCCGGGCCCCGGCCCATCGGCCCGCAGGGCAGCGCCGGCTTCGGCGACGGCGCCTACGGCCCCGGCAACAGCCCGAATCGTCCGGACCAAGGCAGCGCCCACAGCGGGCCCGTCCCTGCCGGGAGTGATGTCACGCACGCACACGCCGCCTACGGCAGCGACGGCACCGCCACGGCCGGTGCGCACCCCGGGGACGCGCCCGCCGCCGGGCGCGGTCGCGAGATGTACTCCGAGGCGCCCCGCCGGCGGGGCGGCATAGGGGCCTGGGCCCGGCGGCTTGCCGGGGGGCGGACGGAGACCGTGGACGAGTACGCACCGGCCGAAGCCACTCCGGTCGGGATGCCGCCCGCCCACGGCGTCGACACCGTGCCGTCGGCCACCTCGACCACCGCCGCCCTGCCCGAGGCCTGGCCCGACCCGGCCTCGATCCTGCTCACCGCGCTCGGCCCCGGCCCCCGGCTGTGGGAGCGCGCCCCCGGGCACCCCGAGGCGCTCGTGCTCCGGCTGGGCACCGCCGACCGGGCCGCGCCCGACGGCGGGCGCCCGCTGCCCGCCGTTCCGGTGACCGTGGGGCTGCGGGAAGTGGGCTCGCTGGGGCTCGCCGGGCCCCGCGCACGGCTGGCCGGGCTCGCCCGGTCCGCCGTGGCGCAGCTCGCCGCCCTGCACTCCCCCACAGACCTCGAAATCGTGCTGATCAGTACGGACAGGTCCAGGGCCGTCGAAGAGCGCACCGCCGAGTGGGCCTGGCTCGGCTGGCTGCCGCATCTGCGGCCCGCCCACGGCCAGGACTGCCGGCTGCTCCTCGCGTACGACAAGGACCAGGCCGCCGCCCGCGTCGCCGAGCTGGTGCGCCGCACCGACGAGGAACCGCAGGGGAGCGGCGCCGAAGGGCCGTACACCGTCGTGATCGTCGACGGCGACCCCGGCTCCACCGCTCTGCGCGACGCCACCGCCCGGCTCGCCGCGACCGGCGCTGCGTCCGGTATCCACCTCGTCTGCCTGGCCGAGACGCCCGCCGCCTCCCCTCTGTCCCCGGTCGCCGAGACGTACGAAGCCGCCTGCGCGGTGTCGGCGCCGTTCCGCGAGTGCGGGGCCGCCGCGCTGCTCAGCGGCGATGTGGCCACCGCGTTGCGGCTGTTGCGTACGGCGGGCGGACAGCCCGCGGGGCACGGCACGCTGGGCGCGGTGGACGCGGTGTCCGCCGCCTGGGCGGAGCGTTTCGGGCGGGCGCTGGCCCCGCTGCGTGCGGACGGACCGCCGTCCGGACGTCCCGGCCGCGCCGCCGCGCTGCCCGCCTCCGCCCGGCTGCTGGACGAGCTGGGCCTGGCCAGGGCCACCCCGGCGTCCCTGATGGCACGCTGGGCGGCCGCGGCCGACGACGGTCAGGCGCCGGGAGCCACGCGCGCGTGGGCGGTGCTCGGAGCGGGCCCGCGCGGACCGCTGTGCGTCGACCTGACCGCCGAGGGGCCGCATCTGCTGATCGAGGGCCCGGCGGGCAGCGGCCGCACGGAGCTGCTGCGTTCCGTCGCCGCGTCGCTGGCCGCCGCCGCCCGCCCGGATCGGATCGGTCTCGTCCTCGTCGACGGCGCGGGCGGCGGACGCGGCGACGGCCTGCGCGCCTGCACCGAACTGCCGCACGTATCGACCCACCTGGTGGCGTCCGACCCCGTCCGGATGCGGGAGTTCGCCCAGGCACTGGGCGCCGAGCTGAAGCGGCGCCACGAGCTGCTCGGCAGCCTCGGCTTCGCCGAATGGCACACGAACCGCGAGATCTCCGGCCGGCTGATCAACCAGCGCCCGCCCAGCGCCGCCGAGCAGCGCGGCGACCTCGACCCGGCCCCCAGCGGCACGCTGCGCCTGCGGACCACCACGGCCCGGGCCCAGCAGGCCCGCCCGGACACCGGCCCGTCCCCGCTCCCGCGCCTCGTCGTCCTCGTCGACGACCTCGACGCGCTGGTCGCGCCCGCCCTCGGCAGTACGGGCAGGCCCACGGCGGGTTCGGTCGTACGGGCCCTGGAAGCGGTGGCCAGGGACGGCGAGCGGCTCGGAGTGCATCTGGTGGCCACATCCGCGAGGCCGGACCGTACGGCGGACACCGAGCTGGCCCGTGGGACGCGGCTGCGCGTGACGCTGGACGCCCCGCCGTCCGCCCCCATACCCGACGAGCCTGCGGCGGGACGCGGCAGGCTGCGGCACGCGGACGGTTCCGCGACGCCGTTCCAGGGCGGCCGGGTCACCGGACGCATTCCCCGTACGGCGACTCTGCGGCCCACCGTCGTGCCCCTGGAGTGGGAGCGGATGGGCGATCCGCCGACCCGGCGCCCGGTGCGCGAACTGGGCAACGGGCCGACGGACCTGGCTCTGCTGGCCAGCGCCCTGGACCGGGCGGCCCGTACGGTCAACGCGTCACCGTTGCCGCCTCTCGGCACCCCTGTCACACCTTCCTCCGAAGCCTGACTGGACGTCACGGGCCCATCACGATCACCCAGTTGACAGTGATGGCACTATTGCGGGCCCCCGACCGCCGGGCGTAGACCTGACGCACGGGACAGCGAAACCGGCACCGGCGCCACCTTCGTCCGAGGGCTGCGCCGGTCCGTACGCGCACGGGAGAGACGGGGCAGTGATGCGCACAACTCTTCGCACGCACAGGGCTCACAAGCCGCTCAGGGCTTACAGCAGCCGAAAGGCCCGAAGGGCCGCCTTGGCGATGATCGCCGCGAGCACGCTCGCTCTCACCGCCTGCGGTGGCGACGGCGACAAAACGCCGGAGAACAACGGGGCGAACGCGACGAAGCCGGCGGCTTCCGTCAAGCTCCCCAGGCTGAACGGCGAGGAGGTCCAGGTCGCCGCGGTCTGGACGGGCCCCGAGCAGGAGAACTTCACCAAGGTCCTCGACGAGTTCGAGAAGCGCACGGGAGCCAAGGTCACCTTCGTCCCGGCGCAGGACCCGATCGTGAACTTCCTCGGTACGAAGATCGCAGGCGGATCGCCGCCCGACGTCGCGATGCTGCCGCAGGTCGGCGCGCTCCAGCAGGCCGTGGAGCGCAAGTGGGCCAAGCCGGTCGACGCCGCCACCCAAGGCCAACTCGACAAGAACTACTCGCAGGGCTGGAAGGACATCGGCGCCGTCGACGGCAAGCAGTACGGCGTGTACTTCAAGGCCGCCAACAAGTCCCTGATCTGGTACAACGCCCAGGTCTTCGAGGACGCGGGCGCCGAGGAGCCGAAGACCTGGAAGGACTTCCTGACCACGGCCGAGACGATTTCCGCCTCCGGTGTCACTCCCGTCTCGGTCGGCGGAGCGGACGGCTGGACCCTCACCGACTGGTTCGAGAACATCTATCTCTCCCAGGCCGGTCCGGAGAAGTACGACCAGCTGGCCCAGCACAAGATCAAGTGGACGGACCCGTCCGTGAAGGACGCGCTGACCACGCTGGCCGAGCTGTTCGGCAAGAAGGAGCTCATCGCGGGCGGCCAGGAAGGCGCGCTCCAGACCGAGTTCCCCGCGTCCGTCACCCAGACGTTCGCCGACGAGCCGAAGGCCGCAATGGTCTTCGAGGGCGACTTCGTCTCGGTCAACATCGCGCAAACCAAGGCGAAGATCGGTACGGACGCCAAGGTGTTCCCGTTCCCGGCGGTGGGCGACGAGCCCCCCGTGGTGACGGGCGGCGACGCGGCCGTGGCGCTCAAGGACTCGAAGGGTGCCAAGGCGCTGCTGACCTTCCTGGCCTCCACCGACGCCGCGAAGATCTGGGCCGCGGAAGGCGGGTTCGTATCGCCGAACAAGTCGATGGACGTGGCGGCGTACCCCAATGACGTGCAGCGCGACATCGCGAAGGCGCTGATCGCGGCGGGCGACGACTTCCGCTTCGACATGTCGGACCAGGCACCGCAGTCGTTCGGCGGCACGCCCGGCAAGGGCGAGTGGAAGGCGCTCCAGGACTTCCTGAAGAACCCGAAGGACATCGCGGGGACCCAGCAGCAGCTGGAGTCCGACGCGGCCAAGGCGTACAAGAGCTGACGGGTTGACGCGATGACGTCAGCGACCGCGGGGGGCGGGGCGAAGGTGCCGCCGCCCCCCGACGCCAGCGGTACACGCAAGAGCGTGACAGGCACACGTAAATCCATAGCGGTCGGCTTCCTGCTGCCCGCGCTGGTGCTGCTCGGCGCGCTCGTGGTCTACCCGATCGGGTACTCGGTCTACCGGAGCTTCTTCGACAAGTCGGGCGACAGCTTCGCCGGACTCGACAACTTCGTCGAGATCTTCACCGACGACACCATCCTTACGGCCGTCAAGAACAACGCGATCTGGGTGGTCGTCGCCCCCACCGTCTCGACCGCACTCGGCCTGATATTCGCCGTACTCACCGAACGCATCCGCTGGGGTACGGCCTTCAAGCTGCTGGTCTTCATGCCGATGGCGATCTCGATGCTCGCGGCGGGCATCATCTTCCGCCTGGTGTACGAGCAGGATCCCGAGCGCGGGGTCGCGAACGCCGTTGCGGTGAGCGTCCATGACACCTTCTCCGAAGCGGCCGGTTTCACCAAGGCACGCCCCCTGCCGATTCATCCGCTGAAGGCGGGCGGCGGCGGGTCCTTCGTCACCAAGTTGACGGTCTCGGCGGGCGAGCCGGTGCTGCTGCCGCTGGTCGGCGTCCCGCCCGCGAAGATGCCGGGCGACGCGAAGAAGGCGGCGCCCGCCCCCACCGAGGCGGACAAAGTCACCGGCACCGCCTGGCTTGACTTCACGAAGGGCGGCGGCGGCAAGCCCAACACCATCGACTCCACAGAGCTGGGCCTCAAGGGCATCAAGATCGAGGCGGTCAAGGACGGCAAGGTCGTCGATTCGGCCAAGGCCGGCGCCGACGGTACGTTCACGCTCTCCGCGGAGGCCGACGGCGCCCAGCTCCGCTTCCCCGCGTCGAACTTCAAGGAGCCGTACAACGGTGTCGACTGGCTCGGCCCGAGCCTGGTGACACCGGCCATCATCGGGAGTTACGTCTGGATGTGGGCGGGCTTCGCGATGGTGCTGATCGCGGCGGGGCTCGCGGGCCTGCCGCGCGAGCTGCTGGAGGCGGCCCGGGTCGACGGCGCCAACGAATGGCAGGTCTTCCGCCGCGTCACCGTGCCGCTGCTCGCGCCCGTACTGGCGGTGGTACTGGTCACGCTGATGATCAATGTGCTGAAGATCTTCGACCTGGTGTTCATCATCGCCCCGGGTTCATCTCAGGACGACGCGAATGTGCTGGCGCTCCAGCTCTACCGCTCGTCGTTCGGTACGGACGCCGACCCGGGCATCGGCAGCGCGATCGCCGTACTCCTGCTGCTGCTCGTCGTCCCGGTGATGCTCTTCAATATCCGGCGGATGCGACGGGAGGCCCGACGGTGACCACCACGACCACTCCGACCACCACGGGCGCAGAAGCGGTCAAGGCCAAGCAGTCCCTCCCGGCGCGGATCGCTGCGCGCGCGGGCGGCGGCGCGGTGCGGGTCTTTCTCATCGTGGTCGCGCTGTTCTGGCTGATGCCGACGATCGGGCTGCTGGTCTCCTCGCTGCGCGATTCCACCGACATCGCCGAGTCGGGCTGGTGGGAGGTCTTCTCGGCCCCCTCCCAGCTCACCGTCGACAACTACTCCAGCCTCCTCGACAACAACATCATCATCGACTCCCTGTTCAGCACGATCATGATCACCGTCCCGGCGACCGTCCTGGTCGTGGTGATCGGCTCACTCGCCGGATACGCCTTCGCCTGGATGGACTTCCCGGGCCGCGACTGGTGGTTCCTGGTCGTCGTCGGCCTGCTGGTCGTCCCGGTGCAGGTCGCCCTGGTCCCGGTGTCCGAACTCTTCGGCAAGATCGGCATTTTCGAGACCACCGCGGGCGTGGTGCTCTTCCATGTCGCCTTCGGCCTGCCCTTCGCGATCTTCCTGCTGCGCAACTTCTTCGCGGAGATCCCCAGGGAGCTCCTGGAAGCGGCGCGGCTCGACGGGGCGGGCGAGATCCGGCTGTTCACGCGTGTCGTAATGCCACTCGGCGGCCCGGCCATCGCCTCGCTCGGCATCTTCCAGTTCCTCTGGGTCTGGAACGACATGCTGGTCGCGCTGATTTTCGCCGACTCGGCCAATCCGCCGATCACGGTGGCTCTTCAGCGGCAGGTACGGCAGTTCGGCAACAACATCGACATCCTGGCGCCCGGCGCCTTCATCTCGATGGTGATCCCGCTCATCGTGTTCTTCGCGTTCCAGCGGCAGTTCGTGTCCGGCGTGATGGCGGGCGCGGTGAAGTAGAGCAGAAGCAGAGCAACCAGCACCGAGCGGCGGTCCGGCGCCCCCGTAGCCGGACCGCCGCCGCGTGCTTCGAGTTCCCCCGTATGCCACGTCTGGCGTAACCAACCCGCTCGGTCGGCCGTTCCGGGGCCATCTGCCCGCGTCGACTCCAGGGAGTCCCGTGCCCCGGTTCAGCGTCATCGTGCCCGCGTACAAGGTGCAGGCTTACCTCGAAGAGTGCATGGATTCGGTGCTGGCACAGCGTTACGACGACCTCGAACTGATCGCGGTGGACGACTGCTCGCCCGACGACTGCGGCGCGATCATCGACGAGTTCGCAGCGCGCGACCGGCGGGTCCTCCCCGTACACCTGGGGGAAAACACCGGTCCGGGGCCCGCGCGCAACGCGGGCGTCACGAAGGCGACCGGCGACTACCTGATCTTCCTCGACGGCGACGACACCCTTGTCCCCGGCGCTCTCCAGGCCATCGCCGACCGCCTCAAGGAGACGGGCTGCCCGGACGTCCTGGTGTACGACTTCGCCCGTACGCACTGGTCGGGCGAGGCCGTGCGCAATGAACTCGCCGACCGGCTCACCGAGCAGGGCCCCGCCTCCTTCGAACTCGACGCCATGCCGGGCCTGCTGGAGATCCTTCCGGTGGCCTGGAACAAGGCGTACCACCGCGAATTTGTGGAGAGCGAGGGCCTCGCCTTCCCGCCCGGTCGCCACGAGAGCACACCCTGGACCTACCCGGCGCTGATGGCCGCCGCCTCGATCGCCGTACTCGACGAGGTCTGTGTGCACCACCGGCAGCGGCGCCGGGGCAGTGCTCCCGCCCCGACCGGCCGGGGGCACTTCGACATCTTCGGCCAGTACGACCGGGTCTTCGGCTTCATCGACTCCCGCCCCGAACTGGCTCGCTGGCGCCCGGTGATCTTCCGGCGGATGGCCGACCACCTCACTGCCCCGGACACCCCTCGGCTCCGGCTCCCGGCGGGCAGCCACGCGGAGTTCTTCCGCCGGGCGCGCGCCCACTACCGCCGCTACCGGACCCCCGGCGCCGCCCCGCGCCCCGGCGCACGCCTGCGGCACGCGATGGTGCGGCTCGGCAGCCACCGCACGTACCTCACGCTACGGACCGCCAGCCGCCTGTATTCCACGCTGCGGCGCGGGTCCCGTGCCGTCCGCCGCGTCGTACGCGCCGCCGCCCTGCGTCTCCACTACCGTGTCCAGCTGCGCCTGCCGTTGCGCCCGGGGCAGGCGGTCTTCTCCGCGTACGGGCACGGCGGTTACGCCTGCAATCCGGCCGCGATCGAGGAGCAGGTGCGCGAACTCGCCCCGCACATCCGGACCTTCTGGATCGCCGACCTCCAGCACCACCACACCGTCCCCACCGGCACCCGCCGCCTCAGGCCCGGCACGTTCGCCCATCGGACGGCGCTCGCCCGCGCCAAGTACCTGGTGGACAACACCGGCTTCGACCCGCGCCTGACCAAGCGCCCCGGTCAGGTCCTGCTCCAGACCCAGCACGGCACCCCGCTCAAGTCGATGGGCCTCGACCTCCAGGACCACCCGGCGGCCGCCCGCTCCACGGACTTCGCCCGCCTCCTCGACGACGTCGACAAGTGGGACTACTGCCTCTCCGCCAACCGCCACTCCTCCAAGGTCTGGGAGCGGGCGTACCCCTCGGGCTACAACACGCTCGAATACGGCCATCCGCGCAACGACGTGTTCCAGCGCGCCACCGCCACCGATGTCGCGCGCCTGCGCGAGACGCTCTCCGTCCCCAAGGGCAGCACCTGCGTCCTGTACGCACCGACCCACCGCGACTACAGCCGCACCCAGCGCCTCTCGCTCGATCTCGAACGGATCTCCCGCGAACTCGGCCCCCGTTTCGTCATCCTGACCCGTGCCCACCACTCCTACAACGCCCCACTGTCCCGCCCGAGTTCCGCCCGCACGTCCCGGATCATCGACGTCTCCGACCACCACTCGGTCGAGACCCTCTGCCTCGCCGCCGACGCGCTCATCACCGACTACTCGTCCCTGATGTTCGACTACGCCGTCCTCGACCGCCCGATCGTCATCCACACCGACGACTGGGACGCCTACGACGCGGCCCGCGGCACCTACTTCGACCTGCGCGAATTCCCGCCGGGCGCGATCGCCCGTACCGAGGACGAGCTGATCGGCATCTTCGCCGGCGGCCACTGGCGCGGCTCCCGCTCCGCCCAGTTGCGGGCCGCGTTCCGGGCGCGCTTCTGCGCGTACGACGACGGCCGGGCGGCCGAGCGCGTAGTGCGCCATGTGTTCCTGAACGAAACCCCCGGACTGCCGCCCGTCGTCCCGCTGGAGGACCGCACCCCGGCTCCCTGGGCCGCGCCGCTGCAGAGCGAAATGAACGCCGTAGTCATGACATAGCTGATTAAAGTTCGCGTTGATGACGACGCAGCAGATCGCGGCCCGCACCTCGAACACCGTCCCAGGCGCGCGCGCCCTCGGCGTCGTCTGGCTCACCACCCGCCTTGGCATGTTCGCCCTGCTCGTGCTGCCCTCCGGCGCTCTCTTCGACGCGCCGGACATCGGCGGCGAGGTGTACCAGATCTACTACGGCTGGTACGAGCAGCTCACCCGGGGCGCCTTCCCGTTCGACGACGTCATGTGGCAGTACCCGCCCGGCGCCGGACTGGTGATCCTCATGCCCGCCGCCCTCCCCTGGCTGACCTACTTCCAGGCGTTCGTCGCCCTCACCCTCGCCGCCGACGCACTCGTCGCCCGGGCACTCGCACGGGCCGGCGCCGCAGGCCACGGGCGCAGCGCGGCCGGCGCGTGGATGTGGGTGTGCGCGCTGCCACTGCTCCTCCACCTCCCGCTCGTCCGGTACGACGTCCAGGCCACCGCCATCGCCGTACTGGCCCTCCTGGCGCTCCACCGCCGCCCGAGCCTCGGCGGTGCGCTCGCCGGGCTCGGTGCGATGGTGAAGGTGTGGCCGGTGCTCACGCTGCTCGGCGCTCCCCGGGGTCGTACGACCAGGGAGGCATGGGCGGCCGCCGCCGCCAGTGCGGCGGTGCTGCTCGCCGTGCTCACCCTCGCCTTCTCGCACACCCTGGACTTCCTGCGGCAGCAGGTCGGCAGGGGTGTGCAGATCGAGTCGATGGCCGGGACCGTGCTCTCGCTCGCGCGCCGGGCGGGCTGGTCCGGCAGGGTCGAATACCGGTACGGCTCCATGGAGTTCACCGGCCCGTATGTCCCGGCGCTCGTCCACGCATCGCTGTTCTTCACCGCCGCGGCCTTGTGCTGGCTGCTGCTGTGGCGGGTCAGGGCCCGCCGCTGGACGGCCGCGACCCCCTTCGACGCCGCGCTGACCGCCGTACTCCTGTTCACCGTGACCAGCCGGGTGATCAGTCCCCAGTACCTGATCTGGCTGCTGGGGCTGGCCGCCGTCTGCCTCACCTCGCGCGCCACCACCCAGCGCCCGGTCGCGGCACTGCTGCTGCCCGCGGCCGCCGTCAGCGCGCTCGCCTATCCGGTGCTGTACGGGGATGTCGTCATGGGCACACCGCTGGGCTGCGCGATCATGGTCGTACGCAACGGTCTGCTGCTCGGCGCGGCCCTGCTGGCCTGCCGCAGGCTCTGGACGGCTTCCGGAGCGTAAACCCGGCGCGTGAACACCGGCGCGTGAGCAAGGGCGTAAAACAGGGGCGCCCGGCACCGAAACCCGGTGCCGGGCGCCCCCTTCTACGTACCGTTCCTCTACGTACCGCTGAGGATCAGACGCGCGTACGCAGCATCGTCCGCATCGTCCGCATCGCCACCGACAGGTTCGCCAGGTCGAACGCGTCCGAGCCCTGGATCTCCTCCAGCGTGGTCCGCGCGCGGCTCAGGATCGCCGCGTTCTTCCCCTCCCACGCCTTGAAGCGCTGCTCCGGCGTCGAGGCCCCGTTGCCGACGGACAGCACGTCCTGCGTCAGACCGGCGTGTGCCGCGTACAGGTCCTCGCGGATGGAGGCACGGGCCATGGACTGCCAGCGGTCGGCCCGCGGCAGCTCGATGATCCGGTCCATCAGCTGGGTGATGGAGAGGCGGTCGGCGAGGTCGTAGTACACCTCGGCGACATCCATCGGAGCCTTGTCTGTGCGCTCCGCGATCGCGACGATGTCGAGCGCCGGGAAGGCCGACGAGAACCCGGCCACCCGCAGCGCGAGGTCCTCCGGAACACCCGCCTCCGTCAGCTCGTCCAGGATGCTCTGGTACCACTCCAGGTCCGCGCCGCGCACCAGCTTCGGCAGCTCGTCCCAGACCCGCGCCACACCCTGGCCGAAGAAGGCGATGGTCTCGCCGAGCTCCAGCGGCTGCGGCCGGTTGCCCAGCAGCCAGCGCGTGCCGCGCTCGACGAGGCGGCGCGAGTGCAGCCGGATCCGGGTCTGGACGTCGGCCGGGACCTTGTTGTCGAGCGCCTCGACGGCGTCCCAGACCTGGCTGAGTCCGAAGATCTCGCGGGCCGCGAACTGCGCCCGTACGATCTCCTCGATCGACGCCCCGGTCTCCTCCCGCAGACGGTGCAGGAAGGTCGAACCACCGGTGTTCACGGTGTCGTTGACCAGCACCGTCGTGACGATCTCACGACGCAGCGCGTGCGCGTCGATCTGCTCGCCGAACTTCTCGCGCAGCGCCTGGGGGAAGTACGCGTGCAGCAGGCTCCGCAGGTGCGGGTCGTCCGGCAGGCTCGTCTTGATCAGCTCGTCCGCCACCGTGATCTTGGTGTAGGCGAGCAGGACGGCGAGCTCGGGCTGGCTCATGCCCCGGCCGGTGTTCAGCAGCTCGCGGATCTGCCGGTCGGTGGGCAGGAATTCGAGAGCGCGGTCCAGGTGCCCGTCGCGCTCCAGCTTGCGCATGAAGCGCTGGTGGGCGTGGAGCAGCGAGGGCGACTGGGTGACGGCGTTGGCCAGGGCCACGTTCTGCGCGTAGTTGTTGCGCAGCACCAGCATGCCGACCTCGTCGGTCATCGTGGCGAGCAGCTTGTTGCGCTGCTTGACGGTCATGTCTCCGTCGGCCACGAGCGCGTTGAGCAGGATCTTGATGTTCACCTCGTGGTCGGAGGTGTCCACACCGGCGCTGTTGTCGATGGCGTCGGTGTTGATCCGGCCGCCTTCACCGCCGGCGCCGCGGCGCGCGAACTCGATGCGGCCGAGCTGGGTCGCGCCCAGGTTGCCGCCCTCGCCGACGACCTTGACCCGCAGGTCCTCGCCGTTGACGCGGATCGCGTCGTTCGCCTTGTCGCCGACGTCGGCGTTCGACTCGACCGTCGACTTGACGTACGTACCGATGCCGCCGTTCCACAGCAGATCGACCGGCGCCTTGAGGATCGTCTTCATCAGATCGGCCGGGGTCATCTTGGTGATGCCCCGCTCGATGCCGAGAGCCTCGCGCATGTGCGCGTTGACCGGGATCGACTTGGCGGTACGCGGGTGGATGCCGCCGCCGGCGGACAGCAGCGTCTTGTCGTAGTCGGCCCAGGACGAGCGCGGCAGGTCGAAGAGACGGCGCCGCTCGGCGTACGAGACGGCAGCGTCCGGCGTCGGGTCGATGAAGATGTGCCGGTGGTCGAAGGCGGCGACGAGGCGGATGTTCTCGGAGAGCAGCATGCCGTTGCCGAAGACGTCGCCGGACATGTCGCCGACGCCGACGACCGTGAAGTCCTCGGTCTGGGTGTCGTGGCCGAGCTCGCGGAAGTGCCGCTTGACGGATTCCCACGCGCCGCGGGCCGTGATGCCCATGCCCTTGTGGTCGTAGCCGACCGAGCCGCCGGACGCGAAGGCGTCGCCGAGCCAGAAGTTGTAGGCGATCGCGATCTCGTTGGCGATGTCGGAGAAGGTCGCGGTGCCCTTGTCGGCGGCGACGACGAGGTACGTGTCGTCGCCGTCGTGCCGTACGACCTCCCTCGGCGGCACGACCTCGCCCGCCACCATGTTGTCGGTGATGTCGAGCAGCGCCGAGATGAAGGTCTTGTACGAGGCGATGCCCTCGGCCATCCACGCGTCACGGTCGACGGACGGATCCGGGAGGTTCTTCGCGACGAAGCCGCCCTTGGCACCGACCGGCACGATGACGGTGTTCTTCACCATCTGCGCCTTGACCAGGCCGAGCACCTCGGTACGGAAGTCCTCACGACGGTCGGACCAGCGCAGACCACCGCGGGCGACCTTGCCGAAGCGCAGGTGGACGCCTTCGACGCGCGGCGAGTAGACCCAGATCTCGTACGCCGGGCGGGGCGCGGGGAGGTCGGGGATGGCCTGCGGGTCGAACTTCATCGAGACGTAGCCGTGCGGCTCGCCGTTCTCCGCCGTCTGGAAGAAGCTGGTGCGCAGCGTCGCCTTGATGACGGTCAGGAAGGACCGCAGGATGCGGTCCTCGTCGAGCGAGGCGACCTGGTCGAGCGCCCCGTCGAGCTCCTCCAGGAGCCCGTCGGTCAGCTCGGTGCCGGCCCGCTGCCGCTCCGGCGACATCCGTGCCTCGAAGAGGCTCACCAGCAGCCGGGTGGTGTGGACGTTGTTGCGGAGGGTGTCCTCCATGTAGTCCTGGCTGAAGGTCGAACCGGCCTGGCGCAGGTACTTGGCGTACGCGCGCAGCACCATCGCCTGCCGCCAGTCCAGACCGGCGCTCAGGACCAGGGCGTTGAAGCCGTCGTTCTCGGCCTGCCCGGTCCACACGGCGACGAAGGCGTCCTGGAAACGGTCACGCGCGTCGTCCGCCAGGTAGCCGCCGTTGCTGGTCGGCTTGGGCATGCGCAGCCCGAAGTCGTAGATCCACGCGTGTGTACGGTCCGCGCAGCGCAGCTCGTACGGGCGCTCGTCGACGACCTCGACGCCGAGGCGCTGGAGGACGGGCAGGACGGCGGAGAGGGAGACCTGCTCGCCGATCCGGTAGATCTTGAAGCGGCGCTCGTTGGGTGCGGCGCCGACCGGCTCGTACAGCGAGAGCGCGAAGTCCTTGCGGCCCTTCGTCAGGTGCTCCAGGTGGACCAGGTCGGCGACGGCGGCACGCGGCGAGTGGTCGGCCTTGTAGCCCTCGGGGAAGGCGTGACCGTACCTGCGCAGCAGCTCGGCGGCACGCTCCTCGCCGCACTCGGCGTTCAGCGCCTCGGCGAAACCGTCGGCCCAGGAGCGGGCGGCCTCGACCAGGCGGGCCTCGATGCGCTCGGTGTCGGCGTCGGTGAGGTGGGGCAGCTCGGTGCCGGGCGGGACGCGGACGACGAAGTGCAGGCGGGAGAGGATCGACTCGGTGTTCCAGGCGGTGAAGTCGACGCTGATGCCGCCGAGCTCCTCCTTGAGGATGTCGATCAGGCGCAGCCGGACGCCGGTGGTGTAGCGGTCGCGGGGCAGGTAGACGATGGCGGAGTAGTAGCGGCCGTACTCGTCCTGTCGCAGGTACAGCCGCAGGCGGCGCCGTTCCTGGAGGTAGAGCACGCTCGTCACGATGGACGTCAGCTGGTCGACGGGCGTCTGGAAGAGCTCGTCGCGCGGGTACGTCTCCAGGATCTGGAGCAGGTCGCGGCCGTCGTGGCTGTTGGGCGAGAAGCCCGCTTTGTCGAGGACCTCGGCGACCTTGCGGCGGATGACGGGGACGCGGCGTACGGACTCGGTGTACGCGGCCGAGGAGAACAGTCCCAGGAAGCGCCGCTCGCCGATGACATTGCCCTCGGCGTCGAACCTCTTCACGCCGACGTAGTCGAGGTAGCTCGGCCGGTGCACGGTCGAGCGGCTGTTGGCCTTCGTCAGTACGAGCAGCTTGTGCTCGCGGGCCTTGGCGCGGGCGTCGGCGGGCAGCCGGCTGAAGGACGGCGATACGGGGTGGGCGTGCGCGTCGTCGCCGCTGTGGTGCGGGTCGGAGCGGAGGATGCCGAGGCCGGTGCCGGGGACTGCGGCGAGCGCGTCGCCGTTGACGAGGTCGTACTCGCGGTAGCCGAGGAAGGTGAAGTGGTCGGCGGACAGCCAGCGCAGCAGCTCGCGGGCCTCGTCGACCTCCTGGTCGCGCAGGTCGTCGGCAGCGGGCTCGCTCGGCAGCTCGTCGGCGATGCGCAGCGCGGCGTCGCGCATCTTCTCCCAGTCCTCGACGGCCTCGCGGACGTCGGACAGGACGCGGAGCAGATCGGCGGTGATCTGCTTGAGGTCGGAGCGGTCGGTCTCGCGGTCGAACTCGACGTGGATCCAGGATTCGATGACCGCGTCGTGCGGCAGCTTCTTCGTGCCGGCCGCCGAGCCCGCATTTTCGGCGGTGAGGACCTCGATCAGCTTGCCGGTGACATCGCGGCGTACGACGACCTGCGGGTGGATCACGGCATGGATGCCGCGGCCCTGGCGGGACAGTTCATTGGTGACGGAGTCGACCAGGAACGGCATGTCGTCCGTGACGACCTCGACGACGGAGTGGCTGCAGGTCCAGCCGTTCTCCTCGACCGTCGGCGTGTGGACGCGCACATTGGCCGTGCCCTGGGGGCGGTTTTCCGCCAGCCGGTAGTGCGAGAGGGCCGCGCCGAACACGTCGACCGGGTCGCGGTCGGCCAGGTCTTCGGGTGCCGTGTGCAGGTAGTAGCGCTGGAGGTACGCGAGGGTCGTGTCCCTGTCGGGAGCCCCTGCCCTCGTGGACCCAGTCGAAGGTTGCCCCCCGGCCGGGCTGTGCTCAGCTACCCGGGCCGCCCGTGCGAGCAGCTCGGCCTTGGCTTCGTCCAGCTTGGTCTGCATGTCCTCTGGCTCCTGTCGCGCGCCGTTGCGTGACGTAGGTGAAGAAGGTGACACAACGCCACGACGCGGGGTATCCGGTCGATGTTGACGTTATGCCGCGATGAGAGATACCCGTGACGTTTTTGGCCATATTGGCTATTTTTGGCACCAGGTCAGGGTTTCGGGGACCAGCGACCGCCCGGGCACGGTAGTGCTCCGGGCGCATGGCGGGGGCTTCACTGCCCCCGAGGCCTATCGCGCTGATCACGGGACCCAGGCTATCGCCCCGTACCGGGGGGCCGTCATGTCCGGATGGTGTACAAAACCAGCCTCGAAGTTTGACAGTCTGGACAGCGACGAGCGCGGCAAGCGTGAGAACCGGCGAGGCAGCCGCTCCGCAACGGCCCGGCGCCCACCGAAACCGTCCGCCAAATCCGGCCGCGCGTGCTTGGCAAACCTGCGATGCGGATGCACGTTGACCGGGACAGCAAAGGCCGAGAGGAGCGAGTAGCCATGGTGGCGAAGATCCTGATCGTGACCGGCGACGCGGCAGAGTCGCTGGAGGTCCTTTACCCGTACCAACGTCTGCGCGAGGAGGGGTACGAGGTCCATATCGCGGCCCCCACCCGCAAGACGCTCCAGTTCGTAGTCCACGACTTCGAGCCCGGCTTCGACACGTACACCGAAAAGCCCGGCTACACCTTGCCCGCCGACGTCGCCTTCTCGGAAGTCGACGCGGGCGAGTACGCCGCCCTGGTGATCCCCGGCGGACGCGCCCCCGAGTACCTGCGCAACGACGGGGAGCTCCGCAAGATCCTCAAGGCCTTCTTCGACTCGGACAAACCGGTGGCCCAGATCTGCCACGGACCGCTGCTGACGGCAGCCATCGACGGCCTGGTGGGCCGGCGGGTCACGGCGTACCCGGCCCTGGAACTCGACATGCAGGCCGCCGGGGCGACCTTCCACGACGCGGAGGCAGTGGTCGACGGCACCCTGGTATCAGCCCGAGCCTGGCCGGACCATCCGGCCTGGATGCGCGAATTCCTCAAGGTGCTACGAACGAAGGCACCGGTGACCTGAGGGGGCTTGGGAAGCAGGGATGTATGGGCCGCCCGGGCTGAGGCGCGGGCGGCTCAGGTCTGGGGGGTCTGGGGACTTGCCCCCAGTTACGGGAAGGGGCGGGGTGAGGCAAATGCCCGCCGCGCCCCGACCCCGCGCACAGCACCCGCGCCGGTCAGCAGCCAGTGAACGCCCCTGTGGACAGCCCTCTCACCCCATTCACCTCACCCCGTAAGCCACTCGGCCACCACCACCGCTTCCTCCAGCGTGTCCACCACCGGTACCCCCGCCTGCTCCAGGCTGGCTCTGCTGTGCGAACCCCCCGTATAAAGCACCGCCCGCGCTCCGACATGCGCCGCCGCCACCGCGTCGTCGACCGCGTCACCGATCACGACCACCCGATCCGAGGCGACGCCGCCCAGCGCCGCGACGTGGCGGGTCATGTGCGCGGCCTTGCTGCCGCCCGAAGGGCCGGTCCGGCCGTCGATGCGTATGAAATGCCGCTCGATTCCGTAGCCCCGTACCACCGGGAGCAGCTGCTCATGCCCGTACATGCTCAGCAACGACTGACTGCGGCCCCCGGACTGCCACTCCAGCAGCAGGTCCTCCACGCCCTGGGTGAGCCCGCACGCCACCCGCCGCTCCGTGTAGTGCCGGTGGAAGGCCTCGTCCATGACGACCCACTCCGCATCCGTCGGCAGCCGCCCCATGAGCCGCTCGTAGAAGCGCGGTATGGGTACGCAGTACAGCTCCTGGTAGCGCGCGAGCGTAATCGGCTCAAGGCCGATCTCCGCGAACGCGGCGTTCGTCGCGCCGATGACCGCACTGATGTCGTCGAGCAGCGTGCCGTTCCAGTCCCAGACCAGATGCGTCGTCGTGTGCTTCACCATGCAAAGACGGTACCCATCCGCTCTGACAACCCAGTCCGCTCAGCCCGCACAGCCTGCTCAGGCCATCAGCCGATCAGGTTCGGGATCTCCTGCACGCCGAACCACAGCAGCTCGTGGTCCTCCGCCCCGTCCACCGTGAACTGCGCGTCGTCGTCCCCGTGGTCCGCCGCCCCCAGCGCCGCGGCCGCCGCCGTCACATCGGCCTCCGCGTCGTCCGCGTCGACGTGCACCGCCGCCGCCTTCTTCAGCAGTACGGCGTCCGCGATCCGCACCTCGCCGATCCCGGCGGCATCGAGTCCGCGGTCCGGGTCGGCGACCGCCTGCCCGTCCGCCACGTCGACGGCGACGACGACCCGGCGCCGCGCGGCCCCGGGGTCCCCGGCCAGCAGCCGCAGCGACGCGGCCGCGGCCCGGTTGAGTGCCGCGTACTCCAGCTCCTCTATGTCGTCCGAGACGTACCACTCGCGCAGACCGGGCGTAACGGCGTATGCGGTCAGCGGGCCGGGGCCGAGCTCGCCCGCTTTGTGCGCCTCAGCGAGACCAGGAAGGGTCAGGGGTACGTAGACGCGCATCGCAAGCCGCTTTCGTAGTCGGAAGACGGACTCAAGGATACGTACGGAGTCCCCTATCGGGGTGGTGGTCCCCACCCCGCGCGACGTCCACCTGAAGGGGGCGCGCGACGCCCCACGCCGCCCCTGGCCGACCCCCGGTCACCCTGATAGGTGAATTCACCGGCCGCCACCCGGAGCGGCCACTGCGTCTTGCCGCCGCCCACCCGCCCCCGTAAAAGATCACCAGCAGAAGTTACTACCCGGTATCAACGCCGGGCACGCAGAGCGGGGGCAGCAGGATGAGCAAGGACAGGACCAGGCCGCAGGGACGCCGGGACCAGCGCAGGCCGGGCACGCCCGCACCAGGGGCCGCAGCCGCACTCCGGCAGCGCCACCACCGCCCCACCCCGCACGAACAGTTCGCCGAGCGCCTGCTCGCCGTACTCAGCGGACGCCGCCCCGTGCACTGGATGCTCGGGCACACCATCGGTGAGGCGTACGAGCAGCTGGTCCAGCTCGCGCCCCGAACCCCGCTGAGGACCAGGGGCACGCTCCCCGTGGTACGCCGGTGCGGCGGCTTCCACCCCCGCCCCGGCGTGGTCGAGGCCTTCGCGAGCATCGCGGCCGGCGAGCAGGTGCGGGCGATGGCGTTCCGGCTGGAGCGCGGCCAGGACCTGCGCTGGCGATGCGCCGCAGTCGAAATCGGCGGCACCCCGTCGGGCACGACCGACGCGACCCGAGCCCGGGCATAGAAACGGCCGGGGCCGGACACCATTCAGGTGCCCGGCCCCGGCCGACAAAGCCCGTCGTACAGACCTGCACAGGCCTGTACAGACCTGCCAGGCCTGGCAGGTCCGTAATGCCACAGACCTGCCAGGACGGATGCGTGCTACTTCTTGCGGCGGCGGCTGCCACCCTTCTGCGCCTTGCGCCGCTCGGCGCGGGTCATCCCGTCCGACGCGGACCGCGCAGGCCCGTCACCGTTCTCGAAGTCGCCCTCGACGACACCGCCCTCGCCGTCCACCGTGGGAGCGGAGAAGTGCAGCCGGTCGGGCCGCTGCGGAGCGTCGAGCCCCTTCGCCCGGATCTCCGGACGGGCCGCACCCGCCGGCACCGCGTCTTCCTTCGCGAGCGACGGCTTGGCGGCCCCGGCCCGATCGGCCACAGCCTGCACCGGAACTTCCTCGACCTGCTGCTCGACCTGGACCTCCAGGTTGAACAGGTAACCGACGGACTCTTCCTTGATGCCGTCCATCATGGCGTTGAACATGTCGAAGCCCTCGCGCTGGTACTCGACCAGCGGGTCCTTCTGGGCCATCGCACGCAGGCCGATGCCCTCCTGGAGATAGTCCATCTCGTAGAGGTGCTCACGCCACTTGCGGTCCAGGACGGACAGCACCACGCGCCGCTCCAGCTCCCGCATGATCTCGGGGCCGAGCTGCGTCTCGCGCTCCGCGTACTGCTCGTGGATGTCGTCCTTGATGGACTCGGCGATGAACTCGGCGGTGATGCCCGCACGGTCGCCCGCCGCGTCCTCCAGCTCCTCGATCGTGACCTTCACCGGGTAGAGCTGCTTGAACGCGCCCCACAGCCGGTCGAGGTCCCACTCCTCGGCGAAGCCCTCGACGGTCTCCGCCTGGATGTACGCGTCAATGGTGTCGTCCATGAAGTGACGCACCTGCTCGTGCAGGTCCTCGCCCTCGAGCACCCGGCGCCGCTCGCCGTAGATGACCTCGCGCTGCCGGTTGAGCACCTCGTCGTACTTCAGGACGTTCTTGCGCGTCTCGAAGTTCTGCTGCTCGACCTGTGACTGGGCGGACGCGATCGCCCGCGTCACCATCTTGTTCTCGATCGGTACGTCGTCCGGCACATTCGCCATCGACATCACACGCTCGACCATCGCGGCCTTGAACAGGCGCATCAGGTCGTCGCCCAGCGACAGGTAGAAGCGGGACTCGCCCGGGTCGCCCTGACGGCCGGAACGACCGCGCAGCTGGTTGTCGATACGCCGCGACTCGTGCCGCTCCGTACCCAGCACGTAGAGCCCGCCGAGCGCCTTGACCTCTTCGAACTCGGCCTTGACGGCCAGCTCGGCCTTCTCCAGCGCGGCGGGCAGCGCAGCAGCCCACTCCTCGATGTGCTCCTCCGGGTCGAGGCCGCGCTGGCGCAGCTCCGCCTCGGCGAGGTCGTCCGGGTTGCCGCCGAGCTTGATGTCCGTACCGCGGCCGGCCATGTTCGTGGCGACGGTGACGGCGCCCTTGCGACCGGCCTGGGCGACGATCGACGCCTCACGGTCGTGCTGCTTGGCGTTGAGGACCTCGTGCTGGACACCGCGCTTGGAGAGCTGCTGCGAGAGGTACTCGGACTTCTCGACCGAGGTGGTGCCGACCAGGATCGGCTGCCCCTTCTCGTGCTTCTCCGCGATGTCGTCGACGACCGCGGCGAACTTGGCGACCTCGGTGCGGTAGATCAGGTCGGACTGGTCGGCGCGGACCATCGGCCGGTTCGTCGGGATCGGCACGACGCCCAGCTTGTAGATCTGGTGGAACTCGGCGGCCTCGGTCATGGCCGTACCGGTCATGCCGGAGAGCTTGCCGTAGAGGCGGAAGAAGTTCTGCAGGGTGATCGTGGCGAGAGTCTGGTTCTCGTCCTTGATGTCCACCCCTTCCTTCGCCTCGATAGCCTGGTGCATGCCCTCGTTGTAGCGGCGGCCGGCGAGGATACGGCCGGTGTGCTCGTCGACGATCATGACTTCGCCGTCGATGACGACGTAGTCCTTGTCCTTCTTGAACAGTTCCTTGGCCTTGATGGCGTTGTTCAGGTAACCGACGAGCGGCGTGTTGACCGACTCGTAGAGATTGTCGATGCCGAGCCAGTCCTCGACCTTGGCGACACCGGGCTCGTGGATGGCGACGGTGCGCTTCTTCTCGTCGACCTCGTAGTCCCCGGTCTCCTCGATGCCCTTGAGCTGGTTGCCCGGCTCGCCCTTCTTGAGGCGGGTGACCAACTTGGCGAAGTCGCCGTACCACTTGGTGGCCTGGTCGGCCGGGCCAGAAATGATCAGCGGCGTCCGGGCCTCGTCGACCAGGATCGAGTCGACCTCGTCGACAATGGCGAAGTTGTGGCCGCGCTGGACAAGCTCGTCCTGGGACCACGCCATGTTGTCGCGCAGGTAGTCGAAGCCGAATTCGTTGTTCGTGCCGTACGTGATGTCGCAGTTGTACATCTCACGGCGCTGAGCGGGCGACATATTGGCAAGAATGCAGCCAACCTCGAGGCCGAGGAATTTGTGCACCCGGCCCATCATTTCGGAGTCTCGCTCGGCCAGGTAGTCGTTCACCGTGATCAGGTGGACGCCCTTGCCTGACAGCGCGTTCAGATAGGCGGGGAGCGTACCGACGAGGGTCTTGCCCTCACCGGTCTTCATCTCGGCGACATAACCGAGATGGAGGGCGGCGCCACCCATCATCTGGACGTCGTAATGGCGCTGACCGAGAACACGCTTGGCGGCCTCGCGAACGGTCGCGAAGGCCTCGGGGAGCAGGTCGTCCAGGCTCTCGCCGTCGGCGTACCGCTCCTTGTACTCATCGGTGAGCGCCCGCAACTCGGCGTCGGAGAGGGTGATGAAGTCCTCTTCGATGGAGTTGACCTGGTCCGCGATGCGGTGCAGTTTGCGCAGGATCTTGCCTTCGCCTGCACGCATGAGCTTGTTGAAGACGGACACTGAGGCTGGTCTCCTTGCCGGTCGGGCCTGTGCACTGGGTCGTGTATGGACGCTGGCGCGGGCACGGCAGGTGGGCCCCACCGCAACGGCCATCGTAAGCGAGGACCCCGCCACGCCGGGAGGTCCGCCGGTATGAAGGCCCACTGTCACCCGCAATGAGAACGGACAGGGAGCCCGGAAGGTGCCGGGCCATCCCAAAAAGGTCTGGCGCCCACGCACCTGCCGAGCCGAGAATCGGCCGATGGATCCCGTATTCCTTACCACCGAGCGTCTGCTGCTGCGCCCTTTCGAGCCGGCCGACACCGACGCCGTCTTTCTGGCCTGCCAGGACTCCGAGATCCAGCGCTGGACGACGATCCCCTCGCCGTACGAACTCGATCACGCCGACATGTTCGTCGCCCACATCGTGCCTGACGGCTGGCGTGACGACACCGTCTACAACTTCGCGGTGCTCACCCGCAGCGGCGGGGAGCTCGTGGCGGCGATGTCCGCGATCAGGCGCGGCGAGGGCAGAGCGGAGATCGGCTTCTGGGCGGCGAAGCCGCACCGCGGCCGCGGCTACGTCACGGAGGCGGCGGGGGCCGTCGCCCACTGGGCCTTCACCACGGCGGGCGTGGAACGCCTGGAGTGGCGGGCCGAGGTCGGCAACGGCGCGTCGCGCGCGGTGGCCGAGAAGACCGGCTTCGTGATCGAGGGCACGCAGCGCTCCGGCATCCTGAACAAGGGCGTCCGCCGCGACAGCTGGACCGGCGCGCTGCTGCCGTCCGACCTCGGACTGCCCGCCACGCATCAGTACCAGCCCGGCGAACCTGCCGACCGGGCGTGAATCCCGGCAGCTCAGGGCCTGTTGTCAGTGGCGGCACTTAGGCTGCGGACATGACCAGTCTGCTGCCGCCCACCAGCTCCCTGTCCGCCGACGAAGCCCGCAGGATCGCCCTGCGGGCCCAGGGATTCCTGGGCGCCCCGGACCGCCGGGGCGGGGTCCGCGGCGTGCTGCGGCACTTGGGCGCGGTACAGCTCGACACCATTTCCGTACTGGCCCGCTCGCACGAGCTGATTCCGTACGCCCGCCTCGGCGCTGTAGGCCGCAAAACGGTGGACGATGCCTACTGGACGGACAGCCACGCCTTCGAGTACTGGTCGCACGCCGCCTGCATCCTGCCCATCGAGGAGTGGCCGCACTTCGCCTTCCGCCGCCGCGCCTACCGCGACCGCCCGCACTGGCACCACGACCTCCCGGACGGCACGTACGACGCGGTGATCAAGCAGCTGCGCGCCGAAGGCCCGCTGACCGCCACCGAGTTGGGCGGCGCGAAGAACGGCGGGGAGTGGTGGGACTGGTCGGCTTCGAAGGTGGCCGTCGAGCGGGCGCTGATGTACGGCGAGGTGGTCTGCACCCAGCGGCGCAGCTGGAAGCGGGTCTACGACCTGGCCGAGCGCGCGGTGCCCGACGCCGTCTACCACGACGAGCTGGACGACACCGAGTGCCTGCGCCGCCTGGTCCGGCTGGCCGGGCAGTCCCTCGGCGTCGGCACCCGCGCCGATATCGCGGACTACCACCGGCTCAAGGGCGAGCAGGTCGACGCCGTGATCGCCGATTCAGGGCTGGTCCCGGTCGAGGTGGAGGGCTGGGCCAAGACGGCGTGGGCCGATCCCGAAGCGCTGGCAGCCGCACCGCGCGGCCGTCACCGCACGACGCTGCTGTCGCCCTTCGACTCGCTCATCTGGGACCGCCCGCGTACGGAGCGGATCTTCGGCTTTACGCACCGCCTGGAGGCCTACGTCCCCAAACCGAAGCGGATACACGGGTACTTCGCGATGCCGCTGCTGGCGGGCGGGCGGCTGCTGGGCCGCGTCGACCCGGCGCGCGAGGGCAAGACTCTGGTGGCACGCCAGGTCTCGCTGGAGAGCCGGAAGGCGGTCCGTCCGATGGCGGAGGCGCTGGTCGAGGCGGCGGAGTGGGTCGGCTGCAGCAACGTACGACTGGAGCGTGTCGACGCCCCCGAGCTGCGCGAGCCTCTGACGGCCGAACTGGCCCGCCTCGGCTGAGCCACCTCACCCGACCCGCTTACCCGACCGGCCTCATCTGATCTCGAGAATCTTCTCCCGCATCGCGTAGACCACGGCTTCCATCCTGGAGTGCAGCTGCAGCTTCTCCAGGATGTTCCGGACGTGGTTCTTCACGGTGTTCTCGGAGATGAACAACTCCTTGGCGATGTCACGGTTGTTCATCCCGGTCGCGACCAGCTTGAGGACCTCGAGCTCGCGCTCGGTCAAGCGCGGCGCGGGGACGAGTCTGCGCTCGTCGGTGCGCTGGATCATCGACTTGAACTCGGTGAGGAGCTTGGACGCCATCGACGGGCTGATCTGCGACTGGCCGTCCGCCACGGCACGGATCGCGGTGGCCACCTCGTCGGTCGAGATCTCCTTGAGGAGATATCCCGTGGCGCCGGCCTTGATCGCGTCGTAGAGGTCCGCCTCCTCGTCGCTGATCGTCAGCATGATGATCTTCGCACTGGGCGCGACTTCCTTGATCGAGGTGCATGCCTCGATGCCCCCGCGCTTGGGCATTCGTACGTCCATCAGCACGATGTCGGGCAGCAGGTCGGCCGCCTTGTCCACCGCCTCTGCCCCGTCACCGGCCTCCCCGACGACCTGGATGTCCTCTTCCTGCGCGAGAACGATTTCAAGCCCCCGGCGGAAAAGCGCGTGATCGTCGACGACGAGCACCCGGATGGGCTCCTTGCGCGACCCGCTGCCGTCCGTGCCGATACCGGCTACGCCGACACAGTCGGCGTCTTCCCCGTCGGTCTCGTCGTGCACCGGCCCGAAGCTGTCCGCCATCGTTCCTCCCCCTGAAGGCCGTGGCCCTAAATTCATGAGCTGTGCCAACCCCAGTCCGTAGAGCACCGATTGGCCTGCGACGCCATGATTTCATGCCCCGACGGCAGAGCGGTGACCTTCTGGTCGCACGATGGTGCCCCTGGGGGCGCACAGGCGCTCCAGGGGCACCACGACAAGTGGTACGGCGCGCTGGCCACGTTTGTTCAGCGCGTCCGGCGGGATCACCCGCCGAGTGCACCGCCCGCGCCGCCCACCTCTGACTCGGCGAGGGGGTCGGTCGTCAGGTGGATGACACCGTAGTCATAAGCGTGCCGCCGGTAGACGACACTGGGCTCCTTCGTCTCGGCGTCGACGAAGAGGTAGAAGTCGTGCCCGACGAGCTCCATCTCGTAGAGCGCCTGGTCGAGCGACATCGGTGCTGCGACGTGCGTCTTCTCGCGGACCACCAGCGGTCCCTCGCCCTGCACTTCGAGCGATCCGATCCTGGTGGTGGGGATGGTTGCGGGCGCCTCCTCGGCGACGAGCTGGCCGTTCCCGTTGAGGGGGGCCGCGCCCGGCACCGTCGCACCGACCGCGGCGGCCGGCAGGCGGCCGTTGCCACGGCGGGTGTGGCGCTTGTCGTGCTGCTTGCGCATCCGCGCCTCCAGCTTGCCCGTAGCCAGGTCCAGCGCTGCGTACGGGTCGCCGGCCGACGCCTCGGCCCGGATCACCGGGCCACGGGAGTGAAGCGTGATCTCCACACGGTCGGAACGGTCGGCCTGCCGCGGGTTGGGCTCCTTGGACACCTCGACGTCCAGGCTGATCACCTTGCCGTCGATCTTCTGGATCTTTTCCAGGTTCAGCTTCTCGGCCACGTGCTTGCGGAACCTCTCGGGCACCTCGGTCTTGCGGCCCTTGACGACGATGTCCACGCAGAACTCCGTTCCCGGATCACTCCGCTTCAGCGGCGGAGCATCTCCCTCTTGCACCAGGTTCCAGTGAGCACCGGAACCTCGGACTTGGCGACTTTCACCTCCTCCTCCCCAGTCGACAAGATCCCCACCCCATCGACTTCGGGCTGAAGGGAAAAGCCCGAAGCACAGCCGTCCAATAAGTGAGGCACAGGGTCTGCCTTTCCTCACAACCGAACATAGCTCGCCCGGACGCTTGTCGGCACCCGCTACCGGCACGTACCTCCGTTCAGGTGCTTTTCCCGTCTTACCATCAGCAACGATTCAAGTTCCAGGTCAGTTCCGGTTTATTTCGAACGCCGACGAAGGCGCCGCGACAACAGCCGCGCTCAGCTGTCCGAATCCGTGAAACAGCCGTTCGCCGGTGGCACGCAGTGCACGAGACGCCTCGACAAGGGAAGCGCCTGTCGTCATGAGATCGTCCACCAGCACCACCCTGCCACCCTCCAGCAGCCGACGGCCTCCAGGCGCGACCTCCAGAGCCCCGGCCAGATTCGCCAGCCGCTCACGGGCACCCAGGCCCGACTGGTCGATCACCGCACGCCGCTGCCGCAGCACAGCGAGCACCCGCGCTGAAACCCCGGCGCGGCGCAGTTCCCCCGAAGCGGCGAGCGCGATGCGGCGCCCGGCATCGTGCCCACGTGCCCTTACTGCCCGCCTGGCGGACGGTACGGGCACGAGCAGCACTGGTTGCGACAACTCCACCGCCTGAGCTCCCGAGGCCGCCACAGAGCCCCTGACGGCCCCCGCCAGCGCCGTACCGAGCGACCCGGCCAGCCCCAGTGCGCCCCGCTCCTTGTGTGCGAGCAGCACGGCCCGTACGGCGTCCTCGTACGGCGCGGCGGCATGGACCGCCGGCAGCCCCGGCGGCTCGGGACAGGGCCGCACACGGCGCGGCCGCACCCCGTACAACGCCTGCCCGCATTCAGTACACAAAGCCGTGCGCGGCCTGCCACAGCCACCGCACGCCACCGGCAGCACCAGACCGGCGAATTCCCTCCACCACCCCCGCATGGCATCCACTCTGCCAAGCCGGGCACGCCCCAGCCACCCCTGTGGAAAACTCCCCGCTAGCCCGGATAGACCGGCGACGAGCCCTTACTCGCGACGGTCTTCCAATTGGCACCGGGTGGCAGCCGCACAATGCCGTCCTCCAGCGAATGCGCCAGCAGCGGCAGCCGGTCGTCGTCCGCCGACGCGACCGTCGTGACCCGGTTCGCACCCGGCACCGACTGGGCGTCCGACGTCGAACCGTCCGTCTGCAGATAGCGCAGCTGCTGTACGCCGCCGGACTCGCGCCCGACCACCACCAGACGGCTTCGGCCCGCCCAGGACACGGCCGTCACTTCTTCCATCTGCGGAGCGATGGGCCGCAGATCGACGACGGACACCTCCGGGCTGTCGTCCGGGCCGTGCCGCTCGATGCGGCCGAGCTTCAGGGTCGTCCGGCCGTCCTCCGTCACCAGCAGCGCGATCCGTACGCCGTCCGCCGACACCTTCAGGGCTTCGATCCGCGCGCCGTCGAGGCCGTCGACGACCCCGACCTCCTCGGGGTCGCCTTCGCCGCCCGACAGCCTCAGCAGCCTCGGCTGACGGGGATCCCGGTCGGCCACCCACAGGTCACCCCTGCCGTCCCAGCTCGGCGCCGAAAGCCGGTCCTCCTGCAGCTTGGCGGCGCTGGTCAGCACCGGCTTCTCCGGCTCACTGTCCGACACGATCGATGCCACATACAGTGACCGTGCGTCCTTCGAGACCCCCGCGGCCCGCCGCTCGTCGCGCGCCACGCCGACCGTGCCGAGCAGCCGCTCGCCGTCGCCGAGCGGGCCGGGCACCGGCTCGGCCTCGTCGTCGCTGCCGGTGTTCTCGGCGCTTCCCACCATCCGTACGAGACGGTGCTTCGTGTCGAGGAAGTACTGGTAGTCGGGGCTCCCGGAAGCACGTTCCGGAGCGAAGTCCTCCGCCTGGTCCCCGCCGAGCACGCACAGCGTCGAGTTGTCCGACCGCTGCAGTTCGACCTGACCGACCCGGTACGACGTCAGGTCCCGCAGAGTGAAGAGCAGTTGGGCCGCCATCTCCCTGCACCGCTTCTGACCGACGTTGGACGCCTTCCCGTTGAGCGGCACCTTCAGCGCATTGCGGTCGTCGAACACCAGCGACTTGGTGCCCTCCTTCAGCTTCAGCGCCGTACCCGTGGGGAAGCTCGAACCGACCACCGGTTTCAGCCAGTTGGTCGGCCCGCTCAGCAGCGCCTCGACCGTCTGCGTCACCGGGTCCATCTGTGTCTGCGGGTCCATGCGCTTGCGCACATAGACGGGGTCGGCGACCAGCCACGGGTGGGCACCGGTCCGCTCCGACGACGTACCGGAAGCGAAGTAGTACTTGTTCACGCGGGTATAGATGCGCTCGAAGTCCGACTCGCCGAGCACCAGGCCGGGCGGCAGGCCGTCGATGCGCCACTCCTGCCCGTCAGGACCGTTCTGCCTGGTGAGATGAATCGTCTCGCGGTACGGCTGCTTGACCGGCTGGTACGCGCGCTGCCCGTTCACCTCGGCGATCTTCGTGCCGGTCAGCGCGTACGTGTACGCCCCGCCCTCCCGGTCATTGGAACGGTCGGCCTGGGGCACTGGACCGTTGTCCAGCACAGTGACCTGGCGGGGGTCCCACTTCTGGGAAACCTTTTTCGTCAGGTACTTACGGGCCGTGGCGAACTGGGGGTCGTCACCCGTCATCGCCTCCAGGAAACCCTCGACGATCTCGTTGGGCTGCGCCCCGTCGCGCGGCGCCATCCCGTACACCCGTACCTGCGAGTCACCGCGCGGAGACGCGTCCACGGCCTCCACATCGCCGCTGTCGGGCATGGACGCACAGCCCGCCAGCAGCAGACCGCTGCACCCCAGCAGCACAGGAGTCCGGCGCAGGCGCCGCCGTCGACCGCGACGTAGCTCAGCGCCCACGGGTGATGTCCTTCCGCTCCGGATCCTGCGGTACCTGCGTTGCGTGCGCTGTCTGAGTGGCGTGCGCTGCGTGCGCGGACCCGTCGCTGTCGCCCGCAGGACGTGCGACCACCCGGGCCCCGCTGCCCGGCAGCGCCGTCGGATCCGCCGCTGCCCGTGGCGCAGCACGCGGTGCTACCGGCAGCGGCGACCGGTCGACCCGGGGCTGGGAAGGCACAGTGGCGAGGCGATTCGCACCGCTGCCCTGCCTTTCGGCGCCGCCCGCCTCGTCCGCAGCGGCACGCTCCCGCCTGCGCCGCGAGTCCTCGGGCTCCAGCGGAATCGGTGAGCCGCGCAGCGACTCGTCCGCCGTACGCGGCAGGGTCAGCCTGAACTGCGAGCCGCCGCCCGGCTCGCCCCATGCCTGCAGCCAGCCGCCGTGCAGCCGCGCGTCCTCGACGGCGATCGACAGGCCGAGGCCGGTACCGCCGGTGGTACGCGCACGGGCCGGGTCGGCCCGCCAGAATCGGTTGAACACCCGGGTCGCCTCCCCCGGCTTCAGGCCCACGCCGTAGTCGCGCACCGCGACGGCGACGGCCCCGCCGGCCGTGGCCAGCCGGACCACCACGTCGCGGCCCTCGCCGTGCTCGACGGCATTGACGACGAGGTTGCGCAGTACGCGCTCCACTCGCCGGGCGTCGGCCTCGGCGACGACGGGCTGTTCGTCGCCCGCCACCCGTATCCGGGTCCCCTTGCGCTCCGCCAGCGGCTCGGCGCCCTCGATGACGCGGCGTACGACCTCACGCAGGTCTATCGGCTCGGCCTCCAGGGCCGCCGCCCCCGCGTCGAAGCGGCTGATCTCGAGGAGATCGGCCAGCAGCGACTCGAAGCGGTCGAGCTGGCCGGCGAGCAGCTCCGCGGAACGCGCGGTCACCGGGTCGAAGTCACTGCGTGCCTCATGGATGACATCGGCGGCCATCCGTACGGTCGTCAGCGGTGTGCGCAGCTCGTGCGACACGTCCGAGACGAAGCGCCGCTGCAGCCGGGACAGCTCCTCGAGCTGCTGGATCTTGACCTGGAGGTTCTGCGCCATCTTGTTGAAGGCCTCGCCGAGCCTGGCGATGTCGTCCTCGCCGGTGACCTTCATGCGTTCCTGGAGGCGCCCGGCGGACAACCGCTCGGCGACCCCCGCCGCCATCCGTACGGGCGTGACGACCTGCCGCACCACCAGCCAGGCGATGCCTCCGAACAGGACGACCACGAAGACTCCCGCGGTGGCGAGCGTGGTCTTGACGAGGGTGAGCGACTCCTCCTCCTGCGTCAGCGGGAAGAGGTAATAGAGCTGGTACGGCTGGCCGCTGTTGTCGTTCAGCTGCTTGCCGATGACGAGCCCCGGCTCGGGTTCCTGCGCGTCGGTGTACTTGATCTGGACAAAGGCCTTGTACGCCTTGCCCGTGCCTTCGTCGATCGAGTCCCGCAGCTTCTGGGGCACGCTCGCGCTCTGATTCACGCCACCGGACGCACGGGGACCGCGATTGCTCGCGCTCTCGTCGTCCGAGTTCGCACTCAGTGCCACCACGTGGAACGCCTGCCGCCCGCCACTGGCGAGCTGCTCGACCAGATCGGTCCTCCAGTTGGTGGAGTTCCGCGCGGCGGCCCTGGCCTCCGCGCTGCCGCTGCCACCCGTTCCCGCGACGGTACGGGCCTTCTCCTCCGCCACGTCGAACCCGCCGGCCGCCTGGCTCTGGGCAGCTTCCTGCTTCGCGTCGAGGAGGCCATTGCGTACCTGCCACATGACGACGAAGCCGAGCAGCAGCACCACTCCGAGCGACATCAGCAGGGAGCCCACGACCACGCGCAGCTGGATGTTCCGCCGCCACAGCCGCATGGACGGCAGCAGCGGTGTGCGCACCCAGCGCGCGAAAAGCCGCAGCGCGAGGCTGCCCTGCAGGAAACGCCGGATCCTGGACGCGGACGTCCTTCGCTGATGACCGTCAGCCCGCTCCGTACGGACTCCCGGCTCCCCGGGCATCGGAGCAGCGCTGCTTCGGGTCATGTCAGCTCGGTCCGGCCTTGTACCCGACACCACGGACGGTCACTACGATCTCCGGCCTCTCGGGGTCCTTCTCGACCTTCGAGCGCAGCCGCTGGACATGGACATTGACCAGCCGGGTGTCCGCGGCATGGCGATAACCCCACACCTGCTCCAGCAGCACCTCACGGGTGAACACCTGCCACGGCTTGCGGGCGAGCGCGACCAGCAGGTCGAACTCCAGCGGGGTCAGCGCGATCGACTGCCCGTCGCGCTTCACGGAATGACCGGCCACATCAATGACCAGGTCCCCGATTGCCAGCTGTTCCGGCGCCGGCTCCTCCGACCTCCTCAGTCGCGCCCTGATACGGGCAACGAGCTCCTTGGGCTTGAACGGCTTGACGATGTAGTCGTCGGCACCCGACTCCAGCCCGACCACCACATCAACGGTGTCGCTCTTGGCGGTGAGCATGACGATCGGCACCCCGGACTCGGCCCGGATCAGCCGGCACACTTCGATGCCGTCCCGTCCGGGCAGCATGAGATCCAGCAGCACCAGGTCAGGCTTGGCCTCCCTGAATGCCGCAAGTGCCTTGTCGCCATCCGCTACGAACGACGGCTCAAAACCTTCACCACGCAGCACAATGCCGAGCATCTCGGCGAGTGCGGTGTCGTCGTCGACGACAAGGACGCGTCCTTTCATAATCGACATCATCCCATTAGCTAATCGTTACCTGGCGTGACCTGGCACACAGCTCCGCCAGTCCGGCCCCCGTGACCGGGGAAATCGCACCCTGCTCTGTGACAATCGCGGTCACCAGTTCTGGTGGCGTGACGTCGAAGGCGGGGTTGTACGCCTGCGTTCCCAGCGGCGCCACCGGGATTCCGGCCGCGCCCCCGGCTTCCGCGCCGGCCGCAGGGATCTGCGGCAGGGTGAACTCTGTCACCTCTTGCCCGGACCTCTGCTCCACCTCGATGGACGCCCCGTCCGGGGTATCGGGATCCACGGTGGTCACAGGTGCTACGACGATGAACGGCACATGGTGGTACTTGGCCAGCACGGCGAGCGGATAGCTCCCCACCTTGTTCGCCACGGAACCGTCAGCGGCGATGCGGTCAGCCCCGATGAGTACGGCGTCCACCTCGCCGGCAGCGAACAGCGAGCCCGCCGCATTGTCGGTCAGCAGCGTGTACGCCATGCCACTCCTGGCCGCCTCGTACGCCGTGAGCCGGGCCCCCTGCAGCAGCGGGCGCGTCTCGTCGACCCACAGCCGCCGCAGCCTGCCCGCCCGATGCGCCGCCAGCGCCACCGCGAACGCCGTGCCCTCACCACCGGAGACGAGCCGCCCCGAATTGCAGTGGGTCAGGATGCGCAGCCCGCCTCCCGGCACCAGCTCCTCCACGAGAGCCAGCCCGTGCTCCGCCATCAGCCCGCTGGCCTCGGCGTCCGCCCGGTGCAGCTCCCGCGCAGCGGCCAGGGCCGACGCCGCCGCCTGCTCGCTGCCTTCGCCCGTTTCGAGGGCCGTCCGGTACGCCCCTGCCGCGCACCGCACTCCGTACCCGAGGTTGACCGCGGTGGGCCGCGCCCGCTCCAGCAGCCCCGCGGCCTCGTCCACGTCGTATCCACGCGCGGCGGCGAGCGCCACACCGTAGGCACCGGCGATACCGAGGAGCGGTGCGCCACGGACGGCGAGCGTCCGGATCGCCTGTACGAGGGCAGGCACATCCGTACAGACCAGCTCGACCTCCTCGGCGGGCAGCCGGGTCTGGTCGAGCAGCACCAGCACGGGCCCCTCCGGCGGCTCCTCCCAGCGCAGCGTAGGAATGGCGGGCGGCTCGGCGCCCGCCGGGGATTGCGCGTCCAGATCAGCCATTCGTCCAGTCTGCCCGCTGAGGCACCGACAATTGAAGGTGCGAAGGAGATACGGGGCCAGGTCCGCCGCCAGGGCCCCCATGACACGATGGCTGCCGAACTGCCGCCGCGACCGCGGACGGGCACCGTGAAGGAGCGACAATGAACGACTCTCCGGGCTGGGCGTCGCCCGGATCCGCCCCCTCCGACGGCCAGAGGCCGGGCGTGCCCCGGCCTGCCGAGCCCGCCGATCAGAACGACGGCGCGTCGAAGTGGTCGAAGGCGCAGCCGCCCGCAGGCCAGTGGTCGCCGCCCAGCGCCCCCGGCGCGGGCCCCACGCCGCCGCAGCAGCCCGGACCCGCCTGGGGCGCAGGCCGCGGCCAGGGAGGCGGCTGGGGCGGCCCTCCCCCGGCGGCCAAGCCCGGCGTGATCCCGCTCCGCCCGCTCGGTGTCGGCGAGATCCTCGACGGAGCGGTGTCGACCCTGCGCGCCCACTGGCGCACGGTCCTCGGCATCACGGTCACCGTCGCGGTGATCACTCAGGTCTGCGACATCCTGATTCAGCGCTACCTGCTCCCCGAACCGGTTCGGGTCGACCCGAACGCCACCCCCTCGGAAGCCCTGAACCAGTCCGTCGACGCGATGCAGAGCACCATGGTCAGCGCGTCTCCCGGCTTGGTGATAACGCTGATCGGCACGCTGTTCACCACCGCCGTGCTCACCATCGTGATCAGCCGGTCGGTCCTCGGCCGCCCGGTGACGCTCTCCGACGCCTGGCGCGAGTCGAAGCCTCAGCTGCCGCGGCTGCTGGGCCTCACCCTGCTGCTGCCGCTCATGGCAATCGCCATCATGACCGTCGGCATCCTGCCCGGCGCCCTGCTCGGATCCGCCGCAGGTGTCGGTCTCTCCCTGCTGGGCGGCACCGCGGCCTTCGTGGTCGTCCTCTGGCTGATGATCAGGTTCAGCCTCGCCTCCCCCGCACTGATGCTGGAGAGGCAGAGCATCATGAAGTCCCTGAGCCGCTCGGCCAAGCTGGTCAGCGGCACCTGGTGGCGCATCTTCGGCATCCTGCTGCTCACGATGCTGCTGACCTTCATCGTGTCGATGATCATCGCCGTGCCGTTCGGTCTCATCGCCTACGCCGCGGACGACGGCCTCGGGCAGCTGTTCTCCGGGGAGACTCCGGAATTCGGCTGGCCCTTCCTGATCATCACCGGCATCGGCGCCGTGATCGCCACTTCGATCACCTACCCGATCAGCGCCGGAGTGACCGTCCTGCTCTACGTCGACCAGCGCATCCGGCGCGAGGCTCTCGACCTCGAACTGGCCCGCGCCGCAGGCGTCCCCGGCTACGGCCGGCCCGCCGACGACACCCCCGGGAGCTGATGCGGTGTCCACAGCGGGGGGCACGACAGCAGCGAGCCTGCGGGTCCGCACAGCTGATGACGTACCGGTGGACATTCCACGCGCCCCGGCCCGCGAAGCGGCGGAGCGCGAACTGTCCAAGCCGATGTACCACGAGAACGACCCGAGCTTCCTCGAGCGCGCCATCGACCGCTTCTGGGAATGGGTCACCGACCTGTTCGAAGCGGCCTCCGGTGCATCACCCGGGGGCGCTGTCGGACTGGTCGTCATCGTGCTGCTTGTCGTGCTCCTCGCCGCCGGCCTGTGGTTGCGGCTCGGCACCCCACGGCGCGCACCGTCGCCCGAAGGCCACCTCTTCGACGACGGCCCGCGCAGCGCGGCCGAACACCGTGCGGCCGCCGAGACACACGCCGCCGCACAACGCTGGAACCAGGCCGTCCAGGAGCGGATGCGCGCCGTCGTACGCTCCCTGGAAGAGCGCGCCCTCCTCGACCCACGCCCCGGCCGCACCGCCGACGAGGCCGCCGCGGAAGCAGGGCACACCCTCCCCGGCCACGCCGACCGACTCCGCGCCGCCGCCCGGAAGTTCGACGACGTCACATACGGCGGCCGCACTGCCGACGAGCCAGCGTACCAACGCTTGACCGAACTGGACGCCGACCTCGAACGCACCAAGCCCCTCCTCAGCGGCGCGTCCCAGGGAGCGGCCGAATGACCGCGGCTCCGGCCCTGTCCACCTCGGACGCCCGTACCGCCCGCCACGTGTGGAAGCGCACCCGCGGACCGCTGATCGTTCTGGTCCTCATCCTGGTCGCCGGCATCGTCATGGCGGCCGTACGCTCCGGCGACCAGCACGGCCGCCTGGACCCCCGATCCGCGGACCCCTACGGCAGCCGCGCCGTCGCCCAACTCCTGGACGAACAAGGCGTCTCCACTCGCGTCGTCACCACTCTCGACGACGCCACGAAGGCAGTGGCCCCGGACAGCACTCTTCTGGTGGCCAACCCCGACTTGCTGACGCCCCAACAGCAGAGGCAACTCCGCACCGCTGCCAACGAATCCGGCTCCCGCACCGTCCTCCTCTCCCCCGGCCCGCCCTCCGCCTCCACCTTGGCCCCGGGCGTACAGGCCGCGGCACGCAAACCCGTATCCGCACGCTCCCCTCAGTGCTCCCTGCCGGCCGCGGTCCGCGCCGGTGACACCGACACAGGCGGATTCCGCTACACCGCCAACGTCCCCGGCAGCGACACCTGTTACCTCAGCGACGGCCTCCCCACCCTGCTCCGCGTCCCCGGCCGGGACAACGGCGACACCGTCCTGCTGGGCGCACCCGACATCCTCTACAACGATCGCCTCGACAAGCAGGGCAACGCCTCGCTCGCCCTCCAACTCCTCGGCTCCCGGCCTCATCTCGTCTGGTACCTCCCCTCGCTCCGTGATACCGCAGCCACCGAAGGCGGCGACCGCAGTTTCGTCGACCTGGTGCCTCCCGGCTGGATCTGGGGAACCCTCCAACTCGCCTTCGCAGCAGTGCTCGCCGCGATCTGGCGTGCCCGCCGACTTGGCCCCCTCGTCACCGAGCAGCTCCCCGTAGCCGTCCGCGCCTCCGAGACCACCGAAGGCCGCGCCCGGCTCTACCGCAGGGCCGACGCACGCGACAGAGCCGCCTCAGCCCTGCGCGCGGCAACCCGCGCCCAACTGGCCCCCCTTCTCGGCGTACCCGCCTCCCGGGCCCACGCCGCCGACGCCCTTCTCCCTGCTGTCTCCGCCCATCTGCCGACGACCGCCAGGGATCTCCCGTCCCTGCTCTTCGGCACCGCACCTTCCGACGACGCCGGCCTCATCCGCCTGGCAGACGAACTCGACGCCCTCGAAAGAGAGGTACGCGCTTCATGAGCGCCCAGCCCGCAGAGAACCCAGACAGCGCCCGAGACTCACTCGAAGCCCTGCGCACCGAGATCGCCAAGGCCGTGGTCGGCCAGGATCCCGCTGTCACCGGACTCGTCGTAGCTCTCCTCTGCCGCGGCCATGTGCTGCTCGAAGGTGTCCCCGGGGTAGCCAAGACCCTCCTCGTCCGCGCACTCGCGGCCTCACTCGAACTGGACACGAAACGCGTCCAGTTCACCCCGGATCTCATGCCGAGCGACGTGACCGGTTCCCTGGTCTACGACGCCCGCACAGCGGAGTTCTCTTTCCAGCCCGGCCCGGTCTTCACCAACCTGCTGCTCGCGGACGAAATCAACCGCACTCCTCCCAAGACCCAGGCGTCTCTCCTGGAGGCAATGGAGGAGCGTCAGGTCACGGTCGACGGCACCCCCCGCGCCCTGCCCGACCCCTTCCTCGTTGCCGCAACCCAGAACCCTGTCGAGTACGAGGGCACTTATCCGCTCCCCGAAGCGCAGTTGGACCGATTCCTCCTCAAGCTCACGGTCCCACTGCCGTCCCGTGAGGACGAGATCGGCGTACTGACCCGCCATGCGGAGGGCTTCAACCCCCGCGACCTGCACGCAGCCGGCCTGCGCCCCGCCGCGAGCCGCGCCGACCTGGAAGCAGCCCGCGCCGCCGTTTCCAAGACCGCGGTCTCCGCAGAGATCACCGGCTATGTCGTCGATATCTGTCGTGCCACCCGCGAATCCCCCTCACTTACCCTCGGTGTCTCCCCCCGGGGAGCCACCGCTCTGCTCTCCACCGCCCGCGCCTGGGCCTGGCTCACCGGCAGGGACTACGTCATCCCCGACGATGTGAAGGCCCTGGCCCTTCCCACCCTGCGCCACCGCATCCAGCTCAGGCCCGAGGCCGAGATGGAAGGGGTCACCGCCGACTCCGTCATCACCTCGATCCTCGCCCACGTCCCCGTCCCCCGATGAGGCGATGACCGTGGCCCTCACCGGACGAACCGCTCTCCTCGCGGCCCTTGGCGCGATCCCCATCGGCATCCTGGCGCCGAACTGGTCCGGAGTCCTCGCCATGAACGCTCCCCTCACGCTCGCAATTCTGTGCGACTACGCCATGGCAGCACCAGTGCAAAAACTCCGTTTCACTCGAACCGGTGACACGTCAGTTCGATTGGGTGAGGGCGCCGAGATCACGTTGACCATCACCAACCCCTCGCGCCGCCTCCTCCGCGCCCAAGTCCGGGACGCCTGGCCGCCCAGCAGCTGGCCCACCGGCACCGAGCAGGCCGCGTCACGCCACAAGCTGACGATCCCGGCCGGAGAACGCCGCCGCCTCAGCACGCTGCTCCGCCCAACCCGCCGCGGCGACCGCCATGCCGAACGCATCACCATCCGCTCGTACGGCCCCCTCGGGCTCGCCGCCCGCCAGGGCAGCCACAAGGTCCCCTGGACAGTCCGCGTGCTGCCTCCCTTCGGAAGCCGCAAGCACCTGCCGTCGAAGCTGGCCCGCCTTCGAGAGCTCGACGGCCGGACCAGCGTGCTGACCCGCGGCGAGGGGACCGAGTTCGACAGCCTCCGCGACTACATTCCCGGCGATGACACCCGCTCCATCGACTGGCGTGCCACCGCCCGGCAGAACACCGTCGCGGTGCGCACCTGGCGCCCCGAGCGCGACCGCCACATCCTGCTGGTCCTCGACACGGGCCGCACCTCGGCCGGCCGCGTCGGAGACGTGCCCCGCCTTGACGCCTCCATGGACGCCGTCCTTCTCCTAGCAGCGCTGGCTTCGCGCGCCGGCGACCGAGTGGACCTACTCGCCTACGATCGCCGAATCCGCGCCCAGGTCCAGGGCCGCACCGCAGGCGACGTCCTTCCCGCGCTGGTCAACGCGTTGGCCCCACTGGAGCCAACCCTGGTCGAAACCGACGCCCGCGGGCTCAGCGCCACGGCGCTCAAGAACGCCCCGCGCCGCTCCCTGATCGTTCTGCTCACCAGCTTGGAAGCCGCTCCCGTCGAAGAGGGCATCCTCCCGGTCCTCCCGCAGCTCACGCAGCGCCACACGGTCCTCGTGGCCGCTGTAGCAGACCCCCGGATCAAGGAGATGGCAACCGCCCGCGGCACAGTGGACGCGGTGTACGAAGCCGCCGCCGGCACCCAGGCCCGGGAACAGCGCCGCCGTACGGCAGAAAAGCTCACCCGCCACGGAGTAACCGTCGTCGACGCCACCTCGGACGACTTGGCCCCCGCTCTGGCCGACGCCTATCTCGCGCTGAAAGCCGCAGGCCGCCTCTAGACCCTAAGGGGGCCGAAATGCCCCTGGAACGCAGAAAAGCCC
>NZ_JAGGPB010000002.1 GCF_018614055.1 Streptomyces sp. ISL-98
GCCTCGCCGCAAGCACCCCCACAGTCTCGAATTCCGCACCCCCACCCACCACGGCCGACACTTCCTCCACCGCCCCCCGGTCGGACGGCAACTCCCCCATGCCGACCTCACCCACCTCCCCCACAACAGCGGACGGTGCGGCAGGCGCCCGTACAAGCACAAACACCCCAGGCAACTCCCCCTCCGGCACCAGCCCCACAAGCCCAAACCCCACATCGGGCCCGCCCAGGACCCCCTCCACCACCACCCCGGGAACCCCCAACCCCACCGGAACCGGCCCCGCTTCCACACCGAACCCGACTCCTTCCACGCCCCCGCGCAGTACGCCGACACCATCGACGGACGGCCGCACTCCTGGAACAACGGACGGGCGGCCCTCGAACCAGCATGCTCCCGGGGCTACGCCGCCCGGACGCAGTCCGGGGCCCAACCAGAACAGCGCGGGCTCGCCCGGCGGACGGACCCCCAGCCCGAGCCCCAACACCCCTGGTACGCCGGACGGCCGTACCCCCACGAACCAGAACCCGAGTCCGACCAACCCGGACCCGAGGCAGTCGGCCCCACCCAGGAGCGCAGCTCCTACCGCCAACCCCTCGACGTCGGCACCGGCCCACGGCACACCCGACGCCAACTCAGCTGGTCGTACACCGGGCCGGGCATCAGCTCCGGCCGGCAACCCCACGCCCCAGTCGCAGCCGGGTTCAGGCAACGCCCCCGCCAAGCCTCACCAGCCGTCAGGCGGTACGCCCAACACCCCGCAGCAGCCGAGCAGCAGCGCAAACCCCGGCACGCCGTCGAACACCCCGAACCAGCAGCAACAGCCGACGCCGGTGCCCGTACCCGTGCACACGGTCACGCCGACGCCGAGCCCCGCACAACAGACGCCGAACGGGAACCCGTCCACCGGCCCCGCGGCCCCCGGCTCACCCCAGAGCAACCCAGGGAACGACGCGAAGAACGACAATCCCAAGACCGACAGCGTCGAAGACATCCGCAACGACATGGATCACGAGCCGGGCGGCCTCGGCGAGGTCCACCCCGACGACCAGGACCGGCTGGAGGATTCCTTCCCCCAGAACCCGGACGGCACCCCGCAGCGGTTCCCCGACCCCTTCGGGGCGTGGGTCGGTCTGCAGAATGACGGCGGCGACGAGGTCCCGGGCCGCAGCAACAACTGTGCGGACTGCTCACGTTCATTCATCGAGAGTTACCGCGGCAACCCACAGGTCTCCGCTCCGCGCACGCTCGACACCGACGAACACGGCGTGCTGGACACCAGGCGCCCCGAGGACGACGCGAACGCCAACCAGATCCGTTGGGCAGGCGCCCCGCACACCTATGCCGGTACCGGGAGCGACCCCGACACCGCCGCCCGTATCGAGCAGGACCTGCTGCAGGCGGGGCACGGCTCCACGGCCATCGTGCAGGTCGACTGGCCAAATGGCGGCGGTCACGCCTTCGCCGCCATCAACCACAACGGCACCGTCGTCTGGGTGGACTCCCAGGGCGGCGAGGTCAGCTATGACCCGCTGCACCTCGCCAACGCCGACCACGTTTGGCACATCCCCATGGACCCCGACGGGAATCCGCTGCATCCCGTGCAGAACACTGCGGATGACTCCGAGGGCCAGAACGACGAGTCGCAGAACCAGAACAACGACGCGTCCCAGCCTGAGAACTCCGAGAGCAGCGGGCAGCCGGAAAGCTCTGAGAGCAACCCGCAGAACGACACCTCGAGCGACATCCCGAAGCAGGGCGACGCCCCCGACACGGACACCAACTCCCCCGCGACGGATCCGGCAACCCCGGACGCATCGAACAACGGGGTCCCCGAGCAGTCGTCCACGGCCGACCCGAACCCGACGCCGGACCCGACGAACGACAAGCCCGAGAGCGAGACCGGCCAGCTCCAGGGCGAGAGCGACAAACCGTCCCAGCCGGACAGCATGCCGGACGGCCAGGAGCCGTCCCAGGACACCGCCGACAGCCCTAAGTCGTCTCCGGACAACGGCAACGCTGATGCGCAGCCACAGCAGTCGCCCTCCCCCGAGACTCCCTCGGAGCAGAACCACCCGACGCCGGCCGAGACACCGAGCAGCACCCCCGACCAGCAGTCACACCCCGACGATCCGACACGTCCCGACGAGCAAGGCCGGGCCCCCGACAAGGAGTCCCAGCAGCCGACCTCCACGACGGACAGCACGGCACCCCCGCGGACCACGCCGGACAGCCAGAGCGACCCCACGACCAACCGGGACACGCCTCACCAGACCACCACGCCCTCGGACCCGCGTACGTCCATTCCGCATCAGCAGACCGGGGACCCGAGCACCACCGACCCTCGCGCCGCGGACCCCCGCACGACGGATCCGCGTACGTCCGATCCCCGCACTTCGGACCCTCGTACGCCGGACCCGAATCGGGACACCCCCACGCAGCAGAAGCCGGAGACCGGCGAGTGGCCCGACGGCCGGGACCCGAACACCTCGCCGCGGCCGGACCAGACGCGTCCAGATCACCTGGATGACCCGCGGTCTGAGACTCCGGACAAGGACCCGTCGGAGACCCCGGACCAGACACGGCCCGACGACTCGAACCGGCCGCCGGCCGAGGACCACCGCGACCGGCCGAGCGACATGAACAAGGACTCCGCGGTGCCGACGCGCGAGAGCCTTCCCGACGGCAAGAACGCCGACGCGGCCAACTACGTCAAGGACTCCGTCAACGGGAAGAAGCCGCTGTACGGGGACATCGCGCCCGAGAACCCGGCAGAGAATTCCCGGCCGAACCCCGAGCGTCCCTCCGGTCCTGCGGAGCCCGCGGGCAGCAGCCCCGACAATCAAGCGAGCCGTCGGCAGCGTGATCTGGACATGCTCGCGCGTGCCAACGAGGGAATGCGCGCGCGCAACAATGACGAGCAATCGGCCGCCAGAACCTGGTTCGAGAAGTACTACCACCCGAACAGCGGCCGCCGGCAGAGCCAGACAAACCCCGCGGAGGACGGTCGCCCCGTACCTCAGCTGCATCCCACGAACGACCCCAACGCTCCGTGGATGCTGGCCAACGACGCACCGGACGCCGACCCCGAGTCATACATCGACGACGGTGCAGGTTCCGGCAAGCGGCACGAAGGGATCTCTCAGAAGAACCTGGAGCATCTCGATGAGGCGGCGCTGGCCCGCCAGGAGGCGATCGACGCTGACGATCAGCCGCACAAGGACCGGCAGGCGGCGAAGGAAGCCTACGAGAAGAACAAGACCGAGGAGAACGAGAAGAAGTTCGAGGAAGCAGACGCGAAGCACAGCCCACTGCACGGAGAAATGGGAAGAGCCAGCGAGGAGTACGGCGAGCAGGTCGCCGAGTTCCACGCCATGCCCCGGCACTTCCCGACCTACACACGGATCGACGACCGGGGCACCGGAAGAGACCGGTTCGACCAGATATGGATGGACCCGAACACCGACCCGCCCGAGTTTGTCGTCGTGGAGGCCAAGGGTTCACTGAAGACGGGGCTCGGCGACCGGCGCGGACTCCCCGAGCACGCCGGCCCCGATCCCTCCGCCGGACAGGACAACAGCCCGGGCCAGGATCAGGGCGACAGCGATCAGAACGACCAGAATGACGACAGCGGGCAGGACGCACCAACCCCGAGCGTCCCGAAGGTCAAGCAGGGCACCCGTGCATACTTTGAGACGATCCTGCATGTAATGGAGGAGCGCGCAGACCGGAACGAGGACAAGGCCAAGACTGACGCCGAGCGGGAGGCCGCCAAGGCGGAGCGGAAGCTGGCACGCGACCTCAGGAAGGCTCTGGAAGCGAACCCGCCCAGAGTCAAGTACATACTCGTCAAGGGAAATTCCTCCGGAGGCCAGCACCAGGGCTACGAGATGAAGCAGTTCGATACCAGAACGGAAGCCGAGAAGCAGAGCGATGCAGATTCCACGACATGAGTTCCCGACACGAAACCTCGTAGGTATTCTCGAGTCCCGGACCGAGTATTTCTGGGAGGACGTTGAAGAGCTGCGAACCCAACCCGGGTGGTTCGCGAAACTTCCGGCCGACGCCATCAATCTCTTCGCCCGGCGTTGCGTCTTGGACCCTGAATCCGACAAGCTCGAGACGTGGGAAGCCTGCGTCATCGCCATGCAGGTCAGCTCAGCTCTCTTCGCATCGGCTCAGGCCACGACCGACAGCATCGAGTGTCGCATCGGCGACGAGATGCGCACCGTCCGTGCCGGTACCTTGCAGTGGGCCCACGCCGGTAAATGGCTCAACGCGTTCTGGCTTGCCTGTATCTGCCGCGAGAAGAAGCGGTTGAACGAGCTGTGCCAATTCCCGGTCGCACGGCTGCGGGAAGCCGACGGAGTTTTCGACGAGTACATCTACAACTGGGTGGAAGCCCTGCAGGCCTACTGGCTCAAGCGCCCCGACTTCGGCGACAAGCTGGTGGCCGCGGTGGACGGAACCGACCCCGAGGTCCTGAGGCATGCGCCACGCGACGGCGTCCTCAAGATCATGTATCCCCCCATGAACCTCCTCACTCAGCTCGCGCGCGGCGACGAGGAGAAGTTCAACACCGAGCTGGCCAAGGCCCTGGAGTGGCACAAGAGTTACTGGACCCGCGACGAGGACCGCGCACTGACCGCCGAAGGCCTGATTGCTTTGGGCCCGCTGGGCGTCACCTGCCTTGCCGTTCAGGCCGGCTTCACCATCACCGTCGAGTCCGAGTACCTGCCCAAGCATCTCGTCGCCGGTGCGTGGATCAACGAATTCCCCACGTAAGCCCCGGCCGGACACCGCAACAACAGATAAGGGAACCCATGGCCCCGGACACCCCCGCCCCAGCACCGCAAGGCCCACCCACCACACCCGACCAAGCCCTGGCCATCGTCCGCAGCCGCTACGCCGAGCCCAAACTCCCCGACGGCACCCCCATCGAGCTTCGCGTCCAGGAGTTCGACATCGGATACCTCGTGTACACGGTCATCCCACGCCGCACCGACCCTACGCCCCCTTCAGAACCCGCCCCACCCGGCGGCGCCAACATCGTGGTGTCCAAGGTGACCGGCGAAACCGTCGCCGTCCCTAACCTGCCCCCCGAGCTGGCCATTGCGCGCTACCGCAAGAAGCGCGGACTCGGGGCCTGACTCACACCCCACGCAGAGCAACTTCCCATCGCCCGCCATCCCCGGCACCCGAGGACCCCTGCTCATGACCGCCCCACCCAACGGCTACGCACCCCATCCCCACATAGGCGGCCGCGCCACCGTGCTGCGCGCTCTCTCCGCCTGGCGGATGGAGTGGCCGGGTGCGCCGCGTGTCGTCGTCCTCACCGGAAGCCCCGGCAGCGGGCGCTCGCACCTGCTCACCGGCTTCCTCATGCTGTGCGACCCGGAGTTCCGCAGGCGGCTTCCGCTGGCCGATCTCGACCCGTCGACCGTGCCGCCAGGGCTTCCCGCTCCCGCGGTCCCGAGCGCTGCAGGGCTGACCGCGGCGCAATTCGGGTGGCTGCTCGCCGGTCATTACGGTCTGCAGGCCACGCGCATCGAGGACGTGTACGCCGAACTGGCCGCCCTCGACCGGCCCGTGACCGTCGTCGTGCCGGACGTCGACCGGGCAGGCCCGGTACGGGCCACGGGCGAGCCCGCCCGCCTCGTACAGGAAGCGCTCAGGCCACTCGCGGGCACGGAAACCGTCCGGCTTCTCGCTGACGTACCGCGTGAGCTCGCCGCAAGCCTGGTTGAAGGGTTGCCGCCCGGCACCGCGCAGATCATTGACCTCGACGATCCGCAGTGGGCCGACCCTCATAGTCTGGTGCTGCAGGCCGAGGCCCTGCTCAGCCCCGAATTCGGGGCGCCGGAGCTGCCCTTCACCACCGACGCTCCCACCCGGCGAGCCCTCGCCGAGGCGATCGGCCGTCGTGCCGGGACCAGCCCCCTCACCGTGCAGCTCGCGGTCCAGAGCATCCTGTCGAATCCGTCGGGCGTCGTACCCATCGACGAGAGTCAACTGCCCACGTCTCTGGGCGAGGTGCTCGACCTGCACGCACGCCGCCTCGGAGCCGACCCGCAGACGCTACGCCAACTGCTCGTGCCCTTGGCCCTCGCCGAGGGAGAGGGTCTACCGGCCGAGCTGTGGGTACGGCTCGTCAGCACTCTGGCGGGCAAGGACATGACCGAGGCGATCGCGGGCAGTGGAGCCTTGGCCCGCCCCTTCGTGCAGTCGCTTCGAACGGGGGCCAACGGCGAGCGCACACTGCTTCAGCTACTCCACCCCTCCATTGCCGACGAGATCCGCTCCGGCCTTCCCAACGCCCGCGCCACTCAGTCCCAGATCGCCATGGCGCTCCTGGAATCCGTGCCTGGGCAGGACTGGAGCAAAGCCGATCCCTACGTACGCGACTACATCGCCGGGCACACCTTGGAAGCGGGTCTGCTTCCCCAACTCCTCACTGACCCGGGCTTGTTCGTGTACGCCGCCCCGGTGCCGCTGCGCGCGGCGGTCGAGGCCGTCCCAGAGCAAGCACTCGGCGCTCCGGCGCGTACGTATCTGCGTATCGCCCCCTTGCTGACTCGCACGCAGGCGCCCACACTGGCCCGCGCCGCCCTGTTGGAGAGCGCGTTCGTCGAGGACCAGCTGCCGGATTTCGCAGCAGCGGTGCACCGGCTCGGCCTGGATCTGCCCTGGCAGACCCTGTGGAGCATCCGCCTCCGCGACATCAGCGAAGTCGCTATCGGCACGCTCCCACGCCCTGCAGAAACCCCCGCGCCCATCGCCGCCCTCTCGGTACCGACCGGCACTCCCGGCGCCTTCCCTGTGGCCGGGAACAGTGATTCCGCGCTGCTCATGCACAGCCTCGTACAGCCGGCGCTCTTCAACGAGCCAGGACCGGAACAACTGCTGCCGCTCTCCGAGCAGGACCGCGCAGCCGCCCCGCTCGCACTCCGCCGAGGCACGGACCAGCTGCGGGTGTGGGACCGGTCACGCGAGACAGTCGTGGCTGCCCTCATCTCGGACTCCCCCTTCACCGGCGCCGACCTGTCGCCCGACGGCATCCTGGTCGCAGCGACCGAGTTCGGGGCGAGGGCTCTGCGAATCCGGCAGCAGCAACGCTGACTGGCGCCACCGTGCCGGTCCCCCTTCACTGCGGTGCCCAGCTGCCCTGGCGGTGAGGAACCATCAACGATCTTCAAGGCGTTACGACAAGCATGGACGAAATCCCACCGCAGCCGTCGCAGAGCCGCCCTGCAGCACCCGACAACTGGGAAGAGCTGCTCGAGGACTGGGAGGACCTACACCAGGGCTACTACCTCGGTGACAAGGACGAGGCCGTACTCGACTGCGTGCGGCAGCTGGACGCGGACACCACCGGTGAGCAGGCCCTGTTCTGGACCTTGGGGCTGGCGCTTCTCTCCCCGTACGTCGTCTGGGGCCACCCAGGCCCCGGAGTCGAGGCCGCTGTGGTCGAGGCACTCGCGAAGGTCGAGCGTGCCCTCGGCGCGTACACATGCGAACGCGATCGGCACCCGCACGAAGACGGGCTCGAAGCCCAGCTGAAGCTTCTGCCCCGCGTTCTCACGGCCCTGAGCAACCCCGGCGAGGCGGAGCTGGACGATCTCGCGATGGCGAAGGCCGGGAGGTCGAAGCCCGCAGCCCCCGAGGGTCAGCGTGCCGAACTGCTGAGCCACTGGGCTTGCCCACGAAACGTCGCAGGGTTCGCCCGCGCGATCATGGCGCATGTAGGCCCCGCACACTGACCGCCTCCCACATCTGGGATCCGCCGTGCCCGACACCATCGACGCTCTCGTACGAGGCCTCTCCGACGACGAGAGGAGCGTTTCGAGCGCCGCGGAGGACGGCCGGGTCGCACTGCGCCTGCGGGAGATCCGGCGGCAAGGCCCGGCGAGTCTGCGCAGCAGGGCCTTGGAGGTCCTCGTAGACCTGGACGGCGAAGAGTTCCTGGACGAGGCCCGACCAACGTTCCGTGGAACGCCTTGTGCAGATCAAGCTCCTGGACGAACATCCGCTCTCGGGCTGCACGATCTCCGGCCTGTCACGACCGCCATGGGCGTGGGCGCCGCCACTGAAGCCACCAACTCCCTGGAGTTCCAGGATTCCCAGGGTGAGACACAGACGGCCTACCGGGTCTTCATCACCCCGGAGTTCGAGAGCTGGCGCTCGAGCACGCGGATCAGGGAAGCCGCCATAGACGAGGACGAGGCCGAGGAGTACGGCGAGGGCGTTCCCTGCGCGAGCTCGGCAGCCGACAACCTCTCGGTCGAACCCGGCCCCATGCTCTCGGCCCCTACCCACGAGCACGGCTGGCTCGCCACCACCCACCCCGACGTACCCAACTCACGCTTCAAGGGCGCCCTGCCCATCTGCCCCCCTGATGCTCACCGCACCAAATACAACGCTGCGCTGCGCGAGGGCGCAACGGGAACAAGGCGCACACTCGCCAATGCCGCGCGAGCCATGACACAAGGGCCTCGCCCCGTTGGCAAACGTTCATCGGCCCACTGTCAAGCCCCTCGCGAAGGATGAAAATGATCAAGATTCGACGTCATGAATTCCCCACGGGGGCATTGCCTCAGGTGCTGAAGGTGCTGGAGCGAAGGCTGAACGGAGAGCTGGAGGACCTCAAGGAGAACGCCGAGTGGTTCTCCATGGCTCTGAGCTCTGCGACCACTGCCCTTGACAGGCGCTGCTCGGGGGATCCCAAGGCCGACAAGCTGGAGACCTGGGTGGCCTGTGTCACCGCGATGCAGATCGGCCACGCCCTCTTCGTCTCGGCCCGCGCGACGTCACCTACCGTCACCTGCCAGGTCGGCCATGACGAGCACGTCTTCCGTTCCGGCGCCGGTCCCTGGGCCCACGCGGGCAACTGGCTCACGGCCTTCTGGCTGTCCTGCGTATGCCGTGACAGGCAGCGTACGGACGACCTGTGCCAGGTACCCGTCTCCCTGCTGCGCGAAGCGGGTGGCTTCGACGAGTACATCTACTCCTGGGCCGAAGCACTACAGGCGTACTGGCTCAAGCAGCCGGAACTCGGCGACAAACTGCTCGCTGCCGTGGACGGCACCGACCCTGAAGTACTCCGGCCCGCCTCGCGAAGCGCCGTACTGAACCTCATGTATCCGCCCATGAACCTCTTGACCCAGGTGGTGCGCGGAGACCAGGACAGGTTCACCACTGAGCTGGCCAAGACCGTCGAATGGCACAAGGACTACTGGACCCGCGACGAGGAGCTGGAGCGCGATTCCGACGGGCTCATCGCGCTGGGCCCCCTGGCCGTCGCCTGCCTGGCCCTGGACTCGGGTTTCACCGTGGAAGTCGAATCGGAGTACCTGCCCAAGTACCTGCTCGACGGTGGTTGGGTGGGCGAGTTCCCCACATCGTCAACGCGCTGCCCCAGCACAGTCCAACCGACGAACAGGACCCGTATGACCCCCGGCGCCCCACCCACCACGCCTGACGAGGCCATCGCCATCGTCCGCGCCCGCTACGCCCAGCCCAAGCTCCCGGACGGCACCCCCGCCGAACTCCGCGTCCACGAGTTCGACATCGGCTACCTGGTGTACGCCGCCTTCCCACCCCGCACCGACGCGGCGGGCCGCCCGGAGCCCGCCCCGCCCGGCGGAGCCAAGATCCTGGTGTCGAAGGAGACGGGCGAGACCGTCACCGTCCCCAACTACCCGCCCGAGCAGGCAATCGCGCTCTACCGCAAGAACCTCGAACACAACGCCTAGCCTTCGTCCGTATCCCCGGCACACACAAAGACGCACACCCATGACCGCTCCGACCACCGGCTATGCACCACATCCCCACATAGGCGGCCGCGCCACCGTGCTGCGTGCCCTCGCCGCCTGGTGGATGGAGTGGCCAGGAACGCCGCGCGTCATCGTCCTCACCGGGAGCCCGGGCAGCGGGCGTTCGCGCCTGCTCACCGGCTTCCTCATGCTGTGCGACCCGGAGTTCCGTAACCGGCTTCCGCTGGCCGACCTCGACCCGTCGACCGTGCCACCCGAGCTCCCCGCCCCCGCGGTCCCGAGCGCGGCAGGGCTGACCGCTGCACAGATCGGATGGCTGCTCGCAGACCATTACGGCCTGCAGGCCACGCGCATCGAGGACGTGTACGCCGAACTGGCCGCCCTCGACCGGACCGTGACCGTCGTCGTACCGGACGTCGACCAGGCAGGGCCGGTACGGACGACCGGCGAACCGGCCCGGGTCGTACAGGAAGTACTCAAGCCGCTCGCCACCACGGCCAACGTCCGGCTTCTGGCCTGCACCTCAGCCTGCTCCCCGGCGGCTACACCGCCTGGTCGCACTCGGAGGAGCCAGGTCGTTGACCGCCTGCTGCCTTTGATCCGCGACGGCAAACCGGCTCATCCGCGTGCCGAGTCCGCCTTCCAGCGCATGGCCCCAAGGACAATGCCACGCTTCCGAGAAATCCGACGCCGGGGTCCACAGCACGGCCGGCTCGCCACCACTCATCCCCAGATCCCGAACTCGCGCTTCGAGGGCGCCCTGCCCAAGGGAACGGGTGATCCTCTTCGCAGCGTGCCCGGCCGGGGGGCTGCGTCCCGTTGTCAGTGCTGTGCGGTTGACTGGTTTCATCGTCAGAGCGTGAGCCCCGGGGGGAACCAGTGCACAAGACCGAGCTGCTCGCCAAAGCAGAGGAGCCGACCGCCGAATGGCTCGAGTCCATTTTCGGCGTGGGATCGCTCTGGCGTCCCACGGAGACAGAGATTCCGGTTCGCCTTGAGGACAAGGAAGCCAGGAAGTTTCTGACCACGGTGGGCTTCCCGGCCGTGCGGATCGACTTCATAGATTTCACGTCGGCGGGCCTGCCCAAGGACGGACTGTGGGAAGAGGACCCCGACGAGCTGTTCGGCCGTAGATACCCCGACGATGACACTCCGCCGACGAGCTACTGCTACGGCTTCGGGACGTACGGCGGCGGATTCCACGTGCTGCTGAACGGCCCCACCGGAGATGTCGACGTCTACGACCCCAACGGCTGGGATCACGCAGCTGGTTACGCAGGCTGGGCGGTCTCCTCCCTGCCCAAGCTCGCGGGTGCACTGGGACTGCTCAAGGCCTACGAGGACCGGCTGGCAGGCCCGGAGCCGGCGGTAGCGGCGCAAGAGCTGCGCTTGCTCGTCGAACAGCTGGAAGCAGGCGGGGAGTCGGCCTTCTGGGAGCACGTCTTGGAGCAGTTGGAAGACGAGTACGGGCCCTGGGAGGACTAGGACGTCCCACGTGCAAAGGGGGGTCGGAAGCCGGACGAGCCGATGAAGCCCGTCCGGGCGCCCCACCGGTCCCGTCCCACCAGCCCTCTCTACCGGTCCCCGCACCGGCCGGTCGGTGAGGGGACGTGGCACACGGGCTGCGTGCTCAGTACAGAGAGAAGCCGCCGCTGTGCCGGCCCTTGCTCGTCTTGGGGGTCTGCGAGGGCTCTCCCTGGGAGCGTCCGGGCTCGGACCCGTCCGAGGACGGGTCGCTGTTCGCCGGTACCTCACCGTGCCGGATCTCGTCGCGCTCGTCGTCGGACAGCGACTCCCACTCGCTGCGCAGGGATGCCAGACCGCCGCCCAGGGCGCGTGACGCCGAAGGGTCGTCCATGGCGTCGCGCAGGGTGATTTGGCCGGACAGCATCTTCTTGGCCATGTCCTGCATTTCCTTGCTCGCGTTACCGTTGTCGGCCAGCTTGCGCAGCGCGGAGTTCACTGAGCGGACCTGCTCCGGTTCGAGCGCTTCGTCCCACACGCCGCGGTCGGAGGACGGTCCCTGGGGTTTCTGGGGTTGCTGGGCCATGTCGCTTCTCCTCACCTCTCGTCCCCTCAAGTATCTCTCGTCACCCGAAGTCGCTACGGATACGGTCGGTTGTTGACACATCCGGGACCCGGAGGCCGCTCGTTGGGCAGCCCATTCCGTCGCGGCGTAGCGCACCGAAGTGATAGGAAAGCCTTTCGAATAGCGCTTGAGCTAGCGCCCGAATGGCGCGCGCCTCCCCTCCACACGGAAAAGACAGACACAGTCGCCATGCCCCGCTCGCAGCCCGCAGGGATCGACCGCTGGCTCCGAGGCCTCGTCGGAAGCACCCTCGGCCGACTCGGGCGCGCGGGCGGTGTCGTGTTTCTCCTCGCGGGCCTCGCCTTGACCGGCGTAGGCGCGTACCAAGGGGCGTACGCAGCAGGGTGGGCCGGTACGCACGGCACCCTGACGGTCGAAAGCTGCGAGGTGACCTCCCCGCACAATGTCTCTCGGAGCAGCCGCAAGAACCGCAGCACCATCCGCTGCTGCGGCACTTTCGCGTCCGACGACGGCAAGGCCAAGGACATCAACGCCGCGCTGGAGGGCAAGCGCGGGTATCTCCAGGGCACAGAGGTCTCCGTTCAGCAGACGGACGCTCCGACGGCTGACGCCGACACAGACGCCGACTACGTCGTCGCAGGCCTGAACCGAGCCATGCACTGGTTCGCGGCCTTCTTCGCAGGCTGGGTCCTCACCGGCCTCGGCGTCTTCTGCGTCGCCACCGGCTACGCACCCTTCGGCAGCAGCCGGATCTCGTACGGCGCGGCATGGGACGCGGCGGGACGGAATGCGACGCGGCCGACCACGATCGGGATGATCGGCGTGGGCATCGTGGGGGCTGGACTGTCGTACTTGGTCAGTCTCTTCATTTGACGGGTTGTAACCCCTCGGCAGCAGCTCCACAGCACGGGTCTGGGACCGCATCTGGAGGTCAAATGGCGATGCTTGCAGTGGACTCGGCGGCATGCTGGCCGGGCTTGGGCGTCGGGTGTCATCTGGCCCGCTCCAAGCACTGGCGCTTCCGATACGTGCGTTTCACAACCTTGCGGTCACTGCCGATGCAGAGTCATCAGCCCGTGCCCGCCCGGCAGGGCGATGACGCCACCCCGGTCAGCGTTGCCCGCGAACCAGGCCCCGTGCTCGAACTCTCCCGACCAGCGCGTGCGCCGACGCCACGTACGAGCGGCCAGCACCGGCGTCCAGTCCGCGTCGTCACCCCCGTCACCGAGCCTGAGCTGCACGGCGGTACCCGCACCGGCTTTGGCGTCCGGCCTGCGGACCGCGGAGCAGTACCGCCAGGGGCCGGACTTCAGAACGCTCTCGACGGCGCGCAGCCAGCGCAATGCCTTGGCTGGCCCCGCCAGCAAAAAGGCAGCGGGTATCAGCAGAAAGGATGCGGTGCCCGAGACAAGCTGCGTCTCCTCTTCCTTGAACGCCTTCGCCACGATGAGCAGAGCAAGGAACACGGCGACCCTGATCAACAAACTGACGAGAGCCCTGCGTCGGGCATTCTCATACGCCTGCCGGGTGGCGGGATCGTCGAAGGCACACTTGGCCAAGGGGAGGGGGACAGAGAGACCGGACTTCACGCGGACAACTCCTCGTCATTTGATTCAGCAAACGAAATTATGGGCGAAGGCCCGCACTCAGAGTTCCGATACCGGCCCTCTTGGCCCGCGCCATGCGGTCCTTGTCGCGGGCGATCTCCCGGTACTCCTCAACGGGCGTCCGGCTGCCACGCTCAAGAGTCATGAGGTCCCTGCCCCCGGGCACCGCGATCACACCACCGAATTCAGGGTCACCGGCGAACCAGGCACCCTGCTCCATCGCCCCCGTCCAGCGCTTCCTCCGCAGAGGGTTGACCGCCCGCATGGTCTTGGACCAGTCGCTGTCCGCGTCAGCCTTGAGCTGCACAACGAGCGCCATCGTGTCCTTGACATCGTGGCAAGGACGTACGGAAGAGCGGTACTCCCAGGGATACTCGCGGAGCACCTTCCGGATCCTGCGCAGCCGGAGGACCGGCCCAAACGAGTACAGCACGAGGGCGAAGATGAGCGGAGCCGCGATCACGCACACGAAGCCCGCGATGCGCATCCACATAGGCTGCGCTCTGGGCCGATCCCCCAGCATCCCCATCACCACCAGGGTCGCCAACAGCAGAATCATGACCAGCGGCAGAACCACTACCGCGCGCAGTCGTGCTCGCCTCCAATTTCGCCTCGTCTGAGGTTGATCGAAGGCGCACTTATCCGGTGGGACCTGGACTGCGGGTGTCATCTGGCTGGCTCCTGCTTCGGGGTCCCGAGAGTGTAGGCCACCCGTCACCGCAGCAGATGATCGGCCTTACCGGCCTTGATGTCGCGGATCAGGGTGCGGAGGGCTTCGCAGGTTTCGGTGAGTAAATGGTCCTCCTGGTCGGCGATGGCGCTGCAGCTGTGCCGTGGCTGTCGGTTCCTATGCGGAAGTAGTCGTTGCCTCGGCTGCAGTACGGCTCTTCCCAGTTGATGTCCGTCACGGTGACCTCGCGAGAGAGCGATTGCGATGCTGTGGATGACGTCGTGCGAAGCTGTGGACCAACAGCACCGCATCCTCCATCAGGCCCAAGTGCGTGCGGTACGCCTCGTCGACATTGAGCATCCTGTGCACCACCAAGCCCGTGTCGAACTAGAGCTGCAGGTGCCGTACTGGGGAGAAGCGCCCGCCATGCGTTCCACGACGCGCATCCCAACACAGCCAGAGCCGCTGGGCTTTCGTCCTCCCGACGACGCCGGTGCGACAACGCTGCCACGAGTCGCCGGGCAAGGTGGCGCCGATCGCGTCGGGCGGACGCCTGTTCCTCGCCGGGCGTCGAGTACGTAACGAACGTTGTGGAGCGCCGGATGCTGCACTGTGAAGGTTTGGCGAACGGGCAGGCCCCCCTTGCCGACCCCATGTCACCTGCTGATTAACGTGTGACCAGGGTTGACGACTGCAAAATCCGAGACAACGGGGAGTACGGCGCGATGGGGGCAGGCTTCAAAGTCGAGATTACCGAGCTCGACGGGCTCGTCAGGGAACTCCACCGGAGCCAGGAGGAAATGCGCTCGGCGCTTAACGCGCTGCGCGACACCGGCCCGAAGACCACAGGCAGCAAGGAACTCGACAACGCCTGTGATGAGTTCCACGACAGCTGGGACGACGCGATCAAGAAGATCGCCGACGGTACGCAGACCATCGAGGACAAGCTCAAGCAGACCCGTGACGTCTACCGGGATGTCGACGCGGCCATCCGCGACGGCTTCGGCGGGAAAGGTGGCGGGAAGTGAGCGACAAGTACCCCTCCCTCGGCTTCGACCCGGCGCCGGGCGACGTTGGCAACGTGGGGACGCTCGCGGACCGTACCAAGAAGGCGGCGACCGCGCTCGACCATGCGCAGGACAGCATCAAACGCCTCACCGGGAACGTGAGTTGGGCCGGAGATGCCGCCTCCGCGTTCTCGAAGAAGGTCGGGGAGCTGCCGCGCTATCTGAAGGACAGCCACGAGGCAATGCAGACCGCGTCGTCGGAACTGTCGAAGTGGCGCGAGGGACTCACCCACTACCAGAGCGCGGCCCGTACGTACGAGGTTCGGGCCAAGGAAGCCAAAGGCAAGGTGGCTTCGGCGGAGAAGGCCAACGACGCCGCGGCCGGCCGCTACAACCAGGCCGCGGCCGACCCCGCGTTCCGACTGAGCGGCCAGGTCTTCACGGGCCCCGCGCTGCAAGATGCCCAGGCGAAGGTCGATGCGGCGAACGCGCGGCTGAAGCAGGCGGACGGTGACCTCTCGGGAGCCTCCGCGCAGTTGGAGCAGGCGCAGCGCGAGCTCGAGGAGATCATCAAACGGGCTGAGCAGCTGCTGGAGGACCACCAGGCCGAGGCCCGCGGGATCGCGGGGCACATACGCAAGGCAACTGACGGCGCCCCCGATCCGGGGTTCTGGGAGCGGCTCGGCGACAAGTTCAAAGAGATCGGGCACTCGATCCAGGAATGGTGCGCCCGGCACAAGGACCTGCTGAACAAGATCGGCGACTGGCTGAGCAACATCTCCGCCGTGCTCGGCATTCTGGCGCTGCTGACTCTGTGGTGTCCCCCGTTGTCCGGCGCACTCGCGTTGGCGAGTGCGGGGTTCTCGGCGGGCGCGCTGCTCTCGCACGGTGCGGCGAAGCTCGGCGGGGCTGACGTCAGCCTGATGACCCTCGCCGGCGACGCGATCGGCATCCTTCCTGGAGCTGGGTTCGCGAAAGTCGCGATCTCGGGTTCGGTGAAGGTCGCGGTACGTGCGGAAAGGGTCGGTGATGCGGTGGTTTCAAACATCGACGACCTGCAAAAGATCAGCCGGTTGGATCGTGCCGCCTCGGCAGGCATCGCCGAAGCGCGCGATCTCGCCGACAACGTCGGTGGCCGCGTCTACGACGCAGCAGGTGGCGTCGGAAACCGGCTGAAGCTCGCCTGGGAGAATTCAGTCGCTCACAATCTCGGCGCCCCGCTCACTGAAGGCAAGCTCAACGACATCATCGCCAACACCCCAGTACTCAAGGACCTCGACTCCCTGAAGGCAGCCATCCGTCCCGACGGCAGCCTGGACCCGATGTCCTGGTGGTCGAAGGGGCCTCAGCTTGCCCAGTCCTTGCCGGGCACAGTCAGCGGGATCTACGACAGTGTGACGGGAGAGTAGGCATGGTTTCCGCGCCCCACCCACATTCGCTCGACGACCCGGTTCTGCCCCACCCTTCGAGGTTGGGGCTCCTCCTGTGGTTCGTCGTGCAATGGGTCCTGATTCCCCTGGACTTCGTCGTCCGGGCTGTCTGGCTTGTCATGGTCGCCCTCGGAAACGGCGACCCCGACCTGATCGGGCGGTTGCGGAACGCAACTGCGCGATTCCTGTCCCCGAGCAAGCTCTGGGTCCGTATGTCCCGGAACCCCGCCCGGCAAGAGGCCTACTTGGACGAGCAGTTCGCCCGCCTGGCCCCGGAGCTCGTGCAGCAGCGTTTCAGCTGGCGCACAGGATTCTACCACCGTGTGGACACCCTGGGAGCTGACCGCGACCACCTGAGTGGTGTCGTCCTGCATCCCCGGGAGTACCGAGGGGTTCCGTCCAGCACCGTAATCCGTATCGCGCACAGGCATCACCTCACCGTCGGGTTGGCGTGGTCAACGGGACTCACCGACGGCCTGATCCTCGGCCCGGAGGAGAGGTCGTAATGCAGTCCACGCCCGAGCTTTACCTGGACATACCCGGGGGATTTCATTCCCTGGGCCTCGACCTCGACGGCGAAGAACGCCTCGAACAGCTCTGGTCCGTCGCCGAGGAGATCTGGCCGGCCGGAACCGACTTCCAACGCGAAGTCGCCTTCCACTCCTACCGCGAAATGGCCGACCACGCCCTCACAGAGAATTCCTTCTACGCGGGCTTCTGCCTGGACGAGGCACCGGACGGCCGCGTCACCACCGCCTCGCTGCTGGCCCGCCTCGACCCTCTGGACGAGGCCGATGCCGAGTTGTCCGCGCGCGGCCTTTTCGAGGCGCTCTCCGCGAACGAGAACAACACGGTCGAGGACATCCGCGTTCCAGCAGGACCGGGCGTGCTCGTGCTGTGCGGGCTGAGATGGCAGGCGGAGCCGGACGACGACACTGCGCCGTCCCTGCCCCTCGCGCGGGCCGATGTCTACCTCCCCCTCCCTCGCATGCGTCGGCTCCTCGTCATGAGCCTGACCACTCCGTCGCTGCCGGATCTACCCTTCTACGTCTCGCTGTTGTCGAAGTCGGCCCACGACCTCACGGTCTCCAGCGACGCAGAGCCGCCTCCCTCCGGCCCTGTGAACGGCGGTGAGAGGAGAGCCAGCATCTCCGATCAGGTCAGGGCTGACTTCGGTTAGTGGGCAGGTGCGCGACGCCCATACGGCGAACATGACGACGCCAGTGCCTCAGCGTCCAGTAGACGGTTCGCGCCGTGAGGGGGCTTTGACCCCGAATCTTGGACACCCCGAGGTACTTGGCTCTTGAAAGTCCAGGAGTACGGATGTCCCGTGATCATGAAGCACTGTCCGCCCAAGTTCAAGGCGGATGCGGTCGCGCTGTACGAGTCGCGGGCGGGAGCGGCGATCAAGTCGGTCGCCGCTGATCTGGGCGTCAACCCGGAGACGCTGCGGAACTGGATCCGGGCGGCCGGAGTGGGTAGCTGGCCGACGAAGGCCGAACCGACGCCGGTGCCCTTTCCGGCAATTCCCTTGGCGGCGCCAACCACGCCGCCACGGGACTTCGCGAGGGCTCCACGGCCACCGGTGCCAGCGCCACCTCGACCGGCGGCGCCTGCACCAGCCCCACCGCCCGACCCGCACGGACCCCACGGCCGCCAGGCACGCCAATGCCGCTGCGTGCGGCACGGCTGAGACCGGGGGCACGTCCCGGGAGAGCGATGCTGCCACCCGGCACGCCACCTTGAGCTTCACGCCTTGCAGCTGCGCTTCAGCACCGGTTCGACGGCACGGGCCTCGGGCAGGCTCGTCAACTGAAGATTCCGTGCGCCTGAAATGCGAATGCCTGCCACGCAGCCGGGCCGAAGCGGAGTATCTCGCCATCCGGGTCCTTGGAGTCCCGTACCGCGATGGTGCCGGGGATGTTCATAGCGACCTCGACGCACTCCCCACTGCCCGTGCTGTAGGTCGACTTCACGAATTTGAACTGGTCCATCAGGCTAGAGCTCCTCGATCACACGCCGGATGAGCGATCGCGAGTCTGCCTGGGCCAATGAATTCCGCGCGATGCGGTCGAAAATGGCCGTGTGGCGAGCCGCGTCCTGCTCACTCTCCAGCCACAGGCTAGACGAGGGTGTGTCCAGGTAGACGACGTCCAGTGCCTCGAGTTCGGCAAACGAGATGATGTTGAAGGCTCCCTCCAGTGCCGGCGTGGGCACCGGCCTGGAAGGGGAGGACCTGGATCTTCACGTTCGGCCGCTCCGTCAGCTTCAGCAGGTGATCGAGCTGGCCACACATGACGTCTCGGCCGCCGACGTGTTGCCGCAGCGCGCCTTCACCTATCACTGCCCAGAGCTGGAGAGGGGGCGTGTCATTGATGCGGTCCTGGCGGGCGATGCGTGCTTCCACGAACCGTTCGACCTCGTCCGGGTCCTCCCAGACGCCACACCCAACCGCCAACGCGCGTGCGTAGTCGGGTGTTTGGAGCAGTCCGGGAACGACGGTGACCTGATGGGTACGCACTCGTGCCGCAACATCTTCCAGTGCGACGTACTCGACCTGAGCGCCCAGCACTGGGTACTGATTCCACCAGCCCTTGGCCTTTCTGCGTTCCCGGTCCGCCTTCGCCAGACCCAGGAGACGGGCAATAGCCTGGGCGTCACCCACGCCGTACAGATGGCACAGCGCCCGAATGTCCGGATCGCGGACGGGGACCAGGCCCCGCTCAAGCTTGGTGACCTTCGCTACTGATGCTGTGAGGGCCTGCGCCGCCTGTGGCTGCTTCATGCCGCACGCCTCGCGCATGCGCAGCAGTTCACCGCCCAGCCTGCGGGCGAGGACGGTGGAGACCGAGACGCCTCGATCAGCCTGACTGCGTGTCACTGGTGCATCGCCTCCACGTGGGTTGCCTCAGTGTGCAACCGATCTCCGGCCAGGAACAAGTGACCTTGAGTCAATATTTCTGCATAACGAAGTTGATGGCATCGCACTAGTAACCGTCGATACTCAACCGCTCGCACAGCGGCGCCGACTGACGGAAGTGCACCGCTCCGCCCTGCGCGGGCGCGGCATGCCACCGTTTCGCGGCCCGCTCGCACAAGGAGGTGCGTGTGCATGGAGGCATCGGCGAACGCCCGCTACGACGTGATCACCTACCGACCCCGGCTGGAGTCCGTCCCCGCCGCCCGCAGACGAATCGCGTGGCTGGCCGGCGAATGGGGACATCCTGAAGTCGCTGGGGACGCGGCCCTCGTCACCAGCGAGCTGGTGACGAACGCCCTGCTCCACGGCTGCCTCAGGGATCGGCTCTTCCGAGTGGAGGCAGTCCTCGCCAAATCGGTCTTACGGATCTCCGTCACCGATCCCAAGGGGGAGCGCAGACCGGCTCTCCGCTCTGCCGAGTGCGAGGACCAGTTCGGGCGTGGGCTCGTCATCGTCCATGCGCTCGCCGCGCGTTGGGACGTGGAAGCGCTCACGGTTGGGAAAACCGTTTGGGCGGAGCTGGAGCTGAAGGGGTGCGGATAGGACGGAACCGCAACGGTGCCGGGCTGTGGAGCCCGGCACCGTTGTCATGACGTGGCGGCTATAGGCCGTACATCGTCCTCGGTTCCTTCTCGATGCTTAGTGATCCCGGCCTGCTCCGCTTGCACGATGCCTGTGGCATCGGCCTGTTCGCGCTCCTGCGTGAACTTCTGCCAGTCCGAGGGCTGCATGAACAGCATGTCGTTCGTTCCGGGCACAAATCATGACTCCACCGAAGGCTAGATCGCCAGCGACCCACGCGCCGCGGCCCTCAGCACCCTTGAGTCAGCGGCGGACTGTTGACGCGTTGAGAGCCCGCATCTGGGGTGCTCCGTGCTGACCGCGAGTGGAGAGCTTGATGGTGAATACATTGCCGATCAGCGACCACTGCTCGCGCTTCTTGTCCACACGCGTGCGGTAATCGAGGGGGTAGGTCCGCAACACTCTCTCGCACACGGCGAGACGCCTGCCATTCCCGGTCCGGATGAACAGAAAGAGAAGGACGAAGAGCCCCTGGACGATAGGAAGGGCCGTGAGGATGAGTTCGGGCCCCCAACGCGTGCGTCACGAACGGCACGACGAGCAAGGCCACACCGAGGGCGATGCGGCCACTGACGTGCTTGGCCAAAACGCACTTGGTGTGCTTCAGCACCTGATCGATGTCAGAGGCCTCGGGTGGGTTCGCCACCTGGAGTTCTCCGTTCTCATCCGAAGTCGTTCCGCACCGCCGCAGCCGCAGAACCCGGCTCTGGCTCCCCAGCGTTGGCATCGCCAGTCGTTCCCGGAAGCGAAGGATCGGTGAACGTCAGAGTGTGAGCGACGCCAAGCAGAATGTCCCGGCAGTCACCAGCGAGTTCGACAGCGGGTGTCACCATCTGGATCACGATTAGGTCGGCATTGTTGGCGCCGGTCGCCGCCACCGTACCTTGCCAAACAGCCTCCATGGCTGGGCCGCTGCCCTCGGGCGTTCGGCCCGGCGCGGCCATGTTCCGCTTCTCCTCGACGAGGAAGCCAAGACCACACGGCAGCTCGAGCGGGCGTATGCCCTCGTCCGGGGAGTCGGCAGCAGTTCCCGCCATGCCAGCGATGAGCAGCTTCGCACCGCCGCCGGAGGCCGGGATCGTCGAGAACGTGAGCACCGAGAAGGTGACCCCGTCCGCGTGCTGAGCTTCGTGGCTGACCGCACATTCCACCGCGAGGTCGGATCAGGCGACTCTTCGAGTTACTGGCCTTGGTGTGGAGGCTGTTGGCCGTAAGGGTTGGGGTTCCGGACCTGTCCCGGTTCCGCGGCGGGATACGGCTGCTGGGCCGTCGGGTACGGCGGTTGGTTCGGGTAGCCCATGCCCTGGGGGAAACTTCCGCCGTTGGGGCCACCGGGGCCGGGGCCGCCGTTGCCACGGTTTCCGCGGCTGCGAAGTACGGCGAAGATGATGCCGCCGATGACTACGACTGCTGCGACGCCGCCGATGACGAGGGGCAGGCTGACCGATGAGGACTTCTTCTTAGCCCGGGTTGAGCTGTCATCGCTGCCTGCGGAAGCGCTGCCGGCCTTCGATGAGGTGTCCGACGGCAACTGCAACTTGCCCAGGGGGCCTGCCTTCGGGCCCTTGGGCATGTCCATCGTGACAGCCTGGTAGGGGCGGATAATCCCGTAGCCGTATTCCTCGTCGGGCGCCTTCAGACCCTTATTGCCGAGGAAAGAAGCCGACTTAACGAGGCGGTTGATTACCTGGCCTGCGGTGAGATCGGGGTACTTTGCGCGAACCAACGCGGCGGTGGCGGACACAAAGGCGGTTGAATTCGATGTGCCGCTACTCATGCTGTATCCATTCGACCGCGAGGGATCCGCGGAGACGATTTTCTCTCCAGGAGCCGCAAGCACTACCTCCTTCCCGGTATTAGATTTCTCCCAGCGAATGGCATCTTCGTTGACAGCACCCACAGCAACGACTCCGGGCAGCGCCGCTGGATAGCCAACATCCCCCATGTTATTTCCCGTGCCTGCTACGACAACCACATCGTGTGCCTGCGCATAGGCAATTGCTTCGCGCCCGACGCTCAGAGTCTTGCCATACTCATTGGCAAAGGACAGGTTAATGACCTTCGCACCCTGGTCCACTGCGTATCGAACTGCAGCAGCCCATTTCTCATCCGGGTTCTTGTCGTTTTCATCCTGAAGCGTACGCAGCGGCAAGATTTTCGCCTTCGGCGCGAGCCCCGTCACTCCGGATGCGTTCGCCGCACCGTGACCGTGTCCAGCGATAAGACTCGCCATACCGGTTCCATGCCCTTGCTTGTCCTCTTGGGCATTGCCGCCACCGGTGAAGTCTTTCCCCTCAAGGACCTGACCAGTCAGGTCAGGGTGGCTGGCATCCACGCCAGTATCAACGACAGCAACAGTCACACCCTCACCCTGGGACTCGGCCCAGGTGTCTTTCATGGCGAATACATCCAAGACCCACTGCTCGTCTCTGATGTAGTCGGCTGAGGCAGTCGGGGCTGAAGTGAGGAGCAAGGCTCCTGTCAACGCCACGACTCCCGCCGTGGACCAGACTCGTTTGGCACCCAATTCCTTGCTCCTCACTCAACTACGACTGGTTACGCCAGTCTTCATACACGCGAGCCGCACGGACGTTCCGTGCGGCTCGCTCTTGTGTGACTACTCGATGTTGCGCGGCACGTTCCGGTTGCGGTCCTCTTCCGAGATCCAGGTCTCTTCGTCTTCGACAAGGTAGTCGGGACGGTCGCCCCGCTCATTCTCGTCTCCCTGGCGACGTCCGTTGCGGCCGCCCATGCCTCCAGCCATGCCACCCGGCATGCCGCCGCGCTGAGTTCCGCCACGGCTACCGTGCAGGCCCGCACCGCCGCCGGCGCCCTTGCCGGCAATGCCCTTGGCCGCGCCGACTACGCCGCCGCGAGCCTTAGCGAGGGCCCCGCGGCCACCGGCACCAGCGCCTCCACGGCCAGCCGCGCCAGCTCCCGCGCCACCGCCCATGCCGCCCATGCCGGGTCGGCCTCCGCCGCGGCCAGTACCTCCGGCGCCACTCGGGACGCCGACTCGACCGCCACGGCCATTAACGGGGCTGATCCCGCCGCGACCACCGGCCGGACGGATACCACCTTGCGTGCCGCCCGGGGCTACGAGGCCAGGGCCTGTGTTGCCACCACCTCCACCGCCACCGCCACCGCCGGGACCCGGGCCAAGGCCAGGTCCAGTCAGGCCGGGCTTGATGCTGTCCACGTTCGTGCCCGTCGAGGGCGGGAGCGGGAGCGGTGCGCCTCCCGTGATGCCCTTGGGACGGGGAACCTGCGGGGCCGCACCAATACCCTTGGGCGGACCAGCGCTCCACGGCTTATTGGCTGAGCCTGCGCCGCCCGGCCTGGATGCACCACCAACACCGCCCGGGGTGACAGGCGGCGGGTACTCCACATCCCGGTTGGGTTCCTTGATGTTGCCGTCGGGGTCCTTAATGATGCGGTTTCTTTCCAAGTTCCCAGTGACCCGCATGTATTGAGCCCCAAGGCTCTCCATGACCGCAACACCGTTGAGGTGCGCTTCTCGGCTCGCACCGATCTTGCCCTCATTGATTTCCGCCACCTGCTTGGCGGTCAACTTTTGGTCGCCGAGGTCCTTGGCCGTCGACTCGCCCTCATCCCACTTCCAGTCGCTGAGAGCGTCACCGACCTTTGCCCAGCCACTGGGTTCCTTGATGTCGTCCAGTTGCGGCTTGTAGTTCCGCAACTGCCTGGCCGCGTCAGCCATCTGGGTGCTGTTGAGATCGGCATGCCAAGCCGCGTTTCTGATGCTCTGTGCGATGCCACGAGCCGTCTTCTCGAATGCCCTGGCGGCTTCGCCTTCCCAGTGCTCCAGTACATTGTTGACCGCCTTGTCGAGCAGGCCGGCGATCCCCTCTCCGTCCTTGCCGCCGACGAGGATCTCATTGACCTTGCCCCAGTGGCGGCCGGTCTCCTCAATTGGCTCCGGCTTGACGCCGTCAAGCATCTGCTTGAGCTCTTTGAGCGAGTAATCAATGAATTGAGTCTTGGTCTGAGGTCGTCCCGCAATGCAGGTCTCACCCTCAAGTACTGGCTTGGGCTGCTCTTTGTCACCGGCCATTTTGAACCCTTCCCCTCAGTAGGTGATTCTCGATCGGACTACTTTTTGTCCCACTTGCCGCTCGAGTCCCCCGGGCCACCACCCATTTGAGTCTTGTTCGCATACTCTTGCTCGGTGTATTTGTCCTTGACCTTGGAGGTGCTCTTGCCGAACTTTTCGATCAGTCCGTGCAGCCCCTTGATCGCGCCCTCAAGGTCGCCCTTGGTTTCCTTGTGAGCGTTGAAGAGGTCCCCCGCCTCAAGGAACATGCACCCGTTCCCGAACGCGTCCAGCGGGATGTCCGTCCGATACCGCGACGTCTCCCCCGCCTTGTCCATGTCGTCCAGCAGCGTCCAGAGCTTCTTGATCACTTCATCGAGTGCACTCAAGTCCACCCGCATTCCGTCACTCATACCCCGTGTCCTCTCCCCTGTTTCTAAGTTCTCAGTGCCTCAACGGGCCCAACTACCTTGACTGGCGCGTCCGTTTCTTGCGCCAGTCCCGCACAGCCACCCCGCTCCCGCCGGCCACGAACACCAGCAGCAGCCCCGTCCCCATCACATACATGGCGACCCGGCGCTCCTGCTCCGCCTCCGTCTCCCCCATCGTCACCGCCATGGGGATCACCTCACCGGCGCCCGCCTTCACCGGCGGGTCCTCCTTCGGCCGGGTGCCCGGGGTGGACTCGTCCGACAGGGCCGCTACCGGGTCGACTACGCCCCAGCCCAGGTAGCGGTTCGGGCCGCGGCCCGGGCGGATGGCGGTTTCCTGGAGGCGGGTGGTGATTTGGGACGCCGTCCACGTTGGGTGCTTTTCCTTGAGTAGCGCCGCTACGCCCGCTACGTACGGGGCCGCGAAGCTTGTGCCGTCCGCCGTGCACTGGCCGCCCTGCGGGACCGTCGAGACCATGCCGACGCCGGGGGCAGCGATGTCTACGAATTTGCCCGCCTGCGAGAAGAAGGCTCGTTCGTCATTGCGGTCGGAGGCCGCTACCGCCAGGACTCCCGGGTACGAAGCCGGGTATGTGTTCTCGGACTTGCCGTCGGCGCCGTCGTTGCCGGAGGCCGCGACGATCAGGACGCCCTCGCTCACGGCCGCGGCCACCGTGTTCCGCAGCTTCGTGTTGTCCTGCTTCTTCGCGGTGTCCGAGGAGATGTTGATGATCTTGGCGCCCTTGGCGACCGCGTCGCTGATCGCGGCGGACATGGTGCCCGAGTCGCCCTGCTTGTCCTCCGCGCCGGTGTAGCGGAGCGAGAGGATCTTGGCCTTCGGGGCTATGCCCGCGAAGCCTGTGTCCTTGATCGCGCGCGCCGCGATGATGCCCGCGACCCTGGTGCCGTGGCCCTCGACGTCCTCGGTGCCGTCCTTCGACTTGCCGACGTAGTCCTTGCCGCCGGGGGCCATCGCGCCGCGCAGCTGGTCGTTCGAGTCGTCGACGCCGGTGTCGATGACAGCAACCGTCACGCCCTTGCCCGTCGCCTGCTCGCGCAGCTGGTCCAGGAGTACGCGCTGGAGTGACCACGGCGTGGACTTGATGATGTTGCCGCCGAAGACGCATTCGGAGCTGGAGGACAGCCCGAATTCGGGTTCGGGGCGATTGGGTGGTGCCGGAGCGGCCAGTGCCGTAGGGGCGCAGGCGAGGCAGACGCCTGTGACCGCGAGTACGCCAAAGACCCGCTGCAGTGCGCGGGTTCCACTCGTGCGCGTACGCGGACGGGGTGTCAGGACCCCCATGTTCAGGCTCCCCAGGGCTTTTCTTGCTTCCATCGGAATCGAAGCTGTGTGTCAAGCAAAAGTGTGCGGTCCACAGAAGTGGGTCGGCCCAGCGGACGCCTTGGCGTCGGCCGGGCCGTCCCACTTCGTCCTACCTGGGCGGATTAGCCCCAGGTGTTGGCGTTGCTCTTCTCCGTGGCCTCGTAGTTCTCGGCCGAGTTCTGCAGCGCCGTGGCAATCTTCATCAGCGTCTGGTGCAGGTCGGCGGCAGTCTTGTCCCAGTCGCGCTGCTTGCGCTGGTAACCCTCCTGCGCCGCACCTTCCCAGGTGGTGGCTACGCGCTTGACCGCGGTCTCGAGGTCGTCCAGCTGCTGCTTGATGCGGCCGGCGGTGCTGCGCACGTCCGTGGACGCGTTGGTGATGGTGGCGTAATTGACGAGAATCGACATCGTCGCTCCCTTTCAGGAAGAGGTTCGGAAAGACTGGGGAGAGCCCGGCCGGCGAGCCGGGCTCAGAGCGGCTTGCTCAGCCGAAGTCAGACATGATCTTGCTGACTTCAGCGTTCTGCTGCTCTTCCGACGCGGTGTAGTTGCTCCGCGTGGAGTCCACGGCTTCCTTGATGTCGGCGAGGATGTCGCTCATCCTCTTCGCATCCTGGTTCCACCGCTCCTGGAGCTGGTGGTAGGACTTGGCCGCCTGGCCCTGCCAGCCGCCCGCGACCTGCTCGATAACTCCGGTGAGGCGGCGGATCTCCCCCTGGATCTGACCATTCGCCGTGGTGATGTCGCCCGAGAGCTTGGTCAGATCATCTTCTGTTACCCGAAACTGGCCGGCCATGGTGACCCTTCCCCCATGTCGTCGATGGTCCGGAAAGCCTGTGCCACTCCCCGGATATGCGTCACATCAATGATCGCTGCAAACACTCTATCGTCCGTCCGTCACACAATCGCTTGTGGCGGCCATCAGTTACAGACTTCACACACATGCGCGACGGCCCTGTGATCGAATACACCAAGTCGCGCCGCGACCAGGAGCGTTGGACTCACTGGCTCTGCGGCTGCGCCGCGCTGCCGGTGTCCAGCATCGGCCCCTTCGGGATGAACTTCGCCCATGTCTGCGGGACGATCGCGGGGTTGGCGACCTTCTCGTATCCCAGGCGCGTGCGGGCCTTGTCCGTCTCGCTCGGCTCGCCGCCCTGCGATGAGCTCTGCGACGAGCCCTTGCCGGTCTTGTCCGCCGCGCTGTCGTTGCCCGCCGGCAGCGAGTAGCGCAGGCCCGTGTCCGTCAGCAGGTACGTCGCCCCGCCGCCCCCCGCCGCGCCCGTGACCTCCTGGAAGAGGAGACCCGAGCCGGAAGAGACGTACGCGCTCAGCGAGTCGGCGATGACCTTCTTGGGGTACGTGGTCCCGGCCCAGGCGGCGAGCTTCGGCTTCTTGTCCGCGCCGATCGTGCCGCTGTAGACGCTGCACGAGGTGGTGTTGACCGAGCCGTTCGCCGTGGAGGCTGAGTTGGCCTGCTGCGGGACCGTCTGCGGCCAGCCCTTGTCGTCGTAGAACTTGTTTGCCGGGCCGCCGTTGGCCTCGATGATGTCCGACGTGTCGGCCTTGATGTAGGCGATGTCGTCGTTTCCGTACGCCTGGTCGGCCGACGGCGAGCTCTTGATCAGTTCGGCCACGAATGGCGTGACCCGGGCGACCTCGTCCTTCAGTACGACGTAGTACTGATCACCCTGGGCATCCGGCGCCTTGAGCACCTGGCCGACCGTCCCCGCCTCCGCGGGAAGCCCTTCGACCCCGGTCGCCTGCCCAATGGACGGCACCGTCGGGAACGTGATGACGCCGCCCTCGTTCAAGGTCTGCAGCCACTCCGTGCTCACCGGCTGCGGAACAAGCCCCGTGCCGATGACGGCCGCGCGCAGCTGCTCCATCTCCGTAACGTCAAGACCCGAAGTGCCGCCCAGCCAGAAGCGGTTGCCCTTGCCGTCGACCAGGTATTCCAGCTTGGTCTTGGTGTCGACGACGTACAGCGCCTCGCGCTCGTCGACCTTCCCCTTGTTCTCGACCGACTTCGCGTCCTCGCCGTCGAGTACGAAGACGGCGCGGTCGATGGAGGTGCCCGAGCCGGGAGCCGGCTGTTCGCAGACCGCCCACGCCTTCGCCTTCTCGGCGTCTTCCTTGGAAGGCAACCGGTCAGGGGCGTAGGGGATCCCGATCGTCGCGCCGTGCCGGATGCCGCTCTTGTCGATCTCCTTGGCCGGGACCTCGATGACACTGCCCTTGCCCTTGTCGAGCAGGAGCCTCGCGGAGGTGTAGTTGAGGACCGGGTGGAGCACCCGGTCCACTTTGTTGTCATCCGGGTCCGGATCGAGAACCACGTAGCGCGTCGTGGAATCGCTGTCGACGATGATGTATTCGCCCGGTGTGTCCCAGCCCTTGGGCGCCGAGGGCTTGATCACACCCCAGGCGATGAAGCCCACCACCAGCACAACACCCACCGCCAAGCTGGGCATTACCGTACGAACCGGGCGCGGAGCACCTTCGTCCGAGCCCCCTGGCGATGGTGCCAAAAACGCTGCGACGGTGCGCTTGCGAGCGAACGTGTAGGCGGCGAGCTCATCCCGACGCTTTGCCATGGTCCTGGCTCTCCCGTTTTGTCGTACTCAGTCGTACTCAAAGGCTGCTTCAGCCCGAACAGGGCACCCACTATGCACTGCGCCACCCGACGTCGATCAACCAGGTACGGGTCCCCGCCGCATCTTCACAGGCCCTGCCATGTTCGTAGCCCTGCACCTGTGTCGCCCCAGGTTCATCAGCGGGTACCGTGACCACTCGCACAACTGTTGTGGGCAATCGGAGCCCCTGGCCCCGTCGCTGAGATCTGTATCGACGATCTCCACCGGCGACGGCGCCACTTCGCGAAAGGGATGTCCCGGGGGATGACCAGCGCTACGAGCACTCGGCGCGGACGCCGCGCAGCGGCACAGCAGCAACCGGGCCGTCGCCGCAGACCCGCGCAGGCCCCGGCGGCTCCCGCGGCCACCGCCTCCGCGGCGCCGCGTACGCTGCCCAGCCCCGGCGGCATGGGCCCGCTGCGGCTGCAGCAGCTCATCCTGGTGGAGCTCGCGGCCGCCATCATGCTGGCCGCGTGGGTCACCGACCGTCGCTGGCTGCTCGCACCCGCCGGCGCCGTGGCCGCGCTGCTGCTGCTCCTGGCGATCCTGCGCCGCCACCACCGGCCGTTGCCCGAGTGGTACGAAACGACGCGCGCTCTCAAGCGCCGCCGCCGCGAGGCCAAGTTGCCCGTTCCACCGGGTACGGATCCGATGCTGGCACCCACGGTGGAGTGCGACCCCGCTTTGCGGACGTACAGCTTCGTGTCCCGTGACGACCGTTCGATCGGCATGATCGGCGACGGGTCGTTCCTGACCGCGGTGCTCTTCGTGCAGCCGGGCGACGAGCCGCTGCGCCCCGGCTTCGCCGGGCGGCAACTCCCGCTCCAGCTGGTCCGGGACGCCCTCGAGGTCGACGGCATACGGCTCGCCTCCGCGCAGGTGGTGCAGCACACCCAGCCGGCGCCCGCGCCGCATCTGCCCCAGCAGTCCGTCGCCGCACGGTCGTACGGGCCTCTCCAGGCCCAGGCCGGGTCTCCCGCGCTGCGGCTCACCTGGGTCGCCCTCAAGCTCGACCCCGAGCTGTGCCCGGAGGCGGTGGAGGCGCGCGGCGACGGCGTCCCCGGCGCCCAGCGCGCGCTGCTGCGGGTGGCGGACCAGCTGGCGAGCCGGCTGGCCGGAGCGGGCTTCGAGGCGACCATCCTGGACGAGAACGAGCTCGTACAGGCGCTCGCGACGTCGAGCTGCCTCAACCCCCGGGCCAATGCGCAGCAGCGCGGTCAGGAGGGGCGGCCGACTCAGCGGCGTACGGTCGAGTCGGTACGGAGCTGGCGCGTCGACGACCGGTGGCACTCCACGTACTGGATCTCCCGCTGGCCGCAGTTGGGCGACGGCGGTGTCGCACTGCCGCAGATGGTCACGCAGTTCACCTCGCTGCCCGTGCTCGCGACGACGTTCAGCATGACCCTGAGCAAGGCAGGCAACCGGGGCATCTCGGTCGCCGGGCATCTGCGCATCACCGGCCGTGGCGAGAACGAACTCGGCCAGGTCCGCCGGGAGTTGGAGCGTGCCGCCGGCGCGTCCAAGGTCGGCCTCGTGCGCCTCGACCGCGAACAGGTCCCCGGAGCTCTCGCCACCCTGCCTCTCGGAGGTACGTACTGATGTCTTACCCCACGCCGACCATGAACCCGGGGCAGCGGCAGGAACCCACCCGCACGCCCGCGCACGTGGCCTCGCCCACCGACACGGGCCTGATCCCGATCATCCAGCAGCCCGAAGCGCGCCAGCAGCAACGGCGCATCTTCAGCCCGGGGTTCGGGCTGCGCGGACCGCGCCGTAACCGTCATGTCGTCACCGCCGAGGAAATCGCGGCGATCAGCATGCCCATCGGCGACGACGGCGTGATCATCGGCATCGACACGGAGTCCCAGCCGGCGGTGCTCGGCCTGGCCCGTCCGACGCCCTTCGACGTCGTACTCGTGGGCGGTCTGTGGATGGCCCAGGTGCTCGCGCTGCGCGCCGCCGCGACCGGTGCGCGCGTGGGCGTCGAAACGGGACGTCCGCAGGCCTGGCAGCAGCTCGCCCAGGCGGCGGGCGGCGGCCAGCCGTGCATGACGGTCTACCCGGTGGGGCGGGTGCCCGCGCAGGGACCGTCGGTTTCCAGCCCCGTTGTGCTGATCCGCGACTGTGGCGTACGTCCGCCTCGTGGGCGTGTGACGTCGCTGCCGTGGCAGGCCGTGGTGACCGTGCTTCCGTTCGTCAGCGAACACGCGCCGCGCTGGCTGGCGCAGGCGCAGTTGGTCGGAATCCAGCAGATTTCGCCTCAGGAGACCGAGGTCGTACGGGAGATCCTCGGCATCCCGGCCGAGCATCTCCAGATGCTGCCGACGCTTTCCGACAACGTCGCACTGTGGTGCACTCGTAAGCACCGCAAGTACGTCATGACCGATCCCACGGACGCGGAGACGGGCCTGCTCGGCATGGCCCGCCGCGTGGACTGAGCGTCGTCGACTGGGCGTCGGCCGCGGGGGCGGCCGGGGGTTGGTCGGCGGTCTGCCAGGGGCAGCGCCGGCGCCGGCCGGGCGCAGTCGCCGGAGGGGCAGTGAAGTGGGTCCGCACGCAAGGGCGCTTTTCCGTACCGCGCTGCTAAAGCTTAGGCTTCTGGTGATGCGGTGAACGTCGCAGCCGCGTAGGACGCGCCACCCCATCCGCCCGACCGCGACGACGCATTCAGCAGCAGTGGCTGACCAGGAGGCAAAGCAGTGAACAGGGATCGGTCCGAGTACCACGGCGACGGCCAGTCCTCGGACGGGGACGACCGCGAGCTGGATCTCACCGGCGAGTTCGAAATCGTCTACGAGCCTCCTGCCTGGTACGACCAGAGCACGCGGGGTGGCTCCGCGCAGGGCGGGCAGCGGGACGCCGGGCAGGCGTCTCCGCCGCCGCCGACCGGTCCACCGCTGGGGCCGACGGGTGGTCCCGTTCATCAGGCGCCGTCCGCCCCTCAGGTCCCTTCCCAGGCGCAGCCGTACGCGCAGGGCGCACCGCAGCAGCCGGGTCCTGGCGCACCTGAGGCGAATCAGTACGGAACGGGTGGCTATGGGTTCCCTCAGCAGGTGACGCCTCAGCAGACCGATGGATACGGCTCCCCGCAGCAGGCGGCGCCGGGTGGTTACGGGTACCCCCAGCAGCAGCCCGCCCCGGCCGCACCGCAGTACGTCGCACCGCAGCAGCCCGCGCCGGGTACGCCGCAGCCGGGCCAGGACACTTCGGGCGGTTACGGGTATCCGCAGCAGCCGGCCCCGTCCGCGCCGCAGCAGCCCGCGCCGGGTACGCCGCAACCGGGCCAGGACACCTCGGGCGGTTACGGGTACCCGCAGCAGCCGGCCCCGGCCCAGCCGCAAGCGGTCACGCCGCCTGCGCCGGCCCCCGGCTTCCCCGTGCTGCGTCCGGTCGAGGACGACGCACAGAGCAACACGCCCCAGGCCGAGGCCCCGGCGGCGAACGTGCCCGAACAGCAGGCCCCCGCACAGCAGATCCCCGAGCAGCAGATCTCCGAGCCGAATTACGCCGCCGCCGATGCCGAAGCGGCAGCGCTGTTCGGCGACGACGACGATGCCGATGAGCCTGAGCAGCAGCAGGAGCACGGCGACGTGGCGGAGTCGGGTGACTCCGAGGCCGTGTCCGGCGCCGAAGGTGATGCCAACTCCGGCTCCGCGACGGATGCCGGTGCCGATGGCGAGGCCGAGCCCGAGACCGATTCGGCAGCGGCGGCAGCATCAGCGGCGCCCGCCGCAGCCGAGCCCGCACCGGAGTCCGGTGCCCAGCCCGCAGCGCAGGTTCCGCCGCAGGCTCCCGCGCCGCAGGCCGTCGCGCCTCACGCAGACCCGTCCGTGCAGGCACCGCAGGAGCTCCCCCCGCTGCCGCAGGGCTACCAGCCCGCACAGCAGCCCGTTCAGGGTGCACCGCAGCAGGCGGCGCAGCCGGACCAGCAGGCCGCCGCCGCAGCGGCAGCCCAGGCCGCCGGTTACGGCTACCCCCAGCCCGCTGCCCAGCAGCCGATGCCGCAGCCGCAGTACCAGACGCCCCCGCAGGGCACGTTCGGCGCGGCTCAGCCTCTGCCCCAGGCGCAGCAGCAGCCCGCCCCGCAGCAGCACCCGGGGTACCCGGCGCAGGGGCAGCCCGCACCTGGCTACCCGCAGCCGAACCAGCAGCAGGCGCCGCAGGCCGGACAACCGCAGCCCCAGCAGCAGCCCGGCCAGCAGCAGGCGCAGGCGCCCGTACAGCAGCAGCCCGTACAGCCGCAGCAGCCCCAGCCCGGCTACAACTACCCGCCGCAGCAGGCCGGTTACGGCTACCCGCAGGCCGCGCAGCCCGCGCCCCCGCAGCAGCCCGTACAGCAGCAGCCGCAGCAGGGCCAGCAGCAACCGCAGGCCCAGCAACCGCAGGCCCAACAGCCGCAGTACCAGCAGCAGCCCCAGCAGCCGAACCCCGCGGCCCCGCCCGCCTACGGCTCCCAGGGCGGCTGGACCGCCCCGACCGGACCGCAGGCCGGTGCCCCCCAGCAGCAGGCCGCGCCCGGGACCCCGCTCGGTTACAACGCCGCCGTCGAGCTTTCCTCCGACCGGCTGCTGCGCAACCAGCCCAAGGCCCGTAAGAACAACGCGGGTCCGTCCCGCTTCAAGCTCGGCGCCAAGAAGGAAGAGGAAGAGCGGCAGCGGAAGCTGGCTCTGATCCGTACGCCGGTGATGTCCTGCTACCGGATCGCCGTGATCAGCCTCAAGGGCGGCGTCGGCAAGACCACGACGACCATGTCGCTCGGCGCCACGCTCGCCTCCGAGCGCCAGGACAAGATCCTGGCGATCGACGCCAACCCGGACGCCGGCACCCTCGGCCGACGGGTGCGGCGCGAGACCGGTGCCACCATCCGCGACCTGGTGCAGGCGATCCCGCAGCTGAACAGCTACATGGACATCCGCCGCTTCACTTCGCAGGCGCCGTCCGGTCTTGAGATCATCGCCAACGACGTGGACCCCGCGGTCTCGACGACGTTCAACGACCAGGACTACCGCAGTGCGCTCGAAGTCCTGGGCAGGCAGTACCCGATCATCCTCACCGACTCGGGCACCGGACTGCTCTACAGCGCGATGCGCGGGGTCCTCGACCTCGCCGACCAGCTGATCATCATCTCGACCCCGTCCGTGGACGGTGCGAGCAGTGCGTCGACGACGCTCGACTGGCTCTCCGCGAACGGTTTCGCCGACCTCGTCCAGCGATCGCTCACCGTGATCTCCGGGGTCCGCGAGACGGGCAAGATGATCAAGGTGGACGACATCGTCGCGCACTTCGAGACCCGCTGCCGCGGCGTCGTCGTGGTGCCCTTCGACGAACACCTCGCGGCGGGCGCCGAGGTCGACCTCAACATGATGCGTCCCAAGACCCGCGAGGCGTACTTCCACATCGCGGCCCTCGTCGCCGAGGACATCGCCCGCACCCAGCAGGGCCAGGGCTTCGCCGCCCAGCAGCAGGCTCCGCAACAGCAGCCGCCGCAGGGGTACGCGCCTCAGCAGCACCCCGGCGCCGCGCCCCAGCCGGGACAGGGCTGGCAGCAGCAGGGCCAGCAGCAGCAGCCCCCGCAGGGTCAAGGCTGGCAGCAGCAGGCACCGCAGCAGCAGCCTCCGCAGGGCCAGGGCTGGCAGCAGCAACCGCCCGAGGGCTGGACGCAGCAGTAACAGGTGAGCTGTCCCGTCTTCCCTCGTGCGAGTGAATGACTGCCCGCATGACTCTCGCCCTCTGTCCTAAGATGCCCGGAACGACGTCCGGCCGTTGCCGAAAGGGAGTTTGACTGATGGGGAGCGCACAGGAGAAGGAAGAGCTGTACGCCCTCGACATCTCTGGCGTCGAGTGGCACAGCGCTCCTGGCACGAGCGAGAACGAGGAGCGGGTCGAGATCGCGTACCTGCCCGAAGGGGCCGTAGCGATGAGGTCGTCCGTGGACCCGGACACCGTCCTGCGGTACACCGAAGCCGAGTGGCGGGCGTTCGTACTCGGTGCGCGCGACGGTGAGTTCGATCTGACCTGAGCACTGGACAGACAGCACTGTGCCCCGCCGGATGAGAATCCGGCGGGGCACAGTGCTGTGTGCTGTGTGCTGTGTGCTGCGTCAGCGGCGGTTTCTGCCGATGACGAACGCGAGACCCCAGGCCGCTGCCGCGGCAGCGAGGAGACCGAGCAGCGAGTGCCACTCGGAATCGGTCTGACTGCCCCACCAGTTCTTGGCCGGGAAGAACGGGTCGAACACCATCATGTCGCTGAAGCCGCTGAGTCCGCCGGCGTCGATGGAGATGAGCGCAATTCCGTTGGTGTAACCGAAGAAGGTGCCGAGCATCGCCACGACGGCACCACTGATGTGCGCGCCGACCCGGCCGTGGGCCAGCAGGCCGACCACGGTGCCGACGGCCGCTCCGTTGAGGAGCGCGTGGACCACGTACATGGTCAGCGCCGTGTTCCTCGATGCGTCTTTGTACGTGGCGTACATGACGAGGCTGTAGATCGCCGCGACGACGACCGAGACCAGGAGCCCGAGGAAGAACGCGGCGACCGGCTTTCCGGAGGAGGGCTGCTGCTGCCCGTACGGCGCCGGATATGCCTGGTACGGGTAGCCGGGCTGCGGCGGGTACTGCCCCTGGGCCGGCGGCGGGCCGCCGAACCCCGGTGGCGGCCCCGGCGGCTGCTGGGGCATCGGCGGCTGGTTGCCCGGGTTGTACTGGGGCTGGGGCTGCCAGGGCTGGCTCAAAACGGGTCCCCCGAGAAGCAGAAGATGGAACCGCCCAAATTACCAAACGGGCTCGCACGGGCTCCGTCAGCCCCTCAACAGTAGGGCAACAAGGGTTTAGACCAATGAGGGCTCGCGCCGGCCGCGCCTGCGGGATCCCGGGCGTTCTCCTGGGGCATTCCCGCAGCCCACACCGGGTATACAGCATCGTTGACGCAGCCGTGCAGCGCTGATAAACCTTCGCTTCACCAGCTGGACAGCAGTGATCAACACGCCTTCTCCGTGCGAGTGATGACGCGAGGTCAAACGCCCCATGGACACCACCACCGTTCCGCGAAATGCCCGGCCGTACCCCCGTATCCGCATGCTGCTCACCGTCGGCGCCACCGCCCTGGTGGTCGCCGCCGCAGCCGCGACCCCGCTGAACCCCGCACCGCAGCAGGCGAAGGCCGCGGGCAGCGACGGCAAGCGGACGCTGACCGTCGCCGTCTCCCAGAGCGTCGATTCCCTCAGCCCGTTCCTGGCTCAGCGTCTGGTCTCCACCAGCGTCCACCGGTTGGTCTACGAGAACCTGACGAATTACGACGTCAAGGACAACCACGCGATCCCCGGCCTGGCCACCAAGTGGGAGCCGTCGCCGGACAAGCTGACGTGGACGTACACCATCCGCGAGAACTCCAAGTGGTCCGACGGCCGGCAGGCCACCGCCGAGGACGCCGCCTGGACGTTCAACACGATGATGAGCGACGAGGGCGCCGCCACCGCCAACGGCAGCTTCGTCGCCAACTTCAAGAAGGTCACCGCCCCCAGCCCCACCAAGCTGGTCATCGAGCTGAAGAAGCCGCAGGCCACCATGGCCGCGCTCGATGTGCCGATCGTCCCCAAGCACGCATGGGAGCAGGTCGGGGACTTCTCGAAGTTCAACAACGACAAGAAGTTCCCGATCGTCGGCAACGGGCCCTTCATCCTGACCGACTACAAGGTCGACCAATTCGTCAAGCTCAAGCCGAACAAGCAGTTCTGGCGCGGCGCCCCGAAGTTCGACGAGCTTGTCCTGAAGTACTACAAGGACGGTGACGCGGCCGTCGCCGCGCTCCAGAAGGGTGAGGTGTCCTTCGCGGCCAACCTGACCCCCGCCCAGGCCGCGTCCCTCTCCAAGGCCAAGAACATCAAGGTCAACGACGCACCGGGCCGCCGCTTCTACGCGCTGGCCACCAACCCCGGCGCCAAGTCCAAGAACGGCAAGAAGTTCGGCAACGGCCACCCCGCGCTGCTCGACCCGAAGGTGCGCCAGGCCCTCTTCGCCGCCACCGACCGCAAGGCCATCATCGACAAGGTCTTCCAGGGCCACGCCGTCGAGGGCGAGGGCTACATCCCGCCGCGCTTCTCGGCGTACCACTGGAAGCCGGCCGACGGTCAGAAGATCGCGTACGACCCGGCGAAGGCGGCCGCGCTCCTCGACGAGGCGGGCTACAAGAAGAACAGCGCGGGCAAGCGCGTCGGCAAGAACGGCAAGCCGCTCGACTTCCGCATCCTGTGCCACGCCACCGACCCGAACGACAAGGCCATCGGCAAGTACATGCAGGAGTGGTGGGGCGAGCTCGGCATCGGGCTGAAGGTCGACTGCCTCGACAATGTCTCCGATCCCTGGCTGGCGGGCGAGTACGACCTGGCCTTCGACGGCTGGTCGGTCAACCCCGATCCGGACTTCGTCCTCTCCATTCACACATGCGCCGCGCTGCCGGCCACGCCCAAGGACACCGGCGCGACCGACAACTTCATCTGCGACAAGAAGTTCGACGAGCTCTACGCGCAGCAGACCGCGGAGTACGACGAGACCAAGCGCACCGACCTCGTCAAGCAGATGCAGTCGCGGCTGTACGACACCGGGTACATGAATGTCATGGCGTACCCGAACGCGGTCGAGGCGTACCGTACCGACCAGATCAAGTCGATCACGACGATGCCCGCGTCCGGCGGCAACCTCTGGGGCCAGGACGGCTATTGGAGCTGGTGGTCGGCCGTGCCCGCGGACGGGAGCGGATCCAGTGAGGACAGCGGTTCCTCCACCGGTCTCTTCGTCGGCATCGGCGCGGTCGTCGTGCTCGCCGCAGGGCTCGGCGTCTTCGTCGCCCTGCGCCGCCGCTCCACCGCGGAAGACCGTGAGTAGTCCATGAGCACTGCAAGCACCACCCCCCTCGCGGAGGGTACGGCCGACGGCCCGGTCCCGGTGAAGACCGGGCCGTCCGGCCCCCGCGCCCGCTCCGCACGCGCCTATCTGCTGTACGTCGCCGGGAAGCTGGGCGGCGCGGCCGTCTCGCTCTTCGCCGTCCTCGTCACCAGCTTCTTCCTCTTCCGGATCATCCCCGGCGACCCGGTGCGCACAATGACGCACGGCCGCCAGGTGTCCGCCGAACAACTCGCGTCGCTGCGCCGCCAGTTCGGGCTCGACCTCCCCATGTGGCAGCAGTTCACGGACTACTGCGGCAAGGCACTGAGCGGCGACCTCGGCACCTCGTACCAGTTCCACGCCCCGGTGGGCGAGCTGATCAGCGAGAAGCTGCCTGCGACCCTGCTGCTGACCGGCGTCGCCGTCGTCATCTACTCGATGCTCGGCCTGTGGCTCGGCACCCGCTCGGCCTGGCGCCACGGTCAGCTGGGCGACAAGGTCAACACCGGGGTTGCGCTGACACTGTGGTCCGTGCCGTCGTTCTGGCTCGGCCTGCTGCTGATCATCACCTTCTCGGTGGGCATCGGCCCGATTCCCGGCATGTTCCCGACGGGCGGCATGGAGTCGGGCGACGCGTCCGGTTTCGCGTACGTCGCCGATGTCGCGCACCACATGGTGCTGCCGGTCGTCACACTGGTCGCGGTCGGGTACGCCCAGACGCTGCTGGTCATGCGGTCGTCACTGCTCGACGAGATGGGCAGCGACTACCTGACGACCGCGCGCGCGAAGGGACTGCGCGACGACCTCGTGCGGCGCAACCACGCCGTGCCGAATGCCCTGCTGCCGACCGTCACCATGGTGTTCATCAACCTCGGTCATGTGGCGGCCGGCTCGATCCTCGTCGAGACGGTCTTCTCCTGGCCGGGGCTCGGCGGGCTGTTCTACCAGGCGCTGAGCGTGCCCGACCTGCCGCTCGTGCAGGGGCTTTTCGTCGTCTTCGCCGGAGCGATGATCCTGATGAATCTCCTGGCCGACCTGCTCTATCCGCTGCTCGATCCCCGGGTGGGCCGATGACTGCGACGACCTCTGCTCAGACCGCCTCGTCGCTCGCGTGGGCGCGGCGCCGGCACTCCGTGGCCCGGTTCTGGCGTTCGTACCGTACGCACCGGGCCGGGCTCTTCGGTCTCGGCGCCCTCGCCCTGATCGCGCTGGTCGCGCTCGCCGCGCCGCTGCTCGTCGGCAGCGACGTACAGAGTGTTACGGACGCTCCCGGCTCGGCGCTGGAGCCGCCGAGCGGTGAATTCCCGCTCGGGACCGACCAGTTCGGGCGCTCGCTGCTCGGGCTGCTGATCTGGGGCGCGCGGATCTCACTGACCGTGGGGCTGATGGCGGCCGCGCTGTCGGTGGCCATCGGTACGCTGGTGGGCATCGTCGCCGGGCACTTCGGCGGGTGGCTCTCGACCGTGGTCATGCGCATCACGGACTGGTTCCTGGTGATGCCGACGCTGGTGCTCGCGATCGTGCTGGCCACGGTGATGTCGCGCAGCGTGTGGACGGTGATCCTGGCGATCGGCGTCACGAGCTGGCCGACGACGGCCCGGCTCGTGCGGGCGCAGACCCTCGCCGTCGAGTCGCGTCCGTACATCGAACGAGCGACGGCGCTCGGCGGCGGCCACGGCCACATCATGACCCGCCACGTCCTGCCCAACGTCATGCCGCTCGTCCTCGCCCAGACCACTCTCGGCATCTCCAACGCCATCCTCACCGAGGCGACGCTCGCCTTCCTCGGGCTCGGCGACCCGGACGTCGTCTCGTGGGGCGGCATGCTCCAGGATGCGCGGGAGGCGGGCGCGGTGTCGTCCGGGCACTGGTGGTACCTGGCGCCGCCGGGCATCGCCATCGCGATCGTCGCCCTGGCGTTCACGCTGTGCGGGCGCGCGGTGGAGTCCGTGCTCAACCCGAAGCTGGGGGTGTCGGCCCGATGAGTCCACGGAGCACGCTGCTCGAAGTGAAGGACCTGCATGTCACGTACGGAGCGGGGACGCGCGCTGTACGTGGCGTGGACCTGACCGTTTCCGCCGGCCAGAAGCTCGGCCTCGCGGGCGAGTCCGGCTGCGGCAAGTCGACCCTGGCGCTGGCGCTGCTGCGCCTGCTGCCGGCGTCGGCCAGGCTCAGCGGGGAGATTCTGCTCGACGGCGAGGACGTCCTCACCATGAAGTGGGGCAGGCTGCGGGCCGTACGGTGGGCGGGCGCTTCGATCGTCTTCCAGGGCGCGATGCATTCGCTGAACGCCGTGCACCGGATCGGGGACCAGATCGCCGAGCCGGTGCTGCTGCACCGCCGGTCCACTCCGGCGGCCGCGCGCAAGCGGGTCGCCGAGCTGCTGGAGCAGGTGGGGCTGCCGGGCGCGCGCGCCGACGCGTATCCGCACGAGCTGTCCGGCGGGCAGCGTCAGCGCGTGATGATCGCGATGGCGCTGGCGTGCGATCCGCGGCTGATCGTGGCGGACGAGCCGACGACCGCGCTGGATGTGATGATCCAGGCGCAGATTCTGCGGCTGATCGAGGGGCTGGTCGCGGAGCAGGGCATCAGCCTGCTGATGATCAGCCATGACCTGTCGGTGCTGGCCGACACGTGTGACCGGCTCGCGGTGATGTACGCGGGGCGTGTGGTGGAGGAGGGGCCGGCGAGGCAGGTGTTCGACGAGGCGCAGCATCCGTACGGCGTGGCGCTGTCGGCGGCGTTCCCGCGCATCGGCGACCCGGGTTCGCGACTGGCCCCGCGCGGCCTGCGCGGCGATCCGCCGGATCCGACGGCGCTGCCGTCCGGCTGTACGTTCCATCCGCGCTGCGCGGTGGCCCTGGACACGTGCGCCACGGAGGACCAGGCGCTGCGGGAGGCGGGGGCGGGCCGGAGGGCGGCGTGCGTGCGGGTGGGGGTGGCGCAGCCGCTGCCCTGACGGGAGGCTCCCCTACCCGCCCCTTCCCGGCTGTGACATTTGCGGCTGCCGCCGCGTGGGGGCAAGCCCCAGACCCCGGACGGGCTGAAACACCCAGCCCCTGGGGCCCCCTGGACGTAGTCCTTGGGGGAGTTTGAGGAACGGGGTCTGGGGCGGAGCCCCTCACGCGGCGGCAGCCGCAAAATGTCGCAGCGGGAAGGGGCGGGGTGGGGAAACAAGCCCCGCGCAGCGGCCCGCCCGCACAACCACCCCACCAACCCACCGGAGTCGGACAACATGAACCCCACCCCCCTCCTCACCGCCACCGCCCTGCACGTCACCTTCCCCGGCCGCCGCGGCGCCCCCGCCGCCCGCGCCGTCGACGGCGTAGACCTCGACATCCGCCCCGGCGAAATCGTCGCGCTCGTAGGCGAATCAGGCTGCGGCAAGACCACCCTCGCCCGTTCGCTCCTCGGCCTGGTCCCACCCACCTCCGGCCGCGTCACCTTCGCCGGCAAGCCCCTCGACTACGGCTCACGCGCCCTCAAGGCGTACCGCAAGCGCGTACAGCTCGTGCTCCAGGACCCGAGCGGTTCGCTCAATCCGCGCCACACCGTGTACGACGCCGTGGCGGAGGGTCTGCGCATCCACGGTTACGCGGGCGACGAGCGCGAGGCCGTCGCCGAGGCGCTGTCGCGCGCCGGTCTGCGTCCCCCCGAGCGGTTCTTCCTTCGCTACCCGCACGAGCTCTCGGGCGGCCAGCGCCAGCGCGTCGTCATCGCGGGCGCGCTCGTCCTGAACCCCGAACTCATCGTCGCCGACGAGCCGGTGGCGTCACTGGACGCGTCCGTACGCGGCGAGATCCTGGCCCTGCTGCTGTCGCTGCGCGACGAACTCGGGCTCTCCGCCCTGGTGGTGACCCACGACCTCGGTCTCGCATGGAACATCGCCGACCGGGTCGCGGTGATGTACCTGGGCCGGATCGTCGAGACCGGCCCCGCCGAAAAAGTACTGACGGAACCTCAGCACCCGTACACACAGGCCCTCTTGTCCGTACTCCCCGAATCCGGCGCGGAACCCGTCGTCCTGACGGGCGAGCCGCCGGACCCGTCCCGCATCCCCGCTGGCTGCCGTTTCCATGCCCGCTGCCACGTGCTGGCCTCCGGCGAGGCCGGGCGTACGGGCGTCGACGCCGACTGCCGTACGACGCTCCTGCCGGTCCTGGCCGGCGGCGACGAGGCGCAGGTCGCCTGCCACTGGGCGACGGCCCACACCACCCGGTCAGGCGCCGGGGCAGGGACAGAGACGAGTGCCGTGGGCGACGCCTGAGCGCGGCCGTTACTTCGCCTCGTACGCCTCGATCAGCTCGCGCGAGCGCTTGACGTCGTCCGCGATCGCCACCAGCAGCGCCTCGATCGAATCGAACTTGGCCTGGCCGCGTACGTACGCCAGGAAGTCGACGCCGACGTGCAGCCCGTACAGGTCGAGGCCCACCCGGTCGATGGCGTACGCCTCGACCGTCCGCTCCGTGCCGTCGAACTGCGGGTTCGTGCCGACCGAGATCGCGGCGGGCATCGCCTCGCCCTCCACCGTCAGCCAGCCCGCGTACACGCCGTCGGCGGGAATCGCGGTGTGCGGCAGCGTCTCGACGTTCGCCGTCGGGTAACCGAGCTCGCGGCCCCGCTGGGCGCCGCGCACCACCACGCCCTCGACGCGGTGCGGCCGGCCAAGGATCTCCGCGGCGCCTTCGACGTCGCCCTCGGCGACCAGGCGCCGGGTCAGCGTGGAGGAGAACGGCTCGCCGCCGCCCGCCTCGCCGCGCACGTACAGGTCCACGACCTCGACCTCGTAGTCGTACGTCGGACCGAGCTCGGAGAGGAATGCGACATCGCCCGCCGCCCGGTGTCCGAAGCGGAAGTTCGGGCCCTCGATGACCGCCTTCGCGTGCAGCTTGTCGACCAGCACCTTCACGATGAAGTCGGCCGGCGACAGCTTCGAGAACTCGGCGGTGAAAGGCAGGATCAGCAGCGCGTCCACACCCAGCTCGGCCATCAGCTCGGCACGCCGGTGGTGCGGGGCGAGCAGCGGCGGGTGACTGCCGGGCCGCACGACCTCGCTCGGGTGGGGATCGAAGGTGACGACCACCGAAGGCACGCCGAGCTCGCGGGCGCGGTCCACCGCGCGTCCGATGATCAGCTGGTGTCCGCGGTGCACCCCGTCGTAGGAGCCGATGGTGACGACGCTGCGTCCCCAGTCCTGGGGGATGTCCTCCAAGCCACGCCAGCGCTGCACTGTGACCGCTCTCCTCGCCCGAACTCGAACCCGAACCTGTGTACGTGAGATTGCTGATTACGCAGGTCTAAGACTGCCATGCCCGCGGCCTGTGCCTCGCATCGGGCATCGGAGTCCCCAGCGCCGAAGCAGGCGGCGGCGCTCGGTGGTACGGACGAGCACCGCCCCGCAGTGATCAGCAGGAGAAGGACGCCGGGCGAAAAGCGCCCCCCAGTACACCCGCCATTCACTCCGAGCGCCTGCCCGAAGGGGTGAATCGGAGGGGCTGGGTGGACAGACCACCTGCGAGGGGGATCGTGGAGCGGACAGCCGACGGGCTGCCCGCTCCACGGTGGGCCCACGAGGTGGGCCGGCGCGCAGCGTTCGCGCGAGCCTCAGCCGAAAACTGCGAGGCTCTTCGCCTTGCCGCGGTTCTCCTCGACGAGTGCGAGGAAGCGCCCCTCGGGGCCGAAGACCGCGACCGGGCTCGTCTCGTACGCCGGCATGTCGATCCGTACGCCGTTCGTCACCAGGGCCGCCCGCCGCTCGTCCACGTCCCAGCGCGCGAACGCGGCCGCGGCCGCGTCGGCGATGGGCATGACGGTGAGCTCCTCCTGGAGCTGCTCCAGCGTCTTCGCCGCGTCGAGCCCGTACGGGCCGACCCGGGTCCGGCGCAGTGCGGTCAGATGCCCACCGACGCCGAGTCCCGCCCCGAGGTCACGGGCGAGGGCGCGGATGTAAGTACCGGAGGAGCAGACGACGGAGACGACCAGGTCGACGACGGGCGTCCCGTCCTCGGCCACCGCCTCGCGCACGTCGTACACCTGGAAGGAGGAGACGGTGACCGGCCTGGCCGGGATCTCGAACTCCTCGCCCTCGCGCACCCGCGAGTACGACCGCTTGCCGTTTATCTTGATCGCGCTGACCTTCGACGGCACCTGCATTATGGCGCCGGTCAGTTCGGCGACGCCCGCGTCGATGCCTTCCCTGGTCACACCGGAAGCGACGGCGGACGTCGTGATCTCGCCCTCCGCGTCGTCGGTGACCGTGGTCTGGCCGAGCCGGATCGTACCGAGGTACTCCTTCTCGGTCAGGGCGAGATGACCCAGCAGCTTGGTGGCCCTTTCGACGCCGAGGACGAGAACGCCCGTCGCCATGGGGTCGAGCGTGCCGGCGTGGCCGACGCGACGGGTCTTGGCGATCCCGCGCATCTTGGCCACGACGTCGTGCGAAGTGAAGCCGGACGGCTTGTCGACGATGACAAGGCCGTCCGGCGTCGTGGTGGTGCGCTTCATTCGGCGGTTTCGCCCTCGCCCTCGGCATCCGCTTCGGCTTCGTCGTCCTCGGGCTTGCGGTACGGGTCGGCCTCGCCGGCGTACGTCTTGCCGGTCGACACCTCGCGCACCTCCGCGTCCTTGGCGCGCGCCTTGTCGAGGAGGTCCTCGATGGTGCGCGCGTTGTCCGGCAGGGCGTCCGCGACGAAGGCCAGCGACGGCGTGTGGCGTACGCCGGTCTGCCGGCCGACCTCGGAGCGGAGGATGCCCTTGGCGCTCTCCAGTGCGGCAGCCGAGGCGGCGCGCTCTTCGTCGTCGCCGTAGACCGTGTAGAAGACCGTGGCCTCCCGCAGGTCACCGGTGACCCGGGCATCCGTGATGGTCACGAAGCCCAGCCGCGGATCCTTGATACGCCGGTCCAGGGTCTCCGCGACCACGACCTGGATGCGATCGGCCAGCTTACGGGCCCGCGCTTTGTCGGTCACCGGTCCTACTCCTCTTTCTGCTGCTGCGATACGTCAGTCTTCGTCTGTGTGCAGCCGCCGTCGAACGGACAGCAACTCCACTTCGGGCCGGGCGGCGACCATGCGCTCGCACCGGTCCAGTACGTCTGTGAGGTGCCCCGTTTCCCCTGACGCCACCGCGACGCCGATCTTGACTCTGCGGTAGACGTCCTGGTCGCCGACTTCCGCCGCACTCACCGCGAATTTGCGCTGGAGCTCGGCGACGATCGGTCGTACGACGGAGCGTTTCTCCTTCAGCGACCGTACGTCGCCGAGGAGCAGGTCGAAGGACAGTGTCCCCACATACATGGATGTCCGGATGTCCCGCCGGTTCGGGGTCGTGCCCCGCCAACCACTTGGCAGGGACACAAGAACCGTACACGCAACGGCCGGAGCCGCTCGACGGAAATATCTCCGCCGAGCGGCTCCGACCGATGCTGTACGGACCAGCCGTACGGATCAGCTGTGCGGACTAGCCGCGCGGCTTCTCGCGCATCTCGTACGTCGCGATGACGTCGTCGATCTTGATGTCGTTGAAGTTGCCGAGGTTGATACCACCCTCGAACCCTTCGCGGATCTCGGTGACGTCGTCCTTGAAGCGGCGCAGACCCTGGATGTTGAGGTCCTCGGCCACGACCTTGCCGTCGCGGATGAGGCGCGCCTTGGTGTTGCGCTTGACCTCGCCGGAGCGGATGAGAACACCCGCGATGTTGCCCAGCTTGGACGAGCGGAAGACCTCGCGGATCTCCGCCGTACCGAGCTCGACCTCTTCGTACTCCGGCTTGAGCATGCCCTTGAGGGCCGCTTCGATCTCTTCGATCGCCTGGTAGATGACCGAGTAGTACCGGACGTCCACACCCTCGCGCTCGGCCATCTGCGCGGCACGCCCTGCGGCGCGCACGTTGAAGCCGATCACGATGGCGTCGGAGCCCATCGCCAGGTCGATGTCGGATTCGGTGACCGCACCCACACCGCGGTGCAGGACCCGGATGTCGACCTCTTCACCGACGTCGAGCTGGAGCAGCGAGGACTCGAGAGCCTCCACCGAACCGGACGCGTCGCCCTTGATGATGAGGTTGAGCTCCTGGACCAGACCGGCCTTGAGCACCTTGTCGAGGTCCTCGAGGGACACCCGGCGGGTGCGCTTGGCGAAGGCGGCGTTGCGCTCACGCGCAGCACGCTTCTCGGCGATCTGGCGGGCCGTACGGTCCTCGTCGACGACCAGGAAGTTGTCGCCGGCACCGGGGACGTTGGTGAGACCCAGGACCAGGACGGGGGTCGACGGACCCGCTTCCTCGATGTTGTTGCCGTTGTCGTCGAGCATGGCGCGGACTCGGCCGTACGCGTCACCGGCGACCATCGTGTCACCGACGCGGAGCGTTCCGCGCTGGACGAGCACAGTGGCGACGGCGCCGCGACCGCGGTCGAGGTGAGCCTCGATCGCAATACCCTGCGCGTCCATTTCGGCGTTCGCACGGAGGTCGAGCGACGCGTCCGCGGTGAGGACCACGGCTTCGAGCAGCTGCTCGATGTTGAGGCCCTGTCGCGCGGAGATGTCGACGAACATCGTGTCGCCGCCGTACTCCTCCGCCACCAGACCGAACTCGGTGAGCTGACCGCGCACCTTGACCGGGTCGGCACCCTCGACGTCGATCTTGTTGACCGCGACCACGATCGGCACGTCGGCCGCCTTGGCGTGGTTCAGCGCCTCGATCGTCTGCGGCATCACACCGTCGTTCGCCGCGACCACGAGGATCGCGATGTCGGTGGACTTCGCACCACGGGCACGCATGGCGGTGAACGCCTCGTGACCGGGGGTGTCGATGAAGGTGATGGCGCGCTCTTCACCGTTGACCTCGGTGGCGACCTGGTACGCACCGATGTGCTGCGTAATACCGCCGGCCTCGCCCGCAACGACGTTCGTCTTGCGGATCGCGTCCAGCAGTCGGGTCTTACCGTGGTCGACGTGACCCATGACGGTCACGACCGGCGGACGGGAGACGAGCATTTCCTCGCCGCCCTCGTCCTCACCGAACTCGATGGAGAAGGACTCGAGAAGCTCGCGGTCCTCTTCCTCCGGGCTGACGATCTCGAGGATGAAGTTCATCTCGTCCGCGAGCAGCTTCAGCGTCTCGTCGGAGACGGACTGCGTGGCAGTCACCATCTCGCCGAGGTTCATCATCACGCCGACGAGCGACGCCGGGTTGGCGTTGATCTTCTCGGCGAAGTCGGTCAGCGAGGCACCGCGCGACAGGCGGACGGTCTGTCCGTTGCCGCGAGGCAGCATGACGCCGCCCACCGACGGGGCCTGCATGGCCTCGTACTCCTGGCGCCTCTGACGCTTCGACTTGCGACCACGACGCGCGGGACCGCCGGGACGGCCGAACGCACCCTGCGTGCCACCACGGGCACCGGGACCGCCGGGACGTCCACCGAAGCCGGGACGACCGCCGAAGCCGCCGCCACCACCGGGACGGCCTGCGCCGCCACCGCCGCCGGGACCACCGGGACGGCCGGCGAAGCCGCCACCGCCACCGCCGGGACCGGCCGGACGACCGGCGAAGCCGCCGCCACCGGGACGACCGCCGCCACCGCCACCCGGACGGCCACCGGGGCCACCGGGACCACGGCCGCCGCCGCCAGGACCGCCACCGGGACGGGGGCTGGCTGCGGGACGCTGCGGCATCATGCCGGGGTTCGGACGGTTACCGCCCGGAGCACCACCCGGTCGCGGGGCGCCGCCCTGCGGACGGGGCATGCCACCGGGGGTCGGACGTGCGCCACCCTGGCCGCCCTGCGGACGCGGAGCGCCTGCGGGACCACCCTGCGGACGCGGGGCGCCACCGGGGGCACCGGCACCGCCGGGTCGCGGTGCGCCGCCGGGACGGGGCGCCTGGGGGCGCGCCATACCGGTGGAGCCACCAGAGGTGAACGGGTTGTTGCCGGGACGCGGGCCTGCGGGACGGGCACCACCGGGACGCGGGGCCTGCTGGCCACCGGGACGGGCGGGACGCTCGCCACCGCGCTCGCCACCACGGCCGCCTTCGCGCTGGCCACCGTCACGCTGACCGGCCGGGGCCGGACGGGCGGGACGCGGGCCAGGCGTGGCACCTGCGGGACGCGGGGCCTGCTGGGGCTGCGGGGAAGCCGGCTGAGCCGGAGCCGGAGCCGAGAATTCTGCCGCGGGGACCGGAGCCGCCGGAGCGGGCTTGGCCGGTGCGGGCTTGGGACCGGGACGCGGCCCTGCGGCCGGCGCGGTCTCTGCGGGGGCGCTGCTCTTCGGGGCCTCGGCGGCGGCCGGCTTGGGGGCCGGGGTGCCGGGCTTCGGGGCAGCGGGACGTGCCGCAGCGGCCGGGGAGGGCGCTGCGGGCTTGGCAGGCGCGGCCTTGCGGGGCGCGCCGGGCTTGGCAGCGGACTTGCCGGCGTTGCCGCCGGGCCCCTGCAGTGCGTCAGTCAATTTGCGTACAACCGGCGCCTCGATTGTCGAGGACGCCGAACGGACGAATTCACCGAGTTCTTGGAGCTTGGCCATGACGACCTTGCTCTCTACGCCGAACTCCTTGGCGAGTTCGTATACCCGGACCTTAGCCACTTCGCTCCTTTTAGGTCCGGGTTACCGCCGGACCGTCGCTACTTCATGGGCGTACTCATCGCGTACTCATCGAGTGCTCATCGCAATCTCGACCTACTTCCAACTCGCGAGGTACCTGACCGCACGGTTATCCGTGCCGTTCTCTTCTTACGGTGTCGCCTGCTCGACAAACTGGCTCAGCGCCGATGTGTCGAGCGGCCCCTTGCCCCGGAAGGCCCGGGGAAATGCCCGGCGGCGGACCGCCAGGTCGAGGCAGGCAGAGGCGGGGTGAACGTACGCACCCCGGCCGGGCAGCGTACCGCGTGGATCGGGGACACATTCACCCTCGATCACCACGATCCGCAGCAGATCGCTCTTGGCCGCTCGCTCCCGGCATCCCACACAGGTTCGCTCAGGGCACACGCGGGCATGCGTCCGGCCAGACACTATTAAGTCTACCTCCCCGTAGCGACCTCACCCCATTGGGGCAAAAATCGAACGGTTGTTGTCGTAAAAGTTGCTCAGTCCCGGTCCGGCGCCTGGTCCGACGGCTGCTCGGTGTCGGGACGGATGTCGATGCGCCAGCCGGTCAGCCGGGCGGCGAGGCGGGCGTTCTGCCCCTCCTTGCCGATGGCCAGCGACAGCTGGTAGTCGGGCACGGTCACGCGGGCGGAGCGGGTCGACATGTCCACGATCTCGACCTTGCTGACACGGGCGGGCGACAGGGCGTTGGCCACCATCTCGGCCGGGTCGTCCGACCAGTCGACGATGTCGATCTTCTCGCCGTGCAGCTCGGCCATGACATTGCGCACGCGGCCGCCCATCGGGCCGATGCAGGCGCCCTTGGGGTTCAGACCGGAACGCGTCGACCGTACGGCGATCTTGGAACGGTGACCGGCCTCGCGGGCGATGGCCTCGATGACGACCGAGCCGTCGGCGATCTCCGGGACCTCCAGGGCGAAGAGCTTCTTCACCAGGTTCGGGTGGGTACGGGACAGCGTCACGGACGGGCCGCGCACGCCCTTGGCGACCCGCACGACGTACGTACGCAGACGCAGACCGTGCGTGTACTCCTCGCCGGGCACCTGCTCCTGCACGGGCAGGATGGCTTCCAGCTTGCCGATGTCGACGAGGACGTTCTTGGGGTCCCTGCCCTGCTGCACGACGCCGGTGACGACATCGCCCTCGTGGCCCGCGTACTCGCCGAACGTGCGGTCGTCCTCGGCGTCGCGCAGACGCTGGAGGATGACCTGCTTGGCGGTGCTGGCCGCGATCCGTCCGAAGTCGGACGGGGTGTCGTCGAACTCCTTGGGCTCCTGGCCCTCTTCGAGATCGGCCGGGTCTTCCTTCGCCCAGACCGTCACATGACCGGATTCCCGGTCGAGCTGCACGCGCGCGTGGCGGCTGCTGCCCTCGGTGCGGTGGTACGCGATGAGGAGGGCGGACTCAATCGCCCCGACCAGCAGGTCGAAGGAAATCTCCTTTTCCTTCGCCAAGCCCTTCAGAAGCTTTACGTCGATGTCCATGGCTACGCCTCCTCTTCCTTCTTGTCCTTGCGGCTGAATTCGATCTCCACACGCGCCTTGGCGATGTCCGCGAAAGCGACCCGGCGGGCGGTGGGCTTGCGGCCCTTCACGCCCGGCACTTCGAGGTCGAGTCCCTCGTCGTCCACGGTCAGAATGCGCGCGATCAGCTCGCTGGCTGCACCGTCGGCGTGTAGCTGCAGCTTGACCAGGCGGCCGGTAGCCCTTACGTAGTGGCGGTGCTCCGACAGCGGGCGGTCGGCGCCCGGGGAGCTGACTTCGAGGACGTACTCGTCCTCACCCATCACGTCCGTCTCGTCGAGCTTCTCGGAGACGGCGCGGCTCAGCTCGGCACAGGTGTCGAGTTCCACGCCTTCGTCGGAGTCGACAACGATCCGCAGCATGCGGCGCCTGCCTGCCCGGGACACCTCGATGTCTTCCAGATCGAGGCCCTCTGCGCTGACCAGTGGTTCCAGGAGTGCGCGCAGCCTGTCGCTCTGGGTGGTGCTCATCCGGGTGACTCCTCGGCCGCGTGTGCTGTTGTATGGATCGTCGCGTGTCAGATCAAAGGGTATCCGGTCCCGAGGGGTGTTGCCGTCCGCCTCCCGCAGACCCGCAGGTACGCTCGCCTGCGGTGATCACCGCAGAAGCCCGAGGGAGACACACGTGCGGCGTACGGGAACCACACGCAGGCGTGCCCTTGGGGCGTCCGGGGCCGCGGCCGTCGCTCTGCTGACCGGCGCATGTGCTGAGGATGCCGCTCCGCACGGCGGGGAAGGCCCCGGCGCAGGCGGCCGGAACGCCCCGAAGGCCGACCCTGCCCGGATCGAGACCGCGCTGCGCACGCGTGCCGCGCAGGCCCGCAGGTCGCTCCTCGCTCACTACGACGCTGTCGCCGCCGCCCACCCCGACGTCGCAGAGCGGCTGAAGCCGATGCGCGAAGCGGTGGCCAGGCAGGCGGACGTGCTGCGGACGGAAGGGGCCGGGGCGCAGGCGAAGCCGGGCGGGCGCCTGCCGTCTCCGCCGCCGGTCGACTCCGGCCGCAAGGACGCCCTCAAGGCACTGGCCGCCGCGGAGCGCCGTATCGCCGACGAACACAGTGCGGCGCTCGTCGAGGCCCCGCCGGAGCTTGCGCGACTGCTGGCCTCCGTCGCGGCGGCCGGCGCCGCCCACGCGTATCTGCTGATCGAAGGGGACCGCACGTGAGCCGCAGCGGTACGTCGTCCGCCGTGCAGGCCATGCAGGCCGCGCTCGCCGCCGAGCACGCCGCTGTGTACGGGTACGGAGTCGTCGGCGGCCGGGTCGCCGACGCCCGCAGGGACGAGGCGCGGGAGGCGTACGACGCCCACCGGTCGCGGCGTGACGCCCTGGAGCGGACCGTGCGCGACCTGGGCGGCACGCCGGTAGCCGCGGCCGCCGCGTACGCCCTGCCGTTCCCGGTGCCGGACGCGGCGGCAGCCCTGCGGCTGGCCGCCGAGCTGGAGGACCGGGTGGCCGGCGTGTACTCCGACGTCGTACGGGCCGCCGGGGGCCCACTGCGGCGCGAGGCGGCGGGGGCGCTGCGGGAGGCGGCGGTGCGGGCCGTGCGCTGGCGGGGACGCAGCGTAACCTTTCCTGGGCTCGCCGAGCTGACCACTTCGGCGGTGAGCCGCACACAGTGAGCTCCGGGCTTGGCTCCCGGCTTACGACTGGCCTTGAAGGGGACACCACACGCATGGGTTTCGAACCGCCGCAGCGTCTCGTACGAGCGCTCGGCGAGGCGCACGGGGAAGAGGCCGCCGACTGGCTCGGCCGACTGCCCGATATCGCCGAACAGGCAGTGTCCCGGCGGAAGTTGGACGTCGAGCGGGTGCAGGCTCCGGGCGGCCGGAGCAGCCTGGTCGTGCTCGTGCGGCAGCAGGACGGCACCCCCGCCGCGCTCAAAATCGCCCCTGCGACGGCCCGGCCCGACCTGGAGCGGGCGGCGCTGGCGCACTGGAACGGCTGGGGCGCGGTCCAGCTCCTCGACGACACCGATGTCCACAGCGGTGAGCTTCTCCTGGAGCGCCTGCACTCCGAGGTGTCGCTGCGCTCCCTGCCGGAGGCGAAGGCCCTGCTGGAGGCGGCCGGGATCGTACGGCGCCTGTGGATCGAGCCGCCCCCCGGCCACGCCTTCGAAACCGTCGCCGAGCGCACCGCCCGCCAGGCCGAGCCCATGCGGAGCGCCGACCCGTCGCTCGCCCCGCTGGCCGAAGCGGCCCTCGCGGCGCGCGACGAACTGACGGCGTCCGACGCCGAACTCCTGCTCCTCCACGGCAACTTCCGCCAGGGCAAGGTGCTCGCGGGCGACCGGGCGCCGTGGCTGGCGGTCGGGCCCGAGCCGCTGGTCGGCGAGCGGGCGTACGACCTGGCCCGCCTGGTGCGCGACCGCGTCGAGGACCTGGTCGCCTCCACCGGGGGCGCGTCGGCGGCCCGCCGCCGGGTGAACAAGCTCGCCGACTCGCTGGACGTGGACCGGGCGAGGCTGCACGGCTGGACGCTGTTCCGGGCGGTGGAGTCGGGCGTACGGGCGAGCGCGGCGGGCCGCCACCAGGACGCGGAACTGCTCTTGGAGTTCGCGGGCTGGCTGTAGGGCGCGCACGATTTTGCGGCTCCGCCGCGGGCCCTCGAACGCCGGACGGGCTGAATATCAGCCCGTCCGGCGTTCGAGGACACTCCCGAAGGGCGTCCGGGGGCCTCGTCAGGCGGTCAGGCGGGCGATCGCCTCGTCGACCGTCAGCTCCTCGCGCTCCCCCGTCCGGCGGTCCTTGAGCTCCACAACGCCCTCTGCACTGCGGCGCCCCGCCACCAGGATCTTCGGTACGCCGATGAGCTCCGCGTCCGTGAACTTCACGCCCGGCGACACACCCGGCCGCTCGTCGACCAGCACGCGCAGACCCGCCGCGGCCAGCTTGTCCGCGACCTCGACGGCCAGTTCGGTCTGGAGCGCCTTGCCCGCGGCGACGACGTGGACGTCGGCCGGGGCGACCTCGGCCGACCAGCACAGGCCCTTGTCGTCGGCGGACTGCTCGGCGAGTGCGGCGACGGCGCGGGAGACGCCGATGCCGTACGAGCCCATGGTCACGCGGACCGGCTTGCCCTGCTGGCCGAGCACGTCGAGCTGGAAGGTGTCGGCGTACTTGCGGCCGAGCTGGAAGATGTGGCCGATCTCGATCGCGCGGTCGAGCTTGAGGCCGGTGCCGCAGTTCGGGCAGGGGTCGCCCTCTTCGACGACGACGACGTCCAGGTAGTCGTCGACCTCGAAGTCGCGGCCCGCGACGACGTTCTTGGCGTGGGTGTCGGCCTTGTTCGCGCCGGTGATCCACGCGGTGCCGGCGGCGACGCGCGGGTCGGCGATGTAGCGGACCTTGTCGAGGCCCTGCGGGCCGACGTAGCCGCGTACGAGATCGTCGCGGCCCTCGAAGTCCTCGGCGGTGACCAGCTCGACGACGGCCGGGGCGAGGTGCTCGCCGAGCTTGCCCAGGTCGACCTCGCGGTCACCGGGGATGCCGACGGCGACGATCTCGCCGTCGACCTTGACGAGGAGGTTCTTGAGGGTCGCCGACGCCGGTACGCCGAGGTGCTCGGCGAGGGTCTCGATGGTCGGGGTGTCGGGGGTGTCCAGCTCCTCGACCGGGCCGTGCTCCGAGCCGTCGTACGCGGCGGCGACAGCGGCGGCGCTGAACGTGACGGCCTCCGTGTTGGCCGCGTAGTCGCAGGCCGGGCAGTCGACGAAGGTGTCCTCGCCGGCCGGGGCCGGGGCCAGGAACTCCTCGGACGCCGAGCCGCCCATCGCGCCGGAGACGGCGGAGACGATGCGGAAATCGAGGCCGAGGCGCTCGAAGATCTTCTGGTACGCGGCGCGGTGCAGCGCGTACGACTCGGCGAGGCCCTCGTCCGTCGTGTCGAAGGAGTACGAGTCCTTCATCTGGAACTCACGGCCGCGCAGCACGCCGGAGCGCGGACGCGCCTCGTCGCGGTACTTGGTCTGGATCTGGTACAGCATCACCGGCAGGTCCTTGTAGGACGTGCACTGGTCCTTGACGGTCTGCGTGAAGACCTCTTCGTGCGTCGGGCCGAGCAGGTAGTCGGCGCCCTTGCGGTCCTTGAGGCGGAACAGCAGGTCGCCGTACTCCTCCCAGCGGCCGCTCGCCTCGTACGGCTCCCGGGGCAGAAGCGCGGGAAGCAGGACCTCCTGGGCGCCGATGGCGTCCATCTCCTCGCGCACGACGCGCGAGATGTTGTCGAGGACCTTCTTGCCCAGCGGCAGCCAGGTCCAGATCCCGGCTGCGTTCCGACGGACGTATCCGGCGCGCACCAGCAGCTTGTGGCTGAGCGTCTCGGCGTCCGCCGGGTCGTCACGCAATGTCTTGACCATCAGACGGGACATGCGCTGGACCTGGGCCATGGTGAACTCCTGCGAAGAAAAGTGTGATGGCAGGAGGTTAGCCGTGTCGCACAGGCCCCGGGAAATCCGTTACGCAGGGTGACGCCGCAGCGGGAGCGGTGCGCCCATCACGGCGTACGGCATCGGCGCGCTCGGGAAGTGGACCTGGCGGGCCAGGTCGACGTATCCCAGTGAGCGGTAGAGGCCGCGGGCCGGGCTCTCTATGTCGATCGCCGAGAGGATCGAACGCGGCTGGGCCACGGCGTCCGTGATGGTGGTGATCAGCGCGCGGCCGATGCCGCGTGCCTGGTGGTGGGGCTCGACGTGCAGCTCGGTGATGACGAACGAGTCGTCCAGCCAGCCCTCGGTTCCGGTGTTGCGCAGGTACGGCTCAACCACGGTCGACCACCAGTGCGTGCGGTCGTTGGGCATCCCGTAGACGAAGCCGACGAGGCGGCCTCCGGGCGTCGTCGCGCCGAGTGCCAGCGCGCCGGGGTTGAGGAGATGCCGCAGCACGATGTGACGGCGTACGCCGACCTCGTCGTCGCTGAGACCGAAGGCATTGGCCTGCACGGCCAGGGCCTCGTCCACCCGCGCCGCGAGGTCGACCGGCCCGATCAGGACGGCGGGGGGCTGGGGGTGGCCCCCGGTATGAGCTGCCATGGAGCGCACCCTACTGCGCGGTCCCGTCAGAACAACACGCTCATAAACGCGCCAACCTCGCGGAAACCGACCCGCCGGTACGCCGCGCGGGCCGCCGTGTTGAAGTCATTGACGTAGAGGCTGACCACGGGGGCGACATCGGCCAGCGCATAGCGCAGCACGGCCGCCATGCCGGTCTCCGAGTGCCCGCGGCCCCGGTATTCGGGGGCGACCCAGACGCCCTGGATCTGGCAGGCCTGGGACGTCGCGGCGCCGACCTCCGCCTTGAAGACGACCTTGCCGTCCTCGATACGGGCGAACGACCGCCCGGCGGCGACCAGTTCGGCCACCCGCGCCTGGTAGAGCAGCCCGCCGTCGCCGGCGAGCGGCGAGACGCCGACCTCCTCGGTGAACATCGACACGCACGCCGGCATGATCACGTCGATCTCGGCCTTGTCGATGCGACGGACCAGGGAGTCGGGCTCGACGCCCCGCGAGAGCTCTTCGGTGACCATGAGCGGCTGGTTCGAGCGTACGTCGCGGGCGGGGCCCCAGCTCGGTTCGAGGAGGCGCCACAGCTGGGCGGTGGTCTGGGCGGGGCCGACGATCGAGGAGCAGCGGCGGCCGGCCCTGCGGGCGCGGTCGGCGAAGGCGCGTACCGCTTCGGGGGTGGCGCAGATCGGGACGAGGTTGGCGCCGGAGTAGCAGAGCGAGCGCAGTCGTCCTTCGGCGTACCAGCCCCACATCTCGCCGCCGAGCCGCCACGGGTCGAGGCCGGCGGACTGGACGCGGGAGGTCACAAAGGCGTTGGCGACGGGCTCGCTTTCGAGGATGGCGAGCGCGGCGCCTAGTTCGCCGGGGTCGAGGACCCGGGTTGTGGTCTGAGTCAACACGTGAGGGGCCTCACCGTACGGGCTTCTGATCCACGAACTGTACCTGGCCCTTCCGGCGAGCGCCGCAAACGCAGGAGGAGCCCCGCCCGAGGGCGAGGCTCCTTTTGCACCGTCTTGTGCACACGTCTTGTGCGGATATCCGCCGGTGTCAGCTGACGGAGACCTCGGGCTCGCCCGACGCTGTGACAACCGGGGCGCCAGAGGCGACGCCGTCCTTCTCCATCTGCTCGGCGATCTTCAGCGCCTCTTCGATGAGGGTCTCGACGATCTTCGACTCGGGGACGGTCTTGATGACCTCGCCCTTGACGAAGATCTGGCCCTTGCCGTTGCCGGAGGCGACACCGAGGTCGGCCTCACGGGCCTCGCCGGGACCGTTGACGACGCAGCCCATGACGGCGACGCGCAGCGGCACCTCCATGCCGTCGAGCCCGGCCGCCACCTGGTCGGCGAGCTTGTAGACGTCGACCTGGGCGCGGCCGCAGGACGGGCAGGACACGATCTCCAGGCGGCGCTGCTTGAGGTTCAGCGACTCCAGGATCTGGAGGCCGACCTTGACCTCCTCGGCGGGAGGGGCCGACAGGGACACGCGGATGGTGTCGCCGATGCCCTCGCTGAGCAGCGCGCCGAAGGCGACCGCGGACTTGATGGTGCCCTGGAAGGCGGGGCCCGCCTCGGTGACGCCGAGGTGCAGCGGGTAGTCGCTCTGGGCGGCGAGCTGCCGGTAGGCGTTGACCATCACGACCGGGTCGTTGTGCTTGACCGAGATCTTGATGTCGCCGAAGCCGTGCTCCTCGAAGAGGGAGGCTTCCCACAGGGCGGACTCGACGAGCGCCTCCGGGGTGGCCTTGCCGTACTTCTGGAGCAGGCGGGCGTCGAGCGATCCGGCGTTCACGCCGATACGGATCGGGATGCCGCTCGCGGAGGCCGCCTTGGCGATCTCCTTGACCTTGTCGTCGAACTGCTTGATGTTGCCCGGGTTCACCCGGACCGCCGCGCAGCCCGCGTCGATGGCCGCGAAGACATACTTCGGCTGGAAGTGGATGTCCGCGATCACCGGGATCTGCGACTTGCGCGCAATGGTCGCCAGCGCGTCGGCGTCGTCCTGGGTCGGGCAGGCCACTCGTACGATCTGGCAGCCGGACGCGGTCAGCTCCGCGATCTGCTGCAGCGTCGCGCCGATGTCGGACGTCCTGGTGGTCGTCATCGACTGCACCGAGACGGGCGCGTCCCCGCCTACAGCCACCGATCCGACCTGGATCTTGCGGCTGACCCTACGGTCGGCGAGCTTCGTCGGAACGGACGGCATTCCGAGAGAAATTGCAGTCATCTGCTGTGCAACCCCAAGGTGTGGATCAAGGTCCCGAGATCGGCGGGCTCCGGACTTCGAGGTTACGTCACCGCGAAAGCCCGGAGCACACCACGTCGGCAAACCCACTCAATGGTGGGCCGCCGGTGAGCCGCACGTGTCAGGAGATTCGGACGGGGTTCACCACGTCCGCCACCAGCACCAGCGCGGTGAAGCAGATGAAGATCCCGGCGACGACGTACGCGACGGGCATCAGCTTCGCGACGTCGAAGGGGCCCGGGTCGGGACGCCGGAAGACCTTCGCCACATTGCGCCTCAGCGACTCCCACAGGGCTCCCGCGATGTGCCCGCCGTCGAGCGGCAGCAGCGGCAGCATGTTGAAGAGGAAGAGGGAGAGGTTGAAGCCCGCGATGAGGAACAGCATCATCCCCATGGTGTTCTCCATAGGCAGTCCGAGCCCGAGGATCTCGCCGCCGACGCGGGCCGCGCCGACCACGCCCATGGGGGAGTCGGCCTTGCGCTCCTCGCCATTGAAGGTCGCGTTCCACAGGTCGGGGACCTTGGAGGGCAGGTCGATGAGCGACTGGACGCCGGACTCGATCATGACGCCCATGCGGTCCAGCGAGTCGGTGAAGGACAGCGGGACGACGGCCGTGCCGGGGCCGAAGCCGAGATAGCCGGCCTGGACGGTCTCGCCCTCGATGGGCTGTCCGTCGGCGTCCTTCTTGGCGACCGTGTTCGACACCAGCTTCGCCGACAGGACCTTCTCCTGGCCGTCGCGCTCGATCGTGATGCGGGCCGGGCCGATGGTGTCGCGGATACGGTCCGACAGCGTCGCCCAGTCCTCGACGGGCTTGCCGTTGAAGGCGACGATCTTGTCGCCCCTCTGCAGGCCTGCGGCCTTGGCGGGCGACACCGGGTCGCTCTTCCTGCATTCGCGGTTCTCGCTCTGCGCGACGACGCAGGGGACGACCGAGTCGACGGTGGTCGTCTGCTGGTTCAGGCCGACCGTCATCATCACGCCGATGAAGAGCGCCACGGCGAGGATGAGGTTCATGAAGGGGCCGGCGAACATCACGATCACGCGCTTCCACGGCTTGCGCGTGTAGAAGAGCCGGGTCTCGTCGCCGGGCTGCAGTTCCTCGTACGCCGCCGAGCGGGCGTCCTCGATCATGCCGCGCCACGGGGATGTCGACCGGGCTTCGATCTTGCCGTCGGCTCCCGGCGGGAACATCCCGATCATGCGGATGTAGCCGCCGAGCGGGATCGCCTTGATCCCGTACTCCGTCTCGCCCTTGTGCCGGGACCAGATGGTCGGTCCGAAGCCGACCATGTACTGCGGCACGCGGACGCCGAAGAGCTTGGCGGTCGTGAGGTGACCGAGCTCGTGCCAGGCGATGGAGATGAGCAGCCCGGCAAAGAAGATGACTATCCCGAGGACCGTCAACAGGATCGTCGTCATGCGCGAGCCTCCGCTGTTGCCTGTGCTGCGATTTCACGGGCCCGGGCTCGTGCCCAGGTCTCGGCTTCCAGGACGTCCGCGACCGTGAGCGAGGTTCCCGTACGCGGGGTGCCATGCTCGGCCACTACTTCGGCGACCGTATCCACGATTCCTGTGAACGGCAGCCGCCCGGCGAGGAACGCGTCGACGCACTCCTCGTTCGCGGCATTGAACACCGCGGGAGCCGTGCCCGCGAGCGTACCGACATGTCGGGCCAGTCCCACGGAGGGGAAAGCGTCGTTGTCGAGCGGGTAGAACTCCCAGGTCGACGCCTTGGACCAGTCGAAGGCGGGCGCGGCGTCCGGGACGCGTTCGGGCCAGCCGATGCCGATGGCGATCGGGCCGCGCATGTCGGGCGGGGTGGCCTGGGCGAGGGTCGAGCCGTCCGTGAACTCCACCATCGAGTGAACGTATGACTGGGGGTGGACGACGACCTCGATGCGGTCGAAGGGGATGTCGTAGAGCAGGTGCGCCTCGATGACCTCAAGACCCTTGTTGACCAGGGTGGCCGAATTGACCGTGATCACCGGGCCCATGGCCCAGGTGGGGTGCGCGAGGGCGTCCTCGCGGGTGACGTTCGCCAGTTCCGCCTTCGTACGTCCGCGGAAGGGGCCGCCGGAGGCGGTGACGACGAGCTTGCGGACGTCGGCGCGGGTGCCGCCGGCCAGGGCCTGGAAGAGCGCGGCGTGCTCGGAGTCGACCGGGATGATCTGGCCGGGCTTGGCGAGCGCCTTCACGAGGGGGCCGCCGACGATCAGCGACTCCTTGTTGGCGAGCGCGAGGGTGCGGCCGGCTTCGAGGGCGGCGAGGGTGGGCGCGAGGCCGATGGATCCGGTGATGCCGTTGAGGACGGTGTGGCATGCGGATGCGGCGACCTCGGTGGCGGCCTCGGGCCCGGCGAGGATCTCGGGGAGGGGCTCTGTGTTCCCGGAGTTCCCGTACCGCTCCTTCAGCGCCTCGCGCAGGGCGGGCACGGCGTCCTCGCGGGCGACCGCGACGGTCCGGACGTTCAGCTGCCGCGCCTGCTCGGCGAGCAGCCCGACCCGGCCGCCGGCCGCGGAGAGCGCGGTGACACGGAACCGGTCGGGGTTGCGGAGCACCAGGTCGATGGCCTGGGTGCCGATGGACCCGGTGGAGCCGAGGACGACGATGTCCCGGCGGCCTTCGGACGCGTCGAAGGCGATGTGCGGGTCGGCAAGAGGGGCTGGGCTGTCGCTCATGCCCCCCATTGTTGCCGCAATGGCTCACCAGGCGGACAGCGAGTCCCCGCGGAAGCCCTGGCCGAGCAACTCCGGGAACGTACCTTCGAATTTCGGCAGCCGCCGGGCCACGGCCCACCATGCCTCCGGATCCTCGCCCAGCGCGGCGCGGGCGAGCTCGGCGGTGCGGGTGCGGGCGGCGGCGACGGCTTGCGGCCGGTCGAAGTGTTCGAGATGGCCGAGCCAGCATTTCTCGTCGATGGCAGCGCGGGCGGGCGCGCCGTGCAGCACGATGTCGTCGCCCGTCAGCAGCCCGTCCGCCAGAGCCTGTTTGCGCAGGTGGTACTGGGGCCGGCTGTCCGTGTCGAGCCGGGCGAGGGCCTTGAGCGCGTCGGCCCGCGCGAGGGGGTCCCGGCACGGTTCGCGGCGTACGGGCAGGGCGTCCAGGAGGGCGCTGCTCAGGCCCTCGATCCCGGGGCCGCCCGTGCTGATGTGCCCGGTGGCCGCCGCCAGTTCGGGCAGCGTGCCTTCGAAGGTGTGGGCGCGGCGCCCGAAGTCGGTCCAGTCCTCGATCCGGTCGGCGAGGACAGGGTGCAGGACATGGCCCGTCGCCTCCCGTACGGCGGCTGCCTCCGCCTCGTTGAAGCGGAGCCCGCCGCGTATCTGGACGGTGGGGAGGAGGAGGGTGCGGTGGGCGGGGGCCATGTGGCGGACGAGTTCGGCGGGAGTGATCGCGCCGGTGCGTACGGCACGTACGGTCGGCCGGTACCACCAGCGGCCGTACGTGCGCGTGCCGCGGGTGTCGAGCAGTGCGAGCACGGCTTCGCGTGGGCACTCGCCGCTCAGGACGAGCGCCTCGACGGCGCCGGGCGGCAGCGGCCGGCGGCGATGCTCGCTCAGCAGCACGTGCGGGTCGAGGACGTGCGGCCGGTCCAGGATGCGCAGGGCGTGCCGGACCCGCTGATGGCCCCTGAGCAGCTCTACGAGCTCACGCGTGGCGAGCACGGGCTCCTGCGGGGCGGGGGCGATGGACCGCCGCATCGCGCCTGTGGTCCGGCGGTGGAAGTAGACCGATCGGTCGACCTCGTACTCCCCGCACTGCATCAGCCTCAGCAGCAGCGCGCGGTCGCTGTACCGGTTGCGCGCGAGGGCGACGCGGTCGCGGGGGCTGCCGCCTTGGGACAGCACGTGGTTCACGGTCTGCGGCACCGGCGGGTACAGGGCGAGGAGTTCGTACCGCTGCCTGGCGTCGAGCCGGTCCAGCAGTGCGGGGACGACGGCGCTCGGCACGTCCCGCAGGAGCAGGGACAGCCCGCTGATCATTTGGTGCCGACCGCGGCCTCGAACTTCTCCCACTGGGCGTCCAGGACCTCCTTCGGCACTCCCCCGATGTCCTTGGTGTCGATGATCTCGCCGCGGAAGGAGAGGGTGGCCGAACCGGCGCGTACGACCGTCAGGTACTCGTGGAGCTTCAGCTTCCCCTTCACGTCGAGAATCGTGAAGTGGTACGCCCTCGCCTCGTCCGCTCCCTCGCCGAAGTCGGGCGCCTTGACGGGCTCGACCTTGAGGTACTTGCCCTTCGCGATGGCCCGCTCCTCGGTGAACCCGTCGGCGCACTCCTTGCCGGCCTCGGCGACGTCCTTCATGACGCGGGCGGCGTCGCCGTTCGCGTACGAGCGGAGCTGGACGGAGACGGTCAGGCCGAGCATTTCGTCGGGGACGTCGACCCGGCGGTTGACCTCGGTCCTGAGTTCGTAGTCGGTGACTTCGCCGGCGAGGCTGACGAGGGGCTGGCAGACGGCGGGGTCGGCGGTGTATTCCTCGCCGTTGGGCCCGCCGAGGGTGAACTCGGAGGCGGTGTACTTGCCGACGGTCTCGCCGTCGGTGAACGCGGCGGCGGTGAGCTGGGCCTCGGTGAGCGGCTTGGGCCCGCTCGCGGCCTTGCCGGCACTGGCAGTGGGTGTGCCGTCCGGCTTCCCGTCGTTCTTGCCGCCCTTGTCGGTGCCGCTGTCACTGCCGCCGCACGCGACCGCCCCCGCGAACACGACTCCGGCCACGGCGACGGCCGCACCCTGCCGCCGCGCCCGCAGCTTGCCCAGCTTCCCCTGCTTGCCCGCCCAGAACATCTGCTTGCCCGCCCAGAACATCTGCTTGCCCGCCCAGAACATCGCTGGCCCCTGGTTCTGTTGATGCGTAAGTGAAGGGTCGATTGTGGTGCATGGGAGTGGGCGGCGTCTGCGTCGAGCGCTACCAGGTTCGCTGAAGCGCCGCGAAGGCCTCGTGGAAGTCCGGGAAGGTCTTCCGTACGCATCCGGGGTCGTCGAAGGTCATGCCGGGCGCGGTGTGCAGTGACGTCACCGCGAACGACATCGCCATGCGGTGGTCGCCGTGCGTCGCGATCTCGGTGGGGCGGGGCGTGCCGGGCCCGATCTCGATCCAGTCGGGGCCCGTGGCGACCGTGACGCCCATCGAGCGCAGGTTCTCCGCGCAGGCCTCCAGCCGGTCGCACTCCTTCACGCGAGTGTTGGCGACGTCCTCGATACGGACGGGGGCGTCGGCGTACGGCGCGATGGCCGCCAGTGTCGGCATCGTGTCGGAGATGTCGCGCATGTTGACGGTGAGGCCCTTGAGCATGCCTGTGCCGCGGACCGTGGTGCTGTCGGCGGTGATACGGACATCGGCGCCCATCTGTTCCAGTACGTCGACGAAGCGCAGGTCGCCCTGGAGCGCGCCCGTGCCGAGCCCGGGGACGGTGACTTCGCGGCCCGGCGACACCGCTGCGGCGGCGAAGAAGTAGCTGGCGGTCGACGCGTCCGGTTCGACGGCGTACGTCGTCGCGCGGTAGCCGCCGGGCCGTACGTCGAAGGTGTTGCCCTCCCGCGTCACTTCGGCGCCGAAGCTGCGCATCATCGCGAGCGTGATCTCGACGTACGGCGCCGAGACGAGGTCCGTGACGTCGATGCGCAGGCCCTCTGCCGTGAGCGGGCCGAGCATCAGCAGCGCGGTCAGGTACTGCGACGACTCCCCTGCGTCCAGGGTCAGTTCGCCGCCCTTGATACCGGCGGCGGTGATGCGCAGCGGGTGGTGGCCCTCCGCCTCCTCGTGGCGCAGGTCGACGCCGAGCGTACGTAGTGCCTCGGTGAGCGGGGCGAGGGGGCGGCGGCGCATCTGCGGGGATGCGTCGAAACGATACGTACCGGAGGCGCCGGCCGCCGCAAGGGTGGGCAGGAAGCGGGCGGTGGTGGCGCCGTCGCGGCAGTAGACGTCGGCCTCGTCGACGGCGGGCCCTGACGGCCGCCCCTCGACGCGCCAGGCACCGGCCTCGCGCTCCAGCCGGTACCCGAGACGGCCGAGCCCCTCGGCGAAGCCCTCGGTGTCGTCCGAGCGCAGCGGGCGCAGCAGGGTGGTGGTTCCGGCGGCCGCGGCGGCGAGGAAGAGGGCGCGCGCGGTGACGGACTTGGATCCGGGAATGTCTACGACGGTCACGGACGTACATCCTGCCGGGCGGGGACACCGGCCCGCCGACTGTTCCGCGCTTTGGACGGCCACAGGGGCAGGCGGCCTCGTGGCCACCTGCCCCTCCGTCCGTCCTCCGGTACTGCGCCGCGCGTCAGCGGATCGGGCGGTGGACGTTTTCCTTCTGCGAGGGGCCGGGATTCGCTTCGGCGATCCAGGGGCCCTCGCCGCTCGGGTCGATGATGCCTTCCTCCAGCCAGGTGTACGTACCGGACAGGACGCCCTTGACGACCTTGTTGTCGAGGTCGTCGGTGTTGGTCCACAGGCGCGTGAAGAGTTCCTCGACGCGGATGCGGGACTGGCGGCAGAAGACGTCGGCCAGTTGGTATGCCTCGCGGCCGTGGTCCGAGGTCGTGCGCAGGAGTTCGGCGCGTACGCAGGCGGCGCTCATCGCGAAGAGCTCAGCGCCGATGTCGACGATCCGGCCGAGGAAGCCCTGCTTCGTCTCCATGCGCCCCTGCCAGCGCGACATGGCGTAGAAGGTGGAGCGGGCGAGTTTGCGGGCGGTGCGTTCCGTGTAGCGGAGGTGGGCGGAGAGGTCGGGGTGGCCCGACGGGTGGAACTCGGCGTACGAACGCGGGAGTTGGCCGGGGCCAGTGACGAGCTTGGGCAGCCAGCGGGCGTAGAAGCCTGCCGCGTTCGCGCCCGCCTTCGCCTTGGCCGACAGCGGCTTCTCCGGGTCGATGATGTCGCCGGCGACCTTCAGGTGGGCGTCGACCGCCTCGCGGGCGATCAGGAGGTGCATGATTTCCGTCGAGCCTTCGAAGATGCGGTTGATGCGCAGGTCGCGGAGGATCTGTTCGGCGGGGACGGCCCGCTCGCCGCGCGCCGCCAGGGATTCCGCGGTCTCGAAGCCCCGGCCGCCGCGGATCTGGACGAGTTCGTCGGCCATCAGGCAGGCCATTTCGCTGCCGTACAGCTTGGCCAGGGCCGCTTCGATACGGATGTCGTTGCGGTCCTCGTCGGCCATCTGGGACGACAGGTCCAGGACCGCTTCGAGGGCGAAGGTCGTAGCGGCGATGAAGGAGATCTTCGAGCCCACCGCCTCGTGCAGCGCCACCGGCTTGCCCCACTGCTCGCGGACCGAGGACCACTCGCGGGCGATCTTCAGGCACCACTTCCCCGCGCCGACGCACATCGCCGGGAGGGAGAGGCGGCCGGTGTTGAGCGTGGTGAGGGCGATCTTGAGGCCGGCGCCCTCGGGGCCGATGCGGTTCGCGGCAGGGACCCGTACCTGGTGGAAGCGGGTGACACCGTTCTCCAGGCCGCGCAGGCCCATGAAGGCGTTGCGGTTCTCGACGGTGATGCCCGGGGCGTCCGCCTCCACCACGAAGGCGGTGATGCCGCCCTTGTGGCCCTCCGACTTGGGCACGCGGGCCATGACGACCAGCAGGTCGGCGACGACGCCGTTCGTCGTCCAGAGCTTCACGCCGTCCATGACGTACGAGTCGCCGTCCGGCACGGCGGTGGTCGCGAGGCGGGCCGGGTCCGAGCCGACGTCCGGTTCGGTGAGGAGGAAGGCAGAGATGGCGCTGCGGGCCAGGCGCGGGAGGAAGGCGTCCTTCTGCTCCTGCGTGCCGAAGAGTTTGAGGGGCTGCGGTACGCCGATCGACTGATGGGCGGAGAGCAGGGCGCCGATGGACGGGTTCGCCGAGCCGACGAGAGCCAGGGCCTTGTTGTAGTACACCTGGGTGAGGCCGAGGCCGCCGTACTTCGTGTCGATCTTCATGCCGAGCGCGCCGAGTTCCTTGAGGCCGTTGATCACCTCGTCGGGGATCTTCGCCTCGCGCTCGATCTGCGCACTGTCGATCTTCGCCTCGCAGAACACGCGCAGCTTGGCGAGGAACTCCTCGCCGCGCCTGGCATCGTCCGGCGGCGGCATCGGGTGCGGGTGGATGAGGTCGAGCCGGAAACGGCCGAGGAAGAGTTCCTTGGCGAAACTCGGCTTCCGCCAGTCCTGTTCGCGCGCGGCCTCGGCCACCCGGCGCGCTTCGCGCTCCGAGACCTTGGGCTGCTGCTGCGCTGGTCGTGCGGGTTCTGCGGGCTGTACGGATTCAGCGGGCTGTGCGGACATGAGGAGCTCACCTCGCCGCGAGTCGGGGCACGGACATGAACACGAGCATGGGCATGGTCCCGGCCGACCGCATTACCGACCGGTTTTACTCGTCCGTATGTACCCGATTCCTGGCATTCCCACCAGTCCTGGCGCACTCGTTCGTACATAAGCCACGACTTCGTACGCAGGACACCGCTTCGTACACAAGACACGGCCGGAGCCCCCGCACAGTGGGCTCCGGCCGTGGTTCTTGGGCCGTACGTCGGCTGAGACGTCAGAGGGCGAGGCCGGTGAAGACCATGACGCGCTCGTACGTGTAGTCGTCCATCGCGTACTGGACTCCCTCACGGCCGATGCCGGACTGCTTGACGCCGCCGTACGGCATCTGGTCCGCGCGGTACGACGGGACGTCGCCGACGATCACGCCGCCGACCTCCAGCCCGCGGTGGGCGCGGAAGGCGGTCTTCAGGTCGTGCGTGAACACGCCCGCCTGGAGGCCGTACTTGGAGTCGTTGACCGCGGCGAACGCCTCGGCCTCGCCGTCGACCTTACGGACCGTCAGGACGGGGCCGAAGACCTCCTCGCAGGAGATCGTGACGTCGGCCGGGACGTCGGCGAGGACGGTCGGGGCGTACGCGGCGCCGTCGCGCTTGCCGCCCGCGAGCAGCTTCGCACCGGCGCCGACGGCCTCGTCGACCCACGACTCGACACGCTTGGCGGCGTCCTCGCTGACCAGCGGGCCGACGTCGGTGCCGGCCTCGGACGGGTCACCGGTGACCTGGGCCTCGACGGCCGCGACGATCTTCGGCACGAGCCGGTCGTACACGGACGCGTCGGCGATCACGCGCTGCACGGAGATGCAGGACTGGCCGCCCTGGTAGTTGGAGAAGGTGGCGATACGGGTCGCCGCCCAGTCCAGGTCCTTCTCGGAGGCGTAGTCGTCGAGGACGACGGCCGCGCCGTTGCCCCCGAGCTCCAGGGTGCAGTGCTTGCGCGGCACGGAGTCCATGATCGCGTAACCGACCTTGTCGGACCCGGTGAAGGAGATGACGGGCAGACGCTCGTCCTTGACCAGCGCGGGCATACGGTCGTTGGCGACCGGCAGCACCGACCACGAACCGGCCGGCAGGTCCGTCTCGGCGAGCAGCTCGCCCAGGATCAGACCGGACAGGGGCGTCGCGGGCGCCGGCTTCAGGATGATCGGGGCACCGACGGCGATGGCCGGGGCGACCTTGTGGGCGCACAGGTTCAGCGGGAAGTTGAACGGCGCGATGCCGAGGACGGTGCCGCGGGGGAAGCGGCGCGTCAGCGCGAGGCGGCCGACGCCGCCGGCGTCGGTGTCGAGGCGCTGGGACTCGCCGCCGTTGAAGCGGCGCGCTTCCTCTGCGGCGAACCGGAACACGGAGACGGCGCGGCCGACTTCACCGCGGGCCCACTTGATGGGCTTGCCGTTCTCGGCGGAGATCAGCTGCGCGATCTCCTCGGTGCGCTCGACGAGGCGCTTGCTGACGTGGTCGAGCGCGGCGGCACGTACGTGCGCGGGGGTCGCGGCGAACTCGCCCTCCACGGCGTGCGCGGCCGCGACGGCCTCTTCGACCTGGGCGTCGGTGGGAACGGAGACCTTGCCGACAAGGCGGCCGTCCCAGGGGGAGGTGACGTCGAAGACGTCCTCGCCGGTGGCCTGGCGGCCGGCGAGCCAGAAGGCGTGGGTGGAAGTCATGTCGGTTCCGGCCCTTCCGAGGGGGTGGGGTTGTCTACCCACCACGGTAGGGCCGGGGGCCGGGCTGGGCGTTTGTCCGGGGTGGAGTGTCTGCGAGCGCGGGGGTGCCGGTTTGGAGGAGGCGGGGGGTTAGGGGGGCGGCTCGGGTGGCGGTGGGGTGCGGGCGGGCGGGCGGTGTCGGGTGCGAGTTGCCTGCGGCGCAGTAGGGGAACAAGCCCGCCGTAGGCGACGGCCCCCGCCCGATCAGCTCGCGCCCGTCCCCGTCGCCTTCAGCGCCAGCCACAGCTCCATCCTCACGTCCGCATCGTCCAGCGAGCGGCCCAGGATTTCTTCCACCCTGCGCATCCGGTAGCGCAGCGTGTGGCGGTGGACGCCCAGGTCTGCCGCCGCCGCGTCCCACTGGCCGTGGCGGGAGAGCCACGCGCGCAGCGATGCGACCAGGTCGCCCCGGCCCGTCGCGTCGTGTTCGTGGAGTGCCCTCAGCATCCCGTCCGCGAACGAGCGCACCGCGTCGTCCGCCAGCAGCTGCATGACAGAGCCTGCGGCGAGTTCTTCGTGCTCGACCAGCGCGCGGCCGCGCCGACGGGCGACGGACAGGGCCTGTTCCGCCTGCTTGTACGCCGAGACGGCCGCGATCGGGCCCGCCGGAGCGGAAAGGCCGACCACCATCTCGTCCTCGTCGGCCGGCTCGTGCGGCCGCGCCGACGCACCGCGCCGGGCCTCCGTATGGGCGAGACAGGCTTGCACCGCGTCGCCCCCGTCCGCCGCGAGCACCACCAGGCGGTCGCCGTCCGGCACGACCAGCACCGGCTCCCCCGCCCGCAGCGCCGCGGACTCCATCGCGTCGGCGAGGGCCTGGAGCGGGTCGGCCTCCACAGGTGCGCCCTCCGCCTCGGGGACGGTGGGTTCGGCGATGAGGAGGCGGAAGGGGGCGTCCAGCAGCGCACCGTACAGATCGCCGGCGACGGCGCGCGCGTGGTCGGGTTCGCCCGCCAGCAGCATCCGCAGCACCGCCGCGCCCAGCCGCTGCTCCGCCGCCTGCAGCGAGCGCGACCGTTCCGTCGTCAGCGTCAGCAGCGCGATCGCGGAGTGCACGGCGTACCGCTCGGCGGTGCCCAGCGGGGCGCCCGTACCGACGGCCAGTACGCCCCGTACGCGCCGCCCCGCGCCCAGCGACTGGAGCTCGACGCGGTCGTCCGCCTCGGGGTCGGTGTCGGCACCGCCGCCGCCGACGACGGAGCTCGCGGGCGCGGGCCGCTCCCGCAGTCGTTCGACGTCGGCGGTGATCCGGGCGGCACGGCGCGCGGCCCAGTCGGGCGCGGCGGCGACGACGGCGCCGGAGACGTCGTACAGCGCCGCCCACCCGTTCACGTGGGACGCGAGGCGGGCCAGCAGATCCTTCGGCCCGTCCCCCGACAGCGCCGCTTTCGTCAGCTCGCGCTGCGCCTCGAAACCGGCGGTGACGGCCCGGTACTGGTCGGCGGCGTTCGCGGCGGAGACGGCCTTGCTGATGGCGAGGAAGGGCGTACGCCGCGGCACTTCGAGGAGCGGCAGGTTCTCCTCCTGCGCGGCGTCGACGAGCGCCTGCGGGATTTCGTCGTAGTTGACGCCGACGGCGAAGCCGAGCCCGACGACCCCGGCGCCGGCCAGCCGCCGTACGTACCGGCGCATGGCCTCCGGATCCTCGGCGTCGAGCGTCATGGCGGTGACGAGCAGAAGCTCTCCGCCCTCCATGTACGGCACGGGGTCGGCGAGCTCACTGGCGTGGGCCCAGCGCACCGGCGTCTCCAGCCGGTCCTCCCCGGCGCGCACGGTGAGCTTGAGCGCCGAGTGGTGGACGAGCGAGGCGAGAGTAGGCGGCATGGGACCGTAAGACCTTAGGACGGAGGTTTTTGCCGTCCCGTACGAACGACTGCCACCAATTCTGCCAGGACGTAAGGGTCCTCCGCCCCCTGTCAGCTCCGAAGGTCGACGAGCAGCGGTGGAGCGTGCTCCCCGCGCACCGTGGTCAGCGAGAGGACGGCGTGCCCGGCGGGCACGGAGTGCGCCAGGTCGGAGGCGGACCACCGCTCGCGCTCGACCCTCCGTACGGTCACGGCGTCCGTCGTGACGGCCTTGCCCGTGACGATCCGCCGGAAGACATGAAATGCCCGCGTCAGCGGCTGGTCGGCGAAGACGGTCCGGCTCGTCACATCACGCGTCTCGACCCACTCCGTGCCCCACGCCTCGGCGAACCGCTTGCCGTCCCATGTCGTCACCCCCGAGAACGCCATCCGGCACCCGACCGCGCCGAGCAGCGCGGAGTGCAAGTTCTCCGGTACGTCGTCGAGCGAACGCAGCGTAAGCACCGCGCCCGCGTTGGCGGAGCGGAGCCGCTGGATGCCGCGCACAGTCTCGGTAGTGATCGCACGTGTGGCGTCGTCCAGGACGAGGCAGGCGAACAGCGACCGGTCTCCGCGGTGCGCGGCGCTCGCCGTGAACTGGGCGAGGACGAGACGTGCGAGCATCCGGGAGGCTTCGGCGTGACCGCGTTCGGGCAGGTCGATGCGGACGCGCAGCGGGTGTTCGAGGGAGCGCAGCGAGAAGGGCCGCGCCTTGCCGCTCGTGTCGAAGAACGAAGCGAAAGCGGGCCGGTCGAGAAGCGCCACACGGTCGGCCAGAGCGATGCCGGGGTCGCCCGCCGTCCCGGACTGCCGGGCGCGCGCGTCGAGTTCGCGCTGGAGGGCGTACTGCGATCCGTCGTCGAGCGCCTCGCGCAGCGCGGCGAGCGCGGTGGGTACGCCGTCGAGGAGCTCGCGCAGTTCCGGTACGGAGGGGAAGCGCCCGTAGGCGGCACGGTACGGGCCGAGGAGCTGCGCCAGGGCCGTGGCGGCGCGGCGGCTGTCGACGTCGGGGAGGTCGCCGACGAAGCCCTCGGCGAGGACGGCGGCGGCCTCGTCGGGGTCGGTGGTGCCGCCGTACAGGTCGAGGTCGTAGACGGACGCGGGGTCGCCGAGCTTGACGACGACGTCGTACGCGTCGTCGGGGCCGAGTTGCGCGCCGACCGCCCCGACGGCGATGACGGCGGCCTGGCCCGCGAGCGCCTGGAGGGCGAGCGACTCGACGACGGGCCGTACGAGGTGGGTCGTCTTGCCCGTGCCGGGCGGGCCGACGGCGAGCAGCGAGGTGCCGAGGATGTGCGGGTCAAGGGCGAGGCCGGTGCCGCGGCGGGCGTACGGGTTGCGCTCGCCGGGGTGGACTGTGCCGAGTCTGACCTGGCGGCCGTACAGGTCGTGCGATGCGGCGCGCAGGGGCAGGTCGCGCGCGCCGGAGGGGTGGGTGCACGCGGCGGCGCCGTTGCGCAGGACGGTGTCGGTGAAGGCGGCGAGCCGGGAGGGGTCGGCCTGGACGGACTGCCAGGCGCGGCGGATACGGGCGTAGTCGACGTCGTTCATGCGCCCGGAGCGCACCTCTTGCGCGAGGCGTGCGGCGGCCTCGGACTGTCCGGCATTGAGCAGCTCGGGCCACTCCGCGGGGTCGGGGGCGGAGCGGGGGGCGGCCGCAGGGGCGGCAGGGCGGGGCTTCGGGAGGAGGTAGCGGCGTACGACCTCGGCCCAGCGGCCCATGCGGCCGAAGGCGACGGCGAGGAGCAGGGCGAACAGTGCGTAGTAGAGGTACGTCACCCAGACGTACGCCATGTTGCCGCCGTCCTCGCGCCAGGATTCGGGCGTGAACCAGAAGAGCGGCCAGAGCCAGAAGCTGATGTAGCCGTTCCAGCAGAGCGACCAGATGAGGAGGGCGGTGAGGAGGGAGATCAGCGCGCCGCTGACGAGCTGGCGGCCGGGGATGCGCTCGGGCTCCTCTGCCGGGCGCGGCACATGCCCGTACGCCCAGATGCCGGGACCGGCGTCGGGTCGCGGGGTGCGCAGCCAGTCGCCGAGGGAGGGGCCGGTGGTGGGGGCGTGGGCGGGGGCGGGGGGTACGGA
>NZ_JAGGPB010000029.1 GCF_018614055.1 Streptomyces sp. ISL-98
ACCCCACCCCACCCCACCCCACGCCCCGCACCACCGCACCACCGCACCTACACCCCGTACGCCCCCGCCCACCCGTCCGCCGTGTCGTACGTCGGCACTCCCACCACATCCGCCTCGTCCCGAGCCACCGCCCCCGCGAGCTCCACCGCTCGCTGAACCGCCGCGCGGAAGAGCAGCGAGCCCAGGCTGATTCTGGCCACCCCGAGCGCGCCCAAGCGGGCCACCGTCAAACCGCCCGGCGCGTACAGGACATTGAGCGGCGTCTCGTACTTCGCCGTCAGGGTCGCGATGAACAGCTCGTCCTGCAGGCCGGGGACGAACAGGCCGTCCGCGCCCGCGTCTTCGTACGCCGACAGCCGGTACGCCGTCTCGTCCGCGTGCCCGGGCAGCCAGTACGTGTCCGTGCGGGCGTTCACGAACAGCGTGGGCGCCGCCTCCTTCACCGCGCGGATCAGCTCACGCTGGTAAGTCACGGGGGCGAGGGCTCCACCGGGGCGGCCGTCTTCGATGTTCACGCCGGCCACCCCGGCCCGTACAAGATCCGCCGCCAGCTCGGCGACCTCCGCGGGCTCCCCGCCGAAGCCTCCCTCGATGTCCACGCTGACCGGGACCGCCAACCGGGCCAAGCCGCGCCCGAGTTGGAGTGTCTCCTCGCGGGCGGCGCCCGTCGCGTCCGGCTTTCCGGCGGCCGACGCGACGCCGAGGCTGGTCGTGCCGATCGCGGCGAACCCGGCCTCGGCGAGCGCGGCGGCGGACGCGTGGTCCCAGGCGTTGGGCAGGAGCAACGGGGTGCCCGGGCGGTGGTGCAGAGCGCGGAACTGCTCGTAAGGGCTCATGAAGGGGTCTCCTCAAGGAGTACGTCGAGTACGCCGCAGGCCAGCGCCACGGCGTGCAGGGATCCCGGGCACGGGCGGATGCCGTGCCCGAAGGGAGCGTCGGCGGCCGCGAGGCCCAGAGGCACCTCGGTGCCCTCGGCGACGGGCCGGCCGTGCAGAGTCGCCCCTGCGGCGGCAACCCGCTGCGTACCGCGCACCGGCGGGTCGAGGCGCAGGATCTCGGCCACCAACTCGTCGGCGCTCTGGCCTGATTGCGACGACCGTGCGGCAAGCGCGTTCGTGATCAGGGCCGCCGTCGCGTCACACGTCTGTACGAGCAGCCCGATCCGGTTCGCGAGGGCCTCGGGCTCACCGTCGGGCAGCAGGCCCACCAGCGTCTGTACGCCCTCGTCCGCCCGCGCCATCGCCTCGGGCGCCGCCCCCGGCCGGTACGCGGCGGCCACCACGCGCGTCGCCGCGACCACCTCGGCGAACGCAGCGACCTTGTCGGATCCACCGCGCGCTCCGAGCGCGGCCCCCAGCACGGCCACCGGCACATACGGCGCCGCGTCCCGCGTGACCTGCCGCGTCAGGGACCTGCCCTCGGCCCGGAGGCGGGCCGGGTCGAGCAGACGCAACTCCCCTTCCGCCAGGGCCCGTCGGCGTAGATGCACCGCACCGTTGCTGAAGCGCGGCACCGTGCGGCGCAGCCACCGCATGGTGCCCAGCGGCGCGGCCCCGTCGGCGGGGGCGGGCGGCACGATGAACCGGGGGTCGCAGAGCACGGCACGTACGTCGGGCACAGGCGTCGTCATGTCCCGAACGTAAGCCCGTAACACTTCGGCCGCGGCCGAAGAGTGCGGGGACGTGTTTTACGGCTTTCGCGTTGGTTCCGTTTCAGCCATGCACGGTGTGACGTTCTTCACCCCAATAAGGCCCGAATATCACGCAGCGTAGCGACATGTGTACATCTTCTTTACGTACTGTTACGTGTGGCAAGGCAAGTCCGCAGGACCGCACCACCGCACGCCGCACGCACTGAAGGAGACTCATGAAACCGTTCGTGTTGAACTACGCACTTCCGGCGGAGAATTCAGCAGTCACCCTCCCCTACACCTACGACTCGACACTCCAGTTGAACGTCCTGCCCGACGGACGCCCCGCCATCGCCGACCGGGCAGTGCTCCTGGCAGCGGGCACCACGACGTCAACAGCCGGTTCCCAGACGCACTTCGACGACTGACCGGCCCGGCGGCATCGATGACTGTGCTGATCCTGACCTGCCCGCAGGATGTGACGACGGACATGGTGGTGGCCAAGCTGCACGAACGGGGCGTCCCCTTGGTGCGTTTCGATCCTGCGGATCTGCCCGAGGAAGCCACCATGTCGGCGGAGTACATCAGTGGCGACTTCGACGGCTATCTGTCGTCCGAGGGGCGCATGGTGAGCATGAGTGGCCTGCGCTCCATCTGGGTACGCAGGCCGGGCGAGCCCGCGGCAAACGCCCCCGAGCCGTCTGAGTGGCTCACCGCCGAGTCGCGGCAGGCCCTGTACGGGATGCTGTATTCCACCACCGCCCGGTGGATGAACCATCCCTGCGTGGCCGCGCAGGCCCGCTGCAAGCCATGGCAACTGCGGGTCGCCCATCGCAGCGGTTTCGCCGTACCCCCCACGGTTGTGACCACGTTCCCTCGCGTGGCCCGCCAATTCGCGGCGCAGTACCGGGACATCGTGGTGAAGTCCGCTTCCGGCCCGCCGCCCGGTGATCCGCCGATCGCGCTTCCCACCACGCGCATCGGGCCGGAGGCGGACTTCGACGGCGTCGCGGCCGGGCCCACGCTCCTCCAGCAGTACGTCCCCAAGCGGGCCGACGTCCGGCTGACCTGTGTCGGCGGGCGGCTGTTCGCGGCCCGCAAGGACTCGCCCTCCGGGCAGGTGGACGGGCGATACGCCTCGACCGGTGAGGCCTGGGAGCCGGCCGACGTGCCCGACCGCGTGGCCCGGGCCGTCCATGAATACACCGAGCTTGCCGGTCTGGCTTACGGCGCTTTCGACTTCGCCGAGGACGCCGAGGGTGTGTGGTGGTTCCTGGAGTGCAATCAGGGGGGCCAGTTCGGCTTTGTCGAGCTGGAGACGGGTCAGCCCATTGCGGAGGCGGTCGCTTCCTGGCTGGCCACCGCGGCGGCGTAGGCCGCGCGTACGCGAGCGGGTGCGGTGCTGGTTGCCTGCGGCGCTGCTTGTCCTCGAACTCCCCCAGACTTCGTCCGGGGGGACCCCCAACGGGCTGGGTTTACCAGCCCGTCCGGGGGGTCTACCGCACCGTCTCCGCCGCCGCCCGCTTCGCCAGCACCCTGATCGACAGCAGGGCGATCACCGCGAGGCCCACGATGTACGCCGACACCGCCATCGACGTACCGAACACCTCGAGCAGCAGCACCATCACGAACGGCGCCAGCCCGCCCCCGAAGACCGCCGCGATCTGGTACCCGAGCGACGCCCCGGTGTACCGCATCTCCGCCGTGAACAGCTCCGCGAACAGCGCCGCCTGCGGCCCGTACATGATGCTCAGGAAGCAGCTGCACACGAACGTGCCCACCGCCAGCCACACCAGCGACCCCGTGTCGATCAGCAGGAACATCGGTACCGCCCAAACCAACAGGCCCACCGCACCCGCCGCGTAGATCCGCAGGCGCCCGATACGGTCCGAGAGCGCCGCAGACGCCGGGATCAGCGCCAGCTGGGTGAGGCTGACGCACAACGACACCGCGAGAACCGCACTGCGCTTCATGTCCAGTTCGCGCGTCGCGTAGTCCAGCACGCCGGTGATGATGATGTAGAACGTCGCGGTATTGACCGCGAACGAACCACCGGCCAGGAACACCGTGCCGAGATGCTTCGTCAGGATCGTACGCAGCGGCGACCGGACCGCGTCCGCGCCCTTCTCCTGCTCCGCCAGAGCCCGTTCGGCCTCGCGGAAGGCAGGTGTCTCCTCGACCCGCGTGTGGATGTACCAGGCGAGTACGAGCACGAGGATGCCCACGAAGAACGGCACCCGCCATCCCCACGACGCGAAGGCGCTCTCACTGGTTGTCGCACCCGCGATCAGGAAGACGGTGTTGGCGGTCACCACACCGATCGGCACGCCCAGCTGGACCAGGCTGCCGTACAGACCGCGCTTCCCCTCCGGGGCGTACTCCGTGGCCATCAGCATCGCGCCGCCCCACTGCGCACCGACCGCGATGCCCTGGGCGACGCGGAGCAGGACCAGCAGGATCGGTGCCGCGATGCCGATCGTCTCGTACGTCGGCAGGAGGCCGATTCCGGTGGTGGCGAGGCCCATCAGGGTCAGGGCCAGCACCAGCATCGGCTTGCGGCCGCGCTTGTCACCCAGCTGACCTGCGATGATGCCGCCGACGGGGCGGGCGAGGAAGCCGACGGCAAAGGTGGCGAAGGCGGCGAGCACGCCCGCCGACGAGCTGCCGGACGGGAAGTACAGGTCTCCGAGGACGAGAGCCGCTGCGATGCCGAAGACGAAGTAGTCATACCACTCGACGGCGGACGCGAGGGCGGCCGCAGTGGCCACCTTGCGGCGATTGCGGTCGGCGGGCGGGGAGTTCGTGGTGTCCGTGAGCGGGGAAGGTGCCGTGTCCATGCTGTGCACACTCCGATGGGTGCGGGGGACGTAACAGGGGACGTAACCGGGGGGCGGCGCCGAGATGTGCCGGGACCGTACCGACCGGATGGTACGGCGGTCAACGGGTCTGGCATCCGGACTTTCCGCCGCTCCATCACCCCGGCCGAAACCGCCTCCGCGCAGCACGAGCACCCCGGCCGCACAATGGCGTCCGGGGTGCCGGAATTGCTGGCCCGCTTGCTCGGGCTAGAAGACGACCAGGGCGCGGCCCCCCTTGCCCGCGAGCATGTTGTCGAACGCGGCCGGGATGCCGTCGAGGCCGATCTGTTCGGTGACCATGCTGCTCAGGTCGAGGCGTCCGGCCCGGATGTGGTCGGCGAGCACGGGCAGGTCGCGCTCCGGGTCGGAGTTTCCGTAGACGCAGCCCGAGAGCGTACGGCCGAAGTGGAAGATCTCCAGGGCGTTGAAGGTGACCTGCTGGTCCTTGCCGCCGATGCCGACGACCGTGGTCCTGCCGCCCCGCCGCGTGGAGTCCCACGCCGCACGAATGGTGACGGCCCGGCCCACGCATTCGATGGCGACGTCGACGCCCTGCGCGGCGCCGGTGAGCTTGCGGACCTCCTTGGCGGTGGTCTCGGAGGCGATCACGAAGTCGGTGGCTCCGGCCGCCCGCGCCAGCTCCTCCTTCGCCGGGGACACGTCGACGGCGACGATCTGCCCCGCGCCCGCGATACGGGCCGACTGGAGGACGGCCAGGCCGACCCCGCCGACTCCGAAGACCGCGACCGACTCGCCCGCGCGCACTTGCGCGGAGTGGTGGACCGCCCCGTAACCGGTGAGGACCGCGCAGCCGAGCAGTGCCGCGTCGGTGAGCGGGATGCCTTCGGGGACCGGCAGGACGCAGTTCGCGGCGACGACCGTCTCCTCGGCGAACGCCGCGACGTTCAGGCCGGGGTGGAGGTCCGTGCCGTCGGCGGTGCGGGCATAGACACTGGCGGCGCCCGACAGTGCGCCGGCGCACAGCCACACCTCGCCGATGCCGCAGTGGTGACACGTCCCGCAGGAGGGCGCCCAGTTGAGGACCACGCCGTCACCGGGGGCTACATGCGTGACGCCCTCGCCGACGGAGACGACCGTGCCCGCGCCTTCGTGGCCGAGTACGGCGGGGACCGGCACCCGCATGGTGCCGTTGGACAGCGAGAGGTCGGAGTGGCAGACCCCGGCGGCGGCGAGACGGACCCTCACCCGGCCGGGTCCCGGCTCGGGAAGTTCGATGTCGCGGATCTCCAGAGGGGAGCCGACGGCGGGCAGTATGGCGGCGCGGACCACAGTGGGTTTCTCCTTGCACGGAGGGCGGAAGGGGAGGCTGGCTGGGGGGAACCTCGGCGGAGGACCTGCTCGGGCGGCGGAAGCGCCCGCGCTCAGAACTGCAGCGACTTGGTCTGCAGGTACTCGGAGAGGCCGTGCGATCCCAGCTCGCGCCCGACACCCGACTGCTTGTAACCACCGAACGGGGCAAGCGGGTTGAAGCGGCCACCATTGATGTCGACCTGACCGGTGTCCATGCGGCGGGCGAAGGCCACGGCCTCCGCCTCGTCGGCCGCCCAGACCGCGCCCGCGAGGCCGTAGACCGTGCCGTTGGCGATGCGCAGCGCCTCGGCCTCGTCCTCGTACTTCAGGATCGAGACGACCGGACCGAAGATCTCCTCCTGGGCGATGGTCATGCCCGGAGTGACGTCGGCGAAGACGGTCGGGGCGACGTAGTAGCCCTTGTCGAGCGGAGCCTCGGTGCCGCCGGCGACGATCCGTGCGCCCTCCTCGACGCCCTTCTCGATGTAACCGCGTACGCGCGCCTGCTGCTTGGCGTTGACCAGCGGGCCGACCCGGTCGCCGACGGTGTACTTGGCGACAGCGGCGGCGGCGACGGCCACGGCCTCGTCGTACTGGTCCCGGTGGACCAGCATCCGCGTCCACGCGCTGCACGTCTGGCCGGAGTTGCTCATCACATTGGCGATGCCGACATTGACCGCCTTGGCCAGATCGGCGCTCGGCAGGATGACATTGGCCGACTTGCCGCCCAGCTCCAGCGCCACCCGCTTGACGGCGGCACCGGCCGTCGCGCCGATCTGCTTGCCGACGGCGGTGGATCCGGTGAACGAGACCAGGTCGACGCCGTCGTGCTCGGCGAGCGCCTGGCCCGCGACCGGCCCGAGGCCGGTGACGAGGTTGAAGACACCGGCGGGGATACCGGCCTCGTCGACCGCCTCGGCGAAGAGCTGGGCGGTCAGCGGGGTGTCCTCGGCGGGCTTGAGTACGACCGTGCAGCCCGCCGCGAGGGCGGGTGCCACCTTGGCGACGATCTGGTGCAGCGGGTAGTTCCACGGCGTGATCGCGCCGACCACACCCACCGGCTCCAGGAGCACGGTGGAGTTCCCGACCTTCTCCTCGAAGGAGTACGTCGCGGCCAGCTCGGCGTACGACCCGGCGACCAGGATCGGCACCCCCGCGTGCACCATCTGCGAGAAGCCCAGCGGTGAGCCCAGCTCGGCGGTCACCGTCTCGGCAATCTCGTCCTTGCGGGCCACGAGTACGTCGCGCAGCGCGGCGATCTTCGCGGCGCGCTCGGCGGGCGCGGTCGCGGCCCACCCCGGGAAGGCGTCGCGCGCCGCGCGCACGGCGGTGTCGACGTCCTCGGCGGTACCGGCCGGAACCTGGCCGATGACCTGCTCGTCTGCCGGGTTCACGACCGTGATCGTGTCCCGGCCTGCAGCGGGCCGCCACTGACCGCCGATGTACATCCCGTCGTGGGCCTTCATCGCATCCTCCAAGGGCTGGCGTAAGTCGTCCACGCCCCAAACTAGCGATGTTAGTTTTTGGGCGCCAGGGGCACCGGAGTGGGGAAGGCCTGTTTCGGGCCGGTCGCCTGTTGACCGCCGGACGTGGATCAGTGACTCAGAAGTCGGCCCAGGTCGGCTCGTCCAGGCGGGCCACGGACTCCTGAGCGTACGCGCGCTCATAGGCATCGCGGATCCGCTCGATCTGATCGTCGCGAACCTCGGCCTCCGACCCGGGGTACAGCAGGATCAGTTCGTACGAACGCTCGCGCTCGATCGTCCCGTTGGCGTCCCGCCACTGCCCCCACCCGTTCTGCACGGTGAGCCCGGACGGGAAGCTGCTGGTCACGTGCTGCTCCACGAAGCGCATGAACTGCTGGGCAGTGACGTCAGGCCCCCCGTCGGGGCGCTGCGTCCCGAAGAAGAGCCGCGTTTCCACGTACTCCTTGCCCCGGGCAGCGGCCGACGAGGCGGCGGAAGCCGGGGCTTCGCCGCCGAGCGTGGCGTACGCGGCGGGGGCGCCGACGGCAAGGAGGAGGCCCGCCGTGACGGCGACGAGGCGGGTGCGCGTGGTCAGGAAAGGCATGGGGACCCCTTCGGTACGGATGGAGTGGCGGCCAGGGGGCGTTGGTCGCACCCCGCGCAGCCGACGCACCTCCCCGGATCACGCCCTGCGGTTCAGATCCGCGAGACCGGTGACATCCGTGAGGTGGGCGAAGACAACGACGTTGGACGCGTACCCCGCCTTGCGGTCGAACGCGCCGCCGCAGGTGAGCACTCGGAGCTCGGGGCGGCCTGTGGAGCCGTACACCTCTTTGTCGGGGAACTTCGACTTCTCGTACGTCCGCACGGAGTCGACCGTGAACACGGCGACCCGGCCGTCCTTACGGGCCAACCGCACGGTGTTCCCGGGTTTGAGGAGTTTGAGGTTGAGGAAGATGGCGGGGCCGGTCCGCGTGTCGCGGTGACCGACGACCACGGCGGTTCCCTTCTCTCCGGGGCTGGGGCCCCGGTTGTACCAGCCGACCAGGCGCGGATTGTCCACCGGCGGGGTGATGAGGCGCCCGGACTTGTCGAGGCCCAGGCCGACGACGGGTGCCGCGACATTGAAAGCGGGGATGGCGAGGCGGGTCGCGGGCGAGGGCGCCAGCGGCGCAGGCGGCGGCTCCGCCTTGGGCTTGGGGCTCGGCTCCGCCTTCGATCGGGCTTCGGCTTCCGCCTTCGAGGGCTCCTGCGCCGCCCCGTCCGCCGCCGGCCCGGCAGCCGACGGCGGGCCGGGCGACGAGTCGCCGTCCCCGGCCCACCACATCACGCCCTGGACCAGCAACCAGGTCAGAACCAACGTCCTGGCAAGACGGAAGAGGCGCCTTTGCCTGCGCGAGTACCGGTACCTACGACGCGCCATCGGTGCGGCGACGGGACCGACGGACGAGGATCAGTCCGGCCGTCCCCGCCAGGCCCGCCGCGATCATCGCACCGACGCCGAACGAAGAGCTCTCGGCGTTGGTCTCGGCCATGCCGCCACCGCCCGCGCCGACGGGACCCTTGGGCGGGATGCCCTGCGGCGGGACGCCCTGGGGCGCGACACCCTGAGGCGCGACACCCTGAGGCGCGGCACCCTGAGGCGCGGCACCCTGAGGCGCGGCACCCTGAGGCGGGACGCCCTTCGGGGGGACGCCCTGGGGTGCGACGCCCTGAGGCGGCACGGCGCCCTTGGCGGCAGCGGCCGGTCCGTTCGCGCCGGCCGGGCAGTCGACCTTGAACACCTTCATGTTGCGGGCGTTCTTGGCGCCCTTGAAGGTCCAGGTGACCTTGTACATGCCGTTCGGCAGGTTGAGCGGGGTGGTGACACCCGTGCCGGTTTCGCCGAGGCTGATCCGGCCGTTGATGCTCGCAACGGCCGGCTTGACGGGCTGGGGATCGATCTTCCAGGCGACCTGCTGGAGCCCGTCGAACTTGAACGCTGCGAGGTAGAACGCGCAGACCTCGGGCTCGTTGCTCTGGCTGGCGAAGGCGGTACCAACGGAGTGGATCACCACGTCGCCGTTGTCACCGGGGGCGGCGAACGCCGTCGGTGCTCCCGTCAGGGCGACAGCGCCCAGGGTGAGCCCGGCGACGGTGGTGCGCAGAAGTGGTCGGACAGTCATGCGGGGTTCCTCCAAACCATGAAGATGTCGGATAGATCACCTGATAATCCGACTATCTGTCACCGCATGGGTGCGGAGGGTGGGCGAAACGCCGCGCCACCCTCCGATGTCCCCCGTCCAGCCCCATGACCCGCCCGAGCGGGCTGCTGGGTCACTTCGGGATCAGATGATGCCGAACGCGATCCCCGCCGCCAGCACCACCAGCGAAGTGAGCGCGGCCCACTTGACGGTGAACCTGGTGTGGTCGCCGAACTCGACCTTGGCCATGCCCACCAGGACGTACACGGCGGGGACGAGCGGCGACGACATGTGCAGCGCCTGGCCGACCAGGGAAGCGCGGGCGATTTCGAGCGGCGAGACTCCGTGCGCGGCTCCGGCCTCGGCGAGGACCGGCAGGACGCCGAAGTAGAAGCCGTCGTTCGACATGAAGTAGGTGAGCGGGAGGCTCAGGATGCCGGTCACGACGGCCATGTGCGGGCCCATGCCCTCGGGGATCGCACCGACGAGCCAGTCGGCCATGTGCTCGACCATGCCGGTGCCGGTGAGTACGCCGGTGAAGACCGCGGCGGCAAAGACCATCCCCGCGACGTTGAGGACGTTGTCCGCGTGGGCGGCGATACGGGCCTTCTGCTCGGCCATGTTCGGGTAGTTGACGGTGAGAGCGAGAGCCGCACCGATGAGGAACAGCACCGGGATCGGCAGCAGTTCCATGATCATCGCCGTGAGCAGGACGAGGGTGAGCCCGGCGTTGAACCAGTAGAGCTTGGGGCGCAGGGTCGCGCGGTTGGGGTCGAGCCCCTGGAAGCCCTCGCCGTCCGCAGAATCCGCGCCGGTGTCGGCGTTCGTACCCGTACCGGTACCCGTACCGCCAACACTCTTACGGGGCTCCGAGCCACTGCCGCCCGCCCCCACCAGCACCTGCTCCTCCGACTCGACCTCGACGGCCTCGTCCAGCGACAGATACCCGAGCCGCTTGCGCTCGCGCCGGCCCAGCACGTACGCCAGCACGAAGACGAAGACCAGTCCGACGGCCAGCGCCGGGATCATCGGCACGAAGATGTCGGCCGCGTCGAGCTTCAGCGCGGTGGCGGCGCGGGCGGTGGGGCCGCCCCAAGGCAGCGTGTTCATCACGCCGTTCGCGGTGGCGGCGACGCCGGTCATGACGACCAGGCTCATGCCGAGCCGCTTGTACAGCGGGTACATCGCCGAGACCGTGATCATGAAGGTGGTCGAGCCGTCGCCGTCGAGCGAGACGATCGCGGCGAGCACGGCCGTCCCCACCACGATGCGCAGCGGGTCGGCCTTGCAGAACCGCAGGATGCCTCGCACGATCGGGTCGAAGAGACCCACGTCGATCATCACGCCGAAGTAGACGATGGCGAACATCAGCATCGCGGCGGTGGGCGCGAGATTGCCGACGCCTTCGAGGACGTAGTCCCCGAGCTTCGCGCCCTGTCCGACGAACACACAGAAGAGTGCCGGGATCAGCACCAGCGCCGCGATCGGCGACATCTTCTTCATCATGATCAGGACCAGGAAGGTCGCGATCATGACGAATCCGAGGATTGTCAGCATTTGGGGTACCTAACGCTCGCCCTTGAACTCCCACCAGACCCGGCGGTTCGATGACGTTAGGTCGCGCCCCGATGCGTTAACAAGACGTTGACATGCGAGCAATAAGAGCAAAACCCCAGGTCACACCACAGGTGCGATTTCGACGGGGAAGCCGTTGAGCACAGCAGTGCCGGACAGCGGGTCGAGTCGGCTCCCGTCGAGGAGCTGGTTGACGTTGACGCCCGGGGTGGCCGCCGCGACGGACATCCGGACGCCCGGCCGGTCGTGTCCCCAGCCGTGCGGCAGGCTCACGACGCCCGCGCGCACCGCGTCCGTCACCTCCACCGGCGCCTCCACCGCCCCTCCCTCCGCGCTGATACGGGCCGACGCGCCGTCGGCGAGGCCGAGCCGCAGCGCGTCGTCCGGGTGGATCTGGAGGGTGCAGCGGTTGCTGCCGCCGTTGAGCGACGCGATGTTGTGCATCCAGCTGTTGTTGGACCGCAGATGGCGCCGGCCGACGAGGACGAGAGACGCGGGCCGCTCGTCCAGCGCGCGCCGCAGCCGGGGCAGGTCGGTGGCGATGGGGGCGGGCAGCAGCTCGATCCTTCCGCTGCGGGTCTTGAGGATCTGCCCGAGGCGCGGCTTGAGCGGGCCCAGGTCGATGCCGTGCGGGGCTGCCTTGAGCCGGTCGAGTGTGAGGTCGTACGGACCGAGGCGCAGCATCAGGTCGAGCCGCCGCTCGGGCCCCGTGCGGCCGGTGAGTTCGGCGGCGAGCTCCTTGGGGGCGCCGGCCTTGGTGAGCGTGGAGTCGATGACCATGTCGTCGACGGCCGAGGGTTCCGCTCCGTGCATGCCGCTGACAGCGAGGATCAGCCGTGCGTGGATCTCGCTCTCGTCCATCCGTCCGTCCTCCAGCGGGACGGCGGCCGGGGTGTAACGCACCTGGTTGTGCACGGCGAAGGTGTTGAACGAGAAGTCGAAGTGCGCGCTCCGGGAGGGCGGCGGCGGGGGCAGGACGACATCGGCGTGCCGCGAGGTCTCGTTGAGATACGGATCGATGCTGACCATGAAGTCGAGATCCTCGCTCAGCGCCCGGTCGAGACGGTCGCCGTCGGGCGCTGCGAGCACGGGGTTGGCGGCGATGGCGATGAGCGCGCGCACCCGCCCCTCCCCCGGCGTCCGGATCTCCTCGGCCAGCGCGGCGAGGGGCAGTTCGCCCTTGGCCTCGGGGTGGCCACTGACCCTGCTGTGCCAGCGGCCGAGGTCGAAGCCCTTGCCGGGGCCTGCGGGGCGGGGCGTGCGGGCGGTGGCGGAGAGGGGGAAGAGGGCGCCGCCGGGGCGGTCGAGGTTGCCGGTGAGGATGTTGAGTACGTCGACGAGCCAGTTGGCCAGGGTGCCGAACTCGACGGTGGAGCTGCCGACCCGTCCGTACACGGCGGCGGTCGGCGCGGCCGCGAGTCCGCGCGCCAGGCCGCGGATCTCGTCGGCGGGGACGTCGCAGGCGGCGGCGACGGCCTGGGGCGTGAAGTCCCGTACGGCTTCCCGCACTTCGGCCAGGCCCTCGATGTGCTGCTCCAGTACGCCGGGAGCGGTGAGCTTCTCCTCGAAGAGGACCTGCGCGAGGGCGGCGAGCAGCAGTGCGTCCGTGCCGGGCCTTATGGCGATGTGCCGGTCGGCGGTCTTCGCCGTACGCGTGCGGCGCGGGTCGACGACGACGAGCGTGCCGCCGCGCTTGCGCAGCGCCTTGAGCTTGCCGGGGAAGTCGGGGGCGGTGCACAGGCTGCCGTTGGAGTCGAGAGGGTTGGCGCCGAGGAGCAGCAGATGGTCCGTACGGTCCAGGTCGGGCACCGGAATCGCGTACGGGTCGCCGAAGAGCAGGCCGCTGGACACGTGCTTGGGCATCTGGTCGACCGTGCTGGCCGTGAAGAGGCTGCGGGTGCGCAGCGCGGCGAGAAGGACGGACGGGTAGAGGGCGCCGGCCATGGTGTGGACGTTGGGGTTGCCGAGGACCACGCCGACGGAGTTCGGCCCGTACTCCTCGATCAGCGGGCGTATCCGGGCGGCGACGAGATCGAAGGCCTCGCTCCAGCTCGCCTCCCGCAGCTCTCCGTCCTTGCGGACGAGGGGCCCGGTCAGGCGGTCGGGGTCGGCGTCGAGATCTCCGAAGGAGGCGCCCTTGGGGCAGATGAAGCCCCGGCTGAAGATGTCTTCACGGTCGCCGCGTGCTCCGGTGACCTTGGTCCCCTCGATGGTGAGGGTCAGGCCGCAGGTGGCTTCGCAGAGTGGACAGATACGCAGGGCGGTGCGGGAATCGGCGGTGCGGGATACGGCGGCTGGGGCTTGACCGGACATGAGCCCTCCCGGGGGCGGCGGCGACGGTGGCGCGCGAGCACGGCCGAGCATACCGACCGGTACGAACGTCGGGGAGTCATTCGCCGAGGCATTCCGGAGTCAGCGGCATTCGCGGACTCATTCGAGCGTACGGGCGAGATACGCATGGAGGACGGCCCGCGTCTCGGCGATGAGATCCGGGTCGCCCGACGGCTGCGCACGGAACGCCAGCTGAAGCAGCGCGTCGGCGGCCTCGACGGCGACCAGCATCGTCCGGCGCAGGGCAGCGTCCGGGGTGCGGCCGAGGTAGGCGGAGAGCAGGCCGGTCAGGCGGTCCGTTACGCGGTGATTGGTCCCGGCGGCCGGATCGCCCACCGGGATCTGGACGCCGAAGTCGACGAGACCGAAGCCGGGGACGGTGCGCTTCATGGCGATGTACTCGTCGAGCACGGCATCGGTGGCGCGGCGCCAGTCGGCGGCCGGGATGCCGGCAATCCGGCTGCTGATCCGCTCGGCGTACCTGTCGAGGTTGCGCTGGGCGAGGGCGTCGGCCATGGCGCGCTTGTTGCCGAAGAAGCGGTAGACCGAGCCGATGGGGACGCCCGCACGGGCGGCGACGGCGCGGGTGCTCAGGTCCTCGTAACCGGTCTCGTCGAGGAGTTCGGCGCAGGCGTCCAGTATCCGGGTCAGCCGCTCGGCGCTGCGCTGCTGCACGGGGGCTCGGCGGAGTGAGTTCGTAACAGGCACGGGCTCCATGGTGCCGATCCTCCCCTACGGGCGGCTTCAGGCGGGCCCGGCGGAAACACCGGAAAGTGATCACACGCCCCAGTAGCCGTTGACGGCCGGGCCAGGGAATCCTACTGTCATCCATAGGATTCCTTCGGCACCGGGAGCAGACGATGAACGGCATCGAGCAGGCGAGGAAGACGGCTGAGGGACTGGCCCATTCCTCGGGCTTCGGCAACGAACACAGCTCGGAGGCTGTTCCCGGCGCCCTGCCGCACGGCCGGAATTCGCCGCAGCGCGCACCGCTCGGCCTCTACGCGGAGCAGCTCAGCGGCAGCGCGTTCACCGAGCCGCGGGCCCACAACCGCCGCTCGTGGCTGTACCGGATCAGGCCGTCGGCCGCGCACCCCCCGTTCGTCCGCACCGACAACGGCGGCCTGCGCAGCGCGCCGTTCACCGAGACGGTCCCCGATCCGAACCGGCTGCGCTGGAACCCGCCGCCCGAGCCCGCACCCGGCACGGACTTCGTGGCCGGCCTGTGGACGGTGGGCGGCAACGGCGACGTGACCCAGCGCACCGGCATGGCGATTCACCTCTACCACGCCAACTCCTCCATGACCGGGCGGGTGTTCAGCGACTCCGACGGCGAGCTGCTGATCGTTCCGGAGCGCGGCGGACTGCTGCTGCGCACCGAGTTCGGGCTGCTGCGCTGCGACCCCGGCCACATCGCGCTGATTCCGCGCGGCGTGCGCTTCCGCGTCGAGCTGCTCGACGAGAGTGCCCGGGGTTACGTCTGCGAAAACTACGGGCAGCCCTTCCAGCTCCCCGACCTCGGCCCGATCGGCGCCAACGGCCTGGCCAACGCGCGGGACTTCCTCGCCCCGGTCGCGGCGTACGAGGACACCGAAGGCCCGGTCGAGGTGGTCAACAAGTTCTGCGGCAACCTCTGGTCGGCGACGTACGACCACTCACCTCTCGATGTCGTCGCCTGGCACGGCAATCACGTGCCGTACGTCTACGACCTGCACCGCTTCAATGTCATCGGCTCCATCAGCTACGACCACCCCGACCCGTCGATCTTCACCGTGCTGACGTCGCCGTCCGACACCCCCGGCCTGGCCGGTGTCGACTTCGTCGTCTTCGCGCCGCGCTGGCTGGTCGGCGAGGACACCTTCCGGCCGCCGTACTTCCACCGCAATGTGATGAGCGAGTACATGGGCCTCATCGAGGGCGCGTACGACGCGAAGACTGCCGGAAAGGGGGGCTTTGTTCCGGGCGGCGGCTCGCTGCACAACATGATGTCGGCGCACGGACCCGACCGGGAGACCTTCGACCGGGCGAGCGCCGCCGAGCTGAAGCCGCAGAAGATCGACGACGGTCTTGCCTTCATGTTCGAGACGCGCTGGCCGGTGACGGCGACCGGGCAGGCGGCGACCGCCGACCATCTTCAGGCGTCGTACGACGACGTGTGGCAGGGTCTGGAACGCCACTTCAGGTCGTAGTACTTACGGCCCACCACCGGCGTAACAACGGAGAACTGAAACCGTGACCGCATTCGCCCCCGACTCGCTGGTCCTGAACCGGAAGCTGCCGCTCTGGTACCAGGTCTCGCAGTCCCTGCGCGCTTCCATACTGGGCCGCACGCCCGACGCGTCACTGCGGCTGCCCACCGAGGAACAGCTCGCGGCGCACTACGCCGTGAGCGTGCTCACCATGCGCCAGGCCCTCAAGGAACTGGAGGCCGAGGGCCTGATCAGCAGGCACCGGCGGCGCGGCACGTTCATCGAGCCGGGGGCGAGGCGGGGTGCCCCGCGCCGGCTGCTGGGCTCGATCGACGCGATCGTGGCCCAGCAGTCGGGCGAGCTGACGACGGTCCTGGACCACGGTCCGGCGCCCGTGCCCGGCGAGCTCTTCGCGTACTTCCCGGACGTGCGCGAGGTGGTGACGTACAAGCGGCTGCGCCGCGACGGCGAGAGCGGCGAGCCGACCAACTGGGCGGAGAACGCGGTGCGTCCGGAGCTCGCGGCCGGTCTCGACATCGCCGATCTCGAACGCTGGCCGATGACGAAGGTGCTGCGTGACGTGCTCGGGGTGCGCATCAGCAAGATCACGGACACGGTGGAGGCGACGCTCGCCGATCCGGCCACGGCCGACCTGCTGAAAGTGCCGCTGCTGAGCCCGATCCTGCACTACACGGGGGTGACGTACGACGAGGAGGGGCGGGTCGTCGATGTCGCCCGCATCCGCTACCGGGGCGACCGCTTCTCGTTCTCCGTGACGGTGGACGCGCACTGACTTCCCGTCCGCGGGCGCTTGGTTACGATGCCGGGGGCTGCTGACTGACGGCTGCCGGCGCCGGGGAGAGTTACGGGGAGGATGCCCGCATGAGTGGTACGGACGCCCCGCTGCTCGACGAACTGATGCCGTGGTCGGTGGCGGCCTTGCGGCTGGGGCGTGGCTGGATTCTTGCGCCGGACAGGCGGACGCTGCGGGCCCGCTGGGATGCGCTGGTACGGGCGCGGGGCGCCGAGCGCGAGGAGCTCTTCGGGGCGACGCGGGCGCGGACGACGCGCAGTTCGGTCGCCGCGCTGCCCGGTCGCCCCACCGGGACCGGGCGCCTCGCGCGCGAGAGCGGGCCCTGTCCGGAGCCGGTGCGTGTCCTGCACGGCCCGTTCGACCAGCAGTGGCTCATCCCCGACCACCGCCTGATCGACGCCGCCCGCCCCGAGCTGTGGCGGGTCGCCGATGCGGAGCAGCTCTTCGCCGTGGAGCAGGGTTACGTGCCCGGGTCGGCGGGGCCTGCGCTGCTGGTCAGCGCGGTGCTGCCGGACGGCCGCTCCGCCGCGGGCCGGCCCGGGCGCATCCGCCCTCTCTTCCGCCGCCCCGGCGGCCGCGAGCCCAACCTCGCACCGGGGCTGCCGGCGCTGCTGAGCGGGCGTTACGGGCGCGAGGTCACGGCCGACGAGGTGCTGGCGTGGGCGGTCGCGGCGGCGGAGGGGTCGCCGTCGGGCGCCGTGGTCCCGCTGCCGGCGGACCCCGGCGTCTGGTCGACGGGGGTGGAGCTGGGCCGCCGGATGACCGCGATCCAGCTGCGCGGGGCGCGGGGCGGGGAACGCCCGAGGCTGCCGGGAGGGCGCCGCCCGTACGTACGCTCCGCGGTTCCGGCCCGGCCCGGGGAGCTGACGTACGACGCGGAGGAGGAGACGCTGCACATCGGGGCCGGCCGCATCTCGCCCGTACCGCGTGCGGCGTGGGACTTCGAGGTGGGCAGCGTACGGGTGCTGGACCTGTGGTTCGACCGCCGCACGGCGGAGCCGGAACCCGGCACGCTGGAGGCGATCCGCGCGACGGAGTGGGCGCAGGAGTGGACTTCGGAGCTGCTGGAGCTGATTACGGTGCTGGCCTTGTTGGGTGAACTGGCGCCTGGGCGGCGGGAGTTGGCGGGGGCCGAACGGATCACGCGTGATGAGCTGACGGAGGCGGGGGTGCTGCCGGTGCGGGACGCTGCGCGGCGGCCGGCGTCTGTGCTGGACCATGCGGAGGAAGGCCCCGAGGGCCAGTTCGCGCTGCTGTAAGGGGTTGCCGGGCGGATTTGTTCCCCTACCCGCCCTTCCCGAACTGGGGGGGCAAGCCTCCAGACCTCCGGACGCCCAACGGGCGTGAGGACCGGGGTCCGGGGCGGAGCCCCTGCGGCGGCAGCCGCAAATGTCACAGCCGGGGAGGGGGCGGTGAGGGAAAGCGCCGCAGGCGGCTCTACTCGCGCCCCGCCCCCGCCGCAAAGCCGTCCAGAACCCGCCCCAGCGCCCGCTCGAACGCCGCGTCCAGATCAACCGGCCCCGCGTCCTCCGCAAACGCCTTCGCCATCCGCGGATACTTCCCGCTCGCCATCTCCCGCCCCAGATAAGCGATCCGCGCCGCATTCTCCTGCTCCTGCGTCCACGGCAGGGAGCGGCTCCGCTCAGCCGTCGCGATCTCGTGGCCGACATACGTCGTGACCGTGCCGTTCACCGTCGCCACCAGCTCCAGCTTCGTACCCTGCGGCACATCGAGCCCGTCCAGGCACGTCAGGCAGTACTCCAAGTACCGAAGCGCGTTCGGGCTGAAGCCGTACACCGGGGACATCAGGCGCGGCAGCCATGGATGGCGACGCATCAGCGCCCGCGTCTGGTGCCCCAGCGCCATCATGTCGGCACGCCAGTCCCCCGACGGTTCCTCCGGCAGCTCGTACTCCGCGCTCACCGCGTCGACCATCAGCTCGTACAAGTCCTCCTTGCGCGGCACGTAGTTGTAGAGCGACATCGTGCCGCAGCCGATCTCCGCCGCCACCCGGCGCATCGACACCGCGTCGAGCCCCTCCGCGTCGGCGATACGGACGGCCGCAGCCGCGATGTCGGCGCGGCTGTACGCCGGCCTGGGTCCGCGGCCTGCCCTTTCGGGGCGGGCCCAGATCACCTCGGGTGTCGCGGAACGCCCGCCGACTGCCATGGATCATCACCTCGCCCACCATCCTAGTTACGTACAGCGTACGTAGTCATGAGGTACCGTGTGCCGCATGACAACTACGTACGCTGTACTTAGTGAGGGTCTGGAGAAGCGCTTCGGCGACGTCCGCGCCCTGCGCGGCCTCGACCTCGCCGTAGAGCAGGGCACCGTCTGCGGCGTGCTCGGCCCGAACGGCGCGGGCAAGACCACCGCCGTCCGCGTCCTCACCACGCTCACCGCTCCGGACGCCGGCTCCGCCCGCATCGCGGGCCACGACCTGAGCCGCGAACCGGACGCCGTCCGCCGAACCATCGGCGTCACCGGGCAGTACGCATCCGTCGACGGCGACCTCACCGGCGCCCAGAATCTGCGCCTCTTCGCCAAGCTGCTGCGCGCCCCGCGCACCCGCGCCGACGAACTGCTGGAACGCTTCGGGCTGACCGAGGCCGCGGGCCGCCCCGCGCGCACCTACTCCGGCGGCATGCGGCGCCGTCTCGACCTCGCCGCCAGCCTGCTCGTACGACCCCAGGTGCTCTTCCTCGACGAGCCGACGACCGGCCTCGACCCGCACAGCCGGGGCGGGATCTGGGACGCCGTCCGCGAGCTCGCCGCAGAAGGCACCACCGTGCTGCTCACCACGCAGTACCTGGAGGAGGCCGACCGGCTGGCCGACGACATCGTGCTGATCGACGAAGGCCGGGCCGCACACCGCGGCACGCCCACCGAACTCAAGGCCATGATCGGCAGTTACGCCGAAGTGGTCGTCGCCGACGTGTCCGCGCTGCCCGCCGCCGCGGCCGTACTCGACCAGCTGACCGGCTCCGAGCCCGCCCTCGACGCGGACCGGCGGACCGTGGGCGCGGTCACCGCCGACCCGACGCTCACCCTCCCCCGCATCGTCCGCGAACTGGACAAGGCCGGCGTGCACATCGTCGACGCCGGCCTGCGCCCGCCCACCCTCGACGAAGTCTTCCTCCGCCTCACCGACCGCAAGGAGCTCGCCGCATGAGCGCACTCGACGCAAGCCCGCCCGCCGCGAGCGCCCCCGCCATGAGCGCCCTCGTCCACGACGGCGCCGCCGTCTTCGGCCGCCACCTCCAGAAGATCAAGCACGCCCCGGCCGTCGTGATCATGACGCAGACACTGCCGGTCGTGTTCCTGCTCTTCTTCGGTTACGTCTTCGGCAGCGCGCTCGCGATGCCGGGCGACGACTACCGCTCGTTCCTGGTCCCGGGGCTGCTCGTCGCCACCGCCGCGAACGGCATCATGACCGGCATGTTCCAGGCCGCCCAGGACTCCCACCGCGGCGTCATGGACAGGTTCCGCACCATGCCGATGAGCCGCGCCGCGGTCCCGCTCGGCCAGGCCCTGGCGGACCTGCTGATCAGCGCCGTCGGGCTGGTCCCGCTGCTGCTCGTCGGGCTCGCGATGGGGTGGCGGATCGACGGCGGCCCTCTGGAGGCTCTCGGCGCCTTCGGCCTGCTGCTGCTCTTCCGCTTCGCGACGACGTGGGTCGGGATCCTGCTCGGGATCGCCTCGCAGAGCGAGGAGGCGGCCGGTCAGCTGGGCAGCGCGACTTTCATGCTGCCGCTGCTCTCCAATGCGTACATCCCCACGGACAACATGCCGGGTTGGGTGCGCACCATCGCCGAGTGGAACCCGATCTCGGCGGTGACGACCGCCGTGCGCGACCTCTTCGGGAACGCCCCGGTCCCGGCGGACGCCGCCTGGCCGGTGGCCCATCCCGTCGCCGGATCGCTGGCCTGGTCGCTGGTTCTGATCGCGGTCTTCGCGCCGCTCGCCGTCCGCCGGTACGCCGCCGGAGGGCGGTGAGCGGCGGCAAACTCTCCATCGCGGCAGGGTCGCTCCGTCAACCTGTGCGGATGACAGCGATGACAAAGGTGCTGCTTACACGGTAGTCAGTGCTGTTATGAGCCATCAGCCACTGCCCCTCGACGGCATCACCGTCGTCGCCGTCGAGCAAGCCGTCTCGGCGCCGTTCGCCACCCGCCAGCTCGCCGATCTCGGCGCCCGCGTCATCAAGATCGAGCGCCCGGACGGCGGCGACTTCGCGCGCGGCTACGACACCGCGGCGCGCGGCCTCGCCTCGCACTTCGTCTGGTGCAACCGGGGCAAGGAGTCCATCGCCGTCGACCTCAAGGACCCGCGCGGCCTCGACACGGTCCGCCAACTCGTCGCGGGCGCCGATGTGTTCATACAGAACCTCGCGCACGGCGCGGCCGCCAGGCTCGGTCTGGACGCGGCGACGCTGTGCGCCGCGTACCCGCGCCTGGTCGCCGTCGACATCTCCGGATACGGCGACGGCGGACCGTACGCCGACAAGCGGGCGTACGACATGCTCGTCCAGTGCGAGGCGGGCCTGGTGTCCGTGACCGGCACCGCCGCGCAGCCCGTCAAGGCCGGCATTCCGGCGGCCGACATCGCGGCGGCGATGTACGCCTTCTCGGGGGTCCTGGCGGCGCTGCTGCGGCGCGGGACGACGGGGCTCGGCGGGCCCGTGGAGGTCTCGATGCTGGAGGCGCTCGCCGAGTGGATGGGGCATCCGCTGCACCATGGGATGCATGGGGGTGAGGCCCCGGCGCGCACCGGGGTCGCGCACGCCGTCATCGCGCCGTACGACGCCTATCCAACGGCGGACGGCGGCCAGGTGCTGCTGTCCGTACAGAACGACAGGGAGTGGCGGCGGCTGGCCGAGCAGGTGCTCGGCCGGCCGGAGCTGGCCGACGATCCGGCCTTCGCGACGAACACCGCCCGTACCGGGAACCGGGAGAAGACGGATGCGGTGGTCGCCGAGGCGCTGGTCGCGATGAGTGCGCCGGAGGCGGTCGCAGCGCTGGAAGCTGCCGGTATCGCCTGCGCGCGGCTGAATACGGTGGCCGATGTGGCCGCACATCCGCAGTTGGCGGCGCGGAACCGCTGGCGTGACGTGGAGTCACCGGCGGGGCCCTTGCGGGCACTTCTGCCGCCGATCACGATGCCGGGTGGGACGGACCCTGTGATGGGTCCGGTTCCCGCACTCGGCGAACACACCGACGCGCTGCTGCACGGCCTGGGGATGACGGACGTACAGATTTCAGCGCTGCGCCGGGACGGTGTGGTCGCCTGAGCGTGTCCGTGACTCTGGTCCGCCCGAGTCAGTGGCGGCTGCCGAAGAGCGATCGACGCAGCCGTCGCAGCGGAGCGAAGAGCGAGACGCGTCCGCTCCTGCTCGCTCGCGAGTGCGCAACATCACGCGAGGTCAGCTCGCGCATCAGCAGTGTCGCCTCGGCCGACTCGCGCTGCGGGACGGCTGGGCCGCCGAGCACCGCGAGATGGCGGTCGAGACGCGAGCTGGTCGCACCGCTTCCACATGTGATCGCAGGCACTCGCGGCCTGCTGCGCACCGTTATCTGTTCCATGTCACTCCCCACCCGTACGAGGGCACCCGGCCCGGGCAGGTTAACCCTATCCCGACGGCAAGACACACGTGTATCCCGCCCACGGGATTCACCGCTGCGGTACGGGTGTTGACGGTCACTCTCCGAATACGGCTGATTCCAGGGCGAGTTGGACAGCTCGCGGCACCGGTCGCTCCGTCTGGCTCTGATTGCCGCTCAAGGGGGCTGCAGATGCCTTGAGTTGAGCTAACTTGAAGTGGTTTCTACCGTGATGCCGCTCTGCTGCGGATGGGGGGCTCGCCAGTGAGTGAAGCGCCGGGCAACGAGCAGCGGGTGATCGCGGGCCGCTATCGCCTGCTGGCCCCGCTGGGTGAGGGCGGCATGGGCGTCGTATGGCGTGCCCGCGACGACGTGCTGGGCCGTGAAGTCGCGGTCAAGGAGGTCAGAGCGCCGTCCGGACTCGGCGCCACCGACGGGCGGCGGCTGTACGCACGGCTGGAGCGCGAGGCCTGGGCCGCTGCCCGCATCTCGCACCGCAATGTGGTCACCGTGTACGACGTGGCGACCGAGGAGGGCCGGCCCTGGATCGTGATGGAGCTGGTGCGCGGGCTGACGCTCTCCGACGTACTGGACGGCGAAGGGCCGATGCCGCCGCAGCGGGCCGCGCACATCGGGGGCGACGTCCTGGCGGCCCTGCGCGCCGCGCACGAGGCGGGCGTACTCCACCGCGATGTGAAGCCCGGCAATGTCCTGATCGCCAATGACGGCCGGGTCGTACTGACGGACTTCGGCATCGCGATGGTCGAGGGCAGCTCGGCGCTCACCATGACGGGCGAGCTGATCGGGTCGCCCGAATTCCTCGCGCCGGAGCGGGCGATGGGGCGCACGCCGGGGCCCGAATCGGATCTGTGGTCGCTCGGAGTGCTGCTGTACGCCGCTGTCGAGGGCAATTCGCCGTTCCGTCAGGACACCCCGCTCTCCACACTGCGCGCGGTGGTGGACGAGGAGCTGCCGAGGCCTGTGCGGGCGGGGGCGCTGGCGCCGGTGATCGAGGGGCTGCTGCGGAAGGACCCGGCCGAGCGGCTGTCCGCCGACGAGACTTCGCGGCAGCTGCGGGTCGTGGCGGCCGGCGGAGCGCCGCGTACGGGAGAGACCCCGGTCGCCCCCGGACCGTACAGCAGCCCGACCGTCACAGCTCCGACGCCGGTCCCCGGCCCCATGCCGTCGCCGTACGGCAGCCCCACGCCGCACCCCGGCCCTCTGCCGACGCCCGGCACCGCGACGACGGCGACCACCGCGCAGGGGCGGCCCCGGCGGGCGGGCCTCGTGCTGGCGGTGGGGTTGGCCGTGCTGCTGCTCGCGATCGGCGGCATCACCTGGGCGTTGCTGAACGGCAACAAGAGGGATCCCGGGGAGAGTTCCGGCGCCTCGTCCGGCACCGCCGGCGGGGCCAACGGCAGCAGCAGCGGCGGCACCGACGGCGGCGGCTCCGCCACGGGCGGGAGCGGCACGCCGGGCAGCACGGGCGGCGACAACGGGGGCGGCGACGGGGGCAATGAGGGCGGCGGAAACGGCAACGGCGGCGGTCACGGGAACGGGGGCAATGGCGGGACCACCACACCGCCGCCCGCCCAGTCCGTGAAGGTCGCCGTCACGACCGTGCGCGGCAGTTACTCCGGCACCTGCCCGCCGCCCGAGGCGCAGGCACCGGCCTTCACCGCCACGTTCACCGTCGGCCGCACCCCGGTGGAGGTCGAATACCGCTGGGTGAGCGAGAGCGGCGAATCGTCCGACCCCCGCTGGAAAACGCTGTCCTTCGGCGCGGGCGACGGGAAGTCGAAGCAGGTGAACCACACGGAGCTGACGTACAAGCAGGGCGAGACCTTCCACGACGAGATCAGCGTGGAGGTCAGGAGTCCGGTTTCGGCCCGGTCCAACTCCGTGTCGTTCTCGGTCACCTGCGAGCAGGATGAGGAGACCCCGACGGGCGGGGCCTCCTCCTCGTACACAGCCTCCTACACAGCCGAAGCGCAGGTCAGGCGGCGGAGTTGAAGACCGGCAGGTAGCCACCCGACTGGCCGGCGGCCGTCGGGTGGTACGACTCGCCGATGTTCGTCCACTTCACACTGTGCAGCCACGGGGACGAGGAGCAGATCTCGTGTCCCGTGAAGGCCGGTGTGACCTCCGCGAAGGTGTAGCCGTGGTCGACCGCCCGCTTGGCTGTGGCGGCGTTGAGGTAGTCGGAAGCGTCGTTGATCGCGGCGCGCTCCCTCTCGCTGAGCCCGGAGACGCAGCTGCCGCTCAGCTTGTAGAAGCGGGGGTAGCCGAGTACGACGACACGCGCGGACGGGGCTTTGGCTCTGATCGCCGAGTACACCGAGTCGAGCTTGCCGGGCAGGGTCGAGTCCACGTAGCGCTTCGCCTCTTCGATCCGGGCGAGGCAGGCGGACTCGGACTGGAGGACGCAGGTCGTCATGACGTCGGCGAAGCCGGCGTCGTTGCCGCCGACGGTGAGGGAGACGAGGTCGGTCGAGGAGCTGAGCGGGCCGAGCTGACCGGCTGTCACGTCACCCGTACGGGCGCCGGAACAAGCCGTGAAGGCGAACGACGAGGGTGAATGGGACGCGGCCCACAGGGCCGGGTAGGCGCGGGTACTTCGCTTGCAGGAGCCGCTGCCACTGTCGTAGCTGCCGGCCCCGACGCCCGAGGAGTAGGAGTCGCCCAGGGCTGCGTAATCGAGGGGTTCGGCCTGTTGAACTGCCTGCGCCGCGCCCGCCCCGGTGAGGGCGAGGGCGGCGGCGAGCAGGAGCGACGATGAGAATGCCGCGATTCGGGACAGTTTCATGGAACCTCCCTTAGCAGGATTTCCGCCTCAACTGTCGTAGCAGTCCCCATACATCACCGGAAGTGTCCATGCCAAGAAGTTTCGCCAGGGATCTTCCACACACTCTCTCCGCATCCTTGACGGGGCTGAGTCGACTGCGCGACATTGAAGCCCGGCATCCGGCGCTTCAGGGGGCAAAGTCGCCAATGCAGACCATCAGTAACAAGCCATCAGCAGCCGTCACGGATTCGCTGCCCGTTCTCGCGGGCGCGGCGCTCGCCGTATCGGCGGTCGGCGCGGTCCTGGCGCTCACCGATCTGGCATCGCCGCTTCGGCCGCCGTTCACCCTCTTCTTCCTGATCGCGGCTCCGGCGTCCGCCGTGGCCGCAGGACTTCGGGGCATGGAACCGCTGGGCCGTCTGGTGGCGTCGACAGCAGGGGCAGTAGCACTGAACCTGCTGGTCGCCCAGGCGATGCTGGCCACGCACATCTGGTCGGTCCGGGGCGGCGTGGCGGCGATCGCCGGGCTCAGCGCTCTCCTCTTCCTGCTGGCACTGGTACGGCGCCCCGGCGGCCGTACGGCGAGAAGGCAGACCCTCTGACGTGGACATCCATGTGCACCGCCCCGGTGAACTCAGCGCCGCCGACCGGGCCTCCTGGACCGCGATGCAGTCCAAGGCGCATCTGCACGGTTCGCCGGAGCTGGCGAACCCTTTCCTCTCCCCCGAGTTCGCGCTCGCCATCGGCCGGTACCGGCGCGGGGTACGGATCGCCGTCGTACGCGAGGACGGCGAGCCGGCCGCGTTCTTCCCGCACCAGAGATCCGCCACCGGCGTCGGCCGGGCCATCGGTCTCGGTGTGTCCGACAGTCAGGGCCTGGTGCACAGGCCCGGCTTCGAGTGGGACGCACGGGAACTGCTGCGGGCCTGCGGGCTCGCGGTGTGGGAATTCGACCATTTGGCGCAGGGACAGGGGCCTTTCGAGGCCGGCGCCACCGGTTCGTTCGCGTCGCCGGTGATCGACACGCAGGACGGGTACGAGGCCTACCTCGCGTACCTGCGGAAGAACTCGCCGAAGTTCCTCAAGACGACCCTCGCCAAGGAGCGGAAGCTGATCCGCACCGTCGGCGAGCTGACGTACGTGCACGACGAGCGGGACCCGGAGGCGCTGCGCACGCTGATGCGCTGGAAGTCCGCGCAGTACCGGAGGACCGGGCGCAGCGACCGCTTCACACAGTCCTGGATCATCGGACTCGTCGACCACCTGTTCCACACCCGCACCGAATCCTTCAGCGGGCTGCTCTCGGTTCTTTACGCGGACGGCCGGCCGATTGCCGCGCATTTCGGTCCGCGTACGGAAAGGATCATCAGCTGCTGGTTCCCGGCCTATGATCCGGCGTTCGCGAAATTCTCGCCCGGTTTGCTGATGCACCTGCGGATCGCCGAGGCCGCCGCCGCCGACGGCACCGCGTACATCGATCTCGGCCGCGGCCAGAAACAATACAAGGACTCCCTCAAGACGCGGGAAATCATGGTGTCCGAGGGATGGGTGATGCGCCGTCACCCGGTCGCCCTGGGCCAATGGGCACGGCGTGCCCCGGTCCGGGCGCTGCGCAATACGGTGGTCGAACGGCCTGAACTGTTCGAACCCGCCGATAAGTTGCTCAAACGGATCGGAGAGATCCGATCGGGACGGTTCCGTATGTGATCGTCGATGTAAGGCCAAAGACACAAAAAAGCGAGTCGACGTTCCAGGTCTTGCCATACAGTCCCAATCATCAATACCGTCGTACATCCACCCGCATCGGTCCATCATGCAAAGCGGCTCTAGGGGAGGGCTCAAGCGTCGCGATGGGGTCCGGGGCGGGCGCGGTAGGGGGGTGCCGTACTCGGTGACCACAGCTGTGCCGAGTCGCGTGCCGCGTGGAGAGTTATGCCAGCTCACCCGACCAGTACGGAGTTCCATGCCGTCATGGGCCGGGTGAGAACCCCCCCTTTCGAACCGGAAACTCATCCGGACCGCCCGGGGGCGGGCGGTCCACCGGTGGAGAGGGAAAAGACTCATGAGCTCAGTACTCCGCCCTGCGGTATCGGGGCAAGATCCGTTAATCGCGCCGTCACAGAACGGCAATTCGCAAGGGGCGGGAGTCGGCCGAATACCCGGTCAGTACCGGCGGATCTCTTCGCACCTCGCCATTGCGCCGCCGGTGAGCGTGGTGATCCCCGCCATGAATGAGGCGGAAAACCTTCCGTACGTCTTCAAGACACTTCCCGACTGGATCCACGAAGTGATCCTGGTCGACGGGAATTCGACCGACGACACCGTGCAGGTGGCCCGCGATCTCTGGCCGGGAATCAAGGTCGTCAAGCAGCGCGGAAAAGGCAAGGGCGACGCACTGATCAGTGGATTCGCCGCCGCCACCGGCGAAATCATCGTGATGGTCGACGCGGACGGCTCGGCCGACGGCAATGAGATCGTCAGCTATGTCTCGGCGCTCGTCTCGGGGGCCGATTTCGCGAAGGGATCACGCTTCGCCAACGGCGGCGGCACGGACGACATGACGCCGGTCCGCAAGCTCGGCAACCGGGTCCTGTGCGCCGTGGTCAACGCCAAGTTCGGCGCCCGCTACACCGATCTCTGCTACGGCTACAACGCCTTCTGGCGGCACTGCCTGGACAAGATCGACCTGGACTGCACCGGCTTCGAGGTCGAGACCCTGATGAACATCCGGGTCGTCAAGGCGGGCCTGCGGGTCCAGGAGATTCCCAGCCACGAGTACGTCCGCATCCACGGCATGAGCAACCTCAGCGCCGTACGGGACGGACTGCGCGTCCTGCGGGTGATTCTCAAGGAGCGGGGGAAGCGGCACGGCCGGGGAGCGGTGTCTTGAACCAGCCGGACATCAACCAGCCGGACGCCAACCGGCCGGACCTGAACCGGCCGGACATCTCGGTGGTGATCTGCGTCTACACCGAGGACCGCTGGGACGACATTCTCGCAGCGGTCGACTCGGTGCGTCACCAGTCACGGCCCGCCGCCGAGACGCTGCTGGTCGTCGACCACAATCCGGCGCTGCTCGAACGGCTCGGCAAGGAGTACAAAGACGCAGGCGAGGAGGTGCGGGTGCTCGCCAACGCGGGCCCCCGCGGCCTCTCCGCGGGCCGCAACACCGGTATCGCCGCAGCCCGCGGCGACATTGTCGCCTTCCTCGACGACGACGCCGTGGCCGAGCGCGACTGGCTGCGGCACTTCGCCGAGGGCTACGAGGATCCCCGGGTGATGGCCGTCGGGGGAAGAACCATGCCCGCCTGGGCATCCGGCCGCAGACCGGACTGGTTCCCCGAGGAGTTCGACTGGGTCGTCGGCTGTACGTACAAGGGCCTGCCACCCGGCCGGGTGCGGGTCCGCAATGTCCTCGGCGGCAACGCCTCCTTCCGCAAGTCGGCCTTCGACGCGGCGGGGGGCTTCGCCACGGGCATCGGCAGGGACGGCGACAAGCGGCCGCTGGGCTGCGAGGAGACGGAGCTGTGCATCCGGCTCACCACGGCGCTGCCCGACGCGGTGCTGCTGATCGACGACCGTGCGGTCATCCACCACAAGGTTCCGGCCGCCCGGGAGCGCTTCGGGTACTTCCGTACGCGGGCCTACGCCGAGGGGTTGTCGAAGGCACTCGTGGCGCGAAGTGTGGGTGCGGGCAAGGGGCTCGCGTCCGAGCGCCGGTATACGACGCGGGTGCTGCCGACGGGTGTGGCCCGCGGGCTGCGTGACGCCGTGCTCGGCCGACCGGGCGGGGCGGGCCGCGCCGGGGCCATTGTGGCCGGGGTGGCGGTTGCGGCGGGCGGGTACGTACTCGGCACCGTCCGCGCGCGTCGGGGTGGGGGCGGCTTTTCGGTGCCTCGCCCGGGCCTCCAGGAACCGCATGCGCGAGGTGAGACGCGATGAGCACACCGGTGCCGATCCTGATGTACCACGCGGTGGGGCACCGCCCGGCGAAGGCCGCGTACCGCCTCTCGGTGTCTCCCGAGGCGTTCGCCGAGCAGCTGGAACTGCTGGACGAGCGCGGGTTCACGCCGCTCACCACCGCGCAGCTCGGCGCGGCCTGGCGCGGCGGCCGGGCGCTGCCCCTGCGGCCGGTGCTGATCACCTTCGACGACGGTTACGAAGGCGTGCACCGGCACGCCCTGCCGGCCCTCGCCAAGCACGGTTTCGCGTCCACCCTGTTCGTGTCCACGGGCTGGCTGCGCGGCCCGTACGACACCGGGGGCGCCCTCGACACCATGCTCGACTGGGACCAGGTGCGGGAACTCGCGGCTGCGGGCGCCGAGATCGGCGGCCACAGCCACACCCATCCGCAGATGGACCAACTCCCGGACCAGGACCTGCTGTTCGAGGCGAAGCGCTGCCGGGAGATCATCACGGAGGAGCTGGGCGACAGGCCTGTCTCCTTCGCCTATCCGTACGGCTACTCCAGCCGACGCGTGCGCCGGACCGTGCGCGAGGCCGGATTCGCGCAGTCCCTCGCCGTGGGGAACGCGCTCGCCCAGCGGTGCCAGGGGCCGTACGCCCTGGAGCGGGTGACCGTACAGCGCGGTACCGGTATCGAGGAGTTCGAGCGGCTGGTGGAGGGCCGGTCGATCGCCCGTAACTTCGCCAGGGACCGGGTCCTCACCAAGGGGTACGCCATGGTCCGCAGAGCCCGAGCGGCCGGCCGGAAGGTAAGCAGAATCCGTGTCTGACACGACCACCGCCCAGGCCGAGAGCGCCGAAAGCCCGGCGACGGCGGGGCAGCCGTCCGGGCGCCGCTTACGGCTGCCCGGAAGGGGCGGTGGGAGTCCGCTCTTCCGCAATGCCTACGCGCTGATGCTCAATACGGGTATCAGTGCGCTGCTCGGCCTGAGCTTCTGGCTGGCCGCCGCCCGGTACTACTCGGAGGCCGCGGTCGGCCAGGGTTCCGCGGCCATCGCCGCGATGAAGCTCCTCGCCGGACTGACCGCGCTCACGCTCACCGGGGCGCTGGCGCGCTTCATCCCGGTGGCGGGGCGCAGCACGGGGCGGCTGGTCCTCAGGACGTACGCGGGCAGCTCCGTGGTGGTCGCCGTGGCCGCCGTGATCTTCCTGGCCACGCTGGACCTGTGGGGTCCTTCGTACCGCTTTCTGCACGGCCCGCTGAACGGCCTCGGCTTCGTACTGGCCGTCATCGCCTGGTCGTTGCTGACGCTCCAGGACGGGGTGCTGACCGGTCTGCGCAGCGCGCTGTGGGTGCCGGTGGGCAATACCGTCTTCTCGGCGGTCAAGCTGGTGCTGCTCGTCGCGATCGCCACGTCGATCCCGACGGCGGGCGTCTTCGTCTCGTGGGTAGCCGCGATCGCCATGTCGGTGATCCCGCTGGGCTGGCTGGTCTTCCGGCGGCTGGTGCCGCGTCATGTCAAGGCCACCGAGGAGCGCGCGCAGCCGCCGACGCTGCGGCAGATGGGCCGCTTCCTGGCCGGCGACTACACCGGTTCGCTGTTTTCGCTGGCCGTGGTCTACGCGGTGCCTGTGATCGTCGCAGCGCAGGTCAGCTCCGAGGACAACGCGTACTTCTACATCACCACGACCATCGGCGGCACGGTCAATCTGCTCGCCATCAACATGGGTGCCTCCCTCACGGTGGAGGGCGCGCACGATCCGAGCACCCTGGCGCAGAACTGCCGGGCAGCCCTGCGCCGCATGGCGCGGATCATGCTGCCGGTGGCGGCCGTCCTGTTCTTCGGCGCCCCCTACATCCTGGGCGTGTTCGGCGAGGGGTACGCGAACGCGGCGACGCCGCTGCTGCGCTGGTTCGCGGTCGGCGCGCTGCTGCGCGTCGTCATCGAGGTGTACTTCGCGGTGCTGCGCGCCCAGAGCCGTACGTCCGGACTCGCCTATCTCCAGGGCGGGTTGTGCGTGCTGGTGCTCGGCCTGACGCTGTTGCTGCTCCCGCGCATGGGCCTTACGGGCGCGGGCGTCGCGGAGATCTCCAGCCTTGCCGTCGTCGCGGCGGTAGCGGGCGTCAAGCTGTACCGCGTGGTGAAGTCCGCGCCGCCGGCCGGTGCGAAGGGTGCGGACGCGGCGGCTCCGGACGGTGACCTGGCCGACCTGGCGGTCGACGGCGACCTCGGCGACGCGGACCGCGGCGACCGTGGCCGTACGGAGAAGGGGCCGGCCGGGGGCGAGTACGGGACACGCTGGGCGCTGCGCTCCGCACTCGACCCGCCCACCATGCCGCTGGGGGCGCGGCTGGACTTCGACCACCCGGAGCGCAGGCCCGATGTGCGGCCGGGGCCCGAGACTCCGGCCGCGGGTACGCCCGTAACGGAGACCGGGAGCGAGGAGACCGATCACCGGCCGACCTGGGCGCTCAGGTCGCCGCTGCCGCGGGCGATTTCTTCGCCCCGCTCCGGGTCCTCCGTACCCGAGGCCGCGGTGTCGGCCGACGCGAGCGAGAGCGGCGAGGCCCGTCCGAGAGGCAAGGGGCATTCGACGGGCGAGGAGCGTTCGGCAGGCGAGGAGCCCGAGGCGCCTGTGGCCCCTGAGGCTGCGCCCCCGCCCACGCCGCGCCGCGCACCGTTCCGCGCCCTGCACCTCCGCGTCCCCGAACTGGGCGTCGGGCTGCTGCTCCTGGCCGCGCTGGCGCTCTACTGGCTGCCGGTGCGGGGCATCGGCGAGGCCGACCTGGACCGCATGGGCGGCCTCGGGCTGATCTCCGTGCTTCCGACGGCGACACTGCTCGGCGGCGGCCTGCTCGCGCTGTCCTTCGCCTCGCTGCTGTGGCTGGACCGGCCACGGACCGTACTGCTGACGCTGGCGTTGCTGGCCACAGTGGTGTCGCTGCACGCGCTGCCCGCCGTACTGGAGACGGAGCCGCGGTTCCCGACGGCCTGGCAGCACCTCGGCTTCATGGACTACATCGACAGGACCGGCTCGGCGGTGCCCGACCTCGACGCGCGCTGGAGCTGGCCGGGCTTCTTCGCGGCGGCCACCTTTGTCGCCGAGGCGTGCGGTGTCTCCGACATGTCCTCGGTGATCCGCTGGTGGCCACTCGCCATGCAGCTCCTCTACCTCCCGCCGCTGTTCCTCCTGATGCGGTCCATGCGGGCGAGCTGGCGGGCGAAGTGGGCGGGCGTCTGGATCTTCGTACTGAGCGGCTGGGTCGGCCAGGACTACTTCTCGCCGCAGGGCTTCACGTACGGCATGTATCTCGCCTTCGTCGCGGTGCTGCTGGTGTGGTTCCGTGAGCCACGGGTGCTGTGGACCAAGCGGCGTCCCGGCGAGGCCGAGGTCACGCCCGCCGGGCGGCGCGAGAAGGCAGTGCTGCTGCTGGTTCTGGTCGGTCTCTTCGCCGGGACCGTACCCGCGCACCAGCTCACGCCGTTCGTGATGCTCGGGGTCCTGGCGGTCCTGGTGATGGCGGGCCGCTCGACGCTGCGCGGGCTGCCGATGCTGTTCGCCGTACTGGTCGCGGTGTGGATCGGCTTCTTCGCCGAGCCGTACTGGTCGGGGCACTTCGACGAGCTCTTCGGCGGGGTCGGCGGCGTGGGCGGCAATGTGACGTCGTCCGTCTCCGGCCGTATCGAAGGCGGCAGCTCGACGCACAAACTGGTGCTGTACGTCCGTGTCGCGATGGCCGGCGGTGTGATGGCCTTCGCGTGCTGGGGCTGGTGGCGGCGCCGCTTCGCCGGTTACAGCGAGCGGTCTCTGCTGGTGCTGGCCTTCGTGCCGTTCCTGGGCTTCGGCATGCAGTCGTACGGCGGCGAAATGGCGCTGCGCGTCTTCATGTTCGCGCTGCCGGGCGCCGCGCTGCTGGCCGGGCTCGCGCTCTTCCCGCGCACCGGGGCGACCGCCGCCGAGCGGGACGCGGACCGCAAGAGCCTGGCGCCGCTGGCCGCGCTGATGACGGGCCTGCTCCTCATCGGCGGCTTCCTCGTCGCGCGCTGGGGCAACGAGCCCTTCGAGCGGGTCAGGGGCGGCGAGGTCGCGGCGATGGAGTTCGTGTACGCGCACGACGACCCGTCGGTACGGCTGCTGTGGATGAGCAACGACACGCTGGACAATGTGACGCCCGCAATCCCCTGGGGCGCCAGGGACATGGAGAAGGTCAACTACGTACCGACGCTCGCGCCGGTCGATCCGGTGCTGGTGGCGAGCCTGGTGAAGTCGCTCAAGGACGCGGGCCCGAACTCGTATCTCATGATCAACCGGAGTCAGTCGGTCTATCTGCGGCTCGACGCGGGCTATTCGGCCACATGGGAGAAGCGGCTGACCGCCAATCTCGACAAACGGCCGGAGCTCAAGAAGGTCCTGTCGAACGAGGACGTGTCGTTGTACGCGCTGCGCGAGCAGCCGGACGGCGCGGTCGAGAAGCCGGATCCGGGACCGGTCGGGCCGAAGATCACCTGGACGCCGTGGTCGGTCGTGGGCGCGCTGGCCGCGCTGGCGCTGATCGTGCTGCTCGCGGCGCGCGAGGTCGTACGGGTGGCGGTGGCGCCGGGTGTGCGGCAGCTGCAGTGGCTGCAGAGCACGTTCTGGTTCTCGCTGCCGCTGCTGGCGGTGCTGCTGGCTTCGCTGGTGCAGCGGTTCCTGACGATGTCGTGAGGTGGTGTCGTACGGCGCTCAGGAACGCGCCAGCCACCGCACCTCGTAGCTCTTCATGTCGAAGGACTTCCCGTCGATCTTCGCCTTGATGGGGCGGTCGAGGGTGTTCACGACGAGGACGGTCCTGTCGTCGGCGAGGACGCGCACATTCGGTACGTCGTCGGGGGCGACCCGGACGCTCGCGTCGTACCGGGTGCCCGGCGGGAACTCCTTCGCGAACCGCGCCAGCAGCTTCATCATGGGCAACTGACCGCCACCGTCGTCGAGTTCGGTGGAGCGCCACAGGCAGCCCGCGCACTTGGCACCCCTGTTCTGCGGGTTCCAGTAGAAGCCGGTGCTCGCCCCGCCGCGGACCATCGCGATCATTGCCGAGGCGTGTACGGCGGTGCGGTGCGGCTCGCTCCAGCCGTCGCGGTCGTCATCGTCGTCGCCCGGCTCGACGTAGTACTCGGCCCACCAGAGCGGCAGCCCGCCGGATCGGTCGCGGATCCACCTGCTCACCGCGGTGAGCTTGTCGGTCGCCTTGAACTCGTCGGGCAGCAGCTCGTCGTCGCGGGTGTAGCTCGCGCCGTCGACGACGACGAAGTCCGCGCCCTTCTTGTTCTCGTCCCAGTAGCTGTAGGCGTCGAGGACCCGCTGGTCGACGCTGCCCCAGGGGCCCTTCAGGTCGGAGGCATAGGTCGTGTCGCGCGGCTCGTAACTGTCCATGACGAGGTAGGGGCCGCCGACGAGATTCGCCTTGTTGACCTTCTTCAGCTCGGCGTACACCAGGTTGTAGAGCTGGGTGTAGCCCTCGTGGTTCCAGCGCTTGCGGCCGTCGTCGAAGAAGCCCTTGAACTCGTTCCAGACGATGAAGTGGCGTACGTCCGGATAGCGCTTGGCGACGGTGGCGGCGAGCTTCGCGAAGTCCTTGTAGTGCTCGGGGCTCGGCGCGGTCTCCAGGGCCTTCTTGCTCCAGTCGGTGTTGTCCGAGCCGGCCTTGCCGCCCTTCATCCAGTCGGGCGCGCAGCACAGGGTGATGACGGGGGTGCCGCCCGTACGGCGGATCAGGTCGATGCGGCTGTCCAGTTCGTCGAACCGGTAGCGGCCGGGCGAGGGCTCCGGGTTCTCCGCGCCCCACCCCATGATGTGCTGGATCTGCGGCACCGACTGCGCGGACAGTGTGCTCTCCGCTCTGCGCAGGGCCGCCGGTGTGCCCTCGTCGGCGCTGTACTGCGTATGCGTGAAGCCCCAGCCCAGTTCGGGCCTGGGCTTCGCGGGCACGGGTGCGGGTGTGCCGTGCACCTTGTCGCCTTCGGCTGTGGTGCCGCCGTCGCTGCCCCGGCCTGTGTCGTCGGTGGGAAGAGTGGCGCACATCGTCAGTACGAGGGCGATTACGGCCAGGCCCACGCCGATCAGTGCGGTGAGCCGCCACCGCTTTGCCCCCGAGGTCCATCCATGACGTCCCATCACCCGTCAGGGTATCGGCGGGGGTTGGCATTACGGCAGGCATCGCAGAAACAGGTACGTAACGCCACGGGGGGCCGGCGTGCCGGTGAAAGTTGAAACCTGGGTGCATACGGCGCCCCCGTGCCGGATCATGGGCGCCATGTCTGCGAACCCTGAAGCCGCTCTGCCGATCCGGCTGAACGTCGACGACAGCGACTCGCCGTCGGATGTCGTCGACGCGCTGTTCCTCGGCCGTTTCGCGACGGGCGAGCAGCCGTACTCGCACTCCTCGTCGATCGACCGCGTCAAGTCGGGCGCGACGCTGCTGCCGCCGTCGGCGAAGGTGCTGCGTGCCGCCCGCGACGACGACCGCAGCGCGACGCTGGCCGAGGGCGAGGGCTGGACGCTGCTGGTGTCCCGCTGGAACCGCGGCGCGGACGTGACGGTCACCGCGGTCACCTCCGACCTGGCCGAAAAGGTCCTGAAGCAGGCCACGGACGGCGCCCAGGACGAGCCCGAACCGCAGCCCGAGAACGTCACCATGGGCTTCTGGTACGTCTCCCCGCGCCGCGGCCCGCACCGCACCACCCGGCAGATCGCGGCCGGTACGTGGGAGGAGGTGCGGTCCAACTACACGGCGCCGGTGGCCGACGCGATGGACCGCCTGATGAAGGTCACGCCGGACGACATCGCGGGCCGGCTGCTGCTGTTGCACGGCCCGCCCGGCACGGGCAAGACGTCCGCGCTGCGCACGCTGGCCCGCTCGTGGCGGGACTGGTGCCAGGTCGACTGCGTGCTCGATCCGGAGCGGCTCTTCAACGACGTCGGCTACCTGATGGACATCGCGATCGGCGAGGACGAAGGATCGGCGAAGGGCCGCTGGCGGCTGCTCCTGCTGGAGGACTGCGACGAGCTGATCCGGGGCGAGGCCAAGCACACGGCGGGCCAGGCCCTTTCACGCCTCCTGAACCTCACGGACGGGCTGCTGGGCCAGGGCCGCAATGTCCTGGTGGGAGTCACCACCAACGAAGACCTGGAGCGCCTGCACCCCGCTGTGGTGCGGCCGGGGCGCTGCATGGCCCGTATCGAGGTCGGCTCGCTGACCCGCGAGGAGTCGGTGCGCTGGCTGGGCACGGAGGAGGGCATCGGCCGAGAGGGCGCGACGCTGGCAGAGCTCTACGCGCTGCGCCGCGGCACGGGCCCGGCATCGGTCCCGCCCCAGAACGACGGCTCGGACGCGGGGCTGTACCTGTAATCGGACGCGGGCCTGTACCTGTAACCAGCACTGCACCCGCCCCCTACCCCGCATACACCGCCCGCACCGCATCCTGCACCGCGGCCAGCGCCTCCGCCCTGCTCAGCCCCAGCCGCTGCGCCCGCTCCGCGTACACCCGTGCCGCAGCCGCCGCTTCCCGGTCCGCCGCGTCCCCCACCGCGGCGATGAACGTCCCGTTGCGCCCCCGCGTCTCGATCACCCCGTCGCCCTCCAGCGCGCGGTACGCCTTGGCAACGGTGTTCGCGGCAAGACCGAGGTCCTCCGCGAGGCCGCGTACGGTCGGGAGCTTGTAGCCCACCGGCAGCGCACCGGCGCGGGCCTGCTCCGAGATCTGGGCGCGCAGTTGCTCGTACGGAGCGACACCGGCGTCCACGTCAATGGCGATCTTCAAAGTCACGGCCCGATTGTCCCTCACCGCCGGAAAATGGGAGGCACCGCAACGTGTCGCGCGCGTAACGTGCCGCTCCATGACGATGATCGTGCGTGGCCTCACGCCCTCGGACACGGACGTCTGGGTACGCGTACGCCGCGCCGCACTGCCCTTCATGGTGACCACCCCGGAGCAAGTCGCCTTCGAGCTGCGAACCGCGCACCCGGACAAGAAGATGCGTCTGCTGATAGCGGAGGAGGACGGCGAAGTCATCGGCACGGCGTACGCCGGAATCGCGTACGACAGCACCGAGCCCGGCCAGTCGTACGTCACGCCGCACGTCCACCCCGACCGCCGCGGCCGGGGCGCGGGGTCGCTGATGCTGCGCGCCGCCGAGGAGCATCTGGCGGCCGAGGGCGCCACGACGGTCTACTCCTGGGCGATGGACACCCCGGAGTCCCGGACCTTCGCCGAGAGGCGCGGCTACCGGCCGACCCGGTCCGCCCACTTCCAGCGCCTGGACCTGGCGAACGGACCGCTCCCCGAGCTCCAGGAGCTGCCCGCCGGTGTCGAACTCCGCACCGCCGCGGACTTCCTGGACGACCCGAGGCCGATGTTCGAGGCCGACGCGGAAACGACTTCCGACGAGCCCGGCGACATCAGCGTGGACTTCTCGGACTACGAGGACTGGATCAACCACACCTGGAACCATCCGCTGCTCGACCGCGGCCTCTCCACCGTCGTGATGGTGGACGGTCAGGTGGCGGCGTTCACCGCCGCCCAGACGGACGGTCTCACCCGCTACGCGTCCGGCATGACCGGCACCCTGCGCGCCTTCCGGGGCCGGGGCTTCGCCAAGCTCGCCAAGACCGACTCCCTGCACCGCGCCCGCGCCGCCGGCTACGCCGAGGCGTTCACCAGCAACGACGCGGACAACGGTCCGATGCTGGCGGTCAACAAGTGGTTCGGCTACGAAATCTGTGCAACGGAGGTACGTCATGTCCGCAAGCTCGGTTGAGGTCGCCCTCGTCAAGGCCGGCCGTACGAAGATCCGCTACCCGGCGGCCCTGGTCTCCGACGACGGCACGCACCTCGTGGTGCGCGCGCCGTGGGCGGCACCGGGGGTGCGGGACTTCGGCTTCGTACGGTTCGAGCCCGGCGACGTATTCACGGAGCACTACTGGCGGGACCGGTGGTACGCCGTGAAGGAAGTCAGGTCGGGCAACGGCACTCTCAAGGGCTGGTACTGCGACGTGACGCGCCCCGCTGTCGTCCTCGAAGGCCGGGTCGAGGTCGAGGACCTGGACCTCGACCTGTGGATGTCGGCCGACGGCTCCACCGTTCTGCGGCTGGACGAGGACGAGTTCGAGGAGAGCGGCCTGGCGGACCGCGACCCGGAGGCCGCGGCCGAGGCCCTCCAGGCACTCGACGCCCTCGAACTCCGGGCCCACAGCCAAGGCTTCGCCGAGCTGCTCAGCGGCTGAACTCAACCACTGAACTCAGTCGCTGGGCTCAGCCGCTGGCCCCCACATCGTTGTTGAGAGCCCCGTCCCCCACCGGGGGCAGGTCACCGCGCTCGGGCATCTCGTCCGCGCCGGCACCCTCACCGGCCGCGGGGAGCACCTCGTCCAGCTCCTCGTTGTCGGCGCGGTGAGCCTTCTCAGCTGCACTCCGCAAAGTCGCGCGGTCCACGAGCTTCGCATCGGCGCTGATCCGCACCACATGCCCCTCGTGTGCCCGCGCGTACTCATGCGTGGCGGCCGCGGCGCGGTACCAGAGGTCGCCGTCGCGCTCGCACTCGACAGGGTCGTCGGCCCCGGAGGACTCCACCGACCGCTTCGCGCAGTTCGCCTCGTCCAGCTTCCCGCGGTCGACCGACAGCTGCATCTGTCCGCCCGTACCGGCGGAGAAGTACGAGGCCGAGAAGCCGTCGTTGCCGATGACGCCGACAGACTGCTTGGCCAGCTCGTACCCCGGCGCTTCGGTCACATAGATCAGCTCCATCGCCGACTCCCCTGCGCGCGCCTTGAGTTCGGCCGACGGTGGGCCTGCTGTGTCCGCCTTCTCCGTACCGCAGGCACAGAGCGCGAGCGGAAGCAGCAGAACGGCGAGCACACGAGAGACACGAGTCATACGCACATTCTGCGACACCCGCACATGCATACGTACGCACGCACGTCCTCAGGCCCGTGTGCCCTTCATGCGCCCGTCACCCGAAGACTGACTCCGCGCCGCTCCCCCTGTGCGTCGTAGGCGATGCGATCTCCGTCCTCGTGCCAGTGAATGACAAAACGCTCACTGGCCCGATACGCGTCGAGGCCCGCACGGCAATAGGCGACCATGTCGGTGGGGAGGTCGGCCAAGGGGTGCCAGGCGAGCTCGGAGCACTTGTCCGGTTCCCGGTTGTACGGCTCGCCGCCCGCGCCGTACTCCGCCTCGAAGAACCAGCCCGTCCTCGGATCACCGCCGGGACCGCGGTGCTGCATGACCAGAGCCACGCGCAGGTCGTCGGGGGTCAGCGCGATGCCGATTTCCTCCGCCGCCTCGCGGATCATTGCCGCGACGACGTCCTCGCCGTCCTCGACGTGCCCCGAAGGCCCGTTCAGCAGGCCGTCCGCATAGCCCGTACCGGCCCGGCGGGCGAGCAGCGCCTCGTCGCCCCGCCGGAGGATCAGGTGCACGTCGACCACCTCGGCGTGGCGTGCGGGCAGCGCCGGCCGGGCCACCACCGCGTAACGCTCGTCGTCGACGCTGCGGCCCCACAGGGTCGGGTCGGCGGAGAGCCGTTCGTACTGGACGTACGAGGTGAGCGGGGCGAGTGATTCGGTCACCTCGCCTGCCGGGATGCCTGCGTCGCCCCAGACGCCCTCGACCAGCAGCAGCCGCCCGCCGGGCTTCAGCAGCGAACACCAGTGGCGCAGAGCGGCGGCCGTGTCGGGCAGCAGCCACAGCACGTGGCGGGCCATCACCACGTCGAACTTCCGCTCCCCGACCGGTGGTTGAAAGGCGTCCCCGACGAGAACCTCCGCATCCGCATCAGCCAGCTTGATCCTGGCCAGGTCCACCATCCGGGGCGAGCGGTCGACGCCGGTCACCCGGTGTCCCTGTTCGGCGGCGAGCAGGGAGAGGCTGCCCGTGCCGCAGCCGAGGTCGAGCACCTCGACCGCTCTGTCCTGCGGCAGCCACGTCCGCATCCTCGCCGCCCATGCGTCGCGCACGGCGGGATCGAGCAGTCCGTGGTCGGGTTCCTGGTCGAAGGAGTCCGCTGTGGCGTCCCAGTCGATCGTCGTCGGGTGTCCAGTCATGTGCCCAGTCATGTGTCCGATCGTGGCATCCGCCACTGACAATCAGGCTCCGGAGACCCGCCCCGCCGCGACGTTCGCCTCATGGCCCGCTTCCATCGGGACCGGCACGACGCCGATCCGTTCGATGTAGTGGTGGTAGGCCGTATCGGTAACGGCCTTCACCCTCGGTACGTCAGCGGCCGTGGCGTGGGGGTCCCCCCACGCCCGCAGGGCGTAGGGGGAGGATGTCGTCGCTCATGCCGTCACATTACGGCGGCGGCGCATCACCAGCCTCTTCAGCCACGGCCAGGCCAGCAGAATCACGATCACCGCGTAAACCGTCACCGAGAAGGGGGTGTTGAACAGACCTGTCGCGCTCCCGTCGCTGATCTGGAGCGCGCGCCGCAGTTGCTGTTCGGCGGCCGGGCCGAGGATCACGCCGATCACCGCGGGCAGCACCGGCAGCCCGTAGCGCCGCATACCGAACCCGATCAGGCCGATGACCAGCAGGATCACCAGGTCCAGCGCCTCGCCGCCCACCGCGTACGCGCCGACCGCGGCGAAGAAGAGGATGCCGGCGTAGAGGTACGGACGCGGGATCCGCAGCAGCTTCGCCCAGACCGGGGCCAGCGGCAGATTGAGCAGGAGCAGCAGCACCATGCCGACGAAGAGCGAAGCGATCAGGCCCCACACCAGGTCGGGTTCACGCTCGAAGAGGAGCGGGCCCGGCTGGATTCCGTACTGCTGGAAGGCGGCCAGCATGACGGCGGCGACGGCCGTCGTCGGCAGGCCCAGGGTCAGCATCGAGACGAGGGTGCCCGCAGCGGAGGCCGAGGCCGCCGATTCCGGGCCCGCCACGCCTTCGATGGCGCCCTTGCCGAACTCCTCCTTGTGCTTGGAGAGCCGCTTCTCCGTGACGTACGAGAGGAACGTCGGGATCTCCGCGCCGCCGGCCGGGATCGCGCCGAACGGGAAGCCGATGACGGGTCCGCGCAGCCAGGACTTCCAGGTGCGCTTGACGTCGGCCTTGCCGAGCCAGGGGCGGCCGACGGGAATGGGCTCGGCCACCGCACGCCGCAGGTGCGCGGCCACCCACAGCGCCTCGCCGATGGCGAAAAGCCCGACCGCGACGATCACCACGTCGATGCCGTCGGCGAGTTGGAGGGAGCCGAAGGTGAGGCGCTGCTGGCCGGTCATCTGGTCCAGGCCGACCAGGCCGATGGTGAGGCCGATGAGGAGGGAGGCGGCGCCGCGGATGCGGGACGAGCCGAGTACGGACGTCACGGCGATGAAGGCCAGCACCATGATGGCGAAGTAGTCGGGCGCGCCGATGTCCACGGCCAGGGATGCGACGGTCGGGGCGAGGGCCACCAGCAGGATCGTGCCGATCATGCCGCCCGCGAAGTGGCCGATGGCGGCGGCTGCCAGGGCTTGCGCGCCGCGGCCCGCCTTCGCCATCGGGTTGCCTTCGATGGCCGCCACGACGGCCGCGCTCTCACCCGGTGTGTTGAGCAGGATCGAGGTGGTGGAGCCGCCGAACATCGCGCCGTAGTAGATGCCCGCGAACATGATGAACGCGCCGGTCGGCTCGAGGCCGTACGTGACCGGGAGGAGCAGGGCGACGGCCATCGCCGGGCCGATGCCGGGCAGTACACCGATGGCTGTGCCGAGCAGTACGCCTATCGCGGCCCAGAGCAGGTTGATCGGGGTGAGGGCCGTACCGAAGCCGTCGACCAGGGAGTTGAGGGAGTCCATGACTCAGAGCACCTCCATCAGGGGGCCACCGGGGAGCGGGACTCCGAGCAGGTTGTTGAAGACGAAGTACGTGACGAGGGAGAGGCCGGCCGCGATGAGCGGGTCGCGGTCGTAGTGGCGGCTGCCGAGGGCGTATGCCGAGCCCCAGAAGAGCAGTGCGCCGGAGACGGGGAAGCCGAGAGGGCCGATGAGGACGGCGTTGCCGAGGAAGACGCCGGCGAGGAGCAGCACCGTACGCCAGTCGCTCGGCTCGCTCAGGTCGATGTCCTCACCGCCTTCGGCTTCGCCTCGGCCGCCGCGCAGTACGTCGACGGCGAGGAGTACGGCGACGAGCAGGAGGGCGATGCCGACGACGACGGGGACGGTCTTGGGGCCGACGGGGCCGCGCTGGGTGATGTCGACGTCCATGGTGAGGGCGTCGGTGAGGACAAGGGCGCCGAGCAGCAACAGCAGGGCGCTGACGCCGATTTCGGAGTGCTCGCGCAGCCATGAACGGGGTGCGCGCACGGGGATTTGGGTTTCGGTGGTCACAGCCCGAGCTCCTTCAGCACCGAGTCGACGCGCTTGTCCTGTGCGCCCAGGAAGTCGCCGAATTTGTCGCCCGTCAGGAACGCGTCGTCCCAGCCGTTCTTCTTCATCGACGCCTGCCACTGGGGCGATTCGTGCAGCTTCTCGATCAGCGCGACGAGCTTGTCGCGCTCGGCGTCGGTGAGACCGGGCGGGGCGACGATGCCGCGCCAGTTGGTGAAGTCCGTGTCGAGTCCCGACTCGCGCAGGGTGGGGGCGTCGAGGCCCTCGACGCGCTCGGGCCCGGTGACGGCGAGCAGTCTCAGCTCGCCCGACTTGATCTGGTCGAGGTATTCGCCGACGCCCGAGACGCCGAAGGCGACCTTGTTGCCGAGGATGGAGGCGAGCAGCTCGCCGCCGCCGTCGAAGGGGATGTAGTTGACGGATTTTGGCTCGATACCGGCGGCCTTGGCCATCAGCATCGGGGCGAGGTGGTCGGGCCCGCCGGGTGAGGAGCCGCCGCCGACGGGGAGCTTGGCGGGGTTCTTCTTCCAGGCCGCGACCAGGTCGTCCAGCGTCTTGTACGGGGAGTCCTTGGCGACGACGACGATGTCCTGCTCTTCGGTGAGCCGGGCGATCGGTGTCGTGTCGCCAAGTGTCTTGGGCGACTTGTTGGTGTGTACGGCGCCGACGACGCCGAGGCCCATCGACATGGCGAGTTTTCCGTTGCCGTGTTCGCCGACGAGCCGGGTGAGGCCGACGGTGCCGCCAGCGCCCGGCAGGTTGAAGACCTCGACGTTGTGGGTGAGTCCGGCGTCCTCGGCGTCCTTGGCCGCCGTGCGGGCCGTGATGTCGTAACCGCCGCCGGGGGTATTGGGAACCATGAAGCGCAGGCCGGGGATCTGCGTGCCGGTGTCGGCGCCGCTGCCTGTCGTGAGCAGCGGCGGCCCCACCAGTACGAGCAGTGCCGCCCCGAGCAGGGCGAGGGGAGTGCGCATGCGCACCTGGGCCACCACCTGTCCGTTTGAACTGGGAATTCACGGAAATTTGTGAAGTGGCCCACATGTTGCCTGCGCGTTAACAAGCTGTCTCTCTTCCGCAATCAACGGACGTTGTGGTCGTTGTGGTCGAGACCTAGCCTGGCGCGGTGACCAAGGTGCTGGTGGTGGACGACGACTTCATGGTCGCGAAACTGCACAGTCGCTGCGTGTCCGCGATGGACGGTTTTACGGTCGTCGGAGTGGCGCACAGCGGCGCGGAAGCGCTGCGCGCGGCGGAGCAGCTTCGTCCCGATCTGGTCCTGCTCGACGTATATCTCCCCGACATGGACGGGATCGGCGTGCTGCGCGAGCTGCGCGCGGCTGAGGAGCGAGAGGCTGCCACCGGGACCGCCCGGCACACGGTGGACGTCCTGTTCATCACGGCAGCCCGGGATGCGGAGATCATCCGGGCGGCGATGCGAGCGGGCGCCCTGCACTACCTGATCAAGCCCTTCAACCAAGCCGCCCTTCAGGATCAGTTGCGGCACGTCGCGTCGATGCGTACCCGCTTCGACCAACTGGCCGAGCTGGGCGAGGCCCGCCAGGAGGACGTCGACCACTTCTTCGGCACCCGCCCGCCGGGCTCGCGCGAGCTGCCGAAGGGCCTCGCGGCGCACACCGCGGAACTGGTGGAGCGCACTTTGCGCGAGCACCCGGCGGGCCTGTCGGCCACCGAGTGCGCGGAGGGCGGATCGCTGTCACGCGTCAGCGCGCGCCGCTATCTCGAATTCTTCGCGGATACGGGCCGTGCCGAGGTGACGCTGCGGTACGGCGGGACGGGGCGGCCGGAGCGCCGCTACCGGTGGATCGGCTAGCGAACGGCGCATCACACGCCCGTCGAGCAACACTTTCCAGCCGAAGCAGCCATTCCGCAAAAAAGGCCACGCGAACATATGCGCAGGTCAGAAGGTAGTTTTCGATTGGACCACCGAGGTGTGTCCATATGCTGGACGCCCCTTCACGCTACCTCCACACCCACCCCGAACTGCCCGAACGACCATTCGGTCCCCCTCGATCGGCCACGCGAGGCCGGAAAGAGGTGATCGATGTGCACTCACTGTCCGCTTACGCAAGACTCCCGACCGCAATCGCACCCGCGAACGAAAGGGATTCACTCATGCGTTCCACCCGCAGCCGAGTCGGCGCAGCCGCGACGGCAACCGCCCTCGCTCTGACCGGAATGGCGACCATGGGCGTCGCACACGCCCAGCCCGCCCAGCCGACCAGCCTGTACGCCCCGTCGGCCCTCGTACTCACCATGGGCGAGGGCATGGACGCCGCCACGGCCACCGTCGACCGCGCCGTCACTCTGAACTGCGCCCCCCGCCCCTCCGGCACCCACCCCTCCCCCGCGTCCGCGTGCAAGGAACTGCGCTCCGTCGAAGGTGAGTTCACCCGGCTGACGGCAGCGCCCTCACAGCAGAGCTGCACGCGCCAGTACGACCCCGTCGTGGTTACGGCCGACGGGGTGTGGCAGGGCAAGCGGGTCACCTGGTCGACCACCTTCGGCAACGCGTGCGAAATGCAGGGCGTTCTGTCCGAAGGAACGGTCTTCGCCTTCTGAGGCTTGCAGGAGCACGCCGGGTGATGGCGATCCTGAGCCCCCTCTTAGCGCCCCCTTAAGAGGACCATAAAGATCGCCATCACCCAGCCTCAGCAGGGGTTTTCGCCGATTCCTGGGGCTAGCGTGCTGATCGCCGGGGCGGGGTTTCAGTCCGACGGTGCCGCTGATTTTCGGGGGGCTGCGCCGCCGGACTTGATCCCCGCCCCGGTGACCCCCCGCATGTCCCCACTGAAGGAGAACGTCCCGATGACTTTCCCCAAGCTCTCAACCCTGTTCGAGCAGGGGATACCCCAATGGCGCACGACAGCCGGAATCGCCGCCCTCAGCATCGCTCCGCTCGCGCTGACGGCCCTGGCCGTCGGCCCGGCTTCTGCCCACGGATCGATGACGGACCCGGTGTCCCGGGTGTCAGCGTGTTACGCGGAGGGTCCGGAGAGCCCCGATTCGGCGGCGTGCAAGGCGGCGGTCGCGGCGAGCGGTGCGCAGGCGTTCTACGACTGGAACGAGGTCAACATCGCCAACGCCGCCGGGAAGCACAAGCAGTTGATCCCCGACGGCAAGCTGTGCAGCGCGGGCAACGACAAGTACAAGGGCCTGGATCTTCCGCGCGCCGACTGGCCGTCCAGCAAGCTGGCCGCGGGCAAGCACACCTTCCGTTACAAGGGCACCGCCCCGCACAAGGGCTCCTTCGAGCTGTACATCACCAAGGACGGCTACGACCCGGCCAAGCCGCTGAAGTGGTCCGACCTGGAGGAGAAGCCCTTCGCCAAGGTCACGGACCCGAGGATGGAGAACGGCGACTACGTCTTCGACGGGACGATCCCGGCGAAGTCGGGCCGTCACCTCGTCTACAGCATCTGGCAGCGCTCGGACAGCCCCGAGGCCTTCTACACCTGCTCCGACGTGGTCTTCGGCAAGGACAACGCGGGCCCGGGCACCGCCCCGGCGCCGACCGCGTCCGCCCCCACCGAGCAGGACGTCGCGGACGGCGCCGACAAGTCCACCGTCGAGCACAACGGCCATGGCGACGACGACCACAAGACCGGAGCCGACGCCACACCGACCGCCGAGGAACCCGCAGCCAACGCGCCGGCGGCGAACAGCGCCGCACAGCCGTCCGCCGCCGCCGCTGCCAATCCCGCCGACGGCGAGAACCTGGCCGAGACCGGCGGCGACAGCACCACCCCGTACATCGCGATCGGTGGTGCTGCCGCGCTCGCCGTCGGCGCCGCAGTGATGTTCGGCTCAGTCCGCCGCAAGGCCACCGCCCGCCGCTGACTCAGCCGGTGCTCAGCCGGTGACCGACGCGCACGTGGTCGGGGTGGCCCGCGCCGGGTCCAGGGCGTTGGCCACCTCGTGGAAGGCGATCCGGTCGATCAGGCCGATCGCCACATGCTCGGAGAAGTCGACCGGGCAGAGGTCCTGGAGCAGTACGTTCCGTACGCCGGGACCGTCCAGGTACTGCGTCCGGTACGGGGTGACCACCTCGTCGTACTTGGTGGCGATGACGGTGTAGCGCACCCCCGGAACCGTGTCGCCGCCCTCGTTGAGCCGGGTGAGGAAGGCCGATCCCGCGATCTGGTCGGCAAGACCGGGAGTGTTGGCGGTCAACAGTCCCTCGGCGCCCGGGAAATAGGGCAGCAGCTTGGTCAGGCCGAGAAGCGTGGTGCCGTGGTTGTCGGGGGCGATGCCGATCAGGGCGTTGACCTCGGCGGCCCCGCCCAGGAACTTGAGGTAGTGGCGCGGCATCATGCCGCCCTGGGAGTGGCCGACGAGGTCGGCCTTGGGGGCGCCGGTCGCGGCCAGCACCTTGTCCACGAAGGCGTCGAGCTGTACTGCGGACTTGTCGATCGGGCCGAGGCCGTGGAAGAACGGCACGTTGGGAAGTTGCCCGTAGTCGAGGGAAAAGACGCAGTAACCCCGCCTCACCAGGTACGGAGCCAGGCCGAGCCAGTTGTCGACGGAGTTCCCGAGGGTGCCGTGGACGAGGACGACGGGGCGGGGATGGGCGGCGGACGGCTTGCAGGAGTAGTTGTTCCATCCGCTGGTGGTTGCGGGGGTTGCGGCGCTCGCGGTGGCGGCGGGAGTGAGGGTCGCCGCGACCGCCAGGAGCAGGGTGGCGGCCGGTCTGAGTACGCGTTTCCAGGGCAGCACCGTGTGATCTCCTTGCGGCTCAAGGGGAATTGGCGATGTGGGCGATGGGGAAAGCGCCCTGTGATCCGGATCACATAGATGCTGTGCACTCGTTAAATTACGCGCGAGTAGCTGAAGAGTGAAGTGACGCGGCGGTAAAAATTGACGAAGAGTCAATAGGGTGGCTCATCGGCCGGTTGGGACGGCAGGTCCGGCCTCAGGCAGGTCCGGTCTCAAGCGGCTCCGGTCTCAAGCAGGTCCGGTCTCAAGCCGCGAGCGATCCCGGGATGACCGCCCCTGGCCCGAACCTCGCCCTGGCCCGGTCCGCCACGGCCTCGATCCTGCGGGCCCTGTCGTCCGCCGGGTCGAACGTCAGCTGGTGCGCGGCCCGTTCCGCCGGAGTCAGCCCCTCCGCGCGCAGCGCGATGCTGCGCACCCTGGCTCGCTGCAGACCCAGCGAAGCGTGCAGTCCGTACGCCGCCGCGGTGAGCGCAGCCGAGTGCGCCGTCGGCTCCACCAGGGCTTTGGTGCGGGTGGTGGTGGAGCGGTCGGCGTAGCGCACGGTGAGGGTCAGGGAGCGGCACACCTGCTCCTCACCGCGCAGCCTGACTCCCACTTCCTCCGCGAGCGAAAGCAGCGCGCGCCGGTGGCGTACGGGGTCCAGCTCGTCGCGGTCGAAGCGCCGTTCGGCGGCGAGCGACCGGGATACGGCGTTCCGTACGACCGGCGTACGGTCGATACCGCGCGCCCTCTCCTGAAGCTCGCGCCCCGCCCGCGCGCCGACGATGCGCTGGAGGGTGGCGAGTGGCGCGGCGGCGACCTTGCCGATGCTGTCGAGCCCGTACGAGGACAGGGTGCGGGCCGTCGCGGGCCCGACGCCGTACAGCGCCGCGGCCGGCTTGTCGCCGAGAAACGCCGCGACGGCGTCCGGCTCGTCCGGCACGGCGAGGGTCGTGCCCGGCGGTGCGTCCTGCGCGGCGATCCTCGCCAGCAGGGGGTTGGCGCCCACCCCGATCGTGCAGTCGGCGCCGTAGTGGGCGAGGGCGCGGACCCGCAGCAGGGCGGCGAGCCCGGCCGCGTCCTGCCCGAAGTACCGTTCGGCGCCCCGGACATCGACGAGCGCGCCGTCGGGCGGGAGGGCCTGGACGGTGGGGGTGATGTCCTCGATCAGCCCGATGAGGGCGGGGAGCGCGACCTCGGTGGTGTGGAAGCGTACGTAAAGGATCATCCTGCGCTCCCCGGGCTCGAGTGCCACAGCTTGCGGCCGGTCGGGGTGCCTTCGCCCGCGGGCTGGAGGTCCGCCCAGGGGTTCATTTCGTAGCCGGTGGGCAGATGGATACGGCGGCCGCCGTCACCTTCGGGCGCATCATGCGCGGGCTCGGCCGGAGCCGCCAGCCGCGCCGCGACCGCTTCGAGTCCGCCCGTACGCCGCAACGCCACGAGCTCCGCCAGATTCCAGGCCGCCGACCCGACCACACTGAGGCTCTGCGGGCCGCGCCGCTGCACCACTCCGCGTACGAGCAGCAGCCAGGAGTGGAAGACGGTGTACGCGCACGCCGCGTGGCTGTCGTCGAAGAAGGCGAGGTCGACCAGGCCCGTACCGTCGTCCAAGGTCGTGAAGATGACCCGGCGGCCGGAGCGTACCGGCGGGGTCTGGGTCGCGGCCTTGGCGCCCGCGACCAGGACGGTCTGCCCGTGCTCGGCCATCCTCAGCCGCTTGGCGGAGGTGGCGCCCAGCTCCTTGAGAAACGCGTAGTGGTCCCCCATCAGGTGGCGGGACGCGTCCATACCGAGGACACCCAGTTCGGCGCTGAGGCGCTCGGCGTCGCTGAGGTCCGGGAGCCCGGCGGGGATGGTCCGCTGCCCTTCGTCCAGGGCGATTTGACGGCCGGACGTCCCGGGGCCCCGCTGTCCCGAACGGAGTTCGGACAGGTGCAGCAGCAGGTCGCGGCGGTTGGCGCCGAACGCGTCGAGCGCGCCCACCTGCGCGAGCCGTTCGGCGACGGGCCGGCTCGGGCGGGCCCGCTGCCAGAGGTCGAGCAGCGAGGAGTAGGGCCGGCCTGCCACGATCCGCGCGGTCTCGGCCTCGCTGATGCCATGGACGTCCGCGAGCCCGAGACGTAGTCCCCATGTCTCCTTGACCCCGTTCATCCCCTTTCCGTCAGACACCAGTTCGATCTGATGGGCGGCCGCCGACCGGTTCACATCCAGCGGCAGCACCGGCACCCCGCGCCGCCGCGCGTCCGCGAGCAGCAGCCGCTTCGGGTACATGCCGGGGTCGTGGGTGAGCAGCCCCGCGTAGAAGGCCGCCGGGTGGTGCGTCTTGAGCCACGCCGACTGGTACGTGGGCACGGCGAAGGCGACGGCGTGCGCCTTGCAGAAGCCGTAACTGCCGAACGCCTCGACGATCTCCCAGGTGTGCGCGATCACTTCGGGCGAGTAGCCCCGCGCCCTCGTCCGGCCCATGAACCGGTCACGGATCTCCCCCTGCCGCTCGGGATCGGAGAGTCCGCGCCGCATCTGGTCCGCCTCGCCCCGGTCGCAGCCGGTCATGATCCGCAGGATCTCGATGATCTGCTCGTGGAAGACGACGACGCCGTAGGTCTCCCGCAGCGCGTCCTCCAGGTCCGGATGCGGGTAACGGGCGGGCGCGCGGCCGTGCCTGGCCTCGATGAAGGGCCGCACCATGTCGGCGGCGACGGGGCCCGGCCTGAAGAGCGAGATGTCGACGACCAGGTCGCCGAAAGTCGACGGCTGGAGCCTGCCGACCAGGTCGCGCTGGCCCGGCGACTCGATCTGGAAGCAGCCGAGGGTCTCGGCGGAGCGGATCAGTTCGTACGTCGCCGGGTCGCCCTGCGGGACCTGTGCCGGGTCGTCGATGTCGAGCGTCACGTCCGCCGCCCGCCGGAGTTCGGCGACCGCGTGCGCCATCGCCGACTGCATCCGTACGCCCAGCACGTCGAGCTTGAGCAGCCCGAGCTCCTCCACGTCGTCCTTGTCGAACTGGGACATGGGCAGGCCCTCGCCGCTGGTGGGCATGACGGGCGTACGGTGCAGCAGCGTGGCGTCGGAGAGCAGCACCCCGCACGGGTGCATGGCGACCCCGCGCGGCAGCGCGTCCAGCGCCTCGACGAGCTCCCACATCCGCCCGTGCCGGCCCTTCTCGACGGCCACCTCGCGCAGTTCGGGCAGTTCCTCCATCGCGGCGCGGGCGTCGCGGGCCCTGATGTGCGGGAATGCCTTGGCGATGCGGTCCACCTCGGCCGGGTCCATGGACAGTGCGGCGCCCACGTCCCGTATCGCATGGCGCACCCGGTACGTCTCGGGCATGGCGACGGTCGCGACCCGCTCGGCGCCGAAGCGGCCGATGATCGCGCGGTAGACCTCCAGGCGGCGGGCGGACTCGACGTCGATGTCGATGTCGGGCAGCACGGACCGCTGCTTGGACAGGAAGCGCTCCATCAGCAGGTGGTGCTCGACGGGGTCGGCGTGCGCGATGCCGATGAGGTGGTTGACGAGGGAGCCGGCGCCGGAGCCGCGCGCGGCGACCCTGATGCCCATGTTCTTCACGTCGTCGACGACTCCGGCCACGGTCAGGAAGTAGGTGGCGAAGCCATGGTGGGCGATGATGTCCAGCTCGTGGTGCATCCGCTGCCAGTACTCGCGGGCGCGCGGGCCCCGGTCGTAGCCGCGCAGCACCATGCCCGCGGCGGCCCGGGAGGCCAGCACGCGCTGCGCGGTGCGCCGGCCGGCGCCGACGAGGTGGGGCTCGGGGAAGTGGACGGTGCCGAGCCCGAGGTCGTCCTCGGGGTCGACGCGGCAGGCGGCGGCGGTCTCCTCGGTCACGGCCAGCAGCCGGTGGGCGATGTCGCGGCGGAAGCCGGCGGCCTCCGCGATCCGCTCGGCGCTGCGCGCCATTTCGTCGGCGCTCTTGAGGAAGCGCTCGCCGCTGTCGAGAGGCTTGCGCGGGTCGATGGGTACGAGCCTGCGGGCCGCGTCGAGCACGTCGGCGACCGGGCCCAGGCCCGGGTCGGCGTAGCGGACGGCGTTGGTGAGTACGGGAGGTACGCCCTGCTCGGCGGCGAGGCCGAGGGTGCGGGCGGCCAGGCGCAGCGATCCGGGGCCCGTGCCCGTACGGCCGTGGTGGACGGCTTCGAGGCGCAGGGCGTCGCCGTAGATCTCCCGCCAGGCGGCGAGCAGCCGGGCGGCCCGGTCGGGGCGGCCTGCGGCCAGCGCCCTGCCGACGTCGGAGCCGGGGCCGAGCAGGACGGTGAGTCCTTCGCCGTGGTTCTGGTCCCAGTTCAGTACGGGGTGGCGGTCGCCCTTCGTGTGGGCGGCGGTGATCAGCCGGCAGAGGTCCGCCCAGCCGGAGGCGCCGTCGCGGGCGAGGAAGGTGGCCCGGGGCGCGGACTCGTCGATGAAGGCACCGCCGCGCACCGGCGTGCGCTGCCGCTGCGTACGCCCCTCTTCTTTGGCGCGCTCCGAGACTTCTCCGGCGCGCTCCGCGATCGCCAGCTCTACCCCGAAGAGGGGACGTATGCCCGCCTTCATGCAGGCCTTGGCGAAGCGGACGGTGCCCGCGAGGGTGTCCCGGTCGGTGAGGGCGAGGGCGTCCATGTCGTGTTCGGCGGCGCGCTGGACCAGCCGCTCCGGATGCGAGGCGCCGTAGCGCACGGAGAACCCGGAAACGGTGTGCAGATGTGTGAACACGGACATCCGCACCTCCTGACTCCCAGCTGTCTCCAGTGTCCCGCCTCCCCCGGCACCACCATAGACCAAGTTTCGAATATTAGTTCGATACCCGTGTTCTCGACCATTCGGCCCCGCCCCACCTGCGCAAACACCCGGTGCCACGGAGCGTGGGGGCATGACTTTCGTCGACGAGATGAAGACCGCCGTCACACCGCGGGCCGCCCTGCTCGTCATCGGTGTCCTCGTGCTGCAGCTGCTCTTCATCGCGTCCTACGTGGGGGCGCTGCACGATCCGAAACTGAAGGACGTCCCGTTCGGCGCCGTCGCGCCCGAGCAGTCGGCGGCTCAGCTCGTCGACCGTCTCCGGAGCCTCCCCGGCGAACCGCTGGACCCCCGCACCGTCGCGGACGAGGCCGCGGCCCGGCGGGAGATCATGAACCGGGACATCGACGGCGCCCTGATCGTCGACCCCGCTTCGAAGACCGACATCCTGCTGGTCGCCTCCGGCGGAGGCACCGTACTGTCCTCCGCCCTGACCACGCTCATCACCAAGGTCGAGGCATCCCAGCAGCGCAGAGTGAAGACCGTGGACGTGGCCCCGGCCTCCGCCCAGGACTTCGACGGGCTCTCCGCGTTCTATCTGGTCGTCGGGTGGTGCGTCGGCGGCTACCTCTGCGCCTCGATCCTGGCGATCAGCGCGGGTTCCCGGCCCGCCAACCGGCAACGCGCGGTGATCAGGCTCGGCACCATGGCGCTCTACTCGATCGCGGGCGGAATCGGCGGCGCGGTCATCGTCGGCCCGATCCTCGGCGCCCTGCCCGGCAGCGTCATGGCGCTGTGGGGCCTCGGCGCCCTCGTCGTCTTCGCCGTCGGCGCGATCACGCTCGCCCTCCAGGCGCTCACCGGCATCGTGGGTATCGGCCTGGCCGTCCTGATCGTCGTGATCGCGGGCAATCCGAGCGCGGGCGGCGCGTTCCCGCTGCCGATGCTGCCGCCGTTCTGGGAGGCGATCGGTCCCGCCCTGCCGCCGGGCGCGGGCACCTGGGCGGCGCGCTCGATCGCGTACTTCGAGGGCAACGCGGTCTCCGGATCGCTTCAGGTGCTCTCCGTCTGGGCGCTCGCGGGGGCCGTGATCACATTTGTGATGGCGTCACTGCGCAGGCCGGGGGACGGGGAAGCGCCCGCATCGCCCGCACCGGCAGCCCCGTCGCCGCCCTCAGCTCCCTCCGCGCCCGCAGCCCCCTGACGCGAAGAGGCCGCCCGGTGCGGCGACGCACCGGACGGCCTCCCTCGTGAAGAGCGGGTCAGCCGATTTCCGCCCCCAGCGCCGCCAGCGCCGCCGGCACCGGCTGGAAGAACGTCTCGCCGCCCGAGGAGCAGTCGCCGCTGCCGCCCGAGGTGAGCCCGATCGCGGTGTCGCCCGCGAAGAGCGAACCGCCGCTGTCGCCCGGCTCGGCGCAGACCGTGGTCTGGATGAGCCCGTTCACGATGTCGCCGTTGCCGTAGTTCACGGTCGCGTCGAGCGCGGTGACCTCACCGTCGTGCACCTGCGTGGTGGAGCCGCTGCGCTGCACCGCCATGCCGACGGTCGCCTCGCCCGCCTTGGCGATCGGCTGCGTACTGCCGTTGTAGAGGTTGACCTCGCTCGGGTGCTCGACCCCGTCGTTGTACTTGACGAGTGCGAAGTCGTTGCCCGGGAACTTCGAGTCGGCCATCGTGCCCAGCGCGCCGCCCGTCGAGTCCGTCCACTCGCTGCCCGCCTCGCCGCAGTGGCCCGCGGTGATGAAGTGCGGGGCACCGTCCTTGACGACGTTGAAGCCGAGCGAACAGCGCCCGCCGCCGCTGAGGATGGCGTCGCCGCCCGCGATGAGCGGCTTGAACTCCCCGGCCGACTTCTTGAGTTCGGCCTTGCCGCCCAGACCCTCGACGACCTTCTCCAGCTTCGTCCACGCGGCGCCCTTGACCGTACGGTCGGCCGTCACGACGACCTTGTTGGTCACCGGGTCGGTTGCCCACGAAGTGCCCGGAATGGTCGCCTTGTCGGTGAGGGTGCTCCGGGCGCTCGTCAGCTCGGCGAGAGTGTTCTCGACGATTCTGGCCTTGCCGCCCGCCTTCCGTACGCCCTGGGCCGCCGCCTCGTCCACGACATTGACCACGAGCGACTTGGACTTGGTGTCGTAGTACGCCCCGGCCGCGTCGCCGCCCAGGCCCGAGGTCAGGTCGGAGGCGAGGCTCGCGGCGCCCGTCGCCGACAGCGTCTTGACGGTGTACTGCGGGGCGTCCTCGCTCGCGTTCGCAGTCTGGAAGGTGACTCCCGCTGCCACCAGGGCCGCGATGCCGGCCCCTGCTGCTGCCGCGCGCCGCTTGGGTATGCGTCGGTGCTTCACGTAATGACCTCCTGTGGGGGGTTCGGGCCCTGCAAGGTGGGGGGCAGGCCCGAGTGCGCCCACTATTCCGAGGTCGACAGGTCGCACACAAGGTCGACTTCAGGACGCGCACACGACAACCCCCGTGCGCCCCCTGTCCCTTTACAAAAAGGATCCTGCCCAGTCATCCTGCCCAGTCCGTCGCGTTCGCGAACACCGCGTGCGATCGCGTGATCGGCGGTGCGTGAGGACTAGTCCTGTCCGGTACTCGCCCCTGCGGGACCGGAATCCGGCAGAAGGGGTGCGGAATCCGGCACCACAGGACCGGAATTCGCCGCTGTGGCGCGGAAACTGAGGAGCCGCCGTCACTCCCCGCGCGCCGCTTCCCGTGGGATACCGTCCAACGGATGCAGATGCGGACGGTGGACGGGCGGCATCTGGCGGTGGACCGCCTCGGCGACCCGTGCGGCACTCCGGTGTTCCTGCTGCACGGCACCCCCGGCAGCAGGCTGGGTGCGGCACCACGCTCCATGGTGGAATGCAGGCCCGGGATGCAGGTGATCGTGTACGACCGCCCCGGGTACGGCGGTTCGGACCGGCGGCCGGGCCGCAGCATTGCCGACGCGGCCGAGGACGTCCGGTCGATCGCCGACGCCCTGGGCCTCGAACGGTTCGCTGTGGCAGGCCGCTCCGGTGGCGCCCCGCACGCCCTGGCCTGCGCGGCGCTGCTGCCCGGACGTGTCACGCGTACGGCGGCTCTTGTGAGCCTCGCACCCCGGGACTCGGTCGGACTCGACTGGTTCGACGGCATGACCGCCTCCAACGTCCGCGACTACACCACCGCGTCCTCCCACCCCGAGGAGATCGCGGAACGCCTGGCAGTCCGCTCCGCGACCATCAGGAAGGACCCGGCCCGGCTGCTCGACGAGCTGGAGAGGGAGCTGACGGACACCGACCGCAGGATCGTCTCGGACGCCGAGGTCAGGTCCATGCTGATCACAAACTACGTCGAGACACTGCGCAGTTCGGCGTACGGCTGGATCGACGACGTACTGGCGACCTGCCGCCCCTGGGGGTTCGACCCGGCGGACATCCCGGGCCCGGTCCTGCTGTGGCACGGCGAGAAGGACGGCTTCTCGCCCGTCGGCCACGCCCGCTGGCTGGCAGAGCGCATCCCTGGTGCGACGGCCGTTCTCGATCCCGCCGCCTCGCACTTCGACGCCATCAACGCGCTGCCGGGCGTCTTCGGCTGGCTGCTCGGCGAGAGGTGGACGTAGAGGTGGAGGTAGCGGCAGCGGCGGTCATACCGACAGCGGCTCCAGGTCCCGGGAAAAGCGCCGCCCGTCACCCGCGAACCGGGTCACGATGTGCTCCTCGCCCAGCAGTCGGCAGAGTTCCCCGAAGGCCTCCGCCCTCAGCTGCTGCGCCTCCTCCTTGCGCCCGAGCGCGTCGAGCGTGACGGACAGGTTGGCGGCGCAGGCAAGGGCCTCCGGGTGGTGCGGTCCCAGCACGTCGCGCAGTTGGCCGACGGCCCGGCGCTCCAGCTCCAGTGCTCCTTCCGCATCCCCCATGTCCGCGACGGCGTTGGCGAGGTTCACCACGCAGAAGACGGTGTGCGGGTGCGCCTCCCCGAGCACCTCACGCATGGTGCCCAGCGCGCGTTCGAGCAGCTGCCGCGCGATGTCCGGAGCGCCGCAGCCCCACTCGTGGATGCCCAGGTTGTTGACGGCCGCGAGCGTGCAGGGATGGCGCTCCCCCGACATCCTCCGATACGCGTCGACGGCCTCCCGGGCCATATCGCGCGCCTCTGCCGCCTCGCCTGCCGCGAACAGATCGGCGGCCAGGTTCACGTCGCAGGCGAGCGAATCGGGATTCGCCGCGGCCGGCTCGACGCGGTATCGGTTGCGCGTGGCCGTGGTCAGCCGGCGCGCATCCGCCGGCCGCCCGGCTCTGCGCAGCGACACGGCGAGGCTCTTCGCCGCCGCCAGGGTGCCGGGGAAGGCCCGGCCGAGCGTCTCCTTGTAGACGTCGTACGTACGCGAGAGCAGCGCCACCGAGTCCTCGTACCGGCCGGCCTCCCGCAGGTCGCGGGCGAGTGAGGTGGCCGAGGAGAGGGTGTACGGATGCTCCGGGCCGAGCACCTCGGTGCGCCGGTCGAAGACGTCCTGGTCGATCTCGCGGGCGCGGGCGTACTGGCCGACCATGCGCAGGTTCAGCGCGAGGTTGTTGGCGGCGGCCAGGGTGCGCGGGTGGGACTCGTGGAAGATCTGGCTGAAGCCTTCGTGGGCCTCGGTGGCCAGTTCCATCGCCTTGCCGTACTGGCCGAGCCCTCCGAGGTCCATCGCGAGGCCACTGGTAGTCATGTACGTGTGCGGATGGGACGGGCCGAGGACGGCCCGCTGCCGCTCCAGGGTCACCTCGTCCAGCTCCCGCGCCTCCACGTAACGCCCCTGGGAGCGGAGGATGTTGGAGAGGTGGAAGCGCAGGTACAGATACTGCAGGTCGTCGTTTCCGAGCATGTCGCGCCAGGAGTCGCGCAGTTCATCGGCGAGCACCCCCGCGGTCTGCCAGTCGCCGCGCTTCCACAGATGGCGCACGCGGTCGATGAGCAGCCGCCTGGTCTCCGGCTCCTTGCAGAAACGGGCCTCCGAGGGGCCGAGGTGCGGCCAGATGGTGTTGAACCGCGGCCAGGTCTCGGGGTTGTCGATCGGCTCGTCGTCGTCGGGGCGTGCCCCGGCGAGGATCCGGTGGACGGCGTGCCGCGCGTCCATCTGCTCCTCCTCGCTGAGCTGAGCCCGGATGACGGCCTGCACCAGCCGGTGCACCTGGATGGAGTTGGAGACCTGGTCGACCTTGGCGAGGGCGAACCGGCCGATCTCCCGGATGACCCGGCCCAGCACGAGCTTCTCCTGGAGGGAGGAGTCGTACGGCCTGAGGGCCTCGATCATCTCCTTGCTGTAGAGGAGGTTCGCGGAGATCGGCTCGGGTGCGAAGAACGCACAGAGCTGGAGCAGCCGCACGGCCGCGGGCGAGCGTTCCTTGAGCCGCTCGATGGAGACGTTCCACGTCGCGGCGACCGGCTCGGGATAGCCCGCGGGCTGGTTGAGCGCGAGGACGCTCGGGGCCTGCTGGGCCAGCTGTTCCAGATACACGGCAACGGGCGTCGCGGTCTCGGCGATCCATGCGGCGGCCTGCTCGACGGCGAGCGGCAGGTCTCCGACGGCGCCGGCGACCTGGTCGGCGTCCTCGAACGTCAGCTCGGGGGCACGGCGCTGCAGGTGCTCGACGGACTCCTCGCGCAGGAAGACGTCGACGGGCAGCGTGTCGCCGTACTGGGACCAGGTCTGGTTCCTGGAGGTGACCAGGATGTGCCCGCCGGTCGGGAAGAACCTCTTCAGCTGCTCGGGGTCGTCGGCGTTGTCGAAGACCAGCAGCCAGCGCGAGGTCCGTACGCCGCGCCGCAGCAGGTCGATGGCCTCCTGGGAGGCGGCTGCCGTGTCCTCGCCGCCCTGGGCGCCGAGCCGGGTGGCGAGTTCGGCGAGACCGGCGACGACGTCGTCGGGCTGCTCGGACGAGATCCACCACACCAGGTCGTAGTCGGCCATGAAGCGGTGCACGTACTCCAGCGCCACCTGGGTCTTTCCGACGCCGCCGAGTCCGTACAGGGTCTGGGGCTGCGGCAGGACGGCCGCCATTCCGCCGACGAGCTGGTCGCGCATCCGCTCCAGGACGACGGAGCGTCCGGTGAAGCCGGGGTTGCGGGGCGGGGCGTTCCAGATCTTGGGGACGGTGCCGGGGAAGCGGGGTCCCGGCGAGACGCCGTCGGAGAGCTGCACGGGCCGGTCGAGGGCGCGCAGCAGGGCGGCGGTGGCGTGCACCTCGTCGAGGCGGAAGAGGTCGACGGGGTTGCAGTCGATGTAGGGGGTGGTGAGGCGTACGTCGCCGACGCGCAGCGGCAGCAGATGGCTGCGCCCGCCGACCGGGTCCATGGCCCCGGCCCGCTCCAGGATCTCCGCGGCACGCGCGGACTTGAGGTACGCGCTGGAAAGCAGCACCACCGTACGGGCGGCGCTCCCGGCCGAGCCGTCCGCGTCGGCCGTTTCCCGCCCGGCCGAAACGTCCCGTGACACGACCCGGAAACCCGCCCGGGTGAGCACCGACTCGATCCAGTCGGCCCACATCCGGTTCTCCGGCGCATAGCTGAGGAAGAGATCGGCGGACACCGTGGGCCGCCGCCGGGTGAAGGCGTCCCTGATCCGAAGCCTGACTTCTTCCTGGATCACAGGCATCGCGGTGATCTGCTGGTCGGTGACGACGGCGGCGAGCCGCTCGAAGGAAGAGAGCAGCGAGTTGGTGAGACCGGCCTCGTCGCCGAAGGTGGCGAGCGTCTCTTCGTACGCGTAGTAGGGACGGTAGGGAACCTCCACCGCGCCCCAGTACGCTGCGAGTTCCGCTCCGGAGAGGCCGGTGGGAAAGCGGTCGAACTTCAGCCGGGCCACCGCCCGCCCCGCGTCGGCCTTCTCCTTCTCGCCGTCGTCGATCCGCATCGGGACGGGGAAGATCCGGATGCCACGGCCCCCGTACCGCTCTTCGATCTGGCGGGCCACCGAGGCGGCGCCGTCGATGGACTGGTCGCTGAGGGTGAAGCAGTCGACGAGGACATCGGGCAGTTGCACCGTGCAGATGTCGGCGATGTCGCTCAGTCCGGTCCGGCTGTCGATCAGGGTGTAGTCGTAGTTGGCCTTCATGTCGTCGCGCAGGGCATCGAAGAAGTGTCCGCCGCCCAGCCGGTCGTAGAAGTTGTCCCAGTCGAAGGTGGAGACCGTGGCCGAGTATTCGCGGTTGTGCCGTCCCGCGGACACGAAGTCGAGGGTGCCGCCCTCGGGGAACTCCCAGCCGAGGCTCTCCGGTGTCAGTGACACGGCGTGCGGCTGGATCCGGGCGTAGTCACGGTGCCAGTCGTCGGGCCTCGCCACGGGACTGGTCGCGGCCCAGGCGTATTCGGTGATGAGGTCGATGATCCCGGTGGTGGCGCCGAGCACGGAGGGATCAAGGAACGGGTGGAAGAAGCGGTGGAGGCCGGGAGCTTCCAGGTCCCAGTCGACCGCGAGGACGCGCTTCCCGTTCGCCGCCAGGATCCAGGCTGTGTTGGCCATGGCCATGGTGCGGCCCGTACCGCCCTTGTACGAGTAGAAGGTGACGATGCGTCCGTCACGACGCGATGTCATCCGTGCCCTCCGTATCGCTCATCGCTCAACGTCTCTCTCCCACTCTTCACGCAGCGCGGCCACCAGTCTCCCCCCGTTCAGGGTGAGTTGAGCGGTGAACCAGGGAGATTCCAAGGTCTCCAGGGCCCGTCCGGTGCCGGCGACGAGCCGCGGCAGCCGCTCCTGACCGGCTCCGCCCGCGCGCAGATACGCCGCGACTCCCACGCGCTCGTACGTGTCCGCCAGCAGCCGGAGCCGCCCGGTGTCCCGCGGTATGTCGCGGTGGAAGAGGTCGGTCACCTCGTGCAGTGCCCGCAGCTTCGCCCTGCGGAAGCCGCGCAGCAGCCCTGGGGCGGTGACGGAGGCGGGGATGCCCAGGGCGCCGTAGCCGTGACGGCCCGCACGGACCGGTCCTGCGGTGAGGGGCGTGAGGGTGGCGAGGGCGGCGGCGGCCTCCTCGGCCTGGGCGGGCACGGTCTCGCGCAGCTCAGCCCAGACGTCGGTGAGGCGGCTGCTGAGGGCGCTCGCTTCGCGGTCGGTGAGACGGGGACGGGCGGGGGTCTCGTAGCAGTCGCGGTACGGGTCGGTGTCGTCCAGCGCGAGACCGGGCAGCCCGCCGCTTCGGCGCACCGGGCGCCAGTCCGTGATCCGGCTCTCCGTACCGTCCTGCCGTACAGCGAACCCGTCCCCGGCCGCCCGCACTTCCGTACGCCCGCACCCCGGCCGTACCCGCAGCGTGCCCAGCGTGGGCAGATGAACAGTGCCGTCTGCGCCGTTCACCGGGACGGACAGCGCGAGGCCGCCCCGGACCGCTGCGGCGGCGACGTAGGAGCCGAGGTCATTGGCCAGGGCTTCGGGCCGCCCCTCGTCCAGGGCTTCGAGGCAGCGCAGCAGCCAGGTGCGTGCGTAGGGGTGGGCCAGTACGTCGTCCAGCGCGTCGGAGCGGGTCTCGACTTCGGCCGCCAGCTCCCACGCCTCGTCCCAGGCACGGCCGCCGCGCCCGTCGAGCTCGACGTTCAGGTGCGCGAGCAGAGTTCGGGTCAACTGCCGCTGCTGCACGGCCAGTTCAATGGAGTCGAGGAGGACGGCAGAGGTCGGCGTACGTTCCTCGATACCGCGCACCAGGGCCTTGAGGTCGGTGCAGTAGGCGGAAGGGTTGTCGAAGCCGGTGCCGGTCCGGTGGCGGTGGGCATACAGGCCGCCGCCGCAGGAGCGTACGACCGGGCAGCGGCGGCACGTGCCGCTGACGCCCGCGAGGCCGAGCTGCCGGGCGCGGATGCCGGGGTGGGCGGCCACCTCGTCGAGGCTGTGGGTGAAGACGTCGAAGCCGGTCGCGGCGGCGCCGTCGTACGCCGTCTTGAGCGAGTCGGCCTGCTCCAGCATGCCGTCGGTTTCGACGACGACCAGGTCCGTGGGCGTAAGGCCGAGCACTTCGGTGAGGCTCGGGCCGCCGCCGAGGGTGGATTCGACGGAGGCGAAGAGCCGTACTTCCATGGGACGCCCCAGCTCCTCCCAGCGGCCGTGTGCGGCGAGCAGCCAGTCGGCGTACGCGGTGGGCGAGCCGCCCGGCCTGTCCGGCGGGGTGTCCCATGTGGCGTGCGGCAGAAGGAAGTCGACGCGCGGCGGGTCGAGTGCGGCCAGCGCGTCGAGCACCGCGACCGGGTCGTTGGCGACGTCGACCGTGCAGAGCAGCCCGAGATACAGGTGGCGGTAGGCCGCGCTGCGCAGCAGCTCGACGGCGCGGACGACCTGCGGGTGACTGCTGCGTCCGTCGGCGTGGCGGCGGTGACGGTCGTTGGCGGCCCGGTCGCCGTCCAGCGATACGCCGACCCTGACGCCGTACTCGGCGAAGAGGTCGAGGCAACGGGCGTCCAGCCGGAGGCCGTTGGTGTGGATGCGCAGGTCGAGCGTGGTGACCGGGGTCAGGGCCTCGGTGAGCTCCGCGCAGATGCGCCGGAGCCTTTCGGGCCCTGCGAGGAGCGGTTCACCCCCGTGCAGGATCACCGAAATGGCGTCCAGCGCATGGGACTTGACATGTTCGGCGAGGCGGTGCGCGACCTGGGAGACGGTCTCGTCGGAGAGGGTTCTGGGGCGAGTGCGCCAGCTCTGGTCGGCGTGCTCGTAGACGTAGCAGTGGTCGCAGGCCAGATCGCAGCGGCTGTGGACCTTGAGGACGATCGCCCGGAACGGGATCAGCGATCCGGCCATGACGACGTCTGCGTCTAGAGGGCGGAGTTGAAGGTCGCTGCGTGGTTGCCGGGACGGCTCGGTCGTACGGTGATCACCCGTCCGAGCGTCCTGGCGGATTCGGCGTCACGCGGATCGATGGCGGCCAGTGGCGTGCGCGGCTTCTCAGTACGTGCGGTACGTACAGCGGTCTTCGCGGCCTTTGCCGACTTCATGGGCAGTCCCTCGTTTCTCGGCTTGTGAGGCTTACGCGGCACTGTGCGGCTCCCCGTCATCGTGGCACAGCACCGCTCATCAGCTGCTCTCGAGCTCCAACATGGCACCCTTGAGAAGATTCATGACCCGCTCATGGCTGTCTCCCACGGCGTCCGTGACGCGCACGCGCATGTACACCGCGTCGACCTCGCGGACGAAGCGTTCCGTGAACGCGCCGGCCCGGACGGTCTCGTAACTCCCGGACCCGATCATCGGGAATCCGGCTCCCAGGATTTCGCAGCGGTAGTCCCTGGCCAGCTTCAGTCCCGCCTCGTCCAGTGCGTCGACCAGGCCGATGTAGTCCGTCCACGGGACGCCGGGCCGCGGGGAACTGTCACGCTCCCGGTATTTCACCTGGTAAGCGACCTCCTCTATCACCGCATTGTGCTGGCCGCTGTTGAACACCCCGACGTCCCAGGCACGGACGTCCGGGGCGAATTCGCCGGTCAGCCAGCCCGCCCGCCAGCCGAGCATCGGCCGTGCGGTGCGGGCGTACTGGGCTCGGGCGAAGCCCACACCGGCGCCGACCGCGATCAGGCTGCCGAGGGTCTGGGTGTCGAGGAGCTCCAGCTGCCAGGGCCAGTCCTGCTGAGTCTCGCGCGAGACATTGCTGCGGACGACCTCCCACACGAGCATCGCGACGAAGACGGAGACCAGCACAAGCGGGGCGGTGAACAGCAGCGGACTGCGGCGGATGCGCCGCTGGGCGTCCGCCGCGGTCAGGCCGTGGTCCGGGCGTGCTTCGGGCAACGGCGGGCCCCCCTTCGGTCGAATCCTTCGTGTGAATCCTTCGTGCGACGGCGAGTCCCCGCCCGGTCGACCGGGCGGGGACTCGCGTGCTGCTGGCTGCAGTTGTCCGGCGGTGCCCGGTTCTAGTAGACGCTGACGCCGTACGCGCTGAGCGCCTCGGTGACCGGCTGGAAGAAGGTCGTACCACCGGAGGAGCAGTTGCCGCTGCCGCCCGAGGTCAGACCGACGGCGCGGGTGCCGGAGTAGAGCGGGCCGCCGCTGTCGCCGGGCTCGGCGCACACGTTGGTGCGGATCATGCCGTAGACGATGTCGCCGCCGCCGTAGTTCACCGTGGCGTTCAGGCCGGTGACGGAGCCGCTGTGGGTGCCGGTGGTGGAGCCGCGGCGGGTGACGGACATGCCGACGGTGGCGTTGACCGCGCTGGTGATGTCCTGGCCGCCGACGGTGCCCGGGTGCGAGAGCGAGGTGTTGGAGTACCTCACGAGCCCGTAGTCGTTGCCCGGGAAGCTGGATCCGGCCGTGGGGCCGATGCTCGTGGTACGCGAGGAGTTGGTGTACCAGGGCGGGTTGCCGTCGGTGCAGTGGCCTGCCGTCAGGAAGTAATAGGTCGTTCCGCTGCGGACGTTGAAGCCGAGGGAGCAGCGCCAGCTGGTGGCGTAGATGGCGTCGCCGCCGGATATCAGCTTGGAGAACTTGCCGGGGGTGCGCTCGACGCGTATGGCGCCTGCGTTCGTCCCGGCCTCGCGCTTGATCTTGGCGATTTCGGCGCGGGAGACGGTGCTGTCGGCCGTGACGACAAGGGTGTTCGTCGCCTTGTCCACGTGCCATGCGGTACCGGCGACGTCGGCCTCCAGGACGGCGTCGCTCGCGGAGGAGAGCTGGTTGGCGCTGTACGTGCGCGGCGTGTCGGCGTTCGCGTTCGGCACGGCGAGTGCGGCGGCGGCGACGAGTCCTGTCGTGACGGCCAGCAGACGGGTTCGTCTCGCGATACCGCTGCGGGGGGTGGTGCGCTTGATCCTCACTTCTCGTTCCTCCCAGGGGGAAGTAGGGGACCCGCTGTGGGTGGAGCGGGTCCGTGAGGCGCAGTCAGTGACCATGTCCGCATTTCGGACACGTTGTGCCCCTGACAAGCGCTGTTCGGGAGTATTCGCGGCGTCAACTTCCCGCGCAAGAGCGCCTTTCGGCCGCCCGCCTTCCCCGGACGACCTCCCGCGACCGGCTCAGCGGCCGGCGCCCGCGGCCCCGGGGGTGCCACCCGGCGAGAGGCGTCGCTCCCCTGCCGGGACCGGGACGCTCAGGGTGTTGCCGGGCGGCGGGAACGGGCAGATGAAGTGGTCGGCGAAGGCGCACGGCGGCAGCAGCGCCCGGTTGAAGTCGACGGTCACCGTGCCGTCCGCCGCCGGTGCGGGCGGCCGCAGGAAGCGGAAGCGGTAGGTGCTGACGCCGCTGGTCGCATCGGCGAAGACAGCCCAGAGCGAGCCGTCGTCCTCGATCGCGACCTGGAGCGTGTGCTCCTCGCCGTCGATGTCGAAGGCGATCTCGCCCGCGAGGCCGAGCCCGCGCACACGCCCGTCCGCGTTCTCGATCTGGATCGTCGTGCGCCCTTCGTCGTACGGCCGGAACCGGCCGGGCAGCACCCAGTTGGGGTCGTATGGCGTCACTTCGAGGCCCGCGAAGGCACGCCGCGCGGGCGACTCGGGATCGAAGACGCGGACGGCCCACAGCCCTTCGCGGCTCATCACGAAGAGCCGCCGCCCGTCGGTCTCGACACGGGACGCGGGGATGGGTCCGGTGTCCGCGGTGAGCCTGACCTCGCCGGTCAGGGGCTGTCCGTCGACGCTGATCCCGTCCTCGGCCGCGGCGGTCAGCAGCACCGCGTCGCCGTCGTCCTTCCATCGCCCGGGCGCATCCGGGATGCGACCGTCCGGGCAGTCGGAGAGCCAGTGGGTGCCGGTGAGCGAGAGCGGCCCGTACGCCGAGGAGACGGTCTCGATGCGCTGCTCGTGCCAGTGCTTCCAGTCCTGCTGAGAGTCTGTGCTCATGCGCCCAACCCTTCCATACGGGCGCTGCTGGGCACGGGTAGTCAGTCAGGCAGTCATCGTGGCTGAGCCTCCGTCAGCAGAGGGCCGGTCACTGCCCCGTTCACCCGTACGTCCCCTTCATCACCCGTGTGGCCCGACGGTCCTATTTTTCACTCCGTCAGCAGCCTTGTGCCGTGGGAACCTTGACGAACCGCCACAAGTTCTGCACCAGTACCGTCACGAATCCCCTGCGCGGCGACTATCCACTTGGCGCGCAATCCGCATGATGGACGACCATAGGGGAGCGGGACACAGACCGACCGCGGTGAAAGGAGGCGTCCCATGGGATCGGTGCGCAAGGCCAGTGCCTGGCTCGGACTCGTCGAGGACAGCGACGACGACCGCTACTACGACGACGAATACGCCGAAGGAAACGAGACAGCCAACCCCTGGGTCACAGACCCGCGGGTGCGCGTGGCTTCCGAGGCGGCCGAGGACCACGGCCGCAGGATCGCCACGGTCACCCCGGACGGGTTCCGGGACGCGCGGGGCATCGGGGAGCTCTTCCGGGACGGCGTCCCGGTCATCATGAACCTCACGTCCATGGAGCCCTCCGACGCCAAGCGCATCGTGGACTTCGCGGCCGGCCTGACCTTCGGTCTGCGCGGCTCGATCGAGCGCGTGGCGACCCGGGTCTTCCTGCTGTCCCCCGCGAACACGGTCGTCGTCAGCGGCGAGGCCGCGGGCCGCGACAACAACGGCTTCTTCAACCAGAGCTAGTGGGCAAGGCCGCTCACCGGAAGGCATCCAGCCCGGTGAGCGCCTTGCCCAGTACCAGCTGATGCATTTCGACGGTGCCTTCGTACGTGAGCACCGATTCGAGGTTCGTCGCGTGCCGCATGACCGGATATTCCAGTGAGATCCCGTTGGCGCCCAGGATCGTCCTGCTCGTACGGCAGATCTCGATCGCTTCCCGCACATTGTTGAGCTTGCCGAAGCTGACCTGTTCGGGCCTGAGCTTCCCGGCGTCCATGCGCTGCCCCAGGTGGTGGGCGAGCAGGATGCCCTTGTGCAGTTCGACCGCCATGTCGGCGAGCTTGGCCTGGGTCAGCTGGAAACCGCCGATCGGCTTTCCGAACTGTTCGCGCGTCTTCGCGTAGTCCACCGCCGCCTCGAAGCTGGCGCGGGCGGCGCCCATCGCGCCCCAGACGATTCCGTACCGCGCGTGACTCAGGCAGCTCAGCGGCCCCTTGAGCCCGGTGACGTCCGGGAGTACCGCGTCGGCGGGCAGCCTCACCTCGTCGAGGACGAGCTCGCTGGTGACCGAGGCGCGCAGTGACCACTTGTGCTTGATCTCGGGCGCCGAGAAGCCGGCGGCGTCGGTGGGGACGACGAAGCCGCGGATGCCGTCGTCGGTGCGCGCCCAGACGACCGCGACGCCCGCCACCGATCCGTTGGTGATCCACATCTTGCGGCCGGTCAGCACCCAGTCCGTGCCGTCGCGCTTGGCGTACGTCCGCATCCCGGCCGGGTCGGAGCCGTGGTCGGGCTCGGTCAGGCCGAAGCAGCCGATGATCTCGCCCGCCGCCATGCCCGGCAGCCAGCGCTGCTTCTGTTCCTCGGAGCCGAAGCGGTGGATCGCGTACATGGCGAGCGAGCCCTGTACCGACACGAGTGAGCGGATGCCGGAGTCGGCGGCCTCCAGCTCCAGGCAGGCGAGGCCGTACTGGACGGCGGTGGCGCCCGCGCAGCCGTAGCCCTCCAGGGACATGCCGAGCGCGCCGATCGAGCCGAGCTCGCGGGCCAGGTCACGGATGCCGGGGAGCTCGCCGCGCTCGTACCAGTCGGCGATGTGCGGCAGCACGCGGTCGGCGGCCCAGGAGCGTACGGTCTCGCGGATCGCGAGGTCCTCCGGGGCGAGCAGATCGTCGATGCCGATCGGGTCGCTGGGGTCGAACGGCGGAAGCTTCGAGGGGGAAGTTGCGGACATGGCTGGCCCTCCGGCGGCTCGCTGCGTAAAACTAGCAGTGTTAGTTACAGCTCGCCGCCGACGTTACGGGGTCAGCGCGCGGCGCGTCCAGACCCGGCCCGCTCGGCGGGCTCGCGGCGCGCCGGGATCTGCACACCCTGCGCCTCCGGAACACCCGGTGCCTCCGGACGGCGGTCCGGGAGCGGGGCCTTCGCAGCGCAGTCCATCAGGCGCGGCAGCCTCAGTGCGGCCAGCGCGCCGAGCAGCAGCAGGCCCGCGCTGACGAAGAGCGTCACATGCAGGCCGTGGACGAAGGCACTGCGCGCGGTGGAGCGCAGCGCGTCCCCGGCGGGGCCGCCGATCTGGTCCGCGACCGTGTACGCCTCGCCGAGCGAGTTCGCCGCGCCCGAGCTTTCCGCCGGCGAGACGCCGGGGATCTCGGTGACGCCCGGCCCGTAGGCGGCGTTCATGACGCTGCCGAGCAGGGCGATGCCCATGCCGGCGCCGAGCTGGTAGGAGGTCTCGCCGATGGCGGCCGCGCCGCCCGCCTGCTCGGCGGGGGCCTCGCTCAGCATCGACTCGTACGCGCCGAAGAGGGTGGTCTGGAGTCCGAAGCCGAGCAGCACGAAACCGATGGTCAGCAACGCGGGCCGGTCGTGCTGTCCCATCAGCGTCAGGACGAGAACGGCGCCGGCGGTGAGCGTGAAGCCGAGCGACACCATGGCGCGTGGGCCGAGGCGTTGCAGGGTGTACGAGCCGGTGGCGCCGGCCGCCATCGCGGCGAAGGTGAGCGGCAGCAGCCGCAGTCCGGTCTCCAGCGGGCTCAGGTCCAGCACGAGCTGGAGGTACTGGACGGCGATCAGCTCCAGGCCTACCAGCGCCAGCATCGCAAGGACGATGCAGCCGACGGAGGTGGAGAAGGCGGGCCTGGCGAACATCCGCACGTCGATGAGCGGATGGTGCCGCATCTTCTGGCGTCGTACGAAGAGGACAAGGAGCGCGGCGCCGAGCAGCAGCGGCAGGAGCGTCCTGGCGTCGGCGATGCTCTCGCCGCTGCCGGCCCGCTTCACGCCGAGGACCACGCCGAGGACACCGGCCGCCGCCATCAGCGCGCCAAGCACGTCCCACGGGCCCCGGCCGCTGCCCCTGGACTCGGGCAGGAGCCAGCGGCCGAGCGGCAGGATCAGTGCCATCAGCGGGATATTGATCAGGAAGACGGAGCCCCACCAGAAGTGCTGGATGAGGAAGCCGCCGAGCACGGGGCCCGTGGCGGCGCCGACGGCCGCGACGGCGGTCCAGACGCCGATGGCGACGGCGCGCTCGCGCCGGTCGGGGAAGACCTGACGGAGGATCGACAGCGTCGCGGGCATGATCATCGCGCCGCCGACGCCGAGCAGGGCGCGGGCCGCGATGAGGACGTTCGGGCTGTCGGCGAAGGCGGCGAGCGCGGATGCGGCGCCGAAGAGCCCGTAACCGAGTAGCAGGATGCGGCGGCGTCCGACCCGGTCGCCGAGCGTGCCGAAGAGGATCAGCAGCGAGGCGCACACCAGCGGATAGGCGTCGACGATCCAGAGCAGCGCCATCGACCCGGGACGCAGGTCCTCAGTGACGGCCGGCACCGCGATGTGCAGGATGGTCGCGTCGAGGGCGACGAGCAGGAGGCTGACGCACAGGACGAACAGAACGACCCAGCGATTGCCGGCCACGGCAGTCAGGTCCGGCCGATGCCGGGGGGCGCCCGCTGACCGCTGTGTTCCGGCCGTGGTCGTCCCTGACATGTACGTACCTCCCAGTGGAATCCCTCGCGCTCGGTGGACCCGGCGAGGACGGCGTTGTCCAACGTCCCGCGGGGCCCGGCATCGACGGGCGAGTGAGCCGTCAGAGTACGCGAGTCCACGCCCGTCTCGCGTGTCGCACCTCTCATGGGGCGGACGACACGGTGTGGCGTGCGCCACGCCGCCGGGACCCCGTCGGCGATCTTGGGCCCTCATGAGTGAGCGGGAAATTCCAAGTTGAGTTCAGGTGAACCGAATTCCCCGACGGGCAATCAGCCTTCCTTGACGGCCTCCGAATAAATAGGGAACAGGACCACAGCGCTTTCCGGATTGGCCGGTAATAAACATCGGGATGAGACACAGCCCACATCACATCGTCATCACAAAGCAGCCGGATGGGCCGGGCTTGACGCTCACTCGCTGTAACGTCGATTGAGTGCGTACCGACCAAATCTTTGCCCGGCTGGACCGGGAACCGGAGCCGCCGAAGATAGAGATCCCCGGGATGAGCCGTACCCGTACGGTTCTCTTCGGTTCGACGTTGGCGTTCTACATCGCCATCGTCTGGGCTGTGCTGATCACGTCCTGGCTGGTGACCCTCGACTGGAAGGTCATGCTGTTCCGGCCGTACGAGCAGTGGCCCGAACTCCATGCCTTCCTCGACTACTTCGTGGTGCTCGGCCAGCGCGGCCCCACCGCCGTGATGGTCGCGGCCTGGCTCGGCTGGCGCTCCTGGCGTCAGCACACCCTGCGCCCGCTGCTGGCACTGGGCGCGGCCCTGCTCCTGCTGAACGTGACGGTCGGCGCCGTCAAGCTCGGTCTCGGCCGCCTCGGTCCGCACTACGCGACCGAGATCGGCTCCGCCGAGATGTTTGCCGGCGGCGATATATTTCCTTCGGGCCACACCGCGAACGCCGTAGTGACCTGGGGCATCCTGTCCTATCTGGCGACCACTCCGCGGGCCCGGCGCTGGCTGTCGGTGCTCTCCGCCGTCGTCGCGCTCGGAGTCGGCGCGACCACCGTCTACCTGGGCACGCACTGGCTGAGCGATGTGCTGCTCGGCTGGGCGGCGGGGCTGCTGATCCTGCTGAGCCTGCCCTGGTTCGAGCCGCTGATCGGCCGCACCGAGGCGTGGGTCTTCGCGGTACGCGAGTCCTGGCGCGCGCGTCGCAGGCTCGGTGCCGCACGTCCCGCACCGGCCGGCGGCCGTCTGACGCCCGGAGTGTTCCCGCAGCGCCGGCCGTCCACCGGCGAGCCCGGCGTACGCGAGCCGGTGACCGCGGGCAGCGGCGGACGCCCCGCGGTCAACAGGACCAACGCACACCTCACCCCCCGGCCGCACGCGGTCCGTTCGGAGCGGACCCCCGTGACACCGGCGGGCAGCCGCCGTCCGCCGCACGCGGACCGTACGGGCACCACCGCCCGCCCGGCTGCGTCGCCCCGGCCGGTGGCCGGCGGCTGACGCAGCCCGAGACCGCGGGGACGGTACGCACAGCCCTCTCCCCGCTCGCGACGGCCCCGGCAGGCTCCTGATGGAGCCGCCGGGGCCTTCGTCGTTGTTTCTCCAGGCCGTCCCGGAGCTTTGGTCAGCGCCCTCCCGGGGCCTTGGTCAGCCCTTCCAGCAGCGGGTGACGATGTCGTTGTCGACCTCGAAGTTGAGCCGGCCCGCCAGGAACTCCATGGTGATGATCGAGCCCGGCGGCAGTGCCCTGACGGTGGTCCAGCCGCGCTCACGGGCCAGCAGTTCCGCGCTGGTGGAGTCGAGGCCGACGTACGCCTCGGGAGCGTCGTCGGGCTGTGCGGAGGGTGTCGGTATGGGTGCCATGTGATTCACCGTAGGCGGCCCGGGGCGGGGAAGAAAGTCGGGGGCCCGGGCTCTCGGTCAACGCCCCAGGTACCTCACCGGTCACACTTGTGTCACAGGATCACGACGATTGTTTGCCGTGAAGCCCTTCACCCGATAGGGCAGTTCCGCGCGGGGAGAGTGTGAATTCCGGGGCCCTGAAATGATCACTGAATAGTCTCTCCGTAATTCTTTCGACGCACCCGCCGGCCCGCTCTCCCGAATTCCCCCCGCCAGGAGCGGCGCAGAAAGCTGACGGGCCGTAGCGAATTCACGGACTCCGCACACAATCCGCACCGTCCGGCGAGCCGGCCGCGTACGCACCCTGTCGGATCCGGGGCCCGCGCGAGCATCATGTTCCCCAGCCCGAGTACGAGCCCGGAGTACGAGCCCGACGTACAGCTAGGGGGTACATCGATGGGGACGGACACCGCCGAGGCGCTCGCGGGGCCCGCACGGGTCCCGCAGCGGGGCCGGGTGATCGTGGACTGGCTGACGACCACCGACCACAAGAAGATCGGGCACCTCTACCTGATCACGTCGTTCGTCTTCTTCCTGATCGCCGGCCTGATGGCGCTGATGATGCGCGCCGAGCTGGCCAGGCCGGGCCTCCAGCTGATGAGCAACAACGAGTTCAACCAGGCCTTCACGATGCACGGCACGATCATGCTGCTGCTCTTCGCGACCCCGACCTTCGCCGGCTTCGCCAACGAGATCATGCCGCTCCAGATCGGCTCGCCCGACGTCGCGTTCCCCCGGCTGAACATGCTCTCGTACTGGCTGTTCCTCTTCGGCGGCCTCATCGTCCTCGGCTCGCTGCTCGTCCCCAGCGGCCCGGCGAACTTCGGCTGGTTCGCGTACGCCCCGCTCAACGGCCTGGAGCGGTCCCCCGGCATCGGCGCCGATTTATGGATCATGGGCCTGGCGCTCTCCGGCTTCGGCACGATCCTCGGCGCGGTCAACTTCCTGACCACCATCATCGGGATGCGCGCGCCCGGCATGACCATGTTCCGTATGCCGGTCTTCACCTGGAACGTCCTCTTCACCTCGATCCTGGTGCTGATGGCCTTCCCCGTACTGGCGGCGGCGCTGCTGGTCCTGGAGGCGGACCGGCGGTTCGGATCGATGGTCTTCGAGGCCGAGTCCGGCGGGGCGCTGCTCTGGCAGCACCTCTTCTGGTTCTTCGGCCATCCCGAGGTCTACATCATCGCGCTGCCGTTCTTCGGCATCATCACCGAGATCATCCCGATCTTCTCCCGGAAGCCGATCTTCGGTTACGTGATGCTGGTCGGCGCGACCATGGCCATCACCGGGCTCTCGGTGGTCGTCTGGGCGCACCACATGTTCGCGACCGGCGCGGTGCTGCTGCCGTTCTTCTCGTTCATGTCGTTCCTCATCGCGATCCCGACCGGCGTGAAGTTCTTCAACTGGACGGGGACGATGCTCAAGGGCTCGCTCTCCTTCGAGACACCGATGCTGTGGGCCGTCGGCTTCCTGGTGAGCTTCCTCTTCGGCGGCCTGACCGGCGTCATCCTTGCCTCACCGCCGCTCGACTTCCATGTCACCGACTCGTACTTCGTGGTGGCGCACTTCCACTACGTCGTCTTCGGCACGGTCGTCTTCGCGACGTTCGCGGGCTTCTTCTTCTGGTGGCCGAAGTTCACCGGCAAGATGCTCGACGAGCGGCTCGGGAAGATGCAGTTCTGGACGCTGTTCGTGGGCTTCCACACCACGTTCCTGGTCCAGCACTGGCTGGGCGCCGAGGGGATGCCGCGACGGTACGCCGACTATCTGGCGGCCGACGGCTTCACGATCCTCAACACCGTCTCCTCCATCGGCGCGTTCCTGCTCGGCCTCTCCACGCTGCCGTTCCTCTACAACCTCTGGAAGACCGCCAAGTACGGGAAGAGGGTCGAGGTCGACGACCCGTGGGGCTACGGCCGTTCGCTGGAGTGGGCGACGTCCTGCCCGCCGCCCCGCCACAACTTCGTCACGCTGCCCCGCATCCGCTCCGAGTCGCCCGCCTTCGATCTGCACCACCCCGAGTACGCGGCGATCCAGCAGGCCGCCCAGGTCAGGCCTGCGGCCCTCGATCCAGAGCGCGTGCGAGGAGATCACGGGCCGACCTGATCCGGTCCGTGAGCTCCGGCGGCTCGACCACCTCGAAGTCGAAGCCGAGCAGCAGGATGTGAATGACCATGACATCGAGACTGGACGCCCCGGTGCGCAGCAGGCAGCTGTGCTCGTCGACGGCTTCCAGTACGCCGTCGCTGGGGCTGACCGCTGGTGCCGCCTCGGCCAGCGGCACGCGCAGCCGGATCACGCCGTTCGCCGCGTACGCCGCCGTGGACACGCCCTTGGAGACGTACGCCGCGAGGTCCTCGGCCGGGGGATCGCGCGGGACGAAGCGCGGGCCGTGCGGCGGAGTCGGGGTGATCCGGTCGGCCCGGAACGTACGCCAGTCGGACCGGTCCAGGTCCCAGGCGACGAGGTACCAGCGGCGCTCGGTGCAGACCAGGCGGTGCGGCTCGACCGTCCTGCGGGACGAGCTGCCGCTGTGGTCGCTGTACTCGAAGCGCAGCCGCTCGCTGTCCCGGCAGGCGTTGGCCAGTTCGGTCAGCACCGAGGCGTCGACGGTGGACGACTGGGGGCCGCGCAGCATGGGGACGGTGAAGGCGTTGAGCGCGCCGACGCGGCGGCGCAGCCGACTGGGCAGTACCTGTTCGAGCTTGGCCAGGGCGCGTACGGAGGTCTCGCCGATGCCCTCGATGCCGTGGCCCGCGGCGGTGCGCAGGCCGACCGCGACGGCCACGGCCTCCTCGTCGTCGAGCAGCAGCGGCGGCAGCTCGGCGCCCGCGCCGAGCCGGTAGCCGCCGCCCGTACCGGGGCTGGCGTCGACGGGGTAGCCGAGCTCGCGCAGCCGGTCGACGTCGCGGCGTACGGTGCGCGGCGTGACGCCGAGACGGTCGGCGAGGGCCGGGCCCGTCCACTCGCGGTGGGCCTGGAGCAGCGAGAGCAGGCGCAGCAGACGTGCGGAGGTCTCCAACATGGAGGCGAGTCTGCCAGCGTTCGAGGACAGCTTCTGTCCTCGAACACCCAGAGTCGCCTCCAACGGCTAGTTCGCGGAGTCCAGTCGCACACTCAGGTCGTTGTCGACCGTGTAGTACGGATAGGCCGTCGTCGGACGCGCCGCTCCCTCGACGGGCAGCACCGGGTAGCGGAAGACGCCCTTCTTCTCCCATACGTCGTCCAGGATCCGCCCGATCCGTATCCCGGCGGAGTCGCCCGCGGCGCACAGCCACAGGTCCCACAGCCGCTGCTCGTCCCCGCGCCCCTCGGCCAGCGGCGCGTACGCCAGCGTGAAGCCGAACGTGCCTTCCTCGCCGCCCGTCACCGGCACCCGGTGCACGTCCTTTTTCGCGCCGCGCAGCCTGGCCTCCACCGCCGCGTCGGCGCCGAGCACGGCCCCGTACAGCCGTCCCTCCACCGTCATCGCACTCTGCCCGAAGGTGATGGCCCCCGCCTCGGCGTGCGGCGCGCGCAGCCAGGCTCGCACCGCGAGCTTGCCGTCGGCGGTCGGATACGGGATGCGTACGGCGACCTGTGCGCGGCCCGGGTCGGGGTGGCGGTCGACGAGGGAGCGCAGGTCGCGGACGCCGGGCTCGATGCGCTCCTCCCCCGCTTCGCCCCCGTGGTCGGTGAACGCGTCCCAGCGGCCCTCGCGCAGTTCGACCGTACTGGGCAGCACGGCGCGCAGTCGGCCCTCCCCCGCGGGGGTGAGCGGCAGCCGCATCTCGTCGGCGGCCGATGTGCTGCCGCGCCGCCGCAGGACGAGCACCGCGCGGGGCGAATCCTCACCCACGATGTCGAAGGTGATGCCGCCCGCGGAGTCCGCGATGCAGTCGGCGCGCGGCGGCCCGGTGCGGGTCGGGGTGGTGGTCATGCGGTCTGCCCTTTCCGGAGCACGGAGGCGGCCTTGTAGCGGAGGGAGTACGCCCCGTCGAGCACCGCTCCCCGGGAGAGGTACAGGGCGTCCTGGAGGCGGCTGCGCGAGCGGCCGTTGGCGCCGCGCGCGACCAGCTCGGTGAACAGGGCCTCGTGACGTTCGGCGATCCGCGCCGGATCGAAACGGGCCGAGCTCTTCAGTGCTGCCGCTCCCATGGTGCGCCGCAGCTCATCGTCGTTGATCAGGCCGAGGAGCGCATCGGCGACCGCGTCGGCGTCGCCGCTCGGCACCAGCCGCCCGTCGACGTTGTCGGTGATGATCTCGCCCGGGCCGTGCGGGCAGTCCGTGGAGACGACGGGCAGTCCGCAGCGCATCGCCTCGACGATGGTCATGCCGAAGGCCTCCAGGCTGGAGGTGACAGCGGCGATCGAGCCCTTGGCCCATTCGGGTTCTATGGGGTTGGTGGTGCCCATCAGGAAGACGTGGTTGAAGAGGCCGCGTTCGTTGATGAGGGCGCGCAGGGCGTTCTTCTCGTTGCCGGTCGCGTCGCCGTTGCCGTAGATCCGCAGCCGCCAGTCGGGGCGGGCGGCGACCACCTTGGCAAAGGCCTCGACCAGCAGGTCGTACCGCTTGACCTTGGTGAGGCGGCCGGCCGCGACGACCCATTTGGAGCTGGAGTCGGCCGGGGCGACGGCGGGTACGGGCACGCTGTTGGGCACGGCGTCGATGCGTACGCCCGGCAGCTTGAGGCGGGAGCGGTACGCGGCGGCGTCGGCCTCCGTCACGGTGGTGACGGCGTCGAGGAGGGCGTAACGGTGGCTCAGTTCACGGCGCAGCCGGTAGCTGTGGCTGTCGAGCGTGAGGTGCTCCTGGCCGACGCGGACGGGGCCGCGCCTGGTCTGCCGGCTGATGTGCACATTGAGTCCGGGGCGGGTTCCGACAACGATGTCCGCCTCCATGGACTTCAGGTGCGCGGCGATGCGCGTGTCGGTGAGGCGGCTGTACTGCCGGTGCCTGCTGTCACCGGCGGGGAAGACCTTGGCGGGGAGCGCGTACTGCGCGTCGTCGCCGTCGTAGCCCGGGCTCTTCTTCCGGAGATCGACCAGATGACTCAGGCGTACGTCGGCGGGGGCGCCCAGCGTCGGCTCGTCGCGATGGCGGAAGACCGAGACGATCTCCACGTCGTGCTGCTCGGCCAGCGTCTGGGCAAGGTTGAACGTCGTACGGATCGTCCCGCCGATGCCGTAAGCGTTGTGCAGAAGGAATGAAATGTGCATATGCCGACGTGACCCCCGTGATGTTCCGCGGACGGCGCGATGGTCCGCCTGCCGTCACAAATGTGACTGTACTTGGCGGTCTCGAATTGGTCTGGTCCGCGTCAAATCGTTCTTTAACGGTTGTGGCATCGATAGCACAACCAGGCAACCAATCTCCGCTTTTGTGCATCAGGGCCGGTATGGAAGTTGCGGAACGGTGAAGCAGTTGCGGGTCATGTCCCCGCCCTGCGTCACCCAGCCGTCCCCGTCCTTCCACCGGGCCACGGACAGACAGGTGCGACTGGTCTTCGGAGGCTCGGCCCTCTTCTCGTACGTCACAGGAAGCAGCAACCCCCTTGCTGTGTACGACTGTTCGCGGTTGATGTACGCCTCGACGCACCCCCGCGTGAGCTTCGCGGCGCAGGACTTCGCGGCGTCCGTGAACCACATCGCGGCCGCCCATCCCTCCAACTGCCACTGCGACAGCGACCGGCCCTTCATCGCCTCGCGGAACTCCCGTACGGCCGGGTGGCTCTCGTCCTCGTAGTTGCGGCTGGACCCGGTGACCCACAGGGCGTTGCGGCAGCGCGGCGCGTTCTTGAAATCCTCGGGGACGGTGGCGGACCAGTTCTGGACATTGGTGACCTTCGCGGTGACCTCCATGCCCACCGCGTCCATCGCCTCGCACAGCTGGGCGTTGCCGTGCGCATCCATGGCATCGAACACCAGGTCGACTCCGCGGTCCTTCAAGTCCGCTGCCACGGCACGGAAGTTCGGCAGCGCGAAGTCCACCTGCTCGGTGACCACCCGGTAGCCCTCGGCCTTCAGGCCCTGGGTGATGAGCCGGGCGTACGCCGCCGACGCCGACTGGTTGTACGCGACCACCGCGGCGGTGCGCGCGCCCTGCTCGCGCTTGAAGTAGCGGTAGACCTCGGTGCCGCCGTACAGGGTGCCGTTCCAGCCCGGCTCGGAGCCGGTGCGCGGGGCCTGGCTGCCGTAGATGCTGTACAGGTGGGGGTAGGTGTCGTACGCGGTGCCGATCGGCTGGCCGCCGATGTCGGGGACGCCGGCCTTTGCGACCAGCGGGGCGCCCGCGTAGTCCAGGGCGGTGGTCGCGACCAGCGCGAAGACCTTCCGCTCGTCGACCAGCTTGTGCACACAGTCGTTGTTGCCCACGCCGCTGCCGCCGTCGTCGCAGGTGAACACCTCGACCTTGCGGCCGTCGATGCCGCCGTCGGCGTTGAGGGCGTCGAAATAGGCCTTGGCGCCGTCCCTGGGACCGGTGAACGCCTCCCCGCCGACGGGGCTCGTCGCGCTGGTGATGATGCCGATACGTACCGTCGGCCCGGCAGTCCCGGTGGGCGGCGGCGCGCTCCCGCGATCCTCGAAGTCGCTCTCGGGCAGCCGGCTGCCGCAGGCGGCGCTCAGCAGGAACAGCGCCGCGAGCAGCAGGGATTCAGCAGCCCGGCGCGGTCGCATTGCCGCTGAGCTTGACCAGCGCGCACAGCGTCTTGGCGGAGACCTTCCACACGTTGTCCTGGAGGACGGACGTGCCCTTGCTGTCGGGCAGCGCGGGCTGTCCGCCGACAAGCAGGTCGTACGTCACATCCGCCTCGGTGGCGGAAGTGAACTTGACGTCGGTGACCTTCGCCGAGGACTTCTTGGCGTTCGGGTCACTGCCGAAAGCGGTCAGCAGGGGCCGCAGCACCTCCCCGTTCTGCAGCACCTTCACCTTTTCCTCAGTCGTCGCCGTGGCTTCGAAGAACGTCTTCCAGTTCCTCTCGACCTCGGCCCTGGCCGCTGCCGGGTCGGCGGGCGCGTTGCCCTCCGGGGTCACCGGGGCGCTGGTCGCGGGCGGCGGCGACGGCGGCGTCTCCTCACCGTCGTCGTCATCCCCGCAACCTGCCGCTGCGGGTACCAGGATCAGCACTGCGGCCACAGCCCAGGCCGCGGTACGAGTACGAGGGTGTCTGCCGAGGACCATCTGGCTCACCACCGGGTGTCCGACGAGCACATCGGGCCGTCCGGCCCGATGCTTCCAGGGTCTGTCGCTTCACGGCATAGTGCAACGTATCCGCCGCGAAGGACAGGCTCGTACAGAACCGCAAGTTCCTCCCAGGGGGTCCCCGTGCAGAGGACGCGACCGCGCGAGAGGGCGCTGCGCCCCGTGCTGTGGGCCGGTCTGGCGGCCCTGGCCGTCGGTGCGGTGCTCTGCGTGATCGGCTGGTACGGGGTGTCCGGTGAGCGTTACGCCGAACGGCAGCTCCCGTACCTCGCCTCCTGCACCGTGCCCGGCGCGGCGCTCATCGTCGCGGGTGCGGTGCTGCTGACTTCGCGCGGCGGCCAGGGGCCTGACGCGACGACGGATCAGCACACGGAAACGGAAGCGGAGCCGGTCGAAACGCCGCCGCCGTCAGCCGAAGGGCCTCTGCTCCGCGTCCCCGGCGGGACACTCCTGCACCGGCCCGACTGCCCGCTCGTCACCGGCAAACCCGGCGCCGCGCCGCCGGACGACACCTCCGGCGCTTCCGCGCTCAAGCCCTGCCCGATCTGCCGGCCCGAGGTCTGACCCGGTGGCGTCGCTGACGTACGAACTCACGCTGGCGGGGCTCGCCGTCGGCAGCGCGGCGGCCCTCACCGGTATCGGGCTGATCGTCACGTACCGCGCCACCGGCGTGCTCAATCTGGCGCACGGCGCGATCGCCATGGTCTGCGCATACGTACTGCGCCAGCTGAACGTCGAATGGGACTGGCCCCTGCCCCTCGCGGCCGCCGTCACCCTGGTGCTCGTCGCGCCCGGCGTCGGCCTGCTGCTCGACCGGGGCGTCTTCCGCCCTCTGGCGGTCCTGGAGAGCGGCCCGGCGCAGACGCTCGTCGCCTCCATCGGCGTCTTCGTCCTCCTCGTCGGGGGCGCGGCGCTGGTGTGGGGCAGCGGTGCCCGCCCGGACGCTCCCGTGCTGCTCTCCGACGACCCCTGGGGCCAGTTGGCGGCCGTACTGCTGCTCGCCGCCCTGGTGGGCGCGGTGACCCGGTGGACCCGGTTCGGCCGCGAGCTGCGGGCCGTCGTGGACAACCGGCCGCTGGCCGTGCTGGGCGGGATCGACGCGGACCGGGTGGCCGCGGCGGGCTGGGCGTTCGGCTCGTTCACGGCGGGTCTGACGGGCGTCCTGCTGGCGCCGTACGTACGCCTCGATCCGTACGGACTGCCGCTGCTCGTCGTCGAGGTGATCGCGGTGGCGGTGCTGGCCAAAATGCGCAGCCTGCCGGTGGCGGTGGGCTGCGCACTGGCGATCGGCGTGGCTCAGGCCCAGATGACGCGCCTCCACCCGTCCGGCTGGTCCGAGCCCCTGGTCCAGGCTGTCGGGGCGAACCTCTTCGTGGTGGCCCTGCTGATCGCGGCCCTGGCCGTGCCCGGCCCGGGCGTCCGGGACTCCCTCCCCCGTACGTCGACCACCGCCTTCCCCGCAGCTCCGCCCGCCGCCTGGCTGGTGGTGGCAGTGCTGTTCCTCCTCCCCCTGGGCTTCGCGGGCTCCGACCTCCACACCTCGGTCCAGGTCCCGGCGCTGGCGGTCGTCCTGCTCTCGCTGGTGGTGGTGACGGGCAGGGGCGGCCAGATCTCGCTGGGCCAGGCGGCGTACGCGGGCCTCGGCGCCCTGTTCACGGCGCTGCTGGCGGCGGGCCGCCTCCCCGGCCTGCCTGAAGTGCCCGAACTCCCCGCCCTGGCCGTGGCGGTGGCTCTGGTCGCACCGCTGGGCGTCCTCACGGGCTGGCCCGCGATCGGCCGCAGGGGCCTTGCCCTGGCGCTGGCCACGCTGGCGTTCGGCGTCGCGGTGAGCCGGTTCGTCTTCGCGCAGCCGTACGCGACGTCCGGCCTGGGCCTGGGCCGCCCGGCGGGGTTCACGGACGACCGCGTGTACTACGTCCTGGAACTCGTCCTGCTGGCCGCGTCGCTGCTGGCCGTCGCGGCACTACGCCGGGGCAGAACGGGCCGGGCCCTGGCGGCGATGCGCGACCACGAGACGGGCGCGGCGGCCGCAGGAGTCCCCGTACCCGCCCTGAAACTCCTGGCCTTCGTCACCGGCGCGGCCCTGGCGGCCCTGGGCGGCGGCATGCTGGGCATGGGCCTGCGCGCGTTCGACCCGGCGGCCTACGACCCCGTGCGCGCGCTGCTGTGGTTCGCGGCGGTCGTGGTCCTGGGCGCCGACAACCTGCTGGGGGCGTGCGCGGCGGCGGCGCTACTGGTGGGCCTGGACGCGGGGGCGAGGGGAGGCGCGGCGGCGGCGGTGATCGGCATCCTGGCGGTACTGCTGGGCCGGTATCCGGCGGCGGCGACGAAGGCGGTGAGCGCGCTGGGGTGGGCCGGGCAGCCCTCGCCAGCCCATGGGGGTCCCCCCTGGACGCAGTCCTCGGGGGAGTTCGAGGACACTCCCCCGGACTTCGTCCGGGGGGTCCCGCAAGGGCGTCCGGGGGCCTGGGGGCTTGCCCCCAGGGTCGGGAAGAATGGGGTCTCCCCTGCTCGAACGAAGTTGAGAGCTTGGGGAAGGGTAGGGGAAACATTCGCGCGCCCACCCCTCCGCGCCCGAGCCGTCCGCCTCACCTACGGCGCCTTCACCGCCCTGGACGGCGTAGACCTCACCGTCGCCCCCGGCCGCGTCACCGCGCTCGTCGGCGCCAACGGGGCGGGCAAAACGACCCTCTTCCACTGCCTCTGCGGCACGCTGCGCCCCGACGCGGGCAGCATCGAGCTGGACGGCGTGGACATCACCCGCAAGCCCGCCCACGCCCGTACCCGGCTCGGCATCGCCCGGACCTTCCAGGAGCTCGCCGTCTTCCCGTCCCTCACCGTCGAGGAGAACGTCCGGCTCGGCGCCGAACAGGGCCACCTGCGCGACGCGGACCCCGGCGCCGTGGAGGCCGTACTGCGCCTGCTGGACCTCGCAGGCGCAGTACGGCACCACCCCGCCGCCGGCCTGCCCACCGGCACCCTCCGCCGCGTCGAGCTCGGCAGGGCGCTCGCAGGCCGCCCGCACACCCTCCTGCTCGACGAACCCGCCGCGGGACTGGACACGGCGGAGGCCGAGCAACTGGCCCGCGTCATGGCCGCCCTGGCGGCGGACGGTATGGCCGTCCTTGTCGTCGAACACGACCTCGACCTGGTCGCCGGCATCGCGCACACCGTCCACACCATGGAGGCGGGGAGCATCCGACCATGACCGCCGAGCCCATGACTGTCGAGATCGAGCTGCGCGGCGCACGCGTGCGCTACGGACCGCTGGAGGCCCTGCACGGAGTGGACCTGCCCGTCCCGGCCGGCGGCCCGCTGACCGTCCTGCTGGGCCGTAATGGCTCCGGGCGTACGACCGTACTGCGTGCCCTCGCCGGCACGGTCCCCCTCACCGCGGGCCGCGTCCTCTGGCGCGGCAAGGACATCAGCCGCCTCCACGCCCACGAACGCGCCCGCCGCGGCCTGTGCTTCGTACCCGACCGGCACGCCGTATACGCCACCCTCACGGTCGCCGAGAACCTGGAACTCGCCGCCCCGGACAAGGGCTTCACGCTGGCCCTGGACGGCTACCCGGCGCTGCGCGCCCTGCTCCCCCGTCGCGCAGGCACCCTCTCCGGCGGCGAGCAACGGATGCTGGCCGTGTCCCGCGCCGTCCTGTCCCGCGCACGCGTGGTGCTCGTCGACGAGCCCACGCAGGGCATGTCCCCGTCCATGGCCGCCCGTACGTACGAACTGCTCACCGGCCTCACAGCGGAGGCGGCGGTCGTGATCGCCGAACAGCGAGTGCCGCCCGCCCTGTCGGCCCGGACGGCGTCACACCTGGTGATCGTGCACGAACTGCGGCGCGGCTCGGTCGTGTTCCGGGGCGAGGCGTCCGAGCTCACACCGCCTTCGCGCTCCTCCCCGACGGAATGAGCAGTTTGGCGCTGACCATGATGCGGTCCGGGTTGCGGCCGATCACCCGGACGTTGGCCTTGTGGAGCGACTGCCAGCCGCCCTTGACGCCGTAATGGCGAGCGATGCCGCTGAGGGTGTCGCCCGGCTTCACGACATGGGTGCGGCCTGCCAGATTCTGGCGCTGCGAACAGACGGGCCAAGCCCCCCACCCCTGCGTGGCCACCACCTTCACCGCGACCTTGATCTGCTGCTCCCGCGTGGCAAGGTCGGCGCGCGGTGCGTACTTGAGCCCACCGTGCGCCTTCCAGGTCGGCTGCCTGAACTGGAGCCCGCCGTAGTAGCCGTTGCCGGTGTTCGTGGACCAGCGGCCACCGCTCTCGCATTCGGCGAGACAGTCCCAGGGCGACTTGCCGGCAGAGCAGTCGGACGCTACGAAGCCGGCGGCGACGCGGCCGCGTTCGGCGGAGGGCGATCCAGGGGTGGAAGGCAGGGGCGCGGCCCGGGCGCTCAGCGGCACCGAGGCCAGCAGCGCGGCGGCGAGCAGGACAACAGGCAGGCGACGGGAGGACGGAAACTTCGTCAGCTTCGTCATCGGGTCACGCTAAGCAGCAGTGGCGGCAGCGCCCCGTCTGCCGCGCGGTGCGGCAGGCGGGGCCCACCCGGTCGGCCGACCGTATTTGCGCCCGGTGGTTCGATTCCGTTCGCCTCTTCGCGTGACCCAGGCGACAGATCACCCGTTGTCTTCTTGACGAGCCGGGAACCGCCCGGCGTCCGCACCGAGTCCGAGGAGCCCCCCGTGCCGCGCATGCTCGACGTAAGCGACGACGTACGCGCCGAGATCGGCAATGAAGAAGCCGACCGTCTGCTCGCCGGCGACAGCGCCCCGGGCAGCTACGACTGCACCTCCTGCCGCACCCAGGGCGACTCAGACCTGGAACGCACCAGCACCGTGCTGTTCGTCGGCGACGAGACCGCCGTGCTCGCCTTCGCCCACGCCAGCTGCATCCCGTCGCAGGTGGTCCAGGTCGCCGAGGAACAGCTTCAGGGAGCCGTACGCAGCATCACCGGCGGCGGCCCCGACAGCCGGGGCGCCGGACCCACCGGCACGTCCGACCAGGCCGTGCTGGGCATCACCAGCGGCCTCGTGCTGATCGAGGGGCAGCTGCACCCGGCGCTGGTGGTCGAGCCGACAGGGCCCATCGCCCGCCCCGGTGCCGGCGCCGGCACCGACGAGTTCCTCCCGCTCCTCGTCGAGCAGGGCTTCGAGCCGGTCGGCGACCTGAGCCGGATGCCCGCCGCGCTGCCCGGCTGGTCCGTGCTGCTCGCCATGGGCCAGCTGCACGCCGTGCTCCAGCCCGGCACCGGCGGCGGCACCCCCGTCTCCTGGTGGCAGGCCCACCAGCCGCTCCAGGTCACCGACGGCTGGCGCGCGGCCGCCAACAAGTCGAGCACCGTTCTCGTGTTCGCCGCGAGCGTCGGTTCGATCGGCCAGCAGCCGCGCGAGGACCTCCTGCGCATCGCGCTGGCGAAGGCCGCGGCCAACGGCACGCTGGTCGGCGCGGCCATGCCGCTGGCGGGCACCTGACGGTCCGTACGGGCTGCGAAATGCACCCCGTACGGCCTCGCCGAGCAGCGGATTCGCTGCTCGGCCCGCATCCGACAGGCGGTGGGGTCGTTTGCACCTACGTGCACTCATATGACCCCTCCCGCCATCAGTCGTACCAGCCCCAGATCCCTGCGATGCGCCCCTCGCGGGACGCCCAGGCCGACCACCACTCGCACTCGCACACCCCCATCTACGACGCCCTGTACTCCGAGTACCGCAGGTCCTTCCGGACCCTGCCCGGCGACCGCAGCGGCGAGGAGGATCTGGGGTTCAGGGCCTTCGGGGCGGGGACGAGCCGCAGCCAGGGCCCCGGCCAGGGAGGGCACGGCGGGCACACCGGTCACAGCGGCTTCTGGCACAGCAATGGGCGGCAGCACACCGGGAATCTCTTCCCGGCAGCGCTGCCGCCCGCCCCTCGTCGGGGGATGTGACCCGCTACTTCGTCACTTGTTGCGGCCGCGCTTCTCGCGCACCCGCACCGAGATGTGGATCGGCGTGCCCTCGAAGCCGAACTCCTCACGCAGCCGGCGCTCGACGAAGCGCCGGTAGCCGGCCTCCAGGAAGCCCGAGGCGAAGAGCACGAACCGCGGCGGCTTGGTTCCCGCCTGCGTCCCGAAGAGGATGCGGGGCTGCTTGCCGCCGCGGACCGGGTGCGGGTGGGAGGCGACGATCTCGCCCAGGAAGGCATTGAGCCTGCCGGTCGGGATGCGGGTCTCCCAGCCCTCCAGCGCGGTCTCGATCGCCGGAACCAGCTTCTCCATGTGGCGACCGGTCTGCGCCGAGACGTTCACCCGGGGCGCCCACGCGACCTGGGCCAGCTCGGTCTCGATCTCGCGCTCGAGGTAGTAGCGGCGCTCCTCGTCGAGCGTGTCCCACTTGTTGTACGCGATGACCATCGCGCGGCCCGCCTCGACGGCCATCGTGATGATCCGCTGGTCCTGGACGCTGATGGACTCGCTGGCGTCGATCAGTACGACCGCGACCTCGGCCTTCTCGACAGCGGCCGCGGTGCGCAGCGAGGCGTAGTAGTCCGCGCCCTCCTGGAGGTGGACGCGGCGGCGGATGCCGGCCGTGTCGATGAACTTCCAGGTGATGCCGCCGAGTTCGATCAGCTCGTCGACCGGGTCGCGGGTGGTGCCGGCCATCTCGTTGACGACGACGCGGTCCTCGTTCGCCACCTTGTTGAGCAGCGAGGACTTGCCGACGTTCGGGCGGCCGATGAGCGCGATGCGGCGCGGGCCGCCGATGGCCTGGCCGAAGGTCTGGGCCGGCGCCTCGGGCAGGGCCTCCAGGACGGCGTCCAGCATGTCGCCGGTGCCGCGGCCGTGCAGCGAGGAGACGGGGTGCGGCATGCCGAGGCCCAGCGACCACAGCGCGGTCGCGTCGGCCTCGCCGCTCTGGCCGTCGACCTTGTTGGCGCAGAGCACGACGGGCTTGCCGGCCCGGCGGAGCAGCTTGACGACGGCCTCGTCGGTGTCGGTCGCGCCGACCGTCGAGTCGACGACGAAGACGACCGCGTCGGCGGCCTCGATCGCGTACTCGGCCTGGGCGGCGACGGAAGCGTCGATGCCGAGGACGTCCTGCTCCCAGCCGCCGGTGTCGACGACCTTGAAGCGGCGGCCCGCCCACTCGGCCTCGTAGGTGACGCGGTCACGGGTGACGCCGGGCTTGTCCTCGACGACGGCCTCGCGGCGGCCGATGATGCGGTTCACCAGGGTCGACTTGCCGACATTGGGGCGGCCTACGACGGCGAGGACCGGCAGCGGGCCGTGACCGGCCTCGCCGATCGCGCCCTCCACTTCCTCCGCGTCGAAGCCCTCCATCGCGGCGAGCTCCATGAACTCCGCGTACTCGGCGTCGCCAAGTGCTCCGTGCTCGTCGCCGGAGTGAATCTGGTCGTTCATGAAGTCCGTTCCTCGTTCATCATCGATGGACCGCCGCGATGCGCGGGATCCACTACTCAAGTCTCGCTCAGCGCCCGGTGAAGCGCCTGGCACCTTCCAGGTGGGCGGTCAGCCGCCCCTGGATACGCACGGTGGCCTCGTCCAGCGCCTTGCGGGTGCGCCGTCCGCTGCCGTCGCCCGCCTCGAACGGGTCCCCGAACACGACGTCCACGCGGCTGCGCAGTGGCGGCAGCCCCGATATCAGCCGCCCGCGGCGGTCCGTACTTCCCAGCACCGCCACAGGCACGATCGGTGCGCCACTGCGTACGGCGAAGTACGAGAGCCCGGCCCGCAGCGAGGCGAAGTCGCCTTCGCCCCTGGTGCCCTCGGGGAAGATCCCGAGCACTCCGCCGTCCGCCAGCACACCCAGTGCGTTCGAAATCGCCGTACGGTCGGCGGTCGTACGGTCCACCTTCAGCTGCCCGATTCCCCGCAGGAACGGGTCGAGGGGGCCGACGAACGCCTCTTTCTTGATCAGGAAATGCACCGGCCGAGGGGCGGTCCCCATCAGCATGGGCCCGTCGATCATGTGCGAGTGATTCACGGCCAGGATCACCGGACCACTCGCGGGCACCCGCCACGCACCCAGCACACGGGGCTTCCAGAGCCCGTACATCAGCCCGATGCCGATGCCCCGTCCGACCGCCGCACCGCGCAAGGTCGGTGCGGTCACTTCGTGACCCGCTTCTCCTCGACAAGGGTAACGACGCACTCGATGACCTGCTGCAGCGTCAGCTCGGTGGTGTCCACCTCGACCGCGTCGTCCGCCTTGGCGAGCGGCGAGGTCTTGCGGTTGGAGTCGGCCGCGTCACGCTTGATCAGGGCTTCCCTGGTCGCGCTGACGTCGGCGCCCTTCAGCTCACCGCTGCGGCGGGCGGCGCGGGCCTCGGGCGAAGCCGTCAGGAAGATCTTGAGGTCCGCGTCCGGCAGGACGGTCGTACCGATGTCGCGCCCCTCCACGACGATGCCGGCCTCGGCGCTCTTCGCGATGGAACGCTGGAGCTCGGTGATGAGCGTACGCACCTCGGGCACGGCGCTGACGGCGCTCACCTTGGAGGTGACCTCCTGCGTACGGATCGGCCCAGAGGCGTCGACTCCGTCCACCGTTATGGTCGGAGCGGCCGGGTCGGTGCCGGAGACGATCACGGGCTTGGCGGCGGCGTTCGCGACGGCGGCGGCGTCGTTGACGTCGATGCCGTTGCTCAGCATCCACCAGGTGATCGCCCGGTACTGGGCGCCGGTGTCCAGGTAGCTCAGGCCGAGCTTGTCGGCGACGGCCTTGGACGTGCTGGACTTGCCCGTGCCGGAGGGGCCGTCGATGGCGACAATCACTGCTGCCGGGGCGGTCCGGGCGGCGGTTTCCACGGTGTAGGACACCTTCCTGGTACACGGGCTGGGGCGGATGGGGGCCCGACGGGCCCCACACAAGGTTACCGAGTCCCAGCCACCCTCCTCGACGCCCCCGTATTCCGGGGAAAAACGGCCGTCGGCTACTGGCGGATCGACCAGCCCAGCTCCCGCAGCGCCGCGCTGAGCACCGGTGCTGTCGCCGGCTCCACCATCAGCTGGACCAGGCCCGCCTGCTGCCCTGTCGCGTGCTCGATGCGTACGTCCTCGATGTTGACGCCCGCACGCCCCGCGTCCGCGAAGATCCGGGCCAGCTCGCCGGGACGGTCGCTGATGAGGACGGCCACGATCTCGTACGTCGTCGGGGCGGCCCCGTGCTTGCCCGGCACCCGTACACGCCCCGCGTTTCCGCGCCGCAGGACGTCTTCGATGCCGTCCGCGCCGCCCCGCCGCTTTTCCTCGTCTGCGGACTGGAGCGACCGCAGCGCCTGGACCGTCTCGTCCAGGTCCGCCGCAACCCCGGCGAGGACGTCCGCGACGGGGCCCGGGTTCGCGGAGAGGATCTCGACCCACATGCGGGGGTCGGAGGCGGCGATCCGGGTGACGTCCCTGATGCCCTGGCCGCACAGCCGTACCGCGGTCTCGTCGGCGTCCTCCAGCCGCGCGGCGACCATCGACGAGACGAGCTGCGGTGTGTGCGAGACAAGTGCCACAGCGCGGTCGTGTGCGTCCGCGTCCATGACGACCGGTACGGCGCCGCACAGGGCGACCAGTTCCAGGGCGAGGTTGAGGACCTCGGTGTCGGTGTCGCGGGTCGGGGTGAGGACCCAGGGGCGGCCCTCGAAGAGGTCGGCGGTCGCCGCAAGCGGGCCCGAACGCTCCTTGCCGGCCATGGGGTGCGTACCGATGTACGGCGTGAGGTCGCACCCCAGAGCCTCCAGCTCGCGGCGCGGCCCGCCCTTGACGCTGGCGACGTCGATGTACGCGCGGGCGACGCCGCGGCGCATGGCGTCGGCGAGCGTCTCGGCCACGTGCGCCGGCGGTACGGCGACGATCGCGAGATCGACGGGGCCCTCGGGCGCCTCGTCGCTGCCGGCGCCGAGCGCGGCGGCGGTGCGGGCCTGTCCCGGGTCGTTGTCGACGAGGTGAACGGTGACGCCCCGCCCGGTCAGGACAAGCGCCGCCGAGGTGCCGATCAGGCCGGTTCCGATGACGAGTGCGGTTCTCACTGGGCGATGTCCTTGCGGAGAGCGGCGGCAGCGCCGAGGTAGACGTGCGAGATCCCGGACTTGGGGAGGTCGGACTCGACGTGCGCGAGTATCCGTACGACGCGCGGCATGGCGCCCGCGATGTCCAGCTCCTGGGCGCAGATCAGCGGGACGTCGACTATTCCGAGCTTGCGGGCGGCCGCGGCCGGGAAGTCGCTGTGGAGGTCGGGGGTGGCCGTGAACCAGATGCTGATGAGGTCGTCGGGGGTGAGCCCGTTGCGCTCCAGCATGGCGGTGAGCAGCTCGCTGACCTGCTCCTCCATGTGTCCGGCCTCGTCCCGCTCCAGCTGGACGGCCCCACGGACTGCTCGTACTGCTCGTCCTGCCACGGACCTGCTCCTCGTTTACGTACCTGCTCGGCGCCTGCTTGATTCAGCGTAGTTGGGCGGGGCGGCCCGGGCCTCGGCAAGCTCCGCACCCGAGACTCCCACCGAGACACCTACCGGTGGGATGCGTGCAGCGCGACGAGCATCCGCCAGACGCGCATGGAGACCTCGGCCGGTGTTCGGGTGACCCGCCCGTGCACCCAGTCGGCGAGCACGCCGGTGACCAGTCCGGCGACCGCACTGGCCACCGCTTCGTCGGCGTCGCCGCCGCCCGGCCGTCTGCGGCGCCGTTCCGCGAGGCTGCGGCTCATGAGTTCGTCGTGCAGCAGCTCACCGAGCGGGCCGCCGCTGCCCGGCCGCAACCCGGTATACGGCAGCCCGCGTGCGCACCGAGTCCAGCAGGTCGTCGAGGCCCCGGGCGGCCGGTCGGGGCCCGGCAGCGTCTCCCACGCGTGCAGCGCCTCGACAGCATCGCGCGCCAGGCCGGCGCAGGCGTCCACCGCGAGGGTGTGCAGATCGTCGCCGCCCCATACAGACCGGCCGCGATCACGCAGATCTCTCGCGTGAAAACTCTTCCGTCGTGGCGAACACCGTCCGCCCGCGCAATGCCACACACCTTCCCCAGATCTCCTGGACATCCGTACAGAGGAAGTCCCGGGACTACTCGCACGGACTATGGACGCGGCTGCACCGGTCCGCTTGCATGGGGAAGCCCGGTTCAGCGCCTTGGGGAGGCCCGCAATGAAGCGCTCCGGTCCCCTCTACACACTCCTCGCGGGGCTGCTTCTCGCCCTCTTCATGCTGTCGCTCAACGCCACGACGGGCACCAAAGGCGCGTCCTACGGCGGCGATCAGCCCGCCGCCACGCCCTCGCCGACCGGAACACCGGACGCGACGCCATCCCCGAAGCCGAAACCCGAGCCCGAGTCGAAGCCGTCCCCGCCGCCCAATGCCGACTACGCGGGCCGTACGGACGACGACACCGCCGCCGTCTCCGTGTCCGTACGCGACGGCAAGGCGGTCGCGTACTTCTGCGACGGCCGCGACCAGGAGTCCTGGCTGCGCGGCAGCGTCGAGGACGACGGCACGATGCGGCTGACCGGCAAGGGCGGCTCCGAGCTCGACGGCACTCTGCGCGCCGGAAAGATCGACGGCACGGTCGACATCCGCAAGCGGAAGTGGACGTTCACCGCCCGCAAGGCCGTCAAGCCGTCGGGCCTCTACCGCGCGACGGCCGAGGTGCGCGGCGCCGACATCGACGGCGGCTGGATCGTCCTCCAGAACGGCAGGCAGGTCGGCATCCTCAACCGCGACGGCAAGCCGGCCGCCGCCCCCGAAATCGACCCGGCCACCGGTGCCGTGACCGTCGACGGGACCGGGCTCACCGCCCTCCCTGTCGTCCCCTGACGCCCGATTCCACCAGGGAGTGTGTCCGTCATGAACGTGGACCCCACGGCCCCGACCGCATCCTTCCCCGCCCAGCCGAACGGCCGCCACGGCCGCCCCGGCCCGGCCCGTTACCTGGTGCCCGCCCTGGTCGCGGGCGCCGTCGCGGTCGGCCTCGGCGCGTACGGGAAGGTCCACGACCCTGCCGGTACGGCGTTCAACCTGGCCGGTTTCAGCAGTACGGGCGCGGTCAAGTCCTGGCTGGCCACCGCCGCGATCGCCTTCGCGGTCGTCCAACTCCTCTCGGCCCTGGCGATGTACGGCCGCCTGCCGGGCGTAAGGGCCCCGTCCTGGACACCCGCCGTGCACCGCTGGTCGGGGCGGGCCGCCTTCCTCCTCGCTGTGCCTGTCGCCGTCCACTGCCTCTACGGATTGGGCTATCAGACGTACGACAGCCGCGTCATGTGGCATTCGCTTCTCGGGTGCTTCTTCTTCGGAGCGTTCAGCGCGAAGATGCTCCTGCTTCGCGCCGAGCGACTGCCGGGCTGGCTGCTGCCGATGGTCGGCGGGCTCGTCTTCACCATCCTCACCGTGGTCTGGCTGACCTCGGCGCTCTGGTTCTTCCGCACCTTCGGTGTGACGACGTGAGGAGCACGTGATGGGCATGGGTACGAGCCGCCGGGCGGTCCTGTCGGCAGGAGCCGCCGCTGCGGGCGCCGCCCTGGTGGCGGGGTGCAGCGAGTACGGCGACGAGAGCGGCGACGGCGCCGAGGAGCCCGCACCTTCCGCGTCGCCGCCCGCCGAGTCGCCCGACGGATCGTCACCGACGGCCGGGGAACCGCCCGCCGACGGCAAGGAACTGGCGAAGACCGCCGACATCCCGGTCGGCGGCGGCAAGATCTTCGAGGGCGAGAAGGTGGTGGTGACCCAGCCGGAGGCGGGCACCTTCAAGGCCTTCTCCGCGGTCTGCACCCACCAGGGGTGCACGGTGAGCAGCGTCGAGGACGGCACCATCAACTGCGCCTGCCACGGCAGCAAGTACCGCGTCGCCGACGCCTCGGTCGAGAACGGCCCGGCCACGAAGCCGCTCCCCGCACGGCAGATCACCGTGGAAAGTAATTCGATCCGGCTCACCTGACTGCGGCACAATCCGGCGCATGACCCAGCCCGCCGTCCTGCCGACGCCCGAAGATCTCGTACGCCACCACACCGTCTACTCCTGTGTGATGGGCTCGCGCGCCTTCGGGCTGGCGACGAACGGCAGCGACACCGACCGCCGCGGCATCTTCCTCGCGCCGACCGCGCTGTACTGGCGCTTCGACAAGCCCCCGACCCATGTCGACGGGCCTGCTGACGAGCAGTTCTCCTGGGAACTTGAGCGCTTCTGCGAGCTGGCTCTGCGCGCCAACCCCAATGCCCTGGAGTGCCTGCACTCCCCGCTGGTCGAGCACATCGACGACACCGGCCGCGAACTCCTCGCCCTGCGCGAGGCGTTCCTGTCCCGCCAGGTCCACCAGACGTTCACCGGTTACGCGACAAGCCAGCGCAGGAAGCTCGAAGCCGACATCCGGCAGTACGGCGCCCCGCGCTGGAAACACGCCATGCATCTGCTGCGGCTGCTCGGCAGCTGCCGCGATCTGTTGCGTACGGGCGAGCTGGTGACCGACGTCGGCGAGGACCGCGAGCCGCTGCTCGCCGTCAAGCGCGGCGAGGTGAAGTGGCCCGAGGTCGAGCGCAGGATGGACCGCCTCGCGGCGGAGGCCGAAGCGGCCGAGGCGAAGAGCCCCCTGCAGCCGGAGCCGGACCGGGCACGGGTGGAGGACTTCCTGACCCGTACGAGGCGCGCGTCGGTCCGCTGAGAGCCTCCTGGAGGCCTTCCGAGCGCCCCTCCAGGACGTATCAGGCACCCGAGCTCAGGCGTCCCAGAGCGCCCCGAGCGTCAGCAGCTCGCTCCGGTACTCGATGCGCTCGGCCCACTGGGCCGGCCACACTCCCGCACCCAGGTGCGCCCCCGCGAACGCCCCCGCCAGGCAGGCGATCGAGTCCGAGTCGCCCTTCGTGCAGGCGGCCCGGCGCAGCGCGGTGAGCGGCTCCTCCGGGAAGAGCAGGAAGCAGAGCAGCGCCGTGGCCAGCGCCTCTTCGGCGATCCAGCCGTCACCGGTCGCCAGGCACGGATCGGTCTCCGGCGAAGGACTGCGCAGCGCCGAGGCGAGCCGTTCCAGTACGGCCAGGCACTCGTCCCAGCCGCGCGCCATGAAGTCCTCCGGCGAAGCGTCGTGGGCGTACGTCCACAGATCGCCGAGCCAGCGCTTGTGGTAGCGCGTGCGGTTCTCGTACGCGTACGAGCGGAGCAGCCCGACCAGACCGGTCGGCTCCGCCCCCTGCGCGAGCAGATACACGGCGTGGGCCGTCAGATCGCTCGCCGCCAGCGCCGTCGGATGCCCGTGGGTGAGCCCGGCCTGCAACTGCGCGGCCCCGGCGCGCTGTTCCTCGCTCAGTCCCGGTACGAGCCCGACCGGTGCGACCCGCATATTGGCGCCGCATCCCTTAGAGCCGACCTGACTGGCCTGCTGCCAGGGCCGGTCGCTGTCCAGCAACTCGCAGGCGACGAGGCAGGTGTTTCCCGGCGCCCGGTTGTTGTCGGGCGAGTGATACCAGGCGACGAACTCCTTGCGCACCGACTGCGCGAGCCGCTGCGGCTCCACCACACCCCGGTCGGACGTCTCGCGTATCCCCCGCCCCAGGGCGAGCGTCATCTGTGTGTCGTCCGTGACGATCGCGGGCCTCGGCAGCCCCATCTCCCGCCACGGCCCGCACTTGGCGAGAATCGAAGGTACGTCGTTGAACTCGGTCGGGAAGCCCAGCGCGTCCCCGAGCGCGAGTCCCGTCAGAGAACCGGTCGCTGCCTGCTTCATACGGATCGTCCTTCCGGGCGCAGAAGTGGTGGGTGCAGAGTGGCGGCGTTTCCCGCCCGGTAGAGGGCGGCGGGTTTTCCCCGCCCTCCCGTACGCCGGGGCGCCCCTTCCACCGGCTCCACGAAGCCGGGCGAGGCGAGCACCTTGCGCCGGAAATTGGGCCGGTCGAGCTCGACGCCCCACACCGTCTCGTACACCTGCTGGAGCTCCCCGAGCGTGAATTCGGGCGGGCAGAAGGCCGTGGCCAGACAGGTGTATTCGAGCTTGGCGCCGATGCGTTCGCGCGCGTCGGCGAGAATCCGCGCATGGTCGAAAGCGAGTTCCAGCGGCGCGTCGGCGGGCATCCACTGCGCGTGCACCGCGTCGCCGCCGCCGCGCGGCTCCGGCAGGTCGGGTACGAGCGCGGCGTACGCGACGGAGACGACGCGCATGCGCGGGTCGCGGTCCGGTTCGCTGTACGTACGGAGCTGTTCCAGGTGGAGGGCGGCGGCGGACTCGTCGGACAGGCCGGTCTCCTCCGCCAGTTCGCGCCGGGCGGCCAGCTCCGCGGACTCCCGGGGCAGTACGAAGCCGCCGGGCAGCGCCCACGCCCCGGCGTAGGGGGCCTGCCCGCGCCGGATCAGCAGGACGTGCAGGCGGCCTTCCCTGACGGTGAAGACGGCGAGATCGACGGTGACGGCGAAGGGCTCGAAGGCGCTGGGGTCGTAACCATCGGGTGGCTGCGGGGCGTTCACGGGGACTCACCTCGATTCAGCTCGCAAGGCGGTCCGGGGCGCCCCCGACCGGCTCACGGATCCTGATCCACCCCCGTGGGTCCAGGTCCACCAGTCGTAGGGAGGCGCCCACCGCCCCCTTAATGGTCACCATGACTATAAATGCAGAGGCGCCCGCACCACAAGCGAGAAAGCCCCCGGCCGGTTCCTGTACGTACAGGAACCGGCCGGGGGCTTAGCAGAGGGGTGACGGCTACAGGCCGACTTCCTTCATCAGCATGCCGACCTCGGTGTTGGTGAGGCGGCGCAGCCAGCCGGACTTCTGGTCACCCAGCGGGATCGGCCCGAAGGACGTCCGCACGAGCCGCTCGACCGGGAAGCCGGCCTCGGCCAGCATGCGGCGGACGATGTGCTTGCGGCCCTCGTGGAGGGTCACCTCGACCAGGTAGTTCTTGCCGGTGTTCTCGACGACCCGGAAGTGGTCGGCGCGGGCGTACCCGTCCTCCAGCGCGATGCCGTCCTTTAGCCGCTTGCCCAGGTCGCGCGGGAGCGGTCCCTGGATGGCGGCGAGGTAGGTCTTCTTCACGCCGTACTTCGGGTGGGTGAGACGGTGGGCCAGCTCGCCGTGGTTGGTGAGCAGGATGATGCCCTCGGTCTCGGTGTCCAGCCGGCCCACGTGGAAGAGACGCGTCTCACGGTTGTTGACGTAGTCGTTGAGGTTCTGGCGGCCGTCCGGGTCGCCCATCGTGGCGACGACGCCGGCCGGCTTGTTGAGCGCGAAGAAGAGGTGCGACTGGGTGGCGACCGTCAGGCCGTCGACCTTGACCTCGTCCTTGTGCACGTCGACGCGGCGGCCCTGCTCGGTCACGATCTCGCCGTTGACCTCGACCCGGGCCTGCTCGATGAGCTCCTCGCAGGCACGCCGCGAGCCCATGCCGGCGCGGGCGAGGACCTTCTGCAGGCGCTCACCCTCCTGCTCGGCACCGGGGAACGTCTTGGGCGTCTTCACCTGCGGCTTGCTGTGCCGCTCGCGTACGCGCTCCTCGAGCTTGGCGTCGAGCTCGCGCGGCCGGGAAGGGGCGCTCTGCGGGCCACGGCGCAGACCGGGGGTCCTGAAGCCGCCCTGCGGGGCCTTGGGGCCGCCCTTGGCGCCACCGCGTGCGGACGCACCACGGCTGCCGGCGCCCGAGGCACCTCCGGCGCCGCTGCCACCACGCCCAGCGCCGCTGCCACCACGACCTGCACCGCTGCCACCACGACCTGCACCGCTGCCACCACGACCTGCACCGGCGCCGCCGCGACCGGCGCCGCTGCCACCACGACCGGCGCCGCTGCCGCCGCGTCCCGCGCCCGCGCCACTGCCGTCGCGGGCGCCGGGGGCGTCACGGCCGACGTCGTAACGGCGCTCCTCCGGACGGGGACGGTCCGGACGCTCGGAGCGCTGCTTGTCGTCGCGCCCCTTGCCCATGCCCCGCTGGTTCCGGTCGTTGCCGCTTCCGCTGTTCCTGCCGCTGTTCCTGCCGCTGCTGCTTCGCATCAAAATTCCGTCTTGTCGTCGTCTGCGTCGGTGTCCGGGGCGTCCGGATCGAACGACGGCACACCCTCTTGCGTCTCAGCCTCGATCGCGTCCGCCTCTGGGAGGAATGGCGCGAGCTCAGGGAGCTCGTCCAGGCCACGCAGGCCCATCCGCTCCAGAAAGTAGTTCGTCGTCCTGTACAGGATCGCACCTGTTTCGGGTTCCGTGCCCGCCTCCCCTACCAGACCGCGCTGGAGGAGGGTCCGCATCACGCCGTCGCAGTTCACCCCGCGCACGGCCGACACCCGCGATCGGCTCACCGGCTGGCGGTACGCGACGACCGCGAGCGTCTCCAGAGCGGCCTGGGTGAGCCGGGCCTGCTGCCCGTCGAGTACGAAGCTCTCGACGGCCGCGGCGTACTCCGCCCGCGAATAGAACCGCCACCCCCCGGCCACCAGCCGCAGCTCGAACCCTCGCCCCTGTACGGCGTACTCGTCGGCCAGCTCGCGCAGGGCATCGGCGACGGCCCTGCGGGGCCGCTCCAGCACCTTGGCGAGGTGTTCTTCGGTGGCGGGCTCGTCGACGACCATGAGGACCGCCTCCAGGGCGGGTCTGAGGCCGAGATCTGCGACCGCAAGGGGCTCGCTCACGGGCTCGCTCACGCTGTCTCCTCCACCGGTTGATCGAACTCGTCTGTGACGACGGGCTCCGCCGCCTCGCCGCCGGTCCACCGCACCATGAGCTCACCCAGGGCCTGCTCCTGGTCCAGGCTGACGACCTTCTCGCGATAGAGCTCAAGCAGTGCCAGGAACCGCGCGACAACGGTCAGGGTGTCGGCGGCATCCTCGGTGAGCACCTGGAAACTCGCCTCGCCCATCTCCCGCAGCCGCGCCACGACCACCTCTGCCTGCTCCCGTACGGACACGAGAGGCGCATGGATGTGGTCGACGTACACCTGCGGCTCGGCCCTGGGCTGCATCGCCTTCACGGCGAGCTTGGCGAAGCCGTCCGGGCCGATGCTGATGACGACCTCGGGGAGCAGGGCGGCGTGGTGCGCTTCGAGCCCTACGGTACGCGGATACCGCCGCGCTTCGGCGTCGAGCCGCCTGCTGAAGATGTCGGCGATCTGCTTGTACGCGCGGTACTGGAGCAGCCGTGCGAACAGCAGGTCCCGCGCCTCCAGCAGCGCGAGGTCCCCCTCGTCCTCCACCTCGGCGGCGGGCAGCAGCCGGGCGGCCTTGAGGTCGAGGAGGGTGGCGGCCACGACGAGGAACTCGGTGGTCTGATCAAGATCCCAGTCGGGCCCCATGGCGCGGATGTGCGCCATGAACTCGTCGGTGACCTTGGACAGGGCGACCTCGGTGACGTCGAGCTTGTGCTTCGAGATGAGCTGAAGCAGCAGATCGAAGGGCCCCTCGAAGTTCACCAGCCGAACGGTGAACCGCCCGTCACCGACTGGCGCGGCCGAAGTCGCATCCGGACGGCCCACGACCGCCGCACCGAAGGACCCGGCGAACCGGGGGGCCGGATCCGGTACAGGCGCCGCTCCGGAGGAGCCGACGGCCAGGGGGTCCAGGTCCGGTGCCGGCGCCGGCACCGCTCCGGAGGATCCGGTGTCCGAGGGGTCCGGGGGCTCGCCCCCCGCGCGGCGGGGCCGCATATCGTCAGAGCCGGGAAGGGGCGGGGTGGGGGAATGCTCGCCCGCCCCGGCCTCCACCGCCTCGGCCGACGCCGCGACAGGAACGTCCAGAGCCTCCGGGGCCACCGGGGCGTCCAGGCCCTCCGGGCCCGCCTCGTCCGGCACCTGCGGCGGCGCCGTAGCGCGACGTGCCGTGCCCGGCCCGCGCCCCAGGCGTCGGCGTGGGGCGCCGGCAGGGCGGGCGGGATCGTCAGTGGGCGGCATCGCGGTCCAGTGTGCGGGAAAGACGGGCAGGGGCAGCGCGCAGGCTACCGCCGAGCCGGTCAGCGCCCGCGCAGGCGCCGTACGAGAATGCTCGCGTCGCCGCGCGACTCCAGGTCCGCGAGGACGACCGCGACCGCTTCGCGGACGATCCGCCCGCGGTCGACGGCGAGCCCGTGCTCACCGCGCAGCACGAGCCGCGCGTGTTCGAGGTCCATCAGTTCCTCGGCCGAGACATAGACCGTGATCTTCTCGTCGTGGCGTTCGCGGCCGCTGGGCCGGCGGTTCGCCCCACGGCTGCCGCGCCGTCGCGGCTGAGCACCGGCCGGCTGTCCGGCGGGACGCTGCTGGGAGGGCTGACCCTCCTGCTGGCCACGGGCCTTGGCGGCGGCCTGGTCACCGTCGGCGGACCGGGTTCGATGCCCCCCGGCTTCCGCGTCGGCGGCGGCATGCTCCGCCGCCTGACGGGAACCGGAACCGGATCCGGAAGCAGCATCCGGACTCGCACCCCCCGAAGCCGACGCACCGTCCGACTGCCCCGCCCCCGCAGGGTCGCTCTCCCCCGCCGGACCCGGCACGCGCGCGTCGCCGTTGACGGGCGGGCGTCGCGGAGAGGAGGACTGCAGCGCCATCCCCCCGGTCGTGCGGAACAGCTCGTCGGCCCCCGGCAGACTCACTCGGCGTGACACCGGGCGAGCACCTCCCTGGCGAGCTGACGATAGGCGGCTGCGCCGACCGAGTTGGAGGCGTACGTCGTGATCGGCTCACCGGCGACCGTGGTCTCCGGGAAGCGGACGGTACGTCCGATCACCGTGTGGTAGACGTGCTCGTCGAAGGCCTCCACGACCCGCGCGAGGACCTCACGGCTGTGCACCGTACGGGAGTCGTACATCGTGGCGAGGATGCCGTCGAGCTCCAGGTCGGGGTTGAGCCGCTCCTGGACCTTCTCGATCGTCTCGGTCAGCAGCGCCACACCGCGCAGCGCGAAGAACTCGCACTCGAGCGGCACGATGACCTTGTGAGCCGCCGTCAGGGCGTTCACGGTCAGCAGACCGAGCGAAGGCTGACAGTCGATCACGATGTAGTCGTAGTCGGCCAGCAGCGGCTTGAGCGCCCGCTGAAGTGTCGACTCGCGGGCGACCTCGCTGACCAGCTGGACCTCGGCCGCCGACAAGTCGATATTGCTCGGCAGCAGGTCCATGTTGGGGACCGCGGTCTTGAGGAGCACCTCGTCGGCCGACATGCCCCGCTCCATGAGCAGGTTGTAGACCGTGAGGTCGAGCTCCATCGGGTTCACGCCGAGACCGACCGACAGGGCTCCCTGCGGGTCGAAGTCGACGAGGAGGACCCGTCGCCCGTACTCCGCGAGAGCCGCACCCAGGTTGATGGTCGACGTCGTCTTGCCGACGCCGCCCTTCTGGTTGCACATGGCGATGATCTTCGCGGGGCCGTGGTCGGTCAGCGGGCCCGGGATCGGGAAGTACGGCAGCGGCCGTCCGGTCGGGCCGATCCGCTCGCGGCGCTGGCGGGCAGCGTCGGGGGCGAGGGTGGCCGCGTACTCGGGGTCGGGCTCGTATTCGGCATCGGGATCGTAGAAGTGCCCCTCGGGCACCCCGTCGAAGTCGGCGAAGCGGGTGGTGGACTTGTCCCCACTCTTGTCGCCGGCCATGGCGTTCACGTGTAGGCCGTCCATGCTCTGGTGGGCTGTCGTCATGTGCTGATGGGTGGCGAAGGTGCGGACAGCGACGGAGCCGACAGCTTCGAGCCCCGATGGGCCCTGGCCCCGTGCAGGCATTCCTGGTTGACCACCCCCGGGAGTAAATGTCGACTCATTCACAAGTCGTCTTACCTCCTTGGACGTGACCAGGAAACTTATCGATAGGTCAGCGTGGCACCATGCCGACGGTTGGCGACTCTATGGCGTGTCACCGGTCCGCAGCAACACAATCCGCCGGACCCGGCCCGATGTGTCGGCAATGGAACACCCCGATGTCAAGGGTGCGCGGACGCAAATGAGGGGCAGACACCGCGCGTTTCGCAGGTACGCGAAACGGTTAAAGTGTTACGTTCGCGGCGAGTTGAGCGAGGCCCCGGAAGGGGCCGGACACACATCCGGCCGGACCTTGCTCGGCAAGGTCCGGCCAGTTGCGTGAGGTTGACGACGCCGGTTGACGGGTCAGCCGAGAAGCGCGCTCAGTTCGAGGTGCGCCAGACCGTGGGCCTCGGCGACCTCACGGTAAACGACCTGGCCGTCATGGGTGTTGAGGCCCTTTGCGAGCGACGCGTCGCGGCGCAGCGCCTCGACCCAGCCGCGGTTCGCGAGCTCCACGATGTAGGGCAGCGTGGCGTTCGTCAGCGCGTACGTCGAGGTGTTCGGGACGGCGCCCGGCATGTTCGCGACGCAGTAGAAGACCGAGTTGTGGACGTTGAACGTCGGCTCGGCGTGCGTCGTCGGGTGCGAGTCCTCGAAGCAGCCACCCTGATCGATTGCAATGTCGACAAGGACACTTCCGGGCTTCATCTTGGCGACGAGCTCGTTGGTGACCAGCTTCGGCGCCTTTGCGCCGGGGATCAGAACCGCGCCGATGACGAGGTCCGCCTCGACGACGGCCTTCTCCAGCTCGAAGGCGTTGGAGACGATCGTCTTCACCTTGGTGCCGAAGACCTTGTCGGCCTCGCGCAGCTTGTTGATGTCACGGTCGAGCAGGGTCACGTGGAAGCCCATGCCGACGGCGATCTGCGTGGCGTTCCAGCCGGAGACGCCGCCGCCGATGACGACGGCCTCGCCGGCCGCCGTGCCCGGGACGCCGCCCGGCAGCACACCGCGGCCGCCGACCGAGCGCATCAGGTGGTACGCGCCGACCTGCGGGGCCAGGCGGCCCGCGACCTCGGACATCGGGGCGAGCAGCGGCAGCGCGCGGTTGGCGGTCTCCACCGTCTCGTACGCGATGGCCGTGGTGCCGGACTCCAGGAGGGCGTCCGTGCACTCGCGGGACGCGGCGAGGTGCAGGTAAGTGAAAAGCGTCTGGTCCTTGCGGAGGCGGTGGTACTCCTCGGCAATGGGCTCCTTGACCTTCAGCAGCAGGTCAGCGGTGGCCCAGACCTCGTCGGCCGTGGCAAGGATCTGCGCTCCGGCGGCGACGTACTCACCGTCCGTGATCGAAGATCCGACGCCGGCGTTCTGCTCGACGAAGACCTGGTGGCCGTGGCGCACCAGCTCGTGCACGCCTGCGGGGGTGATGGCCACCCGGAACTCGTTGTTCTTGACCTCGCGGGGGATGCCGACCTTCACGTCGATCACGGTCCTTGGCTCAGGGGGAATAAATGGGTCATTGCCATACATACCCAGGTACGCACGGCACACCCGGGCAACACCGCAGCATGACGCGGCAGAGCCAGTCTAATGAAGGATTTCCAGCTGTCTAGCCTTACAAAGCATCAATCTCTCGGCGAAGTACTGCGGATTTCGTAGGCTGAACCCTCCTCTCCCAGGAGTGCTTCCGCAGCGCTCCTGTGCACCTGGGCCGCCGCCGGATCGCCCAGCCGGTCGAGCGTGTCCGCGAGCCGCAACTCCAGTGCCCCCTGCAGCCGTACGTCCTCCGCCTGCCGCGCGCATTCCACGGCTTCCTGGCAGGTGCGCAGCGATTCGTGCGGCCGTCCCGCGTACTCCTGCACACGGGCCACTTCGCTCAACGCCCTTGCGTGGCCCGCCAGATCACCGAGCCTGCGGTGTCCGGCCGCGGCGGCCCGCCAGTGGCGAAGCCCCTCGCCGTACCGGCCCGCATAGGTGTGCACGCTCCCGAGCCGCCCGTACAGCCGCGCTGCGTCCTCGCGTTCACCGCGCGCGAGCCGCTGTTCCAGGGCCCGGCCGTACCAGTCGGAGGCGCGCTGCCAGTCCCCCATCTCCTGGTAGGTCCCGCCTACGGATTCCATCGCACGACCGGTCGCATACGGGTCGGCGGCCGCCCGGCCGGCGTCCAGCGCTGCCCGGTATCGGGTCAGGGCCTCCTGCATACGTCCGGTCCGGGCGTCCAGATCGGCAAGATTGAGCAGCGCGGCGGCCTGCTCCCGGTGCAGACCGTGCCGCTCGGCCACGCCCAGTACGAGCCGGTGCAGCCCGTACAGATCGGGAGCGGCGGCCTCGGCGCCCCGGTGCGCGGCCAGTGCCCGCACCAGCGCGGCCACCAGGCGTCGGGCCAGCGTGTCCAGGTCACCGTCCTCGACCGCGATACCGGCGGAGGCGAGCAGCGCGGGCTGCCGGACCCGCAGCCACTCGGCGGCCTCCGGGGCATTGGAGAAGCGCAGCGCGCGCGGCAGTCCCGCCAGCTTCTTGCGGGCCGGGGAGCCGTCGGGGTCGGTGATCGCCCGGCAGGACTGGAGCTGGCGTACGGTCCGCTCCAGCATCCTGGCCCGGGCCAGCTGGACCTCGGTGGGCCGGTCCCGGTCCTCCATGAGCGCCTTCATCATGGGCGCGAGGCAGCCGGGCACCTCGTACTGCCGCCCGCTCTTCCTCCTCAGCAGGCCGAACGCGGCGAAGTCGTCCAGTGCCGACTGGGCCCCGGAGACCGAGCAGCCGGCCAGGGCGGACGCGGTGTGCGCGTCCACGAGACCGGCGGGCGCAAGGGAAAGCAGGCGCAGCATGCGCGCGGTGGGCTGCGAGAGGGATTCGTACACGAACCGGAAGGTGCGGGCCAGCGGCCTGGCGCCCGTGGGCTGCTCCGGTCCGGCCGGCATGTCGTGCAGCCTCTTGGTCACATCGGCGACCGATGCATTGGGCCTGGCCGCGAGCCACCCGCCGACCAGTGTCAGTGCCGCGGGCTGTCCCCCGCACTCCTCGGCGAGCGCGTGGGCCGCCGTGGGGTCGACGGTGATCCTGACCGCTCCCGTGGAACGGCCGAGCAGCGCGACGGCGGAGGCGGTGTCCAGACCCCCGATCGTGCAGGGCCGGACGTCGGGGATGCCGGTGAGCGGGCCCTGGGCCGTGGCGACGACCAGGCAGTCCGGGTTGTCGGGCAGCAGCGGGTCGACCTGCTCGGCGTCGACGGCGTCGTCGAGAACCAGCAGCTGGCGGCGTACGGCGAGTGCGTCGCGGACCATTGCGGACAGCTCGTCCTCACCGGCTCCCGGCGGGGACGCGATGCCCAGGTCGTCGAGCAGCTCGCGGGCGGTGCGGTCGGTGGGGACGCGTTCGCCGCCGGGGTCGGTGAGCCGGGCGTGCAGGATCCCGTCGGGGTAGTCACCGGCGAGGCCGGCGGCGAGTTCCCCGGCGAGGGCGGTGCGTCCCGAGCCGGGGCGGCCCGCGATCAGCAGCACGCGGGCCCTTGGCGCCTTGCGGCCGGCGAGGGTGTCGAGTCCCGCCCGTTCGATGTCGGCCCGCAGCGCCTTCAACTCGCGTTCTCTGCCGAAGAATTCACCCGTCGCCCACCCTGCCGCGGAACCCGCAGCCGTGCCGCTGGTGTCCACCGCCTGATCCGTCACGGGCCACGCTCCCGTCCGCCTGCGCACAAGCCCGCCGCGACTGCGGTCGGGAGCTTCGAGCGTAGTTCACGCTCTGCTACGAACCGGGCAGAGCAGGGCGGGCGCATCCCCCGATCGGATCAACGGATTTTCGGACGAGCGCTCCGGGGTGACGGCTACGCGTCGAAGGGCCGGGCCGGCCACGGGTCGTCGGCCGGACGCAGCGCGTCGACCCCGTCGCCCGCGAGTGCGGCGGAGAGCGCGAGGGCGCCCACGACCAGGCAGGTGTTGTGCAACTCGCCCGCCAGCACGCCCCGTACGAGCTCCGCGAGCGGCACCCGGGCGTGCTCCATGTCGGCCTCTTCCTCCTCGACGACGAAGCGCTCGCCCTCTACTGCGGAGAGATCGCGGGCGAAGAAGATCCGCACAGCCTCGTCACAGCCGCCCGGCGTCGGGTAGACGTCGGCCAGCACCCGCCAGTCCTCGGCCTTGACGTGCGCCTCTTCGTAGAGTTCGCGCTGCGCGGCGGCCAGCGGGTTCTCGCCGGGTACGTCGAGCAGACCCGCCGGGATCTCCCAGAGCTTGTGGCGCACGGGATGCCGGTACTGACGGATGACCAGGACGCGGTCGTTCTCGTCGAGGGCGAGTACGGCCACCGAGCCGGGGTGGACCTGGTAGTCGCGGCTCACCACACTGCCGTCGGGCATGACCACGTCGTCCGTACGGACACTCGTCTTGTTGCCCGTGAAGGGGGTCGCGGTCGAGGTGACCTGCCACTCCTCGGGGGTGTCCTTGATGGCCATGAAAACGTCCTCCCAAAAAGCAGAAACCGGGGTACGGCCCCCCCAAAGGGCCGTACCCCGGCAACCGTATCTCCTGCTCCTACTTACCGGCCGTGCCCACACCCTGCTGACGCTCGACGGCCGCCTTGACCAGGCCCGCGAAGAGCGGGTGGGGGCGGGTCGGGCGGGAGCGGAGCTCCGGGTGGGCCTGGGTGGCGACCAGGTAGGGGTGGACCTCGCGCGGGTACTCGACGTACTCGACGAGCTTGTTGTCCGGGGAGGTGCCGGAGAAGACCAGGCCGGCCTTCTTCTCCAGCTCCGCGCGGTAGGCGTTGTTCACCTCGTAGCGGTGGCGGTGGCGCTCGTCGACGTAGGGCTGGTCGCCGTAGACCTCACGGACGATCGAGCCCTCGGCGAGCTTCGCCGGGTAGAGGCCGAGGCGCATGGTGCCGCCCAGGTCGCCCGCGCCCTCGACGTACGCGAGCTGCTCCTCCATGGTGGAGATCACCGGGTGGGCGGTCGCGGCGTCGAACTCGGTGGAGTTGGCGTCCGGGATGTCGGCCAGGTTCCGGGCGGCCTCGATCACGATGCACTGCAGGCCCAGGCACAGGCCCAGCAGCGGGACCTTGTTCTCGCGGGCGTACTGGATCGCACCGACCTTGCCGGACACGCCGCGGTCGCCGAACCCGCCGGGGATCAGGATCGCGTCGCAGTCGGCGAGCTGGTTCTTGGCACCGGCCTGGGTCTTGCAGTCGTCGGAGGCGACCCACTTGACCTTGACCCGGGCCTTGTTCGCGAAGCCGCCGGCCCGCATCGCCTCGGTCACCGACAGGTAGGCGTCGGGCAGGTCGATGTACTTGCCGACGAGCGCGACGGTGACCTCGTGGTCCGGGTTGTGGACACGGTCCAGCAGGTCCTCCCACTGAGTCCAGTTCACGTCGCGGAACGGCAGGTCGAGCTTGCGCACGACGTAGGCGTCCAGGCCCTCGGTGTGCAGCACCTTGGGGATGTCGTAGATCGACTTGGCGTCGATCGCGGCGACCACCGCGCCCTCGTCGACGTCGCACATCAGCGAGATCTTGCGCTTGATCGAGGTCGGCACCTCACGGTCGGCGCGCAGCACGATCGCATCCGGCTGGATACCGATGCTGCGCAGCGCCGCGACCGAGTGCTGGGTCGGCTTGGTCTTCAGCTCGCCGGAGGGGCCGATGTAGGGCAGCAGCGAGATGTGCACCACGAAGACGTTGTCGCGGCCGACCTCGTGGCGGACCTGGCGGACCGTCTCCAGGAACGGCAGCGACTCGATGTCGCCGACCGTGCCGCCGACCTCGGTGATCACGACATCGACGTCGTCGGTCGCCATGCGCCGGATGCGGTGCTTGATCTCGTTGGTGATGTGCGGGATGACCTGCACCGTGTCACCGAGGTACTCGCCGCGCCGCTCCTTGGCGATCACCGAGGAGTACACCTGGCCGGTGGTGACGTTGGCCGAGCCGTCGAGGTCGACGTCGAGAAAGCGCTCGTAGTGGCCGACGTCCAGGTCGGTCTCGGCGCCGTCGTTGGTGACGAACACCTCGCCGTGCTGGAACGGGTTCATCGTCCCCGGGTCGACGTTCAGGTACGGGTCCAGCTTCTGCATCGTGACCCGCAGGCCCCGCGCCTTGAGCAGCGCACCCAGACTGGAGGCCGTCAGGCCCTTACCGAGGGAGGAGGCGACACCCCCGGTGACGAAGATGTGCTTGGTCGTCATGGATTTGGGCGGCATCGCCAAGAGGGGGCTCCCGTGGTCGCGAAGTGAGGTGCGTACCGGCGTCCTGCCCGGATTCGGGAGGAGCCGTCGCTGCGGTTCGGGGGCCGAGCTGATGCCACAGCCGCCCACCGGTCCACGGGGTACCAGGGTATCAGCGACAGGGCGAGGCCGCTTCCAGCCACGCGCCACGTGCCGCGCCCCCCTTTCACCTGCGACTCACCCTTCGTCCACCCGTTCGGCCGACCCGCGTTGCCAAGACCGTCGCGCAATCCATCGGCGTTGCGTCGTATCCTGCTCGGACACATCGCTGCGAGCCGGCCGGCGAAGGCACCATCCCAGCCCGCTCCCGGGACCAAGAGCTCGTCGAAGATCCCCTGACCGCAGCCGCCCCTTCCGGGGTGGATGTGGCCGTTCGACTGGAGATTGCACGTGGCCGGGCGCATCGAGGACTACGCACTTATCGGAGACATGCAGACAGCGGCACTGGTCTGCAGGGACGGCACGATCGACTGGCTGTGCCTTCCCCGCTTCGACTCCCACGCCGTGTTCGCCGGGCTTCTCGGCACCGAGGAACACGGCTTCTGGCGGATCGGGCCCACACACGCGGCCGACGCCGGGCCGCCGGCGGCTGCCCGCCGCCGGTATCGCGGGGACTCCCTGATCCTCGAATCGGAGTGGGACACACCGCGCGGCACGGTCAGAGTGACCGATTTCATGCCGCCGCGTGACGGCGCTCCGCAGCTGATCCGGATTGTCGAGGGTGTCAGCGGCCGGGTGCGGATGCGGTCCTCGCTGCGGATGCGCTTCAGTTATGGGCGTGTGACGCCCTGGGTCCACAAGGTCGACACGCGCACGGTCGCCGTGGCAGGGCCGGACTCCGTCTGGCTGGACGCGGACACCGAGACGTACGGCAAGGACCTGACGACGTACTCCGAGTTCACCGTCGCACCAGGTGACCGGTTCGCCTTCACGATCAGCTGGCAGCCCTCGCACAAGGAGCCCCCGCCTGCGGCCGACCCCGCCGCCGCGCTGGACGCGACCGCCACTTTCTGGCGCGAGTGGGTCGAGCAGTGCACGTACCACGGCCCCTACCGCGAGGCCGTCGTCCGCTCGCTGATCACGCTCAAGGCGCTGACGTACGCCCCGACGGGCGGCATCGTCGCCGCGCCGACCACGTCGCTGCCCGAGGAGATCGGCGGCGTACGGAACTGGGACTACCGCTACACCTGGCTGCGCGACGCCGCGATCACCCTCTCCTCGCTGCTGCGCACCGGCTACCGCGAAGAAGCCCGCGCCTGGCGCGAGTGGCTGCTGCGCGCGGTGGCCGGGGACCCCGAGAACCTGCAGATCATGTACGGGATCGCGGGCGAACGGGAGCTCGGCGAGGCCGAACTGGACTGGCTGCCGGGCTACGAGAACTCCAGCCCCGTCCGGGTCGGCAACGGCGCGGCCCATCAGCTCCAGCTCGATGTGTACGGAGAGGTCACGGAGGCACTGCACCTGGCGCACATGACAGGCCTGGCCCGCAACGACTACGCGGCCCTCCTCCAGCTGAAGCTGATCCACTACCTGAAGACGCACTGGGACCAGCCCGACGAGGGCATCTGGGAGGTCCGCGGCCCGCGCCGCCACTTCGTGCACTCCAAGGTGATGGCCTGGGTCGCGGTCGACCGCACGATCAAGCTGATCGAGATGGGCGACGCGGACGGGCCGCTGGAGGAGTGGCGCGAACTGCGCGACGAGATCCACCGCGACGTGTGCGAGAAGGGCTACGACAAGGAGCGCAACACCTTCACCCAGTCCTACGGGTCGGCGGAGCTGGACGCCTCCCTGCTGCTCATTCCGCAGATGGGCTTCCTGCCGCCCGACGACAAGCGGGTCATCGGCACCATCGAGGCGATCCAGCGCGAACTGTCCACGGAGGACGGTTTCGTACTGCGTTACCCGACCTCCGGTGAGGACGCGGGCGTGGACGGTCTGGAGGGCGACGAGGGCGCGTTCCTGGCGTGCTCCTTCTGGCTCGCCGACGACCTGGCGATGATCGGGCGGGTCGACGAGGCCCGCAAGCTCTTCGAGAAGCTGCTGGGACTGCGGAACGACCTGGGACTGCTCGCCGAGGAGTGGGACTCCAGGCTGCAGCGCCAGGTCGGCAACTTCCCGCAGGCGTTCAGCCACGTGCCCCTGATCGACACGGCACTGCGACTGACGGCGAGCGGCGCGTACGGGGGCTAGGCCGCCGCCCGGGGCGGGACCGTTCGATGCGTCGTCGGCCCCCTCCCCGGGCTACGCTGAAAATGTCCTGTCGCCCCTTGGAAGGGGGCATCATGGCTCCCCACAGCTTGAAGGACACGGCTCTGGCCGGCTTCCGGGAGGACCTGACCGGCGATGTCTTCGTCCCGGACGACCCGGGTTACGACGACGCCCGGACGGTGTTCAACGCCATGATCGACCGACGCCCGGCGGTGATCGCCCAGTGTGCGTCGGAAGAGGACGTGGCCCGCGCGATCCGCTTCGGCCGTGACCACGAGCTCGCGATCGCGGTCCGCGGCGGCGGCCACAGCGTCGCGGGCATGGCGCTCAACGACGACGGCCTGGTCGTGGACCTGCGCCGGATGAACACGGCGGAAGTGGATCGCGAGGTCCGCACGGTGTATCTCGGCGGCGGCGCCACGATCAGTGACATGGACCGGGCCACACAGCCGTACGGCCTGGCGACCACCGGCGGCCGGGCATCCACCACGGGCATCGGCGGCTTCACGCTGGGCGGCGGCTCGGGCTGGCTGGAGCGCCGGTGCGGGCTGGCCTGCGACAGCCTGGTCTCCGTCGATCTGGTGACGGCTGACGGCGATTTCGTGCACGCAAGCGGGGAGGATAACCCCGAGCTCTTCTGGGCTCTGCACGGCGGTGGCGGCAACTTCGGGGTGGCCACGGCGATGACGCTGAGGCTGTACCCGCTGCCGTCCTTCGCCATCGTTCTGCTGCTGTATCCGCCGGAAGCCGGCACCGACGTGATCCGTACGTACCGGGATCTCATGGAATCCGCACCGGACGACGCCGGAGGCGGGGCCCTCTATCTGACCGCGCCGCCCGAGGAGTACGTACCGGAACACCTGGTCGGTCAGCTCCTGTGCGGAGCGCTGGTGACGTACGCGGGCACCGAGGCACAGGCACGCGAGGTGGCCAAGCCGCTGCTCGACATCGCGCACGTGGCGGAGGTGATCACCGAGCTGCCCTACGCCGATTTCCAGTGCATGCTCGATGATCCGCCCGGGATGCGGAACTACTGGTCGGCCGAGTACCTCGACGCGTTCCCGGACGAGGCCGTGGACCTGTTCTGCAACCGCGCGGCCGACATGATCGTCCCTTCGAACAGCCAGCATGTGCTGTTCCCGCTGGGTGGCGCGGTGGCGCGGAGCGGTACGGACTATCCGGTGCCCTGGCGCGGGGCGCCGTGGGCCGTCCATCCGTTCGGCCTCTGGGAGAACGCGTCGGACGACGAACGCGGGAAGAAGTGGGTGCGTGATTTCCGCGCGGACGTCCAGCCTTGGTCCACGGGCGCCGTCTATCTGAACTTCATCGGCCAGGAGGGCGGGGAACGGGTCGTCTCCGGCTTCGGCGCCGGCAACTACCGGCGCCTCGCCGCGGTCAAGGCCCAGTACGACCCCGACAACGTCTTCCGGCTGAACCACAACATCGAACCCGCACAGAAGCCCTAACCGAGGGCGGTGATCACCTCGCGCGCGGCGCGCTCCCCCTCGGTGGCGCCGCCCTCCATGAAGCCCTGGAAGTCGTACGAGCAGTGCTCGCCGCCGATGTGGATGTTGCCCTGCGGGGTGCCCTCGTAGCCTGCGTAGCGGTGCAGATAGCCGACGGGCCAGTAGGAGTACGCGCCGAGGCTGTGCGGGTTGCGGTGCCAGGCGGAGAGCTGGGCCCTGCCGGTCCACTTGGCCTTCGTACCGGGGAAGAAGGCGTCGATTCCGGTGAGGTGGCGGCTCGCCAGGTCGCGCACGTACGGGTCGGACTCGGTCGAGAACGGTCCGGCCGGGGTGAGCGCCTCGGCGAGGCTGCCGCCGCCGTACTGGATGAGGATGCCGCCCGTACCCGGCTGGATCTTGGTGGTGTCCCAGGTCTGCTGGACGTGGCTGTCGGTGAAGCAGTCACCCGCCGAAACGCCCGGCCAGGCGCCCTCGCCGCGCCACGGCCGCGAGGTGAACTGCATGTTGAGCTTGGTGCAGTGGCCCATACGGGCATCGCGCAACAGGTTCGTCATGAGCGGGTCGAAGCCCGCGGATGAGAGGTCGAGGCGCTGGAGGACGGGCAGCGGGACGCACAGGACAGTGTGGTCGGCGGTGACGGTGGTCGTGGTGCCCGCGTCGGTGAAGGTAAGGGTCTGGGTGCCATTGGCGTTGGCCCTTACCGCCGTGAGCTGTTTGCCCATCTGGAGCGTGCCTGCGGGCAGGGATTTCGCGATGGCGCGCGGGAGCTGATCGTTGCCGCCGGTGATGTGGTAGCGCTCGTTGGACAGGCCCCAGATGTTGAAGTGGCCGGGGTTGGGCTGGTAGCCCATCAGCAGGACCAGGGCGAGGGCGGACTGTTCGGTGGTGTCCGCGCCGTACTCGACGTTGTACGCGACGTCCATGAAGCGGCCCAGCGATGAGGCGTGCCCGCCCGGCACGCGCGAGTCGATCCATTCGTGGATCGACATGTTGTCGAGGGCGGTGCCGGTCGGGGTGGTCCGGTTCCACTTCACCTCGCCGGCTTCCTGGAGGTCGCGGTGGAGCGCCTGGAAGACGGCCTTGAAGTCCTCGTCGGCCTGTTCGCGCGGGTAGTACGCACCGTTGAACCAGAGCACCTCCTCGGCGCCGGTCGGTCCTCCGCCGAGGAAGTCCTCGACCGGCAGACCGAAGCGGCGGCACAGCTCCAGCATCTTCTTGTGACTGGTGTCGATCAGCTCCCCGCCGATCTCGGAGATCTGGCCGTACGCCCAGTGGTCCCGCTGGGTCCACATCCGGCCGCCGACGCGGTCCGGACTCGCCTCGTAGAGCGTGCAGTTCAGGCCCGCGTCCTTGAGGGTGAGGGCGGCGGTGAGGCCCGCTATCCCCGCGCCGACCACGGCGATTCTGGGTGCGGCCGCTCGTACCACCGCCCGGGCGGGTGCGGCCGCCGTGCCGGCAAGGGCGGTGCCGAGGCCGAGGGCCGCGGCACGGCCCAGCAGTTCCCGGCGGGTGGACCCGCGGACCTCGGCGGCGGGCATCCGCAGCCTGCGGGCTGCGGCGTGCTCTGCGGCGAGCCGGCGCAGTGCGTGCATCGTGTTCGTACGGGACATGGGGACGCTCCTCAGACTGTGGCGGCGGGCTGGGGGTCTGCGTCGGTGCGCTCGGCCGCGTCGTCGAGGACGATCCGGCCGATGATCTCGTAGCGCTCCGGCTGCTTGGCCTTGAGGTAGAAGCCGAGGCCGAGGCCGCCGAAGAAGACCGCTCCGACGATCCACGGGATCAGCTTGAAGAAGAGGGAGTCGGCGGCGAGGCCGGCCGCGGTCTCCATGTTGAGCACGAGCAGTACGACGACGGCGATCATGCCGATGCCGCCGAGCAGGGGTGCGGTGAAGGTCCTGAACCAGTGCCGGTCCTCGGGGTGGTTCTTGCGGAAGTAGCCGATCACCGCGAACGAGCAGAGGGTCTGGACGATGAGGATCGCCATCGTGCCGAGGATCGCGAGCAGTGTGTACAGGTGGATGTACGGGTCCTCGCCGGCCAGCCAGAACGCCCCGACGAGCAGGGTGGCGATGCCGGACTGGACGTACGACGCGATGTACGGCGAGCCGTGCGAGCGGTGTGTGCGGCCGAGGGCGGGGTGCAGGAAACCCTCGCGTCCGATGGCGTAGAGGTAGCGCGACGCGCACTGGTGGAAGGCCATGCCGCAGGCGAACGAGCCGGTGAGCAGCAGCCACTGGAAGGCGTCGACGGCCCAGCCTCCGATGAACTGCTGCGTCGGGTCGAAGAAGAGGTCGAGCGGAGAGGCGGACGAGGAGACCTTGACCGCACCGTCCAGCCCGTTGCCCGCGATCGTCATCCAGGAGACGTAGATGTAGAAGAGCCCCACACCCACCACCGAGATCAGCGTCGCGCGCGGAATGACGCGCTTCGGGTCGCGGGACTCCTCGCCGTACATCGCGGTCGATTCGAAGCCGACCCACGACCAGAAGGCGAAGAAGAGGCCGAGCCCGGCCGAGCTGCCGGTGAAGGCGTTGACCGGATTGATCGGCTCGACGGGGATGCCGTCGGGACCGCCGCCCGCGAGCAGTACGGCGGTCGCGACGGCGAAGAGCACCGCGATCTCGGCGACCAGCATGACGCCGAGGGCCTTCGCGGTGATGTTGATGTCGAAGTACGCGAGAACGCCGGTCACGGCGAGCATTCCGGCGGCGTACACGATCCAGGGGATGTCGACGCCGAGCTGGTCGGCGACGGTCGTCTGGCCGAAGTAGGCGAAGATCCCGACGATCGAGGCCTCGAAGACGATGTACGCGAGGACGGCGAGCATGCCGGACGCCATGCCCGCGATGCGGCCGAGGCCATGCGAGATATAGCCGTAGAAGGCACCCGCGGCGGTGATGCGCTTCGCCATGGCGACGTATCCGACCGAGAAGACGGTCAGGACGACGGTCGCGAAGAGGTAGCCCGCCGGGGCGCCCGTGCCGTTGCCGAAGCCCACGGCGATGGGGAGATTTCCGGTCATGGCGGTGATCGGCGCCGCGGTGGCCACCGCCATGAAGACCACACCGACCAGTCCGACGGAATTTGCCTTGAGCCGCTGGATTTCACGTGCGGGTTTGTCAGACATGCCGCGCCCTCTCTTACGAACCTTCGTGTACGGGGGCGACAGTCTTTGTCCGGGTGACGTACGCCACAACAGGCACGGGGTCACTCAAAACCCTTGCCGAAGCGACGAGTTGTCGGGCCACAGGGTCGCGATATCTGTCCCGTAACCGCAGGGTGATGTTCCTGGAACTTGGGCGCAGGTAGCGTCCTCGGGATGGACACTCAGGGCGGAATCACCGTGCAGCGGGCACTGGAGCTGCCGGGGCTCCGCGGCGGGCTCCCCGAGGTGGTCGCCGGCGCCGACCGTCTGAACCGCACGGTCCGCTGGGTGCACGCCGGCGAGGTGCCGAACATCGCGTCGCTGCTCAAGGGCGGCGAGCTGCTCCTCACCACCGGCCTGGGCCTCGGTACGCGCCCCGCCGAGCAGCGTGCTTTCGTACGCCGCCTCGCCGAGCGCGGGATCGCGGCGCTGGTGGTGGAGCTGGGGCCGCGCTTCAGCAGGCTGCCCTCGACCATCGTGGAGACCGCGCGGGCGGCCGGTCTGCCGCTCGTACAGCTGCACCGCGAGGTGCCGTTCGTATCGGTCACCGAAGAGGTCCACACCGAGATCGTCAACGGCCACTACACGCTCCTGCGGCGGGCCGAAGAGGTGCACCGCCGCTGCACCGAGGCGCTGCTCGACGGGGGCGGGATTCCCCAGGTCCTCGGCATCCTGGCCGACTTCACCGCCAACCCCGTCTTCCTCGAAACGGCGGACGGACAGCTCCTCTACGCGGCCGCGCCCGGATCGGGCGAGGCCTGCGCCGACCCGCTCCAGGTGTGGGAAGGCCTGCGCGGGCAGCGGGAGGCACGCGAGGCGGGCCCGCCCGCGAACGGCGTGCTGGTGGACGTACCGGGCGGCGGCCACGGAGCAGGCGCGGTACGGGCCAGGATCGCCCTGCTCGCGGTCTCGTCGCCCCTCCTTCCCGTCCACCGGATCGCTGCCGAGCGGGCGGCCGGGATCCTCGCGGTGGTCCTGATGCAGGCACGCCAGGAGGAGGAGCTCGCCGCGCGCGGGCGCGGCGACTTCCTCACCGACCTGGCGGAGGGCCGTATCGCCGCCGAGGACGCGCCCGCGCAGGCCAGGGTGCTCGGCTTCAAGCCGGGCGAGGGCCCGCTGCTCCCCGTCGTGATGCGGCTCGCGGCCGAGCTGGCTCCTGCGGGCAACTGGGCGGTGCTGGCGCGGGCCGTCCTCGAAGAGCTGTCCTCGGTCGGCGTGCCGGTCCTGCTGGGCGTACGCCCCGTGGAGGGCCGCGTACCGCTGCTGCTCGGCCTGCGCTCCGAATCAGAACGTACGGCGGTCGCCGACCGGGTGGCAGCGGCCCTGCGCGCCGGTGTGGAGCGGGCCGGTCTGGAGCGCGCGGGCGGCCATCCGCCGGTCGTGGTGGTCGGCGTCGCGGGCAGCTGGGCGGCAGCATCGGCGGGCCTGCGGCACGCGGCGGAAACCGCAACGGCGGCCCAGGGGCTCTCCGACCGCCCCTGGTACGACGCCCGGCGCCTCGACATCGACCTGCTCCTGTGGCGCCTTCGGGACCATCCGGACCTGGCGGCCTTCGTGGACCGGGCGATCGGCCCCCTCCGCGACCACGACCGCACGTCCCGCCCGCCCCTGCTCCCGACCCTGCAGACCTATCTCGCGCACGCGGGCCGCAAGGCGGAAACAGCCCGCGAGCTCCACCTGAACCGCCAGACGCTCTACAACCGCCTGGCGCGTATCTCCGAACTCCTCGGCACGGACCTCGACGACCCCCAGACGGTCCTGGCCCTGAGCCTCGCGCTGCGGGCTCGCCGCCACACGTCCTGACCCGGCCCGACCGCCCTAGCCGGTCAACTCGTCGTACACACTCAGCACCTGTGCGACGGTGTCGTCCTCCGTGGGCCAATGGGCGGCCTGCGCCCTGCCCGCTTCAGCCAGCCACTGCCGTCGCGCAGGATCGGCCAGCAGCCGGACGACTGCTCCCGCGAGAGCGTCGGTGTCCCCGTACGGCACGAGTTCGGCAGCGTCGCCCACCAGCTCGGGCACCCCGCCGACCGCGGTGGCGACCAGCGGAACGCCCGCGCGCAGGGCCTCCTGCGCGACGACGGACCGCCCCTCCCACTTGCTGGCGAGCACCGCGACGTCGGCGACCGCCAGCAGATCGGCAATGTCGTCGCGACGGCCGAGGAGCTTGACGGGCAGCGACTCGTCCTCGATACGACGCTGAAGGTCCGCCCGCTCGCGCCCCTCACCGGCAACGATCAGCAGCGGTACGGGGTCGAGGTCGCGCCAGGCCCGGGCGGCATCCAGCAGCGTTCCGTACCCCCTGCCCCGGACCAGGCTGCCGACGGCAATGATCAACGGCCGTTCCACCGCGCCCAGTTCGGCTCGCGCTTTGCCTTCCTTGACGCGCGCGACCGGCAGCGGCGCGGGCACACTGACCGGCGCGAGCCGCGCGTCACGCGCACCCCGCCGACGGGCCCGGTCGACCAGATCGGACGACGTACCGAGCACAACCGCGGCCGCCTTGGCCGCCCTTCGTTCCAGCAGCCGTACGACATGGCCGCGCGGGCCGTCGGCATGCGCCCGGGTGTGCCAGGTGACCACCAGCGGAATCCCCCGCCCTCGCAGCGCCAACGCGCTCCGCACGGCGGCGTGCAGCCCGTGCGCGTGCACCAGGTCGGCCCCGGCACAGGCGGACCGCAGCGCGCCTACGGCGGCGGGATCGCTCCTCCTGGGTACGGACACGAACTGCGCGCCGGCACCGCCGAAGTCGTAACCGGGCTCAAGCCCCGCAGGGGCGCACACGGTTACCCGCAGACCCCGCGCGACAAGCCCGGCGGCCAGGGACCTGACGTGCGTACTGCTGCCCGCACTGCCGCCGCCCAGCACTTGGACCACGCTCAGCGGCGACTGACCGTACGGCGGGACCGGGGTGCTGCTCACGGAGCTCCTGAGTCGACGTCGGTGCGGGGTACGCACGCGGTGCAGGCCCAAGAATGCCAGCCCGCACGCGCGTTCCGGCACCGCAGAACGGCCGAACCGGCGGCCGCCCCCAAAACGACCGCACAGGGATCACCCACATGGGTGACCTCAGTACGTTTTACGGAGCCACGCTTGGTGCCGGGGCTGGGGCGGCCGGTGGTGGTAACGGGGGCGCTGCGGGGCCTGCGGTGGTGCCGGGGGCCGGGTGGACGGGGTGGGGACGGCGGCGAGGGGGCGGGTCGCGCAGGGGCGCTGTTCGGGACGTAAAGCGTGATTTGTGCGCAAATTACTGGCCTCGCAAACAAAGCCCCGCCCCGCAGCTTAATCATGCAGTCCCGAATGGCGCCCCGGAGCGGCACGCCCCCGCACGCGCAAATCTACGCCGGCCCAAACCGCCCGCCCCCGCCAAACGCGCTACGCGTCCGCGCGCGCAGCCGCCAGCAGTTCCTCCGCGTGTGCTCGCGCCGTCTCCGAGTCCTCCTGGCCCGCCAGCATCCGCGACAGCTCCCGGACCCGCGCCTCGCCCTCCAGCACCGTGACGCCACTCCTCGTCACCGACCCGTCGTTGGTCTTTTCCACCAACAACTGCCGGTCGGCGAACGCCGCGACCTGCGGCAGGTGTGTCACCACAACCACCTGCGCCGACTTGGCAAGCTTCGCCAGGCGCCGCCCGACCTCGACCGCCGCCTTGCCGCCGACGCCCGCGTCCACCTCGTCGAAGAGATACGTAGGCACGGGATCGGACCCGGCGAAGACAACCTCCACGGCGAGCATCACCCGCGAGAGCTCACCGCCCGAGGCGCCCTTGGCAATCGGCCGCGGCTGTGCACCGGGGTGCGGAGCGAGCAGCAGCTCGACCTCATCCGCCCCGGACGCCCCGTAAGCCACAAGCCGCCCGCCCACCTCGATCCCGTTCTCCCGGTCCTCGACCTGCCGGATATCGATCGAGACACGCGCATGCGGCATGGCAAGGGAGGCCAGCTCAGCGGTGACGGCGTCGGCGAACCGCTGAGCCGCTTCCGTACGGGCGTCGGTCAACGCCTGGGCGAGCCCCGCGAGTTCGCCCCGCAAAGCGTCCCGCTCGGCCGTCAGCTCACCGATCCGGTCGTCGTCGCCCTCCAGCTCGGTGAGCCGCGCCGCACTCTCCTGCGCCCACGCCAGTACGGCGCCGATGTCCTCGCCGTACTTCCGGGTGAGCTGAGTGAGGGCCGCGCGCCGTTCCTCCACCGCGGACAGCCGCAGCGGATCGGCGTCGAGATTGTCGGCGTACCCGGCGAGCTCCCCCGCCACGTCGCCCAGCAGGATCCCGATCTCACCGATCCGCTCGGCAAGCACGGCAAGCGCAGGGTCATGGGCGCGTACAGCATCCAGCGCCCGGTGGGCCCCGGCGACCAGTGTGGTGGCGTCGACGCTCTCGGGGTCCTCGGGGTTACCGGCGAGCGCGGCATGAGCCACGGACGCGGCGGATGCCAGTGCCTCGGCGTGCCCGAGGCGCTCCGCCTCGGCGGCGAGTTCGACGTCCTCGCCGGCCAGCGGTTCGACGCCCGCGATCTCTTCGAGCCCGAAGCGCAGCAGATCCGCCTCCTGCGCCCGCTCCCGCGCCCGCGTGGTCAGCTCGTCCAGCTCCACCGCGACAGTCCTGAGCCGCCGGTACGCGGCCGCGTACTTCGCATGGGGTACGGCGACGGCGTCGCCCGCGTACCGGTCGAGAGCCTGCCGCTGGCGGGCCGGCCGCAGCAGACCCTGCTGGTCGGTCTGCCCGTGTACGGCGACGAGATCGTCGGCCAGCTCGGCAAGCAGCCCCACCGGAACCGAACGCCCACCCACATGGGCACGCGAACGCCCCTCGGCCGAGACGGTCCGGCTGACCAGCAACGCCCCGTCGTCGAGTTCGGCACCGGCTTCCGCGGCCCGCACGGCGGCGGGCGCGTCGGCGGGCAGGGTGATCCGCCCCTCGACGACCGCCGCCTTGGCCCCGATCCGCACCAGGGCAGGGTCGGCGCGTCCGCCGAGCAGCAGCCCGAGGCTGGTGACGACCATGGTCTTGCCCGCGCCTGTCTCGCCGGTCACCGCGGTGAACCCGGGTGACAGCTCGACGACAGCATCGTCAATGACGCCCAGCGACCGTATCCGCATCTCCTCCAACACGGACACGACCTTACGAGGTCCGGGCCCCGGTGTGCGACGGACCCCGCACCACCACTCCTCGGACGGTACGGAAAACCCCACCCTCAAGACGGGTGATCACCCCATGGTGGGACCTTCCCCCAGGCCGCACTCTGATTCCATGAGTTCGGGATTGGCAAGATCAGCCCTGCGTGGCCACCGCCCCGCTTTCGTCGGGACCGCGGTGGCGGCGCTCTTCGCGGCGACCGTGGTCAGTGCGTCGACAACCATGCTCACGGTCACGAGCACGGACGGCGTGTCCGTGCATGTCGCCGACATGGCCACGGTCCTGCTGATCGGTTCGATCTACATGTCGATATTCGTGGTCGTGTCGACGATGGGCACGGCAGTGGTCCAGCAGCACCGCGAGCTCGCACTGGTACGGGCGATCGGCGCTCGACCCCGCCAGGTCCGCCGGGCCGTGGCCACCCAGGCGCTGGCAGCCTCCGTACCGGCCGCACTCACCGGTTTCGCCCTCGGCGGGGCGCTGGCCCGGCCGTGGTTCGACGGGATGCGGGACCACGGCCTGATCCCGCCCGGGATGACGTACCAGTTCAGCTGGACAGCGCTGCCGGTCTGCTTCGCCGTGGCCGTGGTGACCTCAACAGCCGCCGCTCTGCTGGCTTCCCTGCGCTTCTCGCTGCTGCGCCCGTCGAAGGCGCTCGACGAGGCGTCGGCGGGCCGTCGCGGCCTCGGCATGCTGCGGGCCCCGCTCGGCCTGATCGCCGTCGGGGGAGGTGTCGCCCTGTCCGTAGTGCTGTCCGGGCAGCCGGCGGCGGAAGCGAGCGAGGGCGCATTCCTCGTGCTGATCCTGTTCTGCGTGGGCACCGGACTCCTCGGCCCGCGGATCGTGGGCCCCGCGGCCTGGCTGGTCTCCGCACCCGCCCAGCGGTTCGGCAGCAGCGCACGCCTGGCCATGCTCAACGTCCGCTCGCAGCCGCGCCGGTTCTCCGCCGCGGTCGTGCCGCTCGTCCTGGTCGTGGGTTTCGGCCTGACCAAGATCGGGATGCGTACGACGGCCCAGCACCGCACCGGCTCCGCGGGCAGCGCGGGCGAGGTCTGGCTGGACTACGCCGGCACGGGGCTGTACGCGGGCTTCGCCGCCATCGCCGCGGCGAACACCCTCGCCATGATCTCCTTCGAACGCCGCCGGGACGTCGCCCTGCTCCGCGTGATCGGCACGCTCCCCCGCCAGATACGGGCGATGGCCGCCTGGGAGGCAGGCATCGTGGCGCTCACAGCGCTGGTGCTGGGCGGCGTCATCTCGCTGGCCACGCTCGCGCCGATCCTCGGGACGGCCTTCGGTTCACCGTTGCCGTACATCCCGTGGACGGTGGCGGCGGGCGTCGCCGGCGGCACGCTGCTGCTGACCGTGCTCGCCACGGGCCTGCCGGTGCAGTCCGCGATGCGCCGCCGCGCCATAGCCACGGTCAGCGCGACGGCGTAACGGACCCGAGGGGCGAGCCGGGCTGCGTCAGTGCGGCGCCCCGCGCCAGCCTGAAACGGGCAGGGCGAACTTGGCGACCAGCCGGTCGGTGAAGGACGCGTGGTGCAGCCGTGCCAGCCGTACGGGCACAGCCCCCCGCCGCACCTCCACCCGCGCCCCCGCGGGCAGTTCGACGGTCCTGCGCCCGTCGCACCACAGCACGCCGTGCGGCGTGTGCGGCTGGACCTCGACGGCGAGCACCGAGGACGGCGACGTCACCAGCGGCTTGGCAAACAGCGCGTGCGCACTGATCGGCACCATCAGCAGCGCCTCGACCTCGGGCCAGACCACGGGCCCGCCCGCAGAAAAGGCGTACGCCGTGGACCCCGTGGGGGTGGCGCAGACGATGCCGTCGCAGCCGAAGCCGGTCACCGGACGGCCGTCGATCTCCAGGACGACTTCGAGCATCCGCTCGGGCGAGACCTTCTGCACGGCCGCCTCGTTGAGCGCCCAGTCCTCGTGAACGACATCGCCGTTGTTGTGCACGAGGACGTCGAGGGTCATGCGTTCCTCGACCTCGTACGCACGTGTGACGACCCGGTCGACCACCTTGTCGAGGTCGTCACGCTCGGCCTCCGCGAGGAAGCCGACACGGCCCAGGTTGACGCCGAGCATCGGCACCCCGGACGCACGCGCGAACTCGGCGCCACGCAGCAGCGTTCCGTCCCCGCCCAGGACAACCAGCAGTTCACAGCCGTCGAGTACGTCGGGCGAGGCCTCCGCCACCGTCTCGACGGACGGCGGCAGCGGCAGGTCGGCAGCCTCGGCGGCCAGCACGCGCACGCCGAGGCCGCTGCGCAGCAGCCCCTGTACGACCAGTTCCGCACTGCGGATCGCCGCTGGGCGTCCGGTGTGCGCGAGCAGAAACACGGTGCGCGTCGAAGCAGACGCAACTGCCGTCGCTGTCGTCGCCGTCGCTGTGGTTGTTGTCGTCGTTGTCAACTCGGCCCCTCCGCCACTGCACGGTCAACATCCGCCGGGTCGAGTTCAGGAGCCCCCGCCCGGAGCCAGAGAAAGTATTCGACATTTCCCGAAGGCCCGGGCAGCGGACTGGCGGTGACGCCCCGTACGCCGAGACCGAGCTCCCACGCCTGCCGCGCCACTGCCCGTACCGTTTCCGCCCGCAGCTCAGGACTGCGCACGACCCCACCGCTGCCCAGCCGGTCCTTGCCGACCTCGAACTGCGGCTTGACCATCATCACGAGGTCGGCATCCGGCGCCGCGCACCGCACCAGCGCCGGCAGCACCAGCCCCAAAGGGATGAAGGACAGATCGCCGACGACAAGGTCCACCGGCTCCCCGTCGATCGTGTCGAGTGTCATTTCCCGCACGTTGGTACGGTCCTTGACGGTCACGCGTTCATCCGACTGCAAAGACCAGGCGAGCTGCCCGTACCCGACGTCCACCGCGACGACATGCCCGGCCCCGGCCCGCAGCAGCACATCGGTGAAACCGCCGGTCGAAGCGCCCGCGTCCAGCGCCCGCCGCCCCTCGACCTTCAGCCCGAGCGGTACGAACGCCTCCAGCGCGCCGGCCAGCTTGTGCCCGCCCCGCGAGACGTAGTCGGGGTCGTTGTCGTCCTTGAGCACCACGACGGCGGCGCTGGTCTCGACCTGCGTGGCGGCCTTGGTCGCGACGGCGCCGCCCACCTTCACCCGCCCTGCGGCGATCAGCTGGCTCGCGTGCTCCCGTGAGCGTGCGAGTTTCCGGCGGACCAGCTCGGCGTCGAGGCGTCGGCGCGCGACTCCTGCCACGTTCGGTTCAGCTCCTGTTGTCGTACGACGAAGGGGGCGCCGGAGGTCCCGGGCGGGCGTCCAGCGCGGTCAGCGCCTCACGCAGCCCCCGGTGTACATCCTCGTACACCTCGATGTGCCCGTCCGCCGGGAGGTGGTCGGCGTCCCCGAGCCGCTCCAGCAGGGCGTCCACATCGGCGTGCCCGGTGGGGGTGCGCTCCACCCCGATCGGTGCGGGGGCAGCCGGGTGGTACGCCGGCTCGGGCCCGCCCGTCGATCCCGCCGTCTCGTCGTTCATGCCCCGACGCTACCCCGAAGCGCTGGGGTACCGTCGATCCCGATGGCAACGATGGAGGAGTGCCGCAGCGCGCTCGACAAACTTTCGGACAACCTGGCTCAGGCCGACGACGGCGTACGCAGCGCCGCCGCCCTCGACCGCTCCCTGAGCTGCCACATCAAGGATCTCGATGTCACCTTCACCGGCCGCCTCGCGGGCGGCCGGATCGACGTACGGGAAACCCTGGAAGGGCCCCCGCGCGAACGCGCCGAGATCCGCCTCGCCATGACCGGCGACGACCTGGTGGCCATGGTCGGCGGAGAGCTGAGCTTCGCGAAGGCCTGGGCCTCGGGCAGGGTCCGGCTGGAGGCCGGTTTCCGCGACCTGATCCGCCTCAGGACGCTGCTGTAGCCGTAGCTGTAGCTGCTGCTTCAGCAGCCGTATCCGCCGCGTCAGCCTTCCCGGTACGGGCCTTCCTCGCTGCGGGCACCACCAGCGGCGTCCCCGTCTCCGGGTCGTCGATGACCTGGCAGCGCAGCCCGAAGACCCGCTCCACCAGCTCGGCGGTGACGACCTCGGCGGGCGGCCCCTGGGCGACGATCTCCCCGTCCCGCATGGCGATCAGGTGCGTGGCATAGCGGGCGGCGTGGTTCAGGTCGTGCAGTACGGCGACGAGCGTGCGCCCCTGCGTCTCGTGCAGTTCCGCGCACAGGTCGAGTACGTCGATCTGGTGCTGGATGTCGAGGAACGTCGTCGGCTCGTCGAGCAGCAGCAGCGGCGTCTGCTGGGCCAGCGCCATCGCGATCCAGACGCGCTGGCGCTGGCCGCCGGACAGCTCGTCGACGTAACGGTCGGCCAGTTCACCGACGCCCGTCGAGGCCATCGACTCGTCGACGATCCGCTCGTCCTCCGGCGACCACTGCCGCAGCAGCCCCTGGTGCGGGTAGCGACCGCGCGCCACCAGGTCGGCGACCGTGATCCCGTCGGGAGCGATGGACGACTGCGGCAGCAGCCCCAGCGTCCTGGCGACCTTCTTCGCCGGCATGGAACCGATGGCGTTCCCGTCCAGCAGCACCCGCCCCTGCGAGGGCTTGAGCATGCGTGAAAGCGCGCGCAGCAGCGTCGACTTGCCGCAGGCGTTCGGCCCGACGATGACCGTGAAGGAGTTGTCGGGTATCTCGACGGACAGGTCTTGCGCGATGACCCGCTGGTCGTAGGCGAGGGTCACCGATTCCGCGCTGAGGCGCTGCACTGGCATGCTCCTGGAGTTCTTCACAGTGGGTTGCGTGGTCGTACGGCTCGTCCGCGTACCGCTCATATGCGTCCCGCCTTGCGCTCGGTGACCAGCAGCCACAGCAGATAGCAGCCGCCGAGCACCCCGGTGACCACACCCACCGGCAGCTGTCCCCCGAAGGCCTGCTGGGCGATCCAGTCGGCGATCACCAGGAGGGCGGCGCCCATGCAGGCGGACGCCCCGAGGTTCGGCCCCGGCGAGCGCGTCAGCCTGCGGGCCAGCTGCGGCGCGCTCAGCGCGACGAAGGCGATGGGCCCTGCGGCCGCCGTGGCGACCGCGATGAGCAGTACGGCGCACAGCATCAGCACCATCCGCCCGCGCTCCACGCTCACCCCGAGCGCGTACGCCGCGTCGTCGCCCATCTCCATCATGCGCAGCGCACGCCCGTGCCCCAGCACCAGCGGAACGGCGACCGCGCACACGCCGAGCAGCGGCCACGCCTGGTCCCAGCCCCGTCCGTCGAGCGAGCCGGTCATCCATACCGTGGCCCGGGTCGCGTCGACGATGCTCGCCTTGGTGACCAGATAGTGGTTGAGCGCCGTGAGCATGGCGGCCGCGCCGATCCCGACGAGCACCAGCCGGTAGCCGTGTACGCCGCGCTTCCATGCGAGGAGGTAGACGGCGGCGCCCGTCAGCAGGCAGCCGGCGAGCGCGCCGCCCGCGACAGCGAGGGAGTTGCCCTTGGACAGGACGATGACGAGAAGCGCTCCGGCCGTCGCTCCCTGCCCGAAGCCGATGACGTCGGGGCTGCCCAGCGGATTGCGGGAAACGGACTGGAACACCGCCCCGGACATCCCGAGCGCGACACCGACGAGCAGCCCCACCACCACCCGCGGCAGCCGCAGGTCGGTGACGATGAACTCCTGCGAGGCGGTGCCGTTGCCGAGGAGCGTGCGTACGACGTCGCCCGGCGACATCTGAAAGTCGCCGCTGCCGATGAGCACGACGCCCATGGCCAGCGCCGCGGCCATGAGCAGCACGATGGCGACGAGCGCCCTGGGTTCGACCCGGACGGAGAGACCGCCGGGGGTCCGTATCGCGCGAAGTCCGGGGGCCCGCCCGCCGGAAGTACGGGAGTTATGGGAGGGAACAGTCACAGTTGGGTCATCTTCCGGCGGCGTACGAGATGGATGAAGACGGGCCCGCCGACGAGCGCGGTCACGATGCCGACCTGGAGCTCGGAGGGCCGCGCGACGACGCGGCCGATGACGTCCGAGCCCAGCAGCAGCACCGGCGCGAGCACCGCGGCGTACGGCAGGATCCAGCGCATGTCGGGTCCCGTGATGGCCCGGACGAGGTGCGGCACCATCAGGCCGACGAAGACGATCGGCCCGCACGCGGCGGTCGCGGCCCCGCACAGCAGAGTCACGGCGACCATCGCCAGTACGCGTGTACGTGTCAGATGCGCGCCCAGCGCCCTGGCGGTGTCCTCGCCCATCTCCATGGCATTGAGCGGCCGCGCGATCAGCATCGCGAGCACGACACCGGCGGCGACGAACGGCCAGACCTTGCCGATGATCTCCATGTTGGCGGACGCGAGCGAGCCGACGGTCCAGAAGCGCAGCTTGTCGAGCGCCGCCGAGTCCATCAGCTGTACGGCGTTGACGTAACCGTAGAGCGCCGCGGTCACGGCGGTGCCGGCGAGCGCGAGCCGTACCGGTGTTGCACCGCGGCTGCCGCCCAGGATGTATACGAGCACGGAGACAACTCCCGCGCCGATGAACGAGAACCAGACATATCCCGTCAGCGATGTGACGTCGAGGAAGCTGATGGCGGACACGACCGCGGCCGCGGCCCCCGCGTTGACCCCCAGCAGCCCGGGCTCCGCGAGCGGATTGCGGGTGAGCCCCTGCATGACCGCTCCGGCGAGCCCGAGCGCGGCACCGACGAGTACGCCGAGGAGCGTGCGGGGCATCCGTACGTCCTGGACGATCACGTCATTGCCGCTGCCCGAGGCGTGGAACAGGCCGTGCCATACGTCGCCCAGCGGAATCTGCTTGGCGCCGATCGCGATACTCGCGACGACGACCAGCAGCAGTACGCCGAGGGAGACGAGCAGCCCGACGGCGCGCAGGGCATGGCGTTTGCGGGGCGCGGGGGCCTGCGGGGCCTGTGCCGCGCGCTGTTCGGGGGGACTCTCAACCAACACGGAGTTAGGTTAGCCTACCCTCGCATCGCGACAAACAGGCAGGTGAGGCGGGCCCCGGCCCAGTCCTACTGGGTCCTACAAGCCCAACCTGCCCAGCGCCTCACCCGCATCCAGCCCGCACACACCGTCCCCGGCGTACGTCCAAGCCGCCGCGCACAGCGCCCGCAGCCCGTCCAGCGCCGCGCCTTCCCCATCGAGCACCAGGGCATCCCCCCGCACCGAAGCGGTCCACCCACCGCACACGAACCGGCCGTCCGCCCCGCCCACTTCCGGCTGCCCGGTCAGCAACCCCCGCAGATCCGCGTCGACATACGTCGGCCGGTACTTCGGCTCGGCAGTCAGCAGCAGCGCGGCGTCCGTCACCCCGGTCAGTACGAGCAGCGAGTCCACGCCTGCGGCATTCGCGCCCTCGATGTCCGTGTCCAGCCGGTCCCCGACGACCAGCGGCCGCTCGGCACCCGTCCGCAGGATCGTTTCCCGGTGCATCGGCGGCAACGGCTTGCCCGCCACCTGCGGCGGCTCGGCGCCCGTGGCGATCCGTACGACTTCCACCGCCGCACCGTTGCCCGGAGCGATCCCCCGCGCACTCGGAATCGTCAGATCCGTATTGGAGGCGAACCACGGCACACCCCGTGCGACGGCGTACGAAGCCTCCGCGAACCGGCCCCACGCCAGGTCGGGCCCGCCGTACCCCTGCACCACGGCCGCCGGATCGTCGTCGGCCGACTCCACCGGCACGAGCCCGCGTTCACGCAAGGCGACCCGCAGACCGTCCCCGCCCACCACCAACACCCGGGAGCCGGAAGGGATCTGATCGGCAATCAGCCGGGCGACCGCCTGCGCCGACGTAATGACGTCCCCCGGCTCCGCGGGCACCCCGAGCTCCGTCAGATGCTTCGCCACCGCATCGGGTGTCCGCAACGCGTTGTTGGTCACGTAGGCGAGATGCATCCCGCCCTCCCGGGCGGTCCCGAGCGCCTCGACGGCATGCACTATGGCCACACCGCCCGCGTACACCACGCCGTCCAGATCCAGCAGAGCCGTGTCGTACGCCTCCCACAGCGCACGCGCGCATCCGTCGGGCCGGGTCCTGGTCTGCTGGCTCATTCCGTAGCGCTCCTCGGTCGGTGCCTGTCCCCCGATCATCGCTCATATAGAGATCCCACTTACCATGCACCAATGAGCAATCATGGTCGGCCAGAGGAGGACCACGGCCTGCGCCTGTCCCCATTCCGTGGACTGCGCTACGTCCCCGAGCGGGTGGGCAGCCTGGCCGCCGTAACGTCCCCGCCGTACGACGTCGTCGTTCGGCCCGACGGCCTGTCCCACCTGGAGTCGGCCGATCCGCACAACATCGTCCGGCTGATCCTCCCGCAGGCCGCGACCCCCGCCGACCGCAACCGGCAGGCCGCGGAAACGCTGCACCGCTGGCTCTCCGACGGCGTGCTGGCTCCCGACCGGGAGCCCGCTCTGTACGTGTACGAGCAGCGCAAGGGCGATCTTCTCCAGCGCGGCGTCATAGGTGCCCTCGCCCTCACTCCGCCCTCCGACGGCATCGTCCTCCCCCACGAGGACGTCATGCCGCACGTCGTAGCTGACCGTGCCGGCCTGATGCGTGCCACCGCCGCCAACCTCGAACCGCTGCTGCTGACCTACCGCAGCGGCGGCAACGCGACCGGCGCGACCGCCGTCATCGACCGCACCATCCTGCGCTCCCCCCTCCTGGCCACCACGACAGAGGACGGTTTCAGCCACCGTCTGTGGTCCATCACGGACCCCGCCGATCTGGCAGAGGTCACCTCGGACCTTTCGACCCGTCAGGCACTGATCGCCGACGGCCACCACCGCTGGGCGACGTACCTCCGCCTCAAGTCGGAGCACCCGAGCCCCGGCCCGTGGGACGCCGGCCTCGTCCTCCTCATCGACACGGCTCGATACCCGCTCCAGGTCCGCGCCATCCACCGCGTACTGCACCGCCTGCCGGTTGCCGACGCACTGGCAGCGGTCGCCGACACCTTCCGCGTCCGCAAAATCCCGGGCCCCCTGCCCCAGGCCCTCGACGAGCTCGCGGAAGCGGCCACCGCGGGCAACGCGTTCCTGCTGGCGGGAGACGGTGCCTTCCACCTCATCGACCGCCCCGACGAGGCTCTGTTGGCCCGTACGATCCCCCGGGACCATCCGACGGCCTGGCAGACCCTCGACGCGACGGTCCTGCACGCCACGCTCCTGGACCATGTGTGGTCGATCCCCGACGCCCCCGAGGACATCGCCTACATCCACGACACCGAGGCAGCCGTCACCCACGCGGAACGCCATGGCGGCACGGCCGTCCTGATGCATCCGGTACGCGAAGAAGTCGTCCGGGACCTGGCCCGCCAGGGCGTCACGATGCCCCGCAAATCCACGTCCTTCGGCCCCAAGCCGGCGACGGGCCTGGTCCTGCGAAGCCTCGATCTGAGCTGACCGCGAAAACGCGAAAGGGCGGCACCCCGAAACGGGGTGCCGCCCTTACTCACACACTCAGCCCTTGTCGCCCTCGACGTCGGGCTCAACCGGCGACTCGACCTCAGCCTCGACCTCGGCCTCGGCCTCGACGGACTCGGCAGCTGCCGAGTCCACGTCAGTCTCCGCGGTCTCCTCGTCGAGCGCGTCGACGAAGTCCACACCGTCGAGCTCGGCGAGCCGGTCGGAAGCGTCCGTCGAACCGTCCTTGTCGGCCTCGACGGCCTTGGCGAACCACTCGCGCGCCTCGGCCTCACGCCCTGCCGTCAGCAGCGCATCGGCGTACGCGTACCGCAGTCGCGCGGTCCACGACTGCACGGAGTTCGACGCCAGCTCGGGGCCCTGGAGGGTCACGATGGCCGCATCGATCTGCCCCATGTCCCGGCGCGCACCGGCCGCGACCAGGCGCATCTCGACCTGGCCGGCCTTGTCGAGCTTCTTCACCTCGGGCTCACCTGCCATCGCCATCGCCCGCTCCGGCCGCCCGAGCCCGCGCTCGCAGTCCGCCATGACGGGCCACAGCTCGACGCTGCCGGTCATACGACGGGCCGCACGGAACTCCGCGAGCGCCTCCGTGTACCGCTGCGTCGCGTACGCCGCAAAGCCTGCCGCCTCACGAACCGCCGCCACTCGCGAGGCGAGCCGCAGCGCGATGCGCGAGTACGCGTAGGCCTCTTCGGGGTCGTCGTCGATGAGGTTCGCGACCATGACGAGGTTCCGGGCGACATCCTCGGCCAGCGTCTTCGGGAGGCTCATCAGCTCCTGACGCACGTCCTTGTCGATCTCCTGGCCCGTGACGTCGTCGGGGATGGGAAGCCGCTTGATGGGCTCGCGATCCCGCTCGTCACGCTGCCCGCGGTAACCCTCGCGGTCCCGGTCGTCCCGGCGAGGCGCGCGATCGTCCCGACGAGGCCCACGGTCATCGCGACCACCACGGAAGCCACGCTCGTCATCACGACGCCCGCCGGAGCGGTCATCACGGGGGAAGCGACCGCGCTCGTCGTCCCGACGAGGCGCGCGGTCATCACGACCGCCACGGAACCCGCCACCACGCTCATCATCACGACGGGGCCCACTGGGCCGCTCGTCACGACGCTGGTAACCGCCACCACGCTCGTCTTCACGACGGGGCCCACTGGGCCGCTCATCGCGACGCTGGTAACCACCGCCACCGCTCGGACGGTCATCCCGACGCTGATAGCCGCCACCACCACTGGGACGGTCGTCGCGACGCTGGTAACCGCCACCACCAGACGGCCGGTCATCCCGACGCTGGTAACCGCCACCACCGCTCGGACGCTCGTCACGACGCTGGTAACCACCGCCACCGCTCGGACGGTCATCCCGACGCTGGTAACCGCCACCACCGCTCGGACGCTCGTCACGACGCTGGTAACCACCGCCACCGCTCGGACGGTCATCCCGACGCTGATAGCCGCCACCACCGCTCGGACGCTCGTCACGACGCTGGTAACCACCGCCACCACTGGGCCGGTCGTCACGACGCTGGAATCCACCGCGGTCGTCATCACGACGCGGCCCGCTGGACCGGTCGTCGCGACCGCCACGGAATCCGCCGCCACCACTGGGGCGGTCGTCACGGCGCGGTCCACTGGGACGCTCGTCACGACGCTGGTATCCACCGCCACCACTGGGCCGGTCGTCGCGACGCTGGTAACCGCCACCACCGCTCGGACGGTCGTCACGGCGCTGATAGCCGCCACCGGCACCGCCACCGCTGCTCGGACGGTCATCGCGACGCTGGAAGCCGCCGCCACCGCTGGGTCGACCACCCCGGCTGTCGTCCCGACGGAACCCGCCACCACGCTCATCATCACGACGGGGCCCAGTGGGCCGCTCATCACGACGCTGGTAACCACCGCCACCACCGGTCGGCCGCCCACCACGGTCATCGTCACGGCGAGGACCGCCGGAGCGGTCGTCCCGTCCGCCACGCGAAGGGCCGCCGGTGGGACGGTCATCACGACGGAACCCACCGCGGTCGTTGTCCCGGCGCGGCCCACGGTCGTCACGACCGCCGCGGAATCCGCCCCTGTCATCGCCGTCTCGCCGGCGCGGCTCGCGCTCCGGACGATCGTCGGGAGAGTTGGTGGACATCGGTTGGCTCCTGTCTTGGGGTAACGCAGTCATTCTCGCGCAGTCGGCCATCCGACGCGCTTCGGAAAAACAAAAAGGACCCGTGGTCCAGCATGAACGCTGGACCACGGGTCCTGAAAGATTGTTCGGCGGCGTCCTACTCTCCCACAGGGTCCCCCCTGCAGTACCATCGGCGCTGAAAGGCTTAGCTTCCGGGTTCGGAATGTAACCGGGCGTTTCCCTAACGCTATGACCACCGAAACCCTATCGGGCTTAGCGAACAAGCACACTCTTCAATTAAGTAAGTGGATCTGTTCAACCGGTGCGACAACTGTTCGCAACCCGGGAACAACACAGTGGACGCGAGCAAC